>SEFT01000056.1 GCA_004144175.1 Sphingobacteriales bacterium
TTATTACACAAACTTTCCTTGCGAAGCTCAACGAAGCGTTGGGCCCGCAGATCAACCTGGCTGGCATTTGCCGCCGCTGCATTGCTGCTCTCCCCGGCTGCGCAGGCGCAAATTTCAGGAACAAAAACAGTCTGCGCCTCCGGCTGCGACTATTCTTCCATAGGCAAGGCCGTTAGCGACCTGAAGTCTAAAGGTGTAAATGGTAAAACAACAATCGAAATTTCTGCCGGCGCTTACAATGAGAGTGTATCCATTGGCGGTATTTCTGGTTTATCTGCTACCAACACACTTACTTTTAAAGGTATGGGTAAAGTACCTACAGATACGCGTGTATATAATACAGCAAGTTACGTTATACAGCTTAGCTCTACATCTTATATTATTTTGGACAATTTATTTATTGACCAGCAGACTTTAGGAAGTAGTAATTACGGTGTAGATGTTTATGGTTCTAAAAATTGTACAATCCAGAATTGCTGGGTTTGGGCACCAGCATCTAACACATATATGTACGGTTGCGCTGCAACACGCAGTGGTGGTTCTACAGATATTTTGTGGAAGAAAAACTATTTGCGCGGTGGCGGTTATATGGTTTGCGATGAGGGTTATAGTAATGGTAGCAATACCAGGTCTATATACGATGGTAATACCATTACAAAGCCTTATTATTATATGATTATGGCGCAAAACAGTGTTGATAATCAGATTATTAACAACTATCTGGATAGTGGCCAGCAAACTTCCGGACAAGGCTTGTATAGCTATTATGAAAACAACGTAAAGATTAATAACAATTATTTTGGCCCGGTAAACGCATACTATGGTATGGGTTTTCTTTATGCAAGTGCTAAAATGGAAGTTACAAACAATATGGTGTTGTTTGGTTCAAGTACCCAATATGGCGTTTATTTGTATCCTTATTCATCTTCTGCTGTTGTAAAATTCCAGCACAATACAATTCATTCGTCGAATTCTAACAGTTACCTTGTTTACATGTACAATGCAAACAAAGGAACTATAGATTTCAGGAATAATAATCTTACACGCTCTGGCTCAGGTATTACTTTATACAGTTATGGTGTAACTGCTAATGACATGTTTGAAGGTAATAACTTTTACAACAGCGGTGGTACCTTATTATATTGGAATGGTACAGCCTATAGCTCATTAGCGGCATATAAAGCGGTTGCAAAAACTTTTGGTATGGGCCAAAGCGATCAAAACATGGCTGTAACCTACAAAACCACTCCAACACGAGCACAGGATCTTCACGTAGATCAGTCATCTTTAACACCATTTGCTAAGAACATTGGTGTTAATTTAGATATTGACGGTGATGCACGTTGTAAATATTTCGTAACATCAGGAGCAGATGAGTCAACATACAGCGGCAACCCGCATTATGCGAAACCATCTTCCCCGAACTTCACAGCGCCATCTATTGCTTATGATGGTAACCCGACAGTATTCTTCAATGCTGCTAAATCTTCCGGTGGCTTAGATCCTGTTTTCTACCACTGGTATGTAAACGGTAAATGGGTAAGCGATTCTATTCACCTGGAAACAGTAACATTGTCTGGCCCAACCAGTAAAGTGAAACTGGTAGCTGAGAACTGCGGCGGTAAAGATTCTGTAGAGAAAACTATTACTGTTACAGATCCTCCTGCTGCACCGGTATCAGATTTTATTTCTGATAAAAACATCATCAAGCAAGGAGATGTGATTAAATTCTCAGATCTATCTGTAAATTATCCATCGAGCTGGAAGTGGGAAATTACCCCGGTAAATACTTTTGCCAACGGCCAGTCTAACCCAAGCTATACCATTACTTACGGCAGCATGAGCTTGCCTAATTTCTCAGCAAGATTCAACTACAGTGGTAAATACAAAGTGTGCTTAACGGCTTCTAACAAGAAAGGCGCCGGTAACCAGGAGTGCAAAACAGATTATATTACTGTGGATCCAGCTATCAACATGCCTACCAGCGGTACGGTAACTATTACAGATAAAGCAGGTTACTTGTATGACAATGGTGGTCCTAACAAAAACCCAACAGGTAACTATGTACAGAACAAAGCGGTGATTGCAGGTTGCGCGGACAGCGTATATTTAATATTCACCAAGTTCGACCTTGCCTGCGGTATGGATTACATCCGTTTGTTTGAAGGTAAAGATGCATCCGGCAAAAGCCTGAACAAATGCTCTGCAAACAGCTATGTAGGAAGCAACTTCGGCGGCGTTACCGGCTACACCGGCGGCCCGTCTTCTTCTTCTACAGGTTGTGCTTATGTTACTGCACCGGGTTGTATCCCAGCTATAACAGATACTTTCAAAGCGTCTAAATCCATGTATATCGAGATGGGTATTTACGGTTATACCTCTACACCAGGTTTCGAAGCTTACTACTGGA
>SEFT01000025.1 GCA_004144175.1 Sphingobacteriales bacterium
CCATTCCGAACAGAGAAGTTAAGCCCCTCATGGCCGATGGTACTGGTATCTTTCCGGGAGAGTAGGTAGCTGCCATATTCTTTTCTAAACCTCTACAGTTAACCCTGTAGAGGTTTTTTGCGTTTGTACAAAACCAGCTTTATATTTGTTTTTATGCAATTACCAGCCCACATACCTCAAATAATCCTCCAAACAAAAAGACTAATCCTCAAAGAAGTAAACCAGGAGATCATTGATTATGTATTCACTCAATGGAATGACGAAGATATTATGCGCTATATGGGCTTGCTGACCGTAGAACAACTGGCTGTAGATAAAGAAAAACAGCAAGGCGGCTACACTACCTACAGGATAAAGTTGAAAGGTTTCCTGTTTATCCTTAAGGAAACCAATGAGGTAATTGGGGCGGCACACTATCATACCTGGCAGCCACTACACTCCAAAGCCGAAATTGGCTATGCTATTTACATAGAAGAATACAAGAACAAGGGCTATATGAAGGAGGGGGTAAAAGCCATGCTTGATTTTGGCTTTACCGAAATGGGCCTGAACAGGGTAGAGGCATTGATCGGATCGACCAATGAACCATCTTTAAAACTTGTAAAGTCTTTCGGCTTTGTACAGGAGGGTATCATGAGAGATCATTATTGCAAGGACGGCGTTGTGCAAGATTCCATCTGCTTTTCACTGTTGAAGCGCGAGTACAATCAGTAATTACGCTTATTGCGCCATTCTTTATAGCTCGTGCTCTTCTTAGCCGGTTTAGTGCTTGCTTCTTTATTCTCAGGTTTTGCAGCAGCGCTTTTTTGCTGCTTTTTTTCTTTAGGTTTTATTGCCTTCGCTGGTGGCGATTGCTTTTCGGCAGGTTTTACCGTTGTAGCCACTGGCTTACCTTCTTTCCTTCTCTTCTCTTTTTTAGGCGATGCAGCTTCTTCGTCTGTTTTGCTGGATGCAAGCACCAGCTCATTCATCTTGTCTATTTCGGGTGTAGTAAGGAAGCGCCACTTACCTGTAGGCAACGTGCTTTCCAGTTTGATGTTCATGATGCGTACGCGGGTTAGCTTTATCACATCGTAACCCAGATATTCGCACATGCGGCGTATCTGGCGATTGAGGCCCTGCACCAGTATGATGCGGAATTTCTTATTACCTTCCTGCCTTACAAAACATGGTTTCGTGGTAGTGCCCAGTATGGGTACGCCTTCGCCCATGGCCTTAATAAACTCTGCACCAATCGCCCTGTTCACCGTAACAATATATTCCTTCTCATGATGGTTGCTGGCACGGAGTATCTTATTGACGATATCGCCGTCATTTGTAAGAAAGATCAATCCATCAGAGTCTTTATCCAGCCTTCCTATCGGGAATACCCTTTTAGGATAGTTGAGGAAGCTTACGATGTTGGTCTTATCCTTTGGGTCGGTAGTGGAGGTGATGCCGACAGGTTTGTTCAGGGCGATATAGATAGGGCGTTTAGTGCTTGCTTTTATCGGTTCACCATCTATTTCAACACTGTCTTTTATATGCACTTTCATACCCAGTGTCGCCGGACGATAATTGATGGTAACCCGTCCCTGCTCAATAAGCTTATCGGCTTCGCGACGTGAACAAAACCCTGAAGAACTGATGTATTTATTAAGGCTGATCTGTTCGTGCGTATCCTGAGGCATGTTGCAAAAATAGTGTTCTTATTTGTGTTTCTCGCCTTCTGTACGCAAGGCAAATTTAGTAGATTTTTGAAGGGCTTAAAGATGAGTACGCAACAATTAACCGAGCTGTTTTATCCGAAGTGCGGAACGTTTGGCTACGGATAAATGCTAGTGATTGAACAACCCGCTAATATTAACACATAATTTTCTCCCGCTGGCGCAATTTGCTTTACGTCTTATTCGAAAACGATGAGTTATGGCAGCTACGAAGAAAAGAAAGACGAAAGACCCATGTTGGGAAGGTTACGAGCAGGTAGGCATGAAAGAGAAGGGCGGCAGGATGGTGCCTAACTGCGTACCTAAAAAGAAATCGAAAAAAGAAAGCAAAGATAAATAGAAGTGGCCCGTGTATGCGGGCCATTTCTATAGACAATGTTATTTGAGTTATGCTAATTGGCACTAGTGCCTTGGCCGGCGGAACAGGTAGCGACTAATGAATACACCGCCGGAGCTACTACCATCCGATGTTTGCGCATGAGAGCCTGTCGATACTTCCATCAGTTCCCAGCCTTCGCTGCTGTAATAGTTGAGGCGATCTACAATTGCGCGGTCGTTATTGGCGATATTACCAAAGTTGATACCTACCATGCTATAAAAATTCTTGAGGTCTTTTTCTACTAGTTGCCCATTATCATCGGTAGTAAGTATGCGCGAACGGCCTAGTCCGCCTGGTACTACCGATTCTATGGTTGAAAACTGCTTGTACTCGTAAACTACGCGTTTTTGATCGCCATCTTCAGGTGCAGGCTTAAAGGAGAACATAGCCATTACCATAAGTGCAGTACCTGCAGCAATAGAAAAAGTTTTGAGTGTGCTTTTCATATAAAATTGTGTTTGTGTGTTGCTTTTATGAATAACGCAGACCGCGAGTGTCACCCCTACACAGACTTAGGCTTCCCTTCAAAATCTTTCCCTTCGTGCAGCCAGCGTGCATACTGTCTTAGCTTAGCATACTTGATCATCGTATAGAGGGCCGTGTATTTACATACGAGATAGCCGGCATAGCCATCTAGAAAGCCAAGTTTAAGCACGTAGTTGGAGAAGAAGCTCCATTTAGGTGCCAGCCATACTTTCAATATGCTGCAATCTTTGCCATTTTCAGCAGCAGCAAGCGCCCATAGTTCAGAGAATTTTTCCGTCTGTTTTATATGCTGCGATATGGTGTAGAAGCTATAGTGTAGTAAGTCGCCCTTCAACTCACCTAACGACCCCTGTTCTTGTTGCCAGTATTCATGCACTTTGTGCCCCGCCCAACTTCCGGTACGGCGGTCTATGAGTCTTATCTTTTTATCGGGGTACCAGCCGCTGTGCTTTATCCAGGTGCCACAGTAGTTAGTAAGGCGGGCAAATTTATAAGCGTTATGCGTCGGCTGCTTTTTTACTGCCAGTATACTCTTTTCCAGCTGTTCCGACAGCGCTTCATCGGCATCCAATACCAGCAGCCAGTCGTTTGACGCCTGTTTGTTTGCAAAATTGTGCTGTTCTACATAACCCAGGAAAGGTTGTATGATCACCCTGGCGCCGTACTGCTTTGCAATATCAGCAGTTCGGTCGGTGGAGGCACTGTCTATTACCACTATTTCATCAGCTACCTTGCGCACCGACTCCAGGCAACGGGCTATATTCCGTTCCTCATTGAGTGTGATGATTACGACGCTGATCTTTATCATGAAACTTGTATGCAGGTTACATATCTGGAAACGCAAAAGTAGCATCTGGATTTTGTACGTCCTACAAACGCTGGTATTTATATCTGCAACGTTTAACATTCATTTCACCCCTGTTGTTGATAGGAAATGCGCGCTGTATCAGCTTTTTATGTAACTTTAGTTTATTCCAAACAAGATAAGGTCAGTGTTGATGAATCGTGCCAAAACATGGACAGGTATGCTTGCACTCGTATGTGCAACTCTGTCTCCCCAGTTTTCTTCAGCTCATAAAATTGTAACCAGCGATAGCGAAAACCCGTCTGTTGCAGAAAAAAGCGTGGTCGTACTGCAGGCTGCCGACCCTGTGCCATTCAATGCGGTGAAGTTGAATACCGTTGACTTGGGCGCCAGTAAATCGGCCAGTTCTTATCGAGAGCTTTTGGCAGATGCCAAGCTGCTGGCGATGAAGTCGGATGCCAACATCGTAAAGGTGATGGAAAGCAAGACGCGCACCGGTAGCGATCTGAAAGTGACCTTCTACAAGGCAGAAAATCCCAGGGCTTACGAAAAAGAATTCGGCTGGACATCGAGCCGCAAGCTGGTATGGGACGACTTTCGCGGTCCCGTGCAGCACTCAATGGGCCACGATGTGGCGGCTGCAACTTTTTGCGGAATAGGCTTCGAGACGAATACTATATCGGCTGCTAATCCGGAACTGAAAGTTGTGGTATATAATACCTTTTATCCAACAAAGTCGTTCGTAAAAACAGGCCTTGAAAAGCCCGAGATACTTGCGCATGAGCAGTGCCATTTCGATATTTGTGAGCTGTATACCCGTAAGCTAAGGGCTAAAATGAGCAAAGTGAAGGTGTCAGTGGAAACAATGAAAACTACGCTGCGCAGCCTGTATAAAGAGGTGCAGCAGGAATACATCCAGCGCCAGGAAATGTATGAGGAAGAAACAGAGCACGGTATAATAGGTAATGAGCAGGCCCGTTGGGAAGTGATGATAGCAAAAGAACTGGCTGCTACCGATAACTGGAAAAGTCAATAACGAATTATATATAAAATGAAAAACGCCCGGAATTTCCGGGCGTTTTCATTTTATATCGTTTCGTGTCTAAGAAAGCAGTCTTTGCCTGAGCAAGAACTCCAGCTGCTCGTTGGTCACACCCAGCTTTTCGGTCAACTCTTTTTCATCCTGCCTCATGCGGTATACGTCGTAGGCACGTTTTATCGTGTTATCCAGTTCTTCTTCGCTCCAGGGCTTGCTCAGGTAGTGGAATATCTTGCCTTTGTTTACTGCGTCTATCACCGCATTCATATCAGCGTAACCTGTCAGCAATATCCGCATAGGCTCGGGATATTCATCAATTATTGATTCCAGAAACTCTACGCCCGTCATATTGGGCATACGCTGGTCCGTAATGATGATATCTACCGGTTTGGATTTCAGTACCTTGATCGCCTCTTCTCCGCTTATTGCGGTCATCACATTATACTTCAGGCGGAAGGTGGCTTTGAAGGAAAACAGATTGTTTTCTTCATCATCCACGTAAAGTATATTTATTTTATTATCCGACATTACTATGGGTAATCGCAGTATTTTTGGCCGCTTTGAAAAATATCATTGCAAGATAGTTAATTTACTTGACAGTCATAGCTTTATATTGTATTTTAAAGCTCTTAAAACACCAATCCCGGCCGTGAAATTGACATAAGGACACTATATTACAACTCGTTATAAATGGATAAATTAAGGAAGAGAGCAGACGAGCAGAGAGACGTGTATCAACCTGAGTTTTTCAGGCTGCACAATAGTGAGGATAAAGAGCAACTAGAGCAGCTGGTGGATGCGCAAAAGCCGTACATCCACGATGAAATGTACGATCAGCTGAAAGAACTGGTCAAAAGCCGTAATCCTACACGGCCACTTAGCAACGAAGATTACGAATCGCTGATAGCTACCCATCTCGGAGGGGTATCGCTGATAGAATTTGGCGTGTGGGTATATTATCCATGGAACAATCGCCTGGTACATATACTAGACCGTGAAGAATTTATAGAAGCCCGTACATCACGCAATCAATACAAGATAACAAAGGCCGAACAGGACACACTTGCACAGAAGAAGGTAGGCGTGATAGGCTTATCCGTAGGCCAGTCGGTTTCGGTAACGATGGCTATGGAGCGTGGCTGCGGTGAGTTGCGGCTTGCCGACTTTGACGTGCTGGAGCTTACGAACTACAACCGAATACGTACCAGCCTGCACAACCTGGGCGTAAAAAAGGTTGTGGCTGTGGCGCGCGAGATCATGGAGATAGATCCATACCTGGTAGTAAAGTGTTATGCCGACGGTATAACCGAAGAAAACATCGGCAGCTTTATAGATGACGGTACCGGCAAGCTAGACCTGCTGATAGACGAATGCGATAGTGTAGATATAAAGATACTGTGCAGGCTAAAGGCTAAAGAAGCACAGATACCGGTGCTGATGGAAGCCAGTGACCGAGGTACCATAGATGTGGAACGCTACGACCTGGAGCCGGAGCGGCCTATACTACACGGTAAGGTGGCCCACTTAGACTTGGGCAAGCTGAAAGAACTGAAATCATACGAGGAGAAAGTACCTTATATACTGCCTATAGCCGGTACCGATACGCTTTCTACAAGAATGAAGGCGTCGATGCTGGAGATAGGGCGTACCATCACTACCTGGCCGCAACTAGCCAGTGCCGTAGCGTTGGGTGGTGGCATTACCGCCGATGTTGCCAGGAGGATATTTCTGGATGAATATCACGAGTCGGGACGTTACTTCATAGATATAGAGCAACTGATATCGGATAAAGAAGCACCAGATGCCATTATGGAGCGTCCGGCTGAAGTTTCACAGGAAGAAATGGATGCGCTTATCGCCAAGGTAAATGTATCGCCCAGTGCAGGAACAACGACACTCAGTGACGAAGCTATATCAGAATTGGTAACTGCCGGGGCGCAGGCATATAGCAAAGGTAATCAGCAGCCCTGGAGGTGGAAATATGCGGACGGCAGGCTATATCTATTCTACAACAAAACGAGAAATAAGCATAACGCTGATTTAATAGCCCTTGGTGCCGCTACTGAGAATATTGTATTAAAGGCGCATGAGAAAGGACTGGAGATCACAGTATCTCATTTTCCTATGAGAACAGATAGCCATCTTGCGGCAGTATACAGCTTTCACAATAAAAATGAAGGCGCGGCGGAGCCACACATAGCGGATGAACTGGTTACAACCATCCCATATAGAGCTACCGATGTAAGTATAACAGATAAGAAGCCGATTGACGCTGCTAAACTGGATAAGCTCCAACAAATTGCACAGACAATACCAGGCGCAAGTCTGAAGCTGATATCTGATGAAAAGTCCATGGCTGAAGTTAGCGAACTGATAGCAAAAGCTGAACGCCTGAGACTATTGGACGAAAATGGCGGGCACGCAGATTTTGTAAATGAGATCGACTGGGAAGAGCAGAACAAGGGTATAGGAACAGGTCTCTCAGAATTAAGACTACGACCGTCAGAACAGGTAGCCTACCATATGGTAAAGAACCTGGGCGTGATCAAATACCTGAATAAATGGAATGCAGGTTATGCATTGGAGTGGTTTGCAAGAAAATATACCATGTCGGCATCTGTAATAGGACTGCTGACCATGCCCGAACAAGATGACCAAAGCCTATTCAACGGCGGCAGGGCGCTGGAGCGCATATGGCTGGCTGCAAATAAAGAGGGGCTTGGATTTCAGCCGCTCAATACTATTACTTATCTTTTTGATGAGTTATCGACGGCGGGCAACGGAAGGTTTCCCGAAAAAGCGATGAACGATCTGCGGGAGATGAGAAAGAGCTACGAAAAAATATTCTCCCTGGAAAACAGCCAGGCGGCAGAAGTAATGCTATTCCGGCTATTCGTTTCTACAGAGCCTGCAACGCCGTCGCCCCATTTGCCAATCGAAAAACTGCTTTCATTCAGTTCAAGACACGACTCATGATCAGGATACGGGCATATAGAGCGATCGACGATACGGCAACCTGCGAGAAGTTTGTAGAAGGGCATATGAAGATATTGAAAGCCTTCGGTATCACTATGATCACCTCTGCCAATGTAGAATGGTTTCAGGATCCTGACACCTATGTGATAGTTGCAGAAGATCCTGATAATGGTAAGGTACTGGGCGGTGCCCGAGTGCAGAGGGCCGGCGGACTATACCCGCTGCCGATAGAAAAGGCAGTAAAAGATCATGATGATTCTATACACGAAGTGGTGCAGGAATACTCAAAGGAAGGCACGGCGGAACTCTGCGGCCTTTGGAACTCTCGCGAGATAGCCGGTATGGGTATAGGCAGCGTGTTCCTTACGCGTACCGCTGTATGCATAGCACCGCAGATAGGACTTAAATCTATGTTTGCATTATGTGCGGCCTACACAGTACAGATGGCGCAAAAGGCGGGTTATCGGATAGCTACCTTCCTGGGTAATAACGGTACGTTCTACTATCCCAAAGAAGACCTGGTGGCAACAGCTATGCTGCTGCATGACGCAGAAGATCTAAGCACGGCCGACCCGCAAGAACGCGACGAAATATTATCATTAAGAGAAAATCCCCTACAGGTGAAAACAGAAGCGGGCAGGAGAGGGGCAACCTTTGAATTGTTGTACGACTTACAAATAAAACGAACGATATGAATATCGCCCGGTTTTACTTATTCATCCTGCTATCATGTATCACAACCATTGTAACCGCGCAAGACGCGGTAATATATAATACTGCTGACCGCAACATAGAGATCGGTAACCAGGTATACCTGCTGGAAGACAAAGAAGGCACGCTTACCGTAGAGCGGGCGCTGAATGCACCCGGCTATAAAAAGAGTGAACTGGGAGTGCCAAATATGCAGATAACGCCTTCTGCATTCTGGATAAAGTTTAGTGTGACAAACAATACGGATGAAGACCCGGTATTGGAACTGTCTCACTCTACTATCGACAGTGTGACCTTCATAAGCGTAGGCGAAGGTGGTAAAACCAGCGTGGTCAGCTCGGGTGAGTTTATTCCTTTCTACGCACGCTGGTTCGAGCATCAGAACTATATATTTGATCTGGGCCTGGCTCGTGGAGAAACGAAAACCTACCTATTAAAAGTAAGGGCGGCAGAACAATTACAAGTACCACTGACGATCGGCACGCAAAAAAGTATTTCGGAATCGCTGCTGAGCCGCGACACGATCTTTGGCCTGTACGCCGGCATCATGCTGGTGATGTTCTTTTACAACCTATTCGTATTCTTTACCGTTCGCGACACTACCTATCTGTATTACGTTGCCTACATCTTTACGGTAGGTATGACCCAGGCTTGCGTACAGGGTTATGCGTTTCGTTATTTTTACCCAACATCGCCATACCTGGCCAATTCAATGATGGTGCTGTTTCCTGCCTTATCCGGCGTTACGGCACTAGCCTTCCTGAAGAAGTTTTTGCAGGTAAAGAAGTTTACGCCCATTGCCAACAAGATCATCAACGGCATACTCATCATCTACACCATAGCCATCATCATGGGTATGTTCTGGAAGACACAGATGATGGGTCAATCGATAGTGCAGCTCTGCGCCATGCTGGGTTCTATATTGGTGTTAGTGATCGGTATTACCATAGCACGAAAAGGCTACCGTCCCGCAGTATTCTTTCTGATAGCATGGTCTATATTCCTGGCGGGCGTTGTGGTATTTGTACTGCGCAACTTTGGCGCGCTGCCGTACAATAACTTTACTTACTACGCCTTGCAGATAGGATCGGCGCTGGAAAGTATATTGCTGTCCTTCGCCCTGGCCGATAAGATCAATACATTCAGAAAGGAAAAGGAAGAATCACAGGCGCAGGCGCTGAACGCACTGGAAGAAAATGCACGCATCGTAAGGGAACAAAACGTGATACTGGAAACTAAGGTGAGTGAGCGCACATTGGAGCTTAAAGTATCGAACGAAGAGCTGAACAAAACCCTGTACGAACTAAAGGAAAAGGAAATGCAACTGGTAGAGTCAGAGAAAATGGCTTCACTCGGTCAGCTAACCGCGGGTATAGCACACGAGATAAATAACCCGATCAACTTCGTGACGTCGAATGTGAAGCCATTGAAGCGCGATGTGGAAATGGTGATAGATATGTTTTCCCAAGTAGAGCAGATATCGCTATCGCCTACATCGATACAGGAAAAGCAAAGCCAGATCGAGTCGCTAAAGGAGGAATATGATTTCGACTATCTCCGTACTGAGATAGACTATCTACTAAAAGGCATCACCGAGGGCTCTACTCGTACTGCTGAAATAGTGAAGGGCCTGCGGATATTCAGCAGGCTGGATGAGGACGATCTGAAGAAGGCCAATATTAATGAGGGCATCGATTCGACTATTGTTATTATAAACAACCTGCTGGATAATAAGATCGTCATCGAGCGCAAATACGGCAACCTGCCGCTGGTAGAATGTTATCCCGGTAAGCTTAACCAGGTATTTTTGAATATCATTACGAACGCAATCCATGCGGTGAAGTCGAGATTTAAAGAAGCGCAGGGCGGGGAAATATACATTACCACTTATCATTCAGAAACAACTGTATCTATCAGCATAAAAGACAACGGCACGGGTATGGACGAAAACACAAAGAAGAAGCTCTTCGAACCGTTCTTTACTACAAAAGATGTGGGAGAGGGTACTGGTCTCGGGTTATCAATAGCATACAATACTATAAAGAAACATAACGGCACTATTGCTGTGAATTCGACAATTGGTGAGGGTACGGAGTTCATTATCGAGCTGCCCATAATTCAGGAATTATTGTAAATTGATTTGGGTTGGACAACAAGAACAAAATAAAAATCCTTTACATCGACGATGAGGCAAATAACCTCATCAGCTTCAAAGCGTCCTTCAGGTTCGACTATACGATACTGACTGCCGTTTCTACCGCCGAAGCCGATGCACACCTTGAAAAACATGCGGATATCAGCATCATACTCTGCGACCAGCGCATGCCCGATAAAACCGGGGTTGAGTATTTTGAAGAGATCAGGAATAAATATCCTAATCCCGTAAGGATACTGATAACGGGGTATACAGATGTTGAATCAGTCATTAACGCAATTAACCGCGGACATATCTTCAGATATGTAAAAAAGCCCTGGACGGATATGGATGTCGCTTCGGCAATTGAGGAGGCGCACAAATTCTATATCGCTACCTCGATGCTGACGGTAAAGAACCAGGAGCTGCAGAAGGCATATAATGAACTGGATAAATTTGCATATAGTGCCACGCACGATATGCGTGGGCCGATATTGAGCGTGCTCGGTATCATCAACCTTTCGAAGAACATAGATAACATTACCGACATAAGGCAGATGATGGATATGGTGGAGAAGGCTATGCTAAAGCTGGATAACTATATACAGAACCTGCATGACTACTACAACCTGAAAAGGGGAGAGCTGAGCATATCTGATATTAACTTCAACGATATGGTAAAAGACATGTCGGATATGTTTGAAATTGCCAGTAAGCTGGAGCAGGTGCAGTTTAGCTGCAATGTGGTGCAGGATGAACCTTTCCGGTCCGATGAGGTATCTCTGAAGATCATAGTTAATAATTTATTGTCGAATGCTTTCAAATATCAGGATAAGAAAAAGTTAAACAAATTTGTAACTTTGGACGTGGCGGTAAGTAAGGGTGCTGCAACGATCAATGTAAAAGATAATGGAATAGGTATTCCGGAAAAAAGTATTAGCCAGGTGTTTGATATGTTCTTCAGGGCCACTACTTTAGAGTTCGGGTCGGGTTTTGGTTTATATAATGTAAAAGATGCATTAAGTAAAGTGAACGGAACGATAGATGTATCGTCAAAAGAACACGAGGGCACTACTTTCACCGTAATGAT
The DNA here is from genome assembly GCA_004144175.1 of Sphingobacteriales bacterium. Lineage (GTDB taxonomy): Bacteria > Bacteroidota > Bacteroidia > Chitinophagales > Chitinophagaceae > Polluticoccus. The sequence continues at coordinate 11,327 of SEFT01000025.1, forward strand.
ACCAACAAAATGACCATGACAAAGGATAAGACTAATTTTATAGTAATAGACGATAGCAAGCTCGATTGTTTTATTGCCGAAAAGATCATCCAGACTTCCGGCAAGTCAGAGACCATTAAGACCTTTCTTCAGGCATCAGAAGCGTTGGATTATATTAAAGACAAATCGGCATCACCGGATGATCACACCATCCTTTTTGTAGACATCCAAATGCCCGTGATGAACGGTTTTGAATTTGTAGAAGCTTTTGATAGCCTACCCGCAGACAGGAAGAGCGCGTACACCATCTACATGCTCTCTTCATCTATTAATGAGAATGACATAGCCAAAGTACGCAGCCTGGCAGCGGTAAAGCAATTCATCAACAAACCACTTACGGTTGATGCAGTAAAGCAGATATTTGAGAATCAGAACGTGTAAGTAAACGACAATATCATATGCGGGCTACAATGCGGCTACCTTACGGGTGTCACTTTGTAGCCCGATTTTCTTAGCAAGGTTATCACTCCGCGCTCGCCCCAAAGATGGCCCGCACCTACTGCAAAGAATACAGAGTTGCTATCCATTTTTTCGGTCATCCTGCTGATCCATTTTTCGTTTCTTTCGCTGAGGAATGCATTAATATCACCTACATCATTTTTATGTTGCTCGATGTAGCTATACAGTGCAGGCAGGTCTTGCGACTTGTACAGCTGCACCAGCTTCCTGTATTTTTCGCGCTCGTCTTTGTAGCCTCCCATAGCCACCTCTAACAGATCGTTTATCACACTGTCTTCTGGCATATTGTTCAGCAACTCCAGTTGTTCCGAAGCCGCTTCAAGACCTATTACCTCCTTGTTCTGTTTCTTTGCTTCGTCGGTCAGCATAGTTTCATAGGCCATCGCATCCGCGCACTCCGCTGATTTTGTAGCCAGTAATGTATGTAAGGCAACCGGCTTTACCTGCTGAAACATGGCTATGTCCATTTTCAGGCTATCGCTTACGAAGCGGGTAACCTTTACATATTGTTCTGCGGTAAAATAGTCCTTTAGCTTTTTGCCACTGTTGTCTACCATACCCAGGGCTATCTCCATCATTAGCGACGGGTCGTCCATATCCATCTCCAGGCATATTTTTTCAGCTTCCTGCAAGCTCTTTTTCATGGCTGGTGTCCATACCAGGTCTTCGGGGCAAATGAGATGTATGGTACCCAGCAGATAGGAGGGCTTCTTTAATTCGCTACTAGTAATCTTCCAAAGTAGAGACTTTCCATCAGTAGCAGATTGCTGCGCAACTGCGAGAAAGGGAAATAAAAAGACGATGAGTAATGCTATGCGTGACAGTGGCCATTTCATAGCATGAAATTAGGCTTATTCCAGCACAAGTGTGGCGAGGCCAATACTGACGCCCAATAATATTGCGATCACTTTTTGCCAGGTGAGCATATGCTGCTTCGTACCACTCTCAAAAAAGATGGTAGTAGCAATATGAATGAATGCACCCGCTACTATTGGGATGAGCGCCATAACTGCGTTGGCTACAAAATGATAACTGGTACCCAGCAGCGTAGCCATGATGCCTGCAAACGGGGTGATGGCTGAGAACAGGAATACGATCAGCAGAGATTTTACCTTGCTTCCGTTGCCGGCTACCAGAGTTGCAACTAACATGGCCTCGGGTAGCTTGTGTGCAGCTACTGCAAGGTACAGCGAAGGTTCTGTGGCTTCAAGTCGGTAGTTAAAGCCCAGCGGCAGACCTTCCATAAAGGCGTGTATGGAAAGGCCCAGCAGGATAGATTTTAAAGGTATATGGTGGTCGTGAGTATGCACATGCACATGACCATGCTCTATACCATGGGTGATGCGCTGGATGAGCAACTGAACAAAAAAGCCAACCAGCAAAAAGAAACCCGCTTTGCCACCTATCTCTTCAAATGTTTCAGGTAGCAGGTGTAAGAATGTGATACTCAATAAGAAAGACCCGGAAAATGCCAGCAGGTAGTGCATGCGGTTGTCATTCAGGCCCTTTACCCATAAGGGGATGCTGCCCCCCACAAATGTGATGACAAAGAGTAGAATATTGTAAGCTAACTGCATGTGTGGCGCGGATAAAGGGCGTAAAAATAAACCATTTTACAGAACAGGGCGGATAATAAGTTTATAGCCTGTTAAGGAAAAACTAATATCCCCCAATCTGGGGCGTAGCAGATTTTCGGGCAAGATTTTTTCAAACATAGGGTGGAGTATGAAAAAGTAGTGGATATGGATTTTTTTAGCTTGAGTAGACCGATAAATAAAAAGACATTAGCAGCAGGGCAATTGCTGATAGCAGAACCTTTCCTTGCTGACCAGAACTTTGCAAGGGCAGTAATACTGCTTTGCGAGCATAGCGATGAAGGTTCTGTCGGCTTTGTGATCAACAGGCCTACTCAGCTAACACTGGGTGACTTGCTGCCTGACCTATACACGCCATTGCTTGGTGTGAGCCAGGGTGGCCCTGTGCAGCTGGATACACTACACATGCTGCACCGCACTCCCGATACATTTGGCGGTAATGAAATAACGCCCGGCGTATTTTGGGGCGGTTCATACGACGCATTACAAGACGCAGTTGTCACAAATCACTATCATCCAATAGACCTCAGGCTCTTTGTAGGTTACTCAGGCTGGTCACCCGGGCAGCTGGAAAAAGAAGCCAAGGAAGGATCGTGGCTCATAACAGATCTATCAGAAGATATTCTGTTCGAAACAGAGCCAAAAGACATGTGGAAAAGGGCGATTGACCTGCTGGGCCGTGAATATGCTTACTTGGCCAACCTGCCGCTCAATCCGCAATTGAATTAGCGTAATCTATATAGTCGTAAAATAAAACAGGTATCTGCTATCTTTGCTTATAAGGTAGCAGATACCTGTTTTAATAATGTCCGGAAGAATACTTACCACACTTTTTATTGTACTGTCGCTGGCCGTTTCCTGCAATAAAGCAGAGGCACCAATTGAAGAAAAGCTACCTGACAATGGGGCTACATACTTCTCCATAAAGCAATTCTTCAAAGATCAATACGACACTTACCACAGTCAGCCCTTTGGCTTTGTAAAGATCGTTCACCTGAATGGTAAGGTAGATAGCAGCCTTGCCAATATGAAAACGGTAGAATGGGGACCTGTGCTGAAAGCGTTCTTCGATACCGATATCAGTGACCCTAAATTCCTGAATCAGTACGACTTTACGATGTTCGAAGACAATGCAACGGATACGCGTAACTTTTACTACGAAGCAAAAAATGAAAAGCTTTATACGCGCAAGCTGCAGATTTCGGCAGATGCTGTTACCAATAAGATACGCTCCATATACATAGAAGCGATAGAAAATACACGCTGGCATGGCAAGACAAGAAAGTTGTTTTATATGCCGGTGAAGATTATCAGCATACAGGAGTTTGAAAAATCGACGCCCGGGCCCGATAAAGAGCTAAGGGTAGAGTACCGATTTTTGTAGGATATATAAGGATAAGGAAATGTATGACCAAAGAAGAGTTTGGAACAATAGCGCAATCGATACCACATCAGCCGGGCTGCTATAAATATTACAGTGCAAGCAATGAGCTGCTATATGTGGGTAAAGCCAAGGACATACGGAAAAGGGTAGGGTCTTACTTCAATAAAACGGTAGATAACTACAAGACCCGCAGGCTAGTGATGCTCATACACCATATTGAGTACACCGTCACCAATACGGAGCACGACGCCTTCCTGCTCGAAAACTCACTGATAAAGCATTATCAGCCAAGGTTCAATATAGAGCTGAAGGACGATAAGACGTATCCTTATGTAGTTATCAAAAACGAACATTTCCCCCGGGTATTCCTTACTCGGCGCATGATACGGGATGGCTCGGAGTACCTGGGGCCATTTACCAGCGTATGGCGGGTAAAGGAACTACTTGCGCTTATAAAGCAGAACATACCACTGCGTACCTGCAATCTCAATCTATCCCCACACAACATAGCCAAGGGCAAGTATAAAGTATGCCTGGAGTACCACCTGGGTAACTGCAAAGGGCCTTGCGAAGGCCTGCAAACAAGTGAAGACTATGCAGAGGACATACAGCATATACGCCATATACTGAAGGGGAATACCGGCGAGGTAATAAAGAACCTGAAGCAGCAGATGACCGAGCTGGCTATGGAAATGAAGTTTGAGAAGGCCGAGATCATGCGGCAAAAGATAGATGCCATTCAGAACTACCAGAGTAAGTCAACCGTAGTGAATCCGCACCTGGGCAATGTAGATGTGGCCTGTATACTTAGCGATGATGGACATTCTTTCGTTAACTATATGATGGTAGCCAATGGCAGCATCGTATATGCCAAGACCATACAGATAGAGAAAAAGCTGGAAGAGGAAGACGAGGAAATACTGGCGATAGCCCTTGACCGCCTGCGCGAAACCTTCCATAGCAATGCCAAGGAGGTGATAGTGCCGATTGAAATACCGGTGACCGACAGCAGCCTTAAGGTGACGGTACCAAAGGCGGGCGACAAGAAGAAGTTGCTGGATATGGCCATTAAGAATGCGGAAATATTTAGGGGTGATATAAAGAAAAAAGACGCGTTACTGCTCGGCGAGGCGTCGAAGCGCAGCAGCGAACATGTACTGGAAGAGTTACAAGAGGCACTACACCTTTCCGAACTACCGGTACATATCGAGTGTTTCGATAACTCCAACTTTCAGGGCTCTTATCCTGTATCAGCGATGGTATGCTTCCGCAATGGGCAGCCATCGAAAAAAGACTACCGGCATTTCCATGTCAAAACAGTAGAAGGGATCAACGACTTCGCTTCTATGTCGGAGGTAGTTTACCGCAGGTACAAGCGCCTGACGGAAGAAGAACAGACCTTGCCACAACTGGTAATAATAGATGGTGGTAAGGGTCAGCTAGGTGCGGCATTGGAGAGTATTCAGAAACTTGGGTTGCAGGGGAAAATGACACTGGTAGGCCTTGCCAAGCGCGAGGAATCTATCTTCTTTCCCGGCGATAGCCAGCCGCTGCAACTGCCATATGATAGTGCTGCCCACCTGCTCATCAGGCGTATACGCGACGAAGTACACAACTTCGGTATCACTTTTCACCGGCAGATACGCAGCAAAGGCACTTTCAAAAATGAACTGGAAGGGATACCAGGTATTGGCGAAAAGACAGCTACCGAACTGCTACAGGCGTTCCGCTCGGTAAAGAATATACAGACGCTTACTGAACGGGAGCTAACGAAGGTGATCGGCCTGTCGAAAGCCCGGATCGTTTGGGCCTACTTCCACAAGCATGAAGGCGACCCGACATCGCGTGACGCTTAGGCACATGCGTTGTATTACAACTACTTTGTTTCAAAATAAAGCAGAATAGTCGGTGTATCTTTGCACAAATTTGTTGCCTGATGTCAGCTGAAAAACCGGCAATGCTGCCCAGCATGCTGAAAATGAAATGCCCTAACTGCCGCAAGGGACATATGTTTACGAATAAAAGCATCTTTCCGCTTGGCAAATTGCTTGATATGCCGGAGCGGTGCCCTGTGTGCGGTCAAAAGATGGAACTGGAAGTAGGCTTTTATTATGGTACCGGCTATGTGAGTTATGCATTGTCAGTAGGGCTATTCTTTTTTAACCTCATCTGGTATTGGGGGCTTATCGGGCTTTCGTACAAGGATAACAGCATTTTCTACTATCTCATTACCAGCGTTACCATTGTATTATTGCTGCAGCCATGGCTCATGCGCATCTCGCGGGTGCTTTACCTGTATATGTTTGTGAAGTATGGGAAGGGCAATACCATGAAGTCGGAAGAGTAGTGTTTTATTATGCTTTCATGCATAATGCTTTATAAGAGGCATAGTTTTGGTACAGCCTGATTACTTAGATGTTCTATATTTGATTCATATTTCCTTCTCTGAATGATCGAGCTTAAGAATATACGGAAGACCTTTGGTGAAAAAGTGGTTTTGGAAGATGTGTCGGTGGTGATGAGCCCCGGCAAGACCAACCTGATAATAGGAACCAGCGGTAGCGGTAAGACCGTGATGATGAAGTGTATGATCGGGCTGATACATCCGGATTCAGGCGAGGTACTTTATGAGGGCAAGAACCTGTTGACGATGGAAGATAAAGACCTGAAGGAGATTCGCATGCAAATAGGTATGCTTTTCCAGGGGTCGGCACTTTTTGATAGTATGACGGTAGAGGATAACGTACGCTTTCCGCTCGATATGTTTACGAAAATGCACCGTGCTAAAAAGAAAGAGCGGGTAAATGAAGTGCTGGACAGGGTGAACCTGGAAGGGGCAAATAAGAAGTTCCCGGCCGAGATAAGCGGCGGTATGAAGAAGAGGGTAGCACTGGCGCGTGCATTGGTACTGAACCCCAAATATCTTTTTTGTGATGAGCCTAATTCTGGTCTTGATCCACAGACATCGTTAGTTATTGACAAGCTGATAAAGGAACTTACGATTGAATATAATATGACCACTATCATCAATACCCACGACATGAATACGGTGATGGAAAGTGGTGACCATATTGTGTATATGCACAAAGGCCGTAAAAAATGGGAGGGTACCAATAAGGATATCATCTTTAGCAAAGACGAGGACCTCAACAGCTTCATATTTGCATCTGAATTCCTGAGCAAGGCCAAGGAAATGAGCATGCTGGAGCAGAAAGGTAAGGCATAGCGCTATTGCAGCCTGGTTTGCTTAAAAGCCAAAGTAATCCTAACATATATTAAGAGTACGGAAATCGGTATGGTCTTGTAGGTAGTTGACGGAACAAAAATGTCGACTATGAAAGCTTTACTGATCTTATTTTGTGCGGGACTAATATTTACAGAAGCCAATGCCCAGGGCGGCCGCACCGACTCGCTGACAAACTACAATAACAGGCTGGACCGGAATAACCCTTCCAATCCGTATAATCCGAATAACAGTAGAAATACACTAGGCGTGCAGCCGAGCGCGCCGGTCTCCAGTCCTACACCTACTATCAATAACCCTGAGATCAAGAGGCTGAATAACAGTAATATGCCGATCAATAACAACGGCACACTGAATAACAACAGCTATCCAAATAACAATAATACCTTGGGCGCGCCAAGCAATGGCAACCTGAATAACGGCTACAGCAATCCTTCAGCGCCCATCAATAATGGTATGAACAACAGGATCGTTCGATAGTCGGGTATAAAATATTTGTCACAAAATTGTAATGGGTGAATATTTTAGGTATCTTTAGAAAGGTCAATTAAATGAAGAAGACCGGTAGAAACCGGTCTTCGAAATCTAGAATTGATTACCCATTACATCTTTAGTATCTTGAAAGTGCTGGTTTCTAGTGGATCAGCACTATTTTTTTGCGGTGTTTGATGATATAGACCATTGCATATTTTAAATGGTTGGGAAAAATGAAAAAAAATTTTCCAGTCTTTTCTTAATAAAAATTTATATCCGTTTGTATTTGGGCATAATTCATTTATTTTTGCCCGCGTCAAATCAAAATTATAACTCAAGCTCATGGCTGTTTTAGTTAATAAGAATTCCAAAGTCATTGTACAAGGCTTTACAGGTACAGAGGGTACATTCCATGCTACCCAAATGATAGAGTACGGTACAAACGTAGTAGGCGGTGTTACCCCTGCTAAAGGTGGTACCAAGCACCTTGATCGCCCGGTATTCAACACTGTAAAAGATGCAGTAGATGGTACAGGCGCTGATGTATCTATCATATTTGTACCACCGGCTTTCGCTGCTGATGCTATCATGGAAGCTGCTGATGCAGGTATAAAAGTGATCATCTGCATTACCGAAGGTATACCTGTACAAGACATGGTGAAAGCCCGTGAGTTCATAAAAGGAAAAGACTGCCGCCTGATAGGCCCCAACTGCCCTGGTGTTATCACCGCAGGTGAGGCTAAGGTTGGTATCATGCCAGGTTTTGTATTCAAACCAGGCCGTATCGGTATCGTATCAAAGTCGGGTACTCTTACCTACGAAGCTGCTGACCAGGCAGTAAAAGCAGGTATGGGTATATCTACAGCTATCGGCATCGGTGGCGACCCGATCATCGGTACTACTACTCGCGAAGCGGTAGAACTGCTGATGAACGACCCTGAAACAGACGGTATCATCATGATAGGTGAGATAGGCGGTAACATGGAAGCCGAAGCTGCAAACTGGCTGAAAAGCAACATGCGTAAACCTGTTGTAGGTTTCATCGCCGGCCAGACAGCGCCTCCGGGCCGTCGTATGGGCCACGCAGGTGCTATCATCGGTGGTGCTGATGATACTGCTGAAGCTAAAATGAAGATCATGGGCGAGTGCGGCATTCACGTAGTGGAGAGCCCTGCAAACATTGGCCGCACTATGGCTGAAGCGCTGAGCAAAGCTGCTGTAGCTGCTAACTAAGCAAAGCAAACTAACTGGTAATAGAAAAGGCTGTCGAAAGACAGCCTTTTTGTTATTTGAAGAGTTGCGGCCTTCTTTTTATCATTTCAGCCGCTATTTCTTTTTCATCATTTGCACCCTCATTCAGGTGTGCTACAATGTTCTGATAGCTCTCATCATTTCGGTTCTGGCTCAGCTTAAAGAGCGGATATAGATCGGTCAACTTTATCTCAAAACCGGCAATCGCTTTTACATGTGTGTGCAGGTATTTGTCCGACATGTTTTCGACCAACTCAGGGTTCGTTTGGCTATCCTCATATTTGTGTGTCAGGTCGGTAAGTAGTTTTATCGTTTCCGCATCAGTCATCAGCTGCATGGTGCCCCGTGCATGCACTGTTATATAATTCCAGGTACCGGCTGTATTACGCTCGTTATACCAGCTGGCGCTTACGTAGCAATGTGGCCCCGTGAACATCACCAGCACATTCGGATTCTTCTCAAAGGCAATACAATGGTCGGTCTTACGCATCATGTGCCCTTGCAGGTATAACTCACCTTCCTTTTCGTGTATGATAAGCGGTAACTGTGTAGCGACACTAGTAAAACCATCATTGCCTATCAGCGTAGCAAATGGATTGGCTTTGATGAAATCAATTACTTCCTGTTGTTCTGTCTCGGTGAAGTGCGGTACTTTATACATAATAGGATACTAAGATGTCAAAAATCGCGAACAAAATCCATTCATCGTTTACTTACTTTGCAGAATGGTTTACAAAGTTATCGGATTGATGTCGGGCAGCTCCCTCGATGGGTTGGATATCGCTTATACAACACTGGAAGAAGTAAGAGGACAATGGAAATTTGAGATACAACATGCAGAGTGTATACCTTATACTGAAGAAATGTGCACTGCACTAAGCAATGCCCAGAACCTGACGATACCCGAATTTCTGAAACTGAATACATCGTACGGCCGCCATATAGGCGAGCAGGTAAACCAATTTATTGACAAATACAGCCTGCACCACAAGGTGCATTTTATAGCCTCTCACGGGCACACCGTCTTTCACGAGCCGCATAACCACACTACCTGCCAGGTAGGCGATGGTGCTACCATAGCTGCAGTTACAGGCCTTCCTGTCATCAGCGATCTGCGCGCGCTGGATGTGGCCCTCGGCGGGCAAGGTGCGCCAATAGTGCCTATCGGCGACAAGCTGCTGTTTGGTGAGTATAACTACTGGTTGAACATCGGCGGTATATGCAATATTACCGCTCCAAAGGACGGCAGCAATATAGCCTTTGATATTAGCGCGGCCAACCAGATGCTGAACATTCTGGCAGCCGAAGATGGCAAGAAAATTGACGAAGGCGGCGACATAGCCAGAAGTGGAGTGGTGCTAACTGATGTCTTAGAGCAATTGAACGCACAGGAATACTACAATCAGCCGGCACCAAAATCGCTGAGCAATGATATGGCTAAGGACATTGTCTTCCCGATACTGATGCGTAGCGAATACAGCATACAGGATAAGCTCTGCACCATGGTGCAACATATAGCTGATCAGGTAGCGAAAGCAGTCAGCACTTATCCGGTAGATGGCGACGAAAAGAGAATGCTGGTAACGGGTGGGGGAGCATTCAATACATTTCTTATTGAAACGATCACTGAATCAGTTGCACCCTTTGGCGTCCAGGTCGTAGTGCCGGATAATAATGTGGTTATGTATAAAGAAGCGCTTATCATGGCACTCATAGGTACACTACGTTGGAGGGAAGAGACCAATGTACTGAGCAATGTAACAGGCGCATCGCGCGATAGTGTTGGCGGAGCGCTTTGGATGGGGCATAGCTACAGTGGAGACGAATAGCCTAAATAAGTAACAATAAGCCAATAATTATATTTTTCGTTACAATCATTTGATTGTCAATTAGTTGCGCTCGTATGACAAAATAAAAGCTAATTTATTTGTCGTTTGATGCCAACTAATCCATAATTTTGCGCCGTCTTTTTTAACTGAAGGGCATGGGCAGTGTGCATACGGCTAAAGATAGATGACACATTCACATTGAAACAACCGAAACCCAAACCTGAAAAGAGAGAAAGACCTAAACTCCATAAATAATCCGATAAATATACATTTATGTTTCGTAAACCTACCCGAGCTATTGGGCTGGCAGTGCTATTGCTTTCACTATCCGCCCCCACTGTATCTAACGGACAGTGTATACCTCCCTCCGTTACCTCGCAACCTGCATATACTACAGTATGCAACGGAGGTACCACCACTTTGACCGTAGCTGGTGCAGGTACCGATATCAGCTTTCAATGGGAAGTGAACACCGGTAGCGGGTATGCTGCTATCACAAACAACACCACGTATAGCGGCGCTACTACAAATGCCCTATCGATTGCCGGTGCGGCCAGCTCTATGGGTACTTACCAGTACCGTTGTGTTATATCGGGCGCTTGCACGCCAAATGCAACTTCTGATGCAGCCGGTTTTACGATTCACAACACTCCTTCCATTAGTACACAGCCACAGGCTGCAACCATATGTGCCGGAAACAATGCCGGTTTCAGTGTCGTTGCTACGGGTACCGATGTTACGTACAAATGGCAGGTAAATACTGGTAGCGGGTTTGCAGATGTAGCCAATGGTGGTGTATACAGCGGTGCTACTACTTCTGACCTTGCTATTACAGGTGCTACTGTTTCTATGAATAGCAACCAATACCGTTGCCTGGTGACCAATGCCTGCACTACGCTTACGTCTGATGCCGTATCATTCACCGTAAATGCACCGGCAGCTGTAACAACCAGCCCTGCCAGTGCGCTTGCATGCGGCGGCGGCAATAAAACATTTACTGTTGCTGCAACGGGCCTGGGCCTCACATATCAATGGCAAATGGATGATGGCAGTGGCTTCGGAAACATATCTGACGGTGGCGCATATAGCGGTACAGGTACAGCCAACCTCGATATTACAGGTGCCGTATTAGCTATGAACGGGCAGAAGTTCCGCTGCGTAGTTACAGGTACGTGCAACCCTTCAGCTGTCTCGGGTGAGGCAACACTGAGTGTTTACGATGCTCCGGTTATTACTGCGCAGCCATCGGCAAGCGTTCTTTGTGAGGGACTGAACACCAGCTTTACGACGGCCGCAACAGGTACGCCGCTTAACTATCAGTGGGAAGTAGACAATGGATCTGGCTTTACTAACGTAAATAATGCAGGAGTTTACTCCGGTGCTAATACAGCAACACTTAGCATTACCGGCGCTGCCACCAACCTTTCAGGTTTATCATTCAGATGTGTAGTAGGTAACACCTGCGCTACTCAAACAGGTAATGCAGTTGCACTTACAGTAAATGCGCTGCCTGTCATTACTGCTCAACCTGCAAGTGCGGTTATCTGCGCCGGTAGCAATGCAGTATTTTCTGTAGCTAATTCAGGTAGTACAATGAATTATATGTGGCAGGAAAACAGCGGAAGCGGTTTTGCGAACATTACCAACGGTGGAATATATAGCGGCGCTACTACGGGCACCCTTACGTTGAACGCACCCGCAGCTGCGCTATCGGGTCGCCAATACCGCTGCATACTGGATAATGGAAATTGCACATTGACCAGCGGAAATGCAACGCTCACTATTAATGTCCTTCCGGCTATTACTACTCAGCCTGTATCTGCTATTATATGCGAAGGCGCTAACGCCAGCTTTACTACTGCAGCTACCGGTACAGGAGTAACCTACCAGTGGCAGGAAAATACCGGCAGCGGCTTTGCCAACATTACAAATGGCGGCATCTACGGCGGTGCTACTACTGCTACATTAGCCATTACAGCTGCAGGTTTAAGCACCTCAGGTTATCAGTACCGTTGCGTGGTAACGGGCACTTGCAGCCCTGAAGCCACAACAGCCGACGTCACGTTAACCGTTAACGAGAAGCCTTCGATCTTGGTGCAGCCTATTAATATGACTGTCTGCACCGGAACAAATGCGTTGTTTACAGTAGCTACTTCCGGTACCGGATTAACCTACCAATGGCAGGTAGATAATGGTACGGGCTTTTTAAACATAAACAATGGCAGCCTGTACAGCGGCGCTAACGCTAAAACACTAATACTGACGGCTCCTACAGCGCAGGAAACAGGCTACAAATACCGTGTCGCTGTTTCGGGTACTTGTGCTCCTGCGGTTACATCTGCCAACGGAGTGCTTACTGTAAATGACGTAAAGATCATCAACGAATCTGGCAACAATACAGCATGCGAAGATAAATCTGCTATGTTCTCGGCAACTGCAAAAGGTACCGTAGTAACTTACCAGTGGCAGGTAAACGATGGCCTGGGCTATGCTAATGTTGCTAATAACGCCACTTACTCCGGAGCACAAACTTCAGCATTGTCTATCCTATCGGCAGATGTTGCTATGACGGGCCTGACTTATCGTTGCATTGTGAACGGCGTTTGTACACACGACACTACAGCTGACATGAAGCTCACTGTAAACCAGAAGCCTCAGATAACACAACATCCCGTTAGTGTTACTGTAAAAGAGAATAAAGATGTGTCATTTAAAATTGGTGCTTTGGGTTATGACTTTTACTACTATTGGCAAGCCAGCACTGATGATGGTAAAACCTTTGTGAACATCCAGGATAATGGTACGTATTCAGGTTCGAGAACAAACGAGATGACCGTGAAGAGTGTAGCTGTGACCCAAGATGGCTATAGCTTTAGATGTATTGTAAAGGAGAAAGGTGCGTGCAACTTTGCCGCTGATTCAAGCAGCTGGGCTTACCTTGACGTACAGTCTTCGTTGTCGGTAAATGATCAAGTATCAAATGCTCAGATAAACGTTTATCCTAACCCTGTATCAGGTTCAACCCTGAATATCAGCCTTCCGGTAGCTGCTAATGTTGAGGTTCGCATCTTAAACGCTATGGGCCAGACAGTGAGCAAGCAAATGACTGACGCTATAAAAGGACAGGATACGAAAATAGATGTAGCAAATATACCTGCCGGTGTTTATATGCTTTATGTGGTAGATACTGACAAGCAAATAGGACAGCCTGTAAGGTTTGTCAAACAGTAAATGACTAATATTTTATTTATATCGGCATAGCTACCTGGCTATGCCGATTTTTTTATTTCCTAAAAATGGGATGGTAATAGGAGAACGTTTTACTATTTTTGACCCCTGAATATAGGGCTGTAAAAAGCCGTGTTTTATTAACCAGGCAAAATCTTTCTTACTCAATATGGCAAAAATCAAAGTTGCAAATCCTGTTGTGGAACTGGATGGCGATGAAATGACACGCATCATCTGGAAGTTCATCAAAGACAAACTGATACTTCCGTACATGGATGTTGATATCAAATATTTTGACCTTGGCGTAGAGCACCGCGATGCAACAAACGACCAGGTAACCGTAGATGCGGCAAATGCCATTAAGGAATACGGTGTAGGTATCAAATGCGCTACCATTACGCCTGATGAAGACCGCGTAAAGGAATTTAACCTGAAACAAATGTGGAAGAGCCCGAACGGCACGATCCGCAACATACTGGACGGTACAGTTTTCCGCGAGCCGATCGTTATCGATAATATCCCACGCCTGGTTACTAACTGGGATGCGCCGATCATCGTTGGCCGTCACGCATTTGGCGATCAGTATCGCGCTACCGACTTCGTAGTAAAAGGCAAGGGTAAACTGACCATTAAGTTTGAAAGTGAGAATGGGGAAGTGATAGAGCACGAAGTGTACAACTTTAAAGGTGATGGCGTAGCGCTGGCGATGTATAATACCGATGAGTCGATCAAAGGTTTTGCACGTGCATGTTTCAATATGGCACTGGCCAAGAAATGGCCGCTGTATCTGTCGAGCAAGAACACCATCCTGAAGAAATACGATGGCCGTTTCAAGGACATCTTTGAAGACATCTATCAAAACGAGTTCAAAGCAGAATTTGCAAAGAACAACCTGACCTACGAGCACCGCCTGATCGATGACATGGTTGCTAGCGCATTGAAATGGAACGGTAACTTCGTATGGGCTTGTAAGAACTACGATGGCGACGTACAAAGCGATACGGTAGCACAAGGTTTCGGTTCGCTGGGCCTGATGACCTCGGTATTGATCACGCCTGATGGTAAGACTATGGAAGCCGAGGCAGCGCATGGTACGGTAACACGCCACTACCGCGAGCATCAAAAAGGTAATCCTACATCTACCAACCCGATCGCGTCTATCTTTGCATGGACACGTGGCCTGGCATTCCGTGGTAAGCTGGATGGTAACCAGGAATTGATCGACTTCTGCCAGGCACTGGAAGATGTATGTATCGAGACTGTATCGAGCGGTAAAATGACCAAAGACCTTGCGGTATGTATACATGGCAATAAAGTGTCTCACGGTAAAGATTATCTGTATACAGAGGAATTCCTGGATGCACTGGATGAAAACCTGAAAAAGAAACTAGGTAAATAAATGATAGAGGCCGGATATATTCCGGCCTCTGTTTTTATGCCCCCCGAACCTGTATGATAATAGGAGTAGCAGGACCATACTCGGCACCTACGGCTGAACAACGCCAGGCCAACCTGGATGCCATCAATAAAGCGGCAGCAAAGCTGCTGGAAATGGGGCATATACCACTCGTCGGTATGAATGCCGCATTGCCGGTACTGGCACATGCCTCTATCAGTGATGTGTATGAGGCTACAATGGATATCTCGTTGGCGGTGATAGATAGCTGTGAGGCGTTACTGCTACTGGCCGAAAGCCCGGGTGCTAATCGAGAGCGCGACCTGGTATTAGCTAAAGGACTGCCTGTATATTATAAGCTGGCAGACGTGCCGCCTGCCGGATAGCCATCAGCTATTTAATATCAGTAAAAATGTAACTTCGCAGCGAAACAGCGTTATTACCCACAATTCGCCAAACTACCTATGGGATTATTTGATAAGTTATTTAAACGGAACAAGGAACAACAGGAGCAGAAAGAGGCACTAGACGAAGGACTTAAAAAGACTAAAGAAGGCTTTTTTTCGAAGCTGACCAAGGCCATAGCCGGAAAGGATACGGTAGACGAAGAAGTACTGGACCAGGTAGAAAATGCACTGGTAAGCGCCGATGTGGGTATCGATACTACTGTTGCCATCATTAAGAAAATAGAAGAGCGCGTAGCCCGTGATAAATATGTAGGCACATCGCAGCTCAACGCCATACTGCAGGAAGAGATGATGAGCATACTCACTGATGCTCCATCTAACGAATTCACCACCTTTGACACGCCCGCAGGTAAGAAGCCTTATGTGATGCTGGTTGTAGGCGTAAATGGTGTTGGTAAAACTACCACCATAGGTAAGCTTGCGCACAATTTTAAGAAGAACGGTAAGAGCGTAGTACTGGGTGCAGCGGACACATTCCGTGCAGCAGCCGTGGACCAACTGACGATATGGAGCGACAGGGTAGGCGTACCAATTGTGAAGAAAGATATGGGCAGCGACCCAAGTTCTGTTGCGTATGATGCAGTGGAAAGCGGTATGGCCAGAAATGCGGATGTTGTAATCATTGACACTGCAGGCCGACTGCATAACAAGGCCTACCTGATGGATGAACTGGGTAAGATACGCAGGGTAATCACCAAGAAAATGCCCGATGCGCCGCATGAGGTACTACTGGTGCTCGATGGCAGTACAGGGCAGAATGCGCTGGAACAGGCAAAACAGTTCACAGCAGCTACACATGTTACGTCCATAGCCATTACCAAACTGGATGGTACAGCTAAAGGAGGAGTAGTACTGGCAATCGCCAATCAGTTCAAGATACCTGTAAAGTACATTGGAGTAGGAGAGAAGATGGAAGACCTGCAGATATTCAACAAAGAAGAGTTCGTAGATAGCCTGTTCAATCTACAGGATTAATCTTTAGCTTCATTTATGCCGGATACGAAACGGAAGGTGATCAAAGACCTTAGGCAGATACCCGGCGTAGGTGTATCCATAGCCAATGATCTATGGAATATTGGCATACATCGCGTGGCCGATCTGGAAGGGCGGTCTCCGGAAGAGCTTTTTAAAGAATCGAATGATTACGCCGGTGTAGTGCAGGATCGTTGCCTGCTGTATGTGTTCCGCTGTGCGGTGTACTATGCCGAAACTCCGCCAGAGTTAAGAGAGCCTGAGCAACTGAAGTGGTGGAACTGGAAGAAATAAATCTGTACCTTATTTCCTTATGAATGGCCGTAACGTATTTCTGCTTATAGCACTCAGCCTGGTGATTTCCGTTGTGCTTTTTCATCAGGAGAAAATGAGCGAGCGCCATGGAATAGATACCATCAGGAATGGCCTTAAGGGTACAGGACAAATAATTAAACAGGCTGGTGATGTTTCCTTCAAAGGCGAGCCATCTAAACAAGAATTATACATGTGGGTGCGCTATGTGCTTGCGCCTCATCCCATTTCTTACGAAAAAGATGCGCGTGCAGTGCTGGTTATCCAATACCTGCATGGTGGCGACAGCGCATTAAACAAGTTCATCTCCTCAAATCGCCATATACTTTACCAAAAGACAGATACAACCTATCGCTACGTAATAAATGAATCAGGTAAGTAGGTACATATTATCGTTGGCAACTGTAATAGGTTTTACAGGGCTGGTATATTTCATATGCCTGGTATTTCACTTACCGTTTCTGCTATCGGTGCCTCTTGTTTTAGCATCGTGGTTTCTTGCCGTACGGTGGTTGAATAAAAAAGAATCTAGTGCAAAAGAGGAATCATCCGGTAAGCTCGGGATCATTATACTGGGCATAGGCATATACCTTATTACCAGCAAAGCCTATGTGTACGCAGGGAAGTATGGTGAATGGGATGCCTGGGCTATATGGAATATGCACGCACGCTACCTCGTAGATACCGACCACTGGAAAGGCTTGTTTCAAATAAGCGCGTATGCACATACTGACTACCCACTGATGCTGCCCGCCAATATTGCTTTCTTCAGCCGCTTGTTTGCTGATAAGGCGATGCTGCTCGTGCCGTTTGGATTTCATTTTCTTGTGACGCTTTGCATACCTGTACTTATCTTTTCTGAGCTGCATAAACGAAGCACGATCGTCTCGACAATTGCGTTGTTGCTATTGGCTACCGATGAGTTTTATATACGCGAGGGGGTAGCTCAATATGCCGATACACTCCTGGCCTTCTTTTTTCTCTGTGCCTTTATTGCTATCAATCATCAGGAGCGTAAAGAGTCACTTATTATTACAGGCTTCATGCTGGGATGCTGCATGTGGACGAAGAATGAAGGGGTAGTGCTGGCAGGTATTTTTACAATGTTCTATTTGCCCTTGCTGCTCAGGACCCGGTTACTGCGCTATTTCGTTATTGGCGTGGCTTTGCCACTGATTGTATGGGCGGTCTTTAAGATGCTATATGCACCCGCTAATGATATTGTGTCGGGGCAGGGAGGCAGTACATGGGAATACATTCTTCAGGCGGACAGGTACAAGCTGATATGGGACTTTTTGTACAACAACCTGATGCTGAAGTTCAAGGTTGTCTTCTACGCCGTGGTGATATATCTTGCGATCTGCATCATCTTCAGGCGTACGCCGGATAAGCAATTGTTGATAATCCTCACATGCCTGGCGGCTTATATGGCCATATACGTGGTTACACCGCACGATCTTGAATGGCATTTGTTCACTTCGCAACATAGATTGTTACATCAGCTATTGCCGGTTACTATCTATGCGCTTGGCCGTAAGTTTACGCGCGAGGAGGATAGCCCTAAGTCAGGCTGGATAACAACAAACTTTTCAGTTCTTCGGCGCCCTCGGTAGCCGGCTTTTCTATGCGTATCACATTGGCGTATCGGCTAACGGATGGTATCTGTTTATCGATAACATATTTCTTTACTCCTGACGCAATATAATCGACCAAGCCTGCTGCCGGGTATACTGCCAGCGATGTGCCTATCAATACGAATATATCTGCACTGTGCATAATGGGAATGGCTTTTTCGATCATCGGTACGGGTTCTTCAAACCATACTATGTGCGGGCGTAATTGCTGGCCATCTTCTGCTTTATCACCGAGCTTAATATCGGCTGTTATCGGATATACCAGCGACTCATTTCTTTCGCTGCGCATTTTCAGTACTTCGCCATGCAGGTGCAGTACGTTGGTAGATCCTGCGCGCTCGTGGAGGTCGTCGACGTTCTGTGTCACGATATGTACATCAAAATGCTGTTCCAGTTCTGCCAGTACCTTATGGGCTGCATTGGGTTTTGCATCCAGTACATTCTTCCGGCGCATGTTATAGAAGTTGAGCACCAGTTGCGGATCGCGACGCCAGGCGCGGGGAGTGGCCACATCTTCTATATTATATCCTTCCCAGAGGCCATCGCTATCGCGGAAAGTCCGCAATCCACTTTCGGCACTGATGCCTGCGCCCGTTAATACTACCAGTTTTTGTTTTGACATATTGCTGTGTTGCTGAAACCAAATATCGGTAAAATGAAAAGAGGCAGGGAATTAATTCCTTGCCTCTTGCTGATATAAGTTGTTGAATGCTTATTGCGTTACATGCAGTTGCTCTTTCAGGTGCAGTAGCATGTCCGCAGTCATCTTTTCCAGGTCGTATTTATGTGCCCAGCCCCAGTGGTTGCGCGCGGCTGTATCGTCAATGCTCTTAGGCCATCCGTTAGCTATCTGCTGGCGGAAGTCAGGTGCATAATCGATCGTAAAGTCAGGTATGTGCTTTTGGATGGCTGCGGCGATCTCTTTTGGTGAGAAGCTCATAGCGCTCAGGTTGTAGGCCATGCGCGATTTGATCTGCTCCTGTGGCGCTTCCATCAACTCGATGGTGCCGCGAATTGCATCATCCATATACATCATGGGCAGGTATGTATCTTCAGACAAGAAGCTGGTATACTTGCCATGCTTCAAGGCTTCGTGGTATATCTCTACAGCGTAGTCGGTAGTGCCGCCGCCCGGTTCCGATTTCCAGCTGATAAGGCCGGGGTAGCGGAGGCTACGTACGTCGAGGCCCCAACGCTGGTTATAATACTGGCACCAAAGCTCACCTGCATATTTGCTGATGCCGTAAACGGTACGTGGCTCTACTACTGTTTGTTGCGGCGTTTCTTCTCTCGGTGTTGTAGGGCCAAATACAGCTATAGAGCTAGGCCAATATATTTTGGTCAGCTTTTCCTGTACGCCCAGCTCCAGCACCTGTAACAGGCTTTGCATGTTTATGTCCCATGCTTTCATCGGTGCCTTTTCGCCCGTAGCGGAGAGCAGGGCAGCCAACAAGTATATCTGGGTAATGCCTTCTTTCTTTACCAACTCGTGGATGGCTTTTCCGTCCATTGCATCGAGTATAGCATAAGGCCCTGCACCAGCCAATAGCGGATGTGCTTCGCGGATGTCTGTTGCAATGACATTGGCTTCGCCATACACTTTTCTTAAAGCAAGCGTCAGTTCCACCCCGATTTGTCCACCGGCACCTATAATGAGTATTTTTTCAGTTTTCATCAATAGAAATTAAGCAAAATCAAAATTTGGCAAAAAGCCGGTGCAATCAAAGACTTACTTCATGTTTTTTTTGATCATCTCCAAGAAGTCGTCGAAGAGATAACGCGAGTCATGCGGGCCTGGCGTGCTCTCCGGGTGGTATTGTACCGAGAATGCCGGTTTGCCTTTGATGCGGATACCTTCTATGGACCCATCGTTCAGGTTCACGTGTGTTATTTCTATATGGTCGGCACTTTTTGCAGCCTCAGGGTCTACACCAAAGCCATGGTTTTGGGTAGTGATCTCAGACTTGCCTGTTATCAGGTTTTTCACCGGATGGTTGAGCCCGCGGTGGCCGTGGTGCATTTTAAAGGTAGGGATGTCGTTGGCCCTTGCCAGTAGCTGATGGCCCAGGCATATACCAAACATTGGTTTTTTGGCCGCAATTACATCTTTCACAGTCTTCACCGCATAGTCCATAGAAGCAGGGTCGCCGGGGCCGTTCGATACGAATACGCCATGCGGTTTGAATTCTTCGACTGTAGCAAAGCTGGTTTTTGCGGGGAATACCTTCAGGTAAGCGCCGCGGTCGGCCATACATTGCAGGATGTTGCGCTTTACGCCGAAGTCGAGTACTGCGATACGTATAGCAGCATCAGGGTTGCCGAAGTTATATGCTTCCTTAGTGCTTATCTCGCTCGATAGCTCAAGGCCATCCATATCAGGCACTTTCTCCAGCTCGGCTTTCAGAGACGCTGTGTCTGTAAGCTCGGTACTGATGATGCAGTTCATGGCGCCCTTATTGCGTATATGTTGCACCAGTGCACGTGTGTCTACGTCGTATATAGCTACAATATTGTTTGTTTCCAGGTAGTGCTCCAGCCCGTCGTCGGCAGTCATACGGCTGTATCGGTGCGATATGTTCTTGCAGATAAGACCTTTGATCTTTACCGAATCACTTTCTACATCAGCCGATTTTACGCCGTAGTTGCCTACGTAGGCATTGTTCATGATAAGCACCTGTCCTGTGTAAGACGGATCTGTAAATACCTCCTGGTAGCCGGTCATGCCCGTGTTAAAGCATATCTCGCCACCTGTAGTGCCTTTAGCGCCAAACGATTTTCCTTTAAACAAAGTGCCATCTTCGAGCAGCAGCCAGGCCGGGCTATTATTAGATTGTGCAGACATAAAAAAACAAAATTGTGCAAAGATAATAAAAACAGAAGAGCTATTGTAAATAAAGAATGGGTAAGATGGAATATGTTGATAAAAAAATGGCCCCGCAAAACGGAGCCATTTTCTTAAAAGAAGGTGTAAATTATTCTTTTACGAATTTGATAGTTTCAGTGCTATTGTTTTTCGCGTCTTCTACTGTAACCGTGTAGTGGCCCGGAGTAAGCTTGCTTACGTTAAGCACGCCCGAATTAGCCGAAACAGCCACTTCGTTTTTGCTGATGGTACGTCCAAGTTTATCAGCAATTGTTACATTGATCAGGTCTGCCGATGTAGCCACCCTGATGCTCACTTCGTCCTTGCCGTTCGAAGGGTTAGGGAAGATCGTCACCTTGCCAGCCGCTTTTTCTGTGTTAGCAACGCTCAAAGTGTTTCGCACATGTAGCATAGCGGGAGCAGTCGTATCCTTTACCGAATTACAGTTACCTGCACCTACTAACAGGCAGCGATACTGGTATCCCGACTGGGCAAGCGACGGATTTTTCACTATCAGTTCATTTGTAAGTGCGCCCGAATAGTTTGCATTGTCTGTTATGCTTACATAGTTTGCTCCTTTAGGCGTTTTTGCCTGCCAGCGGAAGTTTCCTTTACCAACAGAAGATATTTTGAATGAACCATCCGCACCCTCGTCTACATAAAGATCATTGGGGTCGGTTACGAATTCGGGTATACGATCAACAGTAACGGTTATATTACTGGTTGTATCCCTGTTACAAGTACCTACGGTAACACAACGGAACACGTAGCCGTTCATTGAATCTCCCAACGGAGTTATTAATAATGTATCGTTATTAAACCCTGAATACGGGAATCCGCCTGGTACATCCACGAATCCGGTTCCTCTGTCTACCTGCCACTTAATGCTGCTGGCCGGAGTACCAACCATTCCTACATTAAATTCAGTATTTACGCCATCGCAGAAGCTACCTGATACAGTTTGCGCCTGTATAAGCGTAGAATCAATAACAGTAAGGGTCGCAAAATTTGAAGTCGCAGTACCGCAACCGCCTACCGTAACACGATATTTGTTATTGTTTAGAGTGTTGTTATTTGCGTTTACCGAAAGTGTGCTTGTTGTAGCTCCGCTATAGTTTCCTACATTAGAAATATTTGTAAATCCTGAGCCATTATCTACTTGCCACTGATAACTGGTAGTAGTACCTGCGGTCTGAACAGAGTAGGTGGCTGCTCCATTCATGCATACCGATTTGTTGACTGGGTGATTGGTTACAGAGAGCGGGTTACATACGGAAAGGTTGTAATCTTCACACTCGCCATAATACTCCTGAGCGCAAGGCGTGAAGTTACCATAGGTATAATATCCGTATCTGCTACGGATACGCATTCTTTTTACGCCGGCAGTAGTAGCTGCTGGTATGGTGAATGTGATCGTCTTGGTTTGGTTCCAGCTCCATACGCTGTAGTGTACCTGCTCACCGACATCAACAAAGTCAAAATCTCCATTATAATCTACAAATATGATATACTCGCAACTGTAATATGGATTGTTTGCAATCGTCATGCTTACAGACGCACCCGGTGCAGCACTATGTGTTTGCGAAGAATAGTAAGTGTAACTGGAACTACTGCCACAGCCGGTATTTGTATTGGTAATATTGGTCATGCCACCCGTTGTCGTAACTGATTTTATATACATGTTATTGTAAAAACAGTTAGAGTAGTAATAAAGGCCTGTAGTGCAATACTGTGACCAGCTTTTAGTTGCTAAAAGCAAGACGAAGAGAAACAAGAAGCTTTTTCGAAGATGCGAGACGTATATATTCTTCATTTGAAAGTAATTTATTCCTCAATTTAAGTTAAAATAATGTTAACCGCAATATGTGCATCCAATTTTTTTAATTATTTGTCAATCTTATAAATGAATTTTTTTAACTGATTGAATAATAAGTAGTTAGAACGGTACTGATGTTCGATTTCTAAACTACCCATTTCATTGGTTTTTTCAGAAATCGCGTTAAAGAGCACTTTTTTTTCGCGGGTAACAACCAAAATCCTTCCTGATTCGCCGGTGCAAGCCAAAAAATTACCATCAGGCAATTCATATACGGAACCTCCGCTCAGAGAGCCGCGCTTTGTATTCGTGTCAATATCACAACTAAATTCCCATATTTTGTCTATCTCTCCCGGCTTTATACTCGATTCCTTGAATACAGCGATCATAGATGCTCCGTTTCTTTCAACCGACGCATTGTTGTCGAATAGTTGTAACTCCCCGCGACTATTTATAGTGGGGTGATGTTGGTGAAAAAAAGGCGTGTCGGCCATATTAGCGATCTCAATAAAGTGAGCGTTTTTGTACTGCCCGATGGACGACAATAGTTTGCCGGACGGATATCCAATTTTAAGTATGGTATTAATATTTCGAAAGCTGACGTAAATAATGCTGTCGGCATGTGAGAAATAGAATCCATTCATGTGTGTCCCCCCGGTTGGTAGCAGGGCATCTGGTCTCCCTATCTTAATATGGGCAAAAATGATGCTATCGGGTACAATATTCGCAGAATTCCATTTCCATACTTCCTTGCCATTTTCATCCAATTCAATCAATGTTCCGGCAAGTGTTCTTTTGTATAATTTCCCATCGCGTTGAACCAAGGTGCGGGACATCAGTCTTAATGAGTCGGGAAGGGGAGGCACCTCCTGGTAGCCGAAGTCGTGACCGCACACCATATAATGACCATTAGGTAGCTTTGTGAGTTCGTGATGGAACCTTTGAAGCGAGTCGCCGTTTACAGAAGTGCTTCTCTTCCAAACTACATTGCCATTATAGTCAACTTCGTAGAGTTGCCTGAAGGTCATAAAGGTAAACGTACCATCGGCTGTAGGCTTAAAATCCCGCACTGGTTCTCCGTTTATTTCCGGGAAGTACCACACAGGTTTTCCGGAGGTGTTATAGATTACTCCTTTTGTATCTGTAATTATCAGCAGGTTTGGGTCGGCTTTTGAGTTGCTAATGATCCTGAGCCTGTGTTTCGAAGTGTCTACTTCAGGCCCCATATTAGTGGCAAAATGAAACAGCGGAGACTTCCCTTTTTTCTTACCCTTCTTGTTCAGGTATTTTACCCGCCATGTATAGTGTCGTCCAAATTCGGGAAGTTCTGTAATGATGTTGTTACCCGAATTGTTGACGGTAATCGATATCTTATCCGAGAATTCCTTCTCATCTGCAAAAGTTCCTTCGGCAATTTCAAGTTGATATGTAGTGATTTTGTCTTGTACAGGTATAGAAAAGCCGGTAATAAGGTGGTTGAGTTTACTATTTTCTGCCGGTTTGATCTGGGCATCAGACGAATATCCGATGAACTGCAGTAGCAGATACATCGAAGCAAAGATGATGTATGTCGACTTGGCAGTTATATATTGCCCTTCGCCGTAATTCGCAACAGAAACATTTCTTCCAGACCTCATAAAAAGTGTATTAACTATGCGTTTGTATTCTTAGATTATAATATGCTGTTTATCGGTGTTTCAAGTCAGGAAATATAAATCTCCTTAGCTCTTCCGAATTGCGGATGTAAGCCGTGCGATACTGAGGGTAGGGAATCCAGTTGCCATTGTTGCCCCATTCGGCCACTGCATTCCAAAGGATCATTTTGTCTTTAGGTACGATGAATATTCGCGACGTCACCCCCATGCCGCATAGTATATCACCATTGCCCAGCTCATACACACTACCACCACCGGGAGACACGTGCCGCGCCTGGCTATCTATATCGCATGTATATTCCCAGGCTTTTCTCA
This sequence comes from Sphingobacteriales bacterium, assembly GCA_004144175.1. Taxonomy (GTDB): domain Bacteria; phylum Bacteroidota; class Bacteroidia; order Chitinophagales; family Chitinophagaceae; genus Polluticoccus. The sequence goes on from SEFT01000025.1 coordinate 36,260, forward strand.
AAGTATTATTTTTTGAGAATTTTAGCACCATAACAGATGATGGTTTTTGATGTTGCAGCCCCGGTCCTTTATACACGTTGTTATTAAATAAGTACATCCGCCCCTTTTTGTTGATGCGGCAATGATGCTGGGCTTTGAATAAGGAGTCTTTGTCGCCATCATAGCTGGCCATTATTTCGCCGGATGGATATGATATCTTCTGAATAGTATTGGTATTTCTAAAGCTTACATAGATCATTTTTTTGGCTTCGTCGAAGTAAAATGCGTTAAGGTGGCTGGGCTGACCTTTTAGTTCACGATACTTATCGCTGTTCAAATAGTGACTGCCCGACCGCCAGTACCAAACGACCTTTTTTGATGTATCAAATTCTACCAGCGTTCCCAATTTCAGGGTAGATGTATTCCCGGTGGAGTCGATGATTGCTACGTCCTCCTGATCGGCAATCATATAGTTGCCATTGCTCAACCTGGTAAAGTCGTGATGATAGTTTGCCTGGCTGTCCGGCCTGACCGCCGCCTGCGGAACTTCCCATAGTATTGCTCCATCATAATTTACCTCGAATGCCCGGTTGTCCTTCATGAAGGTGAAGGTGCCAAATTGCGTGGGCTTTAGGTCTCTCGTTACGGTAGCATCGTCCAATACTCCCGCAATATTTGGCAGGTACCATACGGGATTGCCTGCCATGTCGTACATCACTCGGCTATCCAGAATTATCAACATGTCCTTGTATGCTGTGGCTGAATCGATAACTCTAAGCCTGTATCGGGTTGTATCCACCAGCGGCAGTATGCCTGTCTCAAAGTGGTAGAGAGGGCTGATCTTTGTGGTTTTGCCTTTGCCGGTATAAGCAACCCGCCATGTATAGCCCTGCCCAAAGCGAGGTAGTTTTGTGATAATCGCGTTTTCTTTCGTATTTTCCACTATCATTTTTTGACGGGAGAACACTTCCGGGTTTGTATGGTACCCTTCAGCTATTTCAAATCTGTAGGCAATCGTACCCGGCTCCCGAGGGACCGAGAGTCCCGCAAGCCGGTAGTTTAGCTTACTGCCTTCTGCGGGGATGATCTGACCATATAATGAAGCAGCAGATACAATGGTGATAAACAGAACAAATAAATATCTAAAAACGAGGTCTTTCATAAAGAATAAGAGGTCTAATTTATTGATCTTATCTGTATTTTTTCTATTTCCGGCATATTCTTCATGTTCTGGCGATAAGCCCTCCAAGCCGATAAAGACCGCGGTGGAGCGAGAAGCCGTACATACCCCTCCGGATACCAGCACTATTCCCGATGATGAATTTGGGGAGATGGTAAGGTATGGACGAAGCCTGGTATTAAATACAGCCTACTATATGGGGCCGGAGGGAGCGGTAAGGAAAAATCTGGGAAATAAAATGAACTGCACCAATTGCCACCTGGATGCAGGTACCCGACCATATGGGTTGAACTTTTTTAGTACGCATGCAAGGTATCCTCAATACCGAGCCAGGGAAAACCGGATACTTACTCTGGCAGAGCGTGTGAATAACTGCATAGAAAGACCGCATAATGGAATCGCCATACCACTCGATAGTAAGGAGATGATCGCGATTGTAAGCTATATGAAATGGCTTTCGGAAAATGTGCCTACGGGAACAAGGGTGAAGGGCGACGATGGTATTGCCCTTGTTTACCCAAACCGCCCTGCTGACCCTGCTCATGGCGAACAGGTGTATGCCACGAACTGCGCTTCATGTCATGGAAAAGAAGGGCAGGGATTATACAATTTAGATTCGACTACTTACACTTACCCGCCGTTATGGGGCGCCCATAGCTACGAAAAGGGATCGAGTATGCATAGGGTATTAAAAGCGGCTAGGTTCATTAAAGCTAATATGCCGCATAAGCAAGCATCATGGGATAAGCCAGTGCTGACCGACGAAGAGGCCATAGATGTAGCTGCATTTATTAACGACGACAGGATACATTCGAGACCTGTAAAAGGCGGAGGCGAAAATTATCCCAACACCGCCAGGAAGCCCATAGACTACGATGAAGGACCTTTCCCTGATACCTTTAGTGCTTTTCAGCATAAGTTTGGCCCCTACCAGCCGATTATAGATTATCACGAAAAAAAAAACCTTCCGGTAACGTTTTAGAATGAATTTTAATTTCAATTTCAAGGATAGGGGTATCGCGCTTATCTATAAGTAACCGGATCCACAAAAGACAAACATATAATACGATTAAAACGGGAAAGCCCTGCTCATTTCAGCAGGGCTTTCCCGTTTCTTGCAGAGTTGTCAATTATGTAGCGCCGAATTTGGCCTTTTCAAAAAGCATTACCTGATTTTTGCCCGTACAAAAAAAGGGCGGTCATATGACCGCCCTTTCTCGATATCTCATAATTTAAATTACTCTTTTGTGAATCTCAGTGTCTTAGCCGACCTACTTTGCTCATCTCCAAGCATCAGCATATACACACCGGGAACAAGGTTATTCACATTTACCGACATGTCGCCAGAACCATCTACTACAACCTTTTCTTCAGCTACTGTACGGCCAAGCTTATCAACGATCCTGATACTCATTTGTGGAGTAGCGGGCGCTTTGCTGAACCTCACGAATATCTGGGCAGTTTTAACCGGGTTAGGATACAAAGTAACCTGGAAGTCGTCAGCCAAGAGATTATTTACTGCAGATGCGTCCTGAACACCCAGAATAGCAAAATTACTTGTGTCCGGTGCGAAACCACAGTCTGTAACTTCCTCAATGATGCAACGGAATCTGTAGCCGCTCTGTGCAATGGAAGAGGTCTTCACGGTAAGCACATTTGTACGGGTTCCGGAGTAGTTCTGATTGTCATTGATGTACACATAGTCTGTTTCGTTAGGGGCACTCTGCCAACGATACCTTACATTATCGCCTTTCGATGTAACGCCAAACGTTGCGTTTGCATTGTCCTTAACTGTTGCGTCAGCAGGGTGCGACGTGATGGTCGGTACCATGTTAACCGTTAGCTTCATATCCTGCGAGTACACGTAGTTGCAGTAGCCGGTCAGTTTACAACGGTAGATATTACCATCTTCAAAATCAGGTGTGTTCACGATAGATAGTACAGGAGTTGTTACGCCGTTATAAACTATACCGTCTGTCATCGGCACAAAACCCGCGCCCGTGTTCACCTCCCATTGGAAGGTGGTAGCAGGGTAGCCACCCCTCGTAACACTGAATATCTGGGTAGTGCCCTCACAAACAGTATCTGAGTTCGTTTGCGCAATAACATAAGTAGAGTCGTGAACAGTGAGCGATACCGCTGATGATGTTGCCGGTGGCGGACAAACGCCCGTAACTATACAACGATATTGGTACGCATTGTATGGCAGCGGTACTTTGGTAAGCTGAAGCATATTGCTGGTGCTACCCGTGTATATCGCATTGTCACTAAGGTTTGCAAAGCCAGAACCTGTGTTTACCTGCCATTGATAGGTTAGTGCTGTGCCGGAAGCTGCGAGTGTAAAGAACGCATTCTGGCCTTTGCAGGTCACATAAGACGATGGCTGTGTATTAATAACAGGTGAAGTGTTCACTGTCAGCAATGCTGCCGTTGACGGAGCAACAGGTGAACATGTACCACTTACCACACAACGATACCTGTAAGAGTTAAAAGACGCGGGAGCACTCATTACAGATAATGTAGCAGTTGTAGCACCGGAATAGTTAGTTCCGTTTGCAACAGCTGTATATACTGAAGTTCCAGTCATATCGACTTCCCATTGATAGTTCAGCGCTGTACCTGTTGCGGTCACTGAGAAGGTAGTTGAATTGCCTTCACAGATAACTTTTGGCAATGGATTGGCTGTTACCACCGGAGGCATATTCACGGTTAAAGAAACTGCACTTGATATAGCTGGCGGCGTACATGTACCACGCACTACGCAACGGTATTGGTAACCATTCATTGTTGCAGTGGCACCTGTTATATTAAGCGTTGCAGTTGTTACATTACTATAGAAGGTATTATTCAGAAGGTCTACCCAGCCTGAACCATTATTTACTTCCCACTGATAACTAATGCCAGTACCTGAACCTGTAATAGTGTAAGAAGTTGATCCGTTAAGGCAAATGGTTTTGTTGGTTGGATGTGTGGTAACCGCCGGAACCGAATTGACTGTTACTGTAGCTGGATTACTTTGGGCAGTACATACTGTATTATCTATCAGGCAACGGTATTGATAGCCAGACATGCCTGTAGATACATTGCTGATGGTAAGGTTAGCAGTAGTGGCACCGCTATAGATACCTCCGTTTGACAGGGTAGTAAATCCGCTGCCGGTGTTGATCTGCCAGATATATGTAAGGCCGCCAGGTGCAACGATACTGATCGTCGTAGGATCGCCTGCGCAAACAGCACGGCTGCCAGGATGCGTGGTTATAGTAGGCAATGGATTCACTGTTAGACCTACGCCATTGCTTTGAGCAGTACAATTTACGTTATCGATAACACAACGGTAGAGTCCCGCTGCACTTATTGGTGTGCCGGTCAATGTAAGTGTTGCCGATGTTGCGCCGCTGTACACGCTATTATTGCTGATATTGGTGTAGCCTGATCCTGTATTTACCTGCCACTGGTAGTTTATTGCGCCGCTTGTAGATACATTGAAAGATGTATTGCTCCCATCACATATCACCTTGGCTGTTGGCTGTGTTAAAACAACCGGCATCGGATTTACTGTAAGTATGGCCGGGTTAGAAGCAGCACCAGGTGTACATGTACCCCTTACCATACAACGGTATTGATAGCCACTAAGACCAGTGGTAACATTTGAAACTGTCAATGTAGGCGTTGTTACATTGCTGTAAGGCGCTGTATTTGCCAGGTCAACCCAGCCGCTACCCGTATTGATCTCCCATTGATAGCTAACATTAGTACCAGTAGCTAATACACTGAAGTTTGTGCTGTTGCCACTGCAAAGGGTCGTGCTAACAGGATGTGTTGTAACCGAAGGTAGATAGTTAACAGTAATTGTGGCTGCGCCTGATGTTACCGATGGAGTACATACGCCATTGATAACACAACGATACTGATAACCGTTTATGGCTGCAGGAATATTACTCAGTATCAGGCTGGCAGTAGTAGCACCATTATATATACCAGAGTTGTTAACATTGGCGAACCCGCTGCCATTATCAACCTGCCATTGGTAAGTCAGACCGCTACCAGTAGCTACAACAGAAATTGTAGTGTTATATGTTTCACATATTGTCTGGTTTACCGGACTGGTTGTTATGGCAGGTGCCGTATTTATATTTAGTGCAACCGAAGTAGATGTTACATTATAGCATGTGTTTGTGACAACACAGCGATATAGGTAACCGTCCATAGATGCAATTGGACTATTTACTGCCAGTGAAGCCGCAGTAGCACCACTGTATATAGCATTGTCGACGATATTGGTAAATCCACTTCCGCTATTCACCTGCCATTGGTAAGTGATGCCTGTACCTGATGTTGCAACTGCGAATGCTGTACTTGCGCCCAAACATATTGTACTGCTTACCGGTTGGGTTGTGAAAGAAGGAAGCGTTTGTACTGTCAGACTAGCTGTAGCTGATGTTACCGAACCACAAGAGTTGGTAATAATGCAGCGGTACTGATAGTTGTTAAGTGATGCTGCCACGTTAGAAACAGCAAGTGTTGCAGTTGTAGCGCCGGTGTACGGTACAGCATTTGATATATTATTAAATCCTGAACCTGTATTTACCTGCCATTGGTATGTGCCACCTATTCCTGTGTTTGTAACAGAGAATGTTGTATTAGCCCCTTCGCAAATTGTTTGAGAAGTAGGAGACGCCGTGACAGCCAATGTCGTATGTATCGTTAGCGTTGCTGCGTTTGAGCTTTGCGTAGCACAAGTATTGGCAATTGTACAACGGTACAAATATCCATTCATAGTGGTGTTAGCACCTGCAATATTCAATGTCGCAGTAGTAGCACCCGAATAAGTAGTATTATCTGTCACATTGCTGTAACCTGATCCTGTGTTTACCTGCCATTGATAGGTAAGGCCTGTACCTGACGTTGCAACCGCAAATGAGGCGCTTGTGCCATCACAGATTGAAGTACTAACTGGATGAGTTGTAACAGCCGGAGTTGTGTTCACTGTAATTGCAGCAGCAGCCGAAGTTACATTGGTACAAGGGTTAGAAACTATACAACGGTATTGATGACCTGTGATGGAAGCCGGCGCATTAGATATGCTAAGAGTAGCGGTAGTAGCTCCTGTATAAGGGGCAGCATTGCTAACGTTTGCAAATCCTGATCCTGTGTTTACCTGCCATTGGTAAGATAGGGCTGTACCTGTTGC
>SEFT01000057.1 GCA_004144175.1 Sphingobacteriales bacterium
CACCACCCATCACGCCAACACAGAGACAAATGATACGATTGCCCGGTTTACTTGGCTTGATTTCCGCAGGAGAGTTGAAGATTTTGCGCACTACTCGTGCGTCTTCAATCGCAATGTAGTTGCCAAATGCCTCTTTATAGAAATCAGGGTTGTCATCAGCAAAGCGAGTGAATAACAAGATCTCTTCACGCTCAGCTGCACTTGTCTGGGGATCTCTGTATGCCCTCAATGCATAACCTGGCACTTCAGAATACTGCAGCTGATAAATAGGGATGCCAAACAGCTCGGCAGCGAAAATAGCGACGTAGGCTTTATTCCCTATCACGTCTTCTAAAACCTTTTCTGCTTCAACTATAGGCTGTAAATCCACCTTAGGAGAAGAGCACACATCAATTCCCGGGATGATCCGCTCGAATAGTTTGCATTTCATATCATCATCAATCAAAACAAATACTGTGTCTGGGTCTTCCACAGTAGAGAACAATATCCCTCCATTTGATGTCTTCTGGAAGCGCTGAACTCTGCCCACTGCAGAGAGACTGTAGTTAGATAAGACATTAGTTGCCATGCTCCTAGAATGCTTCACTGAAGCTCCAAACTGTGATCCGTAGAGACGGCCGAGTGAGTGACGAGCCAGCAGCCACAAACACGACAACTTAATTATTCACCTTCTCTCCCACCGACGCCCCGTCCACGCAAAACAAGCTTTGGAGCGCGCACCCGGAAGAAAACAACCTACCCTGAATTCGGGCCTTATAACTCACTTTTGCAACTTGGAACTGCGCTTCTCGGAGTTTTGGTGGCTGAAAACTAGAGTTTTCGCGACTTTTGGCGCTGTGGAGCACATTTGCGACCCATGAGCTCCTTTTGTTCGATCGATCCTAGCGGGCATAGTAGAGCAGCTATAGCATTTTGCTGACTGAGAGATCGATTGCTATGCATCTTATCTTATTTGTCATGGGCCTAACTCCGGTGATGAAGCTAAATTGACAGAGAAAAGAGCATTCTCCTCGGCGCAACATATTTCATGGCCGCCCTGATTTCTTCGCTGCCCGACACTATTAGCCCTTGGATACTCGCTGATAAACCTTATATATGTACCGGTTACGCTGTATTTGAAGCGTAGCTGGGATGGCGAAGCGTATCTATGAGATCTAATGGGTGATTTTTCCCCACTTTTTTGACTCACGTTATCTCTTTATATTACTACTGTATGTATGTTTTCTCACACTGTAGTAATATAACTATACATTTTTTCTTGCCTTTGTCATTTTATTTACGCTCTTATCTGCAGTTGCTCGGGTTATTAGGTCTGTGCCCCGAGAGCACTCCTTTTCGCATGACTATATTTTATTCCACAATTATCAAAATTATGAGTAGACAGATCGACTACAAATGTGCAATATATATCATATATGAATTAGATAGGTGCTAAGGATATTGCAGGCTTTCGCTAATAGCGAGCAAAAGTAAAATCCGCTAAGCTGAAATCTGGGAATCTGAGAATCTGGGGATCCCTCACCTGATGCAAATGAACGCTAGCCATCGCAGTGCTAAAGCAAGGAGATGTGTGATGATGAGGGCAGGGTCCCTATCCCACGTTATGCTAATGCTGCTACTACCGAGTTGGACCAAGCCTGCCAGCAGGGCACCGGCAAAAGGGGGGGTGGCTAGCTTGCTACCGATTTTATATATACTACCTGCAATTTTATAGCTAGTATGTACTACAATTTGGTAATCTTACTGGACATTGTTAAAAAGCATATTGAAAATTGCTGTATATATTACCCATAAATTACAGGTAATATATACTACGTAGTAGTATATAAATTGCATACTATATGGCCGTCGCGGTCCCCCTTGCGGGGGCCGCATAAAACACTTTGGTCAGCTCGTATATTACCTGTAATTTATAAGTAATATATACAGCAAAATTCTGTATACTAAATGACTTTGGTTAGCACGAGATGGTCGATGACCTCACACATGTATATAGATGGTTGCTCCCAATGAACTGCTACAAAGCTACAAAATTGAGGGTAGACACTATGTCCTAGTCGAGTTGTTTAGTATTTAGTATAAGTTTTAAAAAGATTCTGCCCAAGCCTTCTTTAAACATTAGTAGCAATAACAAGGTACAGTACCAGCAAAAAGTAAATGTGGTATGCAACATTTTCATTTTCCTTACACCAGAATTTGACCCGGTCCATATCACCCCACCCATATAACCTCAGATTCCCTGGGTCATACACATATGACCCAAGGATT
>SEFT01000009.1 GCA_004144175.1 Sphingobacteriales bacterium
CCCCCTTTTTTGACGCTCAATTTTGTACTGTAACAAATTACAGACAGATGAGCAATCTCACATTTGAACAAGTACCTGAAGCGTTAAGTCGGGTATTAATCGAATTATCGGAGCTAAGAAGAATTCTAACACATCAGCAACATCCCCAACTACAGCAGGATGAATTGCTGACCATCCAGCAAGCCTCATCCTTACTCAATCTTTCTGTCGCTACGATCTACGGCTTGGTTAGCCGGGCAGACATTCCACATAGCAAAAAAGGGAAAAGGCTGTATTTCAGTAAGCAAGAGCTATTGGCGTGGGTATACACTGGCCGAAGAAAAACCAGTGTAGATGTGCAGGCAGAGGCAGACAAATACCTAAACAATAAACGCAGGTAGATGATGCAGTCTAATAGTTCTGCCCCACACGGGCGGGGGGGTATCTATACATTAGTACAAAACGGGACAGTCATACATGAGAAACCTGCTACAATCCTGCGAGGTCAAGGCTCAGAGATAAGTAGTGACAAGGTGCTAAAAGGGAGAGGTAAACGAAAACTAATCTCGCAGAAAATGTCCCTGTCTTTGGCGGATATAGCACGCGAAAAAGAAAACGATGATTGGATGAAATCGTTTTACAATACCTACCACTGCCAAAATAGGATATACAGCTTTGAAGGTCGTCTGTATGGTAACTATTGTAAGAATAGACACTGCACCCTATGCAGCAGCATCCGAAAAGCAGAAATCATAAACAGGTACTATCCCGTCCTTAGCGAGTGGAAGGAGCCCTATTTTGTTACCCTTACGATAAAGGCATGTAATTCAAAAAAGCTAAAGGATGTAATGAGAAGCGTGCTTCTTGGCTTTCAGCGAATAGTGAGCAAGTATAGAAAACGAAATCAAAGAGATAAGGGCAGTCTTAGACTAGTGGGTATAAAGTCTCTGGAATGTAACTTCAATCCTCAAAGGAAAACATACAACCCGCACCTTCACCTGATAGTACAAAACAAGGAAGTAGCCGAAGTATTAGTGGCTGAATGGCTTAGCACGTCCAACAAAGGACATACATCTCCGAAAGCTCAGAACATACGGAAAGTTGATGACCTGGAGCACGACTTAATAGAAACTATAAAATACGGCAGTAAGATATTTACCGAGCCAGATGTCGAAAAAAAGGCAAAAATTAAAAATAGCGGTGAAATTTACGCTAGAGCGCTCTACAACATTTTCAATGCCATGAAGGGACTCAGGATATTTGATCGGTTTGGCTTTGATTTACCTAAAACGAAACATAAAATGCGATTCCCTAAAGTTGTTGTTGATTATGCCGAATGGGTATTTGACCCAACTTATCAGGATTGGCTCAATACAGAAAACGAGTTAAATCTCACCGCATTTCATGCCGATCCAGCCCTATTATACTTGTTGGAAAACAAAGTTGACAAACACCTGGAATAAATCCGTCTTTCTCTCCAGTCTATGATTCCCTATACTTTTTCACGACAACACTTCTGCCCCTTTATCTGCCTCCCTACCCCCGCCCAAACACGGATACCTTCATCCAAAACAGTATATTACCTTTATAGTCTACAATCAATTGACTACTACCGGTATATATGGCGAAGGCAAAGAAAGAAGTGGCCGAAGAAGCGCTCGAGAAGAAACTCTGGAAGGCGGCCGACAAGCTGCGCAAGAATATGGACGCTGCTGAGTACAAGCACGTAGTCCTCGGCCTCATATTCCTCAAGTATATATCCGACGCATTTGAAGAGCTGTACGATAAGCTGAAGGAAGGCAAAGGACAATACGAAGGTGCCGACCCCGAAGACAAGAACGAATACATAGCCGAAAAGGTGTTCTACGTACCACCCTCGGCACGCTGGAAGTGGATACAGGGCCGCGCCAAGCTGCCCACCATAGGCAAGGACGTAGACGATGCGATGGATGCCATCGAGAAGGACAATACCTCGCTCCGCGGTGTGCTGCCCAAGGTATATGCACAGGAGAAGCTCGATAAGCAAAGCCTGGGCGGACTCATTGACATGGTGAGCACCTCCACCCTGGGCACCAAAGAAGCACAAAGCAAAGACCTCCTGGGGCAGGTATTCGAGTACTTCCTCGGCGAGTTTGCGCTGGCAGAGGGCAAGAAGGGCGGACAGTTCTATACCCCCGCCTGCGTGGTGCGCCTGCTGGTAGAGATGCTGGAGCCTTACGAGGGCCGCGTCTTCGACCCCTGCTGCGGCTCGGGTGGTATGTTTGTGCAGAGCGAGAAGTTTATCGAAGCCCACCAGGACCATTACAAAAAGCAGAAAGGCGCAAAGCTCAACATCGACCCCAAAGACCGCATATCCATATACGGGCAGGAAAGCAACCAGACCACCTGGCGCCTTGCCCGCATGAACCTGGCAATACGCGGTATAGATGCCAGCAATGTAAAATGGAACAACGAGGGCAGCTTCCTCAACGATGCGCATAAAGACCTGAAGGCCGACTATATCATTGCCAACCCTCCCTTTAACGACAGCGACTGGAGCGGCGACCTGCTGCAGGGCGATGCCCGCTGGAGTGTATTGGGCAATAAGCTGGTGCCGCCTGCGGGCAATGCCAACTATGCCTGGATACAGCACTTCCTCTACCACCTGTCGCCTACGGGCATGGCGGGCTTTGTACTGGCCAAGGGCTCCCTTACTACCAAAACTAATAATGAAGGCGAGATACGCAAGGCGCTGATAGAGAAAGACCTGATAGACTGTATTGTGAACCTGCCCACCAAGCTATTCCTAAATACGCAGATACCTGCATGCCTGTGGTTTATGCGCCGCAGCAAACAGCAGCGCAGGGGCGAGATGCTGTTTATAGATGCCCGCAACCACGGCTACCTGCTCAACCGCAAGAACCGCGACCTCTCTGACGACGACATAAACCTGATAGCCGGCACCTACCACAACTGGCGCACCGGCGAAGGCGAGTATAATGACATACAGGGCTTCTGCAAATCTGCCACCATAGAAGAGGTGCGCAACCTGGGCTATGCCCTTACACCGGGCCGTTATATTGGCCTGGCTGACGATGAGGATGATTTCAATTTTGCAGAGCGCCTTGCAGCTTTGAAGACGCAGTTGGAAGAGCAGATGGCTGAGGAGGAGGTATTGAATAAAAGCATCAGGGAAAACTTAGCGAAAGTTCAACTACAATAACTAAAGACAAGAACCTATGCCTTATATCTTTTTAAGAATTGCTTGGATGAAGCACTATCAGGGAGTGACTGAGGACGACATTCCCTCTGGTGCTGGTTCATATGTAGAAGTGAATAAGGACGGAAGGGAAGTTTATAACTTTTTTCCTATTCAGGGAAAATACTACGGCTATGCGAGAATCCAAGATGGCCGAAGTTTGCACATCGAACGGATTGGCGCGAAACCCGCAGTTCCATTTATTGACAATGTAACGGTAGTTGTTTTTGCGAAGAATCCCGAAACCGGTGGCCAGTATATTGTAGGCTGGTATAAAAATGCCAAGCTCAATCGCCAGGTTCAGAAGCTAGCACATAGTACCTTTCCAAAAGGTAAAAACTATCAAATCATTGCTGATATAGCAAATAGCCACCTTATACCCGCGGATGACAGGATATATACAGTAGAAGGACCTGGTCAAACGAATGCTTGGTATGCCGAAGAATATGAAGATGCTGCTTATTTCCAAAGGCTGGAAGATTACATGGCAGACCCTGAAGGATATATAATAAGGAAGGCACGAAAAATAGCTATTGGTCGTGCGTGGCAGCCCAATGTAGAGTTGCGGAAAAAGATTGAAGAAAAGGCGATGGAATTTGTAGAAAGCTACTATAAGGTACGCGACTACGAAGTCGATGTAGTTCACAAGGAAAACTATGGCTGGGATTTGGAGGCGACTTTGAACAGCAAAACCTTGTTGTTAGAAGTAAAAGGTCTATCAGGGCCATTTAACGGAATAGAGTTGACGCCAAACGAATACACTAATAGTAAAACCAATAGAAAGCACTATAGAATATGTGTGGTATCGTATGCGCTCGACGACAATAAGAGGAAGCTGGAAATATTCTATTGGAGCCAAAATGAATGGATCAATAATGCCGGCAATGTATTAAAAGTAGATGAAATTACTTCAGCACGGTTTACGAAGAAATAACCCACTATGGCAGAAATACATCGCAGCAGAACAATCCGTCCGTCAACAAGAGCGAAACAGTCAAGCAGTTATAAAGTGGATGTACGTTCTGTCATGGCTACTGATTCGCTGATCGTAACGATAAAACATACTAATCCTATGCAGAGAACAAAGAAATTTTGCTTTGATGGTGCGCAACCTGTTGGACGGGACAGTATACACTTTAAAGTAAATGAATTTGGCAGCGGTTACGAAATTATATGGTACAGCGATTTAACACCACACGAAATCTGTTAAATGCCAGCTTGGAAGAACTATAATAAACTGGAGATAAGCGGCAGCATGCTGGTGCCGGGGTTCTCTATATACCTGATGGAAGTGCAAAGGGGCGATGAACTGCCCTACTATTATGTAGGCATGACTGGCGACCCGCACTATCCTTCTGCGCGTGCCGCTTTTCATCGTATTGCCGGGCACCTGGAGCTGAGAGAAGCCTCCACACAGAACCAGCTTCATAAGGCTATGCGCGACAAGATGAATGTAACAGATGAAGACATAGCGAACTTAAGAATAACGATGCATCATTTCCCTGTAGATGGGTTTGAAAAGTACCAGGGTGATTTGGGAACGATCAACAAAACCTGCGATGCTTACACAAGCTATAAAGCAAAGCAGCAAAAAGTAAGCAGGCTGGAAGACACTATCATATACCGGCTAAAGCAAAAGTTGGGAGCAAGAGCTCTGAATAAAACGGAAGGAGCAGACTATGACCTGAATGGCTACCAGCAAATATTGGATGATGTTTTAAAGATTGTAAAATGATTGGGTGGAAAGAGTATAAGTTAAAAGATTTAGTTACCCGCATAACGAAAGGAACCACACCTTCTACCCTTGGAGGGAGATTTCTTGACAACGGAATAAACTTTATAAAGTCCGAAGCCGTAAGTTATGATGGACGAATTGATAAATCATGTTTTGTATTTATAGATGAGGAGACACATCAAAAGCTAAAACGGTCACAACTTGAAAAGGATGACATACTTTTCTCTATGGCGGGCATCTTCTTAGGTAAGAATGCTCTTGTTACAGAAGATCTGCTGCCTGCGAACACAAACCAAGCATTGGCAATCATTAGGCTAAATCAACAAAAAGCATTACCAAAGTATGTTCACTACTTCTTAAGACAACCTTCGGTTATTGATTTGGTCAATAATATGTCAGGACAATCCGCTCAACCGAATATTAATATGGAGGAAATCGGAAGTATAGATGTTCGATTGCCATCTCCAGCCGAACAGCAAGCCATAGCCTCCATACTCTCCAGCCTTGATGATAAAATAGACCTGCTGCACCGGCAGAACAAAACACTAGAGCAACTCGCCGAAACGCTTTTCAGGCGGTGGTTTGTAGAGGAGGCGGAGGAGGGATGGGAGGAGAAAAGCCTGTACGATGCAATAAAATTAGTCGGCGGCGGCACTCCAAAAACATCGATTCCAGAGTATTGGGACGGAAACATAAATTGGCTGGCAGGTGGAGATATTGCTACTAATCACAAGAGCTTTATAATAACCGCACAAAAGAATATTACAGAAGAGGGGTTAAGTAGCAGCTCTGCTAAATTACTACCCAAGTATGCAACTGTCATTTCAGCCAGAGGGACGGTAGGCAAGTATTGTCTACTATCTCAGCCTATGGCTTTTAGCCAATCAAATTATGGGATATTGCCGACGTATAAAAACTGTTACTTCTTTACATATTTATTAGTAGCCCATTCTGTTGACGAACTACAAGCTGCGGCATACGGAAGCGTATTCGACACCATTACAACAGACACGTTTAAGGAACAGAAGGTGCGGTTACCATCGGAAGAAGTAATTCTGAACTTTGAACATACAGTTGCAATTTACTTTCATAAAATGCTTCACAATCAAAACCAAATCCGCACCCTCACCCAATTACGCGATACGTTGCTGCCCAAGCTGATGAGCGGAGAGGTGCGGGTGAAAATGTAAAAACAAAACTATGCGATCCATATGTGAGAGAATGAAATTCGAAACGATGGCTTTCTGGTATTACCTATCTGACGTTTTCAAGTACAGAATAAATGCGTCCGAGATAGGTATCACAAACCATCTAGTTTACGTAATAACCTCGTTTTATGGAGGCCGGCTACCCGGCCTAGAAGTATACGCATGGAACGCTCCGTATGAACCCACACGTGGTGCTGATATCGATCTATTTATTCAACTTCCCAATGGTCGGTATCGATGGTTTATGCTGCAGGCGAAAGTTTTGGACTACAATGGGAAGTATAAAGATATTGAACACTGGGCTCCTGATGCACAGTACCGGAAGCTTATTACGTGGGCATCGGCCGTCGCCGCAACACCGTATTACCTTTTATATAACGGCTACACAATAAATAGCGGCACTGGCAGCGATGATTTGGGTTTATCCTGCGTTCACGCCCGAAGAATTGAACGCCTCCGCCACCAACAAAGTCGGATGGCCGTTATTCCTCACGGAATGTCTATTCTTACATTTGATATGTTGTTCAGGGAAAACATGTTTCCTTTTTACTATCTTTTTTGTAGGACGCCTTCACGTTTTTTCCATTCCATAAGAATGGAACTAGATGGAACTGATATTTATCGCGGCTACCCGTATATCAGAGTCGACGGTTCGGAAGAACCACCAACCGACGATGGCGGTGCAAAGCCTTCATCGGATGTTAATGACAGTGGAATTTATTCGAGGTATCGCATATTAGTCCCTTTCGACAAAAACTCAAATCTTAATTCATGAAAGTTATAGGACTAAGCGGAAGGGCGGGTTGCGGAAAGACTCTGACTTTGAACATAGTATACCACGAATTGAAGAAAAGGGGCTATGAACCAGTTTCTGGTATGTTGGCAGATCTTAACAATGGTGACTTCCTTGATATTTTATATAATGGAATACAGACTATCGGTATCGTAACGCAAGGCGACTGGCCAGCTGGACCTTACAGTCTGCATGGATATCTGGAAAGGCTCAGAGCAAATGGATGCTTTAAGGCAATCTGCGCTTGCAGAACCAAGGGCGGTACCAAGAACTCTGTCAAACAGTATCCTGACCATACTATTCTGCGAAAAACGATTGTAGAAGGTACTGTTGAAGATGAAAATATTGCAAACCGTCACGACTTAAGTTTAATTTTGGAAAAGGCCTGACTTTTATGCGTCCAATTACCGAATCCCATATTGAAGAATTAGCCATCAACCTGCTGGAGGGCCTCGGCTGGCAATATCTGCATGGTGCTGTCATTGCACCTGGTGCAGAGGCGCAGGAGCGCGAGAGCTATGAGGAGGTACTGCTGACGGGCAGGTTGCGCAGGGCAGTCGCCGCCATCAATCCCCATATACCGCAGGATGCACAGGAGCAGGCCATACAAAAGGTACTGCGCATCTATTCGCCTGAGCTGCTCTACAACAATGAGCAGTTCCACGAGCTGCTGATAGAGAAGGTGCCGATGCCTTATCACGATAACGGATACGAGCGGGCGCACGAAGTCAGTCTGATGGATTTTGAGCACCCCGAGCTGAACGAGTTCCTGGTAGTGAACCAATACACCATAATAGAGAATGGCCAAAACAAAAGGCCCGATCTGCTGCTCTTCGTCAACGGCATACCGCTGGTGGTCATCGAGCTAAAGAATGCAGCCAATGAACACGCCACCCTGCGCAAAGCCTACGAGCAGCTACAGACCTACAAGCACAGCATTAAGTCGCTGTTTACCTACAATGCCATCTGCATCATCAGCGATGGCCACGAGTGCCGCGCAGGTAGCATATCGGCAGGCTTCAGCCGCTTCATGACCTGGAAGTCGGCCGACGGCGAACGTGAAGCATCGCGCTTCGTACCCCAGCTCGAGACCATGATAAAAGGCATGCTGCCACCCACCATCCTGCTCGACCTGGTGCGCAACTTCATCGTATTTGAAAAGACCAAGAAAGAAGACGATAAAGGGCTCACACAAATAGAGACGGTAAAAAAGCTGGCCGCCTACCACCAGTACTACGCGGTCAATAAGGCCATACAAAGCACGCTGAAAGCAGCCGACAAGGGCGGCGACCGAAAAGGCGGTGTGGTATGGCATACACAGGGCAGCGGCAAGTCGCTATCGATGGTGTTCTACACCGGTAAGCTGGTGCAGCGGCTCAATAATCCTACCGTAGTAGTCATCACCGACCGCAACGACCTCGACGAGCAGCTCTTCGACACCTTTGCTTCCTCGCGCAGCTTATTAAGGCAAGACCCCATACAGGCCCGCGACCGCGACCACCTGAAAGAGCTGTTGAAAGTGGCCAGCGGGGGAATCGTATTTACCACCATACAGAAGTTTGTACCCGATGGCGGCAAGAACATCTACGATCAGCTATCCGATAGAACGAACATCGTTGTAATAGCCGACGAGGCCCACCGTACCCAATACGGCTTCGAGGCGAAGCTGATAGACGAAAAAGACAAAGAGACCAAAGAAGTAATAGGCAAGCGCATAGCCTACGGTTTTGCCAAGTACATGCGCGATGCCCTGCCCAATGCAACCTACATAGGCTTCACAGGCACGCCCATAGAAAGCACCGACGCCAGCACGCCGCAGGTATTCGGCCAGTATGTAGACGTGTACGATATAAGCCAAGCGGTAGCCGATGGCGCCACCGTACGCATCTACTACGAAAGCAGGCTGGCAAAAGTAAACCTGACCGAAGAAGGCAGGCAGCTGATAGAAGAATTTGACAAAGAGCTGGAGGCCGACGAAGAGGTAACAGAGAAGCAAAGAGCCAAAGCCAAGTGGAGCAAGTTGGAAGCCATCATAGGCCACCCCGAGCGGCTTGAGAATCTTGCACGAGACATCGTGAACCACTTTGAAGCGAGACAGCAGGTATTTGAAGGCAAGGTAATGATCGTAGCCATGAGTCGCAGGATAGCCGCCGAGCTATACAAGCACATCATAACCCTGAGGCCCGAATGGCACAGCGATGAGCTGGGTAAGGGCACTATAAAAGTGGTAATGACCACCAGCAGCGACGATGGCCCTGCCATGCAAAAGCACCATACTACGAAGCAGCAGCGCAAGATGCTGGCCGAGCGTATGAAAGACGATGCTGACGCCCTAAAGCTGGTAATAGTACGCGACATGTGGCTCACAGGCTTCGATGCGCCCAGCATGCATACGCTGTATGTAGATAAGCCTATGCGCGGCCACAACCTGATGCAGGCGATAGCAAGGGTGAACCGTGTATTTAAAGACAAAACGGGCGGACTGGTAGTAGACTACCTGGGCATTGCCACCGACCTGAAAAAAGCACTATCCTTCTACTCCGACGCAGGCGGCAAAGGCGACCCGACAGAAAAGCTGGAGCAGGCAGTAGAAGCAATGGTAGAAAAGCTGGAAGTAGTACGCCAGTTCTTCTGCGAAGAAAGCAAGACAAGAACCGAGATACTGGCTGCCGAGCCGGAGGCATACTACAGCAATGAAGACCTGCTGAAGTTTAATTACAGGCGTTTCTTCCGGGTAAGTCCGCAGGAGAAGCTATCAATCATACTACAGACAGAAGAACATATATTGGGGCTGGACGATGGTAAGAACAGGTTTATTCGTGAAGTCACTTTATTGAGTCAGGCATTTGCGTTGGTCATTCCGCACGAGTCGGCGATGGAGATAAAAGATGAAGTGGCATTCTTCCAGGCCGTTAAAGCAAGACTGTCGAAGTTTGAGAGCAATGGCAATGGACGGACGGACGAAGAAATAGAAACAGCCATCAAGCGGCTGGTAGACCAGGCCGTCACCAGCGATAAAGTAATAGACATCTTCGACGCAGCGGGCATTAAGAAGCCCGATATCTCGATCCTATCCGACGAATTCTTGTTGGAGGTAAAAGGCATGAAGCACCAGAATTTGGCGCTGGAACTACTTAAGAAAATACTGAACGATGAAATAAAGATCCGGTCGAAAACGAATATCGTAAAAGGCAAGGCGCTATTGGCCATGCTGGAATCATCTATCAAGAAATATCAGAACAATCTACTAAGTACAGCCGAGATCATACAAGAGCTTATCAATCTTGCCAAAGACGTAAAAGACGCCGACCGTCGTGGTGCTGCCTTAGGTCTTACCGAAGACGAACTGGCATTCTACGATGCGCTGGAAGTAAACGACAGCGCCGTGCAAGTACTCGGCGACGATCAGCTAAGAGAAATAGCCCGTGAGATAGCAGGGAAGGTTAAAACAAATGCTACTATCGACTGGACGATTCGCGAGAGTGCGCGTGCCCGCCTGATGGTCATCGTGCGTCGTACGCTATCCAAATACGGCTATCCACCCGACAAGCAGCCCAAAGCGATTGAGACCGTATTGAAACAAGCAGAGGCTCTGGCTGACTTTTGGGTAAGCGTCTAACGATATCTAAAAGCACAGTCTTTCTAACTGTGTATAATTGAACTTGAACTACTTAGTAACTGGGTAAACGATATAGGTGATACGGCATCGAGAATTCATAGGCCTGCCGAATACTGATGATTTGTTCCTTATTTGTACCTGAAATGCATAAAACCCTTATCAATAAAGGAAAGTTACTTTCTGTATCGGGAAGTAGCCGTATTACTAAAATACACGATTCTACAGCATTGGCGCGGCTTTTAGCGGATCTTCATTTGCCGATAGCCCATCGATTATTGCCGTTATTTGCCGTTTTTTAGTTCCTATGTTGGTTACTATTAAAAAAGTAGGGGACTTTATGGTTACAAGGTGAGATAACCACGCAAAGATGATGGTAGATAATGGAAGATGATGCTAAATGATGGGAAACTCACTTTCTGTACATCAAAACTCAAACCAACATGAGCAGCAATTTGCGAATCCCCAAAGTATGCCAATTTTGTAAGATAAACTGCAGTTTATCCCACTTCATTAACGTGGACATATCGGTTACTATTTATTGAGCTTTTAAACCATTTGCGATAATGGCCCTTGTCTATGTACAGGTATATCTAGAGAAGATTTCAGGCTGTCTGCTCTTTCGGGCACAAACAATATTGAACCCTGTTGCTGATTGCCCGTTTGGAATCATCAGCCGTATCCGAAGTGTGCGGAGTTACCTCTGCTCAATAGCATCATAGGTCACAATACCGCTTTATACCTTCCTGTATGCTCCCAGCAAGCATTTTTCGCCGGATAAAGCTGAAAGTTACTTGCACCATCAATACCCAGCAGATTGTCCTTCCTCAGCGTTGTACCTCTTTCTGTGAAATGTTTTACGTTCATTTCACCCTTTACAGATAACACTAAGCTTAATGTGCCGTCGTCCTGCCAGCTGTAACATTAGACGATTCATTTTTGAAGCAGATACGTCTCTGCCTGTAACAAGACTTATCGGGACTCAAGAACTACTTGCAGACTACAGAGGACTACCCAAGGTTATAGGGTGGATGACGGGGCTGATTAACTTCTGCCAAACACAATAATCATCAGGAGTATAGTTATTACAAGAGCTAATTATTTAACACTCCTTTAATTGGCATAACCAACCTTTCAAGAAGGGTCATATCTTCTGTGACAATATCTGCTATTCCTACCATTTCTGGCCTTAACGTAATTTGCTTTCCTGGTATTAGGTCAATCTTCTTAAACTCTACTTTAATTTTATACATGCTATTTTCGGGAATAAGACTTATAGACTTCACTGTTCCTGTAAGTTGCCCATATTCTCGATATGGATAATTATCAAGTTTGATTTTCACTGTTTGTCCTAACTGCACCTTTCCAAACCCATTTGCCGGCGCTGACATTATGCCAATGAAACTACTATCCCGTGGAACTATTGCAACGAGCGCTTCTTCAGCTTTTATATACTTGTCAATATGTATATCACCAAGGTAAATTACCCTCCCGTTTCTAGGCGCGATGATAACCTGCCCATCTTCCCAATGCCGAAGCTCATTCTCCAACTTCTGAATACTAGCATTAATTTCATTACTGAGCTGACGCTCCTGACTTAACCTAGAATGCTTTATCTCAGCAATATCCTTAGATATCATGCATATGTCACCTCTATGTTGGGTTAGCAATTTTCGTAGATTACTAACTTCCATTTGCTTTTGATAGAACAAATCCTCTTCATGTAGATATTCGAATTTTGAAATTACCTTATCAAGATAAAGTTTGTGATTAGCCTCAAATCTCATTTTTGCGTTCACCTCTTCATTTTTAGCTATAGCCAGTTGACTGTTAGCTATTTCAATAAGCTCACCAAGATATTTCTTACGATTCTCAAGTTCGTCCTCTTGCATATAAATAGCATTATCCTTTCTATTGTTTAATAGAATCTGACAGTTTCTAATTAGGTCATTGTATGTTGGTTGCATACTACCCAATAAAATTGTGTCATTGAAACTAAGGTTTGAACCAATACCACTTTCACCTAGAACCAATCCTCTTGCCTCTGCCACGACACTTTTAAGAATACCAAGTTGAACTCTTTCGTGGGTGGGATTAATACGCATTAGGACTTCATCTGAATTAACAATCGAGTAGTCTTTCTTGAAAATTGTCTTAATTCTTCCGTTTATTGGCGAAATGATCTTAAGCAAAGGCTTTTCAGTTGTTATTACGATTGACCCTGTGCTACTGTCTGGATACTTAATTAAACTTGCCAAAAGCAAGAAGCCAACAAAGATGGACAACAGCAATGTTATACCCCAACGAGTAGTCCAAGAAGGTATCTTTCCAAGAATATCCCGAACATGCTCGCTATGTTCTTCTCTTGCTTGTTCGTATTCTATAGATCTAGTTTCCAAGTTCAAGTTGATTTTTTATTAGTGAATAATACAGCCCACGTTTGGGAATTAACTCTGAATGGGTACCTTCTTCAACTATCCGCCCATCATTCATAACTATAATATTATCTGCATTAACGACAGTACTAAGGCGATGGGCTACTACTACTACTGTCCTCTTTTCAGAAAACTGCGCCAAGTTGTTTATAATTGCTTTTTCATTATTGGCATCTAAGGCAGATGTAGCCTCATCAAGAAATAAATACGATGGATCTTTATACGCTGCACGCGCAATCAATATTCTCTGTTTCTGTCCAGTACTTAGATTGAGACCTGAAGCGCCAATTCGGGTTTGATAGCCTCTAGGCAAATCTGCAATAAGCTGACCTATATTGGCAATAGCTGCTGACTGGTGGACTCTATTCACGTCAATTAAGCCACTTTTTTCCGACTCTGATATATTCTTAATTATTGTGTCGGAAAAAATGTGGCCTTCTTGCATAACACATGCGCAGAGAGATCTCCATTGATCTGGATTTATTGTAGAAAGATTTAACTCTCCCACCTTTATTTCTCCTTGGCTAGGGTTATAGAAACGAAGTAATAATTTTAAAAGTGTAGTTTTTCCACATCCACTTGCACCAACAATTGCAGTTGTTTTACCCTCTTGTATCGTACATGTTATGTTTTTTAAAACTAGTGGACTTTTTTCTGTGCCATATCTAAATGAGACATTGTTTAGCCTAATTGATTTAGAGGAGGGGATTTCTTGCAATGGAACTTCATCTTGCCCATCTGATTCGGATCTTTTTTGATGTATTTCATGAATGCGTTTGAGACTTAAGTGAGCATCTTGTGCAACTTGGAAAAACGAAACCAACCCATTAATCGGCGAACTCAATTGTCCGATAATAAACTGGACTGACAACATAGTTCCCAAGCTTATTTGCCCGTCAATAACCATTTTAGCGGACATAAAGGTGATTATAGCATTCTTTATTTGATCAATAAACTCAGCTCCTTCGCCCTGTACTTGCGATATTGACAAACTTTTAGTTGATATCTTATATAACCGAGCCTGTAATGCCTCCCATTCCCATCTCCTACGTTTTGCAGAACCGTTAAGTTTTATTTCTTGAATACCAGTGATAATTTGAATGAGGCTGTTTTGGTTTCCTGCAGCTTGGTCAAACATTTTAAAGTCTATTTCTGCTCGCTTTTTGAGGAAAAGAGCATTCCAAACGATATACAATGCAGATGCTATTAAGAAAACTATTAAAATAGCTACGCTGTAATAGCATAATACAATACTAAATATCACAATATTTAGTATTGAGAATAATGCATTTAAAGAGCTTGTAGATATGAAATTTTGGATTCTATTATGATCTTGGATTCTTTGCATTAAATCACCAATATTCTTAGAATCAAAGTATCCAATAGGCAGCTTCATCAATTTGATAATGAATACAGAAACCAGCTTTATATTAATCCTTGATGAAACAAACAGGAGTATCCAATTTCTTATAATGTCCACGCACAGTAAAGAAGCATATAATGTCAGTTGAGCAAATAAAATTAGGTAGATGAAGTTAATATTACCATAATCGACACCTTTATCAACAATTGCTTGAGTCAAGAAGGGTAATATCATCTGAACTAAACTGCCTATGAGAAGACCGCAAAGAATTTGAATAAAATATCTTTTATAAGGTCTCATATATGAGAGCAGACTTAGCAGAGTTACCTTGCTGCTTTCTGTGGTTTTGGCATCTATGTCATGAAATTCTGGAAGAGTTTCAATACCCATTACAATACCTTCCTGCTGGCTATCATACTTCAGCCCAAGCCATCCATCTAAGAACTCCTTTTCACTGTATGTAATTAAACCATATCCCGGATCTGCTACTTTAACATAAGTCTTGTCGCGGCGACGAATAATGTCATATACAATTATAAAATGCCTTTGCTTCCAATATATAATTGCAGGAAGTGGCACGTCATCTTTCAAAACTTGGAACTTGCATGAGAAAACAAGCGTCTGAAGACCGAACGTTTCAGCCGCCTCTGCCAACCCGCCTAAACTTGTTCCAGTAACATTCAAATGGGCCCGTTCACTAATTATATCATGAGCTATTGTTTTACCATAGTGCTTACAGATCATTCTTAGACACGCAACACCGCAGTCCATTTGATCGTATTGTTTATAGAAAGGGAATGGTCTTTTCATGGGACATGCATTTAATCGCTGTTGGCTACTTCAAGCATATATTTGTTTATTTGGTAAGGATATACTTCATAAAACGAATTGTCTTCATTTATTGTATAACCTTTTTTCAGATCTCCCCTAGCTTCACTCATAAGCCTTGCAAACTCAATTACCCGTCCCAATCTCATATTGGCTAGAGCTGAGTAATACTTGGCATCTGAGAACTGCTTATACTTATTTAATACTTTCTGGAAAACCTGGAGGCATTTCGTATATTCTTTCTTTTCGTATAAGGTTATACCGAGATAGAATAAATCTAGATGGTGTACCCAGTCTTCACCCAATTGCTTCTGCCGTGATGAAATCGAGCTGTCCAAGTAACATTGCGCATTGTCAAACTCGTTTAACTGGAGGTAGCATAAGCCTAGATAAAAATCATAAGTATGGTCCATTTCGGTAACGGTATTACCATTGATTTGTTTTGCCTGTTTAAAATCTTCAATTGCTGATCTGTAAGTTTTCGCAAAGATGCATTTGATAAACGCACGATAAGGTAAATAACGCTTTCTATCATATAGAACAGCATTGTCTAGATATTTCATACCTAACTCATATTTGCGCTGCTTGAAAAGTGGCATTGCGCGTTGCTGCCATAAAGCAGCATTTCGAGGTGTCAGAGCAATCGCAGAATCAATGTACGCACCCCATTCAGGTGAAAAAATAGAATGTTGCCATGCTCCATTTACCAAGTATTTGTCTATAACCGAATCTTCATAAGACATCGGTTTAGATGAATTAGACATTTGCCCAGAGCAGCTCAAGAAAGCTATTGTAACTGTAATTGCTATACTCATTTTTTTAAACATACTGTGGATTCATTTTTCGAAAGATAGAACAAGTGAAGTTATACGGCTGATCATCCATGTTTAAACTTTTTACTAAACCATTGTATTTGTTATAAGCAACCATATAGCTATTGGCCATTTCAGAAATAAAGTATGCGCCGATTTCTGTAAAAACTCCGTTTTGTATTTTATGTTCGTCATTAAATTTTCCAACAACTTCTAAATCCATTCCAAACTTGACTAAATAAAACTTTATACGCCCTAAGGCTTCATGTTGTTGTTTGCTCGTGAAAACATTTGCATCTAAACAAGCAGAGAGGCAAGTAAAAATGCAGTGATAAGTATACAAAGCATGTAAAACTATATACAGAGTCCGTCGTTCGTGGATTTCATCATTTGTACCTATCTCCTGTACCACTGTTTCTCCGTCTATATTAAAAAATGCTGACTTGTTGTACGATATACAGTTGAAAATAATGTGGCCCGTCTGGTGAGCTATATCATCAATAAAGTGTACTTCGTCGTAGTCTGTCTGGTATGCGTTAAAGAATGCTGCACCTTGTGCAGATAAAGTGGCAAAAGAGTTCCTTAAGTATGTGTCAACATTAAAAATCAAAAAGCGATCAACAGTTGATCTGATCAGACTATAATGTTCTGGGGTACATTGTTTAATCAATGCAATTGCCCGACTTAATTTATCGCTGAATTTATTACATACATTATCAATCTCCACATCGACTACATTGCCATCAACATCGAAGAAGAACTTTTTCATAGTTGGGAGAGAATACCGAACAAGCTCTATCCCATCAGCTACATAATGAGGCTTTTCAAAACTATATTCAATATTATCATTTAATGAAATTCTATCATCTGCATAAGTTATTTCGAGGTCGCGATTGGGTTGGTCAGTCTTAAGCCATCCATACTTATTGAAGTAAAATCTCCCTAGCTGATCTGTTGTAATTTTAAATGTTCTCTTTTCCTTAATATTCATGTATGGTAAGAGTATCGAGTCCAGAGGCAATCGATCTATGTCGTTATTGAAGAAGCTGAACAACAAAGAATCCTGATAAATTCTATCGTCATCGAAATCAATTACATCATAGACTGAGGGATTTTCCTTGTAGAGTAATAACTTGATCCATTCAGACATCTCATTAGCTCCTTCACTAACCATAGAGCGCTGAAATTCAAAAAAGGTTTTCATAATTTAAATGGTTTATGCTGTTAGAAAATTATATCTGATCTCAGTCGGCGACACGCCAACTGTAGACTTTACGAATCGACTAAAATTTGAAATATCATTGAATCCAAGCATCGAGGAGATTTCATTAATTGTATCGAACGAAGAAACAATCATGTAAATCGACCTGTTTACCATGTGATATCTTACTATCTGTTTTGCGGTAAGTCCAAACAACATCAAGCACGCCCTATTTATGGTCCGCTCGCTGTTTCCATTTATTGCTGCGTATTGTGCCATACTTATGTTGGCATATACATATCCCTGTGTATGTATATAAGATAAAAAATCACCTACAAGTTCCACGTAAGTCTGCATCACCCGTGGACAGCTTTTCAAATAGGCTATACCATCTGAGAGTAAATACTGCGGCATTACATTTCTGATAAACAAACTGTCGTTACGAACAGCTAATTGTGTCTGGAAAACATCAATAGCAACAATGCTTTCAATGGGAGTATTCTTATACTTAGTCCTATACAAGATGTATTTAGACAAAGTATCTAATTCAACTTCATCAATTGATACTATATGAAAATCCGTTTGCTCTACTTCCATATAATAGAAATGCCACTTCGGTATAATATATACTACTCCTAAATCTATTTCATGCTTCACAAAATCAATCCATATACTCCCCTTATTTCTATAAAATATGATCAGCTTTGTTTCAGCTGCAAGTTCAATTTTCTGACATGGCATAATCGATAGTGTATACCAACAAATGTACTTTGGCAACCTACTCAATACTATCCTACATTTACTGGTTTTTAATGCGCTTAATTAGGGGCATTATCGGGAACAAGAATCTTGTTTTCCTCCCTTTTTCAAGGCGTGTTCGCTATTATAAGTTTTAGGCTAATTTCCATTTTTACTATTCAAACAGGGAACTTTATGCTATTGCTAAATACTTAGAAACTATTTATATTAGCATATAACCTGTCACCACATGAACACCCAATCTAATCCCACGAACGTGGCGGTACTAGATGGTAACCGCCTATTCCTAGAATTTTTAGTAACCGCTATTTCTGGATGGAGAGAATACCAGATTTGCATTCAAGCATCTGATCAAATTGACTTCCTCTCTCAATTAGAAAACCTGAATGATAGCTTTCCTGACGTCTTGATCCTAGATATACTATTAGAAAAGACAAACACCTATAAACTGATAAAAAAAATAAAGGACAATTGGCCGTATTTAAAGGTGCTAGTATTATCCACTTGTGTACATGAAATGACAATCCGGGAAATGCAGGTTTTGGGAGTAAATGGTTTTCTTGATAAGAATCTGACTAGCAGTTTAGAACTACGTCGGGCACTTACAAACATCAGCTATCATGGGCACTATCTTTCCAATTTGTATTCTGTGGTGAAAAGTCAGCAACGGAAGTCAATAAAGTCTGTTCTCATGACTATTCCTCCAAGAGAAATCGAGTTCCTGAAACTATGCTTAAACGACTATACTTACGATGAAATTGCATCAACAATGAGTGTAAGCAGACATACAGTAGAAACTTATAGAGACAATTTGTTTGCTCGCTTCGCTGTACATTCTAAAACAGCTCTCCTGGTATATGCTATTCGAACAGGAATTGTCAATTTAAATTTAAATCAGAGGTCCGAGATTAACTAGAAATGAGCCCCATTATTAGTGACTCAAACACGCGTGTCGTTCATAAGAAATCAATACTAGCTTGAATTAATGTAAAACACTTCAGGCTTAGTGGTATTACCTGATTCTCATCATTGCTACTTTAAAAAGGAGACTAGACTGCTTCTATACAATTTGGTCCATTCTATATGGTCCCCAATATTGTATAGTTTGTTTTAGCGGTATAGTGCAAGCTTTTCAAGTACGTGGAACAATAAATAGTTGCGGCTTTAATTGGCATAGATTACATAGCTAAACTTTTAGCTCCTTGATCCAATCTTGCATCATCTGGAATATATTCCTCTAACTACTCCAGAATATCTGCTGGCTTAAAAAGACAACATATTGT
Organism: Sphingobacteriales bacterium; assembly: GCA_004144175.1. GTDB lineage: Bacteria > Bacteroidota > Bacteroidia > Chitinophagales > Chitinophagaceae > Polluticoccus. Next base: position 19,251 of record SEFT01000009.1, read on the forward strand.
CATTGTAGGATAACGAAAATAAAATTGCCCGAAAATACTTTTGTAATCGTTCAAGTTGGCCAACTTAAACTACACATTCTAAACCTTCTAAAAAAAATTTATGAAAACAGAAAGATTAAGCTTATCCGCATTAAAAGCTAAAGCTGAAATAACAGATAAAAACGATGCGGTTGAAATGATTCAAGGAGGTGCAATCGGTGATTGCCACGGAATCACAGGCGCACATGGTAAGGTTCAGGCAGGCAGGTTAAAAGCTATGTATGACTTTGCTGATGCTATCAATAGGCTCTTTGGCTGGCGGGTTGTATCGACAGGTGGCCCGGGAGCAACTGATGGCATTGCTTCCAGCATGGTAGCAAAAAGGGTTAGAATAACTGCCTAAAACAAAACCATAAATAGGTTTAACATCTCATTAAACAATATTCTTATGAAACTTAACAAAACTCTTACTCTGACTTTTAGTTACTTATTAGCCTCTCTCACTATGGTAACTGCTCAGAATCGCTCGCCAATTCCAGACGCTGGCCCTATAGGCTCAATGAAATGGCTACCGTTGGCTGAAATAAGAAAGCAAATTTTTATTCCGGAAAAAAGAAATGGAAGCGTTCCATTGTCTCTCTTGAATAGAACAAACTCTTCAAATAAGACAACGTCAGGATCCAGAATTACTGACATAATTACATCTGATTTTGAATTTCCAGATAGTATTCGGAGAGATTCTATCCACTATACATTTTCAGGTTCCAATGGTGGAAACTGGGATGAGAAATTTCTTCCATTCGATAATTCTGTACAGTTTGAATTTGGTGCCCTAAAATACGAAATAGACCAAGCATTAACTGGCGGTCATCCCACCGAACAAATTTTAAAAGAATGGGATCCCATCGGATCAGAATGGCTAAACTCTATTAGATACACCAATACTTGGTCAAGCGGACGAGTGACCGAAATTACTTGGGCAGATTGGAATGGAAGCAACTGGGAGGATTTCAGCAAAACGTCTTATTCTTATACAGCTGGGAGACTATCAACTATTACGGAAAGCTTGTGGAAAGGGAGTTGGGTAAACTATAAAATGTACTCCTATAGCTATAGTAGCTCCCTCTTAACAGAGGTATTAGTTCAAGATTGGAATGGAACGGGATGGGTAAACAATTACAGAAACGTATTCACATATTCGGGTACTTTGCAAACTACTGACAAGATTCAAGAATATAACCAAGCGACAAATTCTTGGCAAAATGCGGATTTAATTGAATACACCTTATACGATGGACAACTTCTACTAGAAAGCACTCATTCACTATGGAATAATACCTCTAATCTTTATGATTATGAATCGAAAAGCACATATGAATACACTGACTTCGGAGCCCCATCGGATGTTATTCAAAAGGACTGGAATGGAAGCACTTTTGTAACCGCTTTAAGAAGCACTCTTAGCTACAATGCCGTTAACCAACCTGTTCTAGTAGAATACTATATTCCCAACGGTGCATCATGGGAGAAGTTCACTAATACAGTCTACCAGTATGAGTCTTATATGAAAGGGACGAACGTTGGCTCTATGTCCACAGACAACCGGTCAGTAACTATCTCGCCAAATCCAGCAAGCAATTACGTGATCATCAACACTCCAGTAATAACGGGCAACCCTGTTGTAACTATATATGATGTTCAGGGACGTATACACCCTTCTGTTTTGTCAATCGAAGGTGGACTACAAAAACTAAACGTATCAAGCGTGCCTGCAGGTTTGTATTTTGTTGCAACTGAAATCGAAGGTGTAAGACACATAAATAAACTTGAAGTAATTAAATAACCATATATACTTACAAGTTTGACAAGCCCTCAGCTTTTGCTGGGGGCTTTGTATTTATTCCACAAACCTCTTACTGAGACGTATAACAACCATCCATACGATCACTCAATTTCACAACTTAACCTTATTTAAAATCTAAGATTTTTAAGAAAGTCTTATCTGTTTATCCCAGAAGCTTTCACTATTCTGTTACAAAAACTTTTGAAAGCTGCATCAATCAAGCGGAATTACTTTCTGTATCGGAAAGTAAGTTAATGGGTTTCTCATAAGTATTTGATAATCCCACTGCTTTCATCCTATGCAAATGCACCCGCCAGGATTTATCGCCATGCCTACAACAGGTTTCATTTTTATTATGCTGCGGATCACTCCAACGGCATGGTTATGCTTTAGTTAAGCATATGAAACAATTTATCGCAATTTTACTGATAGCCGTAACGGCAGCATCGTGCAACAGTGCCACAAGCAAGGAAGACAAAGCTGTCATACTAGCACAGCAAATAGCACACCAACGTTCTCTTGACTCTATGGAAACGGCAATGACCACACAACGCGTGGTAGACTCTATGAACGCGGTTACAGCAACAGCCAAGACCAAAGATGCGAATAAGCCAATGCGCCTACAAACACGCACTGTATATGTAAATAACAACAGTGAGCCTGCTAGCAACAATACGCAGCCAGTGGCTACAGCCAATGAGAAGAAAGGGTGGAGTGCCAAAGCTAAAGGAGCAGTAATAGGCGCAGGTGTAGGCGCAGTTACAGGTGCTATGGTAAGCGAGAAAAAAGGTAAAGGTGCTATAATAGGTGGTGTATTAGGCGCGGGTGCAGGCGTAGGCGTAGGTGCAGTCATAGATAATAAACAAGGTCGATAAGGATCCTAAATAATTAAAAAACCTCCTGGGAAAACCGGGAGGTTTTTACTGCGTTCAAGTTGTTTTGTAGCATCCCATCTTCCACCCATGTAGTCTCTCAGACGATCAGCTGCTTTGAAGGATGAACGACACTGATCATACTAATAATTTCACAGCATCATTTTGAGATGGTGTATATGTAACCTCTTCTAATTTTAAATAACTATGTTTTTTTCAGCCGTGTTGTCCAGGTGCTTACTCTGTTCTCTTCTTTTTTCAGCTTGCATTAGTGCACGGACAACTGACCGGAGAGAAGCAAGATCTATAAGAGAAAGCAAAAAAGAAAGAGGTGTTGTAGACACTATAGAAGCCAGGTCAGCCACAATCAATGTTACCGACCAGAAGTTCGTAACAGTAGTTATCAACGACATTGATTGGCTGATCGTATGGGTGCGGGCAGCTTTGACCCAAAGTAAAGATGACCAGCTCAAGGCGCATGCCCAGGTAATGCTGTTGAACTACGAAGTACTGCTATCCAAATTTTCGGAATATGCTTTTAGAGCAGGATATGGCATTCAGAAGGTAAACACTGCCAATGAAGCCGATATCAGGAGGGGCTTTGGCAAAGATTGGGATAAAGACTGGATAACGGCCATGGCCGAAAGGCAGTCAAAGCTCATAATGAAACTTGAAGGCATCAAGGATCATAATGAAACTGCGGAACTGAACAAGCTAATGGATCAGGCACTGCCGGTTCTCCGCGCTCACCTGGAGCTAACAAAAAACCTGAAGTAACCAGATGCATTTGCATGTTTAATTACCCTTACCATCATGAGAACTGAAATACTTAACCTGGACCTTGTTGATAAAAGGCTGATGCCCGCAAAGTCAGAACTTTCTTTTAAACCTTTTATTTCCTACCTGGAAAACCTGATTAGGGATCAGCCGCTGAAGAAGGCTATGTTTGAAACCATGATCGTCAAGTTTAAAAGCGATCTTTCAGGCCGGGAACATGTTAAAATAGAGGAAGCTGCTGTATTTAAAGACCTGTTAGAACTGGTCTATATTTTACTAAATCCACTGATTACCCATGCAGCAAAACACGTATGGGCATTGAGCACCCCTGTTCCCGGTGAGATCTTCTATAGCACAGATGCATTTTACAATTTCCATACTAGTGAAAACTTCAGCGTATTAGCAGGAGATTTCGAGACAAAGAACATCCTGTCAGGCAAAGAGAAAGGATTCATATACCAGCTAATCTTACGCCGGTTCTACAATATCGACTTTAGTGTTTGTAGCGATAGTCATATCCAGGGATTGAATCCTAAGACCAGGAATCCTGTATTTTACAAAATCGAAATCGATACCCGCTTTTTAGAGGTCTCCTACACAGAGCAGTTACCGGACCTGGACATTGCACTAGTGGAGAGCTGGTTGCTTGACTCAAAAGGTGAAAAATATCTGGAAACATTATTACCCCTCTCCAACTTTCAGATCAGGGGATTTTCCATCCTTCAATTTACAGATGTTACCGAAGAACATGCTATAGAAAAACTACAGAACATCATTGAGGACCATGAAAAAGATGTACTTGCTGAAGGAATAAATGAAACGCTTCAATCTCTTGCAGGAAGCCGGAATCTGAGGTTCGGTATCTTGCCTTTCATTAAGCTAAACAGCCGGGCAATATATCTTGACGAAAGCAGCACAAATAGCTTATTGATGGCTGCGGCCCTGAAATACAGAGTTAAGCAAGATGTCTACAACAGTTTGATAGAACAATACGAGAAGCATCCTGAGGTACGGGTTCACAACAATATATCTATTAATATATTTGGAGCTCAACCGCTTCAGCGAATTTTGAAAAATGCCGGTATAGAGTCTTTTGCACTATTACCTGTTGTCTACCTTAAAAAGGTAGTTGGCGTTTTGGAAGTATACTCCAACGAGAAGGTTTTTATCGACCAAAAATTGCTTTCCCGATTGCAGGCAGCCATTCCATATATCGGCCTCCTATTTAAACATATCTCCGAAGAATTTGCTGATTCAATAGAACAAGCTGTTAGAGATGATTATACTTCCATTAAATCATCTGTCAAATGGAAATTCAATGAGGTAGTCTGGGCGCACTCTAAGAAATCACGCGATATATCTACAGTAAAAATAGGCAAGGTTAGTTTTGATAAGCTATACCCCTTTTATGGAGCGGTAGATATCAGGCAATCAAGTATGGAAAGAAATAACGCTGTGCTTGAAGATATCACTTTGCAGATCAAGATGCTCGAGCAGGTACTAAAAGTATTACCTTCTATTCTGGATTACCCATTTACAGTAGTCATGGCCATGAATGAGCAAAAATGGCTTAATTGCTTTGAAGCATACGAAGCAACTGGCGATGAAATAACATTTAACCAACTGGTACAAGAGGAAATTGAACCATTTCTTTTGCAAGCTGCAGAAGCGTCAATTGAGATTGAAGAACTTGTAAGGCCATATCTTAATTCGGTTCTGGAAGCCGATGGAATTGTTCATAAAAATCGCCGGGAACTGGAAAGGTCCAGACAGATGGTAAATAGCAGTATCAACCGATATCTCACCCACCATCAGAAAGAGCTGCAGAAAATATTTCCTCACTACTTCGACCGTTTCCGTACTGATGGAGTGGAATATGATATCTATCTCGGACAGTCTATTGCACCGCATAAAATATTTACCATGGAGCATGTTAAACACATGCGGCTATGGCAGTTAAAAAGCATGGCCGAAATCGGATTGATCATCCGAAATCTTCAACCTCAGCTTTCCAAACCGCTGCAAACTACGCAGCTTATTTTTGTCCATTCATCCCCAATCTCCATTAGCTACCGCAATGACGAGAAACGTTTTGATGTAGAAGGGGCATATAGTGTCCGCTATGAGATTATAAAGAAGCGTATCGATAAGATATCATTAAAGAATAAAGATGAACGTTTGACTCAACCTGACAAAATCGCATTAGTGTATCTTAGTCAATCCGAGGAGGAAGAATACATGGAATACATCTCTGTGCTTCAGCGTGAGGGCTTTCTAAAAGATGATGTGGAATTTCTGGAGCTAGAGGAATTACAAGGGGTATATGGCATGAAAGCAATCCGGGTAGGTATAGGATAATCGTTCACTCTTAGCGCTCCGTAGTACTTCATCAAATTACTTGTCCCAGCTGTCCGTAGCGTTCCATTAAAGTAGCTGTCCTTAGTTTGCAACTAAGGACTTGTTGACGTATGGTAGTAGCCTAATAGTACTTCGGCAGTAATATAAGGCTGCGCTAGAGTTCCATCACACAACTACAGATCTAAACTCAGCATGTCCTTAGTTGCAAACTAAGGACAGCTTAGGGGTTTGGTAAGGTGTGGGTACATGTTGCTATACAGTGACCGACCTACAAAGTTGCGATCATTTTAGCAATCACGTAGTATTGCACACCCTCTAATAATTATAACAATTAAGGTAGCCATATGGCTACCTTAATTTGACAATGTGATGTTGTCCTATTTCATCTTTTAGCTTACCCCGTTGTTCGAGATGTTCCGCAGAGCATCTCGAACTATTGATTTAACGCCGTTCTCCGAACGGAATTCAAAGTACTATAGTTAGGGAATATCCCCCGACTCTCCGTAGTGTTCATCAAAATAGCTATCCTTAGTTTGCAACTATTTCAAAGCAATTGTATATTTCAAAAGACAACAGGATGATATGACAAGTGAATTTATAACCCATTCCATTTTTATACTGCTATTCTCACTCGTGTTTGTCGCGATAGCCTTGAAGATTGCTAAACGATATCGTGTAGGTGAGAAACTATCTGCAAATGATTTCAAATTTTTATTCCTATTCCTACCACCGCTGGTGCTGTTCGATCTATATCTCCTACATGCCGTTTTCTCAATTGAAGATGCAATCCCTGGATTATTCTGCGTGTCGATTACTAGTATGTTAGCTTGTGAAGTAAGCAGAGGTCTTGCCGCTAATAAAAGCTTATTCAAGCTATTTCAAGTCACATATTTCATATCCTCTGTATTTTTTGCCTTTGGCGCTTTCAGCTTTTTGGAGTTTATTATGCGTCCTGCATAATCCGGCTGTATGACTATTCATACGTCACCAAACATCAGATACAAAGCCGTTCTTTGAATGGAATGCCAACTACCACAGCCGAACAGATCGCCCACTTTCCGTAACTTCCTATCCCTATTAAAGCAATATTTCTATTCACGCTTTTAATGCCGCATATTGCCGGGGCGCAAAAAAGTTCCATCAACTGTGCTACAGACACGGCGAGCATTATAAGCATTGCTAAAGCGAAGCATCTGTATAATGACAGCAATTCCAATGCTCCACCGCTACTCACTTATAATGCGCAAACAGACAAATGGATGGTAAAGACGGTAAGGTACCGCGCAACGAGAAAAGGCAAATGCGCAAAAGTAAATGGATGTACCATCTGTACTATCACCACCTTGACCATCGACTGCCATACAGGAAAGGTTGTGGACAGAAAAAAAGAAACCCGGAAGTTCAACAATTATGAATAGCCGGGTACACCCTCTGCTCTCCGTGCGCATCATCAAAGTACTTGTCCTTAATCTCAACTAATCGCTTCTAGTCCATAACCACCTAGCGGCCGCTGCCATAGGGGGGTTCATCCACCTGGCATGGTAGTTTTTACATACAGTTTGTGAGCGATTGTGAAAGTGAAGAAGTGAAAATTGGTTTGTGAGATTGGTATTGTGATTGAAGGATTTGTGTAAGAGAGAGCGAGAAAGTGTTGATTGGAATTCATGATCGAAAATAAAGGACTGCATAGCTGCAGTCCTTTATTCATTATAGTTCGTCCTCTTCGTGTTGGTGATATTCCGAAGGGCAGTTGGAACGATGTAAATAATGGCTACAATGCAGCCAAATAGAAATTCGTCAGTACGAGCGAAGTGAAACGAAGCGTGGTAATCTCCCCAGCATTTGCAGTCCGTGCAATCAGGGCGCAGGTTACTCCGATGATGCCTTTTGCATAGGCTCAGGAGATACCTACGCTCGTTTCACTTCGCCTGCCTACCGGCAGGCAGGCTCGGTATGATGGCCTTGATAGAGCCAATCTCCCATTTGCGCAAGTGTTTTCGATTTGTTCATGCGTAATAAGTACCACAGCATTCGGAACGATGAACGGTGCCAACGCCGTGAAAGATCCATAGTAGCACCCAAGCTTGCTGCAAAAACCTTCTACATACAATCACACAAAGGGGGTGTGCAAAAGCCCTTGCCGCCTGCCATTAACCCATCTTTGCATATAAACCCTGTCAACCATGCCCAGAGCAAAGATCCTCCGCCATTCCACCGACACACGCCACAATGAAAAGATAGCGGCCCTCGTGGGCGACCATGGCCCCGCAGGCTACGGCGCCTATTGGATGGTACTGGAAATATTGCATCGTGAACAAGACATGCGCATAGAACATAGCAAGGCACGAATGCTCAGGCTGGCAGGGCAGGTAGGTATGGTAGCCGATGCATTTGCCCGATTGCTGGACGACATGATAGAGCTATTTGAACTGCTCGAGATCGTTGACGGTCACCTTGTCTCGACCCTGAGCTACACCCGGCACAGCAAACCACGCCAGCCTGCTATAGAAGCACCTGAACCAACTATTGACGAAGCACCCGCAGAGCAAACATCCGCGCCCGAGCCTGACGATGAAGAGACTAAACGATACCTCAGCAAAGGATATGACAGAACCGGGATAGAAATGCATCAATGGCTGAAGCTCGTGATATCGAGGCATTCACCAGCTATGGAGCGATTCCTGATGTCCCCTCTTATTGACCAGAGCATCTATATCTGCACCCACTACGATATCGAAGCCATACTATCAGCAATAGACGAGCTGCAAGATAACGCCGACCTGCGCGGGCGCTGCAGCACTACCTACGATGCCATCAGGCGGGTACTGGATAAATAGTAAACTTATAAGCATTGAACAAAAACCTATCTACCCCGCAAAGGCTGCCCCGAAGGACTCAGTCTGCATCTGCTTCCTATAAAAAAACTGTTAATGATAAAGGCATCATCAGCAACCACCCGTCAACCTGCCACAGGACCAATAAGATGTACTGTAAATATAGGAGAGGGCTACGCCCGCTTTAAAGCGGGATCCTACCTGTATAAGGCTGCATTTTGCAGCAGCTATACATCCCCACAGCAGTGGCCTAACGGCAGCGTAAGAGCAGCACAACAGCAGCGTAGCGACAGCGCAACGACAGCACAGCAGCAGCACAACAGCACCTTTACAGCACCGTGAACGACTATCGTCCCAGCCTCAACCCAACACCAAACAAGTAATGAAACGCAAAAAGAATGAAATTTCTTCCGAGCCTGCCTAGCCATTACCCAACCCGGCCTTACGGGGCTTACAATAGCTACCAGGTCTTGCATCAAATGAAAGTAACTTCATCCGGTTCCGAAACTTGAGCATTACATCATCCTTCAGCGAGGGCATTATTTTAATAACATCACCCCTTGTAAATAACGAAGCATGAGATTATCAAATATTACTACTGATACAAAGGGCTGGGTGAAGCGGCTGGCGAGGTTTGGGCTGGCAGCCAAGGGTATTGTGTACCTGCTTTCGGGGGTGCTGGCCTTGATGGGCGCGCTATCTATTGGCAATCACCCCGGCAAGGACGCCGATAAGTCGGGCGTATTCAGCTTTGTGTACGAGCAACCAATGGGCAAAGCCCTGCTGGCGGCCATTGCCTTAGGCCTGCTCTGCTATGCCGCATGGCGCCTTATACAGGGCATCAGGGACACCGAAAGAAAGGGTACTGACTTCAAAGGATTAGCCAAACGAGGATCGTACATTTTTCGCGGGCTGCTGTATCTGTCGGTAGCAATATATGCGGGTAAGATGTTGCTATACCACACAGCCAGCAAAGGCGATAGCAACCAGAAGCTTGCAGGCGAGCTGATGGATAAGCCATTCGGTCAGGTGCTGGTAGGCGCTATAGCAATCGTTATGTTCATATCGGGTATCGTGCAGTTGTTCAATGCGTTTTCTGGTAAGTATAAGAAGTATGTACAGGAAGCACACCATAAAAACCACATTACCTCCCTGCTCATCAGTGCCGGAAAGCTGGGTTATGCTGCACGGGGTATTGTGTGGTTCATCATCGGCTGGCTGTTCCTGAAGGCCGCACTCAACGCATCGCCTGGCGAAGCAGGCGGCAGCGGCGATGTATTCGAATGGCTGCAAAGCTGGGACTACGGAGATGCATTGATGGCTATAGTTGCAGCGGGCCTGGTATGCTATGGCATCTTTATGTTCCTCCGCGCAAGGTACCAGCCTATAAATGCATAGGTGCAGTAAGGGAATATAGCCGTGGTCGCTCCTCCGCTACCACCGCGGGTTACAGCCTTGGCACGGTAGTTTATACATACAGTTTGTGAGCGATTATGATCAGTGAGAAAGTAGATGTGAAGTTAGGTTTGTGATAGAGAGCGTGTGAGAGAAGGAATGTGAGATTGGAGTAGTGTGATGATTGGAAATTCATGATCGAAAAAAGGACTGTAAGAAACTTACAGTCCTTTTTCATTGCCGGCATTGTGTGGTTTTAATACAGGCAGTTCTTTTATATCTTTCGTCAGCTTTATAAGAAATGCAGGCAGTCGTTCATTATTTCCTTCATCTGGTATTCCCGGTTTTTATCGCCTTGCTGTTTTACAAGCACAGGTGGCAAAGGGTCTACCTCATGATGTTGGCCACCATAGCTATCGATCTCGATCACCTGCTGGCCAGCCCTATATTCGATGCCTGTAGGTGTAGCATAGCCATCCGCTGCATGGCTATGTTGCCATATTTTGCTATTGCCTGTTGCTATGCTTCAGTAGCACCAGGCCAGTAGGTATCGGGCTGGTACTACACATGCTTACCGACGCACTCGACTGCTATTTGAGTAGCCTGCGTTGCTAGAGGTGGTAGGGTTATTTTTTCTTGCCGCGAGTCTTGGGCTTGCCATATTTCTGCATCATCTTATCGGCATGGCGCACCTTTTTGTTCACCTTCATATTCTTCGCCTTCTTCTCATGAAAGGCACCACCACCCTCTTCGCGCTTGGGCAGCTTCACCGATAGCTCCTTCATATGTACCTTGGGCAGCTCATCCTCGGTAAGCAAAGTGGAGATCTCCAGGTCTTCGGGCAGTTCTTTGACAGGTATGGCATACTGCATCAGCGCCTCTATTTTATCCTGCCTTGGCTTTTCTTTTTCGGTGATGAAGACGATAGCGTTACCCTGCTTATCGGCACGACCCGTGCGGCCTATGCGGTGTATGTAGTCTTCGGGTAGTTCAGGTGTATCCAGGTTAATGACATGTGTTACCTCGTTTACATCCAGGCCACGCGCTATCAGATCGGTGGCTATGAGTATACGGTAGGTGCCTTCTTTAAAAGTAGCCACTGTGCGTATACGGTTGTTCTGTTCTTTGTTAGAATGTATTACACCTACCTTCCCGGGATACTCCGGCTCCAGCAGCTCGTATAGCTGGTTGGCCATTTGCTTGGTAGCGGTAAATACCAGCACCTTGGTCATCTGGCTATCGTGCTGCAGCAGGTGTCTCAGCAGGTTTACCTTGGTATTGAAGTTGGGCACCATGTAGGCCGTCTGCTGTATGTTGCTTAGCGGCGTACCTGTGGGCGCTGCCTCTATGCGTACCACATGCTCAAAGAAGCTGTTCATCAGCGTCTCTACCTCGGGCACCATCGTAGCGCTAAAGAGAATGTTCTGTCGCTTGGGTGGTAGCAGATCAAATACATCTTCGAGCTGCCGGCGGAAACCAAGATTAAATATCTCGTCCACCTCATCGATCACCAGTCGCTTAATATTCTTCAAACGAAGTGATCCTTGATAAGCAAGATCAAGCAAACGCCCCGGCGTGGCCACCAGTATGTCCACGCCCTCATTTACTGCCGCTACATTCCTGCTCATTGACACTCCACCATATACGCCCAATACAACAAGGCTGGTATATTTCAACAGCTGTCTTGCTGCTTCTACGGTTTGGTCTACCAGCTCGCGCGTGGGCACCAGCACCAGCATCTGTGGCATACGGTCTTTGGCGTACTTCATTTGCCTTGCAGTAGGCAGCAGATAGGCGAACGTCTTACCAGTACCTGTTTGTGCTATGCCACATACATCTGCTCCTGACATGATCACCGGAAAGGCGCGATGCTGAATAGTGGTAGGTTCTTTAAAGCCAAGTTCGGCCAATGCATCGGCCAGCGGCTTGCTGAGATTTAATTCTTCAAAGGTCATTACCTGCAAAAATACTGCATTGCATCCACTATGGCCTTGCAAGTATCTTTCACCGCGAATTCCTAGTCCCAGTTATCGATTTTCAGATCGTGCGGTGTGGGCTGGCCTTTGCCTGCTTCTACATACGAGCGCAGGCTTAGCAGGAACACAGCCCACTTCATGCTGCAATGCGCCATAAATTCTACTTCTTCCTCCCAGTTGCGATGGCTGAATAAGAGGGTCGTTTGCCCGTCCTGTTTATAGAGATTAAAGACGAGGTCTGTGCCTATCCATTCAGCAGGGCCGTCGATGCAGTGCCAGCTTACGCGTTTGTCTTTATCAAGTTCTTTCACTTGCATCACCATCTTGCCCTTCACCTCACCAGTTTGCGATGCGAATGTAAATTCGATGTGCCCACCCAACTGCTCATTACCCTTCACGTCATCTGTCCACCAGTTAGCCAGACCGTCCATTTGTTGCCAATACACTTTCGCTGAAGATGCCCTAATACCTATGCGATGAATGATATTTGCCATAAAAAAACTAAGCTTTTAGAATGGTGTCAGGCTTTTATTTGCTAAATGATGCAAAGCCGAATTTAAACTGTTTACATTCAAACCTTTGTTTATAATCCTAGCAACCACTCGCTTGGATTCAGGTGTTGGTTGCCGCCATGACACGGTGCTGAGTATGGTACACCACGGCTATTACCTCATTCGTCCCAAATCTTTTATGTTATACCATGAGCCTTATACATTTGATATTATCCAACAGAAGCAATCCTAATTAATACTTTTATATGCGCACTTTCAGGGTATCGATCATAGGCAACGAAGTTGTATCGTGTGTAGAAGACTTCAGCCTGAAAGCATATACGGATGTATTCGTGCAAAACGATAAAGCCGGCAATCCGGTCTTCGCTGTTATCAGAACGGCCTCTCTGCTTAACGCCGTTCAGATGGCTGAAGAGCTGTTGGAAAAAGGGAAATCGGACTAGTCTTCTTAATTCCGTTTCACTGCTGATAAAGGCTAAGAAGAATATCCGATGACCCCTTTTTATCAAGTTTTAGTTTTTAGCACGCAACAGGTATGCATCCAACTGATCGAACGTACCTGCAAATCCTTGCTGCATATTGTCTTTAATAGATTGATAGGTAGCTTTCTGCGCCGCAGTAGCATTTACCGGATGGCCTTGTAACGTCATTGTAGTAATGCCATTACTTTCTTCCAGTCTTATTTCATTAAAGATCTCCAGTGGAAAGTCCATCGGGAACGGAGATGAACAAATGTTGCCTTCTTCGTCGGAGAAAGAATTTACAAATTGAATGAGGTTGGATTGCTTTATTTTCTCAAACTTAAAAAGCCCCCACATAACCTGCCCGTTACCTTCCATCTTGTAGTGCACCGTACCACCCGGTCTGAAGTCAAATGATTTAACCGTGACAGGCATTCCTGTCGGTCCCCACCACGCTGCAAAGGCTTCGGCCGTTGCAAAAGCGCCGAATACCAAATCTATCGGCGCATCAAATTCGCGGACTATTTTCAGTCCTTCTTGAGTCTGTATCATTTTCTTGTTTTAGGTTTTTTACTTGTTTTTTGGATCTTTTGCAGGTATTTATCCAATGAGTCCAGCTTTTCGCTCCATAGCTGCTTATACTGCTCTACCCATGTAGCTACCTCGCCCAGTGCTTCCAGTTTTGCCTCGCAATAGCGTTCGCGGCCTTCTTGCCGTATAATCACAATGCCACACTCTGTAAGGATCTTTATATGCTGCGATATGGCAGGCCGGCTCATATCAAAGTTGCTTGCAATCGCATTTAGGTTCATTGGTTGCCTGGCTATCAAATTTATGATGTGCCGGCGTGTAGGGTCGGCTATTGCCTGAAATACATCTCTTCTAGCTTCAAATGACATTGTGTAACCATTTACTTACACGAAAGTATATGTAAGTATTTACTTACACAAATTTATTTTTGCTAAAAAGGAGCGCAAATTAATCTGCGCTCCATTTTACATCTAAATGGTAGTAGGCTATTCTTTTGTAAACTTGCCGCGGCTTGTACTGCCATCTTGCCTTACCTCGTAGAGGTATATGCCCGGTTGCCAGTTTTGTAACGGTATAGATAGCAGCTGTTGTTGCGCAGCTGTTGCGCTGTACACCACAGTGCCTGCCATGTTGGTTATCGTAACCTTGGCGTTTGTTGCACTACCCACCGATACTTGCAGTACATCCCTGGCAGGGTTAGGGTAGATGGCCACGGTGCTGTTGCTGTTCACATCATGCACGTTGGTGCTCTTTCCTTTTTTTATTGCCATCTTGTCGACATAAAGCGTGCTGCTATCGGCCATAAATCCGCCCGATGAAGAGTGGATATTGATGTACAGCTTTGACGCACCGATGGTATTTACTAATGGCAAAGAAAAGTAAGTATAGCTTGCAGCCGGTAGCAGGTTGTAGGTAACCGCTTGCGGCGGCGTATTCGGGTCGCCATCCCACATCGCAGCAGCGATCTGCCCATAGTCGGTAGTGGCGGGGGATGCAAACTTGTAGTAGCCTACGAGTGTATCTACATACTGGCTGCTCATGGACTGCTCCATACTAAACAGCGATGCCCGCTCCAGCACACCACTTGCATCAGAGCTCATCAGGCGCACGGCGTACGTCCCTGAATACTTATCGGTAGTTTTAGTGACGTCTCCCATCGAGAACCAGGCGTCAGCTTCTTCTTCTGTTACAGTGGGCCAGTTATCAAAGTCGCCATTGGGTATATTATAGCTGCCGGTACCATTGGTTAGCTCTATATAATCAAGCTCCAGATACTTCGATGCGCGTGATGCGCCGCTCCAGGCAGACGCTCCGCCGAATGCAGCGAAGATAATAGTATCGGGTGCGGAAGACATCGGCGATAAGGGCATATTGAATGTGGTATAGCTGCCTTGGCTGCCCTTTACAAAAAAGCTATCGAAGGTCATCACAAAGCCATTCTTCTTCAGTATTACATACATCCTGGCCGAGTCGCCTGTCGCGATGTCGTACTTGTAAGCCCCTTTTAAATGGGTGGGTATGCCCATAGTAGTGGTTAGCGCGCCGCCGCCCCTTGCCGTCAGGTAGTTGCCATTGCTGTTCATGATAGAACCGGGATCAGGCGAAAAGGTGCTTTCGGAAATGAGCCGTATCCCAACTCCACCACCGACGTTGGTTTTCAGCACCGATATGGACGTGACCGGCAGGTGTATATTGTTTGTAAGCCAGCCGTCGGGAACTTCATGGGTGGAGCTGATCCATTTTTCAAAATCGAGGTTGGGCGCCTGTGCGTTCGCCCCCTGCGAACATGCGAGCAGCAACGATGCGAGTATAATTTTTCTCATGTACCTTTTATTTTATAGTTACAAATCGCTATAAATATCTAACGCATTGTTTACAAAACGATAATATGCAGGTCAATTCATTGTCATTATTGCTGCTTCGGCACTGACTACAACACCGGCGATGCAAAACGATCGTTCAATGGTTGCATCATACGCGTATGATATAGGAACGATAGCTGCCTGCGCTGCTGTAATGCTGCTGTAAAGGTGCTGTTGTGCTGCTGCTGTGGTGCTGTTACGTTGTTGTTGCGCTGCTCTTATGCTGCTGTTGTGCTGTTGTTGAGGTGATGCATAGCTGCAGCAAAATGCAGCTACGCCACGT
Organism: Sphingobacteriales bacterium; assembly: GCA_004144175.1. Lineage (GTDB taxonomy): Bacteria > Bacteroidota > Bacteroidia > Chitinophagales > Chitinophagaceae > Polluticoccus. The sequence goes on from SEFT01000009.1 coordinate 34,934, forward strand.
CTTGAAATTACTTTGCAATTGGCTGCTATAGTCCTGGCTTTCATTTACAGTAGCTTTTATTAGTATTGATTGGTGCTGACGGCTGGTTAGTTACTACATGTTCCTATCATATTCGCCTTATGGTAAGTTTTGCAGATCGCATTCTTGCTGTGCAGTTCTGTTAGGGGGTTGAATATGTTCTTCTATAGTTGCTTTATTGGTATCCTATATACGCACGACGACTGCTAACTCTAGTTGCGGCGTACGTCTGCCATATAGCTTATGGTTCTGTGTTCGGGCACAGTGCAACAGGCGTATATATGCAAAGATGAGCCAATAGCAGACGGCAAAGGGTTTTCCACACCCCCTTTATGCGGTGTATTTGGAAGACCGTTGCAGCGGGCTTAGTTGTTGCTATAAAGCTTCAACGGCGCCTGCCTGCCGGTAGGCAGGATGGCACCGTTCGTCGTTCGGAAGGCTATTATATATTGATTATAAGCGTTGTTCCGGATGTTCCGTAGGGCATCCTGAATACAAGATATACAGCCATTCTCCGAATGGACTTTACTGCTGCTATAGCCGATAGAAGAAACGCTTAGCTGAATGCCCTTGAGTACCGTTCGGAGAACGGCTTCCTATCAATAGTTCGAGATGCCCTGCGGAACATCTGGAACAACGGGGTACAGTTCTTATAGCCTATTAGAGTATCAACTCTAATACCTATACTACTATGAAATATCTTTCAGCAGCTGTAGCTGCCCTACTCATGATGTTAATAGGCTGCGGCACAGCAAGCGAGATTACAAACACCTGGGTAAAGCCCCAGGCAGGCACAGCAGGCATTTCACGTATCATGGTTCTTGCTTTGGTGGGAGAAAACAGGGAACTTCGTCAACAGATGGAAAATAGCCTCGCCTCAAATCTACAGGCCGCAGGGTTCAGTGCTTTTTCATCTTTGGCTGAGTATGGCCCTCAGATGTTTGATGCAAGTAATGAAGAAAGCGCTGTTGAACAAATGAAAAATAAGAATGTCGATGCGGTGCTAACCGTTGTTCTGCTTGATGAAAAAAGCGAGCAGCACTATGTACCCGGAACCGTACAATATACCCCTTATGCCATCCAATACAATCGGTTCTGGGGCTACTACTCAACCGTATACAATCGCACTTACATTCCGGGGTACTATAGTACATCCACTAATTACTTTTGGGAAAGCAATCTGTATAATGTTCAATCAGAAGAATTGCTCTACTCCGCTCAGACCCGTTCATTCAACCCTAACTCACCCAAAAGCCTCGCTAAGGACTACGGCAAATTGATTGCTAATGACTTACGAAGAAACAGGATTACTCCCCAATCAACAGCTTCACCAACAAATACACGATAGACAAAGCAGACCGTGCTTCATTCAAATTTGTATTGTCCATCCTCAATAGTCTACTAATTAAGCTCAAGGCGATTAGGAGACTTATCAGTAATACATGATAACAGAAAAACTAGTGTATTGAATTTGCAGAAGTTTAGCAGAAACGGGGCAAAATTGACCCCAAATGAACTAAAAGGAAAGAGCGTGGATCTTTGCTCTGGGCATGGTCGACAGGGTTTGTATGCAAAGATGCGCCAATGATGATTGATGATCGGTTTTGCACACCCCCTTTTGTTTGCGGATTTCGCCAATCTGGAGATTGGCTGCCGAAAGGGCGGTAGTCGGAGACTACACCCGACGGATATTTCTACTTACGATGTCCCGGAGGTTCCGAAGGGCATCCTGAATACAAGATATACAGCCATTCTCCGAATGGACTTCACTGCCGCTATAGCCGATAGAAGAAACGCTTAGCTGAATACCCTTAAATACCGTTCGGAGAACGGCTTTGAATCTGTTGTTCGAGATGCCCTGTAGAGCATCTAGAACAACGGACGAGCATAAAAATAGGGTCCCGCAAAAGCAGAGACCCCTATTTTAAAAAAGGTGAGTTGCTATTTATCAGTCTCTATATTTAGCCTCATTGTCATAGCCTTTTCTAAGGCTTCTATGCGTACTATATATATGCCCCGGGCCAATTGTGTGTCTACACGGATAGTACCATTAGATGCGTACAAAGTGCCATTGTAAACTACCTGGCCAAGCGTATTCATTATCTGCACATTTGCAGTTGCCGACTCAACCCCTGCAATGGTAAATGATCCGTTATTAGGGTTCGGGAACAGTGCCAGCTCCTGTTTGCCTCCTTTCGCAATACCGGCAGGGAATTGCATCCACACGGTGTCAGATGCATTCTTGTTCTGTGCGCAAGGGTCTTCGCTAATGATGTCCACATGTACCATGTCGCCAAACGAAAGCCCGGAAGTGGCCCATGTTGCATAGATGGCACCTGTCTGTAGCACGCCGTTTTTATACCATTGGTATTTGGGAGTGGTTCCGCCGTGTAGCGTATTAGCAGTAAAGGTGACAAGGGTGGAAAGATTGACATTTAGTCCTGGGTTAGCACTAATATCTACTTGTGGCACGGTAACGATCGGCAGTACAGTCATGTTAAATGTATCGGTACTTGGTCCTGCCCCGGATCCGGCGCAGGTACCGCTTGTGGTAAGAATACAATGCACTTCATCACCGGAATTGAGCCCTGCGGCAGTATATGTCGCAGTTGCAGCAGACGGTACGGGTACGCCGTTAAGATACCACTGGAATGTGGCGCTGCTGTTTGGTATAGTTGGGAAGGCAACAAATGTAGCTGTAGAGCCAAGGCATATGGTATCGTTAGGGCTTACATAAGCCTTGATGCCAGGTGCGGGGGTTACAACAACATTTACTGTTTGCGGTGCAGACGTGCATCCTCCGGATGAGGCCCGAACGGTATACGCTCCTGCGTTCACAGGTTGCACAGATGCTATTGATGGGTTCTGAAGTGTTGAGCTAAAACTTGCCGGCCCTGCCCACGTGTAAGTTGCACCTGCAACCGATGATGCAGTAAGGCTAAGTGTGCTATGCTGGCATGCAGGGCTGTTGGACGAAGCTGTAACGGAAATAGTCTTTACCCTGATATTTTTACTACTGGCTACCGACTCATCAAATGGATTGCTTACCCTAATACGCACACGGTAACCATTGCCAGCTGGTGTATTGAACGGAACAAAGCCCTTCATGGAACCTGAAGTAGATGTACCTGCTATGCTTGCAATTACAGTAGGCGCAGCAAAGCTACCCGTTGCATTCGACAGTTCTAATGAGAAAACAGAAGAAGATGTAAACGGTGCTCCCGACTCGATTGCGTAGCTTACACTAATGCTGTCTCCACCGCAAACCAAAGTATCGGTTTGTAGTATCTGAATACGTGGGGCAAGTTTAATGACTATGGAATCAACATAGTAATATGTTGTACTTCCATATAAAGCAAATGGCTGACTTGGTGTTGTTGCATTGGGTAAAAAGTTGCCTATAACTATATTGTCATAGTTCGAGTCGGCGACATAGAGCTCAGATATCCTCGTCCAGCTTGTCTTATCCATGATCTTGCCAGCTGAAGTAAAAGTTAACTGAGGTGTCCGCGGTATGTCAACGTCGGTATTAACGAAAGATGGGCCATTGTCAAAGAAAAAGACGCTTGGGGCGAAAGTCCCCTGATCTGAGTCTTCTGCAAGTGATACTGACATAGAAAACTCATATCTGCCACCTTTCTGTAGAGGAGTGATAGCTGTAGTTAAATATTCACGATAGTCAGAAGTATAGTAAGTCAGTAATCCCATGTACGCAGAGCCATGCGCAGGTGTCTGCGTACCAATAAAGTTATTCGGTACCCCTACATGTATTCCTGTATGGCAAACATTAAAATAGTCGGGTGTACCGGTTGAATAATTGGCCCAGCCCAGGCAGTCGCCGACCATACCATACATAATAGGGCAATTGGTGTATGTTTCAAAGCTGCCGTTTGACACATGGTTAACCTGGGCGAAATTGGTAATAGGCAAAAATAGAAAGAATAGAAAAAGATTTCTCATGCGTGAAAGATAGAAAAAGTATACAAAATAGTCTAGCCTAAAATAGTGATAAATAGCTATTTGGAAAGCTTTTTTGTGCATGGCGAGTATAAATAAATGGTGTGGCCTGGCAAGGTCGGCAAACAATACTGTGAGTGCTACTAAGCACCGTAGACTAAAGTGGAATAAATACTACGCTGCATGTACCAACCTCTGCGTAGTATTTTAAAGGAAAAGAATAAGCTGTCCTCAGTCCGCAACTAAGGACTTGCTTGTTTATATTGATGGAGATAAATGATAGGTTCCAAGGTTGTAAAAATAGCGTAGGAAAAGACTGTTGTCGCTAAAAGTTAGTTACCAGCTGTCGGTCTAATTCATAAAGTCCTTAGTTGCAAATTAAGGATAGCTGCGGAGCGCTATGCATGAGACCCCCACTGGTTGACGCGAGTCGTTTCGACCCTACAATTAATAAGCATCCGCTAATATTAAAACATAGTAAACAGAAAAGCCGCCATACGGCGGCTTTTCTGTTTACTTCTTATCGAGTAGTTTTTGTAGCAGGTCTACTTTCTCGCGCTCGGCCTGTAACAGTCGCTCGTATAGTTTCTTGTTTTCCTCAAGGGCTTCCAGCCATTTTTCGCCCGTATTGATATTGAATGTGCCATAGTTGCCCATAGCGCCTTGACTAGAGCTGTTGTCGTTAAACGTGTTGGATATAATATTCACTACATCATCGTCGTCAAGGTTTTCGATAGCACTCACAGGTATCTTTAAGGCATGGGCTACTTTTTGCAGCAGGTCGGCTTCTATCTCCTCCTTACCTTCCAGCAACGATACCTTCTTCTGCGTCCAATCTTCGCCCAGGTCCGCCGCCAGTGTATCCTGCTTGATGCCCTGCACCTCGCGTAGCCTTTTTATATTCCTTCCGTGGTGAATCTTTTTGTCCATAGATTTTGTCATCAGTGATGAGCCAAAGATAATATTTATCGTCAGCTATATGCCAGCCCACCTACATAAAAAATACCGTCTAGCGGCATAAACTATGCATTTGGCGTACAGGGTATGCAGAATGCTCTCGCTTAATTTGCTACACTATTAATGCGCATCACCATGCACCACCTTACCATGACCATTACAGACATGTATTACCCCGGCTTTGCCCACTCGGCAGGCGAGCTATCGGCCTACATCCATAGCCTGGGCATCTTCATTATATCGCTACGCAGCGGCCGGGTAGTAAGCCATACGCCTGCCGATGCCGCCGACTTCCACCTCTGGCTGGCTGCCCACCACATCCGCGATATAGCTAAAGACGATGGCATACGCCGTAGCAGGAAATACTACTAACTACTATTATCACTATGAACGATACCGCACCACCCATAACCATAGCCATTGCCGACGACTACGCACCGCTACTACGTGAGCTAAGCCGTATGCTTACAGCACTAGGCTTTACCGTAACCATACAGGCCATACACGGGCAGGACTTGCTGGCGCAACTGGGGGTTGCTGCGCCGCACCTGCCCGCCCTGTGCCTGCTCGATATAAATATGCCTGTACTGGATGGTTACGATACCGCACGCTGCCTGCGGGAGCAATACCCGCAAATACGCATACTGGCCACCTCCTTTGCCAGGCAGCCCGCCGAGATAGCAGAGATACTAAAGGCAGGCGCACACGCCTTCCTCTTCAAAGACAGCGCACCCGAAGCGTATAAGCAAAAGCTACTGGAACTATGTGATGCATAACCATACTTCGACGCGGGAGGAACAAGCCTTTGCAGCTTTGGCCTGAGCAATAAGGGACCAGCTTTTATGTTTTCGGTTTATGCCTTCTGAAAGAAGACCTGGATCGAAATGTCCCCTGGGCTGAAACAATGAGTCTATATAAACACCTATATTTACTGTACTCCACAACCCCACTGTTATGAAGAAATGCTTCGTTGGTCTATCGCTGCTGTTTAGCCTCCAGTCTTTCGCCCAGTCAACTATTACATGGCTGGCACCGGTACCGGTTGCTGCTGCCAGCTATGGGCATATGCATCCGCGCATAGTGCTCAATGGAAGCAACGATCCCGTGATCTTATGGGGCAGTTCGGCAGCTGGCGGCAGCAATATGCTGTCGGTGTGGAATGGCAGCGGATTTACTACACCTGTTACACTGAACCCTTCTACGCTGCCTGTGTTTACCGCATCGTGGGGCGGGTCTGATATGGCCGCCAAAGGCGATACCGTGTATGTAGTAATGAAGAACCTGCCCGAAGAAACAGGAAAGGTATATATCACAAGGTCTTTCGATGGCGGCAAGTCGTGGTCGTCGCCTGTTGGCCTGCCTGCGTCCGATACCAGCCGGCTACCTGCAATTACTACCAACGATGCGGGCCAGCCCATGGTATCTTATATGCGGTTTGGCAGCGCAGGGCACCAGTGGGTAGCAGCCAGGTCCACTAACTATGGCGGTACGTTCTCACCGGCAGTACTGGCCAGCAATGTAGATGGCGAGGTTTGTGATTGCTGCCCCGGCTCGCTGGTGCGCAGTGGTAATACTGTCGTGTCGCTATACCGCAATGCAAAAGCTAACGTCCGTACCATATGGGCGCGCATCTCGAAAGATGGCGGCGCTACTTTTAGCGACAGCCTGGAAGTAGATAATACCAACTGGCAGGTAATGTCTTGCCCGTCGAGCGGGCCCGATGCTATTTTGGTAGATGGTGAGTTGTACACCGTTTTCAGAAGTTCGGTATTAGGTACACGCATATACCTGAGTAAGGCTTCGCTCAGTAGCCCGCAGCTTCACAGTGTCGACCAATACGGATCAACCTTCAGCGGCTTTTCGCAGCAAGACTATCCGCGTATAGCCCATGCAGGTCATAATGCGGCCATGGTATGGAAGCAAGTAGTTAATAACAAGTCTAAACTCTGCTTTACATTTGCTGACCATATAATGCACGGCTTCCCTGCCAACTATGATACGCTGGCTACCACAGGCACCAACAATGCCGACATTGCGATGTCGCCGGGCGTCATCCATGTTGTGTGGGAAGATGCACTCACAGGATCGGTTATGTATCGAAAGGGGCTATATGCTCCTGTGTCTGTAAAGGACGTGCCTGTAATGAGCAGGTCTATTGATGTCTATCCTAATCCCGCTGGCAGCTATTTTACTATTTCATCAGCTCATATAACGGATGTCAAAACATGCCTGCTGATCGATAACATGGGTAAGAGCTTCCTTTTGCACGCAAAAAAAGCGGACAATGGATATTCATTTCCGCTCATGGGAGTCCCGAAAGGACTTTATACTGTTCAACTCACAAATGCTGTGGGTAATGTGTATCAAGCTAAGCTTTCGGTAAATTGATATTATCGGCGACGGCTTTGCCGGTCTGTTATATATTCCTCTATCAGCTTACGGTTGTTACCTACCGCCGATATAGCTTCTTCTACCATAAACCTTGGCACACTGTGCTTTCTTGCCAGGTAATTTATCTCATACTCTTGTCCGCCTGCCACGCGCAGCCGGTCTTGCTGATGTCCTCTGCTGCCCCTGTTTTCCTGCTCTCTCATAACATTCATTTTTCTACCTAAAGTCATTAAAAACCAATGCCTTGGCCTAGGTGATTAACCTTATCAATTGTTAAGAAATGGAAGAATGTCGCACAAAAAAAAGGAGTACAGAAGTACTCCTTTACTAAACTTATACACTATAAAATCTTATCTGATGAGTATCACATCTCCTTTCATTTCAAGTTCGCGTTCGGCGCCCAGGCCGCAGGTTGCCTTCAGGTAATAGAAATAGGTGCCGAGGTCTTGCTGTGTGCCGTTCAGTACGCCATCCCACCCCTTGTTCATATCCGTAGTTTCAAATACCATTTGCCCAAACCTGTTGAACACTTTAAACACGATCAGTTTCATATCTCCTTTCGACATCACCCGGAACACATCATTACGGCCATCACCATTCGGGGTAAAGGCATTGGGCACATACGGGGTGCAGCAATCCTCGTACACAATATCTGATACCAGCGAATCGCGGCAGCCGTTGGCATCTATTATCCGGGTAAAGTAGCTGCCGTTGGGCAGGCTTGTGGCCATGTTGGTATTTAGCTTAGCATTATTGCTCCAGGTATAACTGTAAGGCTTGGTACCGCCCAATACAGTCAGCTCAACACGGCCTGCGGTATCCTTACCATAGCAGTTGTTGTTCACAACCCTGGCTTCAGTAGTAAGCAGCTCGGGCTGCACCAGCGGTATAATGGTTTGGTAAGTACAGCCCAGCGCATCTTTTATTGCCAGCGTATAGCTGCCGGGCTTATGTCCGCTAAAGATCATGGCATCCTGGTAGGCAGTATTATTGAGCGCGGCCTTGTAAGGGGCTACGCCGCCGTTGGGCACTACCGTAATGCGTCCATCAGCCAGGCCATAACAGCTTATGTCTTTTTGTTGCACATCGGCGCCTACCTGTATCGAGTCGGTGAGCACGATAGTGGTATCTACGATACAGTTTGCGCTGTCTTTGATGCTTACATTGTGGACACCCGCACCCAAGGTCCTTATTACCCTACTGAAAGCATAGTTACCGTCGCCAAAGGAATAGGTATAGGGCTTCTTACCACCTACAGGTGTAAGCGTGATGGTACCATTTGCTATGGTATTGCAGGTTGGTTGTGTTGCAGTAGCCTGTATATAAAAAGGCGGCGGCGGCACCAGCGGTACAGATGTATCCCGGATGCAGTTATTCGCGTCCTTAATGTGTATGACATGGGCGCTATCGCCAAGGTTTGTAAACACATTTGCGTCATCGAACATACCCCCATTCAGTGCATAGGTAAAAGGCGGCACTCCGCCGGCAGCTGTAAACGAAATACGGCCATTAGTAGAATCGAAACACTGCGGGTGTATCACTTTGAGCAATGTAAGATTTATCTGTGCAGGTTGCGTTATTGTGATTACTTCCGACCTGATACACCCATTCAGATCTTTTACGCTTATGGTGTAAGTTCCGATCTTCAGGTTCTTAAAGCTATCGCTGCGACTGAATGCTCCTCCGTTGAAACTATACTCGTAAGGCTTTACACCGCCTGCAGGTACTTCGGTAATAGAACCGGAGGAATAGCCGTAGCAATGCACGTTCACTACATTGCTCGTCGGGACCAACACCGGTGGCTGCACTACGGTGATGATTGTATCCTTGAAGCAGCCCAGTGCATCCTGCGCGCGGATAAGATAATTAGCAGGGGGCAGGTTTGTAAAGCCGCCTTTTGTTAGCAATGTACCAGCATCCAGGCTGTATTTATAGGGCGCACCTACGCCGGCCGATGCAGTTACGGAGATGCTGGCGTCATCATCGCCATTACAGGTGATGGGCTTAAGCGTATAGCTTGCGTTTACATGCACCGAATCGTTGAGCGCTACCAGCGTATCTTTTGTGCAGCCTATATTGTCGCGTACCCGTACCAGGTAGGTTCCTGCGGGTAGCGAGGCAAAGTTATTTGCCGAAGCAAAATTGGCGGTACCAATAGCATACTGGTAAGGCCCGGTACTGTTGTAGCCTGTTACTGATATAGATCCATCGGCAAGGGCATTACAGGTAGGGCGGTCAAGCGACAAATCTGCCTGTACTGTCGATGGGTTTACAAATGTCACATTGATATCTTTATAGCACTTGCTGGTGTTGGTAGTGCGTATGGTATAGGTGCCGGGTATTATACTATCAGTAACCATACCTGTGATGCCGATGTTGCTGTCTACTGCTGTAGTGCCGTTTAGCACCCTTACACTCCAGGGGCTGCCAATGCCCGGCGTTACGGTGTAAACCGCTTTCTTAAAACAGGTAGCAGGCGACACCAGGTTGAATACCGCCGTTGGGTCGGGCAGCACTACTATGGTATAGGCCTGTGTTTGTGTGCTCGATAGCGGGCAGCCGTTATCGGTATAGGTAAGGAAGAAGTTGTAGGTACCCGCTGCCACAGTGCTCACATTCCAGCTGAATGTACCGGCAGGAGTGGTCGTTCCGTTATTTGCTATACTGAACGTAGCGCCTGCAGGTACACCCGATGACGTAACCGTTATCGTATTACCATCAGGATCGGCAGGATTGATATTGAAATTGACAGGACCGATACTCTGGCAAACTTTGATGGTCGTTGTATCTACTACGGTGGCGCCGGTTACACCGGTCATACCGCCAGATGGGGCGCTGTTATTGCAGTTGTTGAGCACTACAAAGGTCATTTCCCTCATGCTGGTACCGATCAGTACCCCGCCGCGGTATTCGGATACCTTATATACCACCAGCGAACGCTGTGCTATATTGGGTGTAAACGAAAGCTGCCCTGTGGAAGTATTAAAGCCGAAAGTACCGCTGCTTGCTGACAATGGCGATGCACCTGAGTATGGAAAGGCATAGCTAACCGTTCCTGTAGTTGCGTCCAAACCATTTACCAGGCTGTATACCAGGCTATCGCCGTTAGCATCTACCGAGCCAAGGTTGTAACCTGCTGCCTTATTGATACAGAAGAATGGCGTAGGCAGATTGGTAAATTCCGGCGAAGTGTTATTTACATTCAGGTTGTTCAGTGTTGCTTCCAGCATCATAACGCTGCCGCTGTTGGGTGGAGCGAACGATATATTTGTAATACTATTACTACGCCCCGCAGATGAGGTAGCGCTCATGTTGCCCGTAAACTGGAATTTCCAGTTGGCCGACCTTGGCTTAACCGAAAACGTGGTCATATAAGTAAACTTCTTTACGCCCGGCACGGTCCCCGACGGGTTCACACAGTTGGTATTGCCCAACTGAGATGCACATACCGGGGTGATCTCTGTACCATTAACGGGTGCTTGTATCGTAAGGTTGCGGGTCTGTACGGCAAATGGCCCGTTAAACAAGGTGACTTGCGGGCTGGCGCTCGACAACGTGCTAAAGATGCTTCCGCCGCAGTCGCCATAGATGATCAGCTTTACTTGGTAGGTAGAGTCGTTAATATGCGTATAAGACAGGTCGGCTCCGTATATGTGAGATGCCTGTAGCCTTGCGACCGATAGCAGCATGATAGCAACTACAGATGCAATCTTATATGCGAGGCTTCTATTATTAAAAGATTTCATGCGGTATTGTACTCTTATATTTTATCAGACACGCTGGCCTTGTTATAAAGCGCCGGTTATGCACATTACAACAAAGTTGAGACATCTATATTGTAATTTGTAATAATATTGTCAATTTCTACTTTTTTAATTTGCTGGTTTATATACCATGATATATAGCCCACACCAGCCCGACGTGGATTTATATCACAAAAAACGCTTCTTTGTTTATAAACCCCTACTGAGCGCGATCTTATTTAGATTGAAAATACATGCAATTATGACATGTAAAAAATTGATGTGGCGTAAGGCTGTAGAGTTGTAGTATTTGTATCAGGGAGCGGGCAACATATACATTTCTATGACCGATGCATAGTTATTTCCTGAATATTTGCTCGACCTGCTGCAAGAAGCTGCGGCCTACGGGAAATGTCCGGTCGCCTGCAAACAGCGTTTTGTCTTTATAGTAATCTACAATCTTTACCGGGATGATAACGACCTGTGTACGCGTATGAATACGTCGGCAGGCAGTTTCTCTTCCATAGCCTTCATGCTCATTCTTACTACAATGGGGTCGCCATTCTTCAGAACTATCTTCAGGTTGTTGTCCAGCCCTTCTATATACCGTATGTTGTCTATGTATATCTTTCGCAGGCTGTAGTCTACCCGCAGTAAAATGTAAGAGGGATCATTTGTGTTACTATCGGTACGGTATTCAAAAAGGTCTTTCGCTTTTATGACTGCCTGCTCAAATCGGTCGAAGGCAAATGGCTTTAGCAGATAGTCGATGGCGTTGAGGTTAAAGCCCTCCACCGCGTATTCAGTATAGGCAGTGGTAAATATCACCATTACTTCCTTATCTGTATACCTGGCAAATTCGAGGCCCGACATAGCGGGCATTTTCACATCGAGAAAAATCAGGTCGACCTGATTTTCGGAAAGGTATTTAATGGCTTCGGCCGGCTCGGTAAAGGTACCTCGCAGGTCAATGACATCCATCCTTTGGCAAAATGACTCGACGACGACAAGCGCCAGTGGCTCATCATCTACCGCGATAGTCTTTATCATTTCAGGTCAATTGAAAGACGGACAGTGAATTCTTCGGAGCCGTCTTTAATATCGAGGCGGTGGTGGTCAGGATACATATACTTCAACCGCTTCACAGTATTGTCGATACCGAGGCCGGAGTTGATGGCATCGTCCTTCTCCACATACACCTTATTGTTGCTCACCTGCATATCCAGCTTGCCATTGGCTATAGAAATGGAAATATATATGCGGGAATTTTCCTGCGAATTAACACCGTATTTAAAGGCATTCTCTATAAATGGTATCAGTGCAAAGGGAATGATCTCGTAGCCCAGCGGGTCGCCTGTTGTCACATACTTCAGGTCTACCTTATCGCTCAGCCTCAGTTTTTGCAGCGATATATAGTCGGAGATGTATTTCAGTTCTTTTTCCAGCGACACGAAATTCTTACATGCATCGGTAACATTGTACCGGAAGAGCGAGGATAGCTTTACGATCGCATCCGGCGTTTTGTCTGACCTTGTGATGGACAGTGAATATATGCTATTGAGTGTATTGAAAAGAAAATGCGGATTGATCTGGGTCTTCAGGAACAGTATCTCATCGGCCAGCCGCTCCTGCTCCATCTTGCGCATATTGGCGTAAAAGCTGAGCATGAACGAAAAGGCAATCACGATGATAAGCATGAACAGGTTGTGCGAAGGCCCGAACATGGTAAATGCGGCGTTCCTGCCGCCAAAACCTGCAGGATGCATCAGGTAATTGAGCAGCGTAAACAGGATAATGCTCCCTACAAGTGATGCTATCAGCAGCCAGTAGTTGCGCCTGCGTTGATATTGTGGTATGATGAAAAGGTAGTTGACATAAAAGATCACGATAAACAGCAACCCATTTGCCAGTCGCGGAGGCAGCAATATATCCTGTATTACGCCTTGGCGTTCATCAGGATCATCAAAATGCGATTTAATATGGTGTTGTCCCGATATTTCGGAATGTGGCTTGTCGAAATGTTTATGATCGGGCTTGAAAAGATACGGCACAGAAAGAAACGCAAACCATGCGACACAATGCAACAAAATAACCAATGCTCTCTTTTTCATCAATTCGTTCCAGTAGATCCGTATTTCGCCGTGAAAATATGTTATTATTTAAATAAGTGAAGCTGCTAACACTAACTCAAGCCGGCCATTTACATCTCTTATATTTTAAACACAACATTTATCGTCTTGTCTTCATCCGGAAACGCTGCTCTGCTTCGCTTGTAGTTGTTACAAAGTATAGCTATCACCTTCGAGTGCGAATGTAGGTGCCGAAGAAAAGCTGAAAAAATAATTGAGGTTAACTATTAGAATGTTGTCGTGAATTGACCTTATGGTTTGATAGGTTTTTTGCCATTCGTAAACACAGTTGGTTCGGACCATACCTATCTAATTAATGCCCTATGTATCTGTATCTCTTCCGCGTCTTTTGTACCATTAAATCTTATCAGGTATGGTTCTTTGCCTTGGTATGGGATAAATTGAGTGCCCTCATATCCCACATAGCCCGACACCATGCCCAGGTCGTTAAAGTCGAAAGCATAGAGGAAATGATCGCCGCGGTAGTTGGATAGGTAGGTTTTGCTGCCGTACCAGTTGCTGCCATCTTTACCTGTAGATACCGCTGTAAAATCGGCGAAGCCATCGCCATTCCAATCATTTACTATAAGCTGTTCGGTATAAGAAGGCCATTTGCCGTAAGCCTTCTGTTCAAAGCCATTGCCGGTACTGTGATATAGCCTATATCCATCCCATCGGTTGCCAGGGTTCTCACTGTTTGCCGTTGCCAATATATCATCCTTACCATCGCCGTTAAAGTCGCCGACATATAGCCGGCAGTTCGGGAAGGGGCTTATTGCATAAAATGTTTCTTTGAAACCATTACCTGTAGCGGTAAGTATTTTGTAACCAGTCCATGCGCCTGTCGCATCAGCGGTAAGTAGCAGGTCATCCCTGCCATCGCCGTTAAAATCGCCGGTATAGACTTTTGAATACTTAGTGTTGAGTACACCCCCTGCCGCAGGCTTATAGATATGCTCAGCGGTGTACAATACCCAATAATCGCTCATCAGCAAAAAGTCATCGTAGCCGTCACCATCAAAATCGCCAATAAAATAGTCTCCCACATCGGCGGTAGTATCGGCCCGGTGAAAGCTGTACATACTATCCTGCTTCAGGTACATGCGCCAGCCTTTCCAGTATTGCCCCTTTGAGGTATCTGCGGTCTCCAGTATATCGGGCTGCCTGTCGCCGTTAAAGTCGCCAAAGTAGCATTTGCCTTTAGGCGTTTTTTCTGTGTTGTAGTAGGCTATAGTAGCAAAGGCCTGGGGCCAGCGGTTGTAGTATTTGTGTGTTTCGGGTTTGCCAGTTTCGTTGCCATCCCAAAGGTTTTTGATAATAGCGGCATCCTTAAAACCATCGTCGCAATTGTAGGCATGGTACCAATAGTACTGCGCACCCGGCCCTACACGATAGGGGCGTTTAGCAGCAAACTGTATATAGCCTGCACTATCCAGGCTCCGCACCCGGTGATAGGCATATACCATAAACTGGCGACGATAGGCTTCGGACTGCTGCACCAGCCAGGTCGTCTCGTCCCATGCCCAGGGCGCCCATGCCTGCCAAGCCTTATTGTCGCGCTGTGGCGGGTTGGTGCCGCCAAGGTAGCCGCCAAAGCAGTCCATCTCTACCAGGAAGGGGTTAGCACGTGTATCCCAGCCCATTGGGTGCCTGCCGCCCAGGCTATGATTATACATCAGTATATCGTGGCTGTGCAGCGCTATCTGCGATTCGTAGTCGGTGCCGTTGCCGAGGCCATTACCTTTTGCCAACCTGCCGCCTATTATAGAACTGCCGGGCTGCGTGAAGCCGCTCTGCGGTGTAGATGTATCTGTAGGCTGTATACCAATAGGGCCTACATGCATATCAAGTAATAACTGCCGCTTTGCTGGGTCGCCAACAAATAAGCCCTGCGTCTGTGAGTTGATGAGCACAAAACCCCTTCTCGCTTTTTGCTTCGCATAGTTTCGGAGTTTTGTAAAAAGGTAGTTGGTCCAGTAAAGGTTTCTATCGGCTGATACTTTGGGTATGCGGTCATTTTCGGCAGTGCGGTTTATCTGGCAAAACTTCAATGCTTCGTAGCCGAAGTCGATATACATAGTAGCCAGGTAGTAATACCAGGCTAGCGACATAGGTTTTGTTATATCGATAAATACATCGATCTCCTGATCTTTATCCTTATGCGGAAAGAGCATTTTCTCGCGGTCGAAGAATTGCTCGTTTTTCAACTCCGGCAATTCAGGCAATCCCGTTTTTACCCAGTCGGGTATCTTCACCTCTGATTCGCCTTTGCGGTAGTGGCGGGGCATAAACTCGATCATAGATGCCTCGCAGATGATCTGTGAGTCAACAGTATTATGGATGGCATCCACGGCTCTTTTGAACTGGCCTATAGCCCCCTTATCCGGAGGGAAGAACAGGTGATCGCAAACCCCATTGAACTTCCAGGAAACATCCAGCTCCAGCCCGGCCAGTTGTACATACTTCGGCCGCACGTATCGGGCAAACTCCATCCAGCAGGCAAATTCTTCGCCGGTATTGCCATGTCCGCAGTACGACGGGTATGGAGCCTGGTCGGCTACCTGCATAGCCACTGCCCGTTTCAGGTAGCGGTACAGCATGGCTTCCGAGAGGTGGCCGTTCTCGATGTGATAGTCGCGCGGGTCAAGTGTTGTCCGCGGCAAGGTGTCTGGTATCGGCTGTAGTCCAATTATGTCAACAGGGTTTGCTGCCTGCCCATAGGATGGACTAATCCACATAAGCAGCACTACGGCGATACCCAGTCCTAAAAGCGTAGGGTTCATTATTCGACGGTTCGTTATATCAGGCATATTTCCGGCAAACGATAAAGACACAAAACGGATACCAAACTAAGCGCACCCCCTGTAAATTAAGCATTAGCAATAGTGAACTGATACAGAATACCGGGACCGCTTCATCTAATTTAGCGCCGCCTTATTGCAGTCTACGGATGCTTCACCGATAGATTTCAGCTTTTCACCGACAATCGCGTCCGTTTAACCGAAATACCATATATGAAATTTAATTGCCCGTATACTTTTGCACCATCATCCAGAAAGACAAAAAATCATATGACCTCATTTTTACCTGCCAAAACAACTACACGCTTCAAAATAGCCATGCTGCTGCCGGTCTTTGTACTGGCGGCAGTAGCAGGCTGGGCGCAGGCCGTCATCAGCGGCAAGATAACCGATGACAAAGGCAAGCCGGTATCGGGCGCTAGCATATACCTCGATAACACGCTGGATGGCGGCACCAGCGACAGCAGCGGTGCGTTTCGCTTTACCACAACCGAAACAGGTAGTCAGACATTGGTAGCTTCCGGCGTAGGTTACGAAAACGCGGGACTGCCCGTAACAGTAGCCGGCAATGTGGACAACCTGCAACTGAAAATGAAAGCTGCCGCCCGCCAGCTGAGCGAAGTAACCGTTACCGCAGGCTCCTTTGAAGCGGGTAATGGTGAGAAGACCGTATTGAAACCGCTGGACATTGTAACCACTGCCGGTACGCAGGCCGATGTAGTACGCGCTATACAAACACTGCCCGGCACCCAGCAGCAAGGTACGCAGGCGGGCCTGTTCGTACGCGGGGGCGACGCCAGTGAGGCTGCCTTTATAGTAGACGGCCTGATAGCGCAGAACGCGTTCCTTACTACAGCACCGGGTGTGGCTGCACGTAGCCGTTTCGGAGCATTTCAGTTTAAGGGTGTAGCGTTTAGCAGCGGTGGATATAGTGCACGTTACGGACAGGCGCTATCATCGGTACTGGAACTGAACAGCAATGATATGCCCGATAAAAGTACGGTGAACCTGGGTGTGAATATGGCAGGTGTATATGCTTCGGCATCGAAGCTGAACAAGAAGACTAGCATTGAGGGTTCTGCCTATTATAATAACCTGGCTCCATTCTATGAGGTTGCAAAAGCTAACGTAGACTACTACAAGGTGCCGGTTGGCGGCGGCGGATCGGCCAAGTTTGTGTACATGCCTAATAAGGATGGCATACTGAAGGCGATGGTCAACTACTCGCAGTTCCAGAGCGGCACGCGCGTACCAAACCCCGAGCAGGGACAGGAAGGCAAAGACCTGACATTTGATATTACCAACCGTACGGTATTTGGCAATGTATCTTATAAGCAAATGTTGAAGAGCAAATGGAACCTGTTTACTGCTGCATCGTACAGCTACAACCAGGATGACATCAACTGGAACGGCAGCCCGGTAAATAATGACGACGACCGCATACAGCTGCGCGCCGAAGCCAAACACTACACCACCACACGCTTCAGCGTGCTGGCAGGTACCGAGGTGCAGCGATTCAGCTACAGCCGCAACTGGATGGGCACTTACGCCTCGCTTAGCAGCTTTGAAGAAACACAAGTGGCAGGCTACCTCGAGGCCGACTGGGCACCCAAAAGCTGGGTAACTTTTAAGCCGGGCGTACGCGTGGAGCATAGCGCACTTATTAAACAAACTGCCATTGCTCCAAGGTTTGCTATGGCCGTGAAGTCGGGTATGAACGGGCAGTTCTCTGTGGCCAGTGGTATCTTTTACCAAACGGTGGACCCGGTGTATTTCCTTAATGGCTACCGCCCCGACTTCCAGCAGTCGATACACTATATAGCCAACTACCAATACATGAAGAACGACCGTACGCTGCGCATAGAAGGATATTATAAAGACTACAACCAGCTGGTGCGCGAGAAAACGGCCTTATTCGACCCGAATAGCTATCGTCTCCCGTATGGTGTTATCGATAACTCAGGATACGGCTATGCTACCGGTGCCGAGCTTTTCTGGCGCGACCGCAAGACGGTGAAGAATGCCGACTACTGGATATCGTACAGCTATATAGACACACGCCGCCTGTACAAGAACTTTGTTGCCGAAGCGCAGCCTGACTTCATCGCCAACCACAACCTGAATATCGTTACCAAGTATTTCATCAATAAGCTGCAAACGCAGATTAATATGACCTACAACTACTCGAGCGGCAGGCCATATTACAACCCTACCAACCCGGTATTCTACGGCGAGCGCACACCTGACTTCCACAACCTGTCGCTTACGGTAAACTACCTGACCAGCATTAAGAAATGGTTTACCGTCGTGTATGCGGGTGTCGATAACATTACCAATGCAAAGAACGTATTTGGCTACCGCTATGCTGCCGATGGTACCCGCTACGCCAGCCGCCCTGCCCTGTACCGCTCTGTATTTGTAGGTATCAACTTCTCGCTTACCGAGTTCGATAAGGACGAATTATAATCATTCACTCATATATTCTTAAACACAAATATCCTGATACAATGACACGTTACATTTTACTCACTGCGGTTTCAGCCTTCACTTATGTAAACTGCTGCCAGGCCCAGCAAGATTATCAGCAAACACTCCGCAACACTTTCCTTGCGTACGATACTACGCAGAACATGGAGACCAAAGTAGCCCAAAGCAACAAGCTGGGTATGATCGCCAAAAAGTGGAACAACGAGTGGACTGCGCACTACTACAATGCCTATGCTAAAGCACAGCTATCGTACATGGAGAAAGACGAGGCAAAACGCGATGCCTATGTGGATGAGGCAGAAAAGGAACTGGACGAGACCATAGGCCTGGTAAAAGAAAATGACGAAACGCATGTATTGGGCGCGATGATCGCCAATGCACGTATGGCCGTAAAGCCGCAGGCACGCTGGCAGAAATACGGTAAGGTATTCAGCGACAACCTGGAGAAAGCAAAGGAAATAAACCCTAAGAATCCGCGCATATACTACCTGCAGGGCACCAGCAAATTCTTTACGCCGAAGATGTTTGGAGGCGGTAAGAAGGCAGCATTGCCCTACTTCGAGAAAGCGGCGGAGTACTATGCACAGGAGTCGGATGCCGATATGGCCAAGCCATTCTGGGGTAAGATACCTACCCAGTACTTCCTGAAAGAAAGCAAAGGAGAAGACAAGGACTAAGTATAATTATAGTTTTTACAGAAAGCCCGGTTGTGTCTACAACCGGGCTAATTTTTTAAGGGTTAGATGAGTCAGCTTGTTATTAACATTTTTTTGTTTCATACTGGCATAAAGTTGTAACTTACAGATTGCGAGATAGTTAGTAACAAAAAAATGTGTGTGATATGAAACAGTTTTTTAGGTGGAAGGGGTTCGTGATACTATTTATGATCACTGCGGCAATAGCCCTGATGTCCTTCTATTCGTGCAAAAAAGGCAACCAGGGACATACTGATCCTTTTGCGGAGCCTAAGAAAACCAATGTGACCCTGAGAGAGCTTAGCGATACAAGCATTCATACAGGCGATACTCAAGTACTCGACAACCTTACCGAACAGCGATAGCTGCGTGAGGATCGAAGCAAAGAAATTTTCATCTACACTTTCATATCCACTCAATTCCAAATGCAGAGGCGGCCAAGAGGCTGCTTCTGCATTATTTTTAGAATTCCAGTATGAAGCCTATGGTCGGCAGCACTGTAGCTTCCGGTTTATCTAATATCAGCGGTACAGCGTTACTGCCATCCTGCTGAAGCTGTCCGCCATCTGTCGTTTGGAAGGCAGTATTATCAGCGGTACGCTTAAAGGTATACTTAGGATACTCAGGCTGTACACTGGCGTATATGTTGGAGATATCTATATATACGTCAAGGCTCCATTTGCGGAAGTTCCATTTTTTGTCCAAGCGTACGTCCATTGAGTTGAACGAACCTAGCCTGAGGTCGTTGAAGCGGCTGTAGTCGTATATGCCTGTACCTAGCGCTACATAATTCTGTTGCGATGCTGCCAGGTCGAAAGGTGAATAAGGCGCTCCGCCCTGGTAACGGAATTTCACGCCCAGCTCATAGTTACGCTTGAATTTGTATCCTCCAATAAACGAAAGCAAGTGCCTGTTATCCCACGAGGCCGGTTCATAGCTGCCTGTGGCATTTGTAAATTCGCTTCTGTAATAGGTATAAGACAGTATGGCGAAGATGTTTTTTGTCAGCTTTTGCTGTAGCTGCAGCTCCAGGCCGTAGCTGCGGCCTTTGCCGTTTGTATTCACCGGCTCATTACCCAACACCGAAAAATCACCGCCTTTATTTGCAAGTGATATGCCATCTATCCGCGATACCGGGTAGTTATTGTACAGCTTATAAAAACCTTCCAGCGTTACCCGCCTGCCTTGTGCAGGTATATATTCCAAGCCCGCTACCAGGTGGTCGCTTTGTATGTATTTGCTGTTCCTGTTCACATAGCTGCCGTTGCTTTGGAAGCCGAGTATGGTATAAGATGGAATCTTAAAATATCTACCTGCTGATGCATTGAACTTAAGGTTGTCTATAAGCAGAAGTGATGCTGCCAACCTTGGCGATATCGTTTTAGCAATGTTATTTCCATCATATGTAAATGTATTACCGTCGGTACGGAGGCCAAGTGAAAGGGTTAGTTTTTCTTTGAAGAAGTTGCCTGCTACTTGTCCGAACGCTCCATATCTCCATAAGTCAAGCGCGGTATTGCCTCGTATGGTAACTGCGGGTTGGAGGATCACCCCGGTATTGCTCCTCACCTCATTCCTTACCCTGCTGAATATCTCATTATTGAATTTATCGTACTGCGCCATTACACCCCAGCTGTAGCTCCAGCGGTTATAATAATTATTGTATTCAAAGCGCATTTTATTCTCTATCTCCTGCGACCGTATTTTCAGCGTCCTTTGTGCTTCTATGGGGTTTTGGTTATCTTCAAATTTATCCAGTTTATTATTCAGCATATTCCTGCTAAAGGTGAGGTTCCAGTAGCCTTTGTTCATCAGTCCTTTCAGGCCATAGCCATTCGTATAGTTCCGTTGGTTGATGAGGGGATTGCTTCTGAGCGTGTAGATATTCTCCGGAGTTTGCTCATCGGGCACCAGGAAACTGAAATTGTCTATGGCGCCTACGCCCAGCGTATAGAAGGAAAGGTTTTTACTGATCTTATAATCGAGCTTATACTGAAAGTCCCAATATGATGGCTGTATGGGTACCTGCAATGCCTTGAACAAAAATTCGAGGTACGATTTACGTGCCGATGCCAGGAAGGATAAGCGTTTGTTGATCGGCCCATCGGCTGTGTAGGCAACTTCCGTGGCGCTGAGCCTTACGTTGTGTTGTATCTTATCGGGGTTGGCCTTACGTTGCTTTAGCTGAAGCACGCCCGAAAGCGGGTTATCGTATTTTGCAGGAAATGCGGAGGTATACAGGTTCACATCCTCGATGAACGATACGTTGATGATACCCGTTGGTCCACCCGCACTACCTTGTGTGGCAAAGTGATTGATGACCGGCACCTCAATACCATCCAGGTAATACACGTTCTCATTCGGCGCACCGCCGCGGATAATGAGGTCATTGCGATAGCCACCCACCGAACCGGAAGTACCACCCACACCGGGGAAAGCCTGTATCACCCTCGATACGTCGAAGTTGCCACCGGGGTTGCTTTTTATCTCCTGTGCTGAGAGTGTTTGCAACGATAGCGGGGTTTCGGCTGGCTTCTGGAATGGATTGGCTTTTACCGTCACTTCCGTTAGCCCTACGGTATTTGCTTCCATATCTATTGCTATTACCTGCACGTTGCCCGACGTGATAACCACGTTATAAACCACCTGCGGCTTGTAGTCAAGCGACTGGGCTTTGATATTATACGTATTAACAGGAATATCGGCAATGCGGAAGTTTCCGTTGTCATCGGATACGGCGCCCAGCGTTGTTCCTTCTATACCGACGGTAATGCCCGAAAGGGCAGCCTGCGTTTGCTTGTCTCTTACCGAGCCGCTTAATACGCCGGTCGACTGTGCATGGGCTGCCAGAAATGACAGGCATGTAAGTAAAGTTAGTAATGTGAGCCTCATTATTTTGCGTGTGTACAATGTCAACAAAACAACAATAAAATTGTTGGATCAATATTACGTATAGATATATAATCCTTTACCGTTCGTAAAGTTTATCGCATTTTTACAGCATGAATTGGTCCGGCTTATATAGCGCGAAACGTACAGGTGATCGTAAAGACAAGAGTCCCAATCCCGATCAGATCCGCAACTCGTTCCTGCGGGATTACGACCGTATCATATTTTCATCTGCCTTCCGCAGGCTGCAAAATAAGACACAGGTTTTCCCGCTGCCGGGTGCAGTATTCGTACACAACCGCCTTACACATAGCCTGGAGGTAGCCTCGGTAGGCCGTTCGCTGGGCAAGTGGATAGGCGATGAGATAGCTGCTAAATACGGTGCGGGTGAAGACCCATACTTCAGTGAGTTCTATAAATATGAGCTGCCATCGGTAATTGCTGCGGCTTGCCTGTCGCACGATATAGGCAATCCTCCTTTCGGGCATTCGGGCGAAGATGCCATACGCACTTAC
This sequence comes from Sphingobacteriales bacterium, assembly GCA_004144175.1. Classification (GTDB taxonomy): domain Bacteria; phylum Bacteroidota; class Bacteroidia; order Chitinophagales; family Chitinophagaceae; genus Polluticoccus. The sequence continues at coordinate 57,516 of SEFT01000009.1, forward strand.
TTTAAAGAAGTATCGGGAGATACACAACAGAAATTGCTGGATAACCTGAGTGGCAACCAGCTAAAAGATTTCGAGCGGTTTGAGGGTAATTCTAACGCCCTGCGCATACTTACGCATAGCTTTAACGAGCCGGAGCCGGGCGGGTACAGGCTTACGTATGCCACGCTGGCATCTATTGTAAAATACCCTTGCAGTTCCATAGAAGGTTTCGATAAAAAGACAGGACTGATCGCGACCAAGAAGTCAGGCTTCTTCGATAGTGAGTTGGGCATCTACAGGGATATTGCGGCAACGATGGATATCCCTAAGAAGGATGGGTATAACGATGTATATGCCCGCCATCCTTTTGTCTTCCTTACCGAGGCAGCTGATGATATATGCTACCGTGTAATAGATCTGGAAGATGCACACCGCCTGCACATCGTATCGTTCGATAAGATAAAGGAGCTGTTCTACCCCTTCTTTGCCAAGGAAAGCGGCTATAACGGGCTGGAATACGTAGAGCGAAAGATCGCCAACATCAACGACGATAACCAGAAGGTGCAGTTCATTCGTGCCAAATGGATAGGGCTGATGGTAGAGAAGCTCTCAAAGGTATTCCTGGAAAACGAAGCCGCCATACTGAGTGGTACGCTGGACCAAGACCTGATGAAGTGCCTGCCCAAAGAAGACTTCGAGCTGATAGAGGCCATAAATAAGTTTTCGGTCAAGTATATATACAACTACAAGTCGGTAGTGGAGATAGAGATAGCCGGTTATAATGTAATAGGTGGACTGCTGCGCGAGTTTATAGATGCGGTGCTGCATCCTACGCATACTAAGTCGGATAAGATACTGAAGCTGGTATCGAGCCAGTTCCCAATCAGCCGCGACGGAAAAAACCTTTACAGCAATATACAGTCGGTGGTGGATTTTATATCGGGCATGACCGATCTGTATGCGATTGACCTTTACAGAAAGATAACCGGCATTACTATACCCGAGATAAGATAAGTGCAGATGGAACATCCACGGAATCTAAGAATAGAAGACTATACCTACCGGCTGCCCGATGAGCGGATAGCTACCCACCCACTGGAAGAGCGCGATGCATCGAAGCTGCTGGTATATAAGGACGCCGCTATAAGCGAAGACCAATACCGGAATATTGCTGCACATATACCCGAGGGGGCACTGCTGGTATTTAACCAGACCAAAGTAGTGCATGCCCGGCTGCTCTTTAAAAAAGAGAGCGGCGGCACGATAGAGGTCTTTTGCCTGGAGCCGCACGAGCAGTATGCCGATATACAAACGGCCATGCTACAGCGCGGCAAGGTATGGTGGAAGTGCATGATAGGCGGCGCCAGCAAATGGAAGCATGGCATGGTGCTGAGCCTGCAACATACTAGTCCCGATTTTACACTCAGCGCGTCTATCATCGAAAGGCAAACGGGATCGTTTGTACTGGAACTGACCTGGGATACGGAGATGACCTTTGCTGAGGTATTGCATTATGCAGGACATGTGCCCCTACCGCCTTACCTGAATCGCGAAGCTGCCGTAGAAGACGAAGCAAGATACCAAACGATATATGCCAAAGAAGAAGGCAGCGTTGCTGCACCTACTGCGGGGCTGCATTTTACAGATGGCATTATGCAATCGCTGCAGGATAGGCATATCAATACAGCTTTCCTTACGCTGCATGTGGGCGCAGGCACCTTCAAACCAGTAAAGGCCGATACCATGGCCGAGCATGAGATGCATGCTGAGTGGATAGAGATAGAGGTGGACACCATACAACAACTGATAAAAAACCTGAATAGCGGTATAGTGGCAGTAGGCACTACTTCCCTGCGCACGCTGGAGAGCCTGTACTGGATAGGAGCTAAACTGCTGCAACATATAGTCCCCGATTTTTCAGGCATTGCCGTAGCGCAGTGGGACCCATATGAATTTAAAACCGATGCTTCTCCGTCACATGCGTTACAGACGATAGTGGATTGGCTGCTGCGTAATGAGCAGACAAAACTCGTTACACGTACCCAGATATTGATCGCGCCGAGTTATCAGTTCAAGGTCATTAAAGGAATCGTTACTAATTTCCATCAGCCGCAGTCTACCCTATTATTATTGGTGGCAGCTATCACCGGCAAAGATTGGAGAAAGATTTATGACTATGCGTTACAGCATGATTTCCGTTTCCTTAGCTATGGCGACGGCAGCCTGCTCTGGCTTCATCAGTAATTATTATTATCGTCCATCAGGTATTTGTTAGCTTTGCGGCATAACAGCACCGCAGTGACTACAAAAGAATTTATTGCCGCCGCATTACAGGAAGACATCGGTATCGGAGACCATTCAACACTTGCATCTATCGATGCCGATGCGAAAGGAAAAGCCGTACTGAAGATAAAGGAGAACGGAATACTGGCCGGGGTTGAACTGGCACAGGATATATTCCACTACCTGGAACCGGAGGCGGAATTCACCTTGTACAAGCGCGATGGTGATAAGGCCATAAAAGGCGAAACTGCCTTTGAAGTATCGGCAAAGGTGCATACCATACTACAGGCAGAGCGTCTTACCCTTAACTGCATGCAGCGGATGAGCGGTATTGCCACCATCACCAGCCAGTATGTAGATAAGATAAAGGGCTATAATACTAAGATACTCGATACCCGCAAGACCACTCCACTCTTCCGCGCTTATGAAAAGCAGGCAGTGAAGATCGGTGGCGGCTATAATCACCGTATGGGCTTGTATGATATGATCATGCTGAAGGATAACCATATCGACTTCTGCGGCGGTATCGAAAAAGCGATTGAGCGTACCAACCAGTACATCCGCACCAATGGCTTCCAGCTAAAGATAGAGGTAGAGACCCGCACGATAGACGACGTAAAGCGTGTGCTTGCCGTAGGCGGTGTGCATCGCATTATGCTCGACAACTATACACCCGACCAGCTGGAAGAAGCCGTAAAACTCATAAACGGAAAATACGAAACAGAAGCATCGGGCGGTATCCAGATAGATAATATCGTGTCTTATGCGCGTACAGGTGTTGACTATATTTCGGTGGGGGCCATTATACACCATGCGGTAAGTATGGACCTGAGCCTGAAAGCTCATTTATTGTAGATCGTTGCGTTTGTATTTCCACCTGTTGTGGGTCCACATCCAGTTTTCAGGTTGATTCCTTACCTGGCGTTCCATGAATGTTACATACTGCTGTAGTATGGTGTTTTGCGGTAGCAACGACGCGTCGTCTGTTATGTGTTCAAGCTTTACGTCGTAGTAGCCACGCTTTACTCTATGGATGCCTGCAAATACTACCGCAGCTTTGTTACGTGATGCCAGTAGCTCCGTGCCTTTAAAGAAGGGCGCTTCCCTATTCATAAAATCAGTCCAATAAACATTGTTCAGGTTCGATGGGTTTTGGTCAGCTATCAAGCCCATAATGTATCGTACCTGTTGCAGCCTCGCCATACCTTTTTTAGCGTGCATCGATATAAGCCACGCACCGCTGCGGGTGCGTATCTTTTGCAGCAACCTGTCAAATGCTTTATCCGTCGCCGGCAGGTACACACCTGCAAACTGCTGCTGTGCATTCAGCTGGCATACCACATTGGCCCATTCCCAGTTGAAGGTATGGCCGAGCAAAGCGTAGGTATTTTTTTCTGCGCTATTCAGCCGGGCAAATACTTCCCAGTTGCCCGTCATGCGGCGGTTCAGTTCTTTGTCAGATATGCTCAGCAGCTTTACTGTTTCCAGCCACTGGTCGCAAAAGTTGTGGTAGCATCTCTTCCTTATCTGCTCCAGCTCACCCGCATTCTTTTCAGGAAAGGCATACAGGAGGCTTTCTGCCACCAGTTCTTTCCTATACCCTATCATGTAATAGAGCAGGAAATAGACAAAGTCCGATAGCAGATATAGCGCCGGAAACGGAAGTAATGAAATAGGATAAAATATTGCGAGCAGCAGGTAATACATGCTGCTGCAAGATACGCATTATGCCTGCAACTACTTGTTTAAGTGATTAGCCAGCTCGCCCGTCAGGTCGTATATCTTTTGTATCTTGTGCAGGGTTTCTACAAAGTCGATGTTCAGGTCTTTTAGTAGGCCGGTCTCCAGATCGAACACCCAGCCATGTACCGTAGGGTAGTTATTGGCTATGTAAGATTTCTGTACCACAGCTGTCTTAATAATGTTCACACATTGTTCCTGCACATTCAGCTCTACCAACCTGTCGTAGCGCTTATGCTCATCTGTAATGGCATCCAGTTCGGCCTGATGAAGCCTGTATACATCCCTTATATTACGCAGCCATGGGTTCAGGATGCCCATGTCTTTGGGTGTCATGGCGGCCTTTACACCGCCGCAGCTATAATGGCCGCATACTACTATGTGTTTCACCTTCAGGTGCTCCACCGCATAGTTTATTACCGACATTACATTCAGGTCTATATTATTCACCAGGTTGGCTACGTTGCGGTGCACGAACACCTCGCCCGGCTCCAGCCCCATTATTTCGTTAGCAGGCACGCGGCTATCCGAGCAGCCAATGTAGAGATAATCAGGATGCTGGTCGCGCGACAGCTTCTTCAGAAAATCGGCATCCTCACCTATCTTCTCAGCGAGCCATTTTTTATTATTCTCGAATATCTGTGCGTATGTAGTCATCCTGCGGTATTTGCTGCAATAATAGAATAAATGCCCAAATCGCCGCTGCTGAGACATAAAGATTTCTAATACCGTTTTATCGGCTTAATTTTACCGCCCAAAACAGATACTAAATGAAACTTGTTACCTACTCCAAACAAGGCAAAGAGCAACTTGCCTTCCTGGTAAACAATAATCTATACGATACCAACCTAGTGAACCCGCGCCTGCCCGGCACTATGATGGAACTGCTCAACAGCTGGGAACAGACCATTGATACCATGCGCAGGAGCGAAGATGATATAAAATCGGGCAAATGGAGTAATCCGGGCCTGGCGTTCGATGGGGCTGATATTATGGCACCTGTGCCGCACCCTACCTCTTGCCGCGATGGTTATGCATTTCGCCAGCACGTGGCTGCTGCCCGGCGCAACCGCAAGGTAGATATGATACCGGAGTTCGATCAGTATCCTATCTTCTACTTTACCAACCACAATGCGATACAAGGCCCCGGCGCTATACCCTGTATGCCCGACCACTTCCAAAGGCTGGATTTTGAGCTGGAAGCTTCGGTAGTGCTGTGCAAAAAAGGCAGGAACATCAAGGCAGAAGATGCTGATAAGTACATAGCCGGCTACATGATCATGAATGACATGAGCGCACGTACCCTGCAAATGGAAGAAATGCTGCTGAACCTGGGCCCTGCAAAAGGAAAGGACTTCAGCACTGTGATAGGCCCTATGCTGGTAACGCCTGATGAGTTGGAGCAATACCGCATACCTGCCAAACCAAACCACGCCGGTAATAACTACAACCTGAAAATGACCTGCCGTGTAAATGGCATCGAAGTAAGCCAGGGCAATATGGGCGATATGGACTGGACCTTTGCAGAGATCATCGAGCGCTGTGCTTATGGTGTAGATGTACTGCCGGGCGATGTAATAGGCAGTGGTACCGTAGGTACAGGGTGTTTCCTGGAGCTGAACGGCACCGGTAAGCTGAATGACGCCAACTACAAAGAGCAATGGCTGCAACCGGGCGATGTGGTAGAAATGGAGATAGATGGCCTGGGGCTGCTGACCAATACCATCGTAGCAGAAGAAACAGATTTCAGCCTGCTGAAACTAAAAAAGAAATAATAAGCCAGATAGAAGAAGGAGCCGGATGGCTCCTTTTTTTCTTTGCAGGAATACTAATTTTACGTCCTCATAAATTTTTACGACAGATGTTTTCTAAAGACTCAATAATAGGTGTGATCGGTTCGGGTGCTATGGGCTCAGGTATAGCGCAGGTGGCTGCTATGGCAGGGCATAAGGTAGTGTTGTATGATAATAACAGCGCAGCGTTGGAAAAAGCACAAGCCAGCCTGAAACAGACCTTAGCGAAGCTACAGGAGAAAGGAAAAGTTGCCAGCGCCGATGAAGTAATGGGCCGTTTCCGGTTTGCGAGCGAGCTGACTGCCTTTGCCGATTGCGGACTAATTATAGAGGCTATTATCGAGAACCTGGATGTAAAGAAAAAACTGTTTGATATAGTAGAGCAGGCGGTGAGCGAAACTTGCGTACTGGCCAGTAATACCTCATCGCTATCTATCACCTCTATTGCTGCTGCTTGTAAAAAGCCGGAGCGTGTAATGGGGCTGCACTTCTTTAACCCCGCACCGTTGATGGCACTCGTAGAGGTAATACCGGCTGTGCAAAGCGATGCTGCACTTATAGACGATGCTATGAAGCTGATGAAAGAATGGGGTAAGGTACCGGTGCTGGCTAAGGATACCCCGGGCTTTATTGTAAACCGCGTAGCAAGGCCTTTCTATAGCGAGGCGATACGCATATACGAAGAGGGCATTGCCGATATGGCTACCATCGACTGGGCTATGACTGAGCTGGGTGGCTTCCGCATGGGGCCCTTTACGCTGATGGACTATATAGGCCATGATGTGAACTATGTGGTGACCGAAACGGTATTCCAGTCTTTCTTTTACGACCCCCGCTACAAACCTTCTTTCTCGCAAAAGCGTCTGTTAGAAGCTGGCTGGCTTGGCCGCAAAACAGGAAGAGGTTTTTATAACTATGCTGAAGGAATGACCATGCCTGAAGCAACAAAAGACACTACGCTTGGTAATGTAATAGTTGAGCGAGTAGTAGCCATGCTGATAAATGAAGCGGTAGAAGCATTGCACCTGCGCGTAGCATCTGCCAAAGACCTAGACCTGGCTATGACCAAGGGCGTGAACTACCCTAAAGGATTACTGGCCTGGGCCGATGAATGGGGCGCTGAAAAATGCCTGGCTATTCTGGATGGTCTGTATAATGACTATCATGAGGATAGGTATAGGGCTAGTGTATTATTGAGGAAGAAAGCATTGGCTAAAGACACACTACTCTAACAGATCACTTAAAATTCCCCGCTTTGCACTGCTGCACTTTGGGGTCTACAGTTATGCTATCAAGACTTGACAAAGCGTCTTCGTACTTGGGGTATTTTTCCATGATCTTTTCCAGCACGCAGTCGCAGTAGGCATTGGCGTGCTTTTCGGATATGGCCTTGTCGGCGGCATCTTCCATGCAGCTTTCATGAAACATGTCTTTCACTTCACTATCCCAGGTATTAGTGCAGGAGGAACACATTACCAATATTAAGAGTAATAAACTGACTGTCGTTTTCATAAAATATAGTCTTGTGATAGCTGAATTAATGTATACCTTGTAAGTTATACAATATATCTAATTTTTATGCATAAAATCACCATACTTTATGGCGCCATACGCGAAGGCCGCCTGAGTATACGTGCAGCTAGGGCGGTAGAACAGGCATTACTAAAAACAGGTAAGGCGGAAGTAACTTTTATAGACATAAAGGACTATAACCTGCCGGTAATGGAAGCAAGGCTGAAAGACATGGGAAACCCTCCTGCAAACCTGCTGGAGATCAGCGCTGCGCTGGAAGGTGCAGACGGCATTGTGATGGTGACGCCCGAATATAACAATAGCTATAGCGGGGCTATGAAAAATGCAGTAGACTACTTTACCAAAGAATGGGCGAAAAAGCCGATAGGCGTAGTATGTGCATCGAATGGTAAGATGGGAGGTATCAATGCATCGAACCTGATGCAGTTGCTGATACTAGGCATAGGTGCATTACCAATGCCCTACAAGCTGCTGGTGCCCGAAATACATAATGCACTGGACGAAGCGGGCAAACCGCAGAACGAGATCATGCAAAAGAACCTCGACAAATTTGTATCGGAATTATTATGGTTTACCGAAGCTATATCGGCACAGCATAAAAGAACTGCAGGTTAAGAGAACCACCCAAAAATATCTGTTACGGCAAGTTTTGACTTTTCAGTAGTGGAGATGTCACGAATTATATTTCCTTCAGCCATTTGTATCAGGCGCGTACCGTATTGGTGCGCGTCTTTCATATTATGGGTTACCAGTACTCCCGTCAGGTTGTATTCTTTTATAATGTTATCGGCAGCCTGCAGGATGGTTTGCGCACTGCGCGGATCGAGCGCCGCAGTAGGTTCATCGAGCAATAGCACCTGAACATCATCCATAATACTCATCACCAGCGTAAGCGCCTGGCGTTGCCCGCCCGATAGGGTGCCCATTTGTTGATTGAGCTTGTTCTCTAACCCCATACCCAGGTGTGATATACGTTCTTTCACTTCCGATCTGAAGCGGTCGCTGATGCCGATGCTTAGTTTTTTCGATTGCGTGCGCAAGGCTGCCAGCCTGAAATTATCGAGTATAGTCAGTTCGGGTGCAGTACCGCTGAGGGGGTTCTGAAATACGCGGGCTATCCATTTACTACGTTTATAGTCGGGCAGGCGGGTTACGTCTGTACCGTTTATCTCGATGCGTCCTTCCGTCGGCAGTTCAGCACCGGCTATCATATTCAGCAGGGTCGATTTGCCTGACCCGTTCGATCCTATGAGTACTACAAATTCTTTATCTGCAATATCCAGCGATAACTGCTTTAGCGCATGCACCTCATTGGGCATACCTTTATTGTAGTACTTCTCTATGTTCGTCAGTCGTATCATTACGCAGCCCTCCTTTTTATTACCGGTAAGGCCACGATCAGCAGTACAAAAACAGCCGTAGCCAGTTTCAGCAGGTTCGGATCAACGCCTATGCTCAGTACAAAAGCCAGCACCATTTGGAATATAATACTACCTGCCACTACCAACATCAATTGCAGCCATAGATTGCTGATACGGAACCAGGCAATAACGGCATCACCTATCAGTACAGAACCCAAGCCAATGATAACGATGCCTATACCCATATTGATGTCGGTAAAGCTTTGATACTGACATACCAGGAAGCCGCTCAATGCGGTAAGTGCATTAGCGATGGCCAGACCAATGATCTTCATACGGTCGACATGGACGCCCGCCGCCCTGCTCATGGTAGTGCTGTTACCGGTAGCGCGCATAGCTATGCCAAAGTCGGTCTTTAAAACATAACCAATGAGGAACAAGGCAACGGCTGAAAATACAAGGCTTACGACTAGCTCAGCCGTTATACCACCTTGCACCAGGTTAAAGACATGCGCCACATTCAGCAGCGGCACATTAGAGCGCCCCAGCAAAGAAAGATTTACAGAATAAAGGGCTGTCATCACCAGGATGCCCGACAATAAGGCATCGATGCGCAGGCGCGTATGTACCAATCCCGTAACAGCGCCCGCTATCGCACCTGCTAATAATACGATTGGGATGGTAGCTGCTACGGGGAGGCCTTTAGTAAGGCAAAGAGCCGCTACCACCGCACCCAGGGTATAGCTGCCATCGGTAGTAATATCTGGTATGCGGAATATCTTCATCGAGATGAAGATACCCAGCGCCATCAGCGAAAGGCAAAGGCCCAGTATGAGTGCCGAGAAATAAAAATCCATTTATACTATAGTGCTTCGTACCCCGCAGGTATTGCAATATTAAAACGTTTGGAGGCTTCGGGGTTGTATACCTTTTTGCGGATGGTTACCATTTGCCATTTCATATCCTTGCCGCCATTCTTCAGGTATTGGGCGGCCTGCTCGCCAGCCTGGTAGCCCCATTGATATATATCGGCGCCGTATGCTGCTACCGCGCCCCTGTCCACCAGACCTGCTTCGCTGGTGAATACCGGAATGTTAGCATCGTTGCAAGATTTGATGATGGTCTCGAATGAAGCGAATACGGTATTATCCGGGTTGGCAAAGAAAGCGTCTATGTTTTTGGTAAGCAGCGAACGGGTTACCATCTGCACATCGGCTGAGGTATTTACCGGGGCCGTCACCAGGTTTATGTTCAGGCTATTGGCCAATTGTTTTATTCTTTCCAGCGCCTCTACGCTCTGCGGCTCCGATTGGTTGTAGATCATCCCCACCGATAGCTTCGCAGTTTTGGGCTTCACCAGTGCAGGTATCAGCGAAAAGGAAGTATCTATATAGTCGAGGTTCTCCCCTACACCGTACAGATTAGCCGGGCCATTACCGTTGGCATCCGCTACCTTCATCAAAGCAGGCGTAGGCGCTACCATCATAAAGACCGGTATCTCTTTGGTATTCTGTACTGCGGTGATGGTTGACAGCGACGGGCAAGTTGCTATCAGGCTTACCTTTTCCGATACAAAGTATTTAACGATCTGCGTGAGCGTGGGAATGCTGCCCTGCGCATTGCGGTAGAGTATCTTTACCGTGCCTTTGCCCTCGTTGTAGCCGCCTTTCTCCAGCGCGTCTGTAAAACCCTTTTTTGCCTGGGCTATGGTGTTGTCTTCAAAAGCATCTACAAAACCAATGATTGGCACATCACCTTTCTTTTCAGAGGATGACTGGCAGCCCAATAGAAATACAACAGCAAACAACAAGCTGAGTTGTCTCATGCTAATAAGTTTTTGTCAAAAATAGACGGTTTTTCTTTGGCTGCGCAGTGTGCTGCGTGTATGATGCTCTAAGAGCCTATCTTTTCTCCTGGCAAAGCTCTACCAGTACGCCGTTGGTGCTTTTCGGATGCAGGAAGCATACCAGCTTATTATCGGCGCCCGATTTGGGCGTTGCGTTCAGTATCTCGAAGCCGAGGGCTGAGAGTCTTTTCATTTCTGCCTCTATATTCTCTACCTCGAAGGCTATATGGTGTATTCCCTCTCCTTTTTTGTCGATGAATTTTTTGATCGGGCTATTTTCGGTAATGCCTTCCAGCAGCTCTATTTTTGATTCGCCTATTTTAAAGAAAGCCGTATTTACGCCTTCGGATGCAACTTCTTCGGTTTTGTAGCAGGGTGTGTTCAGCAATTGTTCGAATAATGGGATGGATGCCTGAAGGTCTTTTACTGCTATACCGAGATGTTCTATTTGCTGCATATGGAAATAACTTTTACAAATACTATTATTTGTAGGTGCAATGTACACAATGCCCTAAAGTAGCACAATTGACGTAACTTTGTATTCCTGAAAGTATATTCAGGCTTATATTTTAGCTATGGAATTAAAATTACCGATATATCTGGACAACAACGCGACTACTCCCTGCGACCCGCGTGTGGTAGATGCAATGTTGCCTTATTTTACCGAGAAGTTTGGCAATGCTGCCAGCCGCAGCCACTCTTTTGGCTGGACAGGAGAAGAAGCTGTGGACTATGCACGTGAGCAGGTTGCAAAGCTTATCAATGCAGATCCTAAAGAGATCATCTTTACATCGGGCGCTACCGAAGGCGACAACCTTGGTATCAAAGGTGTTTATGAGATGTATGCTTCTAAAGGCAACCACATCATCACTGCTACTACCGAGCACAAGGCAGTACTGGATACCTGCAAGCACATCGAGAAGATAGGCGGACAGGTAACTTACCTCCAGGTGAATGACGAAGGCCTGATAGACCTGCAGGAGCTGGAAAATGCAATAACAGACAAAACAATCCTTATTGCCATCATGTATGGTAATAATGAAATAGGTGTACTGCAACCTGTACGCGAGATCAGCAAGATTGCCCGCAAACATGGTGTATTGTTCTTTACAGATGGTACGCAGGCTGTAGGTAAAATACCAGTAGATGTTCAGGCTGATGGCATCGACCTGATGGCTTTCAGCGCACACAAAATGTACGGCCCTAAGGGTGTTGGTGCATTATATGTACGCCGCAAGAACCCTCGCGTAAAAGTTACTGCCCAGATGGACGGTGGCGGCCACGAGCGCGGCATGCGTAGTGGTACTATGAACGTACCGGGCATCGTAGGTTTTGGTAAAGCATGCGAAATATGCATGAACGAAATGGAAGCAGAAGGCAAACGCCTGAGCATCCTGCGCGATAAGCTGGAAAATGGCCTGATGCAACTGGAAGAAGCGTACGTGAACGGTAGCCGCGAACACCGCCTGCCACACGTTACCAATATCTCCTTCAAATATGTAGAGGGTGAAGGCCTGATGATGGGCTTTAATAAAGATATCGCCTTGTCGAGCGGTTCGGCTTGTACATCAGCTTCCCTTGAGCCTTCTTATGTGCTGAAAGCACTTGGCCTGGGCGATGACCTGGCACATAGCTCACTCCGTTTCGGGTTGGGTCGTTTCACAACGGAAGAACAAGTAGACTACACTATTAAAGCTATAAGTGATACTGTAATTAAGCTTAGAGAGATGAGCCCGCTTTGGGAAATGTTCAAAGACGGCGTTGATCTTAATAGTATTGAATGGGCGCATCACTAGGAAATTACCCCTATTAGCTGAATTTTAGCATCTAATAGCATGATTTTTTAGCTATATCATTAAAAAGCAGTCAATTATAACTGCAATTTTTTTAAAAAATATTAATAATACTATCCATGGCATACTCAGAAAAAGTTATTGATCACTACCAGAACCCTAAGAACGTGGGTACGCTGGATAAGGCTAAGCAAAACGTTGGTACCGGCCTGGTGGGTGCACCAGAATGCGGCGACGTTATGCGCCTGCAAATTGAAGTGGACGAAGAGTCTGGTATCATTAAAGATGCTAAGTTCAAGACTTTCGGTTGTGGCTCAGCTATTGCTTCTTCATCTCTGGCTACAGAGTGGCTGAAAGGTAAGTCAGTTGACCAGGCGTTGGCTATCGACAATATGGATATTGTTGAGGAGCTGAACCTGCCACCGGTAAAGATCCACTGCTCGGTACTGGCTGAAGATGCTATCAAGGCAGCAATCAACGACTATCGCGTTAAGAACGGCCTGCCTGAACTGGTAGAAGAGAAAAAACATCACTAATCCTGATTACAGAAGGTATAGAATTATCAACGATCAGAAACTAGTGTTATGATATACATAAGCGACAAGGCAAAGGAAAAAGTAGTACAGCTAAAGCGGGATGCAAACCTGACTGAAGAGTATTTCCTGCGTGTAGGTGTTGTAGGTGGTGGTTGCTCAGGCTTATCTTATAAGCTGGATTTTGACAACGAGGCACAGCCTAACGACCAGGTTTTTGAGGATAACGGCGTAAAGCTGGTTACAGACCTGAAAAGTTTCCTGTACCTCTGCGATACTACACTCGAATTTTCAGATGGATTGAATGGTAAGGGTTTCCATTTTAGCAACCCGAATGCCAGTCGCAGTTGTGGTTGTGGTGAGAGTTTCGCTGTGTAGCCGCTGGTTGTAAGAAATAATAAAAAATGGGTTGTCGATTGACAACCCATTTTTTATTTAAGGATGGTAACTTTTCCAGTTTCCCTAAAGCTTACTCCTCTGACCTGTATCATATAATTGCCTGATGCCAGTTGTGAGGATATGGATACCCGATGCTTCCGTTCATTTAGCATTTTCGCTACATAGACCGCTCTTCCTGCGAGGTCGCTTATGGTTATTGCGTAGTCGCCCTGTGTCTGCACCTCTATGATAAAGTCGCCACTGGCAGGATTAGGGTAGATTTGAAGCGATGATTTATTTACTGTTGGAGTTACCTTTTCTATAAGTACATCGTTTTCAATATCGACATAAGTTGCTTTCACGCATGGTTTTGGCTTTATTTCGAGGTAGCCGTTCAGCGGTACATAGGTTCTGTAATGTGGGTTTCTCGGGTTGGCCTCCGTCCTTATAGTGTCGCTGAATAATATCGATTGGTCGGCTATAAAATTCCCTTGTATCGTTGTCGATCCCGCATTCAGAACTGTGGCATGTGTAGGATGAGTACTTAAAGAGCTTGCCTTCCGCTCCAGTAGAATATTGTCGTAATAAAAATTCTCAAGCGTATGCGTTGACATATCGGGCCCAAGCTGATCTTCGGCAGGCAGTATCTTACTCTGACTTACTTTATCCGATATAATGAGGCTGTCACCATTGCAATTTTGCTCGAGGTATCTCACCCAGTCTATCTCCATACTTTGGCCGTCTGCGGTATATTCATTGGCCATCAGGTTGATGATAATTTCCTGTTGTGCAGGGTGGGTGCGCCCCATTAGCTCGATAGGTTTGGTGGTGCCGTCAAAATCAAGGTGCCCTATATATCTGCGATCAAGATAGAAAGTCACCCTCGAAGGTGTCCATATGCAGGAATATATATGAAAACGGCCTGAAAGGTCTGTTATATGAGGCTTGCAGGTGGTATCGGGCAGGTTTACCCTGATAAACGACTCCTGTTTTATAGCCGCTGAGTCATCATAGAAATTATAAACCTTAGACCATAACTGGTCTGGTTTGCCATCATGATTATCCAGTATATCTATCTCATTTCTATTTGAGTTTTTATCCGGTCCTTTTGGGGCTACCCAAAAGGCAGGTTTGGCTACCTGTGCCACTTGTTTACCGCTATATGGCGCAGTAGTAGGCGGTATGTATGGGGCAACTTTTATTCTTGCCTCAATAATACCGGTATTTACATAATAAGGATCCCTGGTTTGCAGCCTGCCGCTGATGTGCTTTTTTACATGGGCACTTTTATCAAACAAACATGCATAGGGCTCTGTCCTGTTTACGGTTATCCTTACAATGCCATGGCTGGGCATTGACAGTTGCGAGGTATCATCTGACCCGAGAGCGTACCCATCGCAGGCTCCTATACCCGAAGGTACCTGCCACATTTTTAAAAAATCAGGGTGATGGCGGAATGACGTAGCCGAATCCTCGCCGGGGGGCACAGGGTATCGAAAATTGTCTTCGAAGACTACATGATAATTACTGTAGTCAAGGTTTGGGATCGGACACTGCGCATGGGCAATTGCAGCAAGGCCTTGGGAAAGCAGGAAAAGCAAAATAGCTCTTTTCATAAATGAGTTTATGGTTGCACAAGCCATTAGTGTCGCTTTTGCTTTTTAAGCGCGTCAATCTCCTTTTGCTGCTGTATAATGTACAAAGTAAGTTCCTCGATTTTCTGCAACAATTTTGCTTCCATCGCAGCTACATCTATTCCATCTTTACCTACTTCTGCTGCTGTCGGCATTTCAGGCAGGTGTTTGTTGACGGCAATATACTTTTCAAGCTCAGACAGCGGCCTGAGATCATACTCTTCGTTAAATACAAAGTCGGCCCAGTTTAAAGGATCTTTACTATTAGCTACCCGCAACTTTTCAGTCAGTATGCCTTGTTGTACCATAAGGGCATATCCATCGGGAAGATCGCTGCCGGGTTGCCAGCTTCTGTTATTCAGGTCGCTGCCTATAACCACCTTTCCGTTCTTGCGAATGGTCATATAAGTTGCTGTGTCAATAACCTTCCCCGAGTCTTTATAACTATTAACCTCGAAACGGTAGGCGACATCATTTTGCTTCAGTTTAGCCTCGTCAGCGTTTGTAGCACGGAACGATATTGCACCTGCATAGTAACCGCTATCGGCACCAAGGATAACAGCACTCCCCCTGCTGTTGCCGCTATGAAGGCTTGCATATCGCGATGTATTAAAATTAATGCGCGTACGGTCTCTGCCATCTCCGAATATGATGTCTCCGTCTCTTTTTATACTGATCCTGTTCTGCCCGCCGGTCATCAGGCTCATACTTCCTGACAGATGCGGATAGAGATCGCTGATATTCTTAAACATCATAAATGCCGGCCCATTGTCGCCACTACAGTACATCTCTACGTAATCTTTCGCCTGGAAGTCAAGCGTAGTGACGTAACCGTTATTGGGCTTTAATAGGACATTGCTAAAATAGAAGCTGCTAATGTTACTGGCGCTTAACGAGCTTGTGGCAGGATTATAAATCCAGGGCTGTGCGGCCGCGTACATGCAGGAAAGCAACGAATAAACAAATGCGATAAGGCTAAACTTTTTCATATTGCTTTAAAACACTTTAGGTTGATGTATTTGAAATTTGGTCTTCCCTAAGTTGTAATGGAAGCTATGCGCTGTAGTACAGAAGACATAGAATGGAATGTAGATCATAAGGGCTTATGGTATTATTTATGAACAAAATTACTAAAACTCTCTTATCACTCCGGCATTCAGCCGTACGCAGTAAATTGTTCGCAGGGAAGCCCGGCGATTGAGCATATGACTGTTTGAAATACAAAAGGCTGCTAGAAATAGCAGCCTTTTTTTAGCAGATATGAAAGAAACCCCCACAAAATTGTAAGGGCTTCTTCTGATCGTACTTATTAATTATTCTTTTACGAAACGAATAGCTTTCACCTCGTTTTCGGTAGCTACCTGTATCAGGTATATGCCTTTAGCCATTTGTGCCAGGTCAACTGTAATCTTAGCCTGATCGATAGCTGAATGGCTTATTTGTTGTTTTCTGCCCAGGATATCAACTATGTTCAGCGACTTAACAGCAGTACCGGCAGGTATGTCTACTACCAGCGTGTTCTTAGCCGGGTTAGGATAAACCGTTACACCTTTTGCCAGGCTTACGCTGTTTTCTACTGATGTTGGTTTGTACTGAGACCATGTGATGTACTCACATGTATTGCGGATCTTTCTGTCCAGCTCTCTTGGTCTTACTCCCACCTCTACTTCCTTGAACCTTGTCTCGTAGTACTTACCAGGGTGTACTTTATATGGTTTGATCTCTCTGTATTTCCATTCGTCTGTTTTTTCAGCGCAATTATCTTCTTTGGTCAGGGAGCCATTATGGTCGGTCTGGAATACCAGGTTTTTAAACAGGTCGCCGCTCTTATTGGTAATGCCACAATTAAAACGGTAGTAGCCGTCGATAAACGGATTGTTCACGAGCATATGAGGAACAAAGAAGCGCTGCATGAGGCCAAAGTTGTTCTCCATAGGATTGGTGTTATAGTCGTAGTTCACATTTATCAGGTCATTCATGTCGAATGTAGGATCGTACAGCTTTTGCCAGTTTGGTGTATAGCTGCCGCGGTCCATGCTTATCAGGTAGTTCCTGTCTTTCAGTACGCCACCTATCACGATGTCCTTCTGGTCATCCGGATTGCCCCACTGCATGTTCATCTCTACATGGTCTTGTGTTGCAAAAGGAATGGTCCACATATTGCTTACAGGATTACCAAAGTTGATGTCGATCTCTGCAAACATCGTGCTCCTGTGTTCGTTCGAGTGGTACATGTGGTATATTCTTTGGCTCTCCTTATGGAAGAGGGCATCTGTACCTCTGTCGTACTGCCTGTTTTTCCACGGATAGTCCTGTGTGGTGGAGCGGTATGGGAAGTCCCATATCAGGTTACCATCAAAATCAACCAGCAGGTTCATTACCGCTTGGTCTTGCTCGTACTGTGTTTTGTAATCCGATATAGAGCCGGTTACATGGTAAGCCAAACCATAAGGTGTTTCTTCGATACGCTCAATGTTATTGAAAGCGTCGAACCAGCCACCAAATTTGTCAGGCTGAGTTGAGTACCTGTTGAGCCACTGTATGGCATGGCCATCGGGCTCCAGCCTCAGTTTCATGATCCAGCCATTGCGGTCTGTCTCTTCATAGTACTTTTCGTAAGCATTGTTCAGCATACCTGCGATGATGAACGTCTTGTCTTTTGGCTCCCAGAATACATCGAAGCCATAGATGTTCACTTTCTCATCGGGGAAGGTGTAGGACGCCTGTGCAATGATGTTACCATTCAGGTCCAGATGGATTACCAGTAGCTCTTTCGAACCCTTGTCTATCTCTTTGCTAGTTGTACCCACTATCACTACTCCTTCGGGTGTAGGAGCGATCTTACCGGCAATGTCATGCAACTTCATGTTGTCGAACACGCGGTTCCACATAAAGTTGCCTTGGTAATCGCGGCAGGTAACGCTGATGTCTAGTGTGCCGTTCAGCTCAGCATCGTCGGTAGTACCGCAGGTAAAGAAATACTTGTCGGAATTGCATACAGAATAGTTGAAGTTCTGTTTGCTGACCGGATTGTACTCTTCGTTGGTGTAAGTGAATTGTGCGGAGGCACTGTGCGCGGAAAGCATGCATACGCCCATAGCAAGGGCATAGCCTTTGAATTTATTCATGGTGATGTTTTTGGTTGGTGAAAAATGATTTACTAACACATAGGTAATAACAATATTCCTAAAAAACAACCCATGGTTTAAAAAAAGCATCTAAAACGCTCTTCAACTGTTTGATAATGAGGCAGAAAAAACTTTAAAAAAAATTGGCCTCCCGGTCTGGAAGGCCAATTTTATATATCCTAAAAAGGCAATTTTTATTACGCGCCTACAGCTATACGCTTGAAAGTAGTAACAGTCAGGTCGCCTTCTACCGATTTCAGGTAGTCGCCAACAGTTTTGCCGTTATCTTTTACGAAAGCCTGAGGAAGCAGTGTGTTCTCTTTGAAGAATTTATTCAGCTTGCCTTGTGCAATTTTTTCAGCCATATCAGCTGCTTTACCTTCAGCCATTACCTGCTCTACTGCGATCGCTTTTTCGCGCTCGATCATTTCAGGTGTGATGCCTTTTTCGTCAACAGCCAGCGGGTTCATAGCTGCAATCTGCATGGCAACATCTTTACCGGCGCCTATTACGTTCTCGTTAGCAGCTTTGTTCATACCTACCAGTACACCTATGCGGTAGCCGGCGTGGATGTAAGCAATAACGCTTTCAGCAGATACCTGCTCAAAACGAACGATGTCGATCTTCTCACCTATTTTAGCAACCATCTCCATCAGCTTTTCGCCTAGTTGAGCGCCGCCCATATCAGCAGCCTTCAGCTCGTCGATGCTGGTAGCTTTTGTTTCCAGCGCTATGTCAGCTATCTGCTGTGCAAAAGCGATGAACTCCTGGTTCTTAGCAACGAAGTCTGTTTCAGAGCTCAGGTTAACGATGATACCGTATTTATTATCAGCAGTAGCTTTTGCTAATACAACGCCTTCTTTAGCATCGCGGTCGCTACGGTTTGCAGCAACTTTCTGGCCTTTCTTACGCAGGTAGTCGATCGCTTTTTCAAAGTCACCTTCGCTTTCGGTCAGTGCTTTGCGGCAATCCATCATACCGGCGCCTGTTTGCTGACGCAGTTTGTTTACATCTGCTGCAGATATTGTAACGCTCATTTTTATCTATTTATTTAGAAGTTTATAAAATTCGGGGGCAAAATTCGGACTTTATGTTTAAAGCCCCAAAAAATGGGGCTTTAAACATGTATTATTATTACTAAAGGTTGCTAGACTAGCGTTTCACCGGATTAGGACGGCCTGTACCGCCACCACCGGGGCGTGTACCACCGCCGCCTGGTCCACGGCCTGTGCCGCCACCCGGACGGTTGCCGCTACCCTGACGATTGCCAGCACCGCTGCCTTGACGGTTACCACCGCCCTGGCCACCACGGCCTGCGCCACCGGCACCTGTACGGCCACGACGCTCACCTCTTTCTTTTTCACCATCTTCTTCGCTCATCTCTACACCCTGCTCATTCACTTCTGCACCTTCTTCAGTCGTTTCTTCTTCTTCTTTGTTCTGAGAACGCTCTTGCAGACCTTCCATGATAGCTGCAGTAAGGTACTGAACTATGATAGCGATCGATTTAGTAGCATCGTCGTTAGAAGGGATAGCAAAATCTACTTTCGTAGGATCGCTGTTGGTATCTACCATCGCAAAAGTGGTAATGCCAAGGCGTTTTGCTTCAGCCAGTGCAATGTGCTCGTGGCTAATGTCTACCATGAAAAGAGCAGTAGGAGTGCGGCCCATTTGAGAGATACCACCCAGTACTTTTTCCATTTTGTCTTTGCTGCGGGTAAGGGTCAGGCGCTCTTTTTTAGTTACGCTGTCCATAGTACCGTCTTCCAGCATTTTTTCGATGCTCTGCATCTTCTTTACGCTCTTGCGGATCGTAGCGAAGTTGGTAAGCATACCACCCAGCCAGCGCTCGGTAACGAAAGGCATGTTTACTTTAGCAGCAGCTTCAGCAACTATTTCTTTCGCTTGCTTTTTAGTAGCAACGAACATGATCTTTTTACCGCTCTTAGCGATGGATTTCAGTGCAGCAGCGCTTTCTTCCAGGCCATCGATGGTTTTGTTCAGATCTATTATATGAATGCCGTTCTTTTCAGCAAAGATGTACGGCAACATTTTCGGGTTCCATTTTTTCTTCAGGTGACCGAAATGCACACCAGCTTCGAGTAGTTGCTGGTGCAGGCTTTTATTTTCTTCCATTGTAATTTTTTCTTGACGGTTAAAAAAATAAAGAATACAACCAGGCGATTAACGTTTAGAGAACTGGAAGCTACGACGTGCTTTCGCTTTACCGAACTTCTTACGCTCAACAGAACGTGGGTCACGCGTCATCAGGCCTTCTTTTTTCAGTGCCGGACGATATTCTGGATTTACTTCGCAAAGTGCGCGGGAGATAGCCATTTTAATAGCTTCTGCCTGGCCTTTAGGACCACCGCCCTGTACGTTTACAACCACATCGAAGCTGCTCATTGCATCAAGTGTTTTGAACGGCAGCTCTACCTGGTTTTGCAGGTACATGATCGGGAAGTATGCTTTATATTCTTTGTCGTTAACCGTGATGTTACCGGTACCTTTGCTCATGTATACGCGAGCTACAGCTTCCTTACGGCGACCTACGGCATTTTTTTGCTTTTCCATTATATATTGAATGGTGTTTATTTTTTGTTACTAAATAAGCCTTAGGGGCAGTTTAGAATTTCATGTCTTTAGGTTGCTGTGCTTTGTGCGGATGCTCAGCGCCTTCGTATACGAACAGTTTCTTGTACATAGCACGGCCAAGGCGGTTCTTAGGCAGCATACCTTTTACGGCGCGCTCTACAACTACGTTCGGACGGCGTGCGATCAGTTCTTTTGCAGTCGCGTTCTTTTGTCCACCTGGATAGCCAGAGTAAGTCAGATACTCTTTCTCTTCCATTTTATTACCTGTAAATACCACTTTCGCCGAGTTTACAACGATCACATAATCGCCGCAGTCGAAGTGAGGAGTATAGTAGGCTTTGTGCTTGCCGCGCAGTACGGTAGCAATTCTTGTACACATACGACCTACAGTTTGGTTAGTAGCATCTACTACAAACCAATCGCGTTTTACGATGCTTTCGTTTGCCGATTGTGTTTTAAAGCTAAGGTGTCTCATTTCCTGTTTTAATGTTTTCTGTTTTAAAACCCGGACTACTATATGATTACGGTATGCCGGATAATATATTTTTTGAGGACTGCAAAGGTAGAATCGGCTACTGAGTGTACCAAAAAATTCATTATGTTTTTTTTGTGTGCCTTTGTAACTAATTGATTTTCAATGAAAATATTTACAAAAAGTTTTATTAGGTTGAGCAAATATGGATGAATGAAGGGTTTTAGCAGGGTTTGTCTTCTGAAAAATGCTGCCCGTAACGTTTATAGCGCTATACCAGATCGTATTATAAAAGAAAAGACGCAAGGTATAGATACCCTTGCGTCTCCGATTATTCTTAGAATATGTATACTACTGTTCCGCTCTGCGTTTATGAAAGCTATTCCTATTGCCGTTGTTGGGCTTTCTTGCCGGCTTTTGGTAGACTGCATCGGGCCTGCGCACTACATCTTTGTTCTTCGGCAGGTTTATCTTAGGTCCTTCAGCAGCTTCAAAAGGATGTGACTTTACCACCGGAATCTGGAAGCCGATCAGCTTCTGTATCCCTTTCAGGCTGTCCATTTCTTCAGAGTCGCAGAAGGAAAGTGCCATGCCTGATGCACCTGCACGGCCGGTACGGCCTATACGGTGTACATAGGTCTCCGGTACTTCGGGTAGCTCATAGTTAATAACGTGCGGTAGCTCATCTATATCGATACCACGAGCTGCGATATCGGTAGCTACCAGTACTCGGATGGTGTTTGATTTGAAATCATTCAGTGCACGTTGTCTTGCACCCTGAGATTTGTTACCATGTATAGCAGCCGCCTCTACGCCCGACTTGTGCAGGTCTTTCACCAGCTTATCGGCGCCATGCTTGGTACGGGTAAATACCAGCGAACGGGTAATGGACTTATCGCGCAATATATGTGCGAGCAAGCCTTTTTTGTCTTTTTTCTCTACCATGTACAGGGCTTGCTGTATGGTTTCTGCAGTAGAAGATACGGGGGTTACTTTTACCTCTACCGGCTTGTGCAGGATAGTATTGGCCAGCTTCTGTATCTCCGGCGGCATAGTGGCCGAGAAGAAAAGCGTCTGCCTTTTGGCAGGCAGCTTGGCAACTACTTTCTTTACATCATTGATAAAGCCCATGTCGAGCATACGATCAGCTTCGTCAAGTATGAAAACGCTGATATTGCTGATGCTCAGCAGATTTTGCTGCATAAGATCGAGCAAGCGGCCTGGGGTAGCTATCAATACATCGATGCCCGCACGCAGCACTTTTACCTGCGCACCCTGCGGTACACCGCCAAATATAGCGGCATGTTTCACCCTCAGGTTGCGGCCATAGGCTGCAAAGCTGTCGTTTATCTGTATGGCCAACTCCCTGGTAGGGGTTAATATCAGAGTATGGATAGGCTGAGGGCCCTTGCCCAATGAAACACGCGATATTGTTTGCAATATTGGTATCGCAAAAGCTGCTGTTTTACCGGTACCAGTTTGGGCGCAGCCCAGTACATCTTTACCATCCAGTATCTCGGGGATGGCGTTTTGCTGGATAGGGGTAGGTGTAGTATATCCTTCTGCCTCGATCGCTTCGAGTATAGGAGATATAAGATTCAGATCTTTAAATGTCATAGTAAAATTTAGAATGTAACAAAAACGTTAGGATGCCACTTTATCGCAAAAGCGCGGGCTATGTATAGCCTCACTCACAGAGATAAATTGCTCCTTAAAACGTTTCTTATTTAATGCGTTAATGGCAGTTTCGCCATGTACTGCTTCTTCCATCAGCACGTAAGCAAATCCGCGGTTATTTCCTTCGTTATCTTTAGCTACGCAGCTATCCCTTACCTCGCCATATTGCTGAAATAATGTCTTAATATCGTCGTTCGTAATCTCGTTTCCAAGATTGCCTATAAAAATCTTCATGGTAATTTATTTAAAATTAAAGATGGTAGATCAATGGAGCCAGAAGGGCGAAGCAGACAATGCTGCGGAGATGAGCTAACAAATATAATATGGTAAAGATACTAATTTATAGTATTACTACCTAAGCCGGAGTGTTAAAAGTTGTTGATAAGGGTATAAGGATCAAAAAGAACGGCCTTTTACAAGGCCGTTCATATACTTATTTAATTTTTTTAACGTTGAAAGCTGCCAGCCCTTTTGCCTCATGCTTTATTTCGAACGATACTTTATCGCGCTCTTTGATCGGCTCGCTCAGGTCGTTCTGGTGAACGAAGATGCTCTTTTGGCTCCTGAGGTCGTTGATGAACCCGTAACCTTTATCGTGGTTGAAGAAGTTCACAATACCTTTTCTCAGTCCGTCCTCTTCAGGATCAACCTTTGCCGCACCCAGCTGGATATCTTCCAGCGCGATGTCTTTCTTATTCGTTAAGTCAGGAGGAGTGTCAGACAAATTGCCATTCTCATCAACAAATGCGAACATTTCTTCCAGCCCTTTCCCTTTGCTACTGTTAGCTTTACGATCTTCGGCGCGGGCTATTTTCTCTTTCTTTTTTTGTTGCTTTTTCTTTTCCTTGTCTTTTTTCCCTGTTGTTTCTTTTGATTTAGCCATAATTTCCGCAAAGGTCGTATTTTCTTTGAAAAACACAACGTATAATTTTTATATTGGTATTATAAAATACAATAGCTCATACAGCCAGCTAAGTATTTGCAGCAATAATGCCCGGCTAAACCCACCGCATAATTCATCCATAGGACATATTTTCGCCTGGAAACCACTCATTTATACCAACATTACTTCGGGTTTATAATTGAAAATGCAATAATATTTTGGGCTACCGCGTTTAAAAGGCCTACCTTTAGCTTATTACGGGCTTTTCGCTTTCTCTGATCCGCTTTCTTTCCTTTCAGTCCTCGCCGGCGCCCCTTCTTTTCACCTTTTAAATATTTACGCTATGGATCTATACATAGGTAACCTGTGCAAGCAGGCAATGGATACTGACCTCAAAAAGGCATTTTCGGCATTTGGTAATGTTATGTCTGCACATATTGTAACAGATAGCTACACCAGAAGATCGCGCGGATTTGCATTTGTAAAGATGGAAGACCGGATAAGCGGGGAGAGGGCTATTTTGAAGCTGGACCGCGCTATTTTTATGACCCAAACGCTTATCGTAAGAGAAGCTAGTAATAAGGAGTCGCTTCAGCTTAGTGGCGGCTTCAATAAAGTATAGTATTTCCCCAGATTAAATAAAATAACATGAAGAAAGAGATATCTGTAGAGTATAAGCAAGTAGATAATACAAGCACAGGCGCTATCGTCATCAATTACTCGATGGATAAGGATAATGATGCACTGAACCTGGTGTGTATGGTAACATCATTCTACCCTGAAGCCTCGACATGGCTACGGATGCGGAAGTTCGGTATGAGAGCGGTTAGCAGAGGCAAAGCTTATATGCCGGTATTTGATCATGATGCCATCGACCGCTCTGTAGAGATGTCCTTATTTATCGATCATGCCTATAAAATGATCATGAAGCAGGAGAATATTACGATGACTGCATAGTGTATACACTACCAATACAACTTAGAAGAATAAACAGATTTATGATAACAGAAGAAATTGATTACTACAAAGCCAACAGGGAAGAGTTCATCACCTTGTATAATGGTAAGCATCTGGTCATTAAAGACAAGCAGATAATTGGTGTATACAACACCAATAGCCAGGCTTATGATGAGACTATAAAATCGCATCAGGTAGGCACATTCATCATTGAGCGGCCATTTAACTTGAAGAAGCCAAAAGCGTTTGCGGTATAGTGCTAATATTTAAAAAGGGCTGTGTAATACTACACAGCCCTTTTCTATTTTATCATTTTGATTTTTACAACTTCTCAGGCAGCGTATAGGTCCTGCCCTGGTTCTGCACCTTCAGCCAGTCTACCAGCGGCTGAAAGTATTCGAGCATTGCTTTAGCATTTAGGTCTTCGCCCGTGCTCTCCTTTAGTACATCACACCATTCTTTTGAAGCGCCCGTGTACATGATCTTCTTCATAAAATCGCCAATGGCTTTATAGCCATAGTAGTTAGTAGCGCGCGGGTCCTGATGAAGGATGTTCTTTGCTATATGGTTGTGCAACTGATAAAGTATGGCATAAGAAAGCGCATAGTCATAATACTGCGCCGGGTCGTCGTTGATATGCGTTTTTGTAGCCGCATCGCAGTATTCCTCGCCACGTGGCGATGGCGGTACGATGCCCTGATACTTTTTAGAAAGCTCCCACCATTTGGCATTGAACTGGTCGGGACTAAGGCTGTCTACATACATAGCCTTCTCAAAATTGCTCATAGTACCCGCCGCAAACGGGATAAACACGACTGAGTTGAGCGCTTCTTTAAGTAGCGCCTGTATACTGTCTACCTGCACATTAGGGCTAACAAGGCCACGTGCTGCGAGGTAAGGCTTCTGCATGGCAGCCAGTCCCATCATGGTGCCTATGGCCTCGTGGTACGCACGATTGGCACCGCCGCGCAGTAGTGGCGGTACGTCCTTATTAGTATAGGTCATGTAATAGTAGATATGTCCCAGCTCGTGGTTGGCCGTTTCAAACCATTCTGAATTTGGCTCTACGCTCATCAGGCTTTGTACTCTTTCTCCAAGGTCCATATGCCAGGCCGATGCGTGGTTGTTCTTCTTCACATTAGAATCGGCATGGTAGGGGTACAAGCTGGAGTTGGTCCAGAAGTTTTGCGGCAGCTTCGGGAAGCCCAGGCTCACATACAGGTTTTCCCCTTCCTTTACGATCCACTCGGGCGATTTGGTACGCAGCACACTATCCAGGTTGATGCCTTTTACATCTACCATCGAGCTCCAGTCTTGTCCCCAGCGGTTAGGCAGCCAGTGTGCAGGCAGGTAGTCAGGCACTGTGCTCACGCCGTATTTTTTAGCCAGCTCATATCGCATCCAGGTATGCAGCTCACGGTACAGCGGGCGCAGGTCGTTTATCAGCCTGTCCATCAGCTCCGTCATCTCGGGCGTCTTCAGGTCGTAGTCGGTCACCTGGTAGGTAAAGTAGTCGTCGTAGCCGAGTGCCTGCACTGTTTGGTTGCGCATATTACGCAGGCTCACCAGTCCCGGTTTCAGCGTCTTCCCTACTTCCTTGCTGGCGTTCCAGGCAGCAAGTCGCTTATCGAGGTTGGTTTCCTTCTTTAGTATCTCATCGATCTCGTTGGTGCTTACCTTTTTGCCATTGAGCATGTATTGATATCCGTATAGTTGGCGTGTCTGGTCGTTCTCAGCTTTGATGCGCGCCTTCACCAGTTCGGCAACGGTTTGTGGGTTGTTGGCTGCCGCATATAGTATCAGCTTTAGTTGCTTCTTCTGTATATCGGTCAGCTGATCTTTCTGCTCCAGGTACTTTCTCGCCTGTTCTATATTCTCCTTACTACCGGTAAATGCGGCCATGGCCTCGTCGGCATTACGGGCATTAACCGTATTGGTCGAATCTCCCTCTACTATCTCGGTATTCGATTTCCACTGGGCATTGCTGGAGTTAGTGTACAGCTGCACATATTTTTGGGTATAGTTGTCTATAAATTGCTGCGCGCCTGATTGTGTGGCCTGCTTGGCATTTTCGCAGGATGCAAAAATGCATACTGATGCAGTGAGCAGTGCAAGGGACTTTCTCATTATCAATTAATTAGTTTGGATAAAAATAGACATTATTTCTGCCCGCTCAATCGCCCGGTAAGGCTGATAAGCATATTGGCCAGGCCATCGATGTTCTCGAGCGACAGTTCTTTGGCTACGTCGAACACATCGTGATAGTGGCCTTTAGTGCCGTTGCCAAAAATGAAAACTGCAGGTACGCCTTTCTCCGCAAAGTGGTAATGATCGCTGTTGGAGGTCTTTTCTCTTTTATTGAGCTTAGGCAGGTATTGCTTTTCTTTATTGATCTCCTCCATTATGGCAAACTCCGGCTCATTCTCGGTGCCGTTTACTACGGTGATTCCATTGGTAGCGTCGCCTGTCATATCGAGGTTCACCAGGAAACGGATCTTATCAAGCTGGAAGAGCGGATTATTCACATAATGCTTTGAGCCCAGCAGCCCGGCCTCCTCTCCGCTAAAGCCGATAAATACGGTTGAGTAGCGCTGTGGATGTGCTGCAAAGTATTTAGCCATATACATCATCAGGGCGGTGCCGCTGGCATTGTCGTGCGCACCAGGGAATACGGTATGCCTGCCCATCTGGCCCAGATGGTCGTAGTGGGCGGTAAACACAATAAAACTATCGGGCCGCTCTGTGCCGGGCACAACGCCTATTACATTCTGGCTTTTGAAGGATGGTATGTATTCCGTTTCTACTGTAACGGCGGCATTCCTTATCCATCGCTTAGGCAGCACGGTGTCTTCTACATATACTATGGTAGCAGGTACGGTATCCGTATTGGCGGTCCATATAAGCTTACCGTGTTTGGGTAGTATGTATAAGCCATCGGGGAATTCTTTGGCGAAAGAGCGTATCGAATGTTTCAGGTATTTGCTGACGGTATCCGAGTTCTTTAAAAAATAGGCTCTGTCGGGGCGGAACTGCGTTTTCACCATAGCCCAACTTACGCTGTCCTTTACTTTTTTTAGGTCTATTTTGCGCAGCTTTATCTTCTCTGTTTTGTAAGGAGAGCTACCTGCATATACAATGTAGTCGGGACCAGGCTTTAGTTCTTTCTTGTTTATCTTGAAGTATACCGTACCGGGGAAGGTATTGATAGAAAAAGAATACGGCTGGTAATAACTGCTATCGGCCTTGATCGACTTTACCCCGAACTCACGAAACTTCTTTTGGATATAAGCAGCAGCCTTGTCACCGCCTTTACTGACGTAGCCACGGCCATGCATCGTAGTGCTGGATAGTGTGGTTATCTCATGCTTCAGCCAGCGTTTTTCGCCCTGCGCGAATGAGGTTAAAGCTGTTAATATAATAAGTGCAGTTGTGCTTAAGAGTTTCATGATCATCGACGGGCAAAAATAAGGCGACGCTTTATTAATCGTCGTCTGAAGATTTCTTTTTCTTTATCAGGCTGGTCAGGGGGTTCCGTAGTTTCTGGTAGCCCATTAAGTCAACCTTTACGCTGCCTACCAGTATAGGGCTATCTACACGAACGGGAAGGTGGTTGGCATCATCGCTTACCCACACCATCATTTTCTCACCGCCTTTAAAGATGGTACCCTCTATCAATAGCGGGCTTAGCTTAATAGCATTAAAGGTGCCATATTTTGTAGTAATACGCTCCTTACCTATATAGCGTACATAAAGGCTGTACACATGGTCGTCAAGAAACATGCTGAAAGGTATCTTATCGCCGGGCTTGTACTTGTTGTAGTCTATATTGCGGGCATAGTATATAGCCGACAATACATCCTGTATACAATTCGGAACTTTAAAGGTCTTGTTATTTGAGGTAGCCTGCCCCGCAGCCTGGTTGAAGGTGACGTTGTTCAATATTTTAAATCCACCCTCATTTACATTCCTTACAAATTTGGCAGGCAGCAATGTTTCCACATCTATATAGGTCTCATAACGGTCACGTACTTTGTAGAACCACTCGTATGATTTCAAAGTTTTACCATCGCCAATGATGTGGTATACGCTCCTGCCATTAAGCTGTTCCAGTACCGTTTGGAAGTCGGCCTCGCCCGCACCTACCCACATAGGGCCCATATTGTAGTATACCTTGAAGTGCAGCTTCTCGCCCTCCTGGAAGCTATTATTGCTCAAGCCACAAAAATCGTTTTGCGCAAAAGCCGGTAGTAATGCAGTAAAGAATGTTATACAAACAAGGACAATTTTTTTCAATACGGGCATTGTTTACTCTATAAAAATATATCAACGAATGTAACGCATCCTTAGTAGCAGGATGCTGCCTGCTATTGCAGGTAAAATTAAATTAATACACCATATACCGATCGTAGCGCCTAATATACCGATCGTATTATCCGAAAAATGATGAAATAAATACAAGCTCACCTGTCCCCGCTCCCCCAACTCAACCAACGCCAGTGTAGGAATAACCGCCATTACCCAGAAGAACAGTGCTGACATCAGGAAACCCTCTACAGGCGGCAGCATTACATTCATCCAGCGCAACAAGACCAAATACTGTGCCGTATAAGTTGCGAAGCGAAGTAAAGATAACCCCAGAATTGTTAATTGTTCCTTATTTGTAAACCGCCGAAGCAGTTGACCATACACTCTAAACTTGCGCAGCCACTTCACTCTTTCTATCAACGGTGCCCACTGCTCGAACCTTGCATAGAGTATGGCGATGCCGGTAGTGAATACCGCGCAAGACAGCAATGCGATAATTGAAATAATACCGGGGAAGGCAGCATTATAATAAATAAGGCTAGCTAAGCCGAAGATGAATAATGCCAACATCTGGGCTACAGCCCCCAATACCGATACACTGATAAGGCGGAAGGTATTTTTCCGCCGCATATACAGCAGACGGCCGGGATACTCTCCCAACCTGTTGGGCGTTATCAGCGAAAAGGTGATGCCTGCTAGGCAGCTGGCCAGAGCATCTTTAAAGCTAAGTGGCCTTGCGGTAGATGCTAGTAAATGCCACTTGCGTGCTTCGAGGCCAATGTTGACCGGCATAAGCAATATGCAAAGCCAAAGCAGGTAATCGGGGCCTGTTTGCCAAAGCGAAGAGGGGTTTACCTCATCAAGCCTGCCTATCTGTTTTTGTATCTGTATATATATGCCCCATAATAGCAACGCAGAAACGGCTGCGCCCAGCGTATAGTTGAGCCATATTTTGGTACTTTTGCTTAAAGTCTTCATTTGCAGCAGCATCCGCATATTATCCTTGGTATCGACCCCGGTACGCTTGTTATGGGTTATGGCCTTATCGCCATCGACAAAAATAAGGTATCGCTGGTGGAAATGGGGGTATTGCAGCTGGCAAAGAACAAAGACCATGCAGAAAGGCTGGAGCTGATCTTTCGGAAAATGGAGACGCTGATAAAGTTGCACAAGCCGAAGGCAGTAGCCATCGAAGCGCCGTTCTTTGGTAAGAACGTACAAAGTATGCTGAAGCTGGGCCGTGCCCAGGGCGTAGCCATAGCCGCTGCCATGATGCACGGGTTGCAGGCGGTGGAGTATGCACCTAAGAAGGTAAAACAATCGATAACGGGCCGCGGTAATGCTACTAAAGAGCAGGTATGGCAAATGTTGCAACATACGCTCCACTTTAAAGAAGATGTGCGCTTTATGGATGCTACCGATGCGGTAGGTGTAGCGCTGTGCCATCACTACCAGAGCCGTATACCTACTGCCGATAGCGAACCAAGTAAGGTAAACATACCGGCAGGCGCTAAGAAAAAACCGGGCTGGGAATCCTTCATCTCGGCCAACCCGGGACGGGTGAAAATCTCCTGAAAACCTTAATAATTTCCTTTGCGTATATTTACGGTGGCATATTAAGAATGTATTACTTATCTTGCAATCTGTATATAGGTGTGTAGTATAAGGGAGCATCGTGCAACGCCGGTTGCTATGATACCTGAATACAATAAGGCATATCAAGCTACGAAAGATAATTCGGATATTAATTGAGACCTGCATGAGCAACAACGGAGGACCTAAGGCGAAAATTTTGTTGGTAGAAGATGATCCTACTTTGGGCTATGCCGTAAAGGAAA
The DNA here is from genome assembly GCA_004144175.1 of Sphingobacteriales bacterium. Lineage (GTDB taxonomy): Bacteria > Bacteroidota > Bacteroidia > Chitinophagales > Chitinophagaceae > Polluticoccus. Next base: position 88,244 of record SEFT01000009.1, read on the forward strand.
GCCTGAAGAACAATGGCTATGATGTAACGCACTGTCCGGATGGTGAAACTGCATGGCAACAATTCACGAAAAACATGTTCGACATATGCCTGCTGGATGTGATACTGCCTAAGAAAGACGGCATGTCGCTGGCCAACCAGATACGCAAGCAGAACGAGGACATACCGATACTGCTGCTGACGAGTAAGGCAATGGATGATGATAAGATAGCAGGTTTTAAGAGCGGTGCAGATGACTACATCACAAAGCCTTTCAACATGCAGGAGCTGTTGCTGCGCCTGGAGGTGTTCCTGAAAAGAACCAAGAAGAAAGACGATAACGCACCAACAGAGTTCAGGATCGGCGACCTAAAGTTTGACTTCAATAATCTCTACTTGTCAAGCGATGCAGTGAACCACCAGCTCACACAGCGTGAGGCCGACCTGATACGCTACCTGTGCCTGAATGCCAACCGTGTACTGAAACGCGAAGAGATACTGCTGAACGTATGGGGCAGAGAAGATTATTTCCTCGGCCGTAGTATGGATGTATTCATTACCAAGGTAAGAAAGTACCTGAAAGACCAGAAGGGCGTAGAGCTACAAACGATACACGGTATCGGCTTTAAGTTTGTACTGGAGCAGGACGGGAAGAAATAACGATACTGAACTGAGAAAACATACAAAAGGCTCGCATACTGCGAGCCTTTTGTTATTAGAAGGGATAACCAATAGCGAGGTTAAATACAATATCGCTTTTGTCGAACTTCCGCTGCGCATTGCGTTGTATATCCGACACAGTATCATCATACAACCATGGCTTACGTAGCGGCACACCGAAGTCGAAACGTAGTACCAGTATGGCAAAGTCTAGTCGCAGACCGACGCCGGTGTTTATCGCAAGGTCCGACAAGAAGCGGTTGAATTTGAATTTGGCTGTAGGGCCGTATGTAACAGTATCGCGTGCGGTCCATACGTTACCTGCATCTATGAAAACTGCACCATGTATAAAGTCTTTCAACTGCGCCCGAAGCTCGGTGTTTACTTCAAACTTTATGTCACCTGCAGTTTCTATAAATCGTCTGTTTTGTTTTCCGTCATTCGATATAGCATTAAATCGACCGGGACCGACCAGGCGCGATGGGAAACCACGTAAGCTACTGTTACCACCGCTAAAGAACTGTTTGATGTTGGGAAGCTGTGTGGAGTTGCCATGCGGGTGACCATAACCTAGTATCAGCCTGTTGGCCCAAATGGAGTTCTTGTTGAGGCCATAGTTGAAGTAATACCGGAAATCCGTTTGCAGTTTTATATACTGCGCATAACGTTCTCCGAATAGCTTCTTAGGTTCATCGAGCGTAGAGCCTTGTATAAGGCCAAGGATATTGCCCGAGAAATCAGCCAAACCATTGAAGTAAAAATCCTGCTTGTTCGGCGGACCATCACCTCTGGAGTTGTAGGTATATTGATAGGTAGGACCTATGATAAGACCATTAAAGAAGAGGTTACTATAGTTGACATAGAACGACGTGTCCTTGTTCAATGTATCCGTCACCACGTAGTTGATATTAATAGGGAATAACTCATGCTCACGCTTCACATCCTCTTTCCAGTTGTAGCCATAGCCTGTTTTGAATGAATGCAAAAGGTATAGCGGCCTTCTCGCCACAGCTTCATAACCCAGGTAGATAGAGGTACGTGGCGCGAACATGCTGTGCGACTTGATATTGAAGAAAGGCACTACAAAACGCGGTACACTCAGCCTTGGCTCTAAAAGCACCTGGTATGTTGATGGACTGTTAGCGCCTCCGCCCGGCTGCGATTCAAAACCAAGTGCTGCGCGTATCGACAGCATTTCGGCACCGTGGAAGGTGTTACGATTGCGCCAGGTAAGGTTCAGCTGAGAACCCACACGGCTATCGCTCTTGGTATAGTTACCCAAGTCCAGCTGTATCGATTTTTTTGGGTTAGGCGTAAGGTAGTAGTAGGCATTCAGCAAGCCCGGAGCTACGGGGTCAAACTCATTCTTCACAAATTTGAAGGTGCCCATCGTTATCAGGCGGTTCAGCGTAAAGTTGTGCTCCGTACGATTATACGTATCGCCCGGCTGGAATTGCATGGCCGACGTGAACACTTTTGGCTTAAACTGTTTGGTATTGCCTATCATGTAGAACCTGTCCTGCACATACAGGGTATCCTGCTGGCGGCGGTTGGCCTGCACTACACGGCGCCTGCGGCCTGCACGTCTTGAGGTATCTGTATTATTGCGGCGGTTGCGGTTGTCGGCTAGTCTATAGCTGGGATATACAAACACGTTGTTGATCTTATAGATCATCCGTGCATCATCCGGTACCTCATCCTTTACCTTCACATACATATCTACCTGGTGGTTGCCAATGGAGCTATCGGTAAGTATGATGATATCGTCCGGCGTGAAGTAGTAGTAGCCCATTTCATTCAGATGCTGGTCTATTCTGTTGCGCTCTGCTTTGATGAGGCCGAGGTTAAAGGGCAGGTCTTTCACTAATAAGGTTTTGTCTGCCTGTGCCGCAATGTCTCTGGTTATCTGTCCGCCGCTATCGGTTACAAAATGTACATTCCTGATCTTGTATTGCTGGCCTGTAAGTACATCAAAATGTGCAGTTGCCTTTCTTCGTTTCACCTGCATTTCAGGTTTCACATTAGGGTAGAAGAAGCCACGGTTTTCCAGTACGTTTTGTAGGATCTGCCTGTTATGCTCCATATCTACTGAGCTGGCCAGTACCGGTGGCTCACCAAAGCGGCTGCGTATAAAATGGCGTATGCCCTTTTCTTTCTTTGGGTCGCCACCAACGAAGTTGTAGATGCTAAGCTTCAGGCGCATACCCAGGAACTTACTGTTGGGTCTCGGCCGTATCGCTGATTCCAGATCGGTAGGCAGTATTTTCTTCTCCCGCCTGTCGGCGTAGTCGTCATTCACTTTTACCCTACCACCTACGAATAGAGATTCACCGGCAGGTAGTTTTTTGGTATTGCTACAAGCCGCCATTAGCAGGCAGAGCAATAAAAGCAGTAGATATGATTGTATCCGGTACATATATGATGATGGAACAGTCGTCGTTTTTTAATAAAAATGGTTATGGTTTGGTGCGGGCTGTTGTTTGCTTATTACTATCTATTGGATTTTCCTTCCACTGCATTTCCCTCATATTATTCCTTCTCATCCTTCTCTTATTCGTCAGCAGCTGTCTGAACTTGTTGTACTCAGCACGCATAATGAAGGCAGCGCCTGTCTCTATCACGCTCCTGTCGATGATCTCTGTATTGTCCTGTTCACGGTATAGCCTTATAGTATAGCGTCCGTTTGCGGTAAGCAGGTAATCAAGCGCCAGGTTAGATGGTATCAGGTTACTGTTATTATTGCTGTTGGTCTGTGTACCATCTCCTAATTCAAAGTTGTTACCGAAGGTTACTTTCAGGCGGTCGTTGAGCAGGCGGCGGCTTGCCGATACATTCAGGTCGGTACGCTCTCTTCTCTGCCCGGTAGTATAGTCTTCCGAAGTTTGCAGGTCGAAGTTCAGGTTGATGCCTCCTGCCAGTTTATCCGATAACTGATTCAGCTGGTCGCTGATGAAACGGCTGGCACTTTGCTTGGCATACAGCCCTGCACCGCCACCATCCACACCCGAGCGGAAGGGACTCTCTCCAATGAACCTGCCCAGTATTAGTACGGCAAATACCTGTTTGTTAATCTCTGATGCATTATTACGCACCTCGGCCAATCTTGCTTCTGTAAGGTTTACCACATCAGGCGTAGCGCGGAAGGTTCTGTCTTCAGGCAGTACGATGTCGAATGTTACGTTTGGCTTCATCATTGGGCCGGTAAGCTTCAGCTGCACCTGGAAGGGCAGGCGTTGTCGGAAGTATACCAACTGAGCCGGATCGCTCACTTGCTGAGCTACCAGGTCGTACGGAGGTATATTGGCGGTATATGCCGCGGTCACATTCAGTATGGCATCCATCGGGTCTCCTGCAAATGTGATGGAGCTACCCGGCTGTATATCGAACCTGCGGCGGATGAAGTTATAGTTCAGCTCATACGAACCAGACTTCAGTTCATAGCTACCTACGATACCCAGCACACCATCGGGACTCACATAAGTATTGAGCGCTGCCTGGCCGCGTACTCTTACAAAGTCGCCCGATGCCTCGTCGATGATCACATTGAACTCCGCATCTTTTTCTACATTCACATTCAGGTTTATATTGGTACCGGTACGTAGTGCCAGCTTCTTCGTTGTGTCTTTAGGCGGCAGTAGCTTGTAGCGGTTAGGATCACTCATGTCTACAAACTCTACAACGCCTTCGCGCTCTTCAATGCCCGGTGTTGGCTGCGGCACTACTACTGATAGTTTGGTGCTATCGTGAACGGTAAGGTTACCGCTCATAGATGGCGCTAGTATACTTCCACCTATATTCAGGTTGGCGCTGACAATAGCGCGTCCGTAGAACAGGTCATTATCTTTAGCGGTAGAGTTGATAGCCAGCCAGCGGTTAGCACGTACACGTAGCGCCAGCTCCATATTCTTAAAGTCGCGGGTATATATCTTACCGTCTACAATGGCCTGATTGCCTGCGCTATCCAGCAACTTGAAATTCTGGAACTCGACTGCATCTCCCGTAAATCTTACTACTTCGGCAGGCATGCGGTAGCGGGTGCCCAGTGCTGCTATCGTTGTCGATAGGTTGTCTGTACGCAGTTCACCCGTCATGCGTGGTGCAGCCATAGTACCTTGTAGTTTTAGATTTCCACGCAGGTAGCCTACACTGTTGCGCACTGCATAGCTCGTAATGCCTTCGATGCTTACCAGGTTTAGTGCAGCTATGTTGATGTTGAGGTCGAAGTTGTTGCCGTTCACCGCTTGTGGATAATAAAGGCCCGTAACAGATACATCATTGCCACGGCCGGTAATATTCACCCTTGAGTCGATCGCATTAGCAGATGCACTATTGAGTTGTGCTGCCACATTACCTACGGTATCGTTCAGTACCGACAGGTCGCGTATATCGAAATTACCGGCTACCTCCGGTGCCTTCATTACATTACGAAGTGTAAGGTTGCCATTCAGTACACCATTTGCCAGCAGGGTATCTTTGCTGATGATCTCCGTTACGTTGCTGATGAGGAAGTCTTTGATGGCAACTGCTATCGGTGCGCTGAATTGCGGTGTCTCACTGTTGAGCGAGATTGACTCGCCACCACTGCTGATGCGGAAGTTCTGTACATAAAATCCATCCTTGCCAAATACGATCTTGTTAGGCTGCGTTACATCCCAGGTTTTATAGTTCAGCAACAGGCCTTCCTGTACGGTCAGTTCCTGGTTAGCACCTGCCATACGCATATTAGCAGTTATGCCAAAGCGCGGATTACGCGAAGAATCTGCTATACGCACCCGCGCCAGCAGGTTTTGACGATATAGATTACCCGATACACTGGCATATTGGAAATCCATACTGCCCTGTGTGAACCTGTCTAATGTTATATTATAATTCAAGCCTGAGTCGGCGCCACCGTTGATGCGTGCCAGCCCGTTTTGGAATACCATACCGTTGTATTGCAGGCGGGGCATGTTCGCATTTACGAACAGTGTATTTGGGCTTAGACCCGCCTCCAGTCTTACCGTATCCATAGCTTCCAGTCCCGGTATCAGTACTCTTAATAACGGCCTGTCTCGTAGTATCGCATTTACACTAAGGTCGTAAGAAGATGGTGCAGCGCGAACAGCTCTTATACTATCACCAGTATTAGTTGCATAGTACCTGTTGATATGGCTGTTTACAATATTACCTATTTGAGTAAGCGGCGTACGCCCACTGATGACGGCCTGTATGGCGTCTGCATTTATAACAATGTAGTTTCCTGAATCGGCACTTGGTGTAGATGCTACGTACATGCTATCGAGGAAATAACGCTGGCCTTTCAGCACTACCGTAGGGCGATCCATGGTAACCGTACCTCTTGGGTAGTCCGGGCTCAGTACCGGTATATTGGCATCTACCACACCGCGTATGCGCAGCTCGTCCTGGTATAGCTTCAGTGCCTGCAGGTCGATGCTGTCGATATCGATACGGGCTACGATAGCCGGGTATTTATTTGCAAAGTTGGCAGTGCCTTTTGCGTTCAGCACCGCATTCGGGTCTTTCGATACTATATTATATGCGGCAGACTTGTTAGCGACTTTTGCGTTGAAGTCTATATTGCTGTAGTTGTAGCCCATGAAGCCTGCTGATGAGATATGACCCTTCAGCATGGCATCCATATAGTTCACGTCGAAGCTTTGGCCGATAGCGCTGATGTTGGCAGATACGCGGCCTATCGTTTTCTCCTGGCGGATGATCTTACCGATGTTCAGCTTATCGGTGCGCACTACCATATTATACTTTTCGCGGCCCGGCTTACTACCCAGCGATAGGGTACCATTTATCTTGGCATCACCATCGGTAGTAGTTGCATACAGGTCGGTATTGAAGCTGGTAGTAGTACCGTTTATACGACCTGTGATGGTAAAGCTATTCGGGATATTTACCTGTTTCTGTATCGCTGGTGTCAGGAAGGTATTGACTACCGCTTTGTTCGTCTGTAAACGTGCGATGCTTAGGTTATAGTTTACTTTATTAGGGTCAGGCAATCCATTCACCTTACCCGATATATCTACATAGCTGTTGAGCCCTTGCAATATAAAACGATCTATTTCCAGTGCATTCAAAAAGCCCTCTGCCACGGCATTTACCTTGAGCCGGTCATTCGCATACGTGCGGAACAGTGGCTGGCTTTTCAGGTTCGGTGCGAAGATGAGTACATCGCGCATACCTACCACACTATTGGTAAGGTGTAAGCGTGTATACATTGTTTCGGGGCTATTCGTTAACGCTTCCAGCGATGGGTACCGCAGCTCGGCATAGTCGCGCAATACGGTTTGCGGTGTTTGTGCATAAAGATTCCTTAGGTATACACCCTGTGGGTGATAGGCAAATACGGTTTTTAGCTCTTGTATGATTAATCCGCTCTTCTCTACCGCAGCAAAGTGCTGAATGTCCCCCATGATGGTATCTGTAGTGTAGTGGAAGTCGTTTATATCCAGGTCAATGTCCTTAGCATCCAGGTGTGCAAAGTCGATACCTTCGGGCAGCCTCTTAACGCTATGGTTATCAAATTGCAGGCTTACTTTGGTAAACTGGACGGTGTTGGCATCTACATACCACTTGGCTGCAGGTGCTGCATTTACGTTTATCAGTGTATCCAGCAGTTGTCCTGCTTTTTCTGCCGCAGCCCGGCCCATTGCTATCTGTATGTTGCTGGTATCTACTATCAGGTCTTTGATGCCTATATATTGGTTGCGCAGATCTATACGTTCGGGGTGTGCCAGTAGTGCGCCTACCTGATACTCCATCTGCATGGGGTTCACATTATCCTCAAAACGGAAGATTACATTACGCAGGTTCAGTTCATCGGCTGCCAATAGCGGCATCACTACAACCGCGCTGTCGGTTGGCGGCAGCAACGAAGGGTTTAATGTAAAATGTATCCTGGCGCCATCTACGTATAAAGTCTTGGCATTGAAGTCGAGATTGTAGGGGTCGAGTTTGTTCAGCGTAAGTTCCAGCTTGTTCAGATCCGTGACAAAGTGTGAACCGCCTGTGTAGTCATTAAACCGCACCCTTATATCATCCAGCAATAAACGTTTGATATCCAATTGCAACTGCCCTGTAGAATCTGTGGGTGCATCCTGAGCATTGGGGTTTGGGGGTGCGGCGAAAGCCTTGGCCACATAATCGAAGTTGAAGCTGGTGTCCGGAGCATTGCGATACAGGTGCATTACGCCGCCTTCCATTACTATTTCCTCTACTTCTACCTTGTTGCTCAGTAGCTTAAGCATATTGATATCTACACGCAGGCGGCGCACCGCCAGCATGGTATCTTTGGCCTGATCTCGGAACAGCACATCTTTCAGTTCCACCATTTCGGGCAGGCGGTAGTCGAGTGTGCCGACTATTACTTCGGTGTTCAATTTCTTTTCAATAAAAGCTACCGCCTTGTTTTTCAGGAAGTTCTTGCCGGACCCGGTGTTCAACCAGACGACAATACCGAGCAGAAGGACAAATATTCCACCCAGAATATATAAAGTAATTCTTAGCGCTCTTTTCATGTGCTTAAGAGCGATAAAAAAATTGTACCCCTCGCTTTAACAAATTGTCATGAGGTGACGACGGCAGGATACTACTTAGTCGATTTATAACCAACCAGTAGCAGCATACTCCTAAAGTTGAGCGGAAACTCGAGCAGCACATGCATATAGCTTAGCACCAGCAGCCAGCACAAGCCCAGCTTATAGTCTTTCCAATAAAGGGCAATGCTGAGCAGCCATATAGCCACTATCAGTATCATCCTAACCTTCGGTATTTTATTCCATTTAATGATGTTCGTCTTTGAGAACCAATTGAGATAATGGTAGGTGTAGGCAAATGCGATAAAGCGCATGATGAGAATACCGTTCGTCGTTTCGTATACTTCGTGGTCCCAATTAAAGGACGGGCTGTTCGGAAAGACACCATTGAAGTGAAATAACCAGGTGGTATTCATTGCTTTAAACAGGTCGTAATTTTTGCGCACATAATCGGAGGCGTGGTAGTTGGCAGGAACGGCATACAGATCGAGCAGGAACCAGGCGCATAAGAACAGTGCAACAAGTGCAGCTATACCGGTACGGCTTTTACTTTTGATAGTGCCAAACAGCATAAAAAACGCTGTAAAAAGAAACACATGCACCAGTGTAGGCAATAGTACCACAAAGAATACAAAGTATTTATTGGCAAGGCTTGACGTAAGTAGTATAAATGCTAACCCAATGAGACGGAACTTATTATCCTTAACAAGTATGAATAACAGCGCAGCAAAAAATGCTACGTAAAATACCATGGCTGATATGACGGCGACATCCATCTTCGCAACGAGCGTCATGATGCCAAGAACTGCTATCACAACCGCGAGAAAGGATAACACAATGGCATCGTAGCCCTTATTTGCATAATACTTATTATCGTGCAGCCACGATATTTCGGTGAGGTAGTGGAGCGGCCCCAATACTGCATAAGAGAACAGGAACAGCTCGAAGGGAATAATTACAGCCACCCAGCACGAAAGGATCATGAGGCCAATATTCAATACATCCACCCGCTCTGTCAGCGACAGGCCTGATAACATCTGTTTCATTAAATAAAACTATGCTATCTAAAATACGAAAAAAATAGGAGGTGTGGTATATGTAAAGGCTGATCAGGATATTCTCTTATCACCGCAAGCTTCTACCCACTTGTTTTTGCCGCAAGTATGGCAAACTTGTGATCCAGTCTTTTCAATCTCAGCAGTATGTCCACAGTGTACGCATGAGTACATACCAGGTTTCTGTATCTGGCTGGTGCATTTTTCCAACGATTCGGGTAAGATCGGTAAGCCCGGCTTAACGCTATCGTCAGGATAATAAAATACGCTTAGCTCACCCGAAGTCTCCAGGTAGGCGCGGCGTATCTGGCCCAGCTGAGAGACGTTCAATACACGCAGGCCCGACAAAAATTCGTCCAGTGCAATGGGTTCTTTCTGAAAATTGCCCCAGCAAAAGATGCCATCCTCTATCAGGCAAACGGGTTTTCCTTCCACCAGCCGGTTGAAGCGACTGCTCTTATCGCCCAGGTAAACGACAAAACGGTAAAGGCCAACAACTGTAAGGAAAACAAAAATGGCGGGCAGCAGGCCTACGTCCTTATAAAACATAGGGTCGCCCGATGCTGAGCCCAGTGTAAGAATGATAACCAGCTCGAAAATAGATAGTTGCTTTACGCCCCGCTTACCTAGTAGCCTAAGGCTAACCAGTACTACTACAAACATTATCAAGGCGCGAAACAGTACCTCGGGCAGGAAGGAATGGTCTTCCTGACCAAAGAGAAGACTCTTCGTATCGAATGGAGCTGATATGTCTAGTAGTAAATACACCAACATAGTCATCTTAAAATGATGCCAATGGCGGAGGCTGCATGATGCACGGAAAAAAGCGGAGCTTTAATAAGCTCCGCTTTATGGGCTTTCCCATCTTCAACTTCAAATAAACAATGTGTGAGGTATGAGTGCTTAGTTTATGTTGATACTGCTAACGATCGCCTGCTCTTTTATAAATACATATTCTTTATTAGAAAATGAGCGGATAGTCATCTTTATCGGCAACACTTCCAGGTAAGCTGTTTTATCCGATATTGCAGGCAGGCTGCTAAGGTCTGATGCAGAAATGGTCACCGACCCTGCGTTGGCTGCGTAGCTCTTTATCACCTGCTTGCTATTGGTTATGATAGCTACATACACCGAGTCAGCATTCTTAACCGTATTAGAATTAAAATTGAAAGAGATACCGTTAGCTTTTGTAATGGAGGATGGCAGTGTTTCGGTGTACGATGGGAAATTGCTACCAAAGTTGTAGCTAAAGGCAGGGATACCAGTGCTGCTGTTACCGGCCACATTCCAGCTGGCGCCGCCGTCCATGTCCATGTCCGATGGTGTCATCCCTGCGGTAGCCATCTTATTGTAGCTGTTATTCGTCTGCTTTTCCAGGTTCACGCTGTTCAGGGTTACGGTTCCGCCATCTACTATATTGCTGCGGGAGCCATCATAAAGTATAGCAGTTCCTATTTCTGATGCTACATCTACGTTGATGCCCATTTGCTCTACTTTATACTTCATGCTGATAGCGATCAGCGCTCCATCCACACCGGCTATGGTTGGCGCGTAAGGTGTAGGCCCGGTGCTGGTCTTGGGCGTATCAATCTTAGGTACATCGGGGTTCACGGCATCCTTTGCTTTATCGCAGGAGGCAATACTAAACATCAGAGCAATGGCCGAAGCGGCAGTTAAGGCGATCTTTTTCATACTATTGATTTTTTTCATTTGGCTGAATACATATGCGCAGCCAATGACACAAAAGTATGAGTGATGAAAAGGGTAGAAAATACAGTGGTGCGGGTATTTTGTATGCGTACTGGTACGGATGCGCAGGGCTAGATCAATTCGTTTTCCATAGCATACTTCAGCAGGCCTACGATGCTCTTGCTACTGGTTTTGCGGAGCATGTTCTTCCGGTGGGTTTCTACGGTACGCTCGCTGATGAACAGTGTATTAGCAATTTCGGCATTGCTGTATTCCTGTGCTATCAGCTTCAGTATCTCTACTTCCCGCTCGGTAAGCCTGGGGCTTTCGGCCTGCTCAATCTTGCGCTGCTGCTTTACTACCAGTGTAGTTATTTTCTCCGATACTTCTGACGAGAAGTAAAGCTTACCCGCCGATACAGCCCTGATGGCATCCAGCAGTTCGCGGTCATTAATATTCTTCAGCAAATATCCCGATACGCCCGCCTCTATCATCTCCATAATATGGCCTGCATCGTCGTGCATCGATAGTACAATGACATGGATAGACGGATAAAACTCTTTGATGCGGCAGGTGAGCTCAAAGCCATTGAGGCCCGGCATATTAATGTCGACCAATGCTACATCCGGCCTGGTCTGTGCAAGTTCATCGAACAGGCTTTGGCCGTTGTCATAAAGGCCGGCAATATCCAGCTCTTTTTGCTTTTGCAACAGCGCTTTGAGCCCGCTGAGCAGTATATGATGGTCATCTGCTACAACTATTCTGGTCTTAGTCATGGATAATCCGCTCATTATATTGAAATATACTGCAAAGTATATAAAGATGCAAGAGGCAGGATGCGTTATAACAAGGGAATACGATGCGTAGAAATACGCAATTATGCTTCTTTATTGCGCGAGGTGGCTATACCATCGAGGAACCAATGCACATCACTCATGTTCTTCATCCTATCAACCAACAGCATAAAGTTCTTGCCCACTTGTTTCAGCTTGGCATTCTTCGTGCGGGTCTGTATGTAGCTCATTATGTGGTTGAAGGTATCCGACTCGAAATAAGGTGAGTCCGGATTACTTACAAAGTATAGCCTCAGCTGCTCGTTCTTCAGTATCAGCTTTTCAAAACCCAGCTCGCAGGCTACGCTGCGGCATTTGATGGTAGTAAAGAGTTCTTCTACCTGCGCCGGTATAGGGCCAAAGCGGTCTTTCAGGTCTTGTGAGAATATCTCCAGTTCCTGCTCGTCGTCTATATTATCCAGCTGCGTATATAGCGAAAGGCGTTCGGTAATGCTTTCCACATAGCTATCCGGTATCAGTATCTCCAGGTCAGTATCTATAGTACAGTCGCTTACAAAATCTTTCTTACGCTCCAGCTCTTCAGAGAATACATCTTTAAAGTCGGTCGTCTTCAGCTCGCGTATGGCTTCGTCCAATATCTTCTGGTACATCTCAAAGCCTATCTCGGCTATGAATCCGCTCTGCTCACCACCCAGCATATTACCTGCCCCGCGGATGTCCAGGTCGCGCATCGCTATCTGGAAGCCGCTGCCCAGCTCATTGAATTGCTCCAGTGTTTGCAGGCGCTTGCGGCTGTCGTTGGGTAAAGTGCTCATTGGCGGAGCCAGCAAGTAGCAGAAGGCTTTCTTATTGCTACGGCCTACACGCCCGCGCAATTGGTGCAGATCGCTAAGGCCAAACTGGTGTGCGTTATTGATGATGATCGTATTGGCATTCGGTATGTCCACCCCGCTTTCTACGATGTTGGTACAGCAGATCACGTCATACTCATGGGCCATAAAGCCCAGCAGCGCTTCCTCCAGCTTATGTCCTTCCATCTGGCCGTGTGCCATGCCTATCTCCAGGTCGGGGCACAGGTTGCGCAGCAGGGTTACCATTTCGGGCAGGCTTTGTACGCGGTTGTGTATGAAGTAGACCTGGCCGCCCCGCTCTGTCTCATAATATATAGCATCGCGTATTACATACTCATCAAACACCAGTACCTCGGTATGCACCGGCTGGCGGTTGGGCGGCGGGGTATTCATGATGCTCAGATCGCGGGCATTCATCAGCGAGAACTGCAGCGTACGTGGTATTGGCGTGGCTGTCAGTGTCAGCGTATCTACGCTGGCTTTAAACTCACGCAGCTTTTCCTTTGCCGCTACCCCAAACTTTTGCTCCTCATCTATAATGAGTATACCAATGTCTTTAAACTTAACGTCCTTACCCAATATGGCGTGCGTGCCTATCAGTATATCTACTTTTCCTTCTTCCACACGCTTCAGCGTTTCCTTCTTTTCTTTCGTCGATTTGAAGCGGTTGATATAGTCGACCGTACAAGGGAAATCTTTCAAACGTTCCTTAAAAGTCTGGTAGTGCTGGAAGGCAAGGATGGTAGTAGGTACCAGTACAGCAGCCTGCTTACTATCGCAAACGGTTTTGAAGGCAGCGCGTATGGCCACCTCTGTTTTACCAAAGCCTACATCGCCGCAGACCAGGCGGTCCATTGGCGATGGCGCTTCCATATCGCGCTTCACATCGGCAGTAGCCTTGCTCTGGTCGGGGGTGTCTTCATAAAAGAACGATGCTTCTAGCTCGGTTTGCAGGTAGCTATCGGGGGTATGCGCAAAGCCCTGTGATGCTTTCCGCTTGGCGTACAGTTTTATCAGGTCGGTGGCTATGTCTTTTACCTGCTTCTTGGTCTTGTTCTTCAGCTTCTCCCAAGCATCGCTACCCAGCTTGTTCACGCGTGGCTGGGTACCTTCCTTACCTGTATACTTGCTGATCTTGTGCAACGAGTTGATGTTGACATACAGCACGTCGTTATCGCGGTACAGTATGCGGACCGCCTCCTGCATGTTACCATTCACCTCTATCTTTTGCAAACCACTATACACACCTACACCGTGGTCTATATGCGTTACAAAGTCGCCGGGGGTAAGCTCGCGCAGGGCGCGTATGGTCAACGCCTTACCTTTTGAGTAAGCCTGCTTTACCTTATACTTATGATAACGCTGGAATATCTGGTGATCGGTGTAACACAGTACTTTCTTCTCATGGTCGATAAAGCCTTTGCTGATAGCAACGGGTATCGGCACAAAGTTGAACTGTGCATTCAGGTCTTCGAAAACGCTGCGCAGCCTTTCGAGCTGCTTGGGGTTCTCGGCAAATATGTATGGTGTATACTGAGCAACGCTGCGTTTCTGCAGATCCTCAATCAGCATATTGAACTGGCGGTTGAAGACCGGCTGCTCTTCGGTAGTAAACTGAAATGTAGCCACATCATCCTCCACGATCCGCTCCAGCGAATGGTTGTACCACTCTATCAGGTGCCGCTTCTTTAATAACGACAACCAATTTTCGGTGGTCTCAAAGTCTTCACGCGAAAGCTCTTTCAGCCATTCTTCCTCATGGTCTACGGCTACCTGGTTTATCTGTACTTTTTCGGGCAGGTCTACTTCCATCTTACCTAAGCGCCCCATTGTAAAGTCAAGGTCTTTGACCCAAACTATTGTATTAGCAGGCAGGTAGTCAAAGAGCGATATCTTTTCTTTAGTATCAAATTTCGTTTCGATATTCGGAAGTATGGATACCTGCAACAGCTTACGCTCCGACAGCTGTGTTTCGGGATTGAAGATGCGGATGCTATCCACCTCATCGCCAAACAGCTCTATGCGGTAAGGATGCTCATTACCAAAGGAATAAATATCCAATATACCACCACGCATGGCAAACTGGCCGGGTTCGTACACAAAGTCTTCGCGGCGGAAGCCCAGGCTTACAAACTGTTCCATCAGCGCTTCTACCTTCAGGTTCTCGCCTACTTTGATGCTGATGGTATTACCGGAAAGTGTGGATGGATTCACTACTTTTTCAAATAGTGCCTCGGGGTACGTTACCAGCACTTTTTTGTGCGGGTTGTTGCCGCCAAAGCGTGCGAGCGCTTCGGTACGCAGCATTACGTGGCTGCTATTCAACTCGTTATAATGCCCGGCCCTTTTGAAAGAATCCGGGAAAAAGCTGATATCTAACGCGTTAGTGATCTGCTCCAGATCGTTATGGAAATATGCCGCTTCCTCTTTTTCATTCAGGATGAACACATGGTTGGCATCCGAAGATTGCCAGATGGCGGCTGCAATAAAGTTGACGGAAGAACCGCGAAGGTTATCTAGATAAGCGCGGACCTTTGTGTCAGGCAATGAGATACCGGCCGCTAATTGTTTTAGGCGGAGGTCATTCTGATAAAGTCCCAGCAGCACTTGCAGGTTCATGCGGCTGCAAATTTACGTAAGCGCGGTTTAATTTTGAGCACAAATTATATCCGTAAGCAGACGCTCTAGATATTTTTAGCGTCTCTGAAGCGGAATACCGGGATAACTAAAAGAACGATAATCGCATATAAGAATATACCAATGATAATGCCTTTTGCTATAGCGCCTACCAACGATACTTTTGTTTTAACCGGAATGATGATGTCATCTACTACGTGAAGTGTAGTGGGGACACTTCTTCTCCTTTCCAGTTCCTGTTTCTTTTTGTATAATTCGTACGATGATTCAAAAATTGAATTTGTCCCCTTGTCGCCGTCTTGTGCGCTTTCGCCGCCGATGTCGCCAATCGAATTCATTTTTCGTTCCAGGCTGTCTATATGCGCCAACTGCCTGTCTATAAAGTTTAGCTCATCCTGAATTTCCTTTGCTTTGAGCGCCTTACGGTTTGCAAGATACTGGGTACCCGTTTCCAGAAATTCAACCAACCTGTCTTGTATCATGATCATACCGGTGCTATCGCTGGCAACAATTGTAACCATAAAAGGTATCTTATCCGTATTCAGGTCCTCGGTCAGTTCCTGGCCCAGTATATTCTTGCCTTTTATTTCCCGGAGCCGTTTTGCTTCTTCCGGCTTAATACCCAATAGCAGACTGACCGTCTGATGCTGATTATCGCGTACCAATTCGTTCAATTTCTCTATTCTGTCGCCATATATCTTTCTTGTAAGATCATCGTACATCACCGTGAAGGTTCCTGTATAAACCGTTTTTTTAGAAATGCTAGATGCGACAAAAAAGGCGAGTGGTAAGAGAAGGCATAGAAGAAACAGTCCGATGTTCTTCTTTATATTTAGAATAATAGCACGAAATATATGCACTACCAGGTAATAGGTAGATTCGATGAAGTTATTATTATTATTACTTTCCTCAAAGGATTGGTTCATAAGGGAGCAATTTGATAAAAAGACAGATACAGGATATCGTAAAAATTACCGCAAACTTACAATTACAAAATCAAATAATTCTTACATTTACAGTACCTATTGTTCGAAACTATATTCTCCTACAACAATTTTCGCGCCGTTTATCTATGCTATAGACAAAAAACTATAGTATGAATCAACAAGTTGGCTATGCTATTTTAAAGGCAGTCAGCTACTTTCATGTGTTCCGATACCCGCTGACTGCGGATGAGATATGGAAGTACCTGCCTTTAAGTTGCAATAAATCGGTATTCAGAAATACACTGCTTGAACTGGCGGGTACAGGCATTTTATTTGAGGTCGATAACTATTATTCACTTTCAAATGACGCATCATTAGCCGACAGGCGCAATGATGGATATGACCTGGCGCAAAGACGCATCCGAAGGGCACAGGCCATTGCCAGATTTCTGGGAAACTTTCCTTTTGTAAACACAGTCCTCATATCAGGTTCATTATCGAAAGATTTTGCGCTGGCAGACAGCGACCTTGACTTTCTGATCATAACAGAGACCGATCGTTTGTGGATAGCCCGCAGTCTGATGCATCTGTTCAAAAAACTAACTTTTTTGACGGGGTCGCAACATTCTTTTTGCATGAACTACTATATTAGTACGACACATGCTGAAATCATAAACAAGAATATTTTTACCGCTACAGAACTGATTACCCTGAAGCCTGCATTTATCGGTAGTGGTCTGGCGTTACTACAGTCGCTAAATGAAACATGGGTAAAGAGAATACTACCTAATGCCGACTTTACCGACCCACTGCCGGGAAGTACCTATAAGAAAGGATGGATGGCAAAAGCCGCGGAAACAATATTGAACCGAACAGGCGCTACCAGGCTAAATAACTTCCTGTACCGGCTCACCTACAATAAGTGGGTGAAGAAATGGACCCGGAAAAACTATGACCTGGATATATGCCGGCAGTCGATAGGATATAACTTTAATGCGCCGATAAATTGTCCTAAAAACTATCCGGACAAAATATTGACTACATCTGATAGTATCTATACAAAAGCCAAAACTGAATTTGACACGATACTTAAGAAGAGAATGAGGGCAAAAGAAATATTATTTGAACAACAGAACGGCACGGTAAAACGACATGATAAAAGAGCATAAGCCATACTATAAAGAAGTTGGCGAGTATTACGACCAGGATGCACCGCAGTTTGAGCACAGGTACTGGGAGAATAAAACACTCCAAACCATAAGGCAAAGCTTCAGAGAGGAGACGGAGGCACAGCAGTTTGGAGATAATATATTGGAGGTTGGCTTTGGCCCGGGGGTCGATATCATTTACTTCGCGAAAAAATATCCGCAGAAGAAAGTCTCCGGCATCGACATTTCTGATGGTATGCACCAACATGCGCAATCGCAGGTAGAAGCTAATAAGCTAACCAATACCAGACTGGAAGTAGGCAGTGTGGAGGATATCAAAGAGCTATTCCCGAGGCAAAAATTTGATCTTATCTATGTTTATTTTGGCGCGCTCAATACGGTATCAGACCTACATCTTGCGGCAGAACTGTTGAAAGATGTGCTATCTGCCGATGGAAAGCTTGTTATCACCGTCATCAATAAATGGTACCTGTCGGGTATTGCCTTGCCGTTGATGAAAGGCAAAGTCTCCGTTGCATTCAGAAGATTGCAAAAGGTATGGGGGGGCTATTCAAACACCCGCCAGCTGGAAAGCAAGTGTTATACACCGGCGGAGATCAAAAAAGCCTTTTCCTCGTTTCAGATCATTAAGCGTCGCGGGTATTCCATAGCCTACCCCGCCTGGTATCAAAACAACATAGTGAAGAAACTAGGATCATTAGCTAATGCATTGTGGAAGCTGGACGTAATACTGAACTGTACCCCTTTCTGGAGCAAGGGGGAGTATGCGCTATATATTCTGAAGCATAGAAGGTAGGTATCTTTCTACTATTCGGGATACAGGCATCATATCTTTTTGTAATGATGCTAGCAATTCACTGTGAATGGAAGAAAGCCATATATCGGTATTGAAGGCTTCGTTGACGGCCTTACCTAAGGCAGCCATTTCGGTGTTCGATAATTGGTGTACAGGCAATCCGGAAACTATAGACAACTTCGTGGCCCAGTCTTGTTGAGTCATGCGTTCGGGATTGTAGATATTCAATAATCCTGATAGCTGGAAACCCAACAGCTTTTCTACTGCATTTGCAATATCCGCTACGTCAACAAAGGTCATTCTGTTTTGGCCATTTCCATATAGCGGCACTGCCTTATGCCGCGCCATATAGTTTGCATAGTTCCACTTAAACCAGCTGCCATCGCCTATCACCCATGGCACCCGCAGCATTACCACGTTAGGATTACTTTTCTCTATCTCTTTAAGAATTGGTTTTTCCGCCTGCACATACTCTCTTGCAAAACTAACCGGCCGGGTAGGGAAAGTTTCATCGATGAATTGCTGCGGTGCATTGCCATACATCAGGCTGCCGGAGATGTAGATCATTCTGACCGGAGTCTTCGATGATCTGACTTCATTCATTAGCCTGTTATTCTCTACAAAGCCTTTAGCGGCAACCATCATTCTGCCCCATTTACCACCAAAGCTTGCATTGTTACGCGCTGCGTGTATCACTACATCAGGTATATATGGCAGCTTCGACAATCGTATTTTACCAATGGCTGTTTTAATAACAGTAAGCTTTGGATGCTGAGCCGTTCCTATAGGTGTCTTATGCTGCGTAGCCATTACTGTATGGCCTTCATCTAATAGCTTGTTTAATATGGCCTTGCCAATAAACCCGCTGCCTCCAATTAATAATATATTCATTCGTAAGGTTGCTTTAAATGTTTTCGGGCGGGTTTATCTGTGCTTCTTTCCGCTCCTGCATAAGGTAGTTGCTATAGAAAAGCGCTGCCATCACAAAGCCAATAACAACGCGTGCAGCGAGATCGGGCACCAATAAAAATGCAATGGCTAAATAGGTTACCGCTACTTGCCTCAGTATGATGAATGGCCTGTACGTACCTGAAACATGCCGGTCAACTACCAGTTGTAATAAAGGCATGGATATGCAAAGCGATAGGGTCATTGCGTAAACCATATACACTGCGTCATGCGTAAAGACAAGTGTGATGATCATGAATACATAACTCAGCAAGCAATACCCTGCGGTACACCACGCAGCCAGCTTACCTTTGCCAATAGCATTCAGATAATAGAACGGTAGAATCGTATAGATAAATATTAGCTCGAACAAGGTGTAAGCCTTAAGATAAATACCTGCCGATGCCTGCATATCTGCACCCAGCCACTGCTCTAAAACGAAGGGCGATATAAAGTAAAACAATAGAAGTAAGGATATAGCTATCCCTGATAACAGGCCACTCGCTTTTTTATACAACTGCTCCGAAGAATGGCCGTTTGCAGCTGTAGCAGAGAAGCCGGGGAATACCCAAAAAATAAGGCTCAGGAAAATGAGATGTATGTGGTTGAATAGCGTGCTGGCAAGGCCATAAGAAGATACCTCACTCAACCCCGAAAAAGAGGTAACCCAAAAACGGTCGGTCTGGAAGGCGATCATTACAAACAACGATTGCAACCATGGCCAGAAGCTATAGGCAATAGCCGGCCTTTCGATCTTTACCAGCTGCTGTATAGAGATTTTGTAATAAGGCAGATATCGCCCTACATATATAAACTGAATAATGAGAAAAAGCAGGCTGATAATAATATTCGCCCACAGTATATGTAGCAGGCCGTAACCGCTTAGTGCCAGCCCGATATTAACAGCCAGCAAACCTCCCTTGCTTAAAATATTAAGCACAGCAGACGTAGCAAACTTATTGCATGCTTTAAAGGCTCCCTGAAATACAGGGTAAAATCCCCGCAGTGCAGCTGTAACCCCGGCAAGCATAAAACACGTTACATACTGACCCGGATAACTATCCCTGATGCCAAACACAGACGTTTGCATCTCGATACCGGCTATGATGGCCGATATGATCAGAATCGCCAGCCCGCCTATTAAAGTAATTCCGAGTGCGTTATTTATAGTGCGGGTAACTTCCGGATAATTCGATTGAGCGGAGTAGTAAGACACATTGCGCGTGGTAGCCGCGCCGGTATTCAGTTGCAGCAATCCCAGTATCCCCATCAGGGTATTCAGGAATATCCAAAGGCCAAACGTGCTTTTCCCCAGGCTATTCAACAATACAGGCAATGCTGCCAGGTACAGGACTATATACAAAACAGTATCCAGCACACTCCAGAAACCGTTCTTTAGCCCTTCTTTTATCATGTTGTGACCGGCCGCACATATGTAAGAAAATACAGGCGGCTGTCGCAAACTAATAAAAACCACAAAACATAAACCGATGACTTTGTAGATTCTATGTCATTCTTCACCAACCTTAAGATCGGGCTAACGCTACACCGGGTCTACATCGGGCTGTATCTGCAATGCGGAGAAGCCACGCTTACCTGTTATCAGCTGGCGTTGCTCTTTTATCATGTTCTTTGCAGCTTCTATCACGCGTATATCCCGCGGGCATTTCAGCCATACTTCCTGCACATACAGGTTGCGCACTTTCGATACTAATGCGGGCACAGGGCCCTGCACTTGTATGTTTTCCAGCTTCTGTAGTGCCTGCACCATCAGCACGCCGCCCTCCATGGCAACTACTTCGTCTTTGTGTTTAAATACGACTTTGATGAGCCTTGTAAATGGCGGGTATAAAAAGAACTCTCTATACTTTATCTCGTGGTCATAGAACGACCTTACGTCATGCTCCTGTACCCAGGTAAGCACCGGGTGTGTGGTATTATAGGCCTGTATCATCACCTTACCCGCACCGTCGGCACGGCCTGCCCTACCAGCCACCTGTTCCATTAGCTGAAAGGCGCGCTCATTCACCCGGAAGTCTGGATAGCTCAGTAGCGTATCGGAACTAAGTATACCTACCAGCGCTACAGGTGCCAGGTCTAGCCCTTTTACCACCATTTGCGTACCTACCAGTATATCTATCTTATGTTTTTCCAGCTGCTCCAGCAGCTTTGAGAAGCTTTGTTTGGTACGCATGCTGTCCACATCCATACGTGCTACGCGTGCTTCGGGGAATATCTGCTGCACTTCTTCTTCTATCTTCTCGGTACCGAAGCTTTTGCTCTGCAGCCTGCTGCTGCCGCAGGCTGCGCAGCTATGCATCACTGCCGACCGCTGGCCACAGTAGTGGCAATGCAGCTTGTCGGTGCTTTTGTGGTAGGTGAGCGATACGGCGCAGTTCTTGCACTGCGGCACCCAGCCGCATACCATACATAGCTGGAAGGGTGCATAACCCCTTCTGTTCTGGAAGAGGATCACCTGCTTTCTGTTCTCCAGCGCCGATTTGATGGCCTGCTGCAATTCGGGCGTCAGCATTTTTGCGCCTTGCTTCTTCACCGTCTCCAGTGATTTTGCGTTTACTATCTCTATATCTGGCATCTTCACGCCCATATATCGTTCCTTCAGGTGTACGTAGGCATACTTGCCATGTTGTACATTGAACAGGCTCTCGACCGATGGCGTGGCAGAGCCAAGTATCACCTTAGCGCTATGTATAGAGGCCAGGTATATAGCTGCATCACGCGCGTGGAAGCGCGGTGCAGGGTCTTTTTGTTTGTACGATCCATCATGCTCTTCGTCGGCTATGATGAGGCCAAGGTCATTGTACGGCAGCCATAGCGCCGAGCGCGGGCCTACTACTATATGGTATTGCCCTTTGCGTACCTTCTCCCATATCTCTACCCGCTCGTTATTGCTAAAGCGCGAATGATACACACCCAGCTCTTCGCCAAAGTAGGCGTATAGCCTGCTCACCAGTTGCGTTGTCAATCCTATCTCGGGCAATAGCAATACGGCCTGTTTGCCTTCGGCTATTACCTGCTTTATTTTATGGATGTACAGTAGCGTCTTTCCGCTACCCGTAACACCTTCCAGCAGGGTCACGTCTTTTTCGGCCAGCCCGGCTTCCAGTGCATCATAGGCTTCCTGCTGGGCGGGGGTGAATACGATCTCCCTGGCATCTTCCTTACCCACTTTATAGGCCAGCCGGTCTACATCTATTTCTTCTATCTTAAAAACGCCTCTATCGGCCAGCGCTTTTATAGCCGATGCGGCTGCACCCGTGCGGTCCAGCAGGTCGTGCTGTTTTACGATGCCGTTGTTCTTTATCGACAGCTCCATATACGCCATGATAAGGTCGAGCTGGCGCGGGGCCCGCGATAGCTCATCAAAGAGCTGGTGCATGTGTTCGTCGGCCTTATACTTATCGGCCAGCTTTATCACTCTTTCTTTCCGAGGCTTATAGGCAGGTTCCAGTGCATCGTTTATGATGATGACTTCATTCTCCAGCAGCTCATTCAGTACATTGATAAAATGCCTGGCTCCCACCAGCGACCGCAGGTCGCTCATCGATAGCTCCTTGCGCTGCTCCAGTACTTCTACGGCTACTTCGGCTTCGGGGCTCCATTCGTATACCACATCATCGTGCACGGGCGCCCATTGCAGCCTTGTTTCGCCGGCCAGCTTCAGGTGGGCGGGCAGGGCTGCCTGCATTACCTCGCCGGGTGCAGCTATGTAGTAGTGTGCTATCCAGCGCCAAAACTGCAATTGCTTGTCATTCACCACGGGCTCTTCGTCCATGATGCTCTTTATGGGCTTCACCTCGTAGGTTTCAGGCTTGTCGTTGTGTACGCGCTCTACAATGCCCGAGTAGCGCTTGTTTTTCCCCAGCGCTACTTCTACCCGCATGCCCGGCTCCAGTATTCCCTGCATTTCGTGCGGAATACCGTAGGTAAGTACCTGTGGCATATTAAGTGGTAAAATAATATCGGCAAACCTATCGCCTTGATGACGGCTATCTGCAAACAGCGAAGACATATCAACTGCAAGTTAGGCATTTAGCTATATAGGTGACAATGAAACGATTACATAAACCACCGCACAGCCCGCGGCATAATTATTTAAAACTGGCTGGCTATGGAGATCGGTAGATGCGTATTAAAATCATTTATGCTTATGCTTTACCGCTCAACTATCAATGTTTCCGAATGGTTACATCTACGTACATTTGCTTAACTAACATATTGAAGAACTATTATGGCTAAACAAACGGAGCGGAAATGTTCTTTTTGCGACCGCGCAGAGAGTGATGTAAATATCCTCTTTACCGGTATGAAGGGAAATATCTGCGACCAGTGCATCGAGAATGCCCATCACTTATTGCAAGAGGCTACAGGGGAGACACAGAACAAAAAGAAAGACGCTAAGCAGGATGTGCTGCAGCATAAGGTTTACAAGCCACGCGAGATCAAGGCATTCCTCGACCAGTACGTAATAGGTCAGGACGATGCGAAGAAGGTGCTGTCGGTGGCTATGTACAACCACTACAAAAGACTGACACAGCCACAAAATAACGATGATGTAGAGATCGAAAAATCGAACATCATTATGGTAGGGGAGACCGGTACCGGTAAGACCCTGCTGGCCAAAACCATAGCGCGCCTGCTACAGGTGCCTTTTGCCATAGTAGATGCTACGGTATTTACCGAGGCGGGTTATGTAGGCGAGGATGTGGAAAGCATCCTGTCGCGCCTGCTGCAAAATTGCAATTTTGATGTAGCTGCCGCCGAGCGTGGCATCGTGTACATCGATGAGATAGATAAGATAGGCCGTAAGAGCGATAACCCTTCTATTACCCGCGATGTAAGCGGTGAGGGTGTACAACAAGCGCTGCTGAAACTGCTGGAAGGCTCTGAAGTGCTGGTACCACCACAAGGTGGCCGCAAACACCCCGAGCAGAAGATGGTAAAGGTGAATACCCAGAACATTCTCTTTATATGCGGTGGTGCGTTTGAAGGTGTAGATAAGATGATCGCACGAAGGGTGCAGACCTCTTCTATCGGCTACAATGCTATAAAGAGCACTAATGAGCTGGACCGTGCCAACCTGCTGCAGTATGTAAACGCACAGGATCTGCGCACATTCGGGCTGATACCCGAGTTGCTGGGCCGCCTGCCAATTGTTACTTATCTCAATCCGCTGGATACTTCTTCGCTGAAGCGTATATTGACAGAGCCTAAGAATGCACTCATCAAGCAATATACCAAGCTGTTTGAATACGAGGACATCAAGCTGACGGTAGACGACGAGGCGCTGGACTATATGGTAGAAAAAGCAGTAGAGTTTAAGCTGGGTGGCCGCGGACTACGCGCTATTTGCGAAATGATACTGACGGATGCCATGTTCGACCTGCCATCTGAAAAGACCAGCAATGAGTTTACCATCACGCTCGACTATGCAAGGCAGATGCTGGAACACTCGAAGCTTAATTACCTTACAGCAGCCTAACCGCATATTTATATGAAAGCACTCATACAGCAGTTGCAGCAAAATGCCGGACTTACGGAAGAACAAGCCATCAAGTCGGTACAGACCATAAAGGAATTTATACAGAGCAAGCTACCGCCCATGATGCATGGCCTGGTTGACAACTTTATGGACAGCAACGATGATGCGGATGAGGAAGACTATGTAGATGGTGCAAGTGGCGCGCAGGAAGATAGCTGGAACGACAAGGCAAACAACGTAAAGTCCGATGCCAACGAAAAGCTGGAACACCTGAAAGCCGAAGCCGGTGAACTCGCCAAAGAGGCGTCTTCAAAGTTTAGCCAATGGGCTACCAAAGCCGAGGCGGCAGCTGATGAAGCCCTCAATATGCTAAAGGATATGGTGACAACTAAAGACGAAAAATTTGCAGGCGAAGAGGAGCAGGACAAGACAAAAGAGAAACTGTAGCTACTGATACACAACGAAATACACAGATATAAAAAATGGCCGGGCTCGATTCCCCGGCCATTTTTTTTGACCAGTGTCGTCATTGCGAGGAAGTATGACGAAGCAATCTCGCGAAATGAGTGGGGTTCCCATGCCGACGCAGGATTGCTTCGTACCCTGCCTGTCGGCAGGCAGGCTCGCAATGACGGATAGAACCCAAAAACAAAAAAGCACTAGTGCTAGCCAGTGCTTTTTTAATCATCATATCATAAGGCCCTATGGGCGTAATTTAGAAGAATGTCATGCCGAACCGCAACTATCACATAGAGGGAACATACAAACCAGGTTGAAGACCGGCATGACAGGTAGGAAAAATATAAAAAAAGATCTTAAGTAATTTCTTCAGTTCTAGACTTTACGTCTTTGGTGCTTCTTATGAGCCCCATACCAGAGAAGAAAAATATCGCGCCAAGGACTGCATATATTGCAATCATCTTGATGGTGCGGGTCTCATTGCCACCGTCCACAAAGGTAACCGCTGCTGCTATCAGGCCAACGATGCCCAGGACTGTAAGTATGATACCAAATATTCTCTTTTCCATCGTTTCATTTCTTTCGACACTAGATATATAAAAAAGAGTGTGCCACGGCTGAGGATATAACCGTTGTAAAACTGTTAAAGCTTGATAGCCATTATTTTAGCGAGGAGTTCGCTTATATCAACGGCAGTGGTTGGTTTCTCATTTATCTCCTCAACGGAGTCGAACTCATGCCAAGTATGGTCTATTTCGTTGTCCCACGGATGCACGTGCATATACTTCAGTCCCCACTGATCTACGTAGAACCATTCGCCATCAATTAAGCACTTTCTGATTTCCTCATCGATATAGCCCAGTTCAAGGTGGTTTCTATTGCTAAATATTTCTTCGTTGAACTGCTTGTAGTTAGCTCCGTCACGGTATAGGTAGGATAGTTTGATGTTCATAGTCAAATATAACTAATGACCCTTAAAGTCCGTTGACTTAAATGCCACATGCCGATACCTTTCGCAAATGAATATCAAGGATAAGGTAGGCCAGAGGGTACGCGAGCTAAGGCACGAGTTGCAGTTATCTCAGGAAGCTCTCGCCAACAAGGCTGGCGTTGATAGAACATATATGACTGACGTAGAAAACGGCAGAAGGAATATATCAATCGAAATCCTTGAGAAGATTATAGGTGCGCTTGAAGTTTCCTTTCAAGAATTTTTTAACGGTAAAGAGTTTCAGAAATAATGGGCGCATTTTATATTAACTCTATCGACAAATTCCTGATGGATAGTACCCAAGAGGTAATAGGCCAACTTACTTATAAAAGCGGCCTCGCGGGATTCCATCAGCAAGTCCATAAACAAACTCTTTCATGGGCGGAGGAAATCTAAATCCTCAAGCAATCTTTAAAAAATATTCCTACTGTTGATTTAGGCAAATGTGGAATATTGCTAGAGTACCCCATTGCCAGACGTGAAAAAAGGATTGACGTCGTATTGACCATTAGGTCTGCAATTATCGTTGTCGAGTTTAAAAATGGTCGCGATTCATACCAGAGAGCAGATGAAGAACAACTTTTAGATTACTGCCTTGATTTAAGGGATTTTCACTTTGAAACGAGGGATAAGGATATTTTTCCTGTGTTGCTAGCATCAGATGCTCCTTCTAAATCTTCGTTTCCGCTTACCCAAGGCCATATTCAACCAACAGTATATGCAAATAGGCAGTCACTTAACGCAGTAATAAGAAGTATCTGCGCCAATCTAACAGATAGCTATATCGACTTTGAAAATTGGAACAATAGCGTTTATTCGCCCACACCCACAATCATTGAAGCAGCAAAGACTTTATTTGCCGGGAAGTCAGTCGAAGAGATATCACGATCACATGCTGGAACAAAAAATCTTACTCGTACGACCAATGCAGTTGTGGAAGCGATCAAAAATGCTAAACAGAATAATGAAAAGGTTATTTGCTTCATAACTGGTGTACCCGGTGCGGGCAAAACTTTGGCAGGACTAAATATTGCACACCATAGCGACTTTCAAACAAGCGAAAAATCCTTAGCCACTTTTCTCTCGGGTAATGGGCCTTTGATTAAAGTATTGCGAGAAGCGTTGAAAAGAGATGCAGTAGTTCGTTTGAAAAAGATTGACCCCGATGTCAGGGCAAGGGAACAAGAGCGGATAATAGCTTTTATCGAAAACGTTCATAGGTTTATTGATTCTTATTTTACTAGCTCTGATGAAGTCCCGAATAATCAAATTATAATCTTTGATGAGGCGCAACGTGCATGGAATGCTGAGCATTCAAAACGCAAATTCCAAAGGCCATTTTCCGAGCCCGAGATGATTTTTAATGTCATGGACAGGCACAAAGACTGGTCAGTGATCGTTGCTCTGATTGGCGGAGGACAGGAAATAAATACTGGAGAAGCTGGCTTACGGGAGTGGGGCAATAATATCATTTCCAAGTTTCCTCATTGGAAAGTCCATATCTCTCCAGCACTTAAAATAGGAAATCATAGCACTGGCAATCTAACGCTCTTTGAACAGCAACCGCAACACGTTACTGTTATTGAGAACCCTGATTTGCATTTGGACGTTGCTATTCGGTCATATAAAGCAGAAGAGTTGTCAAAATGGGTAAACTTGATTCTTACAAATCAGCCTGATGTAGCAAAAACAGTCCTTACTAATAGCCTTCAGGAATATCCGATAGTTATCACAAGAAACCTGAGTAAAGCAAAGGAATGGCTTTCAAACAAATGCGCGGGCACCAGAAGAATGGGGCTAGTAGCTAGTTCAGGGGCAAGACGTTTAAGGCCATATGGTCTGGATGTCAAAGCAGAATTAGAAGAAGAAAATTGGTTTTTAAATCCTAAAGATGATGTCCGTTCATCCTATTATTTAGAAGTTCCAGCAACCGAATTCGGTATTTAAGGACTAGAGTTAGATTGGGTTGGAGTCTGTTGGGATGGAGATTTAAGGCGAACGGATAGTGTTTGGGATTACAGATCATTTAAAGGAACAAATTGGAGGAATGTAAGTAGTGAAGAAACTCGACAGTACATTCTTAATAAGTATAGGGTTCTTCTGACGAGGGCTAGAGAAGGAATGGTGCTATGGATTCCAGAAGGAAATAAAAATGACGGTACTAGACAGCCTGAAATTTATGATCCAATCTATCAATATCTTAAAGAGTGCGGAGTCAAGGAACTATAACTCTTCTTCATCATCCATCGCAACAAATCGAAATTTGCAGGACTCATTCATGCAAATGTGTAATTGATAATGCTCGCCACCGCGTCTAAAATCACTTCTGCATCCACATTTAGGACATGTTGTAGGCTGATCGCATAACAAGTAAACGCAAGAGAAATACATACGGCAAAATTATACTCCTCACTTTTGGCGGTCAATCGGAAATAAGTGAACTATTTTATCTGGATGCGAAGAGCTCATCCAATACTTTTTTCAATTGGTTGCCATCGCCGCCTTTATGTAAAAATGTATCGGCACCTGAATTAAGAATAGTGTCCACTTCTTCATCCGTTTTACTAAATGAAAACGCAAGAATCTTAACGTGCGGCCATGTAGCTTTTAACTCTTTAATGGTTTCTATATCGGCCGTAGCTATCTTTTTAATATTTACAATGCATATGTCAGGCTGTGGGCTTATAAATGAAAGTTTACGTATTAGTTCCTTTCCATTTGCTGCATCGGCGATTACTCTAAAACCCAAAGCCATAACTAGCTCAAGTAATGCACGGCGCAACAAACTATGATTTTCCGCAATAGCGATAGCTGGTGTTTTCATGGTGTAGTCTATCTTTCAAAAACGAAGATATCAGTAAAAATTAAAAGTTGAGTTATAACTCACTTTTATTTAGCTGATAAACTTCCATTTTGAGTGCTGCAACTGGCAACTCATGAGCGTTGAAGAAAGATATTCTATTGAAATAATACGTTTCGGAAAACGTTTAAGGCAAATACGGGAAGAAAAGAATCTTTCACAACTCGATATTGAGCTACAATCAGGAATAAATCGCACGGAGATTAGCAGAATCGAGAATGGCCAAAAGAATATTGAGTTCTATACAATCATTAAGCTGTCGGAAGCACTCGGCATTAAGCTTTCGACTTTGTTTACAGACTAGTTATACGCAATCAATAGGTATATTATAGCTAAGTCTCAGGACGGAGCTTGGTATTCTTGCCATTAACCTGGCTCATATTATAGCTCCGCGTTTTCTTATCATGCACATCTGCCATACAGGCAAAACGAGTACAAACTTTATACCCCGTGGCTGCAAAAGAATATGGGGGTGTACATTCCCGGCTACCTCGCCATTGTAGCGTAATTTGCCTGGGAGATGAATCAACTATCTACCACAGGACCCTTATCGCCAAATGAACCAAAAAAACATCACTGCGTCCGCAGCTGTGCAACAGCTATACAGCTACACAACGGCAGCTACGCAGCAGCACAACACCTGCGTAACACCCGCACAGCAGCAGCACAACAGCACCTTTACAGCACCTTTACAACACCGTACGCAGCTATCATTCGGTCATTATACAGTAGCTACCCCGCTAATGAAAGCAAGTTTTTTCCCAGCGGGCAGTATGGGCACAAAAAAGCCCCGCAAATGCGGGGCCTGGAAATGATATATTGATATAAGATTAGATAACCTGAACGTTAACTGCATTTAAACCTTTCTGACCATTTTGCACTTCATAAGACACTGAGCTGTTCTCGCGGATCTCGTCGATAAGACCTGTAACGTGAACAAAAATGTCCGGACCACCTGCTAAAGGCGTGATGAAACCGAAACCCTTGGTTTCATTGAAGAATTTTACTGTACCTTTTTGCATTGTATTGTTATTAAAAATGAATAAAGATCAAAAATACAACATTTTTTCTATATTTTGAAATAAATGTTTTTGCGCATCAATATGTCGGTACTATATCCACCATACCCGCTGCTCTATCAGGTCATAAGATTTGATAAAGACTTTGCCAATATCGCCTGCACTCGAAAACATAGTAATAGAGTCGCCTGTCATTACCAGCTCTACCATGTCGTTCACTCTATTTATCGACCTGATCTCGAATGTGTCAGTATGTTTCGGCCTGCTTTCGTCAAATATATTCTGCGGCTCGCCTTGTGTAGGAAATCGTTGGATGATATCGCCTTTGCGCAGCAGGGAGGTTTGCGACAGGGTACTGACCTTTTTCATAACATCTTTGTAATCTTACAAAGCGACATTGCCTTGCATAATCCGGCACATCGTGCCCACTATGGCAGCCAGCGAAGACTGAAGAGAAGAACTACACTTATCAGAGGAGGCCTGTGCTATTAATATAAGTGTACATATTTCGTGCCATTGGCTAATATATAAACCTCAGATGCACATAGCAGATATGAGGGGTGCGCATGCAACCCTTATACACAGTAGCTTACAGGCATAGCCTTTAGTGATTTATAATTCAGTAGTGGGTTCTACTCAGGCAATGGTACTGTAGCAACTTTCTGTATCTGTATGACATGGAGCTTATCGAGCAGCAATATTACCGGATATACAGGATCGAGCTCGTGCCACCTTACCCCGAAGTTAATTGCTGAGGGGCGCTTATGATGGTTGTTGTGATAAGATTCGCCAAGCATCAGTATATCTACAGAAAAGAGATTTTCTGAGGTATTCTTCAGGATGAAATTCTTGTAACCAAATTTGTGCGCAAACCAGTTAATAATGGCACCATGGAATGCACCCATAGCTGCAATAATAGGTAGCAATAAATACTGCCATGGCGATGTAGCGTAAAATGCAAAAAACAGGATGTAGGCGGCAAGCCATATACCACGGGACAATGTGGAATTCCCCCAGCGGTCGAACGATTGCCACTCGGGTAGGTTCTTTGTATATTTTTCATCCACTGGTATTCTGTTCTTGAATATATCGGTATATATACGGCGGGTGCGTAGCATCATACTAAATATGTTGGATGAGAAATTTGGAGAATGGGGATCGTCTTCGGTATCAGTATGCGCATGGTGCAACCTGTGCATAATGGCATAAGCGCGCGGGCTCATATAGTGCGACCCTTGTGTGATATATGTAAAGACGAAAAAGAAACGCTCCCATCCCTTGCTCATCTTAAAAGCTCCGTGCGATGCATATCTATGGTGAAAAAAGGTTTGTGAAAAAAGTGAGAGGTACCAAATGGCAATGAAGAAAATAATTACAGGCATATTACTGGCTGGTATTTTAAGAAATAAACCAAACCAAGAAAGGAGTTGAATAAATTGGCTGTAGATATTACCGGTGCCGGCGCCTAAAGAATTGAAATCTGATCTTGATGTGCATGCTAAAAACGCTTAGCAGTGATATGAAGGTAAGCCTATTTAGGTTAAGATAACGGTAATAATATTATAAGATCTACTAGCAAATAAAAAAAAGCCCCGCTGGGCGGGGCTTTGAAATGATATATAAACCGAATGAGCTTAGATAACTTTTACGTTAACCGCGTTCAAACCTTTTTTACCATTCTGTACTTCGTAAGAAACCTTGTCGTTCTCACGGATCTCGTCAGCAAGACCTGAAACGTGAACAAAGATGTCTTGACCACCGTTAGATGGAGTAATGAAACCGAAACCTTTAGTTTCATTGAAGAATTTTACTGTACCTTCTTGCATTGTATTAATTATAAAAATGAATAATGACCGAAATTAAGGATTTAATATGGATAAAAAAATTAAAACATTGCTAAATACCCACGTAACTTCCCGCAATGAAGGCAAGATCAAAGTTTTACATGGGCCAAAAGAAGGCGTTGAAGGAAATGTGTCACCCCAACGATCTTAAGAGCCTGCTGATAGCAGAGTATAACTCTTCGCAAAACATAGTGGTAAAGAAAGACATCATGAAGATGATAGCGCAGATAGAGCAAGGCATTGCACCGGTAGATGCTACCGGCAAAATACAGGTTGGTTAATAACGCTTTTCATACTGGCAAACACTTCTGTTGTCGTTATACACTTATAACGGCCAGGGGGAAATATAATCTGTTTTATAGCTTATAAAGGGGTATCTTTACTGTATTACAAGGCATTTCGCTTTCTCTGATCGCTTCTCTTTTTCTCCTTCAGTCTTCGCTTCTCGCCCTGCTTTGCAGTTTATTTTTTACGCAGTTCATACTCCTTCTATATGCAGGTCTTCAAATTTATTTTTGCCAATAATGCTATTCTCAATTGTACCCCGCTCTATGGCCGCGACATAGATGGCACCTACACTTACGAGCACGATAACGGCTCGCTCACCTATGCCATGGTAAAGGCCAGCTCTGAAGATGAAGCCTACAGGATATGCAAGCGAATAATAGCAGAGTTTACCGGCGCTACTATATAAGCAGCAAGGCTTGTGAATGCCCCGGGCATTATATAGCAGGTCTTTGATAACTTAGTGCATAGAATATGCATAGGTTAAACGTTTCAGGGTTATTGCGGTTGCATCATAGGCTTACAATGCCGGTGCTACTGTTATTGGTTTTTATATCTACAGCTGGTGTTTCGCTGGCGCAGATGCGGCCTGCACCGGGTGCAGTACTGCACTACCGCATGGCAGGCTTTTCCTTCCCGAAGTTGAAAGGCGCTACAGAGTATACGCTCCATGTATACGAAGCAGATCATAAGGTACTACTCAAGCCAATCATAACGAAGGCCATCAATGAGAATAGGGTGATTGCCACGCTGCCTGCATTTGGTAGAAAGTATAGCTGGCAGGTGATATACCAAAGCAAAGGCAGACAGGTAGGCAAAAGCAAGATGCAGTATTTCTCCGTCGCTGCCAATCCCTATGCCGATACATCGAGGGCGCGTATAGTAGTAGTGGACAGCGCTGCTAAGTATAGTGATATGCTGGTGTTCTTCGACAACACCCGTACGCTATACAATATGAAGGGTGAACCGCTTTGGTTTGTACCCTTCATCAAGGGAATGACTGACAGCACCCAGGGCGACTTACGCGACCTGAAGATAACCGACGACGGTACCATCACCTTCATGACTACGCGCAACGTATATGAGATGGACTACGACGGCCATATCCTCTGGAAGAGTATTACTCCCGATACTACCGAAAAGAATATAGAGCAGTATCACCACGAGTTTACCAAACTAAAGGATGGCCGCTACATCACCATGAAGGACCGCTGGCTGGATAGTGCCCATACACACTGCGCATCGGTAGTAATGTATAACCGCAACCACAAGATCGTGTGGGACTGGAACGCCTGTAAATACCTGCAAGGGTCCACCACATCTATGCACCTCAACGCATTCTACCTCGACCTGGAGGATAGTGCCCTCTATACCAGCTACCGCAATTCCTGCATGGTCATCAGGAGCAAATATCCTGAAGGCAATATAGTAGCTAAGTATGGCACCGAAAAGCAAGGCAAGGCGCTGTTCTACTATCAGCATAATTGCACTATTAATAGCGATGGCAACCTGATGCTGTTTAATAATAATTTCGACATTAATCAACCAATAGAAATACGCAATAACAGTATACCTACGGTGGCTATATTTAAAGAGCCGGTAAGTGCTGCCGATACGCTCGAAAAGGTCTGGGAATTCGCCACCAAAATTGATACCCTTGTGAAGCCGATGTCTTCGGCAGGGGGTAAGGTAGATGAGCTGGAGCACGGTGACTACCTGGTATGCACCGGCCTGCCGGGCAGGGTCTTTATCGTAACCAAGGAAAAGCAGGTACTGTGGAATGTACTAACTCAAAAGAAAGATGCAGAAGGCTGGAAGCCTTATCCGATATACCGCACCAGCCCCGTACGCCGGCATCAGCTAGAGCAACTGATATTTGGAAGCCCGGCGAAGTAGCAACACATGTTATAAATAGAAACGGCTCATCAAGGATGGGCCGTTTCTGTTATATGCTTTCTATTTGCTTGCTACATATTCCTGCGGTACTGTCCACCTACTTCAAATAGTGCCTTGGTGATCTGGCCCAGAGAGCAGTATTTCACGGTCTCCATCAGTTCAGCAAATACGTTCTCGTTATGGATGGCTTTGCGCTGCAGGTTGCGGAGCATGTCCTGTCCTTTATCGCCGCTGCGCTTCCACAGGTTTTGTACTGTACCTATCTGGAATTCTTTCTCTTCGGTAGTAGAGCGTATCACCTCCTGCGGTATCACCGTTGGCGACCCTTTACTGCTCAGGAAGGTATTTACACCGATGATCGGGTATTCACCTGTATGCTTCAGCGTTTCGTAGTACAGGCTTTCTTCCTGTATCTTACCGCGCTGGTACATAGTCTCCATGGCACCCAGTACGCCACCGCGCTCGGTAATGCGGTCAAACTCTGTAAGCACTGCTTCCTCCACCAGCTCGGTCAGCTCTTCGATGATGAAGGAGCCTTGCAGCGGGTTCTCGTTCTTAGCAAGCCCCAGCTCTTTGTTAATGATGAGCTGTATGGCCATCGCACGGCGCACGCTTTCTTCGGTAGGCGTTGTGATGGCCTCGTCGTAAGCGTTTGTATGCAGGGAGTTACAGTTATCGTATATCGCATACAGCGCCTGTAGCGTTGTGCGTATATCGTTGAAGTCGATCTCCTGCGCGTGCAGTGAACGGCCCGATGTCTGGATGTGGTACTTCAGCATTTGCGAACGCTCATTGCCTCCATACTTATACTTCATGGCCTTGGCCCATATACGGCGCGATACACGTCCTATCACACTATACTCAGGGTCTACACCATTGCTGAAGAAGAACGAAAGGTTCGGTGCAAAGTCGTCGATCTTCATGCCGCGGCTCAGGTAGTACTCTACAAAGGTGAAACCATTAGAGAGCGTAAATGCAAGCTGCGATATAGGATTGGCACCCGCTTCGGCTATGTGGTAGCCACTGATAGATACGGAGTAGAAGTTGCGTACGCCTTCGTTGATGAAGTACTGCTGCACATCACCCATCACACGGAGTGAAAACTCTGTAGAGAAGATACAGGTATTCTGTGCCTGGTCTTCTTTCAGTATATCTGCCTGTACGGTACCGCGTACCGCTTTCAGCGTGTCTACTTTTATCTTATTGTACACATCGGCAGGCAGCACCTGGTCGCCGGTTACGCCCAGCAGCATTAGGCCAAGGCCATCGTTACCTTCAGGTAATGAACCCTCGGCACCACCGCCAAATACAGATGGATTATAAGTAGGGCGTTTTGCGCCTTTCTCTTTATAGATGGCCTCTATCTTTTTATTCACCTCATCTTCCAGCCCGTTCTGCTTGATGTATATCTCGCACTGCTGGTCTATGGCTGCATTCATAAAGAAGGCAGTAATAGTAGGTGCAGGACCGTTAATGGTCATCGATACCGATGTCTTAGGATCGGCCAGGTTGAAACCACTATATAGTTTCTTGGCATCGTCTAGGCAGCAAACGTTCACACCGGAGTTACCAACCTTACCGTAGATATCGGGACGGTGATCAGGGTCTTGTCCATAGAGCGTCACACTATCAAACGCTGTACTCAGGCGCTTTGCAGGCATACCCAGCGATACGTAGTGGAAACGTTTATTGGTACGCTCAGGGCCACCCTCACCTGCAAACATACGAGTCGGGTCTTCACCCTCGCGCTTGAACGGATAGATACCCGAAGCATACGGGAACTCACCAGGGAAGTTCTCACTCAGCGCCCATTGCAATATCTCGCCCCAAGCCTCAAAGCGTGGTACGGCTACTTTTGGTATCTGCGTATGCGATAACGATTCTGAGTGTGTTTTTATCTTCAGCTCTTTATCACGCACCTTGAACACATAGTATTCGTCGGTAAAGAGTGCTTTCTTCTTTGTCCAGTTGTCGAGCAGTTGCTTGTTCTTAGGGTCGAGGTCCAGCTCTGTTTTGCTGTATACTTCCTGCAGCGATTTTACCAGGCGGTCTTTGTCTTCTATATCGCTGCCTTGTATGGTCTGTATAGTTTTGTGTATACCGAAGAGCTTCTGAGCCACCGCCGCCTGGTCCTTGGTCCACTGGTCGTACTTACGGTTGTTCTCCGATATTTCGCTCAGGTAGCGGGTACGCGCAGGGGGTATGATGTATATCTTCTCACTCATCTCGTCGCTGATCATGAAGCTCGATTTGAGCGCTTCGATACCGGTCTTACGAACCACGGTATCCATCAGCGATTTGTACATCGTGTTGGTTCCGGGGTCGTTGAACTGCGAGGCGATGGTGCCGAACACCGGCATGTCGTCTGCATTCTTATCGAACAGCTTGTGGTTGCGCTGGTATTGCTTCTTCACATCACGCAGGGCATCCATAGCGCCGCGCTTGTCGAATTTGTTGATAACAACGATATCAGCAAAGTCCAGCATGTCTATCTTCTCCAGCTGTGTAGCGGCACCGTATTCGGGTGTCATTACATACAGGCTCATATCGCTGTAGTCTGTTATCTGCGTATCGCTCTGGCCGATGCCCGAAGTTTCGAGAATGATCAGGTCGTACTTGGCAGCCTTCAGGATGTTCACTGCGTCGAAGATGTATTTCGATACAGCCAGGTTGCTCTGGCGGGTTGCCATCGAGCGCATATATACACGCTCGTTGCGGATGGCGTTCATGCGTATACGGTCGCCCAGCAAGGCACCACCGGTTTTCTTTTTCGATGGGTCAACAGAGATAATACCGATGTGCTTATCCTTAAAGTCGAGCAGGAAACGGCGCACGATCTCATCTACCAGCGAGCTTTTACCTGCACCACCCGTACCGGTTATACCTAGTACCGGGGTAGTAGATGTAGCAGCGGTATCAGCTATCTTTTTGAGCATAGCCTGTGTTTCAGGCAGCTCATGATAGTTTTCTGCTGCCGATATAAGGCGCGCTATCGATTTGGTATCTTTTTCCGCAAGGTGCCCCGCTTCGCCATTCAGCTGGTTGCCGGTAGGGTAGTCGCTTGTTTTCAGCAGGTCGTCTATCATGCCCTGCAGGCCCATAGCACGGCCATCATCGGGCGAGTAGATGCGTGTAATACCATAGGCATGCAGCTCATCAATCTCGCTGGGCAGTATCACACCACCACCGCCGCCAAATATTTTTATATGCCCGCATTCGCGTTCCTTCAGCAGGTCGTACATGTATTTGAAGTACTCGATATGCCCGCCCTGGTAAGAGGTAATGGCGATCGCATTCGCATCTTCCTGTATCGCACAGTCAACTACATCCTGCACACTACGGTCGTGACCAAGGTGTATCACTTCGGCACCTGTACTTTGCATTACCCGGCGCATGATGTTGATCGCAGCATCGTGCCCGTCGAAGAGCGAAGCTGCCGTTACTATACGCACTTTATGCTGGGGGGTATACGACATATAAGAAAAGTTAGTTTGGAATGATGTGTTTCTATTTATCAGATTGACTTTGCCTTCATGACAGAAAGGCTCGCAAAGTTACAAAATGGCGGAAAAAGAATGTGTAAAATGCCCTGTGGCAGCTAAAATAAAAAAGCGACGTAATACGTCGCTTTTTCTCTGATATTATAAAGTTAGACAAAGACTACTCATCATCTTCGTCATCATCTTTGCTGTCTTTGCTGTTACGACGTGCATCATCGCTGGCATCCATATTACCACCACCGCTACGATGACGGCGAGAGAATTTACCGCAGCCAATGTTTTTGGTGATCGTCAGGTTGAACTGCTGACCAAATGTGAATGCAAATGAATTGCTGTGGTCAGGACGCAGGTCCATGAATGGGTTCAATTGATTTGTAGTAGTATTGTTGATACCCATGTTACCTGCTTCGTAGCTCAGGTTGCGGTATTTGATACCACCAAAGCCAAAGTTAAGCGCCCAGCCTTTATGAACATTGATAGCAAAAGCAGGGAAGATCTCAGCTTGCAGACCTTCGTAGTCACCATTGGTCATGATGTCTCTTGCATTACCTGTTACAGGGTCAAAACCCGGCTCTATCATTTCGATATCGCCTGCAACATAACCTGCGTTTACCTGACCGTAAACAGAGAACAATGTGCTGAGGTACTTTGTGTAACGGAAGAATGCACCCAGGTTCCACTCATCGTTTTCGTAGCTGGTCTTACCCAGTGGCATATTCATATGCGTACGGTTTTCGAGCCACTCAGTCTTTACACTGGCGTATCCGCCCTGCAGGCCGACAGTCATATTCCTGTTGAACTGGTAACCAATGCCCGGAGCAATATGATAATTGATTGTATTTACGTCAACATCTGTCCATGGCTTGGTAATAGATGGTGCATTACTTTTGGTAGAATTGTTATTATCGAAATTGAGACCAGCGCTTCCGTAAACAAGGATGCTGTTCTTTTGAGCGTCAGCTGCCGTTATTGAAGTAACAGCCAACAATGCAAGGATCAATTTTTTCATAAATCGTGTGTTGATTATGGACAAATGTATGTTCTATAATTATTTAATGCAATAGAGAGGCGAATTTATATGGTATTTTCTATGAAGTCAATAGCATCAGCAAAAAAACATTGTTTCCGTTTAAATAGGAGCACGTCATGTTACAGTGTATGACGACATGTAACTACTGCCAGGCAATGCATTTATGTTATATTTGAGGCTTCAATATTGCGTCCGTCCGCGTATATGTACCCCTTAAAAAATTCACCCGATGGTAATTTCCCGTCTTTCGACATCCGTTCAAAAATTTATGCTCACAACCGCGCTATGCGCGCTTGCGGGTAGTGCGACCCCTATATATGGGCAGCAGCAGGGCGAGATAATATATTCGAACGACTTTAGCGTAAGAAAGAAAGACCTGCGCAGGGATGGTTTTAAAGGTAAGTACAACATACAGGATGCCGAAGGAAGTAAGGTGATCCACATCCAGTCAAAAAGCACTAAGAAGCAAACCATATCGCTTCCTTTAGACATCAATCAGATAAGGGGAAAGACAATTTCGGTACGTGCCCGCGTAAAGGCCGAAAATGTGACGGAGCCGGAATATGCCTATAACGGGATAAAGATGATGCTACAGTCGCGGCTTCCCTGGGAAACCCGCTATCCGCAGGCAGAATTACCGAGAGGTAGTTTTAGCTGGCGGAATGTGAGCTTTAAAACCTTTATACCGACCGAAACAGAAGAATGCAACCTGGTACTGGGGCTCGAACAAAGCTTGGGTGATGTGTGGTTTGACAACCTGGAGATCCGTGCCGATGGCGTCCTGCAAAAAGCTCAGCCGGCAACAATGATTACACCGGCCTACAAAGGGCATTCGTTGCCCAGGCTCAGAGGTGCCATGATACCACCGCTTGCTACTGCCGATGATCTGAAAACTTTATCGTCGTGGGGTGCCAACCTGGTACGCTGGCAGCTTACCTGGAGCGGTTTTCCACGTTCGTATGCAGATACTGCTACGGTAGCGTCCTATACGAAATGGCTAAACGGCCTGCTCGACCATGTAGAAACAATGATGCCTTTATGCAGGCAGCTGGGCCTCAAAGTAGTTTTGGACCTTCATACCTTGCCGGGTGGCGTTACCGACGCGAGAGTATCGGGCAGTGATATGCGGCTTTTTAAGGATGTGGCTTGGCAGCAAACCTTTCTGAACATATGGGCTACAATAGCGGAGCGTTTCAAAAATGAACCTGCCATATGGGGTTACGACCTGGCGAACGAACCCAGTGAGGGCGTGGTACCCGATGGTGTGATGACATGGCAGCAGTTAGCCACCGCC
This sequence comes from Sphingobacteriales bacterium, assembly GCA_004144175.1. GTDB lineage: Bacteria > Bacteroidota > Bacteroidia > Chitinophagales > Chitinophagaceae > Polluticoccus. The sequence goes on from SEFT01000009.1 coordinate 127,972, forward strand.
GCTGCGCAAGCCATCCGCAACATAGATACGACGCATACTATAATAGTGGAAGGGAATATCGGGGCAGAGCCCATCGGCCTCAATATGCTGACACCAATACCAGTAAAAGGTGTAGTGTACAGCATACATATGTATAACCCCTTCGAATTTACCCACCAAGCCATATGGGATAATCAGCCGGCAAAGATCAGCTATCCCGGTACTATCGACGGCCGCGTTTGGGACAAACAAATGTTGCGCCGCTTTTTGCAAATGACGCGCGACTGGCAGTACACGCACAATGCGCACATTTTTGTAGGCGAATTTGGAGCTATAAGATGGGCACCAAACGAAAGTGCTTACAACTACCTTAAAGAATGCATAGAGTTATTTGAAGAATATGGTTGGGACTGGACCTACCACGCCTTCAGGGAATTTGATGGATGGAGTGTGGAACACACTACCGACCGTACTAACACCAATAGATCGGAACCTCCGACCAAAAGGCAACAGCTAATGATGGACTGGTTTGGCAAAAACCAAAAGCCCTAAACTTCAAAACACTCGTTGTTTAGAACCCTAAGGCTATTTAAACCAGGAGCTGTATTTGACATAGTTATTAGCTATGCGTTCTACTTCGCCTTTTAATAGCTCAGGGCTGATATCCTTTACCTTTTTTGCGGGAACTCCGGCAAATATGCTGCCTGCCGGTACGTCAGTACCTTCGAGCACTACAGCGCCTGCGGCTATGATGCTATTGCTGCCTATCTTAACATTGTCCATCACAATAGCGCCCATACCTATCAGTACATTGTCTTGTACCGTACAGCCATGTACTATGGCATTATGGCCAATAGACACGTTATTGCCAAGAATGGTTTTAGTTTTCTCGTAGGTGCAGTGTATGCATGCACCATCCTGTACATTCACCTTATTGCCCATGCGGATGCTGTTGACGTCTCCCCTAACTACAGCGTTGAACCATACGCTGCATTCCGAACCCATGACCACATCGCCAACGATGGTGGCATTTGGGGCTACGAAACAGTCTTCGGGTATCTCGGGAGAAATCCCGTTTACAGGCAATATAACTGGCATAACTTATCAATTTTTAAAATAACGGGCATTCATAACCTCCCCTAACTTTCTTCTGTGTTCGAACAGTACTTTCAACGTAACCAGTATCACCACAGATAAAAGAGGCAATACAGGGAGCAGGTATCTTGGCATAAACCAGCTGGCATACAGCGTAAGGAGATAATAAACAATTATGAAGCCACTGAAAACTACTATAAGATTTACAGGCAGCAAGCCTTTAAACTCTTTTCTAAAAAGGAAAATACAAACGACGCATGCAGCAAATAACAAAAGCCTGATCTGATACAATTGTAGATTTATTGCGTTTATATGGTCTTTGTATATCTGTTTGCGGCAAACAAAATCCTCGTTACGCAGATGATAGTGCTGAAGCGCTACCTCATCAAGCACAGGATGAATATAATAATCCGACATTTCGCCGTCGTGAGGCTCTATCAGGGTACTGATGTTCGGAACGATAAAAGACATCAGGAATTCATACGGGAAATTTTTTTGGATGTACTTGCCATATCTGTCGAACTTAGGGGCTACTACATACATAGATCTGAACCAGTTTTGCTCATCAATGCCGTGCTGGTTGATGCTGTCTTCGGCCTTTTGCCTGTATACATGCAGCGGGCTTTTACCCTCCCACATATAACCGGAGCCAACTCCATGAACTATGAATGCGCCGCTTTCCTGGTAAGATTTAAAAAAAGTGTGAAGCTCTCTTATCTCGGGGTCGGATATAAAGCGCGCATCTATATTGATCCTCGGAACAGCGTAGAGCGCATTATTGGCTTGTGTCCACCCTGAAAACGCAGAAGCTACGGGCACACCATATGCTTTTTCGTTTCTCTTTTTATTGATTGCTTGCAAACCCATGAATACACCTACCAGGAGCAGCGCATTGACTGCCTGTATCCATAAACTTCTTCTGGTTGCTAAAAATAATGCAAGTATTGAGAAGAACGGATAGAACAAAGCTATATGCCTTGTTTCTATACAGCAGTAGATAACCAGCAAATGCGCTACAAAGAACAGATAATTGCCCTTGCGGATATAAAAAGCCAGGGTAGCGATGTATAGAAAGGTAAGCGAAGAAAATATGGAGTCGCTTAAGATATTAATGGCATTATACAGGGCAACAGGCTCCAGTAACAGCACTACACCCAATATGTAATAAAACAATCCGTTCATTTTTACGAATTGCTTTACCGCCTGCAACAGCACATAAACCGCCACAAAGTGAAAAGCAAACTGAACCCAGACAACAAAGTTTAGCCCTGGCCTTATATCATGAAAGAATGTAAGGAACTCGGAATACCCGATAGGGCGCATGCCCGGGTATTTCTTGATGCTTTTTACTATGTAATAGTTACTATCCCACGACACTTGCGGCATGGGGTAGCAATAACGCATGACGACAACGCTTACTGAATAAGTAATGAACAGTAAGAGATCGTTTAAGTACTTCTTCATCGTCGTGTGTTAATGAATGGCACCCAACATCAATAAGCCGATGCGTTATTTTTTAAACAGGTTGTACTTAAGAATGCAGTAAATAGCGCGAAAACCGTCTTTCCAGCCAATCTTTTTACCTTCTTCGTATGTACGGCCGTAATAAGAAATACCTACCTCGTATATCCTTACTTTAGGGATACGCGATATCCTGGCGGTAACCTCCGGCTCAAAGCCAAACCTTTTCTCTTCCAGTTTTATGCTCTGGATGGTCTCACGCTTAAAAACCTTATAGCAGGTTTCCATATCCGTAAGGTTAAGGTTTGTAAACATGTTAGACAATGTGGTGAGCCATCTGTTACCAATAGAGTGCCAGAAGAACAGGATACGGTGAGGCTTACCGCCAATAAAACGGGAACCATAAACAACATCCGCTACGTCTTCCAACAGCGGCTTCAGCAATATATTGTATTCTTCAGGATCGTACTCGAGATCAGCATCTTGTATAATAACGAATCTGCCGGTAGCATGATCGATACCTGTATGCAGAGCCGCTCCTTTACCTTTATTTACCTCATGCTTATAATAAGTAATGGGTAAGTCGGGATTTTCAGACTTATATTTCTGAATAGCTTCTTCAGTATTGTCTTTTGAACAATCATTTACAATGATCACTTCCTTCTCAAGGCCTCCGATCAGGTTTACAGCCTTTACTTTGTTCAAGATAAAATGAATAGTACGGCCCTCATTATAGGCAGGTATTACTATAGATAGCTTCCCGGACATTATACTTTATTGTATGTCTTAGTGTTAGAGAAGCTGCAAAACTACGATTCTTTTCAATTGTTTGGATAATATTCGTACAGCATAAGGCAATCATTTGCTTATTTTTGCCCATAACAGATAAATGCGATGCAGGAATATCACGCTTTGCTACAGCACATACTAGACCATGGAGTATCCAAAAGCGACCGTACCGGTACAGGTACTATCAGTGTCTTCGGCTACCAGATGAGATTTGACCTGGAGAAAGGCTTTCCGCTCGTAACTACCAAAAAGTTGCATCTGAAGTCTATTGTACATGAGTTGCTGTGGTTCCTGAGGGGAGAAACGAATATTGCCTACCTGAAGGAAAACGGTGTAAGCATCTGGGATGAATGGGCAAACGAAAATGGAGACCTTGGCCCGGTCTATGGCCATCAATGGCGTAGCTGGACCGGAGCTGACGGAACTACCTACGACCAGATAAAGGATGTGCTCCACCAGCTAAAAACAAACCCGGACAGCAGGCGCATGATCGTGAATGCATGGAATGTAGCCGACTTGCCCAAAATGGCGCTTAGCCCCTGTCATGCGCTTTTCCAGTTCTATGTGGCCAACGGAAAGCTAAGCTGCCAGCTGTATCAGCGGAGCGCTGATGTGTTCCTGGGTGTGCCTTTTAATATTGCTTCGTATGCACTGCTTACTATGATGATGGCCCAGGTTTGCGATCTGCAACCGGGTGAATTCATACATACATTTGGCGACGCTCACTTATACAATAACCATATTGAGCAGACAAAGCTTCAACTTACAAGGGAGCCTTTTCCTTTACCTACAATGAGGGTCAACCCGGCTGTTAAGGATCTTTTCTCGTTCCGGTTTGAAGATTTTACGCTGGAAAATTATCAGTCTCATCCCCACATCAAAGCGCCGGTAGCGGTTTAAATAGTTTAGCTTAATGATGATATCTGCCATTGTAGCCATTTCCGAAAACTACGCCATAGGTAAGGATAACCAATTGCCCTGGCATCTTCCTGAAGATCTTAAGTTCTTCAAGCGGACAACAATGGGGAAACCTGTTATCATGGGCCGCAAGACCTATGACTCTATGGGGAAACCATTGAAGGGCCGGCTCAATATTGTCATATCCAGGCAAAAAGATGTAACACTGCCGGAAGGAGTATTGCTATATGAGAGCCTCGATGTGGCAATACAAAGGGTAGAAGAAGAAAATACGGATGAGGTATTTATCATAGGCGGCGGTCAGATATTTGAGCTATCGATGGAGTTGCTGGATACATTGTACCTTACCAAAGTGAATACTGTGATAGAAGATGCCAGCGCCTATTTTCCGCATGTAGATCATAGCCACTGGAAGCTGACATGGGAAGAAGCACATGAAGCGGATGAGAAACATCAATTTGCCTATACCTTCCAGAAGTGGGAGCGTGTAAAAGAGATCTGATGACTCTTCATTCCGTTACCGAATATCTTAAATACAGGCTTATTGCCAAAGGGAGGCATGGCACCCATTCTCCATTTGTATATCAACTTGTAGACGAATGCCTGCTTGTTTGTAACGGTCAATCATTAGAAAAAAAACTGATCGCATACTTTAATAATAACATTCTGATATTGCCTGCAAGTACAGGACCTGAGCAATGGAAGGATGCTATTTCAGTAGATCGACCGGAACAGATCATCCTTGTACCTGGCATTCATAAAACAATTGATCGTACCAATAGCTGGATATTGCTGGCAAATGATCCTGCCACAAAAATGAGTATCGATCTTTTCGACTACGGATTGTTGATATCAAGAATACAATTCAAAGAGAAACAACACTTTACGTTGAAGTACTGCTGATATCAACGTCGATCCTATAGCCTCTCTTCAAATCACATAGCATAATTCGGTATATTGCCTGCTCTAAAAATCCTTAAAATGAGCAAAACGTATTCCATCTATCTTACGTTACTTCTTCTATCGTCCACCCACATTCAGGCTTTCGCGAAGGACAATAAGTTGATAGAACGAGAGAAAGCCTCTCTCTCGCTCATTGAAAATAAAGGCCAGGTCACAGACCAGTACCGAGTACCAAGAGCCGACATCGACTTCAAGCTAGGCACTGCCGGCATGAACATTTTTATAGGCGATGCGGCTATACACTATCAGTGGGTAAAAAATAAACCTCGGCAACTTCCAGTACAAGCAACTGCTGAATGTGAAATGTACCGCATGGATGTGATACTGATGGGAGCCAATAAGCATGCACAAATAATAAGGGAGGAGCCACACGCCTACTATGAGAACTACCATACCTCAGCCTACAAAGGCACTGCAGCATCTTTTAATAAGATTATTTACAAGAATGTTTATCCTCTTATCGATTGGGTACTATATACAGACAATGAGCAACTGAAGTATGATTTTATAGTACATCCCGGCGGAAACCCTAAGGATATCAAGTTGCAATACAAAGGTGCTACCTCTATGGGTATGGAAGACGGAGCAGCGCTGGCAGCTACCCCCCTAGGTATAATAAAAGAACACAAGCCATACTCCTACGATGCAGTAACAAAGCAGGAAGTGCCATCGTCTTTCCACTTGGAAGGAAATACACTGGCATTCAATATATCGGGCAACAGCGAGCATGATATCGTTATCGATCCCGTACTTCAGTGGGCTACCTACTACAATGGTATGACGGGCACTATCGTATTGGATGTCGCTGTCAATAAAACGGATGACGCTTATATCTGCGGGTTTACGCCAAATACCACCAACATTGCCACTACCGGTGCTCATCAAACCACCTATGGCGGCGGTAGCCTCGATGCATTTGTTGCCAAATTTAATACAACAGGCAGCCGCTTATGGGCTACCTACTATGGCGGCACCGGTATGGATCATTTCGCAACTGTAGCTGTAGATACTTCGGGCGACATTTTATTATGCGGGGAAACTTATAGTACATCGGGAGTAACCACATCGGGTGCGCACAAGACTACTTATTCGGACGATGGAGATGTGATGCTCGTGAAAATGAACAGCAGCGGTGGCGTCATGTGGGGTACATACTTCGGAGGTACAGGGCGTGAAACAGGGCGGATTGCACTTGACCAGTCCAATAATGTTTACCTATCCGGGTTAACAAAAAGCACTACAGGCATAGCTACCAGCGGTGCCTATAAAGCCAGCATTAGTGGTAGCAGCGATGCATACATTGCCAGGTTCAGCCCTTCAGGCTCTTTATTATGGGCGTCCTATTTTGGTGGCACCGGCGATGACGAATCACAAACCATAGATTGCGATAACGCCGGCAACACCTACATTGCCGGTGGCACCTATGGCGATGCAACAGGCCTTGCTACTTCGGGTGCGCACCAACCGGCACAGGGCGCGGCTCTGGCCAATTTTACTGACGGTTTTCTATGCAAGTGGAGTAATACCGGAAGTCTGTTATGGTCAACTTATTATGGCGGTAGGAACTTTGACCAGGTTTATGGCGTAGCCTGCGATGCCAGTGGTAGTAATGTATATATGGTAGGCACTAGTCGCAGCGCTAATAATATAGCAACTGCTGGCAGCCATCAGACTACGGTCGATACTGCTCAAAACCATGCTTTCCTTGCAAAATTCAACTCATCAGGAGTAAGGCAGTGGGGAACCTACTTTGCCGGCAACCTGGATGAAGAGCCGCGCTCTATTGATGTTGCTGCAAACGGAAATATATTGTTCAGCAGTTTTACCTATAGTTCATCGGGCATTGCTACACCAGGTAGCCATAAGACCTCACGGACAGGATCGAGCGACTATTTTATAGCGGAGTTCACACCTGCCGGCTTCCGTAACTGGGCCAGTTACTTTGGCGGCGATAGCTACGAATACCTGACTGCAGGTACTGGCAGCAGCCGTATAGGCGGTGGCGCACTGACCACAAGCGCCTCCGGAAAAGTCTATTTTGTAGGTGGAACATATAGCAATACAGGGGTGGCAACACCCGGTGCTTTTTTGACTACCACCGGTGCTGACGGTAGTATCAATTTATATGACGGCTTCCTTTCCAGCTGGGTTACCGATACCAGTATTACCATCGATCAGCCCTTTATCGACACCTTACTTTGCACAGGGCATACTTTCGATATACGCTACTCAACAACCGTACCCTTTAATGCAGGCAATAGCTTTACAGCGCAGCTTTCGGATGCTACGGGCAGTTTTTCGAGTCCGATCAATATCGGCTCTAAAGCAGATATCGATAGCGGCAAAATAACTGTTACGATACCTGCTACCACATTGACCGGTTCAGGTTACAGGATACGTATTGTATCTACCAACCCTGCCCGGGTATCGGACGACAATGGTATCAACATACATATCAAACCTACGCCTGCTGTCGTTGCAACCTCTAACAGTCCTCTTTGTAGCGGAGATACACTAAAACTATGGGCGAACTCGCCTGTACCGGGACCAATCAGTTATTACTGGGCAGGACCGGCTTCTTTCAGCTCTCCACTGCAAAACCCTATTATTACGCCTGCCGCTATAATCAATTCCGGCTCTTATATCGTAGTAGCTTCTTTGAATGGCTGCTACGCAGCGGATACCGTTACTGTGCTGGTAAACATCAAACCCGATACACCTTTTGTAAGCAGTAATAGTCCTGTGTGTATAGGCGATACATTGTATCTGACTGCAAATAGCAGTACCGCCGGTGTTGTGTACGAATGGAACGGACCTATGGGCTTCTTTTCCTTGCAACCAAACCCTTACATCGCTAATATGCAAACTGTAAGAACTGGTACCTATACAGTAAAAGCTGTTCTCAACAATTGTGCATCGGCAACGGCGTCTGTAAATGTATCTGTAATAACGTGCTTCCCAGAAGAAGTAAACGATGTAGTTGCCGGGAAGGCACTAAAACTCTTCCCAAATCCAAACAAAGGCAGTTTTATAGTAAGCAATATACATCGAAAAGAAGCCAGGATCGAGATCATTAACTCCTTGGGTCAATCGGTATATAGTGACCATATCACTAACATTGCCGGGTCAGTAAAAATTGATACAAACCTGCCGTCTGGCGTTTATTTTATTAGGATTACTGGCAACGGTAAAGAAGGATTATCAACCAGCTTTACGATTGATAAATAGGTATCTGCCTGAATAAAATGCAAACGCGCCGGTTTTATACACGGCGCGTTTGCATTTTATGCTATTTCAATAAAACTTAAAACGCAGGCAGCATCTGCTCGAAATGCGGGCAGCGGGTCTGCTCGGTTGAAGACTTAGCGAACTTGCCACGAATGAATAAAGACATTTCAAAACCGCCTACGCCATTAGTACCTGTTTTAAGCGGAGAAGTATTAATATCGTAAGAGCAAGTGAGAGAGTAATAGCTGTAGTCTACCTTAATAGTTGGTATAATGGCATCCTTGTACCTTATATAAGCCCCTGCGTACAAATTAAAGTATCCCGGCGTGCTGCCAATATACATACCATCGGCCTGCCACATGCCTCTCCAGCTAAGCAGCCCTCCGGTAATTATTTCTTGATAGGCTCCCTGCTGCAGATAGTTGCTGTGCGATACAATGGAGAATTCATCGTTGATGTTATATTTGAAACCCATGTTGACCGTCCATTTAGTATCCAGCCTCATAAAGTTATCATTTGGGTTAAAGGAGTGTTTCGGCTTTGTGACATGATAGGCGGCAGCACCCAAATAGTAGTTGCCTTTATTGTAAGGGCCCATGGCACTGTTCAAACTAATGCCGGCTGCGAGGTCCCAATTCTGAATGGTTGTATTGGTAATGTTTTCCTGCGAGTTGTTGAGTGCACTATAAGAGCCACCTACATATTGTGTGCTATAAGTAGCTTTCGAAAGATCGACAGAGCGCTGTATATACCCGCCCGCAAAACCGAACGACAGATACGAGCCACGATTGCCATCGATAGACTTGTTGAAGTTGACAGCAGGATAAGCCTGGAAGCTGTTGAAGTTAATAGTACCTGCATGGTCGTATGTAGTACTAAGGCCAAAGCTGAAATAATCGCCTTCCGTATTGGTTGCTACGCGTGTTTCGGCGGTCGCCAATATAGTACGGAAAGGGGCAGAGATATTACTCCACTGTGTACGGTAGTTTACACCAGCTCTGTAGTCGCCGCTGAAGATGCCTGTAAGGGCGGGGTTTCGGAGTACTACGTTCTCGTAAAATTGTGAAAAGTGTATGTCCTGCGCATTGGCTGATAAAGACAGGCACAGTGCCGGGATAATCGTTTTTAAATGTTTTTTCATGTTGTTTTTCTTTCTCTCTTATTAATGTCCCTCTTAACGGATGAGCGATATATCTCCTTTCATTTCTATCGGCTCGCCCGATTCACAAACAGCATTTAGTATATATACAAATACATCTGGCTTTAGTGACTGTCCTTTGTAGGTGCCATCCCAACCTGCCAGTTCATCGTTCAGCGGCATATTCTGCCTGTCGAAGAGCAACTCGCCCCAACGGTTGTACACGCGAAAACGTTTGGCCTGTTGTATACCCCGCCCTTGCGGGAAGAAGTAGTCGTTCGATCCATCGCCATTCGGGGTGAAAGTATTGGCTATGAATAGCTGGTCTTGTCCGCAGGTAGTGTGTATAGTTATTTCGTCTTCAGCCTGGCAGCCCCACTCGTTAAGTGCTATTACCTTGTAAGTGGTAGTAGAACCGGGTTTTGCAATAGGTGACTCGCAATCGTCGCAGCTCAGGCTATTGCCAGGCGACCATATATATTTGGTAGCGCCGGTGGATGTCGGTTTTATCTTCGTCTCGTAGCCGGCTGCACTATAGATATCTTCACCTGCGTTTATGATCGGGTTATCTTTAACTACTACGGTAACGGTAAATGTATCGGTAAAGCAATGGCCTTGTTTCACCTCCAATTGATACGCTGTAGTATGTAAAGGCATAGCTACCGGGGTAGCAATTTTATTATCGTTCAGGCCACCGGCAGGGAACCATAGATACCTGGTACCACCTGTTGCCGAAAGCATCGCTTTCCCGCCCTTACAAATGGTATCGCCGTTACCCACGCTTGTCTCTTTCTTTTGGATAATAGTAATCGCTACATCGTCTGAATCGGAACATCCATGCGCATCGGTACCAATAACTTTATAGACGATATTGGTGTCAGGTGTAGCTGTAGGGTTGCTGCATGTTGTGCAGGACAATGTGCTGGCCGCTGACCATTTATATTTTGTAGCACCTGTCGCCTCTAGAGAAACAGAGGCTTTTTCGCATAGCTCTTTGTCAGCACCAGCATCTACAATCGGTAGTGAGTTTACTTTTACAGTCACCTCGGTAGTAGTACCGCATCCATTGCTATCAACACCAGTCAATAGATATTTTGTAGTAGCCGGTGGCGCAACGGTAAGTACAGGGCAGTTTGTGCAGGAAAGATTTGCGGTTGGTGCCCAATTATAGGTAGCAGCACCCGAAGCATGAAGTGTAACGCTGGTACCCGCGCAAATTTCAACGTCTTTACCTGCGGTAATAACTGGCTTAGGAAGCACTTTTACAATAACAGTATCTGTCTTACTACATCCATTCACTGTACCATTTACAACATAAGCAGTTGTAGCAATAGGAGTGGCAAAGGGGTTAGCACATGTAGAACAAGACAGATTCGTAGCTGGAGTCCAAACGTATGCGGATGCTCCTGTAGCTTTTGGCTGTGCCTGGGCGCCTTCACATATCGTAGTATCTTTTCCAGCATTAACGACCGGAATCATATTGACTGTTACTTTTGCCTGTGTAGATGCTACGCATCCATTCATATCGGTACCGGTAATTATATAGTTAGTGGTTACTAAAGGTGATGCTATAGGGTTGGCGCAATTGTTACATGACAAGCCATTCGATGGTGACCAGTCGTAGGTAACAGCACCGGTTGCATTCAAGGTTACACTGTTGCCTTCACATATAGTTGCACCTGCTACCACAACATTGGGTAGCGGATTAACTATTACTACTACTTCATCCGTATCCTTACAACCCGCAATGCTCGTACCAACTACTGTATATATAGTTGTAGCAGTTGGATTCGCTATCGGGCTGGCGCAGCTTTTACAAGACAACCCTATTGCCGGGCTCCATTCATAAGTAGCGGCACCGCTTGCACTCATCTGCTGCGCACCACCGCTACAAAGCTTCTTGTCCGCACCGGCATTTACAACCGGTTTGGTATTTACCGTTACTGATACGGTATCTGTATTTATACATCCATTGACATCTGTACCCGTTACTACATACGTTGTAGTAGTAGCCGGCGATGCAGCAGGATTTGAGCAATTGGTGCAGGATAATCCGGTGGAAGGCGACCATACATAACTGACACCACCGCTGGCTTGCAACGATGTTGATGCTCCTTCACAGATCGACTGGTCTGCGCCTGCACTTATGCCTGGCTTAGGTAAAACGGTAACGGTTGCAGAAGCAGTGTCTTTACAGCCATTAGCATCTGTACCAATTACTATATAGGTGCCGGTGCTTGTGGGTGTCAATGAAACTTTGGAACATGTATCGCATGACAAGCCTGTTGATGGAAACCAACTATAGCTAGTAGCACCGGTAGCAGTTAATGTTGCACTAGCACCTGAGCATACACTTGCGTTCGTTGCCGTAACTGTTGGTAGCGTATTCACAACGATCAGCACTTCATCCGTGTCTTTGCAACCGGCTGAGCTTGTACCGATCACGGTGTACGTGGTAGTTGTAGTAGGGTTAGCAACTGGGTCTGCACAATTAGCGCAGGATAAGCCTGTTGCTGGCGTCCACTCATAACTGTCGGCACCGTCAGCCATTAGTTGTTGTGCGCTGCCGATACATATTTGTTTGTCAGCACCTGCGTTCACCACAGGCTTGGCGTTTACTGTTACCAGCACGGTATCTGTATTTACACAACCGTTACTGTCAGTACCTGTTACTACGTAGGCAGTGGTAGCCGATGGTGTAGCAACGGGATCAGCACAGGTAGCACAGGATAAAGTTGTTGCAGGCGACCAGTTGTAAGTAGTACCGCCATTCGCATGCAATGTAATTGAAGCACCCTCGCATACAGACTTATCTGCACCTGCACTTATATTCGGTTTTGAGCGTACTGTGATTGTAACTGATGCAGTGTCTTTACATCCATTTGAGTCTGTACCAATTACTATGTATGTGCCGGTACTAACCGGTATCAGGCTAGTCGTACTACAAGTATCGCATGACATACCTGATGGCGGCGACCATGTGTATTTAGTAGCGCCTGTTGCACTCAACGTAACAGGGGTCGACGTACCTGCACATACCGCTATATTATTACCTGCGTTAACGGCTGGATTAGGATGTATGGTAACTGTTTTCAAGATCGTATCCTTACAGCTGATGTTATTACCGATGATCAACCTGACTGTATAAGCGCCCGGAGCATTATACTTATGCGAAGGGTTGTGCGCAGTGCTGGTACCGCCATCACCAAAGTTCCACTGTCTTGAAGTGACAGCATATATCGAATGATAGATAGTGTCTTTGAAATACACAGTACCCGACTGGCATAGCGCCGCATTGGCAGAAAAGTTGAAATCACCACTTACGCTATCGGCCATCACTGTGTCTTTACCTTGTATAGGTACCATGCACGATCCGCCGTCGCTCAGTATTAGCTTCGGGACATACTTACCGCTTTGCTGGTAGGTAAAGGAAGTAGATGCCGTGGTGGTAGTTTTTGTAACACCATTGTTCATATCCCATATATATGCAGCAGTGTTTTTAGCATTCGCCGAAAAGTTAACGGTGAGCGGCAGGCAGCCTGCTACATTGTAGGTGAACGTACCCGTAGGACCGAGGATGTTTACTGTCTTCGTCGTAGAATCTTTACATCCATTAGCGGTTATAGCTATCAGCTTTACTTTGTATGTACCGGGGTAGGTATATACAGTAGCGGGAGTGTCCAGGATAGATGTGCTGTTATTCCCGAAGCTCCAGTAGTAGCTGGCCGCGCCCGTCGATTTATTATCGAAGTTGACTATGAGCGGCGGGCAGGTTGCGAACGAATCGCTCATGGTAAATATAGGCTTCGGAATAGATACTTTTACTAAAGCATTCTTTATTATCGAATCTTTACAGCCATTAGCATCTGTAATTACCAGCTTCACCGGGTACTGACCGGCACTATTATAGGCATGCGACGGCATTGCCGATGTGCTGCTCGCGCCATCACCAAAGCTCCATTTATAACTAAGTGAGCTACCTAATGAAGCGTTTGCAAATGTCACATTCTGACTGCCGCATACGTTGGTATCGGGTGTAGTAAATGCTGCCGTAGGCTTAGTTACACTTATGTAATCGGTACGGATCAATGAATCGGTACAACCATTTATATCCGTCAGGTTTAGCTTTACTGTGAATGTACCTGCTGTAGTGTACTGCTTTGAAAGGCTTGTGTTATTTGTGGCAGTATTGCTGCCATTACCGAAGTCCCATGCTCTTGCAGCGATAGCGCCGCCATTCGCTGTACTTGCATCGGTAAAGCTGGCATTAAGCGGCACACAACCACCAACAGGTGTCGCGGAAAAATTTGCAACGGGTCCTGTTACTTTTACGTATGCGGTTTTTGTAACACTGTCCTTACAGCCATTCTTATCAGCAACGATCAGTTTCACGCTGTAAGTTCCATTGTCGGGATAAGCATAGTAGGCAGTATCCACGGAAGCGCCTGATTGTGATGCACCATCGCCAAAACGCCAGGTGTAGGAGTTGTAGTTGTTACTAACAGCTGCACCAAAGGTTAGTATCGAGCCATGGCAAGCAGTACTGTCGTTTACTGCAAACTGCGGTGCTATGCCATATATATCCAGGTTGCTGGTAGAGGTATGTGTACAACCCGTAGCTGTATTCGTTACGGTTAACTTCGCAGTATATGTACCGTAAGTGGTATAGGTATGCGTTACAGTACCTGACGTTGTAGCTGTGGAGCCATCGCCAAATTTCCAGAAGTAAGTATTAGCTCCTCTCGACGAATCTGCAAACGTTACTGTCTTGCGGCTGGCACAGTTGAATGATGTTTTGAACTTAGCTTCCGGAAGGAGTACATTAATGTAATTGTGTTTCTTTACAGTATCAGTGCAACCGTTATTGATCGCCACGAGCGATACGCTATAAGCATCGGCCCGGTTATAGGTCTTTGTCGGGTTGGCCTGTGTGCTGGTCGTATTATCATCAAACAGCCATACATAACTGTTAGCGCCGGTTGATGCATTGATAAAGCTGACCGCTGTACCCGGGCAAACACTCGTATCCGATGCTGAAAAAGCTGCGGTGGGTTGGTTACCATAGTTCAGTACTTTTTGCACGGTTGTAGAGCATCCTGTAGAAGTAGTAAACGTAAGTTTCGCTGTGTAGGTTCCTGCTGTCGTATAGGTATGCGTTTGCGTAGAGCAACTGCTGCACGATGATACAGGTGAGCCATCGCCATAGTCCCAGCTATAGCCGGTAACCGGTACAGCCGAGCTGATATTGGCAGTAAGTAATGTAGTTGCAGGAATACAGCCTGTTAACGGGGTGGCAGTGATCGATGCACTAGGTTTTGATATCTTGATATAAGAACTCCTCGTAAGAGAATCCTGGCATCCCAAAGAAGTAGTGGATATCAACCTTACTGTGTGATTACCTATATTGTTATAGGTATAAGTCGGTGTCGCGCTTGTACCTGTGCCGCCATCACCAAACTTCCATAGGTAGCTGGCGGCACCGGTTGTTGTATTATTGAAGCTTACGGCGAAAGGCGTTACACAGCTGGTAGTGGCATTAGCCGTAAACTGTACTTTAGGCTTTGCGCCTATTGTTATTGTCTTATAAGCAGTATCGCTACAGCTGGCATAGTTGGCGATGAGCCTCACGTTGTAGGTGCCGGCGGTTGTATAAGTATAGTTGGGGCTTTGCGCGGTAGATGTTGCGCTATTGCCAAACTGCCATGCATAAGAACTGGCTGTCGGTGTAGTAGTATTTGTAAAGCTCATACTGCTGCCCACACAACCTGTAGCATTACTTGTAAAAGTTGCTTGCTGCGTACCTGCATTGATGTATGCTGTTTTCACCAGGCTGTCCTTACAGCCTGTAGCCGTTGTTACTATCAGTTTCACAGTATAGGCACCCGCGGTAGTATAGGTATGCGACGGGCTTTGCAAGGTAGAAGTGCTGCCGTCGCCAAAGTGCCATAGGTAAGAGCTACCGCCCGTTGAGGTATTAATAAAGGTAGATGTGTGCGGTACCGAGCAACTGGCCGTATTACTAGCCGTGAAGCCGATCAATGGTTTCGGATTCAGCTTTACGTAGTTGGCCTTGGTGAGTGTATTGGTACAGCCGTTGCTGTTGGTGATCACCAGCGACACGGAGTAGTTGCTGGCCACAGTGTATGTATGCGTTGGGTTTTGCAGGGTAGAGGTATTACCATCGCCGAAATCCCATAAGTATGATGGAGTTCCTGTTCCGCCGGGAGTGGAGTTATTGGTAAAGGCAATGGTCTTTGCGCCGCAGTGTACCGATGAGTCACCGGTAAAGCTAACCGCGGGCGCCGCCGCTACTTTTATGTAGCCGGTCATCGTTGTGGTGTTGCTGCCCAGGCTATTGGCTACGGTCAGGCTGATGGTATAAGTTCCTGCCGTCAGGTAAGTGGTAGATGGATTCTGTAGTGTTGATGTTGTACCGTTACCAAGGTTCCAGTACCAGCTGGTCGGGCTGCCGGTGCTTTGGTCGGTAAAATTGACCACGATAGGCGGACAGCCTGCTGTAATGTTCGAGCTGAAACCAGCTATTGGCTGTGCTACTGATAAAAATGGCAAAAAAAAGCCCCCTAGTACACACAGTAAAGCGTATAACATTCCCTTCATCACAAAATTCGGTTTTGTAGAATTTCTTATCCCTTACGATAATTTACCAATGCGATTGATTTTCTATTTGTTGTTCTCTCTCTTGTCTAACTAGCAGATAATCAATGTACATGCAAAATTATGAAAGATGTAAGTACATCACCAAATTTTTGTTAACAAATTTTAAAGGAAATTTTATTCAATGTGTTTTTGCGCCGTTTTAATTATGCAAAATGAGCTTTCTGCGATACATCTGTATCGTATTCTCCAACCCATAATAAAGGGCATCACTAATGAGCGCATGGCCGATGGATACCTCCAGCAGGCCAGGTATCGACTGGGCAAAATATCCCAGATTATCCAGGTCCAGGTCGTGGCCGGCGTTCAGACCGAGGTTTTTTTCTTTGGCTACTATTGCTGCTTTTATATAATTCGTAATCGCAGCCTCGCGGTCTTTCAGGAAGTTTTTCGCGTATGCTTCTGTGTATAATTCTATTCTGTCGGTGCCGGTATCAGCAGCAGCAGCTACCATTTCTTCCACAGGGTCTACAAATATGGATACGCGAATGCCTGCTTTTTTGAAAACGCCGATGATCTCGCGCAAGTAGGCTGCTTTCTTTATGGTATCCCAACCGTGGTTAGATGTAAGCTGCCCCGGGTCGTCGGGTACCAACGTCACCTGATGGGGCAGTGTTTCTAGTACCAACTCTACGAATTTATCTTCCAGCGGATTCCCTTCTATATTGAACTCCGTAGTGATGATCGGCTTGATCGCCCGTACATCGCTATACCTTATATGACGCTCGTCAGGCCTGGGGTGTACGGTAATGCCCTCTGCGCCAAACTGTTGGCAATCAATGGCTGCCTTTACTACATCAGGATTGCTGCCGCCCCTGCTATTGCGTAGTGTAGCGATCTTATTAATGTTTACCGAGAGCTTTGTAGCCATATACCTGTCTTAGTTTTTGTCAAATGTAAAGAGCAATTCAATTATATTGCACGGATGTGTGCTTACAAGGCATATAAGCGTTTATTGCTGCTGGTTGCCTCGTCTGTAACTATCAGTACCTCATTCATTTCGTGTAGCCCGCCCGACGAAAAACTGGATGAAAATACTTTTCGTATCAACTATTCCAGCGGTACGCTCGAGTCGATGGACCCGGCTTTTGCCAAGGCGCTGTACGATATGTGGGGTGCGCATATGGTATACAACACCCTTGTAGAAACCAACGAACAATTGCAACTGGTGCCTAGCCTGGCCAAAAGATGGGAAGCCAGTGCTGATGGCCTCACCTATACTTTCTACCTGCGCAATGATGTATTTTTTCAGGATGCGCCTGAATTTGCAGGTGGGAAGGGTAGGCTGCTTACAGCAAATGATGTGGTTTATAGCTTTGACAGGATCATTGATCCGGAAGTCGCATCACCCGGCGCGTGGATATTTAATGACCGGGTAGCCGGAGAAAAGCCTTTCCTGGCTATAAATGACACAATATTCCAGGTAAAATTAAACGCGCCTTTCAGGGCTTTGCCCGAAATACTGAGCATGCCTTATTGCAGCATTGTTCCGCACGAAGTGGTAAACCACTGGGGCAAGGATTTTCGCGCGCACCCATGCGGTACAGGTCCGTACCGATTCCATTATTGGGATGAGGGTAATGTGCTGGTACTATTAAAGAATCCAAAATACTGGGAACAAGACCAGAACGGAAACAGGCTACCATATGTGCCCGCCGTCAAAATAACTTTTATAGACAGCAAGGCTACTGAGTTCTTTCTATTTCTTCAGGGTAAGCTCGACTTTGTAAATGGCCTCGACGGGTCTTTCAAAGACCTGGTGCTAACGAAGAATGGAACGCTGAAACCGGAATTTGCAGAGCAGATCAATCTCGACAAACGTTTTTATCTCAATACCGAATACATCGGCATACTTACCGATACCACCAATCCTGTAATAAAAGATGCGCCTACACGCAATGTGCTGGTGAGGCGTGCAATCAACTACGCTATCGATAGAAAAAAGATCGTCACCTATTTTAAAAATGGGGTAGGTATACCGGCACACTCCGGTTTTATACCGTCGGGCATGCCCGCCTTTGATAGCAGCGGTAGTTATGGTTATCGTTACGATCCTAATAAGGCGCTGGAATTATTGGCACAGGCCGGGTATGACCATGGCAAGGGTTTGAAACCTGTGACCATCATCAGCCCCGATAACTGGGCCGATGTGGTGAACTATGTGGCGACACAACTGCAAGATGTGGGGATACCGGCTAAGGTCGAGATCATGCAGCCCAATATACTGAAGCAGCAGATGAGCCGCTCGCAGGCGCAGATGTTCCGCGGGCAGTGGATAGCCGACTATCCAGATGCAGAGACCTATCTATCTGTATTCAATGGCCGTTTTCCTGCACCGCCCAACTATACAAGGTTCAGCAATCCGCAGTTCGACAAGTGGTATGATGAAAGCATGAATGCACCGGACAGCATCAGGTGGAAGCTATACCGGAATATGGACAGCCTGGCTATGAGTATGGCTCCATTAGTACCATTATATTACGACCAGATGCTGCACTTCACCAGCAAGCGTGTTACGGGTTTTACAGCTAACCCTATGAATTTGATTGACGTCAAACAAGTACGGTTAAAAGCACAGGGTCAATAATATTCCACAACCTATTTTCTTTCTTTTATATAGTACTTCACTATGTTACCATCTATTGCAATCGTGTCAGCGATGTAGTTCTCGGCTATATATTGTTGTTGGTCCGGCTGAAATGCAATTACTTTAGTGCCAGGGTCCAGATGATGCTTGCTGCGTGTCTTTATAATTTTCTTTCCAACCAGCAACTCTGTATACCAAAGAACATTTTGCTCCAGGTGCCCATGCGTTACATAATATCCTTTAATATCTTCCTTTCCCCGGGCGGCTCGCTGAAGCATTCTGCATACATGCATATGCTCTTCATAACCTACTATATGCTCTTCATCGCCCATTACCTTTTTGCATATAAATGTATATGGCAACGCTATTGTGCCTAATGCAACCACTATATAAAGAGTTCTGTATTTACTGCTATCAGGCGTTAGCTTGGTAAATATCCAATAGAGCGAAATTGCAGACAAAACCGAGAGTATTGGTAATGAGGGGGTGTCGTACCAGTGTATTTTTGTTGCAGCAGATGAAAGGATGATTAGATACAAAGTAGCCGCAATTCCCAGGTATATTGAAAGGTATCTGACTGACCGGTCTTTACCGGCTATACCTATAAGTAGCCCTAGCAATGCAGGTATGCACCATAGCGAAAAGTCTTTCCTAAAAATAAGCTCGAAATAATACCAGGAGTCGCCCTCATGCTGCTCTATGACCTGCCCGAATCTACCTCCTACCTCGTTTGCCAATACCGCATTTATATACCCGGGATTGTATTGCTCCCTTAAAAAATAGTAGCCTCCTACACATAAAAGGAATATCAGAATACCCAGATAAAAATGAGGTGACTTCAATACCATTAGAACTGACCTTCGATAGGCTGTGTACAGAAGTAGTGCCGGAAGAAATATCAGTGGCTGCACGCCCTTGGTGAGGCAGGCAAGTATAAGCGCACATAGAAACGAGTAGAAGTATTTAAGCTTATCCTCTTCGATATACATGTACCAAGAGAGAACAAAAGATGTTATAAAAAAGGTGAGTACAGAATCGTAGTCGCCAGTGCGTATGCCATGCCTGCGAACATATCCATCTGACGTTATCAGTACGATGCATGTAAGAAAACCGAGGAGTGGGTTCTTTTGTTTTCGGACAAAAAACCAAAAGAGCAGAAAACAGGTAGCCAATGCAGCAAAAGCAGAAGGTAATCTTATGGCCAGCTCACCATCGCCAACCAGCTTGATAGACATCACTTGTAACCATATCATCAGCGGTGGCTTGGTATTCCACATATCGGGCTCATACTCGTATGTAGTTACCAGCCAGTTGCTAGTATCATTCATCTCATGCGCATTTACCGCAAGCCTCGCTTCATCCCAGCAATCGAGAAGGGATGAATCCAGATGTGCAAATATGGGGAAATACAAAAGCGGCAGCAGTAAAAGCAAGTAGACCAAAGGCCTGTTAAAAACAGCTTTCAAAATTTACAGGTTATAGTGAGGATAAATGAGCGTACGGCATGCAGTATTTTAGTACTGCAAAATAAAAAATTATGGAGTTGCAACCGCTCTTGCTCGTACAACGTAAATTTTAGTTAGCTGTAAGTACGTTTATTACTGTCTTTCTATCTTTTAAGCGGTATACCTTAATGTACTCGTTAGGTGTCCCCAAAAAATCATACGTGTAGTTTTGTTCGATGTATTGTTGCACATCATACTGAAATGCAATTACTTTATAGGATACTTCTAAATGGTTTGGGCTGCTACTTTTAACAATGTGACGTTCCTCTAATAGCCTAACATACCAATCTATATTCTGGTCAAGATATGTTTGCGCTATGTAGTAGCCTTTTATATCCACGCCACCTTTTAATGCTTGTTGGAAGTAACCGGCGATTTTCCTGTTGTCTTGCATATCAGCCGGATCTTCGCCTCCCGTGGTTTTTTCAAAAATGATCTTGTATGGTATCAGGATCAGCGTAATAGCTACCAGTAATGTCAGTTGTTTTTTATGCTGCGCTGAATGGGGTATCCATTTGCCTGCCTGATCGAATCCGATAGCCACCACAACGGATAAAAGCGGCAGAGCTGGCATATCATACCAGTTAAGTTTTGTAGCTGCCATCGATATAATGATCAGGTATAAAAACGCAGCAATAGATATAAATATGGTCAACCGTTTGATAAAGACATTTTTGGCTGTAACACCCAGCCAAATTGCAAATGGCACCATGATGTACCAAAATTTAAAATCAGCCTGCGATAATATGTCGTGATAAAACCAAAAGCTACCCTTATGACCCTCCAATGCCTGCGTATACCTACCGCCCAGTTCATTCTCAAATACCGCGTTAATATAGCCTGGATTGTAATGTTCTCGTAGCAGATAGTAGCCGGAGATTAGTAGTATGAACAACAATATACCGGCATACAGATGACCGGATTTTAATAATGACAGGTGCTTTTGGCGATAGACAGCATATATTACCAATGCAGGTAAGAATATAAGCGGCTGTACACCTTTGGTAAGAGATGCCAGTATAAGTGCGCCGGTGAAAAGGAAGAAATATTTGGGCTTTGCTTTTTCCAGGTACAGGAACCAGAACAATATAAAACTTGTGGTAAACATGGTGAGCAGCGAATCGTAATCGCCGGTACGTATGCCGTGGCGACGCACATAGCCGTCGGACGTAATGAGGACTACACAAGCGAGTAACCCAACCAACGCGTTGCCATATTTTTTAGCAAAGAACCAAAATAGCAGAAAGCATGTACCCAGAGCGGCTAAAGCGGAAGGAAATCTTATCGCCAGTTCGTTTTCGCCAAGTAGCCGGATGGATAATACCTGTAGCCATATCATTAATGGCGGCTTTGTATTCCACATATCCGGGTTATTCCAATAGGTAGTGACGATCCAATTATTTGTTTGGTTCATGTCATGCGCATTCATTGCCAGGCGTGCTTCGTCCCAGCAATCAAGCGGTAATTCATCCAAATGGCTGAATACCGGAAAATACAGCATTATCAGTAGTAACAGAAAGTAAACCCAGGGCTTGTGAAGTAGGGATTGCAACATATCTTAGGTCTTATTGCTGTAAGTTTATACCAAAGAAGGGGTCATTTTATGACCCCTTCAATAATATAACAATTGAATGACATTCGTGCTAAAGCTCCAAGCTACTTACCATCCGGCTGTTCGCTTCTTTCTATTGTCGTTTGGTCGATTACATATAGCGGCCGGTCGCGTACATTGTTTATAATACGGCTGATGTACTCTCCAATAATGCCCAGCGATAGCAGCTGTACACCGCCTACAAAGGTAATGCTGACCATGATAGAGGCCCAACCAGGTACAGTATCTCGATGCAAAAAATAATCGTACAGCGCAAACATACCTATGAGAAAAGAGATGATGCAAACTGCAAACCCAAGGCTCGTCGCCATCTTAAGCGGTGAATCAGAAAACGCCGTGATACCGTTAAAGGCCAGTCGCAGCATTTTTTTGAAAGGATAGTTGGTGGTACCAAATTTTCTTTCATCGCGCTCATACATTACATAGGTGCTCTTAAAGCCAAGCCACGCTATCTGCCCGCGTATATACTTGTCGTATTCTTTCATTTTCTTCAGGTATTCAAGTACGTCGCGGCTTATCAGGCGGTAGTCGCCTACATCCAGCGGTATCTCAAATGATACCAGCCTTGCCATCAGGCGATAGAAAATTTTAGCGGTCATCAGCTTAAAATATGTTTCGCCTTTTCTTTTACTACGTTTGGCATATATCACTTTGAAGCCTGCCTGATATTCCTGGTACATTTCCTTTATTAGCTCAGGCGGGTCTTGCAGATCTCCATCTATCGTAACAATAGCATCTCCTTTGCTAAGATCCATACCTGCTGATATAGCTATCTGATGGCCGAAGTTCCGCGAGAAAGCTATATAATGAAGCTTCGGGTTTTTAGCGCATTCTACCTTGAGCTTAGCCAGGCTGCTATCGCGGCTTCCATCGTTTACAAAAATGATCTCATAGCTGTCTGTTACGCTTTCGGCAGCTTCTGTCATTCTTCTTACCAGTTCTTCTATGATCTTTTCTTCATTAAAGACCGGTACTACAATAGATAATGCTATGTTGCTCCTTTGATTCATTTATGTTGATACTAAAATAAAAATATGCTTTCCCTGTAAATAGAAGTTTATTTTCTTCCCTTTAATTGGTAAATACTTACCGATGGATGTTTACTTTCTACTGTGTCATACTGGTAATATTTCCTGATGGTGTCCTTTATAGCAGGCTGGAAAACAACAACCCGGCTATGCTTATCCAGCTCTGAAAGCTGCGCTATTTGCGTAAATTTACCTTTATCCCTTAATACCTTCAGATACCATTCAATATTTGCCATATAGCGTTTGTCTTTTACTACTACTACACTGTCAGTAGCCATATGCGGATTTTGATAAACATCTTTGAGATAGCTGCAGATATTTGTGTTTTCTACTACCCAATCTCCGGAGGTTGGGTTTAGGCTGCTATTCATGCTGGCCAAATATGGTGTAACGGTGAGGGCCGCCACGGCAGCAAACAAGAATACCGGCTTTTTTGTAGTAAGGTTCGAGAAATCTATTTTTAAGAGCATCTGGCAAATAAACCAAATGCCGATAGCTGCAAGCACCGCTAAAAATGGATAGGCCTGCATGTCGTACCAGTCACTTTTATTTACACTCTTCGAAATAATTACGAAATAGGAAAGGCTAAGAAGAAGAGAAAAAATCGTAACGTCTTTTATTTTACTATTTACAGAAAAACAACCACCTATAGCCCCCACCAGCGCAAGCAGATACCAATAATGGAAATGCTGGTCGATGGCGAGATTAATATAGTAGAAAAAATCCCGGTTCATATATCCGTCAACCGAGCTGGATTTGGCGAACCTGCCTATTAGGTCATTATCAACTACTGCCCGAAAATACCCCGGTGTACGTTGTTCGTGCATATAGTAATACCCGGCAACTACACCGGCAAATATGGCTAGGCCTATGTAAAACTGCGGCGCCTTCAGCGTAGTTAGAAGCTTCTTTTTATAAATAGTATATAACACAAGTCCGGGTGCCATTAACAGCCCGGCAATTGTTTTGGTCATAACTGCTAGTGTTACAAAGCATAGCGATAGTAACAGTAAGTACCTTTTGTCTTTATCGAGGTACCTGAAATAGAGGATACTATATGTTACCGAGAAAAAAGTAAGCATAGCATCGTAATCGCCGGTTCGGGGGCTGTGATGGTATTTGATAAAACCGGTAGAGCTGACAAGGACTATGACCGCAAGCACACCAAGCGCAGGTTTCTGCGCCTTGTCTTTAAGAAACCAGAATATAGTAAGACACGTAAGTCCGCCGGCTATTGCCGATGGGAGCCGCAGTGCCAACTCATTTACACCAAAGAAATTGAAAAATACTACTTGTATCCATATCAATAATGGCGGCTTAGTATTCCAAAAATCGGGTGCGTTATTATACGTAGTTACCAGCCATTGTTTCGACTTGTATAGCTCGTACGCATTTATTGCCAAACGCGATTCATCCCATAGTTGAATTGGAAGTGTGTCGAGGCAGGCGAATATGGGTATTGCAAGAACTAGTATTGCAAACAGGCTCCACAACCAACCGGGTAATCTCATTTTACGGGTTTTACGCTGTTGCGAAATTAGCAGTTAAAATGATATACATAAAATATTCAATAATGCCATATTTTGGAAATAGGCTCTGTCAAGAGGACTTATAACCTTTTTGCTACTTGTTTGTTTTTTAAGAACATGAAGGATAAAATTGCTATTTTCTGGTTCCGGCGAGATCTAAGATTAGAAGACAACGCCGGGCTGCACCAAGCATTGCAATCAGGTTTACCGGTATTGCCCATCTTTATCTTCGATACGGATATACTGGACGACCTGGAAAATAAGTGCGACAAACGAGTAGACCTGATACACCAGATGTTACAGGATATGCAACAACAGCTGGAAAAATGGGGAAGTGGCTTAAAGGTGTTGCATGGTAAGCCGCTTGACTGTTTTATAAAGATAATCAGTCAGTATGATATACAGGCAGTGTATACCAACAGTGACTATGAACCCTATGCAAAAAAAAGGGACAGTGAAATAGCATTGATGCTATCTGAAGCGTCTGTTCCGTTTTATGCTTACAAAGACCAGGTGATTTTTGAGCAGAATGAGATCGTAAAGAAAGATGGTACTCCTTATCTGGTATATACACCCTACAGCAAACAGTGGAAAGCGGCACTTACGGATGAGCATTTGAACACTAAGGATACTGAAAAATATAAACAGGCATTTTTGCAATACACGCCTGCCTCTATTCCATCCTTAAAAACCTTAGGTTTTGAACGAACGGGTATTGCATATGAGCCGCCGACTCTTGACACCAAGGTAGCCAAAGCTTATCAACGCACCCGTGATGTTCCTTCGTTGCCCACTACAAGATTAAGTTTGCACCTCCGCTTTGGTACCATTAGTGTGCGACGGCTGGTGAAGGAAGTAATGGAACTAAATGAAACATTGCTGAACGAGCTGATATGGCGCGAATTCTTCCAGACGATACTTTGGCATATGCCCCATACCGTAACGGAGTCTTGCAAGAAGGAGTATGACCGCATCAGATGGCGGAACAATGAAAAAGAGTTTGAGAAATGGTGCAATGGTACCACCGGCTACCCGATAGTAGATGCCGGCATGCGAGAGCTGAACGAAACAGGCTTTATGCACAACCGGGTGCGTATGATAACGGCCAGTTTCCTGGTAAAGCACCTGCTGATAGACTGGCGCTGGGGTGAAGCCTACTTTGCCGAAAAACTATTGGACTACGATATGGCATCGAATGTGGGCAACTGGCAATGGGCAGCAGGTAGCGGCTGCGATGCTGCGCCGTACTTCCGCATATTCAATCCGTATACACAGGCTGCAAAGTTTGATCCGCAGAATGTGTATATATCGAATTGGGTACCCGAGGCAGGCACTAAAGGTTATCCCGAACCGATAGTAGACCATCAACACGCACGTGAACGTTGCCTAGATACCTTTAAAAAAGCGTTGCAAAAAGGCTAGTTATTACCCAGCCCAGCCTTCTCTGTCAAGGCTTCGATATTGTATGGCTTCAGCCAGATGCTCGGGCCTTATGTCGTCGCTATCTGCCAGGTCAGCTATTGTGCGAGATACTTTTAATATCCTGTCGTAAGCACGGGCAGAGAGGTTTAAGCGGTCCATTGCTGTTTTCAACAGGTTTTGCCCGATGCTATTTATTATGCAAACCTCCTTTAGCAACTTGCTACCCATCTGGGCATTGCTATATATGCCGGTATGCTCTTCAAATCTTTTTGCTTGCCGCTCTCGCGCTTTTATCACACGTGTACGAACATCGCTGCTTGGCTCGGAAGTACGAGGCGAAGAAAGCTCATTGAACGAAACAGGTGTAACTTCTACATGCAAATCTATGCGGTCGAGCAATGGGCCTGATATCTTATTGAGATAACGCTGCACCATTACCGGCGAGCAGGTACATTCCTTCTCCGGATGGTTGTAATACCCGCAGGGGCAAGGGTTCATAGACGCGATGAGCATAAAGCTGGCCGGGAAGTCGATACTTAGCTTGGCGCGCGATATAGTTACCCTACGCTCCTCCATCGGCTGGCGCATTACCTCCAGTACTGTTCTCTTAAACTCCGGCAACTCATCGAGAAAGAGTACGCCATTGTGCGCCAGTGAGATCTCGCCCGGTTGCGGTATGCCACCACCGCCCACCAGCGCGGCATCGCTTACCGTATGGTGTGGCGAGCGGAACGGACGTGTAGCTATGAGCGATGTATTTGCCTGTAGCTTGCCCGCAACTGAATGTATCTTGGTTGTCTCCAGCGCTTCATGTAGAGTCAGTGGAGGTAAGATCGTGGGCAGACGTTTGGCCAGCATGGTCTTACCGGCACCCGGTGGTCCTATCAGTATTGCATTGTGGCCACCTGCAGCAGCTATTTCTAGTGCTCGTTTTACATTCTCTTGTCCTTTAACATCATTGAAGTCTAGATCGAAATGATTCTGTGCGTCGAAAAATTCTTCACGGGTGTTTACAGTTACAGGTTTTAGCTCTGTCGTCTTATTAAGAAAGCCTATTACTTCGCCAATATCATTTACTCCATACACTTCCAGGTTATTCACAAGTGCTGCTTCGCGGGCATTGGCTTTGGGTACTATCAGCCCTTTGAATTTTTCGGTACGTGCCTGTATAGCTATCGGCAGAGATCCCTTAATAGGTTGAAGTGACCCGTCAAGCGATAATTCTCCCATTACGATGTACTGCTCTAATTCTTCGGAGGGCAGCTGACCCGATGCGGCCAGCATACCTATGGCAATTGGCAAATCGTATGCAGCCCCTGCTTTGCGTATATCGGCAGGTGCCATATTTATCACGATTCGCATCCGCGGACGCTCCATGCCATTGTTCTTCAGCGCTGATGTAATACGCTCTATGCTTTCCTTCACAGCATTGTCGGGTAGTCCTACTATTATATAGTCGGGCTTGCCACCCGGCGTATCTACTTCTATGGTGATGGTCATTGCTTCTACCCCATATACCGCACTTCCAAAAACTTTTACAAGCATATCCTTCCTTATCTGAAAAATTGTGGGTTGAAGATAAGTAATTGAATAAATTGCCATGTACAATAACGCCCGGCTGCCATGATTTTTTAAGAATCTTTTTATCAGCCTTTGTCCCTGCATTGTCTCATTTTATCCCTGTTTTTTACCGCTTCGGATGCATTGCTGTAAATTGTATGGATTTTATATCTAAATGCAAGCTAACTTCATAATCTATGCTATTATATCCGTTAGTTTCTCCCTTTAAAGCCTTATCTTTTTTGTCTCGAAAGCCATAGCCGACATGGGTTTCAAGTTATATCTGCTTATCTCGCACAGGCCATTATTGTGAGATATCGGATTAGTCGGCACCCCCTCAATAAACACTATCAAAAAAATTTCTTTACCCCTTTTTCTAGAATTCCCATTATTACTATGTGCGGTATATCCGGATATTACAGGCCTGACTTAGTTACTGACGAGAAGCACTCGCTGGATGATATAGAAAAAACACTCCGTCACCGCGGGCCCGACAACTTTGGCACTTATTACGATGGCTCCGTGGGCTTTGCCCATAATAGGCTAAGCTTGCTTGACTTAAGTTCAAACGGCAACCAGCCTTTCAAAAACGAGCGTTGCGTATTTGTATACAATGGCGAAGTGTATAACTATCTGGAACTAAAGCACAAGTACCTCCGGAATAAGGATATCCAGTTTGTATCAGGTACCGATACAGAGGTTTTGTTCTATTTACTACAATATTACCCCATTAAGGAGTTCATACATGATCTCGACGGGATGTTTGCTTTTGCTTATTACGATAAGCTGGAGAAAAAAATGTACCTGGTGCGCGATAAACTGGGTATCAAGCCTTTGTTCTATCTGAAGGCTCCTGGCGGTAAAGTATATTTTTCTTCAGAGATGAAGTCGTTCTTTTCCGTTGCCAATCTTGAAATGAATGATTTCAGAACCCTCTATTCCGCATATGGCGTTTATGACTCCGCCGACGAAAACACTGTATTCAGCAACGTCTTTCATGTAAAGCCGGGCCACTATATCGAAATAAACGGCACGGTTAAGGAAACATGCTATTTCAAACTGACTGATCTAATAGATCCTGAATACTATATGCGGCAGGCGAGAAAAGGGGAGCAGGAGCTTTTTGAAGAATTCGAGAATACGCTTTCTGCAAGCATTACTTCTATGCTAATGAGCGATGCCCCGATGGGTATTTTTGTAAGCGGCGGTATAGACTCAAGCCTCATTGCAGCGCTGACTACCAAAAGCCAAAAGATGGACCTTTTTACCGCTAATGTAGTGGGTAAGTATTCGGAGGTGGAAGATGCCAGAGCATTATCCAGACAATTGAATTTACAGCTTCATGAATACGAATTCAGGGAAGAATATTTTACACGGGATTACGTGAACTGCACTTGGCATATGGAGTCGCCTATCATCACCCATGTTAATGCCATTCCGTTTTCGGGTGTTGCACGGTTGGCTCATAGCAAAGGTGTTAAAGCAGTGCTTACCGGCGAAGGATCAGATGAGTTATTTCTAGGGTATCCAAATCTTTTGACAAAGCGCTACAATGGGCTGATAAACGGTCCTGCAAATCTTGTCAACTGGTTTTATAACAAGGTTCCCGGGCTAGCGAAATCTGTATTGAAGGTCAACGAGAACAGAATGGGCGAGGCCCTTATAAATACGGCAAAACAATTTCAGCGTCAAAGGATAAAACAAGATATGAATTCGCTGGGGCATATACCGGAAAACGAACGGCACGATCAGTATCTATCGCTGCGAATGATGCAGGAACACCTGCTATCGCTCCTTTGGCGCAACGATCGCATGGGTATGATTGCATCCATAGAGTCACGGTTCCCATTTTTAGGCGAACAGGTAATAAAGTTTGCGCTCAATCTTCCGCTCAAATATAAGATAGGGCACACCAATCGCTTTTATAACTACAAACACCCGTTCCTTATTGATAAGAAGATAGTAAGAGGCGTTGCCCAAAAACATCTGAATAAGCACCTTGTTTACAAAAAGAAAAACGGCTTTCCATTAAAGGGTATCGCTCATCTCAGGCCATCGCCGTCTTATTTTAAAGGTGGCATACTGCAAACCGCTGCCGGGTTAAGAGATACCGATCTTAAACTTTTCGTAGATAGCCTAGATAGCTACACGCTCGGCAAATTCACCTCGGTAGAAACGTTCCATAAGCTGTTTGTGCAGCGGATCCATAAAGACACATTACATGAGCAGTTCGTAAACCAGGTAAAATTTGTATAGCCCACCAATAGCTTAGTATTTTTTATCGTCTGTTTTTTCGACCGATAGAAATGTACATTACATTTGTAACATGAGTACTGTACTTTCCAACATCGAAAATGGAGTGGCGTATCTGTCGCTCAACCGCCCGGAAAAATTCAACAGCTTTAACCGCGAGATGGCGCTGGCGCTTCAGGATGTGCTGGATAAATGTGAAGATGATGATGACGTCCGCTGTATCTACCTTACCGGTACAGGTAAAGGTTTTTGTGCCGGACAAGACCTGGCCGAAGCAACCGATCCGAAAGGCCCGGAGCTAGAGTGCATCGTACGCGAACATTACAACCCTATCATACGCAGACTTCGTAACATTGAAAAGCCGATCGTGGCAGCAGTAAATGGTGTAGCAGCCGGTGCAGGCGCTAATATTGCATTGGCTTGCGATATAGTGGTGGCTACTAAGAGCGCGTCCTTCATACAGGCATTTAGTAAAATAGGTTTGATACCCGATAGTGCCGGTACTTTCTTCCTGCCGCGCCTTGTGGGTATGCAGCGTGCTTCGGCACTTATGATGCTGGGCGATAAGGTACCTGCCGAAGATGCGGTAACGATGGGTATGATCTATAAAAGCTTTGCTGATGATACGTTTGAAGCGGAGAGTAAAAAAATAGCCATGAACCTGGCACAAATGCCTACGGTAGGTATTGGCCTAACCAAGCGCCTGCTCAATCGTAGTTTTGACAACACGCTGGAGCAGCAGCTGGATATGGAAAAAGACGTGCAGGTAATTGCAGGATCCACACATGACTTTCGCGAGGGGGTGAATGCCTTCCTGGAGAAAAGGATGCCTGTTTTTAAAGGAAAGTAAACCATTTTATAAATAAGAACGCCGGAGCAAATGTTCCGGCGTTCTTACTTTTATGATATTTTGCTAAGCATATACTGCCGCTACTTCGGGTAGTTTCCTCGGCGCTATTTCCTTCACAGCATTCGCGATAGCGCGAATGTGATCGGGCGTAGTGCCGCAGCAGCCGCCTACAAAGTTAATCCATCCCTCTTTTGCAAAACCGGCAATGATGGCCGCTGTTTGTTCGGGCAACTCATCATATTCACCCATTGCATTTGGCAGGCCGGCATTAGGGTAGCAACTTACATGACAGGCAGCTATATTAGCCAGCTCCTCTACGTGCGGGCGCATTTGCTCTGCACCAAGCGCGCAGTTTAGCCCAATACTCAATGGTTCGGCGTGCATTACAGAGATGTAGAATGCTTCCAGTGTTTGTCCGCTCAATGTGCGTCCCGATGCATCGGTAATCGTACCCGATATCATTACCGGTAGTTTATTACCCGTTGCGCGGAAGTATTTATTGATGGCGAAGATGGCGGCTTTGGCATTCAGCGTATCGAAGATGGTTTCTACTAACAGTATATCAGATCCTCCATCTACCAATCCTCTTATCTGGTCGTAGTAGGCAGCTACTATCTCATCAAATGTTGCAGCCCTGTAGCCTGGGTTATTCACGTCCGGCGATAGCGATAGCGTTTTATTCATAGGCCCTATGGCACCGGCTACAAATTTCTCCGCGCCGGGGTTTGCCTGCGTATATTCTACAACGGCTTCTTTGGCCAGCTTTGCGGCAGCTACATTTATTTCGTACGACAGATCCTGCATTTCATAATCGGCCATCGACACTGCCTGCGCGTTGAATGTATTGGTTTCGATGATATCGGCCCCTGCATCCAGATATTGCCGGTGTATTTCCTTAATGATGTCCGGTTTCGTCAGGCAAAGCAAGTCGTTGTTTCCCTTTATATCGAGATGATAGTTCTTGAAACGCTCGCTACGATAATCAGCTTCTTCCAGCTTATAACGCTGAATCATAGTACCGGTAGCACCATCGATGATCATGATCCTTTTAGAGAGTATATTGCGTAGTCTTTGCTCTGTATTCATATTATGTAAAGTTAGGAAATCAAATTGACCTCTGAATTATGATGTCATACCTTTTGAAACTCCGTATTCGCCATCAGTACTATTGATGCTTGTGTGTGACCCTAACTATTTCTAGTTGGGATAAAAGTTCAAAAATCATTACACTCTTTATTATACAAAATGCTTCTAATAATTCGAAGCACTGAATCATTTTGTTTAATAATGCGATAAACAAAACAGCCATCAGGACTTTCCCGATGGCTGTTTCAATCTATTCAGAGTACTAAGCTTACGCTTCGCTCTTCAGCATTTTTTGGAATTTCTTGCGATCTTCTTCATCCAGCATGATCTTGCGGAGGCGGATGCTTTGAGGTGTTACCTCGATGCACTCGTCTTGTTGGATGTACTCCATGCACTCCTCAAGCGTCATCTGTATTTTCGGTGCAATGCGGTTTGCATCGTCGGTACCGCTGGCACGCATGTTGGTCAGTTTTTTACCTTCCACAGCATTTACTACCAGGTCTCCCGGTTTGATGTGTTCACCAATAAGCTGACCTGCATATACTTCCTCTCCCGGATCAACAAAGAACGATCCGCGATCCTGTAGTTTATCCAGTGAGTATCCGGTTACGCTACCGCCTTGTTTGGCAAGTAATACACCATTGCTACGGCCAGGTATAGGCCCTTTCCATGGTTTGTACTCGTTGAAGCGGTGCGCCATTACCGCCTCACCGGCAGTATTGGTCAGCATTTGCGAACGAAGACCGATCATACCACGCGATGGAATTTCAAACTCCAGGTGCTGCATAGTACCTTTTGTCTCCATGATGTGCATCTCGCCTTTACGCTGCGTCACCAGGTCGATAACTCTACCACTGAACTCCTGCGGTACATCAACTACCAGTATTTCATATGGCTCACACTTTTTACCGTCTATTTCTTTTGTAAGTACCTGCGGCTGTCCTACGGTCAGCTCATATCCTTCGCGGCGCATAGTTTCTACCAGTACGCTCAGGTGAAGGATACCACGGCCATATACCAGGAATTTATCCGCATCACCTGTGTCTTTTACACGCAGAGCCAGGTTTTTCTCCAGCTCTTTCGTCAGGCGGTCGCGCAGGTGGCGGCTGGTAACGAACTTACCTTCTTTACCAAAGAAAGGAGAGTTGTTGATGCTGAACTGCATGTTCATCGTAGGCTCATCGATAGCAACGATTTCCAGCACTTCCGGATTTTCAAAATCAGCTATTGTTTCACCGATCTGGAAGTCTTCAATACCTACTACTGCGCAAATATCTCCGGCAGCTACTTCGCTTACTTTCTTTTTGCCCATGCCTTCAAACACGTAAAGCTCTTTTACACGGTTGCGCACCATAGTGCCATCCACTTTGCAAAGCATTACCGGCTGGCCTTCCTTAATGGTTCCACGTGTTACTTTACCGATGGCAATACGGCCAAGGAAGGTAGAGTAATCGAGTGATGTGATCTGCAATTGCAGGTTACCTTCCGATACTTTAGGCTCAGGTACTTTCTCGATGATCGTATCCAGTACTGCGTCTATATTATCTGTTTGGTCAAGCGTAGTGTTGAACCATCCCTGCTTTGAAGAACCATAAAGCGTAGGGAAGTTCAGTTGCTCTTCTGTAGCATCCAGCTGGAAGAACAGCTCGAATACTGCATCGTGTACTTCGTCAGGACGGCAGTTTGGTTTATCTACTTTGTTGATAACAACAATAGGACGCAGATTCAGCTGCAATGCTTTTTGCAGTACGAAACGTGTTTGCGGCATAGGGCCTTCAAAGGCATCCACCAGCAGCAATACGCCATCAGCCATTTTCAGTACGCGCTCCACTTCACCCCCAAAGTCGGCGTGGCCCGGAGTGTCGATAACGTTGATCTTAACGCCTTTGTAGTTTACAGAAGCGTTCTTACTAAAGATAGTGATACCACGCTCACGCTCCAGGTCATTGTTATCCATGATGAGCTCACCGGTTTCCTGATTGTCGCGGAAAACTTTGGTGGTGTGTAATATCTTATCTACAAGTGTTGTCTTACCATGATCGACGTGCGCGATAATGGCTATGTTACGGATATTCATGCTTTTTTTGAAAAATTCGGTTTAGCAGCCCAGTGTCGTTACTACCACAATTTCGAACTTGCCGACGCCCATGATAGAAAGGCCAATTTTTTAAAGTCGCGCAAAGGTACGACAAGTTATGCTCATATGAACAATACCTGCGTTATTAATATCTTAAATGATTCTATGTTTTTTATAGTAATACTCTAGCACTAAGAGCTGACGCTAATTGCAATTCTGTATTAATGACGAACTGCTGCAACATTATGGTTGCCATAAAAAAGCCGACACTATTTAAGTATCGGCTTGCTGATCTTTATATTTCCGTCTGCGTCGCTGACCTTTAGGATATAGCGGCCCGGCTGCAGTTCTTTTACTGAGTATTGCTGTTCAGCTTTCGTTGTCGGACGGAAGTTCATTAAGGTCCTACCCGTTATATCTATAACTTCCACTTGGTCACCTGTTGATAGCCCTTTTATCGAAAGCATATCTTTTACAGGATTCGGGTAAACAACAATACCTTTCGACGAGCTGATATCATCAACGCCCACATTCTCCTGAATCACTAAAGCATTCGATACAGCTGTGTCATAACAGTCGACGGGACGTATGGTAGCAGTTATATTATCGGTGCCTGATCCTTTTGCATAGGTAACGGTTGGTACTAAAGTGGAGCTAAATATGACGCCGTTATTTTTCCAATCAATCGTATAGCTGCCGGTTACATTACTCACAGTTGCATTAATAGTCACGTTCCAGCTATTTACTTGCTTTGCAGGCCCCGTTATAGATATGCCCGGAACCTGGCGTGGCTGCACTTGTATAATAATGGTATCTACCGCAGTATCGCGTACAAAGCAACCTGCGCCTGCAACAGTAGTTCTAACCGAAACTTTGTCTCCCGAAGAAGGCACATAATTATACACATTGCCCGTCCCAACTACTGCACCATTTACTTTCCATTCGTAATTGACTGCTGAAATATTAGAATTAGCCGTAACCGCAAGCACATCGCGGGCACATACAGGATTGACTGATGCCTGGATCTTAACATTGGGTAGCTCGTAGTTATCGAAATGAAAACGTGCGAGGCCTGTTACGTTCTTACCAACCACATCTTCAAAGTCGCCTGCTACGAAGACAGTGTCACTAGATGCTAATATTTTACGTACCGGGGTGCCCGAAGAGAAGGAGTTGGTGTAAGACATTACCTTCATTAGATCGAAGCTCGGATTCCAAGGCCAAAGACCGCCCCTAACTGTATCTACTACCGCAAAGCTGTTTCTCACCTTGCCGCCGGCTGTAAAGAAGTGACCACCGACATATATCCTGTCCTTGTTATACGCTATTGAATTTACATTACCCATTACATTAGGGTTCCATCTATATACACCTGCGGTAGCAGATGTATCCAGTGCTGCTATTCCGTTGCGTGCTACACTACCAATGGTAGTAAAGTTTCCACCTACAAATAGCCTGTTTCCGATTCTTTTCATGTCGTTTACAGCTCCGTCGTATAAGAAATACACATTCGTATTGCCTGCTACGTTGGAATACATAAAGTTGCCGATATACTGGTTAGTGGGCCTGGCAAAGGCACCACCCATATATACTCTGCTTCCTAAAGTTGATATCGAATTTACAGCAAAGTCTGAAAGTCCTGCATGATATATGAACGAAGGCTTCCAAGGGTCGATTGCACCTGTTACGCGGTTTACTCTTATAGCCGCATTGTATGTTGTTCCACCCGATGTAAAGCTAAATTCTCCACCAAGATAGAAATAGCTGGGTGTGATCTCTATGGTCTTTATTTCATCATACTGGCTGGATAATATAATTCCCGAAAGCGGGTTCCACGTGGTAGGAGCATATTGATTGTTGATATCAAACGAAGCCAGTAAGGTGCGATAAGTGGCCATGCCGCCACCATACCGGAACGAGCCAAAATGACCGCCGAGGTACAAGATTCCGTTTTCTATTTTGATGTCTTTGATTTGGGCAGACTGGTCGAAGTAAAGGTTAAGGGGTAGCAGCTTATTATTTTTGATATCGAGGGCCGCGAAACTTTGTCTCTCTTCACCACCGAAGCTCGCAAATTTTCCACCCAGGTAGATAGTGTTACCATTTATATACAAGGCGCTAACGTCTGCATAATAATGATAGGTTCTTACATTGAGGCTGGTAACTAGTGCGGTAGAAACATCCAGCGCGACAAAATTATTACGATACTGGCCGCCTACTACTTCGAAGTATCCACCGGCATACACGGTACTGCCACTTACGGCAATACTGAGTACGTAGCTCGGATAGCTTACCTGAGGGTTCCAGGAATGTAATGATCCGCTGTTTGCATTTACCGAAGCCAGATGTCTTCTTGCTGTATTGCCCATCTCGAAGAACACGCCACCCAAGTACACTGTATCGTTACGGGCAGCCAGCGCGGATACATATCCGTTTGCATTCGGGTTCCATCCAGTAACCGTTCCTGTAGCGAGGTCGATTGCAGCTGCGTTATTTCTTGTTATCCCACCAATGGTAGAAAACTCGCCACCTATGTAAAGGCGGTTGTTATGTACTAGTAGTGTATTGGGATAAGCCGAAAACGGACCACTTACTCCGATGTTCATAGCTGTAAGGTTGCCGGTCGCCAGGTCAAAGGCTGCAAGATCGGGGCGCGTTACAGCATTGAACCTTATGAATTCTCCACCCACATACAGGTTGGTTCCGTCGGTGGCCAGTGCATTTATACTATATCCTACACAACCGGGGTTCCAGGTTGTAACTGCCGATGTGGTAAAGTCGATGCCGGCAAGAAGAGAACGCGCCGTACCGTTTACTAATGTGAACCTGCCGCCGATATATACTGTTCCGTTTTGTAACACTACGGACTTGACTTCGGCATCTGCATTTGCTTTAAACGAACTAACCTGCCCCAGCGAGTTGATATGCGCCAAATTGTTCCTGAGCGAATCACCCACTCTTGTAAAATCGCCCGCTATAATGATACCGCCTGCACCGTCGGGTATAATGCTGTTCACGCGTCCATTCGATTTTGGCCAGGAATTTTGCGCAACTATATTACCGCTCGTACGATCTATACCTACGCAACTGCCGGTATATTTCCCTACATAATTGAAGCCACCGCCAAAATACAATGTATCGTTGTACCGCTCCATAGCGTATACGTGCGATAGGTTGCCCGCAACCACCCACTGAAGACTATCATGCGCCAGCCTTACCGAATCGCATTGTGCCGACGCACTAAAAGAAATAACTACCAGCACCCACATTGGCACCAGCGATTTTAAAGATAAACGCATATTTAGCCAAATGAAAAAAGTACCGTAACGGTACTTTTAGTTAGTTTAATTTGAAAGGAGCTATGAGCTGAAATTCGGGTATGGATACTTTCAGGAGCTTTTTGTTGTACATATTCTCCATTTGGTAGCTGCCATACATCTTGCCCATATCGCTGCGGAGGTTTGCTGCCGATACATATTGATAGCTATCGCCCGGCTGTATGATAGGCTGCTGCCCTACTACGCCCTCACCTTCTACCTCACGCACAGCACCATTACTATCGATAATATTCCAGTGCCTGCGCAGTAGCTTTACAGGCATGGTGCTCAAGTTCTCTATGGTAATACGGTAAGCAAAGAGATATTCAGACGCCAGCGGATTTGATTGTGCAGGCTGATAAAATGTTTCTACAGTGATACTAACACCTTCTGTAACCTGTTGCACCATAACTGTTGGATTTATGTAAATATAACAATTTCCCTGCCATAAAGTTACAGGTTACCGTTTATTATTTCATTAATGGCATCCTGTATCATACTGCTTTCGTAGCCCTTCTGCATCAGGTATCTGTATGTTTTTGCTTTGCGGGCGGGTACACTCCTTTCCGTTCTCAGCTCTGCCCATTTCTTCTCTGCCAGTTTCCTTAGGGTTTGGTCATATTCGTCAGAGTCTATTTCAGTAAGCGCTTTCTTTATGCAATACTCAGATATCCTTTGTTGCTTTAGTTGCTGAATGATCTTCTGTTTACCCCACTGCTTCATCCGGAATTTGCCCCGGGCTATGGCGCGTGCAAACCGCTCTTCATTCAGCACGCCCTTTTCTATCAGTTCAGCTATAAACTCTTCTACTTCAGGCGTACGGCTACCCAGTTCGTACAGCTTATCGCGGGCTTCCTGGTGGCTGCGCTCCTGATAGTTGCAGTACCTGTATATAGCTGTTCGAACGTCTGTGGTTGCCATTTCTTATATCTCAACGCTGTTTACCTGCCCATATACACCATCAATATTTGCACATCACTTGGATTTACCCCGCTTATACGGCTTGCCTGCCCCAGTGTACGTGGCTGTATCTTGGTTAATTTCTGGCGAGCCTCTGCCGATAGCGCGGTTAGCTTATCATAATTAAAGGAAGAAGGTATGTTCAGATTTTCAAGTGTAGCCATCTTTTTAACCAATTCTTTCTCCTTTTCGATGTACACGTCATACTTGACTTGTATCTCCGCTTGCTCTATGGCTAGTGTATCTTCTTCGCCTATGGCCTCTTTTAATGCAGGTACAGCTACCATTAATTCCTTTAGATTAATGCCTGGACGAAGCAGTATCTTCTGCGCTCTAAAGCGCTCAATCAGTTGTGCCGATCCTTTTTCTTCCAGATAACCATTTACGGCAGTCGGTTCTATCGGGAATTCAGCCAGTGTATTCTTTATCTTTTCTACACGTGCCTTCTTTTCCTGCATCAAGCCAAGGCGTTCATCAGTAGCCAGGCCTATCTTATGGCCAAGTTCTGTAAGGCGCAGGTCTGCATTGTCTTGCCTTAGCAACGTACGAAACTCTGCCCTGCTGGTAAACATGCGGTACGGTTCATCGGTACCTTTATTAATAAGGTCATCTATCAGGACACCTATATAGGCATCGCTACGTTCGAGCACTATCGGCTCTAACTCCTGCGCATTCCTATGCGCATTGATACCAGCCATCAATCCCTGGCAGGCTGCTTCTTCATATCCTGTAGTACCATTTATCTGGCCGGCAAAGAAAAGGTTCTTTATCAGTTTAGTCTCAAGGGTAAAGCTTAGCTGCGTAGGCGGGAAATAATCATACTCTATGGCATATCCCGGGCGGAAGAACTTGCAATTTTCAAATCCCGGCACCATTTGTAGGGCCTTATATTGTACATCTTCGGGTAAAGAGGTACTAAAGCCGTTCACGTATATCTCCACCGTGTTCCACCCTTCGGGTTCTACAAAAAGCTGGTGACGGTCGCGTTCAGCAAAACGGCTGATTTTATCTTCTATACTAGGACAATATCTTGGGCCACTGCCCTGTATACGGCCCTGGTACATGGGGGATTTCTCGAACCCAGTCTTTAGTATATCATGTACTTTATCGCTGGTATATGTTACCCAGCAACAGCGTTGTTGTTGGGGTTTTATCTTTTCTATGGGCATATAGGAGAAGCCTACTACTTCTTCATCACCGTACTGAACTTCCATTTTAGTATAGTCGAGGCTGCGTCCATCTATTCTTGGTGGTGTCCCGGTCTTCAGGCGAGCACTTTCAAAGCCCAGTTCTACTAGTTGTTCTGTGATACCAGTAGCTCTGCTTTCGCCCATTCTACCGCCACCAAACTGCTTTTCGCCTATATGGATGACGCCGTTCAGGAAAGTGCCGTTAGTAAGTACTACTGATTTACCTCGTATTTCTTGTCCCATAGCTGTAATTACACCCTTGATTGTTCCACGTGAAACAATCAAACCCTTCACCATATCCTGCCAGAAATCAACATTCGGGGTAGCCTCAAGCATATCACGCCACGTAGATGCAAACAACATTCTGTCGTTTTGAGATCTAGGGCTCCACATTCCAGGACCTTTAGACTTGTTGAGCATCCGAAACTGGATCATGCTTTTGTCGCTCACGATACCGCTATAGCCACCTAGCGCATCTATTTCACGCACAATCTGCCCTTTTGCAATACCCCCCATCGCCGGATTGCAACTCATCTGGGCTATAGTCTGCATATTCATTGTTACTAGCAGCACCCTCGAGCCCATATTGGCGGCGGCAGCAGCAGCCTCGCAACCGGCATGACCGGCACCCACTACTATAACATCGTATTCCTGAAACATAGTGTGCAAAGGTACGAAAGCATAGTAGTACATTTGAATAACAATAAGCAATACTATCTTAATATTTCATCGCCATTGTTCCACGTGAAACATCGGTTTTAACAGAAGCGATAACTATGTTCCACGTGAAACGGTTGAGTTTGAGTAGTATCGTTTCACGTGGAACAATAAACGAAAAGCAATGAAAAAATCGCTCCTTTCAATCGTCCTTACAATATATGCCAGCCAATTATTAGGAAAACAGAAGATAGACTTACTAGTAACAGGTATTACCGTCTATACGGTAGCTGAGGAAGGTGAAATCAGCAACACCATAGCAATAGAAAAGGGTAGAGTGATTGGTATAGGCACTGATATAGAACTCAACAAAAACTATGAGGCAAGAAGAAACATCAATGCTAAAGGCTACATATTTCCGGGGTTTATAGATGCACACTGCCACTTCAGCGGCTATGCACTAGATATGTACAAATGCGATCTCGTCGGTACCGCCTCATTTGTTGAAGTAATTGAAAAGGTAGTAGCATATGACAGGACGAACAAACTAAGCTGGATATATGCACGTGGGTGGGATCAAAATGATTGGACGGTAAAAGAGTTCCCCGATAAATCGGTGCTGGACTCACTATTCCCTGACAAACCTGTAATACTGAAGCGTGTAGACGGTCACGCTATACTGGCAAATCAAAGAGCATTGGATATGGCAGGGATAACCATGCAGTCAGATTTCAAAGGTGGAAGTGTAGAAAAGAAGAACGGTAATCTGACAGGAATACTGATAGACAATGCTATGGAACCTGTAGAAAATATCGTCCCACCACTCCCGGAGCAGGAGGCAACTTCCTATATGAATAAAATGGAACAGGAATGTTATTCATTAGGACTTACGGGCGTAGTGGACTGCGGTGTAGAAGGGGATATTATCCGGCTCCTCGAAAAACTCTATGCTGGTAATAAACTGACCATATCGAATACTACTCTGCTATCTCAAAGCAAACCCACGCTGGAACAATACATGAAGAACGGACCGCTCACGAAAAACAACCTGACCGTTAGCGCAATTAAGATATATGCAGATGGAGCACTGGGTTCCCGGGGCGCTTGTCTAC
This sequence comes from Sphingobacteriales bacterium, assembly GCA_004144175.1. Lineage (GTDB taxonomy): Bacteria > Bacteroidota > Bacteroidia > Chitinophagales > Chitinophagaceae > Polluticoccus. The sequence goes on from SEFT01000009.1 coordinate 168,963, forward strand.
TGAAAGACTATTCCGATAAACACGGTCATAGAGGCACCATGTTATCAGGCTTGGACGAGATGAGTGCTATTGCCGATGATGCCCTTAAATACAAATGGCAGGTTTGTACCCATGCCATTGGGGATAGTGCAAACCGTACCATACTGAAACTATACGCGAGCAAGCTAAAGACAAAGAATGACCTGCGCTGGAGAGTGGAACATGCACAAGTAGTACATCCCTCAGACTACCACTTTTTTTCCGACTACTCTATCATACCATCCGTGCAGCCAACCCATGCTATATCGGACATGCCCTGGGCCGAAGAACGATTGGGTACGGACAGGGTAAATAATGCTTACGCTTACAAACAACTGTTGAACCAAAATGGCTGGCTGCCGTTGGGTACTGACTTTCCCGTCGAGGGAATTAATCCGATCGCCACATTCTACACCGCTGCCATCAGGAAAGATAAAAATGGAAAACCAGAAGAAGGGTTCTTAAAAGCAAATGGATTGACCCGCGAAGAAGCGCTGAAGGGAATGACCATATGGGCTGCAAAAAGCGTAGGTAATGAAAACAAGAAAGGTAGTATAGAAATAGGCAAAGATGCCGACATCGTAATACTGGATCAGGATATCATGACGGTGGATGAAAGTAAGATACTAAGTACTCGTGTACTCTATACCATTTCAAAAGGAGAAATAAAGTATCAGGCAAAGTAGGCTACTGCTTTAGACCCTCCTTCCCTGTCGGTAATAAAAAAAGATTGTTTTAAAGTTTATTGTTCCTGGAAGATACGATGGATAATGAGCTAAAGCCTGGAATCACAAAAGTCTAAAAACAAAGATGGCTACTGATATACATCAGTAGCCATCTTTAAATCAAGAATCTCTTTAAGGCTTTACTTATTTTACTGTGGTGAAGTTAACTACTCTGGTATCGTTACCTGCGCTAAATATCAGGTGATAGTTACCGGCAGCAAGATCATTGACAGCTAATGTAAATTTGCTGTTGCCATCATATTTTCTGTTCTCGAACTTTACCACTCTACCCAATCCATCTACAACTCTGATGGTGATTGCATCATTCGTTGGTTTCAGGTTGGTAGAAATCGTGATCGATTCTTTTGCAGGATTAGGGAATACTGCTACGTTCAGATTACTTGCTGATGCAATCGTTTCATTCACAGATACCGGGAACTGAGAAATGATCATTGGTATCGCAGGCAATGTACCTTTACGCTGCTGAGAAAATCTTGCTGAGTCAATAAAATTATTACCCTCAAATGGGAACATACCAGGCTCGTTCGTTGCAGTTTGTTGCAGCGCATCATAGTCTGTAGGCGTAGCTGGTCCGTAGTATTCTTTATAAGGAGCAGCTGCGTGGCTACGTGCAAAAGACCTTACCAAATAGTTAAGCTGACCATCCATTGCCAGATAAGCTGCTTTTGGCATAGCTGCTGTTACCCAATACCATGTGCTGCCTTCTGTAACCAATGGTTTTGTCTGATCAAGAATATTCTTAACAGGTATTGTAAAGAACTGGCCACTTGTGTCGTCGTCATCAAATTTGTAAGATGCTTCGCCTACCATTACAGCTTCACCCATCTGGATTACAGAATCCTTAGGTTGTCCATTAGAACCATCTACCCATTTCCAAACCAGGCAAAGAAGATTTCCAAGTGTACCATCCAGATCGTTACTTGTACCACCCAGGCTTACTGAAGCTTGCAGTGCATTTATCTGGTAACCACCATTTGCAACGTAGTACAAAGGACCCATCACATAGTTATTCACCTGTGTACTTGAGTACGAGTATCCGATATTGCTCATTGGCATATTCTTAGAAAAGTCGTAACGACCTTTTGAGAAGACATTACGGCTTACGTAGAAGTTGTGCGTATAGGAGTTATCAAACACAAAATCGTCAGGACCGTCTTTTAATATTTCATAATTCACCTCATAACGTCCTTCCTGCTTAGAATTATTTAAATCATATGTATTTTTATTCATTAATGTTCTAATGGAATCTGATGTAGGAAATGAAGGAAGTGCATCAGATGTATCCTGCCTGATAACAGATGGCGATCCACCACCATCAGGATGGAAAGTAACCTTGGTAGCAAGCCTCACGTTCGTTTCCGTAGTATTACCAAAGTTGGCCACCACAGCAGCATTAATGCCTTTGTAAGGAGTATGGCTCGAAGCGTTAGTCATCTGGCTTCCAGGTATAGCGTAGTTGTGCCACATACTTACACCCGACTTTACGATACCCAGGTCGCGGTTCGTATTATTACCCCACTTCGAAAGTGTTATATTAACAGCGCCGCTATTCAAAGCATTTACTATTGCAGCACCGTCATCTTTAGAAATCATCAGCACAGGTATGTCTGTTACCTGAGCGCCCACAGCACCGGCACCCATACCAACAGGACCGCCATCTACGTTATTCACTATGATGACGGCTACTGCACCCGCGTTCTTTGCAGCGAGGGCCTTAGCGCCAAATTCGCAGTCACCACGTTCTATAAGCGCTACTTTACCCGCGATAGCACCTGCATTAGTAAGTGGACCGCAAGCCAGATATGGGTCTGCCTTTACTATGGAGGAATTGATCGGAGCTATGATAGGTCCACCCCAGTTGGTGGCCGGATCAGAGCCATCGTCCGTGATCGTGTAACCAAGACTTCTGGCAATAGTTGTTGGTGATGTTATCATAACCCTTTCACCAACAAAGTCAGCGTAAGGATTGCCATCAAAGGCAGCAATGTGTGGCTGTGCATAAACCTGGCTCACCGGGGCAAGGGATAGCAGCGCAGCGGCAAAGGAAAGCTTTAATAAGTTGAAATTTTTCATAGACTCCTGTTTATGTTTTTACAGAGAATCCAAGATAGCAAATCTGTTAATAAAAACAAAAAATACCCCCACTATGGGGGATATCAAAAAGTGGAATTTACTAATATATGACTTTAGCCACCTAATCCGAATTGATGGCTCAGTTCAAGCATTCTGTCGATGGGGCGTCTTGCCGCCAGCATCAGTTCCTTATCCATATCTACTTCAGGTAGTTCATACTTCATGCAGAGATATAGTTTCTCCAGCGTATTCCGCTTCATATGGGGGCAATCGTTGCATGCGCAGGCATTGTCAGGCGGAGCAGGTATAAAGGTCTTATTTGGTGCCTTCTGTCGCATTTGGTGCAGTATACCTGTTTCTGTAGCTACTATAAAGCTTTGCGCGCTATCTTCTTGTGTATACTTCAACAACTGGGTAGTTGACCCAATAAAATCTGCTATACGCAGTACCGGCTCTTCACATTCAGGGTGTGCTATCAATTTAGCCTCCGGATGGCGTAGCTGAAGCTTAGTGATCTTTTGTAATGAGAATATCTCATGCACCATGCACGCACCATTCCAAAGTACCATATTACGGCCACTTACCTTATTTATATACGCGCCAAGATTTTTATCCGGTGCAAAGATGATCTTCTGATCTTCGGGCAGGCTTTCTACTATTTGCCTTGCATTAGACGATGTGCATATAATGTCGCTCAGTGCCTTGATGCCTGCAGAGCAGTTGATATAAGAGATCACCAGGTGATCGGGATGCTTTTCTTTAAAAGCTTTAAATATGGGCGGCGGACAACTATCACTCAGCGAACATCCGGCTTTCAGGTCGGGCAACAATACCTTCTTATCAGGATTGAGGATCTTTGCTGTTTCGGCCATGAAGTGTACACCTGCAAATACAATGATATCAGCCTTAGTACGTGCTGCATGTTGTGCAAGGCCCAGGCTATCGCCTATGTAGTCGGCAATGTCCTGTATGTCGGGCTCCTGGTAGTAGTGCGCGAGTAGTACCGCATTCTTCTCTTTCTTGAGCTTTTCTATTTCTTCAAACAAGTCGAGCGAGGGATCGATCTCCAGATCAAG
>SEFT01000058.1 GCA_004144175.1 Sphingobacteriales bacterium
TTTGCTACTACTCTTTGTATTGCACCAAAAGTAAGCATGGCCAATATCACCCACGAATCTGCACTGGCACTTTGGAACAGCCTGCCGGTTGGCATCAACTATCAGTATATATACAATACAACCGGTGTGCCGCCAACGAGTGATCTGGGCGCAGGTAATACGACCAGCAATAGCGCTCAATTATCAGGCTTAAGCCCGGACACCCATTACTACCTTTATATGCGCACACAGTGCACTAATAACGAAACATCGGACTGGGAGCCGACCGAGTTTACAACCATGATAGAGTGCCAGGCGCCGGATATTACACTGATACCGCTGAGCAATACAGACAAGCAAGCAACATGGAGTGAAATACCTACAGCAGTGGCTTATGAGTATGCAGTTAATTCATCACCTACACCACCATCGCTAGGCACACTCATATATACGAATAACGTTAAATTCAGCATTCCCAACGACGACAAAGGATACTACCTGCATGTACGCTCAAAATGCGTGAGCATATTTACGTCTTCAGAGTGGTCGACAAAGACTGTAAGAGAACCATCAGGCACCGCTATCAGCAATGTGAATGCCGGCGACAACCTGCTACTGATGGCATATCCTAACCCATCTACAGGGGTAATTAATGTTGACCTGAACGGGCTTCAGAACAATGCAGGCACTGTTACACTTACAGACATAATGGGCAAAGCGTTGTATAGCACTCAAGCAACGAATTCATCGCTTGCCATAGATATGACGCACCTGCCTGCAGGTATCTATATAATCAAGTACAGCGATAAGAATCAAAATCAGGTACTGAAAGTGACGAAGCAATAGCTATCTGATAATAACTATGAATATAAAAAAGCCGGTAGCAGTATGTTACCGGCTTTTCTTTTCCTGCACTACATGCAATCATCTGTACCGCATAAATATTTAGACACCAATAAGGTAGCCCATTCCTGTACCAAAATTCGCTTCATGTATCGGTCTTAGGACGTGGTCGGCGTTCCGAATTGCCATTAGTTCAAAAAATCCACCATTTGATTAACCAAATCTTAAATAAAAATTAGTTGAAACTTAATGAAACATTAATTAGATTTGATAAATAGTTATTTATTCATTTCTGAAATGTTTTAAACATGAAACGGAGACTTTTACAGCATTTTAAACCCCTGCTAATGCTGATTGGTGGTCTCATATTGGCTAACACGGCAAGAAGCCAATACACGACCGCAGCAGCTTATCCATTTGCAGCAACACAGAGTACCTTTACTTACCTTACGGGCGCAACATCGCTTAGTGGAATACAAGGAGATGATGTTGCAGTCAGTGGTATTCCCATTGGTTTTACCTTTTATTTTGCAGGAAACAATTATACAACTGTGTCTGCGGGCTCGAACGGCTGGCTGTCTTTCAATAGTATTACTAGTAGCAATGCCGGCAACAGCACCACTTCGCTAAGTACAATTGCCCCTTGCGTAATGCCGCTGTGGGACGATATAGACGGTGCGGGCGGCACAGCTTCTTATAAGACTACCGGCACTGCCCCGAACCGTGTGTTTACCCTCGAATGGAAAAACTGGGAGTGGAACTGGTCGGCAGGTAGTATATCTATATCATTCCAGGTTAAGCTGTACGAAGATACCAGAATAGAGATCTTATATAAAGAGGAAAGCGGAACGGTCAATAGTCCCAGTGCCTCTATTGGTATAGCTAAATCTGCAACCGATTATCAGTCACTGACTAATACCACCACATCACCTACATCTTCATCAACTACATTTACCACCAGCATTAGTACCCGCCCTACAACGGGCCAAAGCTACATGTGGGGCCAGCCGCCGTGTCTGTTTGCACCAGTGAATGGCACATCGGCAAATGTTACATCTAGCAAAGCTACCATCAACTGGGTACATAGCGCTAACGGTGCACCGCCTCAAAACTATGAGATAGTAATAGACCAAAATGCCGGTAACCCTACAGTATCGGGCACTCCGGTAACAGGCACCACATATACAGCTACCGGACTTACCCCGGGTACCAACTACTACGCACACGTACGCGGACGCTGCAGCGGTATCAGCACATCCAACTGGCTGCATATATCATTTGCTACTACTCTTTGTATTGCACCAAAAGTAAGCATGGCCAATATCACCCACGAATCTGCACTGGCACTTTGGAACAGCCTGCCGGTTGGCATCAACTATCAGTATATATACAAT
>SEFT01000010.1 GCA_004144175.1 Sphingobacteriales bacterium
ACAAATATTTAAGAATTATTTTTTAATATGATTTTTTGTTATGTGTAAGGGTGTAAGCTACAATGGTCTATTTCCAATCATCAAATCAACTGTTTATTTGATTTTCTAATATGGTGCTGTATATTTAAGATGCCCTCACCTGTAAACTTTGGATATATATAAAAACTGAATAGATGGTTGAATTATTAAAGTTATTTGTATGCTGTGGCGTTATATCATCTATTTTGATGGCACTATTCATCAGGTCGTAATGCATTTGATAGAGATAAATCGCCGAATTGGTGGTTTGCATTAACTAGTAAGGCAGGCTGTTACAAGCAGTAAATCTACCGTTCGTTATATCGCTTTATACCATATTCGGCTTTCGCAGAATCTTCCGATTCAGGGTACCAATGAATTTTCCATTGCTGAGGAGTAAGCGCATCTGATACGTCAAATGTTCCTATTTTGGTACGTCTAAGTTCTTTTAGATACCCGCCGCAACCTAACGCTGCACCCAAATCATTGGCAATAGATCGTATATAAGTACCAGTGCTACAAGCTATCCGAAAATGAACTTCCGGTAGGTTGACCTCTGTTATTTCAAATGCTGTAATATTAATAGACCTAGGCTGTAATTTCACATCTTCGCCGGCTCGAGCCATTTCATAGGCTCTCTTTCCTCCTTTCTTTATAGCCGAATGCGCGGGTGGGGTTTGTAGGATATTGCCCGTAAACGGAATGGTGGCTGCTTTGATTTCTTCTTCATTCAAGTTTTCAAACGCTTTGAAGTCCTGCGGCTCACTTTCCAGATCGTAGGTGGGGGTAACTGCGCCTAAATGGATGATTCCGGTATATTCTTTCGGTAATTGCTGATACTCGGTTATCTTTTTAGTGAATTTGCCAGTGCAGCAAATGAGCAGGCCTGTTGCAAGAGGGTCGAGCGTACCGCAATGGCCAATTTTAGCATGGATCAGCTTTTTTACGCGGTTGATCGCGTCAAATGAAGTCCAGCGATAGGGCTTATCTATCAGGATGACACCTCCTTCTTTCAATTCGTCTATTTGCGGCAGCAGTTGCATGCGGCAAAGATACCTGCTATCTGCCGTCGCACGAATATTGGTATTGAAATAATTAGCAGTCATTTATATTATGGGTGGCTAACTTTGCATACTAATGTCTTTTTTTAGTGAAATAAAGAGGCCGCTAATGATAGCGGGCCCTTGTAGCGCCGAAACACGCGATCAGGTAATGGCTACTGCTGCTGCACTGGCAGGTGGTTCGGTCCATCTTTTTCGTGCCGGCGTATGGAAGCCGCGTACCCGGCCTGGTAGTTTTGAAGGTAATGGCGAGGAAGCGTTGAAATGGCTGGCCGAGGTAAAACAGACGTTTGGCCTACCCATAACGGTGGAAGTAGCTGAGCCGTCGCATGTAGAGCTGGCGCTTAAGTATAATATAGATGTACTCTGGATAGGTGCGCGTACTACCGTAAACCCGTTTCAGGTACAGGCGATTGCCGACGCGTTGCGAGGCTTATTGATCCCGGTAATGGTTAAAAACCCGGTAAACCCGGATGTGGATCTTTGGCAGGGCGCTATCGAACGGTTGCAATGTGTGGGTATATCAGACATTGCAGCTATTCATCGCGGATTTTCAGGGTATAATACGGCATCCTCGTACCGTAACCAGCCTAACTGGCCCATACCTATAGAGTTAAAACGCCGTAATCCTACTTTGCCAATTATTTGTGACCCCAGCCATATAACCGGCAGGCGCGACCGCGTGGCCGAAGTTGCGCAAAAGGCAATGAATATGGGTTTTGAAGGGTTGATGATAGAAACGCATCCTGACCCCGATAATGCCTGGAGCGATGCTGCACAACAAGTGACGCCAAATGTGCTTCTTTCCATTTTGAAAGATCTCGTTATACGCGCTGGATATACCACCGATGCCAATAAGGGCATGGACCTTGAATATCTGCGCCAGCAAATGGATAGTATAGACGCTGAAATAATTGATCTTGTAGCCCGACGCATGGAGCTGAGTGAGCGTATAGGTGTGGTAAAAAAGGCCTGCAATATGACTGCCTACCAGCCCGACAGGTGGCGCGATATAGTAGAGACACGCAGTGAGCAAGGTGCTAAACATGCACTTTCACGCGATTTTATTGTTGCGCTGTATGAGAAGATACACCACGAAAGCATTAAAAAACAGCTGGAAGTATTGCAGGATGGTGCAGATACCAACTAAAAACCTAATTTTATCAGCTTATAAAATTTTTCAGGACATTGGCCCTAAAGCAACATTTTGACGATAAAGTAAGGTTCGAGCAACAGGTTGATAATACGCGTAGCTATGTAGTACCCTTCATTGAGCAAACAAAAGCTATTGGTAAGGGAACTAACGTATTGGAGATAGGTTGCGGTGAGGGTGGTGTGTTGAAGCCTTTTATGGAAAAGGGCTGTTATTGCGTAGGTGTGGACCTCGATGCATTTCGCATTGAGCTGGCTAATGAGTTTTTCGAGGAAGAAGTAAGTGCACAAAAGGCTGCATTTCTTTATAAGAATGTATATGATGCTGACTTTTTGGAAAAATACAGTGGCTTCTTTGACTTGATTGTACTGAAGGATACGATTGAGCATATACCCGACCAGGAGAAATTCATACCTTATATTACTAAGTTGCTAAAACCTGGTGGGCAGATATTTTTTGGCTTCCCACCATGGTATATGCCCTTTGGCGGGCACCAGCAGGTATGCCGCAATAAGGTAGCCAGTATGTTGCCATACTACCATATTCTGCCAAGGCCTATTTATAAGGCATTTCTGAAGATGGTAGGCGAACCCGAGTCGATTATCAAAGACTTAATGGACGTTGTTGACACGCAGATTACGATTGAGCGGTTTGAGCGTATCATCAATCATAATAATCTTAAGGTCGTCGCAAAACAGCATTATCTGATTAACCCTATTTATAGGTATAAATTTGGCCTTCAGCCGCGCAAGCAGATCGGCCTGATATCAGCCATACCCTATGTACGCGACTTTCTGACCACCTGCGTTTATTATACTATATCTATTTAGCAGGGTCGTTCCATATTTGCCATGAGGCCTCTGCCTGAAGTTCCAGCATTTCCAGGCCGTTTTTGGTAACCGCGCCTTGCTCCCTGCCTTTTGCAAGAAAAAGTGTTTCGGTGGGGTTATATATAAGGTCGTATAGCAGGTGCCCTTTATCAATAACATGATATGGTATGTCCGGACATTCGCTTACGTCAGGATACATGCCTTGTGGAGTAGTATTGATAATGAGCTTGTTGCCGGAAATATGCTCAGCTGTGAGCTGATCGTAAGATATAGACCCACCTTTAGCGTGTCGCGACACGAATTGATAATTAATACCTAACTCTTTTAAAACAAAAGCCACCGCTAGTGATGCGCCGCCGGTACCGAGTATTAACGCGCCAGTTTGCCAGGGCTGTAACAATGGAATCAGGCTTTCCCTAAAACCTATTACATCGGTGTTGAAACCTTTAGTGATGCCGTTATTGATTTTAATACAATTGACGGCACCCACCTTAGCTGCTGTTTCGTCAACAGAATGGAGATAGGGGATGACTGACTCTTTATATGGAATAGTCACATTAAGCCCGTTTAGTTCAGGGTATTGCTGTAACAAATCGGGAAAGAAGTTTATGGTAGGAATCGGGAAAAGTTTATACGTCGCGTCAAGCGCCTCCTTCTGGAATTTCGCCTTAAAGTAGCCGGGTGAAAAAGAATGGCTGAGCGGATAACCAATAAGTCCGTAGGCAGGCATTATATAAAAGATAAAGGGTGTAAAATCTACACCCTTCTTATTATTTGATCTGATTAGAATTTACTTTGCTTCCTTTTTCTTCGTTGAGATACAGATAGAAGGTATCTCCACGCAACCCAAGGCGTGTAGCCTCCAACGGTATTACTTCTGCAGGGGCAATGTTGCCAAGGTTAACATTAGCGCCCAGTAGCTCGAGGAAATAAACTTGTTGCGCTTTTTGCGGGGCCTCCCATATAATGCTCTCTGCCGGTATCTGGGTAAGTATCTCTTGTACCAGCCCTTCGCGCACTTCGCCAGAGCCGCGGTAGATACCTACATTACCTGCTTCGCGTGCCTCGGCAATTACATAAGAAGAGCCAGATTCAAGTTCAGCGCGCATCAGTTCTATCCACTTATATGGTGGCATTATATGCGCTGCATCTTTCGAACCTACTTCTGATAATACATTAGATATCTTAGCCAGTTTCTCTATATAGCCGCATTTCTCGGCATGTGGTATATTAATAGAGCCGTCCGATACTTCTACATAATCCAGGTCATACTCCCTAATAAGATCTACATAATCATCAAACTGATTGCGGATCAGGAATGCCTCGAATAGTGTGCCTCCAAGATACACTGGTATATTATAAGAGCGATATATCTCGATCTTAGCCTTCAGGTTTTGAGTCACCATTGCGGTTCCAAATCCGAACTTCACCATATCTACATATGGTGCTGATACGGAGAGGAAATTTTTCACTTCGTCCATACCAAGGCCTTTATCCATCACCATTGTCAATCCATACTGCCGTGGCTGCTGCGTTCTTTCAGGGATATTGTTAAGCGAAAAATTCATACGTATTAGTTTTTCAACGTCCGCAGCAAAGTTAAGGTTTTCAGCATTGTATACGCAAAAGAACTGCATAGCCTGTATATTAGCAGCTATATTTGCTTGCTATGTTGAAAAGGAATCTTCCCATTATCGGGTTCATAATAGGACTCATCATGCCTTTGATAGGCTTGCTGGCAGTTTACTTTGTTAAGTTCAATAACGTAAGCTTGTCTTATTATTATGATGTGCTCTACTCTAACAGGAAGGTGGCCTCGATGGCCTTTACACTTGCTATCTTATTGAACCTCATACCTTTTCTCTATTGTACCAACAAGCGATACGACTACACAGCACGCGGTATATTGATAGCCACCATAATGTATGCCCTATTTATTATCTTGATAAAGTACGTGTGGTAAATGCGTTACTACATTATAGCGGGAGAGGCCAGCGGCGACTTGCATGGTAGCAACCTGATAAAAGCACTACACGAGCAAGACCGTCAGGCAGATATACATTGTTGGGGTGGTGACAGGATGGAGGCTGCCGGCGCCACATTGGTAAAACATTACCGCGACCTGGCATTTATGGGTTTTGTTGAAGTGATAAAACACCTTGGGACCATCCTGCGTAATATCGATTTCTGCAAAAAGGATATACTGAAGTACCGGCCCGATGTATTGGTGCTGATCGATTATCCTGGCTTTAATATGCGTATAGCCGAATGGGCTAAAAAGCAGGGGATAAAAATAGTGTATTACATATCGCCACAGGTATGGGCCTGGAAGGAAAAGCGGGTAGAGAAGATAAAGCGTGATGTAGACCTGATGCTGGTGATACTTCCCTTTGAGGTAGACTTTTACGATAAGTGGGACTATAAGGTTACATATGTAGGCCACCCGCTGATAGAAGTAGTAGGTAATGAAATAGAAAATGTACCTGCTGAACAGTTGTCTGAAAAGCCCGTTGTAGCACTGTTGCCTGGTAGCAGGGCGCAAGAGATAAAGATAAAGCTGCCGATCATGCTTCAAATGGTAAAGCATTTTCCGGACTACCAGTTTGTAGTGGCTCAGGCACCGGCGCAGCCTGACGAACTGTATCGAGCATTAATAGGTGGTGAAAATGTGATGATCGCACCGAACCAAACCTATAACCTGCTGAAGCAGGCAAAGGCGGCATTGGTCACCAGCGGAACGGCTACTTTAGAAACAGCACTATTCGGGGTGCCGCAGGTAGTTTGCTACAAAGGGAATCCCATATCGTACTGGCTGGCTACAAAGCTTATCAAGGTAAAATACATATCGCTGGTAAACCTGATAATGGACAAGCCTGTAATAAAGGAACTGATACAGGATGAACTGAATGAAAATAGTCTCACGACAGAGTTGGATATGCTGTTGCACGACGATAATTACAAAACCAGGATAAAGCAGGAATACAAGATGCTTTGGGATAAGCTTGGTACTGGAGGCGCATCAGCAAAAGCTGCTGCGGCTATTATATCAGCGCGTTAGCAAGCGTACAATCATTACCACAAGCGCAATAAAGAACATGATTATAGAGATACGATTCATCCCATGCATCATTTTGATGTTGATATTCCGCGGTTCGTTTTGATCGCGCTTACGGATGTAGAAATAGGTCAATATCTGTTGCCACATAACCCTGCTTATTTACTTCTACTAAAGATACCGAGAAATTTGGAGAAATGACGGAAAGCAAGCTATATTTGCAGCCTTGCCAGGGGAATTAGCTCAGCTGGCTAGAGCGCTTGCATGGCATGCAAGAGGTCATCGGTTCGACTCCGTTATTCTCCACAGCTTTTAAGTCGCCTTCGGGCGACTTTTGTTTTTTACGCCAATGCCATTCCAGCCACGCGATTTGACGGACAACATTACCGTTGTTTAGCATTAAATTGCATACCGATGCGGAGTTCCGCAACGCATAACCTAATAGATGTCGTATGAAAATTTTTAAACTAAACCCCTTTAAAATACTATTGTTGGCAGTAAGTTGCCTCATTTGCTCTCGCCTTCAGGCTACTACCTATACAGCTATAGCATCAGGGTGGTATACTACCGGCACCATCTGGCAAGGTAGCCTGGTTCCATCCATCAATATCAATGCAGACACTGTTATCATTCCGGCGGGTATCACCGTTAAGCTGAATCAGGATCTTACACTAACAGGTCCGGGTTTGCTCAGGGTGAACGGTACTCTTTCTTCCGACACTGCCGAAACCGATGCGATACTGAATTCAGGTTCATTGGAAGGTACAGGAACTATAGATGTTGATAGTATAGAGTTGGATATGATGACGGGCTTTGATTTTGCAGGTACTACGAAGGCCCGAAAGTTCGCAACCAGAGGTACAATTGTAAATAGTGGTGCCACATTTGACATAGCTGAAGCGATATATGCCCGCGCAGGGTCATTTTTGATTCCGGCGGGCAGTATGAACATCGCTAATGACGTTTGGGTCATCTTTATGGGCGGAATGATTGATTTCAGCTCATTCAGCAATATCAATACATTAGGCAGATTTAACGCACGCTACCATTCTCGTACTGGCAACTTATCTACCGGAACAGAGTTGTCAGAAACATCATTAAAAGATATAGAGGTGTTTGTACCTACAGGTGCGTCTGTGGTACTTAATAGCGATATGACAGCAAGAGGCAGTTTTAAGATACGAGCCGGAATTCTTGACCTTAACGGTTATAGTCTGACGATAGGTACGGATGGGTATGTTGCCGCTGATAATCGCGGCTACATAAGCGCAAATCCGCCGTCAAGCATCATTGTTAACGGCACTAATTCTTCGCTAAACACCATCAATTTCACAGCGGCGGGAAATACGGTAAAAAACCTGGTTATTAACATGACGAATAGCTTCAGCAGCTTTAGTGTCGGTGCAGAGCTTAATGTCGATGATACGCTGTTTTTGCAGATGGGTCGCCTGCTGATGAACAACAATGAATTAATCATGGCTCCGGGTAGTGTAGTGTCGGGCGGTTCATCTTCCAGCTATGTCGTGCCGGGACAATCCGGTAGCTTACGCATGACTCTGACTAACGGTATACCTGCAACATATATGGTAGGGACGACAAATGACTTTGCCCCGGCAATGATAATGCCGAATAATGTTCCTTCCACAGGGTCGGTAGGCGTGACTGTTCATCCGGCAGTGTATGTGAACAGTACCAACGGGGAGCAGATCGGCGTAAATCAGCCATTGGTAAACGCTACATGGTATGTAAAAGGCCCCGCAGGCTCAAATATAAACATCGACTTGGAGCCTATGTGGAGCAGTAATATGGAAGTGAACGGATTTGATAAGCAGAAGGCTTATGTAGGCATGTACATACAAGGCAGATGGGATACGACTAATGCCACGGCAGTAACTGCACAATCAACCGGTCTTTATAGCTTAAGGCGCAACAATATTAAGGGGTACGGTACTTTTGCCATATTCGATCAGCGTGCAAAGACAACCGATGCAGAAGTGTTGGTTTACAGTAAGCAAATCTCCGTTTTCCCAAACCCGGCAACGTCGGATGTGATGATTAGCATTGAAAACGCAGATTTATTTCGTGAGGCACAGATGTTCATTACCAATACTGCGGGTATCGTTATAAAGCGAGTGACCATTAATAGCGCGCAGATGGTGCTGCCACGAAATAACACTCCGGCAGGATTGTACTTCTATAATATTTACAACAGCAATGGCATAATAGCCCAGGGTAAACTTCATTACTACTAACCTTTACTTTACAGAATAAAAAGCAAGAGGCATATCCCATGGTATGCCTCTTGTTTTTTACCGGCTACTTATCAACAAGTTCAAAATTTCCAGCGGCTTTCTCCACACCATTTACAACTATGGCAACCTTATGCATGCCTGGGTAATACTTTCGTGTAGTAATGGGTTTAAAGCTTTGTCGGCGGGTAATATTGCAAATTTCCCCCGGAGCATATAAGCGTTCGCTTATCTTAAACACTTTCTTATTTAGTATCCCATTACTCCGCTTGTAATACATTCCATATTCCAGCCTAATGGCCTTAGACGCATTGCCGCTATTAGCGATAGTAAAGGAGAATTGAAGATAGTCGCCCATAGATACTTTCGGTGTAGCAACTTTGAACTCATTAACCTGCACCTGCTCATCTGTAAGACCGAAATGTGCCAGCACGTCGGGGTGGCCTTGTTTCAGCAAGGTGCGGCACCCGTGTTTAATTATAGCGTCGGTCTCTTTGTTATGCCCGGCCCACTTTGCAGCTATCTTCAGTACTACATCAGGATTATCTTTGGCTATATCATTCAGGTTATTGGCAACACTCCTTCGCACACTTTCTGATGGGTCGTTCTTCAGATTTTCGAGGATGGGCACTATCAGCCTTGGGTCTTTCTTTAGCGACTGTATAGCCATGCCCCATGGCAGCCTTGGCCTGCTGCCTTCGCTAGATAAGCGCCTTACAGCTGCACTTTTATGGTGCGACCATTTCAGCATTTGCGCCATCATTTCGTCCGGATATTTCACAAGGAATGGTCTTACCGCAAACTCGCAACTGATATACTGCGTTACAAACTCTAATGCGCGAATAGAAGGCTTCAAGTCTTGTATCCCATAGGTTGCAACATAGTCAGGTAAGAACATAAACTCCAGCATACCGTTGCCCATGCCGTCTTTGCGCAACTGCTCAATTATGTGCTCCAATAGGGATGCTGCGCTTTTATAGCCTTTAGGCATAAAAGAGTGTAAAGCCTGTGTAGTATGCTTCATTCTTTGCTTCCACTCCATCTGAGTAAATGCAGGTGTAAATATCGCTTTTACAAATTTGGCCTGATCAAATCCCGGAATTGACTCCTTGAAGCTACTAGCAATCCGTTCATAAAATGAACGTGAGTAAATGTCTTTTATAAGTGCCATTTATATCCTGAGTTGGAGGGGAGCAACTTACGAAATGCAGCGTTTGTTACAACGCTTTTACATCTATATATAAAATAAAATTTCTTAGGTATCATTGTGTTGGTTTAATGTATGATTATCAATTATTTACAGTTGTATGTACTACTGGCATAGTTTTATTTTATTCATTAACATCATAAAATAAAAAGTGAAATGAGCATTGCAGAGCGCATACCATTCAACATCAAAGTAGCAGATGGTACTTTTAGGGGAGAAGCGATAGGGATCACAGATACATTGAAGGCAAATTCGATGTTTGAAGTACGATTGAATACCGGCGATAGGCTGTTATTGGAAGCAGTACCTGATTATGAGACCCGTCGTATGACGTGGGCATCCCGGGCACAGACAGAACTTACGAAACTGGTTCCGGTAATAGGAAGAGTTATAGAACGCTATTTCAGTAAAAAGAAATAGGGATATTTCAGATCATTTTGATCCGACAACTCATCAAACATTAGCATTAGGGAATATTTCATTTCTGGATCGTAGTGGGCTTGCATGCTATTTGTGTACTTTTATAGTACTCAATTCTCAGTACATGGATTCCTCTATTGCCATAATTTCTGTCTCATTTGCTGTTGGCGTATTCCTTATGTATATCATTCTGAAATTGCTGGTAAACAAGCCAAGGCAATCTCAGGACGATTATGAGAGATTGAAACTTCAGTTACAGGATATATTTACTTCTAAAACAGTAGTGGAAAATACCCTGAGTGCCGCTTTGGTCGAAAAGCAGGAATTACAACGTCAAGTAACGGAACTTCAAACCGAGTTAAACATTGCAGCTGTAGAATCTGCCCGTTTACAGGTTGAGCTAAAGCATAATAGCGAGAGCCTGGCCTTGCAAAAGCAGCAGCTAGAGCATATCGGTGAGAAATTTGAAGCGCAGTTTCGCGTGCTTGCTGATAATATCCTGGAAGAGAAGACAAAAAAGTTTGGTGAACAGCAGGATTCGCAACTCAAAAATCTACTTGAGCCATTAAGGCAAAACATCAGCCATTTCAAGCAGGAGTTTGAAACCCGTTATAGCGATGAAAGCAAAGAGCGGATCTCTCTTAAAGAGCAGATACGTCACATGATGGATTTGAACAAGACCCTTTCGGACCAGGCCAATAATCTCACAACTGCATTGCGCGGGCAGGTAAAACAACAGGGGAATTGGGGCGAAATGATACTTGAGCGTATCCTCGAGCATGCCGGATTACAAAAAAATATTCAATACTTTGCTCAATATCATACACAGAATATAGAAGGGCAAACAATACAGCCCGATGTACTGGTTAAGTATCCTGATGACAGAGCAATAGTGATAGATGCTAAAGTCTCGCTGGTACATTACGAACGCTACTGCGCTGCGTTGAATGAAGTTGAGCAGCGGGATTGCCTAAGAGGAATGATACAATCTCTGAAAGCGCATATCGATGGTCTTAGCGCTAAATCCTACCAGGATATAACAAACGCACTCGACTTCGTAATGATGTTTATACCAGTAGAGGCCGCATATATAGTGGCCATGCAAGGCGATACGACCCTCTGGCAATATGCCTATAATAAGCGGGTGTTATTATTGAGCCCTACTAACCTGATAACTGCAATGAAGTTGGTGAACGATATGTGGCAGCGCGATGCTGTAAATAAGGATGCACATAAGATAGCTGAGAAAGCGGGCCGACTTTATGATAAGCTAGTAGGTTTTGTTGATAATTTTGAGCGCGTAGGGCAGCAGCTCGAAAAAGCTCAAGGTGTATATAATGATGCATTCAAACAGTTGTCGAAAGGGCGTGGTAACCTAATAGCGCAGGCAGAGCAAATGAAGCCGTATAAAGCTGCGACAAATAAAAGCCTTCCTACCTCACTGGTAGAAGAATCTTTAGTAGAAGATAGGCAGATAATATAACTGTTATTAAATGGGAAGTCCAACACAATAAGCGATGCCCTGCGTAGATATATGCAGGGCATCGCTTACAGGATGTTTTCGTTCTGAGTGTCTTGCATGGATTTTACGTCTTTTTCCAGCGAGATGATGTAAGTGAGCACCGCTACGATACCCAATCCGATAATAAGTAATAGTGACATACGGGCTTTGTTTAAACAAATCGTTAACAAAACCATGCTAACAGATGCGCCTGTCTAGTCCTGACACTGAATATATCTTGCCAATTAATTGAAAAACTGTTATTTATATTTGAGTGAAGCGAATGCAAATAGGTATGTAGGCAAAATAACTTTGGCAAATTACTTAGTAGAAAATGGGGAACCCTTCCCTGCCCTGTAGTAAATCTGCTTTTCGGGCATGCTCAAATAGCTTACTGATAGCATTACGCCCTTCTTCACCTAAATCATTGGTGTAGTTATTTACGTAGAGCTCTATGTGCTTGCGCATTACATCCTCTTCCATTTCCTGGGCATTGTCTTTTACAAATTTCGATAAACCGGGATAATGTTTCCAGGAATATGCAAGGCTGCTTTTTATTACTCCATCTATGGTAGCGCATAATTTATTATTCAGACTGCGTTTAACCACAATGCCACCTAGAGGTATAGCTGCACGCACGGTAGTCTCCCACCAATCGCCAAGGTCTATGAGTTTTGAGAGGCCCTTTTGCGCATAAGTAAAACGGCTTTCATGTATGATCAAACCTGCGTCATAGGTGCCGTCAAGTACTGATTGCTCTATGTCGCTGAATAGTACTTCATGCTTGTCTTTTGCATGAGGGAACGCGAGTGTCAACAAGAGATTAGCAGTAGTCTGCACTCCGGGGATGGCTATTTTGTATTTTGCAATATCAGCAAGATCCAGCGGCTGCCTCGCAATCAGCAACGGGCCAACGCCTTTGCCAAGCGCACTGCCCGAGTGAAGCAAAGCATATTTGTCTATGGTATGCAAAAAAGCATTGTAGCTAAGTTTTGTTACATCCAGCTTGCCTTCCATTGCCCACCTGTTCAGCGTCTCTACATCTTCCATCACGTAATCAAACTCCAATCCTTTTGTATCGATCTTGCCATTCACCATTGCATCGAAGATAAAGGTATCGTTGGGGCAGGGACTAAATCCAAGCGTTAGTTTCATGCCTGCAATTTAGCCCCTATGGTTGGAATAGCCTGATCAAAACAGTTTGCGTGCGTATTGACAGAATTTATTAGATACGCTGCTTATAATACGCCATCGTCAATCCATTGTCATAAGCTTTATGTTTTATTAGGTGCAGTGGCAACTTCGCTTTTATACGTGGAAATAGCTCAATGCCATCGCCAAGTATAATGGGTATGGTAGTAAGAATGTATTCATCGATAAGGCCGGCATCGTGTAATATCCTCACCATTTCGCCACCACCTATTAGCCAGATGTCTTTTCCATCCTCGCGTTTTAGCTTATCTATAAAAGATGAAGGGTCGTCAGTAATGAGCTTTGCTTCAGGAATAACTGATTTTCCCTCACTTCTGGAGAAAATATATGCTTGTTTTCCATGGTAGGTCCAACCCAGGCCCATGCATATCTTATAGGTTTTGTAGCCCATTACTACGGTGTCAATCGTGTCCATTAGTTCCTGGTACCCATAGTCGTCAGTTGAGGGGTCAGGCAACCAGTCTAGCGAATGATCACTACCGGCAATCTTACCATCGAGGCTTGCTGCAATGTATAGTATTAGTTTGCGCATATAGATATTTTGGCGCAAAGCTGAATCAAATATGCTACAGGAAATTGTATAAAATTTACACGGCCAGCTCTATACTGTTTGGCCCGCCCATCAAACCCGCTTTCTTATGTTGTATATGCTTCAGATACAGAGATGGCGTAAGGTTCGTATATCGTTTAAAAAACCGGATAAAATGGGCCTGGTCTGTAAAGTTCAGATCATAGCAAACATTGCTTAGTTTCTGTGCCGGGTTTGTCGCAAGCATCTTCAGGGCTTTGTTAAGCAGGAGTAAATGATGCCATTGCGCAGGAGTAGCTCCGATGTATTGTTTGAAAACGTGTATAAATGTTTTACTGCTTACCGATAAGGTTCTGGCTATAGTGTTTACGGTTCCATCAGATAGCGGAGCGTCATTTAACAAGTGTAGACCTGCTAATGCTACAGTATGGATAGGCTGGTTTTTAAGTCTTCCGGAAAGAAATTTTTCAAGGAGTGCAGCGATATGCTCTGGCCCTGATGCTAAATATATTTGTTCTATAAGAAGATCGGCTCCGTAACCGAAAACGTCTTCAAGAGGTATGCATTGCTCTTTAAATTGTATCGCATCTATTCCGGTTACTGCATATAAGCCTGCTGGCCTAAAGATGACGCCTGCTGAGAAATGATTCCCTTCGGTTGTAGTGGTTACAGGTAAGGTTTGCAAACCTGCAAGCCATGCCGAACAGCCATAATTTAAATTCTGTGCATTACGTACTATATCAAATCTCCCGGAGAAGTCAATGATCATTTCATGGTGCAGCATCGGCAATGTGGTGTTACTATAGCAGAATTCGGGTGCTTTAGATACCCAAATGGTGTCTACATAAGTAGCCAGCAGGCCGGTTGGTCGATATAAATAGGGCGTTATCAAGGCTAGTCTGTTGGTTCCAGCTCAAAAATGTCTTCCACCCTTGTTTTGAAGAAGCGGGCGATCTTCATTGCGAGCAAAGTAGATGGTACGAAACGGCCTGTTTCTATAGAATGAATGGTCTGTTTAGACACGTTCACCTGCTGCGCAAGTTCAGTCTGCGTTATACTCAGTTTGGCCCTTTCTACCTTTATTGTATTCTTCATGCGCTGTTAGCAGGTCAAAATTACCATTAAACAATGAATTTGAAGATGAGCCAGATTACTACCAGCGAAACTGCAATTCTGAGTAGAATGCGCGGCCAATGGTTTTTTATATTATCTATCACATTAGTATTGTCTTCATAATCCCATTCATCATCATAATAAAGCCCCATGTTGAATATAATATGATACATGATAACAGCGCAGGCCGGGTAGTACATCAGGATTCTGCTGAACTCTACCATGTCTTCAACTGTTATTGTAACAGGTTCCACCTCTGTAGCAGTAGCAAGCGATAAGGTAAGTCCAAAAGCCAGCGTAGCGCCAAACATCAGCATAAAAACATACATGACCGACTTTGCGCGGATCTGTTTTACACGTTCATCTTCATGCTTTTCATGGCTAAACATCATTCCAAATAATCCGAAAATGGTAAACCAGGCTAGTATGTTAAAATGTTGGTGCGCATTGAATTTGGGCAGTACCGTAAATGAGGTCAGCTTTTGAATGACAAGCAGTATAAAGCTTACAGCCGCAATCCACGCACTTATAATTTTCCATTTATAGCTGTACATCAGCGTCTGTCCTTTCATAATTAGAAACTTGGTTGGAGTACAAAGGTAAAGCCGACTTATAATAAGTACAAGTAAACTTTACTTTTTTGCTATCATTAGCATCTTTATTGTGGGCGGTAAAGCAGAAAACATAGGCCTCCTTAGGTAAGCTAATTCTCAAGCTGTTATCTTGCGCTTATGCTGGTACATTTCCTGGTATTTATATACATGTTCATTACCTCCTACACAATAGGCAGGTATTGCACAACACTTTTAGTCAGGCACTTGTTTCGTACCGACAACCACTTGCACCCGGCGCTTTATAGTGCAACTGGTTTAGGCTATATTATGGTAGCGGCGGGATTCTTCTCGCTTTTCGCCCCGATAGGTTTACTGTTCAATATCATACTTTGCCTTGCGACAGTAGCTTGCTATTTTTTGGAGCGAAGGAATGGCGGAAGATTTTCATTCGACATGTACCCGGGTATGGCGTGGAAGGCCAGTATTGCGTTTTTACTGTTCTCGCTTCTTTTTGTACTCATCAAATCATCAGGGCCGGTTACCAATCCCGATACGGGAGGGTATCATCTTCCCTTTGTAAAATGGACCGAGCAATACCCCGTTATAAAAGGACTTGCTAGTGTGCATAGCCGCTTTGGTTTCAACTATCAGTATTTGGTACTGGCTGCAGTATATGGCTTTTCATTCCTGAATATACCAACACTCCATGCTACGAATGGCTATATTATGTTGCTATTGCTGTGGTATGTCGTTACATCTATGGATTTTGTCAGGGGTAAAGGTTTGAGCTGGCTGGATATAGTGAAGCTCATTATGCTCTTTTTCGTTATCAATATGAGCAATGCGATGTCCAGCATCAGCCCCGATTTTCCTGCAAGTGCGCTTAGCATTCTAGTTATCCTGCTAACGTTAGATAAGATACAGGATGGAAGTTTTTATAAATTTGATTGCCTTGCGCTTCTCGTATTTCTGCTGAGTATCTTCGCCGTGCTTTTTAAGCTTTCGGGATTGCCGGTGTTGTTATTCTGCACCGTTTTTGCTGCTGCTATATTTAAGAAGAGAAGCTACCTGATTGTATGCCTGTCTATCGGTATGATATCATTGATTCCCTACCTCATTCGGAACTATCTCATTTCGGGATATCTCATTTATCCGCTTTACTCACTTGATCTATTCGACGTGCCCTGGAAGTCGCCGCTGGAAATAGTAATTGCCGAAAAGGAAGTGGTTAAATACTATGCGCTTGGCCTGCCAGTTGGTGCCAATGTAAGCTTTGCTGAAATGATACGGTCATGGTTGGGCTATCTGCGCAGCAGCAACCCTGTGTATGTGTATATAGTGTACCTGATGGGTGTGTGCATACTGCTGAATATTGCAATGGCGCTGTACGCGCTTTTTAGAAAAATTTTCTTTGAAAGACTACCGCTCATACTCGTCAACCTGTTTCTTATTATAAGTCTCATTTATTGGTTCAGCCTTGGTCCCGATCCCCGTTTTGGTAACGGATACATTATCCCTTTTATAGCCATCACTCTTGCCTTGTGTATACAAGGCATAGTCAAAAAGATGCAGCCTGTTTTTGTCTACGGTGCATTGTCTGTTTTCCTGCTGCTTCAGGTAGCGATGCTAAAAGGTGCGGCTATTTCCAGGTCGCAGAACAACAAGGATAATGTTGTTGCATTTAATCTTATTTCTCCAGCACCTTATGCGGTGCCGGATACATTTTCTATGTATTTGAAGGAAGGGATTAAGGTATATAAGACAAGAAACAATACCCAGTGTTGGGATGCGCCCTTGCCGTGTACTATTGAGCGTGAGGTTTTCAAGGCGCAGGGTGAGAAGATACATGACGGATTTCTACCGGAACACTAACCACTTTGAAGCCCTGCGTATTTATACGCATTTTTTCAGTGGTTATTGGGTTTGTTGGCCAGCAAAATTGGCTGGAATGGCTAATTCTATTAGGTTTGGAATATATCGCGTGGAGCTGTCGGTTTTAAAACGCTCGCAGGCTTCTTTATATTTACATACAATCATTCTCTTAATACACCCAAACACACAATTTTATGGAAAGCAATCAAACCGCAATTCCACGTAGAGCTACCGGCATCAGTTGCGACAATGCTACCTTACAGCAGCAGGTGCTCAATAAGCATCGCATTACGCAAGCTAAATTTACCGAAATGGCGCGCGACTTTTTTGGCGCAACCATCCCGGGCCCCAAGCCCATTCCTGCAAGTGTCATTCACGACATGATATCTAATCTTGATTGCAACGAATTCAAGATTAGATTGACGGCTGACGAGAATAACATGTACTCTAATCACGAGATAGATATAGATATAGAGCAGGTGAAACGTTTTGAGGTAAACTATTCTATCATTTTGTTCAAAGGCTTATTCAATATATATCATCCTACGCATGTGCATTTCTCAAAAGCTATAAGCGTCGACCAGTTTGGTACTACAAAGTACGATGTCATCTTTGTGGCTACGAATGGTACTACACCTGTATACTATGGGGATTTGAGTGACTTGTTACCCTAGTGCACGTGGAGATCATAAAATTCCTATCCATTTTCTCGCCCCTATTGGCCCTTGTTGCCGGTTACCGCCGGCGATTCACCCTGCTATGGTATTACGCACTGGCAGGGTTGTTTTTTGATTTGCTATTGCTTGTGCTAAAAAGAGGCTTGGAAGTAAATCATTTGTGGGCAGCTAACTTGTTTGTGCTGACAGAATTTCTGTTACTCACCTTTTATTACCGAGAGCAACTTTTTAAAAACAGGGCGCTTTTTTCATCCTTAGTGTTTTTAGGGAGTGCTTTTTTTATTACAACCACTGCCTTAAAAAGTATATTCGCATTCAATGCTATTGGTGCCAGTGTTTTCTTCCTGGCATACATCATATACGGTATACTGGGCTTGTATAAGATGCTACAGGCGCAGGACGAGTTGTTCCTTGAGCGCTCGTCATTCTTTTGGGTAAATGTGGCACTCATCATCTATGCGTCAGGCAATTTTTTACTATTTTTATTTATGGACTATTTGCGCCAGCACGATGACAAAATGCTGCTGATGCTTTGGGCCTCTACATTCCAGGTACTAAATATTATTAAGAACATGCTTCTAGGAATAGCACTGTCTAAAAAAGCGCAGAATTGGACCTCACCAGCCTTATAATAATGGGTATTGCTGCCATGCTGGTGCTGGCAATGGGTATCATCTTATTCGTGCTGATGTACCAACGCCGAATTATTACACACCAACTGGAGATCAAAAAAATAAACGAGCAAAAGCAGCTGGAGTTAATACAGGCATCCATCCAGGGCGAGGAAGAGGAGCGCATGCGTATAGCTTCGGAATTGCATGACGATGTTGGGGCAACGCTGTCGTCTGTCAGGTTGTTTCTGTCTGCCGCAGCACAAGATCCTTCAGACACTGATATCATTCACCAATCAAAAGAGTTGCTGGACGACAGCATCGGTAAGATCAGGAATATCTCTCATAAACTTCAGCCATCTACACTGTATCATCTTGGCCTGCAAACTGCATTTCAGGCATTGGCCGACATGATAAACAGGTCGGGGAGTGTAAGCATGGAGTATATACCGCACAACGCACTGCCAAGGCTGCATGAAAGTATTGAGTTATCAGCCTACAGGATAGTACAGGAACTGGTGAACAATACGCTGAAGCATGCTGCAGCCAAAGCAATGGTATTAAAAACAGCAATGACGACAGAAGGATTGATATTATCACTCTCGCACAATGGATATGGCATTACGCAGGAAATGTACCAGCAGTTTATTTACAAGAAAGGCGCAATAGGGTTGAAAAATATTGTAAACAGGCTAAAGTCGGTTAATGCTACAATTGGTTTTTTTCAGGATGGCGAAAAATGGTATCGTATCGAAGTGGTATTCCCTGTTGTATATGCAGAGCATTTAGCAGAAAAATCTTAGCACTATGTCAATAAGATATGCAATAGCAGACGATCATAAGATATTCAGGCAGGGGCTGAAGTTGGCTCTGGGCGACGACAAGGGCATCATGTGCATTGGCGAAGCCGAAGATGGAGTAGGGTTGTTGGAGCTGCTTGCTACAAACAAAGCAGATGTGGTACTGGTAGACCTTAAAATGCCCCGAATGGATGGCATAGAGGCTACGAAAGAGATACGCATACTGTACCCCGATCTGAAGGTGCTGATCCTAACCATGTTTGATGATGAACATTTCGTGCTGCACCTGATGGAAGCAGGCGCAAATGGCTACCTCATAAAAAATGCCGATCCGCAGGAGATAAAAACCGCCATACATGCTGTGTCTGAAAACGGCTATTACTTTAGCGATATGGTGAGCGGCATACTTTTAAAAAACGTTGTACAAAAGAATAAAGCCACCCCCATATTTAAAGAGGCAACAAAGCTAAGCGAGAAAGAAACAGAGGTATTGAAGCTGATATGCCAGGAATACACCACTGCCGAGATAGGCAAAGCCGTATTTCTGAGCCCGCGTACCGTAGAGGGCATACGTGCCAACCTGCTGGAAAAGATAGGAGTGCGTAATACAGCAGGGTTGGTGATGTATGCCGTCAAAAATGGTATCGTCAGCTAGTCTTATTTAGTGCTATCCGCAGTTTTAGTACTCCGGAACTGCTCCTGTGTCGTTTGCTCTTTTAGTATGGTTTGCAGGTGCGTAGCAACAAGCTCCTTCATTTGATCAGCAGATATGTCCATAGCCTTAGCATTTTGCGCCACAGCAAACCATGGCTTACCGCTACCAAACGGATAGCTGCCGAACACGATAACGGGTGTTCCCTTTGCCTGTACATTGTCTGTGCCTTTCAATACCCATTGGTCGGCCCAGTCGTATAGATAACGCGCATCAGACTCCAGCAGTCGAAGGCAAGAGTGCGATGCAGGGTAGCCTGGCATCTCGTATTGGTGCCAGCCCACTCCAAGTTTGTTCTCGATATTGAAGTTCCATTTTAGCAGCCACTCATCGTCAAATGTGCTGCGTGTTTCTTCTGCCTTCCAGTTGGCAAAGAAAAGTCCTGTTGGCGTTTGGTCTTTTTGACGGCCCATATTGGTAGGCCCCCATTTTACCAGTTTTCCTTGTTCATAAGCGCCAAATGCCTGCGCAGGGTACGAAAAGAAAATAACCTTTTTCACGTCTTTCAGCTCAGGCACATAGAAAGGGTATGGCGAGTATTGATTGAAATCGATGAACTTATCAGGTATGATGAGTGTGTCTGCCTTCGCAGCATGGGCAGCATCCATTCTGTTCAGCGCCATTATGATCATTTTCTGATTGCTGTCGTAGGCGCTTAGGTTGGCGATGCTATCTTTTTTATTCACCGCACGATAGCTTATCTGCTCGCGGGCAGGAGGCTCATACGGTGTTTGCTGTGTACCACTATCTGTAGTCTGTGTTGTTTCTTTCTTTTCATTCAGGCCGCAGCTGGCAACCGAAATGCCTAAAGCAGCAACAATAGCTGCCGTATAAAAAACTCTTTTCATGATACTCATCAATATAAATAGCTGAGCATGAAAAGTCGTGCCATACTATTTGGCTATCTCTATCTTTACTTTTTTGTTCTTTATCTTCTCATTCTTGATAAGCGTCAAGGTATGGCTGGCGCTTGCCTTCCTGATGGCTACAAAGGAAAAAAAGTCTTTCACTTCTATCAAACCAATGTCCTCCATCTTCAGTTTGCCTTTATTGCCCAGGAAGCCTACGATGTCTACTTTATTTACCTTGTCCTTTTTACCTGCAGCGATGAATAGTGTCACCCATTTTGGTTTTTCGGGTATCTCGGTGCGTTCCTGCAGTTGCATTTCTTCTATGTCTTCCCCGACATATACCGGCACTTTTTCCTCTGGGCCTATCAATAGTATAGCAGTGCCGCTGGCGTCCATACGCGCTGTACGGCCATTTCGGTGGGTATAGCTATCTTCTGTAAGTGGCAAGTGGTAGTGTATAATGTATCTGATATTAGGTATATCAAGGCCACGCGCTGCCAAGTCTGTAGTCACCAGCACATTCACGCTGCCATTCCTGAACTTACACAATGCGCTGTCGCGTTGCACCTGTTCCATAGCGCCATGGTAAAATTCATTGACGATACCCTGGCCGCTCAGTATCTCGCTTACGCGCTCTACCGACTCGCGATGATTGCAGAATACGATCATTGGCCTGTTGCCCAACGCACATATCAGGCGGAATAACGCATTAGCTTTATCCTTCTCTTCTGAATGAACCGTGCGTACAGCCAGCTTCTCATAACCCACATCATCGTCCGATATAAATTCAAGTCTCTGCGGGTCATTCAGATTAATAAATTCCGGCAGCTCTGCGGCCTCCGTAGCCGAGGTGAGCACGCGTTTCTCAATAGCCGGCAACGATTGAATGATAAACGATACTTCTTCCTGGAAGCCTAGTTCCAAAGATTTGTCAAATTCGTCCAGCACCAGCGTAGTTATGGAGTGTGTGGTGATATTCTCCCTACGTATGTGGTCGGCTAGCCTGCCGGGTGTGCCTATCAGCAAGGCTGGT
This sequence comes from Sphingobacteriales bacterium, assembly GCA_004144175.1. Classification (GTDB taxonomy): domain Bacteria; phylum Bacteroidota; class Bacteroidia; order Chitinophagales; family Chitinophagaceae; genus Polluticoccus. The sequence goes on from SEFT01000010.1 coordinate 21,459, forward strand.
GGCTCCAGCAAATTATTTTCCTCTATCTCGCGTTTGTGTCCGCCATAGCAGCAGGTAACTTTCAGGCCTGTCTGCATGGCTTTAAATACACGTTCAATTTGCTGGGCAAGCTCACGCGAGGGAACTATGATGATAGCCTGTGTCTCTCTTTGTTTAGGATCCAGGGTTTGGAGTAAGGGTAGCAAGAAAGCCAAAGTCTTGCCCGATCCTGTATTCGATAAAAGAATGATGTCATTGTCCTGATCGTAAGCTGCCAATGCAGCTTCCTGCATTTCATTCAGCGCCTCTATTTTCAGGTTTTTCAGTATCTGTTCTATATCGTAAGTCCTTTCTTGCATTTTGCAAAATTACGATAAGTTCTGCCTACAGCTGCTACTAAAACAAAAACGGGCGTAAAGCGATTGGCTTTTACACCCATTTCTCTCTACCTGTTATATCTTAATCTTGCTTCTTTGCGAACAGTAGCAGGTCTCCGTGTTGTTTTATGTTGTTATATTTTGAAGGCAGGCTGGACAGGTCAAATACAACCAGGTCGGATGCGGCAGCATTACGAAATTGATCAAGCGTTTCTCCGGTCATAACTCCATAGTCGCTCAGGCCTTGCTTATCTACTGCGCATGAATCACAATATACATTCATCACCAGTATGCGATCCTTAAGTTCCTTACTGTACCCCAGCCTTTGTACTAAGCTGCCATTAATGCCGGTGCTGGCATGAGAAAAACCTGTAGCTAGTAGGTAAGTTGACCCTTGCTCTGACGGCTTGATCTCCTCCATTATGTTTGCCGCAAGATATCTATCACGGTTCTCTGTCGGCAGGCTTACATTCGGGTTTGATACCAAATAGCGAAGGTCCTCATAATCGTCATTGCTCAGCAGTACTTTAAGTTTAGGACTTTTCTCAATGAACTGTGATTGGAGATTTTGGTAAAATGCCTTGAAGCTTTCCGGGTCTTCTTTTGGGTTACTATGCTTTAACTCGGGTAAAGTCTCGTAAAGGTCCAACATGGTCTTTCTGTCCAGATTAGCAAGTAAAGAGGAGACCGCAGGATAGAAAGCCCAAGGGCGTTCGTAATCTATACCTACGTACTCGTAAGAGGAATACCTATTATACTGTCCTGCTTTGATGAGTGCTGCCATTGGCGCCGGTGCAGCTTTATAGGGGCTGTATTGTTTTGCGTCTTGTTGCGGTATGGCCCCTAGGTTTTCACCCATCAGGCAGCTACTTCGGCCATCTTCAAGGAAGCAATAAGCTAAGCCGCGGCTGGCGAAGTGCTTTTGAAGCAAACCCAGCATCTGCTTATTGATATTAAGATTGTGGTTGCCTTCGCCAAGTACAAACAGCGTTTTGCCATTCATTTGGTTATCAATAAAATTCGACAACGTCGGCTCCTGTATCAGTCTATTGTCTTTTTTACTTACCGTTACCTGATGTTGTGTCAGGTAAGATGCCAGTTCGCTATCCTGAGCCTGCCCTGCAAATGCGGCCAATAGGCCCGCCACTAATAATCCCGTTTTCATCTTCATAGACAATCCATTCAATCACTCAACGAGAACGAATAAATTATCGTGCCTGCACTATTCTGCTGTTGAGTCTGAATCATTTAAGTATGCAAGAATCGAGTCGAGAACAGCTTCTATCATCTTATGGCTATCCTTGTAGTCAGCGCATATTTCGGGGTTGCGTTTTGTATTTTCCCAGATCCTTTTCAGATCTGAACGGTCTTGAGTATAGAATGAAAACTCCTGTTATGACAAGACATTGTCGGCACTCATTTTAGCTTCGTACTTGTGGTAGAAAAGGATATCGAAAAGCTCCATAAAAATGATTGCCGCAATCAAGGGATTCAAGCGCATATACCATGCTACCATTCCACTCAATGTTTTTTTTTTTTCAGGATAGCGCTCAGTAATGGGCGAAGGGCAGCCTGGTCACCAATCTTTGCAAGGGTATATGCTGTTGCATTGCGTATTGTTACGTACTAATTTTCAAGTTCTAGTATCGGGAAATAGTTTTCAGCAATATTTCCGCCGGCTTCACGCAGCTTTTCATGTGCTGCCTCCCTCACCGATTTATCAGCACTGTTACACTCTTTTGTCAGCTTTTCCAGTACGTCTGTTGGTATCATGTGTTGTCATAATGCTTTCTAAAGACTCAACTGCATTCTGAAAATAAAAACGGACAATCCACCATTCGGTGCCTGTCCGTTTTTATACTATTATAAAAAATCAGCCCCTTTTACAGGGGCTGATCAATATATTACTTTACGTGGTTATTAACGATTTTGGCCAGCTCGAACATCGAGATCTGATCTTTGCCAAACAAGCCTCTCAGCTTTTCATCGGCATTGATGTTTCTCTTGTTCTTTGTGTCCTGCAGGTTGTGTTTTTTAATGTATTCCCATACCTTCTTTACGATCTCGGTACGAGGCATTGGTTTGTTACCAATTACTGCTGCAAGGGTATCGCTTGGAGTGAGGGGAGCCATGAATGCCGCATTTGGCTTTCTGGCAGATTTCTTAGCCGGAGCGGTTTTTTTAGCTGCTGCCTTTTTAGGGGCTGCTGTCTTTACTGCTGCTTTTTTAGGAGCCGCTTTCTTAGCCGGAGCTGCCTTTTTAGCTGCTGCTTTCTTAGCCGGGGCCGCTTTTTTAGGAGCTGCTGCTTTTTTGGCCGGAGCCGCTTTCTTAGGAGCCGCTTTCTTTGCTGCTGCTTTTTTCGGCGCCGCTTTTTTGGCAGTTGCCATAGTTTGTAAATTTTAGTTGGTTAGTAATAATTATTGTTAGTGGTTTATTGCAATTTTCTCTGTGAAAATCAGAGTTAAATTACATACTCTTTCTATACAAAGTACATCAGCACAAAGTATTTTTTTCACATAAGGTGCATAACGTGTAGCATAGTGTCAAAGAAGCTTACTTCTTTATTGTAAAATTTGTGCCATCAATAGGCTTCAAACCCTTTATCCTCGCATATTTCAGCCATTCTCACACCGCTCGCCTACATAGGCATGCTGCGAGCAGTTAAAAGATTCACACAGTATTTCATTTTTGTAGTGAGCGTAGATTAATGAAGAAATCCGCCTGTGTGGCGGATTTCAATGCTATTTACAGTACTTCGATCTGGTTGCGGAGCAGGTCTTCAAACTCATCGCGCCTGCGTATCAGGTGCGATTCACCGTCCTTTATCATCACCTCTGCAGGTTTTAGCCTTGAGTTGAAATTGCTGCTCATTTCAAAGCCGTAAGCTCCCGCATTGTGGAATACCAAGTAGTCACCTTCCCTCACTTCTCGCAATACTCTATCCCAGGCAAACGTATCGGTTTCACAGATATTACCCACTACCGTGTAGATTCGCTCTGCACCATCTTCGTTCGATATATTGGTGATGCGGTGATAGGCGTCGTAAAACATAGGTCTTATCAGGTGATTGAAGCCGGAGTTGACACCGGCAAAAACAGTTGCTGTTGTTTGTTTAATCACATTGGTCTTTACAATAAAGTAACCGGATTCGCTCACCAGGTATTTCCCTGGCTCAAACCATACTTCAAGAGGGCGGCCATATTCTGCTTCAAATTCCTTTACCGCAGCCGTTAGTTTTTTACCAAGGGTAAAAACATCTGTCTCGGGGTCGCCATCTTTATATGGCACCTTAAAGCCGCTCCCTAAATCAATAAAGTCAAGTTTATCGAAATGGGTAGCAATGCCAAACATGATGTCGAGTCCACGGAGAAACACTTCCACATCCTTTATTTCGCTACCGGTATGCATGTGCAGTCCGTTTACATGCAGCCCTGTCGTCTTCACTACGCGCTCTATATGGCGCAACTGGTGAATGGAGATGCCAAATTTACTGTCTATATGACCTGTTGAGATCTTATAATTACCTCCCGCCTCTATATGTGGGTTGATGCGGATGCAAACAGGATAGCTACCACCGAAGCGATTACCGAATTGCTCCAGTATCGAAATGTTATCGATGTTTATGTTAACACCTAGTTGTTGTGCCTCTACTATTTCAGCAAGGTCTACACAGTTAGGTGTATATAATATTTGCTTCGCATCGAAACCCGACTTAAGTCCCAGCTTCACCTCATTTATGCTTACACAATCCAACCCGGCACCGAGTCCCTTCAGGTACTTAAGCACGTTGATATTGGTTAGTGCTTTACAGGCATAGAAGAAACGCGTGTTGTGGTCACTGAATGCCGATTGTAGTTTGCTATGCTGTTCCGCAATCTTCTCTGCATGATAAACATATAGTGGTGTGCCATGCTGGTTCGCTGCTTCAATAAGCTGCTGATTGGTTAGTTGTTGGTTCATAAATTTTGCAAAGGGAGCAAAAGTACGCAATAGCATATTGATAATTACGAACAGACAATTATCTGACACATGGCATGCTTAGAGATCATCATTTAATTTAGAGTTTTACATATATTTCTATTAGTTAATAATGTCGGAGGATAAACTAATTACGAGGTGATGTCATATGATATGTATTGATTTATAAATTCGTTAACTTAGTACTGATTTTACAAATACATTTTTTCCTATGCCTGCAGCACTAAGATATACTTGTCTGCTATTGTCGTCACTATTATGCGTCATAGTTTCTAATGCCCAACCCAACTTTAATCCAAGCCCTTCGTCTGGCTGTCCGCCTCTTACGGTGGCTTTTAATAACGTCCCTGTATCGGGCACAAGTTACTCATGGACCATATCAGGGCCTTCAGGCACCACAACTATCGCCAGCTCTTCACCGTTCTCCGGCAATCCCTCAAAAGTACTGGATGCTCCGGGTACCTGGACCATAACCGGTACTGCCACGGGCCCCAGTGGAACTGCCTCGATTTCGAAAACAGTAAATGTCCGTGATACTCCCAAAGTTAATTTTACTGCGACACCCAACCCCGTTTGCCCCGGCGTTCCTGTTACATTTACCAGCACTACTGTTACCGGTGGCGACCCTGCTACCTACACCTGGTATATGGGCAATGGTACGCCGGGTACAGTAGGCCCGAGCTCAAGTTCCACGGCTACAGCCAGTTTTCCATCAGGACCTGTAAGTATTTCTCTTAATGTAAAAAATTCTTTCAACTGCGCACGCACCATCACGAAGTTGAACTTCATACAAGTGCATCCGCCTGTTTCGGCTGATTTTACTGCTAATAAGACGACATTTTGCGAGCCTGTAACCGGTTCTGCTACGAGTACATTCGCTGCTATCAGTTCCACATCCTACACGTATGCCTGGAATTTCGGGCATACGGGCGGAACAGGTACTGGTACTCCTGTAAATAATACCTTTCCAGGTTCGGCGCCTCAAAGCTTTACAGTAAAGATGACGGCCACTGACCCGAGCACAGGCTGCTCAAAAGAAGTAACCAAGACAAATTATATCAATATATCGAAGGTGACTGCCGGCTTAACCGGGCCAAATGAAGTTTGCGTAGGTCATCAGACCAGTGCTTTTACAAGTACTTCTACCGTAACGGGTGGCGGCTCGCATACTGCAGATTGGTCGGTTGACGGGGTACAATTAGGGGCCGGCAATTCATTTAACTTTACCTGGCCTACATCAGGTACAGTTAAAGTAAAAGTAACAGCAACGAGCGCCCTTGGTTGTATAGATACTGCATCTAAAACTGTAATTGTACGCCCGCAACCGGTAGTCGATTTTATTTCAGCACCTACAGATCCTTGTCCTGCGCCTCAGACCATAACCTTTACCCCGGTGCCCAATAACTGCACCAGCTACGCTTGGGATTTTGGAGGCGGTACTCCGGGTACCGGTACCAGCACCGGCAGCAGTCCGAGTATTTCAAGTACCTATCCCGACAATCTGGACTATACTGTCACAATGGTTGCCACAAGCCCTTTTGGGTGTAAGGACACTATCACAAAGATAAACAAAGTGCGGTTGTATGATGGTGTACTTGCAATAGACCAAGATAAAATCGGAGACTGCCTTCCAGCCAAAATCATTTTTTCACCTACATGGTTTTCCAGAGGTTTACCGGGATATATTTATGCGCCGGGGTCTACTTACACCTGGGATTTTGGCGAGTCATCAACATCTAAACTTACTACTACATCCACTAATGCTACTTGGACTTATACTACACTGGGCACCTTTACTGTTACACTGAAAGCTGTTACCCCGAACGGCTGTATTTTCTATGCTACCTCAATAGTAAGGACCGGGCCGAAGCCTACTGCTAATTTTACAGCTGTGGGTGCAAAAGGCGATCGGGATGTGTGTTCCGGTGAGAAGGTTTATTTCACGAATCTTAGTACAAACGCTACTTCATATTCCTGGCGGTTTGGAGATGGAAACGGAGTGAACGTGCATACTCCTGTTTATGCGTACGATTCTGTAGATGCATTTACCGTTACGCTGATTGCCAATAATAATGAGTGCAGAGACACGATGATAAAGGTTAATTATATCACCGTGCGACCCCCATGGGCAAAATTTGAACCTAAGTATCATTGTGATGACCGTAAGAAAGTGACGTTTGAAAACAAGACAGTTCGAGGCACATCCTATTTGTGGCAGTTTGGATACCCTTCAATACAGGGCACCAGCGCTACTAAAAACCCTACATTTACTTTTGCGTCGCTAGGTAATCCTAATGTTCGATTAATTGCAATAAATGATACATTCCAGTGTTCTGATACGCTCGATTTTTTGCTTGATCTGATCGATCCGACTCCCATATTGTCACCTTTACGCAGCCGGGTATGTGTCGACGATACGACTTTGCTGGTATCGGGTGGTATTGGGGGTACGTACGGCGGCTGGAAGTGGTATGTTGATGATGCCTACATTTATCAGCAGATTCCCACACCAACACTGGTACATAAGTTTGATGCGAGAGGCTATCACAAGGTAAAGGTGACCCTGTTAGACGGACATAAATGTCCTGATTCAATTACGGTGGATCAGATTGTGCTTGCATCAAGGCCGGAAGTTGGCTTTAGTGCTAGCCCTTTATTGGCTTGCGTGCCTATAAACGTTACTTTTACCGATACGTCCAAGCCAACGATCACTACCAGTATCTTTTCGCGCACATGGGAGTTTGGCGATGGCACCGGTTCGTTTACGACTACATCTAACACTATAGGTCACCTGTATACATCAAGAGGCAGCTACCCTGTAAAACTCATTGCGACAGATAATCTCGGTTGCAAAGATAGTCTCACCCGCACCCCTTATATAGAAGGGCTCAAGCCTATAGCAAACTACAGTGTAAGCCGGTCGGTTGGTTGTCAGGGAGAAGGACTGATATTTGCTGTAACGGGGCAGAATGCAAAAAAAGCAGAGTGGGACTTTGGTGATGGCAAGACAGATACCGGGCTATTGCGTACCCACCAGTATTGGAGTTCGGGCAAATTTACTATTCGCCTTATTGTTACTGATTCGATAGGCTGTAGGGACACATTAATAAAAACGAACGCAATAGAAATAACAAGACCTAAGGCCGGTCCTATCTCTATTACTCCGGATAGTGTATCAACCTGCCCACCACTTATTGCAACCATGACTGCAACGGGGATGGTAAATGCAGCCACATACAGGTGGTTCACCCCCATCAATCCCGGTCCACAGGTAAAGATGCCATACACCGAAGTATTTCAAACTCCCGGATATTACAAGGTATTGCTCGTAGTGCAGGATGTCAACAATTGCTTTGATACTACGGTAGCACATGTGGATGTACTAGGGTATGCCGGGTCATTCACATATGGGCCGATATCAGGATGCGCTCCGCTGGATGTAAACTTTTCATCACTGGTCAAGAATATTGTTTCCATTACCTGGGATTTTGCAGACGGAAGTGTTCAGGTAGGTAATGGGCCTACCACTACACATACATACTTTGCGCCGGGCAGCTATCTTCCCAAAATGATGATGATAGACGGGACCGGGTGTGCTGCTGTGAGCCCAGGACTGGATACAATAAGGGTAGATGGTGTATATGCAGACTTCGAAACTAGCCCAACTTGCGAAGGTTATTATGTGAAGTTTCAGGATAAGTCCAGAGGGGAATTCTCTGCTATTCAGCATAGGGAATGGGTGTTTGAAGATGGCTCTAGATCAACGCTGCCGTTAACTGTTCGCCAATATCCCAAAACAGGGAAGTACCCCATACGTATCATAGCAACAAATAAGAATGGCTGTATAGACTCTATGGATCGGGAAATAACAGTCCATCCATTACCAGAGATAAGCGCAGGAAGTGATACTGTTATTTGCCTAAAAGATGCTGCACAACTAATGGGTACAGGCGGTACATCGTATGTTTGGTCGCCAGCCGGATATTTATCATGCACCAATTGTGCTAGCCCACTGGCCAGTCCGCCGAATAAGACGGTTTATACCGTTATCGGTACCGATGATAACAATTGCAGTGATACCGACGATGTAGAGGTGAACATTAAAACAAAAGTGGTGGCGCTTGCTGCCGAGGGTGGAGACCTGTGTGTAGATGAGAAGATGGCTCTTTCGGTAAAGGGTGGTCGCGATTATCTATGGACACCTTCTGATGGCCTCGACAATGATAAGTCATCTAATCCTGTTGCCAGCCCGCGGAACAATATAAAGTACAGGGTAGTATCGTTTGAGGCGAGTTGTATTCCCGATACAGATTATGTAGACATCAAGGTGCATCCGAAACCTACTGTGACGGCTACTGGTGAAAAGACATTGATAGCAGGTAATAGTACTACACTTATAGCGCAGGGCGAACGCATACAGCGCTTTAAATGGACACCTGCAGATGTGCTTAGCTGCAGCGACTGCGCAGACCCGATAGCCACTCCTGCAAAGACAACTATCTTTAACGTGTCGGTATTTACAGATAAAAATTGTCAGGATTCTGACAAGGTGACTATTACAGTGCTTTGCGATGAGAGCCAGGTATTTATCCCCAACACCTTTACGCCGAATGGTGACGGACAAAATGATGTGTTCTATCCGCGTGGTAATGGTATAGACCAGGTAAAGTCGTTCCGTATCTATAACCGTTGGGGCGAGCTGGTATATGAGCGCAAAGAATTTAAGATGAACGATGCTTCCTCTGGCTGGAATGGCACTTTCAAAGGGCAACAATTACCCCCTGACGTATTTGTATACTCTGTAGAAGCCTACTGTGCCAGCGGAGAAGTGTTTTCGTGGAAAGGAGATGTATCGTTGCTCCGTTAAAACAAAAGATCATGAGAAGAAGATTATTTGCAGTTATAACAACCCTTGCCCTGAATGGTGCAGCGAGTGCCCAGGATATTCACTTTTCGCAGTTTTACGAGACGTCGATACTGCGTAACCCTGCATTGACAGGTGTTTTTGCAGGCGACTACAAGCTTGGTGCGCTTTACAAGAGCCAATGGAATACTATAAGCACACCGTTTCAAACAGCAGTAGTATCCGCAGAAACACGTTTCTCAGTAAACAGGAATGTCGCTGATTTCATCAGCTTTGGTTTATTGGCCAGTTACGATAGGGCCGGCACTACGCGAATGCAGACATTGACGGTGTATCCCGCAGTTAATTATAACAAGTTGATGAATGACGAGCATAGCACTTACCTTTCAGCCGGATTTACAGGAGGATTCATACAACGAAGCTTTGATCTGACAAGAGCTACGTTTAATAATCAATATCAAAACAATGCATTTGATCCTAGCGCTTCCAGTGGCGAACAGAACCTGAATAGTAATATAAACCAGTGGGATCTCGGCGCTGGTATTAGCTATAGTAGTAACACCGGCATTAACAATCAGACGAACTATTTTTTTGGTGTATCTGGTTACCACTTTACAAAACCTCGTAGTTCATACTTCAATAACGAGAATATACGCATTGGCATGAAGATAAACGTGACTGCCGGCGTTAGTGCGCCTATTGGAGAAAACTATTCGGTACAGGCTTACATTAACTATGCTAACCAGGCCCCTTATTCTGAACTAATAGGTGGTGGTTTGTTTGGGTGGCACAAAAAAGCCTACGAGGGCGAAGGGATAATATTTGGTATATACGGCGGTGTTTTCTACCGGTTGAACGATGCAGTGGTGCCTACGGTGAAAGTAAAAATTAAAGAGTATGCGATCGGGCTTAGCTACGATGTGAGCGTATCAAGCTTAAGTAAAATAAGCAATATGCAAGGTGGGTACGAGTTGACATTATTTAAGACTGGCTTATTTAAAGATCCCAACCGCCAGCGTAGTAAGACTATATGCCCTCACGCAGTATGGTAGCAGATATTCAGGTTTAGACAATAAAACAAGTGGGGCTTCAGCATGCTGAAGCCCCACTTGTTTTATCTGAATTGGTATTTATGCAAGAGCTTCTGTTGCTGTTGCCTGCTTTACTGTTGTGCCTGCTGAAAAGTAAGGAGCGGAAAGGCTTAATAGGTTCTGTACTTGGTTCTGGAATGCCGGAATATTGAAATGTACGGCATAGGCAGCTACGTGCTGGTACAGTGCCTGGTCCATGAACGGATCGGCGGGATTACCTTGGTTATACACATCCAGATCGAATGTGGTAGTGGTCGTTTTTAACAGTTGTGTATAATCCAGCGGTTGCAGCTTGTTTGATTCTGTAACAATACCGCTTGCTGTTGAGGTAGGGCAGGTTATATTCGGGAGGTATAGGTCAGGTATGTTCTGCATGGTATCCCACTCGTAAGCATTAGGCACTACGTCTATGGCATTCCATACGCGAACTGTATTAGCATTTTTGCCCACTACTGAGCCATTCCAGTATGTGGCAAAATCACTATCGCCTGGTGTAGCTCCTGCCGTAGGTCTGCATGATACATTTGCACCTTTCAGATTATTGCTCAGAAACAAAGCCATTACAGGCGATAATGCGCCACCCAGACTATGTCCGGTTACCGTAATGTTTTTTGCATTTACGCTTTGCAGGTAATTAAAAACGGACTGACCGTTGTATTTCATTAGCTTTAGTGCGGTAAGGCCAAAATCAGTGCCCGCAGATACGCAGCCACAACTATGGTCCAGCAGGTTCCAGTATACTTTTTTGCCTACCAGAGCATCTTCCAGCAGCCAATCGAAGAAGGAACTTGGATTAGTACCTGCTATTGACACTACGTATTCCTTTGTTGTAGTGTTTTGTGCTACAAACATAGTATTCGCTGCGTCACCATTAAATACATTTACTACAGGCCCCCATACAGGTACCCAGTTGCCTATCAAGCCTTGTATGACGCCTGTTTTGTCTTGAAGCACTGTGTTGACAGCCGTTTGCGTTAGCTGTACTACATCAGGATTTTGATTGTACTCGCCACTGATGTTGGAAAGCGCGTTGAGGCAGAAATAGATTTGATCGTTTGTGTACATGATGTGTGTCTTTAAGGTTGAGAAAAGATTGTTTTTAATGCCGTTCTTGTTAACGACATAACAAACGTATTGAGATGTATTTCTCATTACAAGGGTATTTTGTACGGAAGACAGACAGGTATTTAATGCATTAAAAGTTATAGCACAGGTTGCAGGCGTTTTTTATCTTTTTTTGAGTCGTAATGATATGCCTCGCTTCAAGTCCACAATATTCAATCCGTCATTTGATAACTTGTAAGTGGCTTTCAGCTTTTCAGTTCCGTTAGTCATATATCCTTTGGTAATAGTTAGCGTATCACCTGCTACAACAAACTGATGTTGCTGCCAGCTGTTTGGGTATTTAAACACTGCCATGAATGCCCTGTTCCGCTCGAAGTATATACGTTGCAGTGAATCGAATTCTGAGCCTGAAGCCACACTTTGTTTAACTGTCCATGTGCCATCCAGCGGAGTAGGGCGTCTATTGTTTACATTGGCAACATAGTGCGTAAACAGCGCAGGAACCACGACAATTGCAATCCGTAAGATCCAGTTGCCAATGCCCGATTTGTTCCCATCCGGCTGTTGCTTCCAAAAGAAGGCAATAAGATCATGTTTATGCCGTGCAAGTACAATTAACAGCAATACGGTAATGACAACTGCCATAGCTGAACCCTGCATAGGTATACTGAAAAAGTAGTCTACCATCAGGATGTTGCCCATTACGCTAAGCAGTACCAAAGCTGCTATTAAGGTTGTGCGGCGAAACAGCAGGCCGATGCCTGAAACTATTTGCAATACTGCAATGATGTTGCCGTAAAACCATGAATAGCCGAAATAATACCAGGTGAGCCAAAAGCCGCTTACCTCGCGCATGGGCTTATCAAGCTCCGACTCTATTACGGTAAATTGTGCACCATTGAGCTTGGCAAAGCCGTAGAACATAATGAAAAAGGCGGCAAGGTAGCGGGCGATGTTATAGAGCCTGTTCATCGTGATATGTTTTCATATACAAGATAAAAAGTTGAGATTAGTGCTCCAATAGCTACGCATAAAAAAGCCGGATACTTTCGTGCCTGGCCTAATGTATCAATGCTTTAGTATTTTATAACGCAGATTTCTCTTCAGTAACTATAACCGCAGGCTTTTTCATAATAGCATATACCTCGATTGCAAATCCTATAAGCACCAGCAGCGGTGCTATGGTTATACGGCGGGTGCTGTATATCTCTTCGTATTTAAACTCATGCGGATTAGCACTTTTGCCACCTGACATCAGTAAAAAACCCAGCAGCAATACGGCTACACCTATCAGCATCCACATATAGTTGCTTTTATCAAAAAGGAAAGTTTGATTGCCTAGTGGCGCGTTGCTTTTTACACGCGTAGTGGTGGTGCGGGTTGTGGTAGAAGCTGTTGGTCTTATTGTTGACATATCACAAATTTAAAAGAAGATTTTTAATAAAGGTCGTCTACGTGCATTTTTAGATACTTCAGTACCGAGCGGTGCGTGCTCACTACCGATATAAGGATGCCCATGATGATCATACCGAGCATCATGCAAATAAGTAGGATTGGTTCGTTGAGGGCATGTATGGCAGGTAGCTGCTGTTCGGCAAATTGTATTATAAGCCACAGGCCTATTACAGATATAATGCCGCTGATAAGCCCATTGAGTATAGCCGTCCGGTCGAATGGCCGCGTAATGAACCAGCGCGTAGCGCCTACCATCTGCATGGTCTTTATCAGGAACCTGTTGCTGAACATCGCCAGGCGTACGGTATTGTCTATCAGGATGATTACAATAATAAATAGCAAGAGTGATACGGCACCAAGTATAATACCGATGCGGCGGAAGTTGCTGTTCATCTTTTCTACCACCGTATTAGGGTAGGTTACATCGCGCACCACATTGCTTTGCATGATGAACTTACTGATCTTATTCAGGCTGTCCTGATTCACATATTCCGAATGCATATGTAGCAGCACTGATGAGTACAGCGGGTTAAAGTCGAGCAGTTCTTTAAAGTCTTCGCCGCCATCCTCAATAAACCTTTTTGCCGCTTCCTCTTTAGTAACGATCTCCGAAGATTTGGTGAAAGGCTGTCGGTCGAGCACAGTGCGTAGCTGTTGCATCAGTTCGGGCCTTGTATTATCGTGCAGTATCACCTCTACCTCTACGTCTTCGCGAAAGGCACGGCTAAGGCCACGGCCATTAATGAGCAGCCAGCCAAGGGTGCCCAGCAGGAAGAGTACCAGCGAGATACCAATGATTGCGTATATATATGAAGGTTTTGCTTTAGTTCCGGATGCCATTCTCAATGCTTAACACCCAAAAATATAAAAAACAGGCAGAAACGCCCGCCCACTGAAATATTAAAAACAATTTTAACAATAATGATAAGGATAAGACGTTGTAGAAAAACTGCTTAAGAGCAGGTGAACTTTAATTATTTTAGCCCTGATTACTGACAATATGCAAGATCTAAGACCTTTTTTCGCATCGCGACATTTTATAGAGAATATTGAACCCGGCACTTATCAGCCACTTCAGTGGGGTGCCAATATACATTGCGCCACACAGGATAAGTTTGATTGGGAGGATGCTGATATCGTGCTGGTAGGCTGCGGTGAGTACCGCGGTGAGCGTCCTGGTGCTGGGTACAGTAATGGCCCTGATGCTATTCGCGAAGAACTATATAAACTATACAACTGGCATCCGTCTATTAAAATAGCCGATGCGGGTAATATATTGCAAGGCGCAAGTATAGATGACACTCGGGCCGCCCTGCGCACCGTGCTTGAAGAACTGCGCGAGGCAGATAAGATCGTGATTGTACTAGGTGGCAGTCACGACTTGACGCTGCAACAGTACGAAGTATTTAAAAAGGCTAAACAACTCATCAATGCTACAGTGGTAGACATGCTGGTGGACCTTGATGAAACCGAAGCGGTTACCTCATCGAGCTTCCTGATGGATATGCTGACAGGTACGCCTAACTATATGGGGCACTACAGCCACGTCGGCTTCCAGAGCTACTATGCGCACCCGCGTATGGTGGAGACGCTTGATAAGTTGCGGTTCGACTTCTACCGCCTGGGCAAAGCCCGTACGCAGATGGATGAGATAGAGCCAGTACTACGCCATAGTCATCTCTTTAGCTTCGATATGAATGCAATACGCTATAGCGATGCACCTACGAATGTAAATGGTTCCCCGAACGGATTTACTGGCGATGAGGCCTGCCTGCTGACACGATATGCAGGTATGAGCGACAGGCTTACATCCTTTGGTATATATGGCTACGACGATAAGAAGGATGCACACCATATGACTGCCAAACTGGTATCGCAAATGATATGGTACTTTATAGATGGCGTATTGATACGCAAGAACGAGGCGGACCTGGAAGATGCAAAGGAATTCGTAACCTTCCATGTAAGCTTTACCGATAATGACACGATATTCATGAAGAGTAAGCGTACCAACCGCTGGTGGATGAAGATGCCCAATCAAAAATATGTACCATGTTCATACGCCGACTACCAGCTGGCCAGCAACGACGAAATACCCGAACGCTGGCTGCGCGAACAGGAAAGATTGCTCTAATTGTTTAATTCGTACTTTTACAATTCATAACCATCCCTTTTGGGATGGTTTTTTTATAGCATAAGTAACCTATGATTGAACAACAAAATATTGTACAGGATGAGCGCGCCATATTGGTAGGTCTGGTGTATGGCACACAGACCGAAACCATGGTGAATGAATACCTTGCGGAACTGGCCTTCCTGGCCGAGACTGCGGGAGCCGTTGCTGTAAAAACCTTTATACAAAAGCTGCCACGGCCCGACAGTAAAACCTTTGTTGGTAAAGGCAAGCTGGAGGAAATAAAGCAGTATGTGCAAAAGCATGGTATTAACCTCATTATATTTGATGACGAGCTGACCGGATCACAAATAGGCCATATCAGCGATGCGCTGGGCATCAAAACTATTGACCGAAGCGACCTGATACTTGACATATTTGCCCGTCGCGCTAAGACGGCACAGGCTAAGGTGCAGGTGGAGCTGGCGCAGTACCAATATATACTACCCCGCCTGAAAGGTATGTGGAAACACCTGGAGCGCCAGGGTGGTGGTATCGGTTCGCGCGGACCAGGTGAAACAGAGATCGAGACCGACCGCCGTATAGTAAAGGACAAAATAGCATTGCTGCGCAAGCGGCTGAAGGAGATAGATAAGCAGGCTACTACCCAGCGCCAGGAGCGCGGCACTTATATACGTGTAGCACTGGTGGGCTACACCAACGTAGGTAAGAGCACGCTGATGAATTTACTGACCAAGTCGGACGTGTTGGCAGAGAACAAGCTGTTTGCAACGCTAGATACTATTACGCGTAAAGTAGTATACGAGCAAACGCCTTTCCTGCTAAGCGATACGGTAGGTTTTATACGGAAGCTACCCCACCACCTGGTTGAGAGTTTTAAGAGTACCCTGGACGAAGTGCGCGAGGCTGATTGCCTGCTACATGTGGTAGATATATCGCACCCCGGCTACGAAGACCAGATGGGTGTAGTAGACCATACCCTGCAAGACATCAAAGCCTTTGATAAGCCTATACTTACCATCTTCAACAAGATGGACCTGTACGAGGAAACGGTATTTGACCCATGGCTGGATGAGGAAGTAAAGCGCGACCTGCTCAATCAGTTAAAAGCACGTTGGGAGCGTGAGACACATAATAACTGCGTATTTGTATCGGCCACAGAGCGCCAAAACATTGATGCACTGCGCAATACCGTTCTCGATAAAGTGAAGCAGCTATACGAAGAACGTTATCCTTATTTGACGCAGTTTTACTAGTAGGTAAATAGCCTATTCAGTAGGCTAAGCCTCCAAATGGCATAGATTTTAACCATTTTTCACAAACAGGTTATCATCTCAATGGCCATACTCTGGAAGTATCTGCAACCGCAGCGCTATCTTATTTTGTTTGCATTGTTTCTGGCAGCAATTGCGCAGGTGCTGTCACTGGTCGATCCTATTATTTTTGGTAAGATCATCGATGAATACACCGGCGCTGCAGTTGGCAAAACAGAAAAGGAACAATTGCATGGCGTACTGACGTTGCTGGCTCTTGCTATCTTAGTAGCTACCGTATCGCGTATTGCCAAAGCATTCCAGGAGTACTTTATGCGGCTGGCCGTACAAAAGTTTGGCTTGCAGATATTTAATGACGGATTAAAACAAACAATTCGCCTCTCATATCAAGAGTTTGCAGACCAGCGCAGTGGTGAGACGCTGTCAATATTGCAAAAGGTAAGGACTGATACCGAGCGGTTTATCAATTCATTCATCAATATTCTTTTCTCTTCCATAGTAGGGCTGGGCTTTTTGGTGTGGTACTCAGTTACAAAGCACTGGGCTTTGGTGCCGGTTTTTGTTGTTGGCATCGTCGCACTGGGCACGCTTACCGGCTTTCTCAGCCGGAAGATCAAAACATTGCAACGCTCTATTAATCGCGAGACCAATAGGATGTCGGGCGTCATTACGGAATCACTGCGAAATATAGAGCTGATCAAAAGCCTGGGTCTTACTTTTCAGGAGATCAGGAGGCTACGCGCACAAACCGTAAAGATATTTGACCTGGAAATGTATAAGGTACGTAATGTGCGCACACTTACATTCCTGCAAGGTACCACCTTGAACCTGCTCCGTCATTCCATCCTCTTCATATTACTATGGCTCATTTTCAGGCATGTATTAAGCACCGGAGAGTTGATATCCATGCAATTTATATCTGTCAATATATTTGTACCCCTTCAAGACCTTGGTAACGTAATGATCGCCTACCGCGAATCAGAATCTTCATTGCAAAACTTCCATAAACTGATGCAGCAGCCTATTGAGACGAGACCCGAAGACCCGGTAGAGATAGGAGATATCAGTGACCTTGAATTTCGTGATGTAGTATTCCGACACAAAGATGCCGGTACGAATGCGTTAGATGGTGTATCATTTAGTGCCGAGTTGGGAGATACGATTGCTTTCGTCGGTCCTTCTGGGTCGGGTAAGTCCACATTGGTAAAGCTGCTGGTGGGCCTTTATGTCCCGGTAAGCGGCAGCATCTTATACAATAATACATCAACTAAAGACATCAGGTTCAACCGGGCAAGGAGGCAACTGGGTTTTGTAACGCAGGATACACACCTGTTTGAAGGCAGCATCCGTGAAAACCTGTCATTTGTAAAGGCGGAAGTATCGGAGCAGGAAATGCTGGAAGCACTGCAAAAGGCGAGCATTACATCATTGCTACGCCGGGGTGATACTGGCCTCGATACACGTATCGGCGAGGGTGGTATAAAACTATCGGGTGGTGAGAAGCAGCGCCTTTCGATAGCCCGTGCGCTGATACGCAAACCAAGGCTACTGATATTTGATGAAGCAACATCGGCCCTTGATTCACTTACAGAAGAGGCAGTGACAGAAACAGTAAAAAACATATCGGCCAGGAGAGAACAGATCACTATCCTAATTGCACACCGCCTATCGACCATTATGCATGCCGACCGTATATATGTACTGGAAAAAGGCCGCATTGCCGAAACCGGCAGTCACGAAGATCTGTTGGATGCAAAGGGACTGTATTACGCCATGTGGCGCCAGCAGATAGGGGAGCGATAGTACTGTGCTTTATGGCAATGGCTATTAGATGTATCTACTTGGCAATAGAAACAATTAGACATTGCAGCTTTGATGCACGGGTTAGCCTACGTATCGTTACCTCAACAGTATTACATCCCCTTTCATGGTCAATATATCAGGACGCCCCAGTACCTTGTACCTAAGCAGCCAGAAATAAGTGGCAAGACCTTGCTCATTATTGCCGTATCGTCCATTCCATCCGAGGTTCCCATCATTCGGGCTATGGTACAGACGCACCCCTTGCCTGTTATATACCGATAGCGAAAGTACCTGGATGTTCGGGTTGTCGTGCATCGGGCGGAACAGGTCGTTCTTGCCATCGCCATTCGGTGTGAAAGCTGTAGGCATCCATATGTCTGTAGGTATGTCCACCACTTCTATTGTGTAGTCGCAGGTATCCTTACATTCACCATTTTGTATCACGCAACGATAGTTCGTATGCCATAGCTTAGCTTCTATCTCCAGCTCTTTACAGTTGGCGCATATCAGCTCTTTGTCGCGGTACCAGCTTATTGTATCCGCATCGCCGCAGGCAGGCAGCAGTACCATTTTTTTGTATGCTGCCTTTATCGTTAGTTCTTCATACTGAACAACTGGTTTTGGGCGTACCGAAAACTTCTTAGCGAAGACGTCGCTATAAGTGCCGAAATTCCCTACTATTAAAGAGATCTGACTGTTCCCAAGAGAATCGAAACAAACACGAACACTTTTGTTTTCATCCCATACATTGCCTACTGTGGCGCCATTTGGAAAACTCCAGTTAAACGCCTTGGGGAAATTCTCCACCTCCGCATGTATGTCTACACAACTACCTTGGCAGATGGTGGTAGGCATGTCAATGTTTTTGACTATTGGCTTGCAGTACGATGCATCTACCGTATCTGTAAATAGGCCACAGGGTGTATTGCTCTTTACCCAGTATTTGCCCGGCGACGCTACCGTAATGCTACGTGTTGTCTTACCATTACTCCAGAGGTAATCTCCCATTTCGTAGCGGCTGCTTATATCAGCTTTCAGTTGTGCATTGCATATTATCGTATCATCAGGCAATAGTTGTGTGCCCGCTGGCGGGTATACAATAGCGCGGAAACTGCTGTTAATTGTACCGCAGCCAGGTACCGTAATTGCAACCGTATATGTGCCCGTCTGCGTAATGACGGACCCTCCATTGCTACCCCACGTATAGATTGCGCCTGGTTGCATGGGTATATTAATTGGTTCACCATTGCAGGAAAACGTATCGACAGGTGGTTGTACCGGCTTAAATGCGATGTTGAATGTATCGACACGGTAGGCGCCGCAGCTTTGCATGGCACGCACCCAATAGGTGCCTGCTTCAGTTATTGTTATGTCGCGCGTGGTGGCTCCGGTGCTCCATACATAGCTATCTGCAAACGGCTGCTTTGACGATAGTGGCAGCGGTGCCGAACATGCTGCAAAATCATCGTACTTGTAGTGTGCTTTTGATGTTGGTATCCAGTTTTGAAAGCCGATGAGGCTGTATGTCGCAATGGTGAGCGGTATGTTCAGCTTCTGTATTCTCGCGTCGCAAGCTGTGCCGGGTCGGTTTGGTCGGCTAATGACTAGCCAGTCGCCCCCATCACGGAACGCCGAATATATTTTTCCGTCCGGCCCCAGCATCATATCCCACGAATGCATCCATTTGGTGATGTTGCAAACTTTCGTCTTCGATGCCAATACTGCGCTGTGAGACTTTTGGCTCAGATCTACTTGCCATATGGCCTGCGCTTCGCCGAACTCGGCCCGGTAATAAAACTTGGAATTGTCATTGGAGAAGGCAAATCCAAACAGTTCGTCGGATGTGCCTTTTGAATTAATACCCGCAGTATCTATTGGTCTTTTATTTGTAACTGCTCCTGTTAGTGCATTAAAATCGTACAGGTGCAGATAACTCTTTTGTCCTGTAAGCCAGTTGGTACCTACAGCCAGTTTGCTATTGTCGTTCGACGTTTTTAGCTCATTGATGCAAAAAGCAGGCAGGCTGAGCGATGAGATACGTGGCATACTTATCCCGGCAGGGGTTATTTCAAATGCCAGTATATCAGAGGCAGCATTGGTAAGCAAAACCCATTTGTTGCACATGCCTTCCCCTGTAGCTATATTGCCATATACATGTGAGTACAGTACCGTGTTCTTATTACCGGGAAGTACATCACCAAGTCCACTATTCAGGCTCATATCCACAATGCTGTACCGTACATCGGTAAATTGTTCGCATTGGCTTACGCCGTCATACACCCAGTTACCTACGGAGCCAACCACGTAGTATCGTTGTTTATTGCCTGGGTCGGGTATGATGTTCACGTCCATCGCATCGGTAGAATCCTGCATGCACATGGCATCTGTACGTCCTTTAATAATGTCATTACCATTAGGCATTATGCTATGATTCCTGTTCCATATACGTTCTCCATCGGTATAGAAAAGAAGGTTGCCCATCGAGTCGCTTACCGCGCATGGGCTAGGCATATGGGTATTAGTACTTGTTGATACTATAGACGGCGGAACTGTATTAAAGCTCAGCCCTTGATTGATACCGAAAGCCCAATTGTTATTTTCCTTTTGTGCGTTGACGCAAACAAAGTTTAATATCAGGCAGGATAATAGCAGGGACCTTTTCATAACAAGGGTGTAGATGGTAGTAATATTAAAGGTAACGCATAGATATTGCGAAGTCAATACGACATATTTGTGTTTCTGTCATTTTACTATCACAAAACAGAATTTGACTTGAATAAGTTCCTCAAAAGTTAATATTGAAGCGCTTTATGGAGCTATGCTTAATAAGACGCTGCACATAGCTAAATTTGCATATTCCCGCCGGTGCGGGACTTAAAGATTAATAGAATAGAGAATGGCATATAAATCGCTCCGTACTTATATAGAGGATCTGGACAAAGCAGGCGAACTGGTAAGGATCAAAACCTTTGTAGACCCGATACTGGAAATAGCCGAAATAACGGACCGGATATCGAAAACTCCCGACCGTAACAAAGCGCTGCTGTTTGAAAATACAGGTACAGACTTCCCGCTGCTTATCAACTCGATGGGTAGCGAGCGCCGTATGTGTATGGCATTGGGAGTGAATGATCTGGACGATGTGGCGAAGGATATAGAAGAACTATTCAAAAAAATATCGACACCCAAGAACGGCATACTCGAAAAGCTGGCGATGCTGCCGGAGCTGGGCAGGTTTGCATCGTGGATGCCCAAGGTGGTAAATGGCCGCGGCGCCTGCCAGGAAGTTGTAATGAGTAAGCCTGACCTGAGCAAACTGCCTATACTGAAATGCTGGCCTAAGGATGGTGGACCTTTCATCACCCTGCCAGCGATACATACCAAGGACCCCAATAACAACCAGCGCAATATAGGCATGTACCGTATGCAGGTTTTTGCGCCTGATATGACGGCACTACACTGGCATAAGCATAAGGTATCGGCACGCCACTACAATGAATATAAGAAACTGGGCAAGCGCATGCCGGTTGCAGTAGCGCTGGGCGGTGATCCAATTTACACTTACTCGGCCACCGCACCACTGCCAGAGAATGTCGACGAATACATGCTGGCAGGATTCCTGCGCAAAAAGCGGGTGGAGCTGGTAAAATGCATTACCCAGCCGGATATTGAGGTGCCTGCCGATGCTGACTTCATTATAGAAGGCTATGTAGATACCGATGAAGAACTGATATGGGAAGGCCCCTTCGGCGACCATACCGGCTATTATTCGCTGCCTGATTGGTATCCACGCTTTCACGTTACGGCCATTACGCATCGAAGGGATGCCGTGTACCCTGCAACCATAGTAGGCATACCACCGCAGGAAGATGCATGGCTGGGCAAGGCTACGGAGCGCATATTCTTGTCGCCTATAAAAATGACCATGGTGCCCGAGATAAAGGATATGAACATGCCGATAGAAGGCGTGTTTCACAACCTGGTAATAGCTACCATTCATAAAGAATATGCAGGGCAAGGCCAAAAGGTGATGAACGCCATGTGGGGAGCTGGGCAAATGATGTTCAATAAGATACTGGTGCTGGCCGACGGCGATATAAAGATCGATAACTACAAAGAACTGGCGAAGTATGTGTTTAATAACCTGAACCCGGTGACAGATGTATACTTTAGCCAGGGGCCAATGGATGTCCTCGACCATAGCTGCTCCAAGCTGGGGTTTGGCGGTAAGATGTGTATAGACGGCACAAAGAAATGGGAAGAGGAAATGACGGAGCCATTGAAGCCATTCCGTTTCAACAAGGACTTCTCGACCGCCAAATTAATAGTCCAATACCCGGAAATCAGATCGATGAGTGATGTACTGCCAAGGCAGTTTGAGATACCTGTACTGTTTGTAGCCGTAGAGAAGAAGCGGAAAGGGCATGTTAAAGAGCTACACGAAGCATTATCAAAACTTCCGGAACTGCAAGGCATCAAGATGATATTGTACGTAGAGCACACAGTACCTACCGATGATGTGGCCGATGTGCTCTGGCGCTTTTGCAACAACCTCGACCCCCGCCGCGACCATTTTTACGCCAGCAATATTCTGGGGCTGGACGGTACGAGAAAAACCAAAGTGCTCGACGGATTTGACCGCCCCTGGCCCAATGTGATTGCAGCAGATGATGCAACAATCAGGTCAGTAGACGGAAAATGGAACGAACTGGGGTTGGGCCCGCTGATAAAGTCGCCCTCGCTAAAGTACCAGGGTCAGATGTATGGCGAGGAAGCAGAGGTGAGCGACTAAAAGAATTAAGAAAATATAAATAATAAGACATAGGGGCAGATAGCGCTTTTGTGCTATTTTCACCTTCTGATAATGCAGGTTGGCATAGGCCTGCGCAAAATAACAGAGACACGTGAAAGCCATTATACCAGTAGCAGGTGCGGGTACCAAATTGAGGCCCCTTACATATACACAGCCAAAGGCATTGATACCGCTTGCGGGCAAGACCATCCTGAGTGTTATCGTAGACCAGTTGCTGGATGCAGGGGTGACCGATTTTGTGTTCGTAATAGGTTACCTGGGGGAGAAGATACAACGCTATATTGCAAAGACATATCCTCACCTGTCGTACACACTGGTAACACAGAACGACCGTATAGGTACGGGGCATGCTATATACCTTACCAAAGAAGCAGTGAAGGACGATGAAGTGCTAATAGTGCTGGGCGATACGGTGGCCGACTATAACATGAAGGAAGTAATAGCCAGCCCGGTATCGCAGATAGGTGTACGTAAGGTGGACGACCCGCGCAGCTTCGGTGTAGCGGAGCTGGATGCAAATGATAAAGTACTAAGAGTAGTAGAGAAGCCGCTGATACCAAAGTCGAACATGGCGATGGTTGGTATTTACTATATCAAGGAGTCGCGGCAATTATTTGAAATACTGGAGAACGACCTAAAGAACCGTACAGGCGATGAAGGCGAGTATCACCTGACGCACGCATTGCAGCATATGTTGCAGGACGGTGTTACCTTCCAGGCATTCAGGGTAAACAATTGGTTCGATTGCGGAAAGAAAGAGTCACTGCTTTCGACCAATGCAACTTTGCTGAAGCAAATGAACGAGAATAACGAAATGCAAAACCCACACTCCAGTGATACCACGGTAATCATACCGCCGGTAAGCATTGCAGAGGGCTGTAAGATCATTAACTCTATCATTGGTCCCAACGTTAGCATTGGTGAGTTCACTACCGTCAATTCATCTATCATTAAAGACACCATCATTGGCTCTTATGCCGAGCTGGAAGAAGTGGTGCTGCATTCATCCATCATCGGTAGCGATGCCTTTGTACGCGGACTAAGCCAAAGCCTCAACATTGGCGATAATACGGAAATAGACTTAGGGTAGGAAGCCCCCTGGTCCCCTAAAGGGGGGGAATATAATTTTTGAAGCACCTTTATGGGTGCTTTTTTTATGCGCGATGAATTGACGTCCATCCGGTCCGACTTCACTTAACCTTTAGTTCATAATTCGTTCAACTTGACTTAACGTCGGCATGGTAGGTTTGCGGCTTATTTAATTTTTACGCAACATGCGGATACGTTTTCATGCTTACCCCAAAGTATTATCGCTACTGGCAATACTGTTCCTTGGTGCAAAAGCCGATGCACAAACATTGGTGCACTACTGGACCTTTAATGACACTGCCAGCCAAACAACCCTATTGACACCAAAGGTCTCCTTAGTAACAGGTGCTTCTATCAGCCATATAGCAGGCGGCACTAGTGTTATTAATAAAGGTGGCGGTACCGGGCAGAATTATAATGTAAGTAACTTAAATGCCCGCACTGGCGATACTTCAGGTACGCACCTCCGTTTCGAAAACCCGATAGGCGGCCAGCTCGTTTTTGCAGTGCCTACCACAGGTTATAACGATCCCATTATAAAGTTTGCAACCCGTCGGTCGGGTCAGGGCGCCGGAAACCAGTATTGGGAATATACCACGAACGGTACTACATACATACCTTTCGATACGGTAACTGTACTGAACGCCGACCCTGTTCTGGAGATTTTTGATTTCAGCAGCATAGCGGCAGCAGATAATAATCCCAACTTCAAACTGCGTGTAAACTTTGCACAAGGCGGCGGCGGTACAGGCGGTAACAATCGCTTTGACAACTTCACACTGGATGCAACGGCGCCAACGCCCAAGAGCCTGGTACATTACTGGAACTTCAACAATATAAGCTCACAGGCAAATCTGCTGACACCTACAGTTTCTTTGGTCGCCGGTGCAACTATCAATCACATTGCCGGCGGTAGCAGTGCAATAAATATTTCGAGCGCAGCTACCAACGGATTTGAAGTGGCTAATGTAAATGCCAGGAATAGCGATACTGCCGGTACACACCTTAGGTTTGATAACCCGGTAGGCGGCCAGCTGGAATTTGTGCTGCCAACTACAGGTTACGAAGATGCGTTTGTAAAGTTTACTACGCGCAGGTCTGGTTCCGGTGCAAGTCTGCAATACTGGTCTTACTCTACCAACGGCACTACATTCGTGCCTTTTGATACAATAGTTGTTATTAGTGCCGATCCAGTACCTGATTCATTCGATTTTAGTGGTGTAACTGCCGTAGATAATAACCCTAACTTCAAGCTGCGTGTTAACTTTGGTGCCGGTACGGGTGGTACAGGTGGCAACAATCGATTTGATAACTTTACTCTGGACGGCTACGCTGTGAATGCGCCTGATACGGTTGGGCCATCTGTAGTGTTCAACCCACTAACGGCAGCACAGAATGTACTTATCAATGCAAATCCTACTATTACATTCAGCGAGCTGGTACGTCTTGTCAATAACAGCGCAATTACCAATGCCAACGCAGCTACGCTGGTAGAGCTCAAGTTGAATAATGCGACCGGAGCAGCAGTTCCATTTACAGCCAGCTATGTAAATAAAGTGCTTACAATTACACCCGCGTCTCCTCTCACTTATAACCAGCAGTACTATGTAGCGTTACTTCCAAATGTGGTAGAAGATACGAACAACAATGCTGTAACAACTATCAAGTCGGCACAGTTTACCACCATCATGCAGCAGACAAGCTTTAGCGCCGGTGATATGGCATTTGTAGCCTACCGTATGAATGCAACAGGTGCTGATGATGAAATTGCCCTGGTTACGTTCGTAGACATTCTTCCGGGTACCTTCATTAATCTTACAGATGCCAAGTATACATCTAATGCGCAGGCTCAATGCTCTGGCGGTATTGTATGGACGGCACCTACTACTACCTGTATCCCTGCCGGTAGTCTGATCACTATTAAGACGGAAGCGCTTACTGCAAACAGGGGCACCGTAACAGGTTCAGGCTTTGGCCTTAGCTCAAGCGGCGACCAGGTAATTGTTTATACAGGATCAGCTTCAAGTCCCAATTATATTACTGCTCTTACTTCTAATGGCTGGCTTACTACGAATACTACTTGTAGCGGTAGTGCATCTATGATTCCCGCCACCCTTACCGATGGTGTAAGTGCGGCAAACCTCAGCACTGCTCCCGGCAACGTAGCAGGCAACACTGTGAATGCATATTATAACGGTACACAGACAGGCGCTGTTGCAGTATTAAAAGCAGCTATACTGAACCCCGCAAATTGGACAACAGCCGCCGCAGGTACCAACCCGCAAACATGGCCTGCATATAATTTCCCTGCTCCTCCTACGGTTACAGGTATTGAGATCATTAGCAATACTTCAATAAAGGTGGCATTTAATAATGACCTGACAACTGCAAGCGCGACCAATACGGCTAACTACAGCGGTATAGCAGGCCTTACATCGGCAACGGTTACATCTAACGGTGCTGCCATAGATACCGTGACACTTACGTTCGGCGCGCCATTTACAAATGGTAACACCTATTCGCTTACCGTAAAAGACATCAGCAATACTGCAAGCCAGTTAATGCCTTGCCCGTATACGTTCAAATTCAGCTATGCTACGCAGGTGTCTTTCGATAAAAGCTTCATTACGCTCGAAGAGAACATTGGGGCCTATAACATTAAGCTGAACGTTAAGAATCCCGGTACAGCTACCGTAAACCTGGAAGTGAAAGGTTATCCTTTCAGCACAGCTAACGCAAGCGATTTCGCAGTACCTACACAGACATTTGCTGTAACAGGTACAACTGCATCTATCAATGTGCCCGTGCAAATATTCGATGACAAGATAACCGAGCAATCAGCTGAGTACTTTACTGTAATAATGAAAGGTGCTACAGGTGCTGCCATTATGGGCGACTCCATACTGACTGTATACATAAAAGACAACGACCAGGTAGTACCTAAAGCCGGCATTGGCGACATCAACCTGCAATACGTAGGTAGCTTCGATCCATCGGGCGGCAGCGATGCCACATGCGAGATCGTGGTACACGATTCAGCTTCTAACAGGCTGTTTACTACAAGCGCCATTACAGGTGTGCTTGATATCATCGACTTTGCAGATCCTAAGACCCTGAAAGTGATCAAGACCATCGACATGAAACCTTATGGCGATGTTACCAGTGTAGCTGTTAAGAATGGCATCGTAGCAGTGGCATCTCCCGCGCTGGATGTAGCGCAAGATGGCTCGGTAGTATTCTTCAACATCGATGGGGTATTCCAAAAGCAGGTAACTGTTGGTAATCTACCCGATATGATCACCTTTACGCCCGACGGCAAAAAGGTGCTTACTGCAAACGAAGGCCAGCCTAATGATACATATACCATCGACCCTGAAGGTTCGGTGAGTGTCATAGATATATCGGGTGGCATAGCTAACCTTACCCAAGCCAACGTAAAAACTATAGACTTTACATCACTCAATTCAGTAGAAGGGTCTTACATAGCCAGTGGTGTAAGGAAGCTGAAAACTACAAGTACACTTTCGCAAGACTTTGAGCCGGAGTATATCACGGTAAGCAACAATTCGCAGACTGCATGGGTAACCTTGCAAGAAAATAATGCAATGGCTGAGATAGACCTTGCTACCGGAACGCTGAATAGTGTATGGCCGTTGGGTACCAAGAACTGCAACATGCCTGGCAGTGGTTTGGACGCCAGTGATAACAACAACGAAGTAGTGATAGCTAACTGGCCGGTGAAGAGTTTCTTTATACCAGATGCTGTTGCTAACTACACAGTAAATGGCACTAATTACCTGGTAACTGCTAATGAAGGTGATGAGAAAGAATATTCGGGCCTTAACGAGCGTACTACAGTGGGTGCTGCCAACTACATACTTGATCCCGCTGCATTCCCCAATGCCGCTATGCTGAAACAGAGTCACAACCTGGGCAGACTGCGTGTAACTACGCTGAACGGTGATAAAGATAAAGACGGTGATTATGATGAAATATACAGCGCAGGTAGCCGCTCATTCTCTATTTGGAACGCTGATACACGATCGCTAGTATATGACAATGGAGACGAGTTTGAGGTATATACTTCTACCGAACCTTCTATCGCCCCGTTGTTCAACGCTGATAATGAGGGTAACGCTAAAAAGTCGCGCAGCCGTGCTAAAGGACCTGAAGCAGAGGGCGTTATTGTAAGGAAGATAGAAGATAAGACCTATGCATTCATTACGCTGGAGCGCGTAGGTGGTGTAATGGTATATGATGTAACTGACCCGATGAATGCTATATTCGTTGACTACAAGAACAGCCGCAGCCTGACTGCCTACACCGGCGACCATGGCCCGGAAGGGTTGGTATATGTACCGGCAGCTACAGCTACAGGCAATGCACACGTAGTAGTAGCCAATGAGATAAGCGGCACACTGAGTGTATTTGAAGTAGTGCAAAAACAAAAGCCGGGCAGCGCAGGAAATATTTCAAAGGATATAGCGACGTTCAATGTATTCCCTAATCCATCTACACAGGGTATTGTTTACTTCAATCGAATAGCTGACATACAGGTCACTGATATGGCAGGGAGAATTGTGTATGAAGGCAAGCAACAGTTGACGTTGGACATTACCCGCTATGTACCGGGTGTGTATACTATAACGACAACAGATGGCGCAAGCGCAAGATTGGTAGTAAGTAAATAGTATAACGACATATTTTATAGAATAAACGGGTAGGAGATAGCTCCTACCCGTTATTGTTTTATAATTGTTACGATGCCATGCAATTGTAACTATTCAGGCGTCATAAAATTTAATATTACTTATTGATGATTTTTAAGTTAAGATTCCATAAATTAGTATCATATCAATCTACTTGTTATGACTTATATGATTGTCGGCATTGTCACCACACTTGTATTTACAATGATTATTAGAATGGAGGATAAGAAAGCGTTGCGGAACCCAGGCAATCGTATCCAGTAATAATAGAATTTTGGCAGGCTGTAGTCTGCTTTCGTACATAAACAGGAAAGCACTCAATATTTGAGTGCTTTCCTGTTTGTATGTCTTATATAGTTGCTTTAGTTAAGCTGTATTTTCTCTGACTCTTTCTTCAAGAAAACCTCCCAGCGCCATGCAGTATCCATCATCTGGTCAAGCGAGTATTTAATATCCCAGTCAAGCAGCGCTTTTGCTTTGTTGTTGTTTGCATATACCGCAATTACATCGCCGGCACGGCGTGGGCCTAGTTTGTAATTCAGGTCATAGCCCGATACTTTCTCGAATGACTTAATAAGCTCGAGCACTGTTACGCCATTGCCACTACCAAGGTTGAAGACATCGCAATTCTTGGTATTTTTGCCTGCCATAGTATAAGCCAGTGCTTTGGTGTGAGCATGGGCAATATCCATTACATGTATATAGTCACGTACGCAAGAGCCGTCGCGGGTATCGTAGTCCGATCCGAATACTTGCATCTCCGGTCGCTTACCAATAGCCGTTTGTGTGATCACAGGCACCAGATTTTCGGGCTTTTCCTGCAGCTCACCTATTAAAGCGCTTGGGTGCGCCCCTACGGGATTAAAGTAACGCAACAATGTTACGTTGAAGTCCGGATTGATCTTGGCAAAATCGCTGCATATAGCCTCACCCATTTGTTTGGTGCGCGCGTATGGTGACTCTGCTTCCATAAGTGGTGCATTCTCGTCTACGGGCAGTTGTTCCGCATTGCCATATACAGAACAAGACGAAGAGAATACAAAATGATTCACTTTGTAAGTCTGCGCGCAATGCAGCAGGTTTACAAGTGAATTGATATTGTTACGGAAGTACTTTAATGGTTCGGCAACCGACTCCGGCACCGATTTGTATGCGGCAAAATGTATAATGCCTTCGATGTCCGGATTCTCTATAAAGATTGCCTCTGTATCCTCCGGATCGCAAAGATTTACCTTATAATTCTTAACAGAGCGGCCTGCTACCTTCTCTACCCCATTCATCATGCGCATCGATCCGCGCGACAGGTCGTCTACCGAAATAACGTCATATCCGTTCTCAATGAGGTCTACTATGGTGTGACCTCCTATATAGCCACATCCGCCGGTAACAAGTATCTTCTTTTTCATTTGGTTTTCTATAGTATGGCAAATATACCGATACTATTTCACCTGCTGCATTTCCACTAATTTTTTATATAGGCCGTTTTTGCTTATAAGCTCTGTATGTGTTCCTCTCTCCATGATCTTCCCCTGCTCCAGCACAATGATCTCATCGGCATGCTGCACGGTCGACAGGCGGTGTGCAATAACGATACAGGTTCTGTTTTCCATCAGTTTATTAATGGCATCCTGCACCAGGCGTTCGCTCTCTGTATCCAGCGACGATGTGGCCTCGTCAAGTATCAGTATCGGCGGGTTTTTAAGCACCGCCCGCGCAATAGTCATGCGTTGGCGCTCACCGCCGCTTAGTCGCGAGCCCCGGTCACCAACGGTAGTTTGGTAGCCTTCGCCCTTCTGTACGATGAAATTGTGCGCGTGCGCAATATGCGCCGCTTCTTCTACCTGCTTTTGCGAGCTGCCGCCGGTGCCCAGCGTTATGTTGTTGTATATCGTATCGTTAAAGAGGATAGGGTCTTGTGTTACAACCCCCATCAGGCGGCGCAGTTCATACAGCTTGTAGTCTTTGATGCTGATGCCATCTATCAGTATATCGCCCGATGTGGCATCGTGGAAACGTGGCACTAAATCTACCAATGTAGACTTACCCGCCCCCGATGCACCTACCAGCGCTACGGTTTTACCTTTCTCGACGGTCAGGTTAATGTTATCCAGTATCTTCTTCTCACCATAAGAGAAGTTCACGTTGCGGAACTCGATCTTACCTTTAAATTCTTTTATACTTTGTGCATCAGGCAATTCTTTGATGGTATTCTCCGCCTGCATCAGGTGTTCAATCCGGTCGAGCGCAGCCACGCCCTTTTGCATATTGTAGAATGCAGAGGACAAGTTTTTTAGTGGGTTGATGATCTGGTAAAACAGGCCTATGTAGGCGATGAAGAAAGGCCCTGTTAATGACGTTTGCCCCGAAAATATCAGCCGTCCACCATACCACAGTATCGCACTCACTACGATGATCCCCATCGTTTCCGACATGGGTGAGCCAAGATCGCGGCGGGCAAAAATGCGGTTGCGCACATGGAAGAATGCATTATTGAGCTTCATGAAACGTAAGTGCTGGTGGCCTTCCGCATTGAAAGCTTTTACCACACGTATGCCAGCCAATGTTTCATCTATTACACCCAGCATACTACCCAGATGCTCCTGTGCTTCGTTTGATGGCTTCTTCAGCGACTTGCCTATACGGCCTATCATATAACCCGATAATGGCAGGAACAGCAGCAGGAACAGCGTTAACTGCGGGCTGATGATGACCATGGACACTAGGGTGATAATGATGGTAAGCGGTTCGCGTATGATGGTCTCGAGCACGGCCATGATAGACACTTCCACTTCATTCACATCATTGGTCATGCGCGATATTAGATCGCCCTTGCGCTCTTCGGTAAAGAAGCTGATGGGCAGCGACAGCGCTTTAGTGAACATATCGTCGCGCAGGCGGCGCATTATGGTGTTACGAAGCGGGTTCAGTATGCGCAGCGAGAGGTAGATGAACACGTTCTTGAGTATCGTGAAGATAATGACAATGACTACTGCATAAGTAAGTGCCGTAAGCTTGTTTTGCCTAAGTATGATGTCATTCACCTGGCTCGTAATGCGGGAAACGATGTTACCACTGCCGGGTATCTTTTGTGCACCTACGAACAACACCTGTAGCACAGGCGCCAGCATAGTAAACGAAAACAGCGAAAACACTATTGCTAGTAGTGTTGTAAAAAAATACAACGCTATCCGGCTTTTATAATCGCCCAGATAGCGTAGTAGTTTAGAGATATTCTTCATTTCAGGTTATTCTATGGTATAAGACACGCTGCCGTCCTTCTCGTCCTTCAGCTGTATGCCCGATTCGGCAAGCGTATTGCGTATCTGGTCCGATGTTGCGAAGTCTTTTCTTTTGCGCGCATCTCTCCTTATCTCTATCAGCAGCGACAGTACCTGGTCCAGCTTATTGCTTTGTTGCACCTGCAATGCCTGCATGCCTAGTATATCTTCCAGATATGTTTTAAAAGTGCTCAACACTAACGCATATGTACTTGCCGACAGTGCAGTAGCTGCGATCTGCCCGCCTTTAATGCTGTTGATGACAGGTGCCAGTTCAAATAGATTAGCAATGACTTTAGCCGTGTTCACATCATCATTCATAAAGTCCTCGCACTCGCCGCACCAGGTAGTTACTTGTTGATCAAGTGAAGCATCGCCTGCCGTTTCAGACGTAGATGGTGTAAGCTTTTGCAACACCTCATACGCTTCCCATAGGCGGCGGAACGCGCGCTCTGATGCTTGTAATGCATCATTAGAAAAATCGAGCGTGCTGCGGTAGTGTGTTTGCAATATATAGAAGCGCACGACCATCGGGTGGTAAGGCTGCTCCAGTATCGGGTGGTTGCCGCTAAAGAGCTCCGTAAGTTTTATTACATTGTTATAGCTCTTACCCATCTTCTTTCCGTTGATGGTGATCATATTATTGTGCATCCAGTAGCGCACTGGCGGATGATCATGTACTATGGTAGACTGCGCTATCTCACTCTCGTGGTGGGGGAACTGAAGGTCCATCCCGCCGCCATGTATATCGAAGGTCTCGCCCAGGTACTTGCTGCTCATGGCCGAGCACTCGATATGCCATCCTGGGAAACCCTCGCCCCACGGGCTGTTCCAGCGCATAATATGTTCCGCAGGGGCTTTCTTCCACAGCGCAAAGTCCACTTTGTTTCTTTTTTCGCCCTGTCCTTCCAACTCACGCGTTGTTTCCAGCAAGTCTTCCATAATACGGCCCGATAGCTTTCCGTACGGATGCTGTTCCGCGTATTTCTTTACATCAAAGTATACAGACCCATTCACTTCATAGGCATAGCCTTTCCTTATGATGGTCTGTATCATGTCTATCTGTTCAATAATATGCCCGGTAGCGGTAGGTTCTATGCTCGGGTCCAGGGTGTTGAACAGGCGCATACCCCAGTGGAACAGATTAGTGTATTTATGTACCAGCTCCATAGGCTCCATCTGCTCCAGGCGAGCTTTGGTTGCTACTTTGTCTTCTGCCTCGCGGCCTTCTTCTTCAAAATGGCCGGCATCGGTAATGTTGCGTACATAGCGCACCTTGTTACCTAAGTGTTGCAGGTAGCGGAACACTACATCGAACGTAATATAAGGACGCGCATGGCCCAGGTGCGATTCGCCGGAAACGGTAGGACCGCACACATAGAGGCCCACGTGGCCGGGTGTAATTGGTTCAAACTTTTCTTTCTGGCGTGTATATGAGTTGTAGATGTGTAGTTCTGACATGGATACTGAAAAATAAAAGCAAAAATAAGCCTTACTCGGTTGGCTTTCCTACTATTTCAAAATTGGCTATCACCGGGTTATGGTCGGATAGTGCTGTTTTCTTGCATTTGTAACCTATAATTTTAAGCCCTGCCGGATCATAAAGAATATGGTCGATGCGTATGGTAGGTGATATGAGGTTGTACGTGCGTCCAAGGCCAGCGCCATGCTCCGCGAAGGCATCTTTAAGCCCCCTTTTCAGCGTAGTATAGGTGTACGAGCCGGGCAGGTCATTAAAGTCACCGCATATTAATACGGGATAAGGGCTTTCTTCGAGGATTTTTGATGCCTTAACAGCTTCCTGCGCACGCTTCACAAAGGCATTATTGAACTTGCTGATAAAGGTCTTCGACTTGTTTATGCCGCTCTCCAGATCGGTACTACGGCTTTTTACATCCTCTATCAGCGCTTTGTCATTATCGCTGAGGCCGAAGGTGGTAAGATGCACGAAGAACATTCTTATCAGCTTTTTGTCCTCCATCTCCATATCGCACTGCAGCATAAAGATGTATTTGCTCAGCTGGTGTACCTCATAGTTGCGTATCGGGTATTTCGAAAATACAGCTGTGCCCAGAAAACTTTCCGGCCCTAGGTCATTGTCCACATTATACCTGAAGTCTTTGTATTGACTATTCTTCAGTATGCGGTTACTATGCGGCTTGTACATGTTCTTGCGCGGTATGTAAAACTCCGGCAGGCACATAATATCGGCATCTTCCTGCCGCATGTACTCTATTATATTATCCTCAAATTCTTTATCGCGCGGCTTATTGAAGATGCCCATGCCATGCACGTTCCAGCTCATTATCTTAATGGTCTTCCCCGGCTTCGAAGCCATGTCATCAGGCTTGAAGAAATGGATGCCGAAAACTGCCAGTACTATTTGGTAGCAGGCACCAAGCACCAGGATAGATAGCACCGATCGCCATTTGGCGCGACTAAACAACCATATAAAAATGAATACGATATTGGTAATAATAGCAAAAGGCGTGGTAAGGCTAAAAAGCGATATGTACCTTATTTGCATCGGGCTGATATAAGCCGATGCTGCGCACAGACCCATCCAGAATGCAGCAAGGATATTCAACAGAAATACAAGGCTGCCAAATATCCTTCCTAAAATAGTTCCTAAGTTGTGTTTCACCAGTGGTGTAGTTAGTGTCCTTCGTTGCCTGCTTTGTTTAGTATATCTCTTTCTTCTTTCGTCAGCGAGTTCATGCCATGCTGATGTATCTTTTCCAGTATGTCGTCAATGCGTTTCTGCGTATTGCTTGTTTTGGGTTCGGGCATACGGTTCAGCACCTGGCTTCTCTTTTTGTTTTGCCCGGCACGTACCTTGTGCTCATCCGGCACCACCATTGTATCCAGCCGCTCAAATATATCGTACATCCAGCCGCCGGGACGGTAGCCATTCTGCGTCAGCCTGATATAGCCAAAACCTGTAGCCGCACCACCTACCAACAAAGCGATCTTCGACACTTCAAGATTGGAATTTAAAACCATAAGTGCAAAGAAAACGATGGCAACAACTGTCAACGGTATGCTGAATGTAGGCGTAAAGTACATGCGGTAGTTAGGCGCCACGGTAAGTGCAGCAACAGCCAT
Source organism: Sphingobacteriales bacterium (assembly GCA_004144175.1). Classification (GTDB taxonomy): domain Bacteria; phylum Bacteroidota; class Bacteroidia; order Chitinophagales; family Chitinophagaceae; genus Polluticoccus. Next base: position 56,473 of record SEFT01000010.1, read on the forward strand.
CGCAGTAACGGCTGCCTGTGCACCAAATACATAAGTAGTTGTGCCGGGTATGCCCGGTATCAGCTGGCTAAGCAGGTAGAATACACCACCAACCGTCAGTGCGTAAATAAATAACGGGATGATCTGCTTATAGCCGATCAGCATCTGAACAACAGAGCCAAAGCAGTACAGCCATATCATATTGCTGAACAGCTCCCAAAAGCCGGCATGCGACCAGCCATAGGTAAGCACCGTCCATACTTTATAGCCCAGCAGCCCTGTCGGTGGCAGGCCCAGGTTGGCAGTAAAGTTGTTGTGGAATACCATAGGGCTTGCATCAGCTACCAGCATAATGATGCGTATAAGATGATAGGTAACAAACCCGATACCTGATGCTACGATCAATTGCAATACAGCATTCCTGCTGTATCCGGGTATTGCATAGGACGATGAGCGCCTGAAAACGGTCTTCATATAGAAAATAATCTCCTGTTTTAATAAAAATGTTTCCGGTCGGTACGGTTCCAGATCTTCAGCAAGATGAATGCCACCAGCATACCGCCAAGGTGCGCAAAGTGCGCTACATTGTCGCCTGCCGAATTTCGTATTCCCGTTACCAGCTCAAAAACTGCGTATCCCGCTACCACATACTTTGCCTTGATAGGCACCAGGAAGTACAGGTAAAGCAATGTATTGGGAAACAAATATCCGAATGCAAAAAGGATACCGAAAACAGCACCTGATGCACCCACGGTTGCTTCGTCATATATACCGGGGTAATATCTGCCTTCGAGTGTCATACCGTGTATATATTGGTCTATGGCGGTTATCGACTCGCGGCCCAGGTTGGCATCCGGCATTGTGGACCATTGCTCCTGTATATGCCGCAGATACCCTATAATAGGGCTACCGCCCGAGCCATGGTCCTTTATGAAGATGGTAAAGTTGTCAAGTGTCGGATCAGCCTGATACTGTAGGAAATCCTGATTAACATTATGAAAACCCCAGGCTACCACACCCATATGCAGCATGGCGGCCCCCAGGCCACATATAAGATAAAAGATCAAAAACTTCTTCGGCCCCCATACATTCTCCAGTATGCTGCCAAACATCCATAGCGCAAACATATTGGAGAACAGGTGCATGATGGTAGCATTTACATTATTGTAGCTACCATGGAGGAACATATGTGTCAGGTATTGCCAAGGCTTAAAATAAGTCGACCGCCAGTAATGCAGCCCGAAATAGTCAGCTATATCGATACCCATCCTGCCGATAACAAACTGGGCAAAGACGATAAGTGAATTTATGATGATAAGGTTCTTTACAACAGTAGGTAGAATCTGGAATCGCCCCGGTCTGAAATCTGTCATATTATATCTCTTCTATCGTATGAATAATACCTGTACCAAAATTAAAGTAATTCGCACACTAGCATTCAAATTACTTATGTTAATATTAGTGTAATGTAAATATTATCTATACGGAGCATAGAATGTGCGGATGTGCGGTGTTGCGCTTAATCATGCTTTTTCAGCAAGTCGATAACACCCTCTTGTTGCAATATGCGGTAGCCAATGCGGTCATTAGATATGCCTTCTTTCAATTCGTACCGGAAACGATAAGTATTGTCCGGGGCGGTGTCAGTAACGAAATAGGCAAATAAAATGTCCTTCCGGTTGGCGAAATGCTGTGCCACTTCGTATAGGTGGGTAGATAGTACCATGAGGTGGTGCGGGCGATTCAGCAAGCCTTCCACGACAGCGCGGGTACATTCATATGCGTCATGCACATTGGTACCTTTAAATAGCTCGTCCATCAGTACCAGGTGGGGCAGGGGTTCCTGTAGTTTGGTAGCGGTCTGCTTCATCCGCTTCACTTCTGCCAAGAAATAGCTTTCGCCTTTTAATATATTGTCCTCCACATGCATATTGGTAATAATACCCTGCAAAAAGCTGATGCGGAATGACTGTGCAGGAACTCCCACGCCCAGGTGCGCCAGCAATGCCCCTACACCTAAGGCCCGCATAAAAGTGGTCTTGCCCGACATATTGGCGCCCGTCAGCAGCAGGAAATTTTGGTGCTCATTGAAGCTAATATCATAAGATACCGGATGGGTCAGCAGCGGGTGGTGCAGACCCTTAGCCTCAAATGAAGCCGGTAGTGGAGCCGAGAGCTGGGGAAATATCCAGTTATTTTTTTGGGTAGCCCGCGCGAGCGACTGCCAGGCATCCAGCCGGGCATAGTGCTTCATCAGCCGGTACGTAGTATTCTTTATTTCGCGTCGGGCTTTGAAGTTGAGCGTGGCCAACTCGCGGTAAGGTGTATTCTTATTTATAGCAAGCAGCTCCGGGGTCAGCCTGTGCTTCAATTCCTCTTTTATCGCCTCCAACTCGCGCTGTAGCAATGGCGGCACTTCGTGACTTTCAGGTATAGCAGCCAGTTGGGTGCATCCTTTCAGCAGGTCGGACAGGTGAGAGAGCGAGAATTGGGTGAAGAAGTAATCAGTCTTATTTAATATCTTCTGCAAAAATGGCCCAAAGAGCAAATTGAGCGAGCTGGGTGGAGCAGAAACGTTATCCGCTGCCTCAAAGAATTTCTCCAGCATCACCAAGGTGCCATTGGATATCACCTCCGGCCACAGATTACCATTATCCGCCCAAAAGCGGATGGCATCCTGCATCTCCTGCAATTGCTCATAGGTATCGGGTGGGTGCTGTATATGCGCACGAACCTGGTCGCGCCCGGCCTGTGTGGTCGTATGGTCGAGCAAGGCAAACACGCCACCGCCCGATTCGGCGGTGAAAACAGAAAGGTCTTTTAGGGTTATTCTATCATTGACCATTACCTGTCGAATGCCAGTCTTTTGCCGCGCACACTATCGTTGATCCTTCCATTTTCATACGCTACTTCACCATTCACTAGTGTATAACGTATAGCAGCATCAAAATGTTGCCCCTCAAATGGCGACCAGCCGCATTTATATAATATGTTGTCTTTGGTAACTGCAGTAGTTCCTTTCATATCCACAAGCACCAGGTCGGCATAGTACCCTTCACGTATATAGCCTCTTTCAGCTATCTGGAAGCATCGGGCAGGCGCATGGCTCATTTTTTCCACTACTTTTTCCAGCGATATACGGCCATCTTTCACATATTTCAGCATCAGCAGTAGGGAGTGCTGTACCAGCGGTACGCCTGATGGGGCCTGCTGATAAGTGAGTTGTTTCTCTTCCCAGGTATGAGGCGCATGGTCGGTAGCTATGATGTCGAGGCGATCGTCGAGCAATGCTTCCCAAAGTGCAGCTTTGTTTTCAGCGGCTTTAATAGCCGGATTACATTTAATAAGATTGCCGTATTGCGAATAGTCATCGGCCGTAAAATGCAGGTGATGGACGCATACTTCCGACGTGATCCGTTTATCTTCCAGCGGCAGCATATTCGTAAATAATTGCAGCTCGCGCGCGGTAGATATGTGTAATATGTGCAGGCGCGTGTTATTTTGCTTAGCCAGCTGTATGGCAGAGAACGAACTTTCAAAGCAAGCCTCCGCATCACGTATCAAAGGATGGAATGAGGCATGGTCAGCATCCGGATATTTGTCTTTATTAGCCTTAATGATTCGCTCGTCTTCGCAGTGTGTAGCAATCAGTAATTCGCTTTCAGAGAATATCTTATTTAGTGTTATGTAGTTGTCAACCAGCATATTACCCGTGCTGGAGCCCATGAATATCTTAACTCCGCATATGTCTTTCTTACGGTCGTTAGTGCGGAGCACCTCGTCGGCATTGTCGTTGGCTACACCCATAAAGAAGGAGTAGTTGGCCACAGATGACGCAGCGGCTATAGCATATTTCTGTTCCAGCAACTCGTGTGTAAGTGCAGGTGGGTTGGTGTTAGGCATTTCCATAAAGGAAGTAGTACCGCCGGCTACAGCCGCTGCCGCTTCAGTGCCGATAGTTGCCTTTTGCGTAAGCCCCGGCTCACGGAAATGCACCTGATCGTCGATAACACCAGGCAGCAGGTACAGGCCTGTAGCCTCTATTTCACGCGCACTACCCGTTGGTTGCAGGCCACTGCCTATTTTTTCAATCTTGCCATTTTGTATCCATACATCTCCAATCTCCTGCTTGCCCTCGTTTACGATCGTTGCATTTTTTATCAGAACAGATGACATCTTGCTGTAATTAAATTTTCAGCCAAGTTAGCCTTAAAGTCGCAAATGAAAAATGATGAAAGTGTCTGCGCTATTCATCATTTTTTTACCATTTCAACAGTGTTATATTTTATACTCTACTATGTATGCTGGTTCTGTATTGTATTTGTGAAACGTTAACAAATATGCTTGTCATGCAGCGTGTAACGGGTAGATTTGAGTTAACTTATTGGCAGTCAATGTATTGGCGCGAAAAGGGTGTAGGCCCTTTAGAAGATTTGCATATGACTTTCAGCAAGATTTGGTTGGTTTTGTCGTAAAACTGTCATTATACAACAAGGCATACAAACGAAAGGAAGCAAGCCAACTGTCTATATAGGGGTAACACAGTATCTTTGCGTTTTCTGAGCATAGATACATACTATCCCTACAAATAACTTATAAATAATCAGTTATAGTTAGCCTCACCGTGAAAATACTGTTTTTTTAAAACAGTACAAATATTTTTTCAATTGAATTTGTGCAATCCATTTATATGAATAGTAGGAATCTCCTAATTGTCCTTTTTCTTGCTACGTTCGGCTTTGCCGGAAAAGCAACGGCCCAGTGCCCCAACCCACTGCCCGGCGGTACTTATACCATCAATGCCGGTGCCGCGGCAAGCACCTCCAACTTCCAAAGTTTTGCAGCCGCCGTTACAGCGATGAACTGTGGTGTTAGTGGCGCTGTCACCTTTAATGTAGTTGCGGGTAGCGGTCCATATACCGAACAAGTAACGCTGAATGCCATTACCGGCACCTCTGCTGCCAATAGGGTTACATTTAATGGTAATGGTAATACGCTAACCTTTTCCGGCACCACAAGTAATCGTGCAACGATCAAATTCAATGGTGCAGACTTTGTGACCTTTAATAATCTCACCATCAATGCGACAAATGCATCGTTCTCGTGGGGGGTGCATGTTACCAACAACTCTGACAACAATACCGTCAACAACTGTACTATTAACAGCGTGCTTACCGGTACCACGATTTCCGCAGCAGCAGGTATTGTTATGAATGGCTCAAATGCCACAGTAACTACTGCGCTAACTGCCGGCACCGACTGTGACAATAATATCTTTAGCAATAACACCATTAATGGTGGTTATCATGGTATTATCCTGGTCGGTACCGCAGTAAACCGGTCAAGCGGTAATAAAATATTGAACAATACGATCAAGGATTTCTATTACTATGGTGTAAGAATAGATAATCAGAATGATATCCTTGTTGATAGTAACGATATAAGCCGTCCAACGCGTGCAGATGCGGGTGTTTTTTATGGCGTAAGCGTGGATGCGACTTTTAAAGCATTAGTAACGCGTAATCGCATCCATAACCCTGCCGATGCAGACCTTGCAAATACTTCTACTCAATACGGGCTATACATTGCCGCTTCTGACCCTACGCCAGGTAACGAAAATATTTTCAGCAATAACCTTATATACAATTTTACACGTGGTGGTACGCAGTACGGTATTTACAATTCCAGCTCTGACAGTGCATGGTATTATAATAATACGATAGTACTGAATGACGCAGCCAATACCGGTACATCGATTGCCAGAGCCATATATCAGACTGGTATAGCGAGCGGAATAAAATTTGAAAACAATATAGTGCAGATGTCGCGTGGTGGTAATGGTGAAAATACTGTAATATACCTTGCTACTCCAACTACTTCCTATACATCCGACCGTAATATATACATCATGGGTAGTACAGGTTCCGGCTTCAACAGAATAGGCTATTATAATGGCAATGGCTATACAACATTGCTCGACTGGCAGATAGGTGTAGGTAAAGATGCTAACTCGACTGATGTAAGCCCGGTATTTGCTAATCCCTCTGCCGGAAACTATGCCCCCACTAATGCAGAGGTAAATAATATTGGCTCAGCAGTAGGCGTAGCTATAGATATCACGGGTGCCAGCCGCAGTACCACCACGCCCGATGTGGGAGCTTACGAATTCTCTCCGGCCGCATGTACCGCACCACCTACCACAGGTAATACCACAGTGTCGGCTACATCTATATGTGGAGGTGGTTATCTTACATTAAGTCTTACCGGTAATTCATCTGGTGCGGGGCAAACCTATCAATGGCAGCGCTCTACCACGTCAGGTGGTACTTATACTAATGTGGGTAGTGCACAAAATTGGACCAAACTAGTTGTTAACCCAAGTGTATCTTACTACTATAGGGCTGCAGTGAAATGCGGTACCAACACGCAGTATTCAACACCTTTACGTGTATCGGTGAGCTCTGCACTGGCTCCGGGCACATATACTATTAATAGCGCTATGCCAACAGGTTCAGGCAACTTTAATACTTTCAGCGATGCGGTGGATGCGCTCAGGTGTGGTATCACAGGTGCAGTCACCATCAATGTAGCTAATGGTACCTATAATGAGCAAATAGATATTCCCGTTATCCCGGGTGCATCGGCTTCTGCGCGTGTTACCATTAAATCGGCTATGGGTAATGCAGCTAATGTTACGATACAAGACAGTTCATTTACAATAGCAAATAACTACGTAGTAAGGCTGAGCGGAACATCGTTCCTTACTTTTAAAGGCATTACGATAAGGAATAAGGGTATAACACATGCCAGATGCTTTGAAATAACTGGTGCTGCTGCTAGCGACTCGATTATGGGCTGTGTGCTAACCGGCCCTTCTGTTACGACCAACTCAACTAATACAGCAAAATTCTTTGGCGATAACCTCACCGGTGTAGATAACGTATTGGATGGATGTACGGTTCAGAATGGCTCGCATGGTATATTCATTAGCGGTACAGGAACTTCAAACCTTGTAGATCGTTGGGTAGTACAAAACAATACGGTAACCAATGCCTATAGTTATTCTGTATACTTCTACTATACCAGCAATCTTAAAGCGCGTAATAATACGGCCGTAACAAACTCTAGCGGTACCCATTACGGCTTGTATTCATATTATGCCGATAGCGCTGCTGAGATAACAGGTAATAAGATCACAGCTACAGGGACTGGTATCAAATACGGTATCTACTACTACAATGCTGATGGTACATCTGCGGTACGTGGTCTGGTTGCCAACAATGTGGTGTTGATTGGAAACAGTGGAAGTACAAGCACTACCAGAGGACTTTCGATATATCAATGCAGCTATCAAAGGGTTTATAATAATACAGTAAATGTGCTGGGTGCATCGGCTACAGCATGCCTTGCCGGTTATTTTTATTTTAATGACGTAGCGCTTTATACCAATAACGAAATAAGAAACAATATCCTGTCCAATACAGGCGGTGGTTATGCGATGTACGTATACAATCCCGCCCTGGCAGACAATAATTCAATAGACTATAATAATCTATATACTACCGGTGCAAAATTGGTTGACAGAGGTACTCCTGTAACAGACTATACAGACCTTACTGCATGGCGTGCTGCATCCCAGAAAGATATGAACTCTATTTCATACGATCCTGGATTCACCAACAATACATCTAATCTTGTACCAGACCCTGCGAAGGCTGCATCGTGGTCGGTAAATGGACGCGGTGTACACCTGGCAATAAATAATAAAGATATAAATGGCAATACCCGCGCAACTACAACCGCTACGGGCGTACCAGATATAGGCGCATACGAGTTTACGCCTACGTCTACACCGCCAGCTGCCACTGCAAGTCCTGCAACTCCGTCTGCCGGTACTACTCAGTATTTTACGTTTGGGCAAGATACGGTTGCAGTAGTAAGCTGGGCAACCGGAAGCACCGTACCATCGGCTGTTACCGTGAGACAATATTCAGGAACGCTGCCTCCTCAGATCCTTACATCCAGTCCCGGCAGCTACATGTATTTCTACACCGATATAAATGCGGCACCGGGTACTTATGACTATACACCGAGTATATACTATAAGCAGCCTTGGATGGGTATTGTAGCAAGCGAGACTGACATGAAGATGATAAAAAAACTGGGAAGTGGTTCATGGGTGCCTTACAACTTTGCCGAAAGCAACGCCGATGTAGCAAGGAACATTATAACATCTCCGGGCCGTACTACATTGGGGCTATTCTCCGGTATCGATAACGATATCCTATTTGTAGCTAAGATAACTCCTTCAAATCTGTTTCTGTGTCCCGGAGGTAATAGTACGCTAACAGCAAATTTGGGATCAGGCATTACCTACAAATGGAAGCTGGATGGAGGATATATTCCAGGCGCTACCTCTATAACGCATATTGCGAATGTGCCGGGCACATATATAGTAGAAGAAACCCGAGGTACTTCAGTAGTAGAGTCGGAGGAAGTATTAATTGGTACTATCTCGGCTCCTGCAGCAAACATTACATCTGCGGCAACGGTATTCTGCATTGGTGGTTCTGAGGCACTGAATGCAAACATAGGTACGGGACTAACTTATCAATGGAAATTGGATGGCGGCAATATCCCGGGTGCAACTTCATCTACGCATCAAGCGTCGGCAGTAGGTGCATATACTGTTGTGGTTACAAACCCCGGCTGTAGCACTACATCTGCGCCTGTAAGCATTACCAGTGCTCCGCTGCCCATGGCAGTTATTGCACCCGATACTACTGTTATGCTATGTCCCGGATCTATGGTCACCATGAATGGTACGGTGCCGGTAACAGGCCTGAATATAGCGTACCAATGGCAGCTTAATGGTGCCGACATACCTGGCGCTAATGTATTAGCATATACCACAAACATAGGCGGTAACTACGCACTCAAGCTTACCTCAAGCACATGCCCTGCCACAGTTTCACCGGGTACCAACATTGTGAACACGACTGCGCCAAGCCCTGTTATCTCAGCTTCCGGTTTTGCGCTTACTACGGGTACCTTCAATTCTTATCAATGGTACAAGGATGGTGTAGCAATCCCGGGTGCTAACAACTTTACATATACGGTTACCGAAAATGGTACCTACACTGTAGAGGTATCGAATGGCGGCTGCACCTCAATATCGGAGGCTTATATAATAAGAAACGTCGGTTTCGATGATTTGTCGCTTACCGAAAACCGCGTATCAGTCTATCCGAACCCGGCAACTGATGTAGTGTTTATAAATGCAAAGGCTCAAGTTAATGTAGTGCTTATGGCTGCGGATGGAAGAACAATGACACACACAGAGAATGCAAAGCAGCTTGACATCAGCAGTTATCCCGAAGGTGTATACATGCTTCGTGTTATGGATAAGAACAATATACTAATCGATACCATCAAAATTATAAAGTCGGCTAAGTAACAATCATATTACTACCCCAGAAAAATTGAATATATTATGAAACTAAGATCCATCTTAACCTTTGTTGCGCTACTCGGACTGCAGTTTCTTCTGTCCGAAGCCGGGGCGCAAACGATCACAACAACCGGCACAACTAACTCCTCCCTATCAGGCACAGCGTCTATCTCATTTGTAGTGGAGAATACGAATACAAATGCTGTATTGCTGACAGACCTTAGTTCTCTTCGTACTACAGCCAGCAATGGAGTGACCTACACGCTATGGTATTCTGCCACATCTCTTTCCGGCACATCTACAGTAGCTACCCCGGCCTGGACACAGATAGCAACCATAGCACCTGCAAATGTTACAGCAAGTGCTATCAGCCCTATCTTTAGCGGGCTGTCCTTTGTGATACCTGCGGGTACCAGTTATAGGTTCGCACTGATGTCTACAGGTACTATAAACTATACTACCGGTGGTACTAACTCTACTGCCTCGGGAGGAATAAATGTTTTTACAGGTAACCATACTATCGGCGGTTCAAATGTGGGGTACTCCGGCTCAGGCGGAAGCCTGGGAACTACCCCAAGATATTTTGTGGGCACGCTGGTATTTACACCATTGACACCGTGCGTGGCTCCGCCAACTGCCGGTAATAGTGTTGCATCTTTAGGTACTATTTGCCTCGGGTCGCAGGTAACGCTGAATCTCTCAGGTCATTCCATAGGATTAAATCAAACTTATCAGCTACAGAGTTCTGCAACATCAACCGGTACCTATACCAATTTGGGTGCCAGCACTGCCGACTGGGCGCGTACCATAACACCGTCCAATACTATGTGGTATAGGATGGCTGTTACATGCGGTACTTCTACTACCTTTTCTGCACCGGTGCAGGTAACTGTTAATACAATATTACCCGGAGGCGACTATACGATTAATAGTGCTTTGCCGGCATCGGCCACCAACTTTACGTCGTTTACCAATGCCGTTAATGTACTTAAGTGCGGTATTACAGGTCCCGTAACATTCACCGTTGCCAATGGTGCCTACAATGAACAGATAGACATACCCGCAATCGTAGGGGCTTCTGCAACGGCAAGGATACGTTTCAAAGCTGCATCGTCCAATGCGGGAGATGTAATGCTCAATTTTTCATCTACCAGCGCGGCCGACAACTACGTAGTGAGGCTAACTAATGCAAGCTTTATTACCTTCGATGGCATTTCTATAGAAAACAACGGTACTGCTTTTGGCCGCGCTATTGAAATGATTGGTACTGCCTCAAAAGATAGTATTAAAAATTGCATCGTCAGGGGTGGTCTCGCTACTGTAAATAATGTGAACACAGCCACGATCTATGCTGAGGATATGACCGGGACAGAGAATGTGATTGTAAATAACGCCATCAGCAGAGGCGCGTACGGTATCAGGTTTGCAGGTACTAGCACTACTAATCTTGCAGCTAATTGGATAATTGACAATAACAGCATTACAGATGCCTTTACTTACGGCGCATATCTTTACTATACAAGCAACACCAAGTTTAGAAATAATACGATCTCTACATTGTCAACGGCTACCAATTACGGAGTGTATGGATACTACAACGATAGCGCTTTTGAAGTGACAGGCAATAAGGTGACGGCTATTGTCTCGGGCGACAAACATGGTATTTATCTTTATAATTCGGATGGAGATGCTGCTGTACGTCCGAGGGTGGCTAATAACGTAATAGCCGTAGGAGATGGTTCGAGCACAGTTAGCGGTCTGCGTATATATAATTCGTCGTACCTGGATGCTTATAATAACAGCGTGTACGTTAATACTGATGCGACAGGATACGCCGCTTACATTTACCATAGTGCCGCGGCCAACTCAAACAATAACATAAAGAACAATATCTTTTACAACAGCGGTACAGGGTATGCTATGTTTATATATAACATCAACCCATCGTTGAATAACTCAATTGACTATAATAACCTATACGCTGCAAGTGGCGTATTGATTGACCAGAGTACACCTGCTCTTGAATATCGCACTTTGCAGGAGTGGCGCACCGCGAGCGGTATGGACATGAACTCCATATCATACAATCCTGGTTTTACAAGTATAACAGATCTCACTCCTAACCCGGCAAATCCTGCATCGTGGTCTGTGAACGGAAGGGGTGTTCATATTCCGGGTAATAGCAAAGACATAAATGGCGGCAATCGTGTCACCGTATTAGCTGATGGTGTGCCGGATCTTGGAGCATATGAGTTTACGCCTACAGCTATTCCTCCGGCAGCAGACGCCTATCCGGCCCTTCCTGTCAATGGCGTCACACAACACTTCCTTTTTGGGCAGGATACAGTTGCAGTTCTCGATTGGTCTGCTACCTCATTGATACCTTCAACTATCACTGTTAGACAGTATACCGGCACCATAGCTCCTGCATTGACAAGCATCAGCGGCGGCAGCTTTGCTTACTTTTATACGGATATCGACGTGCCGGCCACTACATACGATTTCAATGCACGCATTCACTACAACGATTCATGGATGGGTACAATAAGCAGTGAAGCAAATATGCGGATGGCCAAGCGATTTAATCCGTTCCCCTGGGTGGCCTATAACAACACTGAAAGTGCTTCTGAAACAGCACGTAATGTGATTAGTGCATCTGGTCTTACCAGCCACGGTTTTTTTACCGGCATAGACAACGGCAATGTATTTTCTTCGCATGTTCGTCCACTCGGCAAGGTTGTTTTCTGTCCCGGTGGTAATGTTACGCTCAGTGCAACACCGGCTGCTTCAGGGCATACTTATCAGTGGAAGCTAAATGGCCTGCCTATACCAGGCGCCGTACTTTCTACCCATACTGTACAAACAGCAGGCTTGTATGAAGTAGAGGTGGCTAATGGTGCCCAAATAGCCCAAGCCAATCCGGTAGAGGTGTATGTTGTGCAGACGCCGTCAACTGTTGTAAGTGCTTTAGGCAGCAGTCGTTTTTGTACAGGCGGCAGCCTTACCATGAATGTGCAAACCAGTACGGACGCAAAATACCAATGGAGAAAAAATGGCGTAGATATACCTGCTGCTAATGCATCGGCCTACACGGCCACTGATGCAGGCATATATACAGTGCGCGTCACAAATCTTGGATGTGCTGCAACATCCTCAGCTACTAACATTACTATTGGAGCGCCGATAGTAAATCTGGGTCGAGATACGACCTACTGCCAGCAGTCTCCGCTTGTGTTAAACGCAAGTAATCCCGGTGCACGTTATATATGGAACACAGGTGATACCACACGCACTATCACAATCAATACCAACACAAGCGGTGTGTATGTTGTTCGTGTGATAGCTGGCCCTGGTTGCGAAACTACAGATACTATTGCTCTAACTGTTGACCCGGCGCCAACGGTTGTCGGTGTATCATATGTCAGAAGCGGAAGCACTTACCAGCTAAGTCCAAGTGGTGCGCAGCATGCGAACCGATATCTGTGGATATTCGGCGACGGCAAAACAGATACAAACAGAGTAATCACCTATAACTATTCTTACAGGCCGGGATCTGTAAAGCTTGTAGTATTTAACGGCTGTGGCAGTGATACCGCCGAGGCGGACCTTACACTTTCTGTTAGCGACATAGCCGGCAAGAAGAATGCACAATTGAATGTCTATCCCAATCCGGCTCAGTCATTCATTATGGCTTCGATTGAAGGAGATGTGATGCTAAAAGAAGTACACGTTATCAATCATTTGGGTCAGGTTGTGTATCGTACTCAAAATGAGGTCAACACTAAAGAACACAAAATAGATATCAGTTATCTTCCTAATGGGCATTATATTATGCGTGTGCTTACAGTCGATAACAATGTGATAAACAAACAATTCGACGTGTTACGATAGATTCACATCAGAATTTGAAAAGGCCCCGGTTTGTACTGGGGCCTTTTTCGTTTATGTCATCAAATTGTTTTCCCGTTTCGTCTAGCAATACTTGACAAAGAGATGGATATTTGGTATATTTATACTGAAGTCTAAATTGATTAACCAGAAGTTATAAATATTGCCATAAGTGAAGTCTGCGGCATTATTTGTATGACAAATTTTGCGAACAAAATAAAAAATAGGCATTTACCTGGTGCTAAACTGTTCCGATTAAAATGAGCTGGTTTTTAAAAATTAATCCCCTGATATTATTATTGATACACTCAAACGAGTTTATGAAACGCCCCTTTTTATTATTACTTACATTCTTACTTTTCTCCGGCACGCTACGTGCGCAGGTCGACTATACCATAGGTACAGGTACAGGCACCAATACAGGCACCGGCTATCCAACGCCTTATGGCGACTTCTTTGAAGGAACGAGAACGCAATTTCTCTTCCGTGCATCAGAGTTAACGGCCGCAGGTATGAGTGCGGGAATGATCATTGGTATAAAATGGAATGTAACCGCTACCAATGGCGCTGCAGTGCACGAGAACTGGGAAATGAAAATAGGCACCACAACGGCTACTGCACTTACTGCTTATCAGACCGGCCTTACAACGGTAGTAAGCGCTACAAACTACACACCAGCTACGGGCGTGAACACACACCCGTTCTCCGCACCCTTTTTCTGGAATGGCACTTCGAACATCGTTATAGACGTGTGCCACGGCGAACCTACCAATGCTACCGGTACTTGGTTCACCAATAACGCCAGCGTGCCATTCACCGTTATGCCTTACAATGCCTCTATTACGTTTAGGGGAGACAATGGTGGTAACGGCTGTGGCAATACTACTAACAACGCGCTAAGCCCTACTAACAGGCCTAATACAATTTTTACGCTTGTATCAAATCCTTGCGTGTCTCCACCAACGGCGGGCACCCTGACGGCTTCATCTGTATCTGTATGTCAGAATACACCAGTGACTTTCCGCCTTACGGGCCATTCGCTGGGCCTGTCACAGACCTATCAGTTGCAGACATCAACTACAGCCACGGGCACATATACCAACCTCGGCACTGCTTCCAATAGCTGGGTTCAAACGATCACACCTACGGCTACATTGTTCTACCGTATGGCAGTTACTTGTGGCACGTCTACCGTAGTTACTGCACCGGTACAGGTGGTAGTAAACGGTGTTTTGCCATCGGGCGTGTATACGATCAATCCTGCGTTCCCGACCGCAGGTATCAACTTTGCCAGCTTTACAGCGGCTGTGGATGCATTGAGGTGCGGTATCACAGGGCCGGTTACCTTCAATGTAGCTCCGGCCTCGTACAACGAGCAGGTAGATATTCCTTCTATCCCCGGTTCTTCCGCCACCAACAGGATCGTTTTTCAGTCTACATCGGCTAATGTGAACGATGTAAACCTGTTCTTTAATGCCGCTACCGGAGCAGCCAATAATCATGTGGTAAAACTGACCAACGCCAGTTTCTTCACGTTCAGGGGAATGACCTTCTCGAACAGCAATGTCAACTTGGGCCGTGTATTGAGCATAGCAGGTTCTGCGGGTTCCGACTCGTTCCTGAATTGTAATTTCTATGGTCCGGTTACAGGGCTTACTACCGATGCAGCATCTACTATTTTTGCCAATACTGTTACGGGCGCGGGCAATGTGTTCTACGGCAATGATATTAATAACGGTTCGCAAGGTGTACGCATCGTTGGCAGCACGGCTACGCTGCCTGCCAACTGGATATTCGAGAACAACACGGTAACAGATGCGCTTACGCATGCCGTATTCCTGCAAAATACAAGCAACCTGAAATTCAGGAACAATGAGCTGGCCATCAATAGCATTGCCGGCACACAGCATTGCCTGTATGCCGAGAACTGCGACAACGCCTTTGAAATAACAAGAAACAAGATGTTTGCGCAGACAGCGGGTAACAGGTTTGGTATGCAATTCACAGGCTGCGATGGTACTGCTGCTAACCGTGGGCTGATAGCCAACAACATAGTAGTAGTAGGCGACCAGGGTACCATTGCCTTGTATGGCATCCGCACGGAAAGCGGTACTTACCAGCGCTACTATAACAACAGCGTGAACGTGAATAGCGGTGCCAACACAGGGGCAGCGGCTTTCTTTACTTTCAATGGTACGTCCAACAATAATGATGTACGAAACAACATCTTCCAGAATGTAGGTGTAGGGCCGGCCATAGTGGTGACAGACCCTACTGCAAGTACTACTAACGTGGTCGACTACAACAACATTTATTCTCAGGACTCCATCCTTGCGCAAAGGACTGCTACGGCAACTTTGTATAAGACCTTGTCGGCATGGCGCATAGGTACGGGCATGGACCGCAACTCGATCTCTTACGATGCAGGTTTTACCAATTTCTCTAACCTGGTGCCAGACCCTAATAATCCTGCTTCCTGGTCGGTAAATGGCCGCGGTATACACATGGCCAACAATGCGGACATTACCGGCATGGCACGTGTAACGGCGCTGGCTGATGGTGTGCCCGATCTTGGCGCTTATGAGTTTACCCCAATGGCAGTGCCACCGGTAGCTGTCGCTGTGCCTGCAATGCCCGAGGCCGGAATCACACAGTACTTCCTGTTTGGGCAGGATACCGTGGCCGCGCTCGAGTGGGCTACCACATCCATACTGCCAAACAGCATAGCTGTACGGCAATATACAGGTACTGTGGCACCAGGGCTTACCGCCGTAACCGGGACGAGCTTTATGTATTTCTATACCGATATCGATGTGCTGACAACCACCTACAATTTCAACGCGCGCATATACTATAAAGACCCCTGGACAGGTACGGTATCTTCGGAGGCCAATATGCGTATGATAAAGAAATTCAATGCTAATCCCTGGATAGAGTATAACAACGGGGCAAGCACACCCAATACCGGTCGCAACTTCATTGCAGCGCCGGGCCTCACGAGCCATGGTTACTTTACCGGTGTAGATAACGGGCTGGTATTCTCGTCTCATATCTCGCCGAATGGTAAAGTGGTTTTTTGCCCCGGCGGAACGGTAACACTTCAAGCAAGCCCCAACAGCAGCAGCTACACCTACCAGTGGAAGTATAATGGCTTCCCGATACCAAGTGCTATTACACCTACGTATGCTGCCAGCGTAGCAGGCCTGTATGAGGTAGATGTGATAGATGGTAGCAAGACCGCAGTAAGCTCGCCGGTGGAAGTGTATGTAGTGGCGCCACCATCTACGGTAGTTACTCCATCCGGTTCGTTGCGCTTCTGCGCGGGCGGCAACGTAGGCCTTAATGTGTCTGCCGCACCGGGCACCTCTTATCAGTGGGTGAAGAACGGCGTTGACATAAATGGCGCTAACTCGCCGGGCTATACCGCTACTACTGCCGGTACCTATACTGTAAAGGCCGTGAACATAGGTTGTGCTGCTGTCTCTGGTCCGTCTGTAGTATCGATAGGGGCACCTATCGTGAACCTGGGCCGCGACACAGTCTTCTGCCAACAGGCTGCCGTAATGCTGGATGCCGGCAACCCGGGCGCTACCTATCTATGGAGCACGGGCGAAACCACGCAGACCATCAGCGTTAATAAGAGCACCAGTGGCAGCTACGCTGTACGTGTAACGGCGGGCCCGGGCTGCGAAACAGAAGATACCATAACACTGACTGTCGATCCATTGCCGGTAGTAATAGGCATCACCTTTGTGGGTAGCGGTAATACGTACCAGCTGAGCCCAGGCGGTGTGCAGAATGCCAACCGCTATCTCTGGATATTTGGCGATGGCAGAACAGATACCACAAGGGTACTGACC
Source organism: Sphingobacteriales bacterium (assembly GCA_004144175.1). Lineage (GTDB taxonomy): Bacteria > Bacteroidota > Bacteroidia > Chitinophagales > Chitinophagaceae > Polluticoccus. The sequence continues at coordinate 73,651 of SEFT01000010.1, forward strand.
TATAGCTATAACTACAAACCAGGCTCGGTAAAGCTGGTGGTGTTCAACGGTTGCGGATCGGACACGGCAGAGGCCAGCCTTACGCTTTCGGTAAATGACATTGCCGGTGGCCAGGCAGTGTATGCCAATGTATTCCCGAACCCTGCACAGTCGGTACTGAACGTGGCTATGGTAGGCGATGCAACGATAAAAGACCTTACCGTGCTGAATAGCCTGGGGCAGGTTGTATATCGCGCTACTGCCGAAAGTATAGCTAAAGAGCAGCGTATAGACATAGGGCACTTGCCTAATGGCCACTATATACTGCGTGTGCATACCGACAACAATAACACGATAAATAAACAATTCGACGTACTACGATAGTGGTGCTATACTGTATGGAAAGGCTGCCTTCGGGCAGCCTTTTTTGTTTACCCACCGCGACAAGATGACATAGTGATTGACGGCAAAGGCTGATTGCAGGATTGAGAAACCGATGTGGGCAGAAAAAGCGTTTTCGATGCAGGGGTAATGGTTGTATAATGGCCGGATGATAGCTTCGTATGGTGTTGTAAAGCTGCTGTTGTGCTGTCGTTGTGCTGCTGTTGCGGTGGCGTTGCACTGCTGCTGTGCAGCCGTTGCGCTGCTGTTCAGCTGCCTTTCGCTTGCTGCAAATACTGCCATTTTGCCGTATGGGCCTTGGTATGTTTTGCGGGTGATGGTGTTGGGATGATAGTACATGGAGTACAGGTATAGGGCAGCTTATATTGAACCTGTAAAGTTGCGGATGTTTCGGAAGATGAGGGGAAATCTACACCCTCTTATTCTCGATATGACGGCTTCGATGTATTCGTTTTTTATTATGGCTATTTAGCAGGTTGAAGCCGTGGCTATTTTATATGCTATTTTTGTGGAGGAGCGGCTATAATATGTCTATGCCTATGAATAAGACGTTTACGATTTGCGTGATTGCAATGCTAGTTTTTGCTTCCTCTGTTTCTGCCCAGCCATGGCAATCGATTTTCGGAAAGGATTCTACCGTATGGACCAGAATGGTGTCGGGCCCGTCAACACTAGATCCGATTTATACTGCAAGGTTTTATGTTGAAAAAGACACTATTTTACGTGCCTCGCGTTATAAGAAGGTCTCCAATTCGCTACCACCTCATATGCTTAACCGCTACCTGCTAAGGGAGGTGCTGGATAGCGGAAAGGTTTATTGTGTAGAGCTAAAGACAATACCGCAAGACCCTACGGCCCCTTGTCGCCATGGCGAGTTTCTTTACATGGATTACAATCTGAAAAAAGGCGATACTTTTTTTCATTATCCGCCGCCTTATGAGCAGGAGGGCGTCGTAGATACCACCTTTATAGAGAACGGCAGAAAACATATTGTATTCGCACAGAAATTTCCCGATAGCTTGAATGAGCGTTACACAATGATCGAAGGCATTGGTTTCAATTTTAATATCGGTAACAATTTTCCTTGTGTATATGATAGAGCGCCAAGTGCATCCTTTCTGTTCTGCAACTGGAAAGATAATGTACAGCAGTATGCAACGCCGAGATTTAATAACAATTGCTATCCGTATCCCATTTACGTCACGGGCATAAAAGAACCTGCTAAAAGTTTATATGCTATTTACCCGAACCCTACTTCAACTGCAATTAATATTGTATTCGACAATGCATTAATTGCAAACACGCAATATCATATTTACGATGCATTGGGGCGATTGATCCAACAAAGTGACATCCAAGCAGGAGCACAAAAAGTAAATATTGACATAGCCAATCATCCTTCGGGCATTTACTGCCTGGTAATAGACAACCAAAAATTTCTGTTTACGAAACAGTAAGATGTACTGCGGAACATCGCAACAATGGGGTAGATTGCAGCCGGGATTAGCCGGGTTACGGCTTTATACGAAATGATATGGAAGGGTTTGAACTACAGATTGAATACAAAGGAGAGGTACTTACATTACCAGCGAGACTGATTGTGCAGGGATACACCCATAAGATAGCAGTAGAGGTATTTGGGACAGAGGTATTGTTTGAGCCCGATGAAGAGCGGAACTATAGAGCTATAATAAGTGAAGAGCATGCGCAAAAGTTGCCAGACCTGCAGTTGCTAAAGATGATTGCTGAGGAAATAGAACGGCAGGCAAAATAAAAGGCCTCCTCTATTACGGGTGAGCTATACTCATCCCGTGTGATTCCGAATGTTCCTTATCTGGTTTAAGTCTTCTACAAGGAGACTTAAATCAAAAGGATAAAGAGCAGGTCTCCTGACCGGCAAAACATTTTCTGTAGTTGAAGAGAATAGCTATTTTGGATTCATGGCAACGCGCTACAGGTTTGCAGAAAATCATATCCCTCATTTTGTAACGTTTTCAACTGTGCAATGGATAGATGCACTGAGCCGTCCATTATACAAAGACATCATAGTAGATGCTTTGAAGTACAGCATATCCAACAAAGGATTAAAACTGCATGCATGGGTTATAATGAATAACCACGTTCATTTGATAATAAGTTCTGACACTACAGACCTGGCCGATATTATGCGTGATATAAAGAAGTTTACTTCTGTTCAGCTAATAAAGACAATCAAAGAAAATAGCAGTGAAAGCCGCAAAAGCTGGATGCTATGGCTTTTTGAGCAGGCTGGCAAGCAGAACGCCAATAACACAAACTACCAGTTTTGGCAACAAGACAATCATCCGGTAGCATTAAATGACGAGCGTATCTACCGGCAAAAACTTGACTATTTACATGATAACCCGGTAAGGGCAGGGATCGTTTTCGAACCACAACAATATGTTTATAGTAGTGCGGGAGATTATTACACCAATCAACAAGGCTTAATCTCTCTTGAGCTGTTGTAGCGATCTTGCCGGTCGGGAGACCTGCGTTTTATTTGTTAGATTTAAGTCCGCCTTCGGAAGACTTAAACCAGTTAAGGGAATATTATCTATTTATAAAAATCTCCTACAGGTTCAACCCACACAGTTTCGATACAGGCATTATTGTCATCATCAAAATAATATAGTCGTAGCTTTTTCATTTTGCTATTACAATATAGTCAACAAGTCCTTAGTTGCAAACTAAGGACAGCAGCTTGATAAAATACTACGGAGAGCTAGGGATTAGTCGTTCATGTAACTAAAAATTACTTGTTTATAACGCAATGCTTCTTCGTCTTTAGGGTTTACCATTAATATATGATTGGTTAATCCTAATAAGTGCTGAAGATAGTTTCGCTTATTGATATTCCTTTTCGCAAGATGATTCTCTAAACCAAATTTTTGAATATAGTATAACTGTTGACGTAAGTCCTTTCTCCGTTCTCTACTGACTTGTAGCTTTTTAGTATTAACAACGATTCCCGTAACAAGCTGTTGTTCGTGCTTTCCCATTGCGCGGGTCTTCTTGTCATTAATTTCAAATCCGTATCGAGTAGCCACTTCTTTGGCTTTATTTATTAATACACCCACAGTAAACGTTCCTGAAAATGTAATATCATCGGCATACCGTGTATACCTCACATTGTAAAGTTTAGCAAGCTCAGACAAATCATTGTCCAGCTCTATCGTTATCAGGTTAGAAAGGTATGGACTCGTTGGTGAACCTTGAGGTAAACTGCCATTAAGGCAACATAGTGAAGCTAACATTCCAGATAAGTTTTCTTCGTAACCTAAGTCTGCAAAGAAAAATTCCACATCTTCTACACGAATCGATCCGAAGTAGTCCTTTACATCCAAAGACAACACAACATCTTGGTCTCTATGAAACTTGGCATTAGTTTTAATTGAGTTCTTCTTTTTGTACGCTTTACTATACTTGCTACAATCTAGTTTATACAGGATATTCGTTAAAATCCACGTTTGAATTTCCTTTAAACTTGGTAGCGGCTCATCAATTTTTCTAAGTTTTCCATTTCGTTTACGAATGTCGAAACTTCGGTAAAAGTTAAATGTAGTTTCAGCAGCTCGAGCCAAATAAGTTTCTTTATAACCAACTAATAGCGAGAAGTGCTTAATGTTATAGATTATCGGCAGATCTTTCAAATACAAAATCTCGGCGTAATCCAAAAACTCTTTAATATCGTAGTCGTTGTAATCTTTCCTCCGCGCTTCTTTGCTAAACGACAACTTATATTCAGATAAAGAAGGTTTCGTTGTAAACATTTTATTACGCAATAATGATGATCAAAAAAAGATAAGTAAAAAAAGTGTAGAGAGGATAAAAAAGCCTTCATTGTCTAAATGAAAAAAAAGAACTTATATATAGCTTTCAATAAATACTCAAGAGAGCTCCTGCGAACGCAGATATTTATTAAAGTAGCTTGAAAGCTGGTTCTTCTCCGATAGGTGAATCACCTATCTGTAACTGCTAAGCAGCTACCGAGTCTAATAAAATGTACAACTATTTCAAAGATCAATATCTCTCAGGAATGTAAATATCATATATTCCTATCTTTTCAATTCTACTTTTTTCTTCTGATTTTATCCATTCTTTTTTTGTTAGATGCTTATTTATTGAGACTGTATTTTGATACCTAAAGCTCTGTAGTGATCTACGATAGTTGTTTGGATAAATTTGATCAAGTTTAGTCAGTAAATTGTCTACAATATATTGGTAGTCTTCCGAGTCATTATCAATAGGCACTTTGAACAATTGACGGTCGAATAAGGTTACGTCATCTGGCGGAAGGTAATAAACAAAATTCTCAGTCTCACCAGCTTGGTACCACCCTCTTTGTTCGAGAAAATAAACTATTCTGTGGGATAAAACGTACATGAATTAAACCGGAACATATTTTTTGAACAAATATTCAAGCGTACTAATGCTGAATTTGTTGATAGCAGGGATTTTAATTTTTACAGTACTGTCCTTACCATTAGGGGAAAATTCATCATTGACTTCCGGAATATACCAATAAGCGTTTTTCTTCAGTCGTATACAATTACTCAATACAACTACTCGATCCTCTATTTTATTTGGTAAAATGAATAATATCAAAAAACAAGGTATATTTTTTCTCTTCTGTCTGCTATAAACTAGCTTGTTGTAATTCGAAACTCTTAGAGGATATTCGATATAGCCCGTCTTACTCTTTATTCCTTTCTCGGTAGTCGATTTAAGCTGAACATCTATTTGAACCTCATCATCGTAAAGTGAGTTTATCTCATTTATTTTTATAGAACGGCTATAAGAGATTCTGTAGTCAACTCCACCATCGTCGGGACTCAACTTTGATAGCTTATAGCCTTCTTTGTAAGTGCTCATCAATTGAAGAAAACACTCAGAAAGAATTTCTTTGATATTATTGTCTATCATTAATAGTCAACACATTGTATGCAATATTATAGAATTTTGAACAAATTTTCCCCGGGGAAAATACCCTCTTTGGTGCAAGTCTTTCCGACATGTATCTAAATAAGTGTCCGCTTATATTCTATTTACTACTTATCGAGTAGTTTTTGTAGCAAGTTTACTTTCTTACGCTCGGCTTGTAGCAGCCGTTCGTATAGCTTCTTATTTTCTTCAAGAGCTTCCATCCACTTTTTGCCCGTATTAATATTGAATGTACAGCTTTGCCCCATATGGCCCTGTACTATTATCGGATTTATTGCTCGAAGGAGAGTTCCAACAAAAAAAACCCGCAGGCACAGCCTGCGGGTTTTTTTTGTTTATTAAGATATAAGCTACTAGTAGTCCATACCCATACCGCCGCCTGGCATACCTGCCGGTGCAGCTTGTTTTGGTTCTGGCTTGTCAGCTATTACACACTCGGTAGTCAGCAGCATGCTTGCGATAGATGCAGCATTCTCCAGCGCTACGCGGCTTACTTTAGTCGGGTCGATAACACCAGCAGCCAGCATATTCTCATATACCTCTGTGCGTGCGTTGAAACCGAAATCAGCTTTACCTTCTTTCACTTTCTGAACGATGATAGAACCTTCGATACCCGCGTTGGCAACGATCTGGCGCAGTGGCTCTTCCAGCGCACGGCGGATGATAGCGATACCTGTAGTTTCGTCGTTGTTGATACCTTTCTGGCCAGCCAGGCTTTCTACAGCGCGCAGGTAAGCAACACCACCACCCGGTACAATGCCTTCTTCAACAGCAGCACGTGTAGCGTGCAGTGCATCGTCTACGCGGTCTTTCTTTTCTTTCATTTCAGTCTCGGTAGAAGCACCTACATACAATACTGCAACACCACCGCTCAGCTTAGCAAGACGCTCTTGCAGTTTTTCGCGGTCGTAGTCGCTGGTAGTTGATTCTATCTGAGATTTGATCTGGTTAACACGGCCGGTGATGTTGTCTTTTTCACCTTTACCGCCTACTACGGTAGTATTGTCTTTATCGATGGTGATGCTCTCTGCCTGACCGAGGTAAGCCATAGAAGCATTCTCCAGTTTGTAACCTTGCTCTTCGCTGATAACAGTACCACCAGTCAATACAGCGATATCCTGCAGCATTTCTTTACGACGGTCGCCAAAGCCCGGAGCTTTTACAGCAGCTATCTTCAGAGAACCGCGCAGTTTGTTCACTACCAGTGTAGCCAGTGCTTCGCCATCTACATCTTCGGCAATGATCAACAGCGGACGGCCGCTTTGTACCGTGCTTTCGAGGATAGGCAGGATGTCCTTCAGGGTGCTGATCTTCTTATCGTAGATCAGGATGTAAGGATTCTGCAACTCGGCCTGCATTTTCTCTGTGTTAGTTACAAAGTACGGGCTCAGGTAACCGCGGTCGAACTGCATACCTTCTACTACGTCTACAGTAGTTTCAGTACCTTTTGCTTCTTCTACCGTGATAACGCCTTCGTTACCTACTTTAGCCATCGCCTGAGCGATCAGCGTACCTATTTCGCTATCGTTGTTAGCAGAGATAGTAGCCACCTGCTCTATCTTCTTGTTGTCGTTACCAACTTTTTCAGACTGTGCTTTCAGGTTTTCAACCACCATAGCAACCGCTTTGTCGATACCGCGTTTCAGGTCCATTGGGTTGGCGCCTGCAGCTACGTTCTTCAGTCCTTCGTTGATGATAGACTGAGCCAGTACTGTTGCAGTAGTAGTACCATCGCCTGCTACGTCGGCAGTTTTAGATGCTACTTCTTTTACCATTTGCGCACCGAGGTTCTCGATTGCGTCTTCCAGTTCTATTTCTTTAGCTACAGATACACCATCTTTAGTGATACCGGGAGCGCCGAATTTTTTCTCGATAACTACGTTACGGCCTTTAGGACCCAGGGTTACTTTTACCGCATCAGCCAGGATGTCAACACCACGCTTCATCTTGTTGCGGGCATCTGTATTAAAAAATAATTGCTTTGCCATATTAATTGGGAGAATTTGAAAATTTGAGAATTATGTTTTGAAAGTGTTTTGTATGGTGTGCATTTTCAAATTAGCACATTACCACATTTTCAAATTAATTAAACGATAGCCAGGATGTCGCTTTCGCGCATGATCAGGAAATCGGCACCTTCCAGCGATACTTCTGTACCAGCGTATTTGCCATACAGTACAGTGTCACCAGCTTTTACGGTTGTAGGCTCGTCTTTCTTACCAGGACCGGCAGCTACTACGGTGCCGCGTTGTGGTTTTTCTTTAGCAGTGTCAGGGATGATGATGCCACCTGCTGTTTTTTCTTCAGCCGCTGCGGGTTTAACGATTACCCTGTCGTGGAGCGGAGTAATGTTCACGTTGTTTGCCATAATTATTGCTAGTTTTTAAATTTTGTGATTGTAATCTCTAGGCATCATGTTCTGTGCCATTACCTAAACGAGGGCGAAGTTCAGACATTTTTGCAGGAAATGGCATAAAACCTTTATCAGACAGGGGTTTTAATGACAGACATTTTTTCACCCGGCTGTAATTCTTTCATTTTGACGGCATGGGTCCGGCACCTATCTTTGCCAAAACTAATATGATATGGCAGTAGCTACGGGGCAAAAGGCACCTGATTTTACACTATTCGATACCCAAAAAAATAAAGTGACCCTGAGCGAGCAGAAAGGCAAGAACGTGGTGCTCCTGTTCTTCCCGCTGGCATTCACGGGTGTATGTACCAAAGAGTTATGCTCGGTACGCGACAATTATGAGTTCTATAATGGGCTGAGTGCAGATGTATATGGTATATCTGTCGACTCGGTATTCACCCTCGATAAATTTAAGCAGGAGCAGAACCTGAACTTCTCGCTGCTGAGCGATTTTAATAAAGCTACTTCTAAAGAGTACGATGCGCTTTACGATAACTTCGCTTTCGATATGCAAGGGGTATCCAAGCGTGCTGCGTTTGTGATAGACAAAGAAGGTACGGTACGCTATGCAGAGGTGCTGGAAAATGCAGGCGAGCTGCCAAACTTTGAGGCGATACAGAATACACTACAATCACTCAACTAATAACACACATAAACTATGAAAAAAACTTTACTCTTTGTTGCTGCTGCCGCTATGATCGGCAGTGCAAATGCCCAGTCGATAAACGTAAATGGCAGCCTGGAAACATGGCGGACATTTACCGCAGGCAGCGGTTCGCTGGAGGCCCCGGCTTCGTGGTTTGGTGCTGACTCGCTGATATTTGGTATGGCCAGTTTGCCCATAGGCATTACACCGCAAAAGATGCTTTTTAAAGAAACTGCTGCTGCCGACATACATGGTGGTGCGGCTGCGGCAAAACTAACAAGCAAGAACCAGGGCCAGATAGGCGTAGTGCCGGGTATACTGGCAAATGCAAAACCTGTACTGACCGGCCTGACTTTAGCAGACCTTACCTTTAGTGGTGGTACTTCCATTACGCAACGCGTAGGTAGCGTCGAAGCATGGATCAAGTATGCACCATCGGGAGCGGATAACGGCCGCATCATGGCACAGGCAGTACGCACAGGTGCCGGATCGGGCGGCAGAGATTCCATCATAGGATCGGCAGACTCTATACTGGCGCAGCCTATTTCAACTTTCACTAAGGTGGGGCTTAACCTAAAATATAATGGTTCTACGCTGACACCGGATAAGCTGCTCATCATATTCATGGCAAGCAATACAGCGGGAGTGGATGGCAGTACGATGTGGGTAGATGATGTGACGGCAAGTGTATTCCCTGCCGGTGTGAATGATAAAGCGGCTAAGGCAGGCGTGAAGGTGTATCCTAACCCTGCTAAAGATTTCCTGGCGCTAGAAAATACCTCGGGTAATGTATTCAATATCCTGATCATCGGTATGGATGGCAAGGTTGTACTGACCCAACAATTTAGTAGCAGCACCTCATTGAATATTTCTCATTTGAGTAGCGGTATCTACAATTACGTGGTGACGGACGAAAACAATTTGTTCGTTACAAAAGACAAACTTGTAATAAATCGATAGTAATTACTCTCTAGGTAAAAACAAGCCTCGTCTTTTGACGAGGCTTGTTTTTTGAAAGCGTTACTTATCTGACATTTCCTTGTACAGTATCTTAATAAGGCCATCCGCAAGACCTATCTTGGGCACATATATTTCGTGAGCCCCTGCCCAGCGCATTATCGATATGTATATCTGGAGTGCCGGTACGATCACGTCGGCGCGGTCGCTGCGGAAGTGGTAGATATGCTGGCGCTCTTCTACCGTGCTATAGCTTAGCTCTTTGTGGTAGTCTTTTAATAAATCCAGTGGCAGTGGCTTCCCTTCCTTGCGTTTGGAGATCGAAAATATCTTATTGATGTTACCGCCTGAGCCAATGGCCTCGACCGGTTGGTAGTCCTTTACATGGGTTTTGATGTACCACTTCATATGGTCCCACTGCTCATCGGTCACTTTATTGTGCAGCAGGCGTATAGTACCTATGTTGAACGATTCTTTGAAGACGATCTGGTTGTTGGCAAACAACGTCACCTCGGTACTACCACCACCTACATCGACGTACATGTATGATTTGCCGGTGCTCAGGTTCTCAGCAATGTGTGTTTCGTATATCACATTGGCTTCTTCCTGGCCCGTAATGATGTTGACGGTTACGCCGGTTTGCTCTTTTATTTCCTTTAGTATCTCGGCGCCATTGCTGGCATCGCGCATAGCTGATGTAGCGCAGGCTTTGTAGGCCTGTACCTGGTAAATGTCCATCAGCAGCTTGTAGGCTTTGATGGTATCTATCAGTCTTTTCTTTCTTTCGGGCGAAATGGTGCCGCTCTCAAAAACATCGAAACCCAAACGCAAAGGTATACGCAGCAGGTTCAGCTTGGTATAATCTGTAGTGCCGTCCTTATACTCGGATGCTTCCATGATGAGGAGGCGGGCAGCGTTTGAACCTATGTCTATAGCGGCTAGTATCAATCTGTCGTTAATTTGTTTTGCAAATATCTGGAAATAGCTATTTGCGAGCGCACCACCGGCTCTTTTTCTTCGTGGCCTATGTAAAAGTTCTGTTGTTCGTTATCCAGTATGCGGCCTTTTACATTCTCAGCCAGTTGTATATTAAGTATATCTATCAACTCCTGTTGGATCTTCGGGTCGTAGATAGGGCATGCGGCTTCTACTCTGTGATCAAGGTTGCGCACCATCCAGTCGGCCGAAGAAATAAAGACCTTATTATCACCATCATTATGAAACACGAACACGCGTGCATGCTCCAGGTACTGGTCGATGATGCTGATAGCTTTCATCTTTTTCTTAAAAGTCTTTTGTTCGGTATAGGCGCAGCAGCTACCACGTATAATAAGGTTGACCTGTACGCCTGCCCTTGCAGCATCATATAGCTTATTGATAAGTTCTGTATCTACAAGGCTATTTAGTTTTACTGTAATAATGGCAGGCTTTTTCCTCTTTGCGGTCTTTATCTCTTTGTTTATGAGGTCGACAAAGGTCTTACGCATATTAAGCGGCGACACCGGTAGTGTTTTGCAACTCTTCAGGGTCTCTACCCTAGGTATAGGGGCCTCCAGGAAGTTGAATATGCGGTTGATATCGGCAAGTATATTTCTGTTGGTAGTGAGCAGGCAATGATCGCCGTAAAACTGTGCGGTCGACTCATTGAAGTTACCGGTCGATATAAAGCCGTATTGTTTTGTCTTGTTGAATTCTCGTTTCTTGATGACGCATATCTTAGCATGCACCTTCATATTGGGCATACCCAGCACTACTTTTACACCTTCTTCTTCCAGGCGTTCCTTCCATTGTATATTGGCCTCTTCATCGAAGCGGGCGCGCAGCTCCAGTGCCACCGTTACCTGCTTGCCATTTCGTACGGCATTTACCAGTGCATTCACCACCTTCGAATCTTTGGCCAGGCGGTAGCAGGTGATCTTGATGCTCTGCACGAACGGATCGATGGCTGCTTCGCGCAGCAGGTCAATGACTGAATCGAAAGAATGATAGGGGAAGTTGAGCATTACATCCTGCTTGTCCAGCACTTCCATAATGCGGCAGGGCTGTTTCAGCTTCGGATGCACAAGCGACCGTACTCTCGGCTGCAAGTCGGTAAAGACCTGCGCCGGAAAGTCCATAAAGTCTTTAAAGTTGTGTATGCGCCCGCCGGGTATCAGGTTGTCTTTCTTAGAAAGGCTCAGGCGTTTTATCAGGTAGTCGAGCAGGTTGGCGTCAATAGCGCGGTCGAAGACGAAGCGCGTCGCACGTCCTTTCTTGCGATTCTTCAGCCCTTTTTCCAGCTCGTCTATTATATTGGTGCTTACTTCATTTTCCAGTTCCAGCTCGGCATCGCGCGTTACCTTGATGATATAACCGAGGAAACGATTAAAGCCGAACGGTGCGAAGAGATGAGGCAGGTTGAACCTAATAATGTCTTCGAGCAGTATGATATCTTTCTCACGGCCTTCGGATGGTAGTATTACAAAACGTGGAAGCACCTTTGCCGGTATCTCGATAAGGGCATAGCGCTGTAGCATGGGGTTGTCGGTATTGCCCAGTACACAGGCCAGGTATATCGATTTGTCGCGGAGGAATGGAGCCTGGGGTATGCTTTCCACCATCAGTGGTATAAGCTGCGTCCTTACCTTTTCGTCAAAGTAGGTAGTGACAAACTCTTTTTGTTTTTTGGTGAGCTGCCGTTCGTTCTTGATGAAGATCTTCTTTTTATCCAGCTCTTTAATGATGTCGGAAAAGATGCGGTCAAACTCGGCCTGCTGGCTGATGACCGTCTTTTGTATCTGCGTAAGTATTTTGTCCGGGTTAGTCTCCAGGTGCATACGCGTGGGTTTGGATAGCCGCAGCATCTTATTGAGCGTAGCTACACGAACCCTGAAAAACTCATCGAGGTTGTTAGAAAAGATACCCAGGAAACGAAGCCTGTCGTATAAATGGTTGGAGGAGTCCCCCGCTTCCTGCAGCACCCTGGCATTGAAAGATAGCCAGCTAATATCCCTTGCAATGGTATGCCTGGTAGATTTCACCTGTTGATTTTAAGCCTGATACAAATGTAGTAGGTACTTAACGTCAACTACAATACTGTGCCAGTTGTTAATGCAGAATTTACAATTTCTTAATATTAGCTATCAGGCTGCTGGTAGAGTAGCCCGCTACAAAAGGAATGATCTCGACACTGCCGCCGCGGCTTATTACATAGTCGGCTCCAACGATCTTGTCGAGCGTATAATCGCCGCCTTTTACCAGCACATCGGGCTGGATGATTTGGATGAGTTCTGCAGGTGTGTCCTCATCAAAAAGGCAGACCGCATCAACGCACAAAAGCGAGGCCATTTGCAAGGCCCTGTCCTGCTCATGGTTGACCGGGCGCTCAGGGCCTTTCAGGCGTTTTACTGATTGATCGGTATTGAGGCCTACGATGAGGATGTTGCCAAGATCGGCGGCTTTCGCCAGCAGGTCGAGGTGACCGTGATGGAGTATATCGAAGCAGCCATTGGTGAACACGATCTTTTTGCCCAGCATGCGCCAGGCATGGCATTTACGCACCAGTTGATCGGTATCGGCAGCTATCTTACTCTTTATCCAGTCCAGCTTGTGCATGTTTCGGTTTGCGATTGTAGATGGGTAGGAGAATGAGCGTAGCCACGCCAAGTATCAGTACGATGCCCGTTTGCACACCCCACGACAGCCAGCCAAATGCCTGGCCGTGTGCTTCTTCAATGTTGTAAAACCGGAGCGTTTCGGCTACGAGGTAAGTGTAGGCGCCTATGCCACCCTGGGTGGTTATCATGCCCACGCTGCCAAATACCAGTACCACCAGCCCTGTCATGATGCTGAGGTGCTCTGTAGCAGGCATAGCGCGGAAGCCAATGATGAGCAGCGTAAGGTACATGCTCCATATAAGCACCGTATAGCCCAGGAACTGCCAGCGCTTCTTCATCTTGATGATGGACTGCAGCCCGGCACCCAGCCCGCGTATGAACCTGCCCGCGCGGGTCTCTTTGTACCGGCGGTATATAAGCCCCAGCGACACGATGCCGAGTATAAAAGCAATGATGAGTATAATAAAGATGTGCGTCTTCTCCGATATCTTCCCGATCTTCTCTTCGGCAAACTTGCCTATTACACTGGCCTCCATAGTAAAGGCGAAGGCAGTAACAGTAACCAGGCAAATGAGATCGAAAATGCGCTCGGCTACGATGGTGCCGATCATCTTGTCGGCAGGTACTTTTTCGTAGCGGGCCAGTACGGTACACTTGGCTACTTCACCGGCACGGGGCAACACCAGGTTGGCAAGGTAGCCTATCATTACGGCAAAAGTGGTGTTGGTAGTGGAGGGACGTATGTGCAGTGGCTCGAGCATGAGCTTCCAGCGCAGCGCACGGAACCAGTGGGACAGAAAACCTATCACCAGGATAGGGAAGAGGTATGCGGTTCTTACACTTTTTATTGCAACGAGCATTTCCTCCTTTTCCTGCTCGGATAGCTTGCCGAACATATAGAAAATGATAGCGATGCCAAGACCCAGGAAGGTAACATACTGCAATATCGTGATGAAGGTCTTCTTCGTCATTATTGCAATAATAAGGTTTTAAAGTATAAGTAGGTATTAAAGCGTATTGTCTTCTTTAGGGAAGATGATCCATGGTTTGAATTGCTTTGCTTCTTCAAAATCCATATGCGCGTACGATACCACGATGACCGTATCGCCTACCGATACGCGGCGTGCGGCCGGTCCGTTGAGGCATATCATACCTGAGCCCCTGGTGCCTTTTATGATGTAGGTTTCCAGTCGCTCACCGTTATCGATGTTCAGTACCTGTACTTTTTCGTTCTCTATCATATTGGCGGCATCCATCAGGTTTTCGTCGATGGTAATGCTGCCGATGTAGTGCAGGTTGGCCTCGGTAACTTTTACGCGGTGGATCTTTGACTTCAGTACTTCTATTTGCATAGCGGCGCAAAGTTAAATAATTTCTCAACCATCTATCAGTTCGATTGTCAATAGGGGGTTAAAGGGGGACTATTGTGGCAGGTAAGTGCTGATTTTCAGCTGTTGGGCTATACTCATCGTCTTTACTTTTTCTTTTGCCTGCCCAAAAGAAAAAGTAACAAAAAGAAAAGGGCACTTTTGACCAACTGCTCCGCAGGTCAAAAGAGGCTATACGCAGTTTCGCAGTTTGCTAATCGTCTTTGTGGGGCTGTGTATTGCCGTTCGCCTGCGGTTCTTTGATCAAAATTTGTGCTGCTGTCAGCTTTGGTTTTTTTCTTAACTCTGGTACAGCGGCAATACAAGGCCTTGACATAGGCTGGGTTGATCAGTGCTATTTGACTGGATTTTCCACAGGTTGTATCCTTTTAAATGACGCGCTCAATCGAAGCCGTCATCCTGAGCGAAACCTGCCTGCCGGCAGGCAGGCGGAGTGAAGCGTGAGGATCTCCTGATCCTCATCGGTGATGATCATCAGGGCGTTCTTGCGTTCTTCAAGCCCCACGGCCACTGCCCAACAGATTTCTTTCTCCACTGTGCTATGTTCGAAATGACGCTTTATTTTTTAGGCTATAAGGTTTATGCTATTGCCTTTCGCAAATTTTGCCAATATGCATTATTATACAATATGGCTATTTTATTCAACTTTCTGCTATCGTAGATTTATCTTACTTTAGCTTAAATGGCCAAGCAGAAAGAGGAAAGAATACAACTAGTACACCCTGAAGGAAAGAATGCGCCTTCCATCAGCAGGGCTACTTTTGAGCTGATTCGGGCAGGTATCATGGATGCCATGCAGGGCAAAAATGGGATGACCTATACGGATATCGAGAATGGTGTAAAGGACTATATACGTAAGAACGGTATCGACTTTGAAGGGTCGGTAGGCTGGTTTACCATCAGTGTGAAGCATCACCTGGAGTCAGAAGGTATTATAAGGGCTTATACAGAAAAGGGTAAAAAACTGCATGAACTCGCGTAACCATTATCGATTGACATTCCATAATCATCTGCTTGGCTCGTGAATAAAATGCTTTGGCCGTTGGTATTTTTTGTCGGGTTGCTGTTCTCCGCACCCGTGTTAAGCGGGCAGATTACTTATCTGTTTGTGGGTACTTATACGGATGGCTTGCCTGCTAACGGCATTTATGTATACGAGTTCAATTCACGTACCGGTAACTTGAAGGCGATTGGTCATGCGGAAACTATCGTCAACCCTTCTTACCTCACCTTGTCGTCGGATGGTCGTTTTCTATATGCTTGTACCGATACGAAACTACCGATAGAAGGGAGTGTCTCGGCATTTGCCTTTGACAGTATCCGTGGCTCTTTAAAATTGCTGAACAAGCTACCGGCAGGTGGCGAAAATCCTGTATATGTGACAACCACCCGGGGCCACCGCCTGCTGATAAATGCAAATTATACTTCCGGGAATGTCTCGGTCTATAGTATAAAGCAAGATGGCGGACTGGATTCCTGCTTACAGGTCATTCCTTTTTATGGCAGCAGCATCATTAAAGACCGGCAGGAGAAACCGCATCTCCATGCGGTGGTACTCTCAACCGCCGAAGACTTTGTTTTCTTCCCAGACCTCGGCACGGATAAGATACATGCATTTAGATTGGGACGGGATACGAAAACGCCATTAGTGCCGGCGGAGGAGCTTACAGTTACCGCTAAAGCCGGAAGCGGGCCAAGGCATTTTACATTTCACCCGTCCGGGAAATTTGCTTATTATACAGAGGAACTGGGCGGCACGGTGGCGGCAGATAGCTATGATAGCGGCAGATTGCATTTGATACAGCGCACAACATCGTACAAGCAAAAGCAGGAACAATACAGCAGTGCCGATATTCACGTCTCTCCTGGTGGGTTGTTTCTCTATGCGTCGAATCGGTGGGAAGAAAATACGATAGCCATTTTTTCAATCGATCAGCAGACAGGCAAATTGAAGCTGGTGGGGCATCAGTCTACTTTTGGCGATCATCCGCGAAATTTTACCATTGACCCGTCGGGGAACTTCGTGCTGGTTGCTAATCAACTTACCAATGATATTGTAGTATTCAGGCGAAATATCAAAACCGGCTTACTGACAAAAGTAGGCGAGCGCATTAAAGTGCCGGCACCCGCTTGTTTGCAGATGAGGGTTTATAATCGTTAAACGAATTGCCACACAAATAAAGAAAGGCCCACCATGCGGTGAGCCTTTCTGAGTATGATTGAGGAATAGACTATTCGCCTACTACTTCAAATTCCATATCTACGGTGTTCTCTTTACCGAAGTCGATCTGTGCTTTGTAAACACCAACTTCTTTCACCTCATCGAGGATGTTGATACGACGGCGATCGATCTCATAACCTTTTTGCTCGCGGATAGCACGTGCAAGCTGGATAGAGGTAACAGAACCGAAGATCTTTCCGCTGGTACCGATCTTAGCGCCCAGTTTTACAGGAGATGCAGTCAGTACTTTCTTTACTTCAGCAATTTCAGCCAGCAGTTTGTCTTCACGCTTTTGCTTTTGCTTACGGCGCTCTTCCAATACTTTCATATTAGAGCCACTCGCCTCAATCGCATATTTCTGCGGGATCAGGAAGTTGCGGGCATATCCCGGTCTAACTTCTACCAGTTCGTGGGCACCGCCCAGATTATCTACGTCTTTTATAAGAATTACTTGCATGGCTATTTTACTTTAAAAGGTCAGTAACATAAGGTAACAAAGCCATTTGGCGAGCTTTCTTCACTGCCTGAGCTACTTTGCGCTGGAACTTCAGGGAGTTACCAGTGATACGGCGAGGCAACATTTTACCTTGATCGTTAACGAATTTTTTCAGGAACTCAGCATCTTTGTAATCAATATACCTGATTCCCATTTTCTTGAAGCGGCAGTATTTCTTCTGGCGCTTTTCTACACGTGTAGAAGTAAGGAATTTTATATCGTTTTGTTTAGGCATTTTTCAGATTTTTTGAGGATTAAGCGTTTGCAGTTTCAGATAATTTATTGCGTCTGCGTACATTGTATTCCGCTGCGTACTTATCCAGGCGAGTGATCATGTGACGCATGATGTTCTCGTCACGGTTCATCTGAATTTCCAGTTTAGCGTTTACTTCGCTGGGAGCTTTGTACTCCATAACCCAGTAAAGGCCGGTTGTCTTTTTTGCAATTGGGTAGGCCAGTGAACGGAGGCCCCATGCATCCTGGTGCGTTATTTCGCCACCATTTTCTTTGATGAAGTCTGAGAACTTCTTCTGAGCACCTTTGTAGTCCTCATCAGCCAGTACAGGCGTGAAGATCACCATCAGCTCGTAGCTTTGAAGGTTTTGTGTTGCCATAAAATGTTTAAAAAAGTTATTAATATCCCAATCGTCCGGCAGCAACGCTGGATACCCTTTGGGGGCAGCCGGACAGCTTTTGGGAACGCAAAGGTAGGGAATTAAGTCAAAACTAAAAAGTCAAAAGCTAAAATTCTATAATGGATTGGCCGGGAACGATTTTGCAGCACCTTTTTATATATGTTGAAAACAGTAGCTGCAAAGATGGGCATAAAGGAAGGCCGGCGGGCATTTTTTGTAAATGCACCGGAAGATGCCGTCGAGGCCATCGCGCTACCTGCCCTAAACGTGGCTACAAAACTAAGCGGCCAGTTGGACTACATCCACCTGTTTGTAAAAACGGCTGAAGATTTTGAAGACAAGTTTCCGAAGATGAAAGCCCACCTGGCGCCTGGCGGCATGCTATGGGTATCGTGGCCGAAGGGCAGGCAGTTGGGTACAGACCTGACCTTGCCTGTAGTGATAAAGCTAGGCTACGACCACGGCCTCGTGGAAAGCACCACACTTAGTATTAATAATATATGGTCGGCCATAAAGTTTACGCACCCTAAAGAAGGGAAGGTATATAACAACAGCTATGGGGTACTGAACCGCTGATGTACATTGATTAGCTGATTTGATGATTGGCAAATTAGCTGATTGCTCCTATTGTAAAAATATTCTATGATGTAAGATATCAGCTAATCATCACATTAGCTTATTAGCTAATTTTCTTAAGCTTTGCCATTACCAGGTTGCGGCGCGATATAAAGCCGGCCGATGGTTGTTCTTCGTTTTCCATCAGCGCTATCAGTTCGGGTTTCAGTTCGGGGTAGGTGATGGCTAGCTTTGCCAGCACGTCCATGGCCAGGCAGCGTACGGCAATGGCCTGCTTCGGGTCGGCCAGCAGGTCGAAGCAGAGATTCATGACGGAGGCATGTATTCGCTCGGGCATATCTATCATCATTAGTATACGTGCGCCGTGCCGCCTCACGGCATCGTGTAGTTTTGGCTGCTCCATACGCTGCACAATCGTATCTATATGTTTTGCCGCAAGCCCGGGGAATTTCTGCGCTACCATATCCATAGCCCAAGCCGACCTCTGTATCTCTGCTTTAGTGCCATGTACATATATGTCCATCAACTGGGCAAAACGGTCTTCATCGTCACCTATCCAGGCAGCTATCGTATCGGCTCCGGTCTTCATGTATTTTGTGCGTAGTTCGTTGTGCAGATCCATATGCATTTGCAAGACCATAAAATTAAAAAACTAAAAATGGTATGCAGTTTGCTGATGATGAATCAATAATCCAGACCTATGTACTCTAGCCTTAAGCAATTATTCGTTCTTCTTTTTATTCTTTTATCCGGCAGAAATGCCTTCGCTCAGCAGCAGGAGGGTGCACCGCTAACCATGCATCAGATAAAGATCGCACCCCTTCGGATCATTGACTTTGTCAACCCCGGTCTGGAAATTACATACGAAAACCATTATGCAGGCAACTGGGCTACCGAAGTGGGTGGTGCATTTATGCACGGGTTTTATTCGCTGGGACAGCGAGAAGGCTATAAAGGTTTGCGTGCATCGGCCGAACAGAAATGCTTCTTTAGGGAATTGCGCGATCCTGAAAAATATTACAGCGGCTTTTTGTCATTTGAAACTGCCTACCGAAACGTGTCCTATTATGCTCCTGGAGCACCATCTTACGAGCCATTCCGAGATGATTATAAAGTGGTAAAACAAACCTGTGCATTTAACATCAAATGGGGAATACAATCTGTTTCGAATCATTTTGTTTTTGACTTCAGCGTAGGGATAGGTCTCAAATATAAGAGTGTACAGTGGGCAACTACAGGCTATAACAACGGCTATAAGGAGATGGGTTATTTCGCCGAACCCGGAGAATACTGGTTGCCTAATATTCCGCTGAATGTGAAATTGGGTTATGTGTTTTAATAACTGCTGTTAGTATTTATTATTTCTGTTATAACTGCTGTAGCGCAAAGCCATAGCTGTTTTCGGCAGGTAAAAAAGTTTTTTCTTTTCAGTACGGATTTTACATTCGCAGTCCTTAGAAAGAGCGTTTTACTATGACAGAATTTGCAGCAGGGGTATCTGCCAAACTGAATATAAGAGAGCAGCAAGTAGCTGCCGTATTACAATTACTGAACGAGGGCGCTACCATCCCGTTCATTGCCCGTTACCGTAAAGACACAACCGGCAACCTCGATGAGGTACAGATACAGAACATACAGGATGAAGCCAAGTTCCAGAAAGAATATTCGGAGCGTAAGGCCTTTATAGAAAAGACCATTACCGAGCAAGGCAAGATGACCGAGGCATTGCAAGCCAAGCTGGATAGCGCCACCACCATCGCCGAGCTGGAAGATATATACCTGCCGTACAAACCTAAGCGCAAGACCAAAGCACAAACCGCACGCGAGAATGGCCTGGAGCCACTAGCGCTGATGGTACTGGAGCAGGGCAGCATCAATCCGCTGACAGAAGCTGCGGCATTCGTTACCGAGAATGTGAAGAGTGCGGAAGATGCCTTGCAAGGCGCGCGCGACATCATTGCAGAAACGATCAACGAAAATGCAGAGGTACGTGCCAAGCTACGTAAGCTGTTTGAAGACACGGCAACGGTACAGAGTAAAGTACTTGCTGATAAAGAAGCAGAGGGCGTAAAGTATAAGGACTACTACGACTTCTCAGAGCCCGTATCGAAGATACCATCGCACCGCATACTGGCCGTGATGCGCGGCTTTATGGAAGGCGTGTTGCGCATGGCTATATCGCCTGTAGAGGAAGACGCACTGGCTAAGATAGAGCGCATGTATGTAACCGCTAATAACAAAGCGGGCGAGCAGGTGAAGAAAGCAGTAAAGGACGCATACCGCCGCTTGTTGCAGCCCAGCCTCGAGAGCGAGTTCCGTACGGCGCTAAAGGGTAAGGGAGATGAGGAAGCCATCAACGTATTTGCAGAGAACCTGCGCCAGCTTTTGCTCAGCTCACCACTGGGTAGCAAGCGTACATTGGCTATCGACCCCGGTTACCGTACGGGCTGCAAGGTGGTATGCCTCGATGAAAAAGGCACACTGCTGAAGACCGACCTGATATACATACACGAGAACAATAACAAGCTGATAGATGCTGAGCATAAAGTGCGCTCGCATGTAAAGCAATACGACCTGCAAGCCATAGCCGTAGGTGATGGTACCGCCGGCCGCGAGACCGAGCAGTTCATCAAAAAGCTGAACCTTGGCCTGCCAATATTCCTGGTAAATGAGGATGGCGCATCCGTATACTCTGCATCGGAAACAGCGCGTGAAGAATTCCCCGAGCAGGATATTACCGTACGTGGTGCAGTAAGCATTGGCCGCCGCCTGATGGACCCGCTGGCCGAGCTGGTGAAGATAGACCCGAAAAGCATTGGCGTAGGGCAGTACCAGCACGATGTGAACCAGGTGCGTCTGAAAGAGCGCCTCGACCAGACGGTAGTAAGCTGCGTGAACGCCGTAGGTGTAAACCTGAACACAGCCAGCAAACACCTGCTGAGCTATGTGAGTGGCATTGGCCCATCGATAGCGGAAAATATCGTTAACTATAGAAATGAGATAGGCCGTTTCAAATCGCGCAAGCAATTGATGCAGGTGCCGCGCCTGGGCAACAAAGCCTTTGAGCAATGTGCAGGCTTCCTGCGCATCAAAGAAGGCGACAATCCACTGGACGCAAGTGCGGTGCATCCGGAGGCCTACGAGATCGTCTCGAAGATAGCTGCTGACCTGGGTGTTGAGATAAAAGCGCTGATAGGCAATGAGGAATTGCTGAAAGGTGTAGACAGCAAAAAGTATGTGACGGATACGGTTGGTGCGTTGACCATTCGCGACATCATCAATGAGCTGAAGAAGCCGGGGCTTGACCCGCGTAGCGAAGCGCAGGCTTTCGAGTTTGCCAATATCTATAGTATAGAAGATGTGCATGTAGGGATGGTGGTGCCGGGCATCGTAACCAACCTTACACGCTTTGGTGCGTTTGTAGATATAGGCGTAAAGCAGGACGGACTGGTACACGTGTCGGAGATATCGCACACCTATATAACCGACCCGAGCGAAGCCCTGAAGCTGAACGACAAGGTGACGGTAAAAGTACTGGAAGTGGATATAGCCAGGAAGCGTATTGCCATATCTATAAAGCAAACGCAGGATGCACCTGCACGTCGTGAACGTCCGCAAGGCGGTGGAGGTAAGAAGGACTTCCGCAGAGATAGAGACAAAGAAAAAGATACGGCAGGCATGAATATGAACGATGCATTGAGCATGCTGAAGAAGAAGTTTGGTAAGTAAGAGTAAGAGCGGCCTTAGTGCCGCTCTTACTCTGTTAGCCTGCCATAGAATGTATATATTTACTGTCCAATCCCTGTTTATGCGGTATTTGTATTTGTTGTTTATCCCTCTTTTCTCTGTCTGTTGTAGCGAAGTGTATGCCCAAGCGCCTAAAGGCATCCAATGGCAAAAGGCCTATGGCAGCACGGGTACCGATGATGTGAGCTTTATGATAAGAGCTACTGATGGTGGCTATCTTATCGGCGGTACATCGGATGTAGCAGGCCCGGATGGCGACCTGACATACTCCGACAAGGGAATGCGTGATTATCGTATAATGAAGTTGGATGCAACCGGTAATAAGGAATGGGATAGGGGCTACGGTGGCAGTAAAGAAGATATTGTGATGTGCGCCATTGCGGTGAGTGATGGTGGATACCTAATAGGCGGTGCATCATTATCAGGCAAGGAAGGTGACAAGAGCGAAGGCCCTAGGGGTGCTGTTGGCGACTACTGGATATTAAAGCTGGATGCCAGCGGCAACAAGCAGTGGGACAAAACACTGGGCAGTGAAAATGAGGAGTACTGTACCTCGATGATAGAGACCGCAGATGGTAACTTTTTGATAGGCGGTAGCGGCTTGCTTAAGATGACGGGAGATGTAACCGCAGTTTCGCAGGGCGCGCTCGACATATGGGTGGTGAAGCTGGATAAGAACGGCAAGAAGATATGGGATAAAGTATATGGCGGAAAGAATAGTGATAAACTGGCGCAGTTGATAGCTACGGCTGATGGTGGCTTTGTTGCGGTAGGCTCTTCGTCGTCTGTAGCAGGTGGCGGCAAGACCGAAGCACCCAAAGGACTGGATGACTACTGGATATTGAAAGCAGATACCGGTGGTGTGAAGAAATGGGACAAGACCATAGGCTCGCGGAAGTCTGACTTTGCAACCTGCATTACAGAAGCATACAATGGCGGCTACCTGGTAGCAGGTATTGGCGGCGATACTGTAACCAACGATAAAACGCAAAAGGGTAAAGGATTTTGGGTAGTGAGGCTGGATACCGCAGGGAAGAAGAAGTGGGATAAACTCTACATCGATGAAAAAGGCTACGCACCCAGTTCTGTTATTAAGTCGGGCGACGGCGGATACCTGCTGGCGGGTACTGCCATAAATACTGCATCAACAGCACCTATGGTGCGTGGTGGTGCAGACTACCTCCTCATGCGGCTGGATTCAGCAGGCACTAAGACGTGGGCCTATACCCTAGGTGGCAGCCTGGCCGATACCTGTATGGCTATGGTAGAAACAGAAGACGGATATGTGCTGGCGGGTAGCTCTGCGTCACCCGATGGTGCGGATAAGGTAGGTCATAAGTTTGGTGCAGGTAATAAAGACTACTGGATCGTGAAGCTGGCCAAGTTTCCGTTGGCTGTTTCATCTATCGCAACTGAAAAAGCACAGATAGCAAATGTTGCAGGCTTAAACGGAAGCCTGCAAATAGCACTCGTAAAAGAAGGCGCTGCGCAATACCAGGTATACGATATGGCAGGTAGAAAAGTAAGCGAAGGAATACTGCTGGATGGCAAGGTAAGCATCAATGCGCAACCGGGTATCTACAATATATACATCCGTCGGCAAGGGCTGCAACAGATGGTAAGGGTAATGGTGTATTAGGATGCTGTTTTAAAGAATTTAGATGGTGGCAGGCTACAGATAGCTGAGCCACCATTTTTTATTACGGCTCTTTACCCGCATGTACCAGAGGCAGGGCAAATACAGTATGGCAATGCCGAGCATCCACCACATATACACGGCAGGCAGCGAGTAGCCCCAGTGCGGCTTATCGTCGAGTGAAGATGTGCTCTCGGTAAAATACCTCGCCGGGAATCCTAGAGCCAAAGCTGTAAGTAAGGCCATACCATGTAGCACCAGCAGGTGCATGATGTAGTAGAACATAGGCACCTTACCGAATACTGTGAAAAATCTCCCAATACCATTCTTCATTTTCTCGAGCTGCGGCAGTAGCAGTATGGCCGAACCAAGCGTCATAAGCAGATAGAGTAGTGAAGGCGGGTATTTGTTGCAGTTGAGAAATGAAAGCAGGGTATGATGCCAGTTATCCTGATAGCTCCATGGTAGTGGGTCGCCATAGACATTTATTGCGCGAAGAATGATGAATAACAGAATAGCGCTGATGCCAATGATGGTGAGTTTTTGGTTACGTGGACCTTCAGGCTGTAAGAGTAATGAGCCGAAACAATAACCTGCTGCCATTACTGCTATCCATGGTACAATCGGGTACATTACGAACACGCCATAACCATCAGTCAGTTGAAAGGGCCCAACCTCATGCAATATATGCCATGACCATTTGTATTGCCCGAAGCTTTCTGCACGGATGCCATCGAGCGCATTGTGCCCAAGAATGATCAACAAGCTGATGCCTAGTATGGCAGGCAGCGGAAGGAATACCATGGCAGCAAGGAAGATCATGCTCCAGCCGATGGCCCATATTACTTGCAGAAACATATTGCTGAAGTCCCAGTTGAACGCCCATGCAAAGTGCACGATGGTTACCTCCAGTATGATCAGCCAGATGCCACGTGTGACCAGGAATTTTGCAGTGTCGTATTTACTCTTGTTTTGTGCACTGAGAAAAGCACTGGTACCCGACAGGAAAATAAAAACCGGCGCACAAAAATGTGTGATCCACCGGGTAAAGAACATCGGTGTATTTGCATGATCCATGTCGGTAGGGCTGAAGCGGTAGCCGGAGAAAAAATCGCGGGCATGGTCCAGCGCCATTATTACCATCACGATACCGCGCAGTATGTCAATGCTCAATATGCGACGGCTCTTATTAGCGGCAGGCATTTACTCAGGATTTTTGCAAGTAAACTTAACGGGATGCGGATGATATTCCAAATAGCAGGCACTTGGAATTCTTATACATGTATCGACAGAATACCGAGAAAATCTTCTCTCGGTATCATACGCGCGCCCAGGCTTTCTAGGTGCTCGGTGTATACCTGGCAATCTATAAGCACTACGCCATCTTTCTTTAATTCTTCTACGTACTTAATGAAGGCATACTTGCTGGCATTACTCCGGTGGCTGAACATGCTTTCGCCAAAGAAGACATTGCCGAGCCGGACACCATACAAGCCGCCTACCAGTTTGCCATCTTGCCAGGCTTCGGCGCTGTGTGCATAGCCAAGTGTGTGTAGTTTGGTATAGGCTTCCAATACCGCATCGGTTATCCATGTACCGTCCTGGTCTCTACGTGGGGTTTTACGGCAGTTGGCTATCACTTCTTTGAAGGCTGCGTTTATGCGAAACTCAAAGGCGTTGCGCTTCAGCAACTGCTTCATGCTTTTACTCACCAATAGTTCATCGGGGTATAAAACAAACCTGGGGTCGGGGCACCACCAAAGCGGCAATTCGTCATCGAACCATGGGAAGATGCCATTATGGTAGGCCAGCAGCAAGCGCTCTGTACTCAGGTCGCCGCCCATAGCCAACAAGCCATCGTCCAGCGCATCCGCCTGCGGTGGAAACCAAAGTTGATCGTTTAAAATATGCAGATGCATGCAAGCTATAATTGCAGGCGCTAAGGTAGCAGTCCTGCAATTATAGTTTTATAGTTGAGTGTTTTATACTTCGTATAAATAAAAGGGCACTTCGTAGCCTGCGCGCGTCAATATATGCTTGGCTACATTGAAGACCTTGACCCCATCGTGCGTCACACCTTCAAGCATACCTGCATGGGCATGGCCGTGAAAGCAGGCCAATACCTGCCGCCTGTTCAGTGGTTCGGCCAGGCGTGATGAACCCAGGAAGGGGTAGATCGCTTCAGGTTCGCCTAGTACCGTCTCTTTTATGGGAGAATAGTGTAGTACTGCGATTTTCTTTATACCGTCATGATCCTGGTCGAGGCGGGCAAGGGCACGGTCGAGGTGCAGCGCCTCGTCGACGGCCTCTTGTACAAAGGCTTTCATAGCGCCCTCGCCAAACATAGAGAGCATATGGTTGTCGAACCCGCCGCCAAAACCTTTAATTCCCGCGAAACCTATATTATTGATAACTACTGCCTCGCCATCCAGTACATGCACATTGGCATTTTGTAACATCTGGCGTATCAGCTTGTGCCGGCCTTTTTCGTGGTCGTGGTTGCCAAGTACGGCCACCACCGGTATGGTACAAGATTTCAGTTCTTCGGCCAGTACTTGCGCTTCGCCTTCATCCCCGGTATCAGTCAAGTCGCCGCAAATGACCAGTATATCTGCCTTTTGCGACACATTACGGAAGTAGTCCGTCCATTTACCCTTGTCGCTCTCCCGCACATGTATATCGCCTACTGCAGCGATCCTTACTTTCTTTTCGGTTTCTTCTGCCATACTAACTAATGCTAAACTGTTTTAATGGTATAGGTCTTATAATCCCATTGTTTAATATCAACGCTGTACTGAGTCTGATCGATCATTGGCCCCCTGCACACGCGCTCCACAGCCGGCGGTAAGTCATATTGCTCGTTTGCACGGCTTATCAGTTCATCGAAAAGCCATTTAGGGATGATGTCATGGAACTCAGATGGATATACGAATTGAAAGATCAGTATTTGTGCCAGCAACAAGTGCCAGTGGCGGTCAAGTCGCATAAAGAGGCGTTTCCAATCAATATTTTTGCCATACCTCATCATTACATGGTTGATGTCGGCACCATCGAAGCGTTCGCGGTTCTGCACGTATATTTTGCAGAATATGAGCTCTTCAGCAGGAATGAATTTTACCGGGGTGTCGGCAAAGGTTCCTTCGGAAGCATGCTCGTACCAGGAGTCGTCAACGGTGCATATATTATTTACGGTATCAAATATGATGTCGATAAAATATTCGCCTTTAAACACCTTGGCTATCCAGCGAGCATCATGCAGCTCGGTATGAAATCCCTTTTCGGCAAAGAATTTCAGCATTTTGGGGTACTCGGAAGGTTTGCAGAAAACATCCAGGTCTTTTGTGTCACGGTATATACCAGTGTAGTGAAACATGGCGAAAGCGCCCCCAAGCATATAGTTTACGCCACTTTGGTTGAGTAGTTCCAGTGCCTCTTGATAAAATGCATATGCTTCTTTCTTCTGTTCTTCAGTAACAATCATAATTCTTTTTATTTAATGCGTCTCACCTGTTAGTATTTAGCGTAGCCGTGATGAAACATTTGTAAAAAACATGCCATAGATGAGGTAGGATATGCTATGCCCAAAGGAAGCATAAAAGAGCAGGCTTATCAGGTAAAAAGTGGGCCTCATCGTTATTGTCACAGCACTAAAATCATGTAAAGGCTTGGTTTTTGTATTCCCTGTTATCGAAATTTTAAGGTAGTATTATTTGAAGTTTATATCGTGTGTAACGCTTGCTGCTATTGGAAAATAAAATTTTAAAAACATGTATTTTTTAATTTATTTGAATGTAGGGGTTGCGTTACGGTTAAATTTGCAATAATCTCTAAAGAAAATCGGTTAGAAGCGGAATTATTATATACTTTTGCATCTAATTCTATATCTTTGTGTCGCTTAAGATTGTTGTTTTCTGACAATGAGAGTCTTATAGTTATGCAAGATTAGCAAGGAGAGAGTCGCAGAAAGCCACTGCGTTATTATTAATTATTGATCACATATTGCATACATTTTATTGATAGTCAACGGTTAAGAACAGCCTATCGTTTTTAATCGTGTTTAGTTTAATATTTGGATAAATTAATTTATTTGGCATGTTTTTAAGAGCTACATCCTTAGCAGTAGTTGCAACGGCGTTATCGATTTCATCAGTATTTGCGCAAAGAAGTTTGCCGCGGCCGGTTAAAGCGTATAACCGTACTACAGTTCCAGCGCCTCCGGGGATGGTATATGTACCAGGTGGAAGTATTGTGATGAAGTATGGTCAGGATCTGGCAGATTCCTCTAGCTACAAACAAATCAGTCTGAGTCCGTTTTTTATCGACGCCACCGAAGTTACCAACGCACAGTATCGTGAGTTTGTTGATTGGGTCGCAGATTCGGTGTTGATAACAGAATATCTGAAGGATGATAAATACTTTCAAAAAGGCCATAAAGGTGACACGGTTACTGCCCGCCGTATAAATTGGGGTAAAGTAGGCAGCAAATCATTGTGGAGAAGAGGTGACTCTAAGATACAGAGTGCACTACAGCCAATGCTGGATCACGGCATGCTGCGCCAGGACTTGCTGAAGTACGCATTCGAGTCGCGCAAGCCGGGTAAAACTCAAAAAGAAGATAAATACATTACCCGCGTTGTAGGTGTATATCCTAATACTATGGTGTGGGCTACAGACTTCCCTAACTCTCAGATAGACGTTATGGTTCAGGATTATTTTACAAACCCTGCCTTCAATGACTACCCGGTTGTGGGTATAACATGGGAGCAGGCACAGGCCTACACTACCTGGAGGAGCAATAACACCAGCCGTGGCGGTAAGAGCAAGTATAACCTGACCTATAAGATGCCATTGAGCCTGCCATCAGAAGCGCAGTGGGTATATGCTGCTCAGGGCCGCCAGGATCTGAGAACGACACTTACTGCCTATGGCGATAGTGCTATCATAGCTCCGCGCGATAAAAAGAATGGTCTTTCTGCTAACTTCAAGCAAGATGAAGGCGACTACACAGGCGACGGTTCTTCTTATACCGTACACGTAATGTCTTACGCGCCAAATGAATTTGGACTGTATAACATGGTGGGTAACGTAGCCGAGTGGACATTGGATGCTTACAACGAATCTGCATGGGCATTTGTGCATGACCAAAATCCGGTGCTGATCTATCACGCGGATTCCAACGAGGCCGATGTGATGAAACGTAAAGTGATACGCGGCGGATCGTGGAAAGACAACGGTATGCAGCTGAGCCCATATACAAGGAACTACGAAGTGCAGGATGTACCACACTCTTACATCGGTTTCCGCTGCGTAATGCCAGCACCTGAAATACTTACAAAACAGGTAGCTACAAGGAAAGCTACTGCTGCGAAGAAAAAGAAGGTCATAAAAAACAATGACAAAGCAACAGCAAGCAAATAAGGAATACTAACCAACCAATCAGTATAATACAATCAAATCAAATCGTAGCAGTTTATGAAAGCCAATCAAACAACTAAAAAGAAAATTGGAGTTAACACGCTTGTTTCCTGGGGTGCAAGTATTGTTATCATCGGTCTGATGTTTAAAATTCTTCACTGGAAGGGTGGCGAGATAATGATCGCTGCCGGTCTTATTACGGAAGCAATCCTGTTTGGTTTGCTGGGTTATACTGCCATGAGCGAAGAGTCGGCTCAACCTAAGGAAGAGCTGAAGCCGGTGAAAAATTCTACTAACGACCTCGAAAACCTACTGGCTACAACTATAGACGTAAAGGTGATAGAGCGTTTGAAAATTGGCTTTGATAACTTTAATAAAACGGTAGAATCTGTAAACCAGATAGCCGGTTCTTCTAAGATAGCGCAAGGCATGCTTACCGAAGTAGAAACTGCTACTGAAGAAATTAAAAAATTCCAGAAATCTCTGGCCGATCTGAATAGTGTTTATAAAAAGCAAGTTGACTCTGTAGCACAGGTTTCAAGCTCTGCTCAAGCTGCCGAAGGCATGAGCACCGAAGTGAAAACCACTACTGAAGAGATCAAAAAATTGCAGAAAAATCTGTCTGACCTGAACAATGTTTACAAAGCTCAGCTGGACGCATTTAGAAAAAACTAAAAACACTATAGAACATGGCAGGAGCAAATGAAACGCCCCGGCAGAAGATGATGGGTATCCTCTATCTTGTGCTGTTGGGCCTTGTAGCCACTAACGTGAGCACATCCGTACTGGATGCATTTAGGAGACTGACGGAAAGTCTGGTAACCTCTAGTAAAAACGTACAAAGCAGTATTGATAATACTTTTAAAAGTTTTGAAGCAACTAAGCTGAAAGACGAGCCTGAACGTGCCCGCCTCGTGTATGATAAGGCAGTAAAGGCACGTAAACTGTGTGATGACCTCGACAAAAAAATTGAGGATCACAAAAAGGCGATGGTTGATGAAGGCGGTGGTTTTAGCGAAGAGATAAATGATATCAAAGGTCGCGACAACCAGGATGCGGCTTACCGCCTGATGATCAATCAGAAAAGAGGTCCGGAACTGAAAGCGCAAATAGAAAAAACGAAGGCTGAGCTGTTAGCATTGCTTGATCCTAAAGATCGTGCAACGGTAAACCTGCCGCTTGATGCTAGTGACCCCAAACCGCGTGGAGGAATTAAAACAAGCTGGGAGATGGCTAACTTCGGAGATGGAGTACCATTGACTGCTGCCTATACCACGCTTACAAAAATACAAGCCGATCTTAAGAACGCTGAAGCTGAAGTTGTTAAAAAAGTGCTGGGCCAGATGGATAGGGCAGTAGTAAACCTTGACCAGTTTGCGGCCGTGGCGGTAGCCCCAAGCTCTTATGTAATACAAGGACAGCCGTATAGCGCTGAAGTATTCCTGACTGCATCAGATTCAAAATCGAACCCTGAAATATCGGTGAACGGTCAATCGCTGAATGTGCAAAATGGTAAAGGTGTATATACTTTGAGCACAAGCAAGGAAGGTACGTTTGCCTGGACAGGTCTTATTAAAGTGAAACAGACGGACGGTACCGTAAAAGAGTATCGTACAGCAGAACAGACCTACCAGGTAGCAAGACCATCGGCGGTAGTATCTGCCGACAAAATGAATGTACTATACATCGGTGTTTCTAACCCGGTATCGGTATCCGCTCCGGGTATTCCGAAAGAGAAACTTAAGCTGGGTATCAGCGGCGGTTCGGCTTCTGGTGCTAATGGCAACTATAATATTAGTGTATCTTCGCCAGGTAAAGCAATGATTACGGTTTCGGCAGAAACAGCTCCTGGTAAAACGCAGACACTGAGCAGCACAGAATTTCGTATAAAGCGTATTCCTGACCCTCGTGTAAAATTTGCGGGTAAGACAGGCGGAAAGCTGAGTACGGTGGCATTCAAGTCTCAAAACAGGCTTTTTGCTGCGCTTGACAACTTTGATTTTGATGCTAAGTTCGACATACAGAGTTTTAGCATGATTATTGTTAGACCACGTAGTGCCGGTGAAGCGACCGTGCTGAAAGCATCAGGAACAACGCTAAACCCTGCGATGATGCAGGCAATGGCTAGCTTAACACCTGGTTCGCGTGTAATCTTTGACAATATAATAGCTGTGGGCCCCGATAAGCAGATGCGACAGCTGGATCCACTTACATTGACTGCTGAATAAGAAAAATATTATAAGAAAAACGATCATGAAAAAGAATTTGAAACTTGCCTTGATGTTGTGTGTGTGTTTGGGTGTTAATTACCAGGTGCAGGCGCAAGAAATTTCTGACAGTACAACGCCGGTTGCGTCTGAAACGACGCCACCAGCGTCGTCTGATATGATACCTCCAGCTGGGTCTGAAGCTGATCCTGCTATATCGGGAGCTACTCCTTCTGAAACTGCGTCGGAAGATGCAGGCGGAATAGGTGGTGGCTACCCCATGATAGATGATGAAGATGAAGTAGTGGCTGTTGAAGACTTAGCAGACACCAACGCAGTAGTGACGGACGGGTACATGGCCACCAATAACCTTAAGAGGGCTAAGCCAATCCCGCTACCTGAGATCAATGCCGCGAATGTTAAGTTTTACAAACGCATCTGGAGAGACATCGATCTGAAAGATCCTAAAAACTCCAGTGTATTCTTTTCTATGGATGGCAGCTTGACCGAACTTTTGGTAAGTTCAGTTAAGAAAGGCAAGATCATAGCTTACGACCCAAGACAGACAAAGAAAAACCCTACGGGAGATGGTTTTACAACCAAACTGCCCGCAGACCAGGCAATGTCTCGCCTTGTTGATAGTGTACTGGTGCAACAATTTGATGAAAACGGCAACGTGATCGGATCTTCTATGCAGCTAAATGAGTTCAATCCTGAGAACATTACGAAGTATCGTATTAAAGAAGATATCTTCTTCGACAGGCAGCGCTCTAAATACGAAACCAGAATAGTGGGTATTGCTCCGCTGAAGAAAGTGAACGCAGGTGGGGAAGAACTTTCCGAAGTTGTGTTTTGGTTGCATTATCCTTCCATCCGTAAAGTGTTGGTAACCAGGGAAAGCAAGGATGGCCTGAGTTTTGATGACATTTTCATACAGCGCAGCTTCGTTAGCCAGATCATCAGAGATTCTAAGAATCCTGGTCAAAAGATCGAAAATCCTGCTTTGGCTGAAAAGCAGTTGAAAGAGCAGAAAGAGAAGATCTGGAAATACTAGGTTGTGCCCAACATCGCCAGTGTAAAACAAATATCTATGAATACTAGGATACTTTTTCTTTTAGGTTTGTTCCTAACAGCAGTTGCGCCATCCTTTGCTCAGGTTCAATTTGTACCTAACGGGGCACATCGTTTTAGCGCCGGCATAGGCGGGGGCGTTGCCAGACTCTACGGCGATCTGCCCAATCGCTCTATGACTCCGGTTGGCAGGATCAATGTTGAATATAAACTAAAAGAATTCTTGTCGTTTGGATTGGAAGGTCAAATAGGCACACTAGAAACAGGCGTAAAGAATGCTGTGCCTGATGCGGCGGGCAGATATCTTAGGAGCTCATCTTGGGGTCTTCATTCGGTAAACAGCTTTCAGGCTGTGAATGCTTATGGAAGGGTGGGTATAGGTATGCTAACGGAAGATAATGAGGATCTCAGCCGCCTTATCAAAAACATATACGCCGGAATTGGATTTGGTATCATCCGCAATAGTATGAGTGATATTGTTGCAAGGTTTCCGGAAAACAACGCGAAAATTTCCAATGTTAAGGATAAGTCTATTGGTATAGCGTTACCTATCAGCGCCGGAATAAATGTTGACATTCCCGGAACTAATATTACGGGAAATTTTAATGTGCAATATAATATTACTAATTCTGAAGGACTGGACGGATACGACTTTACATCCGGCGGTTTAAAGAAAGATGGATACTTGTTTATTTCATTGGGTGTTAAATACAACTTTGGACCGTTATTGTAATTGCAATAGATAAAATGTATTGTAGAAAGGACAAACCACGTTTGTCCTTTCTTAATTAATGCCCAATGTAGTATTACGTAACTGGCTTAGCCAGATAGGTGTTTTAAGGTCAACATTAGTGCCGCTGACTGAGGTCATCGGTTTACATCTCATTGATACTCATAACTACAAACGACTGGCGTAACAAAATCTTTTACACAAAGATAACCTTTGAAGATCCATCTGTGCTCGGCAATATAGTTTACGTTAGCAGATATTATAATCGCGACGATTTTATCTAATTACGCATATTGATTATGTTGGTTATAATGTTTTTTAATATTTAGAGACGTAAAAACGGTGCTCCAAATAGCCTATTTCTTATGATATTACATTTTTTCTCACTGATAATTAATTTGATCAAGACTTCAAATAAAAGTACCTTTGCAAAAAATTAATATGCCGATGAAAATGAGGATAGGAAACATTGAAAAGTCATTTATCCTTCTTGTTTTTATCGTTTGCAACTTTCTCGTAACGTCTTGCCGGAGTGTCAATCAGTTACGTTATTTTAAGAATCTTCCGGACTCCTCAGTAGTACATCTTCCCCATGTTGACCAGGAACTTAGGCTTGTACAGAAGGGCGATAAGCTAATGATAACTATTGGCGCAAAAAACCCAGAAGCGGCTGCTATTTTTAATAACTATGGTGAGGAACCGACCTCTGGCTCGAAGGGGCGTATAGGAGGTGGCGGTGCTGGGGCCAATGCATCTGACCTTGCAGGATTTTGGGTAGACGAGTTGGGTGAGATAGAGTTTCCGGTAGTTGGTAAAGTGAAGGCTGAGGGCTATACCGCTAGCCAATTGAAAGATGTTATTACAGAAAAGGTTTCGCCTTACCTGAGAGAACCTTTGGTTAATGTTAAGTTTATAAGTTTCAAGTTTACTGTGCTTGGCGAAGTAAGGTCACCAGGGGTATACGCATTATCTCATCAGCGCACTACATTACTGGACGCGCTTGGTGTAGCCGGAGACTTACCAAGATCGGCAAAACGATATGACATACAGCTTTACCGGGACTATAATGGCGTAAGGACTATCTCAAAACTTGATCTTCGGAAGAAGGAGCTGTTGAACAATCCGGAATTATTCTACGTAAAGCACAACGATGTGATTATTGTACAGCCGCGTGATATGAGACTGTTTAGCGATGAAGCGAGGGCATATATCGGTTTGCTCACCTTGCTTATGGGGGCGTCGGCACTCCTGATTACAGTAATAAACAACAAATAAAAATACCGCAGGTTAATGGCTACAGAGGAACTTTTGGACGAAGAAGAAGCCAGCAGTGGAGGGATGCAGTTAGATTTCGCGCGGCTGTTATCAAAGCTGCTTAGAAATTTGCATTGGATAATCCTATGCGCAGTAATTGCTTTTGTGTGCGCGCGTGTATATTTAAGGTATCAAATACCTGTATATAGTGTCACCGCAAATATATTGGTTAATTCAGGCGATGCATCTAATACAGTTCGAATCATAGGTCAAAAAGAGGCAGAGGATCCAACTGTTCAGAATGAAATTTTCATCCTTAAATCGTACTCGCTTATTAAAAAGGTTGTGGATTCTTTAGACCTAAAAATACAGCTGGTACAAGATGCGCGAATTAAAGAGCAGCCGCTTGATGTGCAAGCGCTACCTTTTAGGGTAAATATCAGGCAAGTAAATTCGAACAGGGCTTCAGGGCCATATAGCCTGGCCGTATTTCCGGACTATTATATTATCAAGTCGGGTTCAAACAATAAGAAAAATTTCTACGATAAGGTTACAACGCTTCCAAATGGTGATACCCTTATTGTATACAAGTTGGGTGACCTAATAGCTCAAAAGGGAGATGTTTTTAATCTTTCGGTAATAAGTGATGATGCAGCAGTAAAGAAGTATGTAGGGCGCCTAGCGGTTAGTATGGTCAAAACCGGTAAGGGAATACTTCAGATTACCTTGAACGATGAGATACCAAGCAGAGCAGAGCGTTTTGTGAGTGTGCTGATCAGAGAATATGACAGGACATCGCTGCAGTTTAAAAATAAGTCAATTCGCACTGCGTTGGATTTTTTGAATGATAGATTGCAACTTGTTGGGCAAGAGTTAATAGATCAGGAAAATCGGGAACGTGACTATCGTTCGTCGAACAAACTTTATGATGTGTCGGCCGCAGCAAATGCCGTTATGCAAAATCTGAATAACTTGGATGCGCAAAAAAATACTGCAGAGTATAATAGGATGCTTTTGACTGCTTTAGAGGCACACGTTCAAAATGTTGATCAGATTGAGTTATTCCCAAGCAGTCTTGGTGTTCCGGATGCGATTCTTTCAGGCTTAGTGAATAACTATAATGAGTCGTTGCGTAAAAAAAGGATGGTGTTAGATCTTGGAACGCCTAACGATCCTCTTCTACCTGCCATCAATGGGCAGTTGAAAGAGGTGCGCGAAAATATCATTAAAAATATAGCCAACATCCGCACGCAGTATAATGTAAATGAACGCTACCTATCAGGGCTGGATGCAGAGTATACAGGCAAACTTCAGAGCTTGCCAGGAAAGGAGAAAGAGCTCATACGTATCAAAAGGGAACTTACCATAAAGGAGTCTTTATATACATTTTTATTACAGAAAAAGGAGGAGACATCTGTGCAGCTGATGTCATCAGATGTAACGGGAACCAGGCTAATAGATGCCTCACGTACTACCGGTATCATTTCCCCCCAAGTACAGAGCACATATACATCATTTATTTCGATCGGACTCTTGCTTCCAATTGGTCTTATTGTTATCCGAACATTGATGAACCAAAGGGTAGAGTCTAAAAAAGATATCGAAAATTCCACCAACATTCCGATAATAGGAGAAATTGTGCAGGTGGATCTTGCAGAATCGCGGCCGGTACTTACGTTTGCGGATAGTAAGAAGCTTATTACGGAGCAGTTTAGAATATTGAGATCGAACCTCGGCTATATGGGGCTTTCCGGAGGTAAAAAAGTGATTCTTATTACATCGGCTATGAGTGGCGAGGGAAAGTCCTTTATTGCTGTCAACCTTGCCAACATAATGGCTCAGGCAGGCAAGAGAGTAGCGCTTTTGGAGTTCGACCTTCGAAAGCCAAAAATAAGTGAGCGCCTAGGGGTAGATAATGTGAATGGCTTGTCCGATTATATTGTTACAAATATTGATGCCTCAACTATTGCTAAGGTGCTGCCCGAATATCCAAATTTGCATCTGTTCAACTCGGGACCCATACCGCCCAACCCGGCAGAATTAATACTGAGCCCGAGAGTGGCAAAGTTGATGGACTATCTGAAAACAAACTATGACCATGTGATTATCGACACTGCACCTGTCGGCATCATATCAGATACGCTAGGGCTCGTACATTTGGCAGATATATCATTATATGTAATCAGGCATAACTTTACGCATAAGCCGACCATACAATACCTCAACCAGCTGAAAAAGGAGAATAAATTGGTAAACCCTGCAATTGTGATTTATGGGGCCGATGTTAAGAACTCAGGGTATGGTTACGGCTACGGATATGGTTATGGCTATGGTTATTATGATAATGAAGAAAAAAGTAGTGGTTTGAACCGCTTATTCAACCGTAAGGGGAAAACGGTTTCTTAAGTAGTAGCAGTGACGGAAAATTCAAATAAAAATGCAAATCCAGTTTAAAAATAATTTCATAGGGTATTTTCGCTTTTACTATAGTGTAGTGGGAGCAAGGCTATTAGTTAACCTTGGGTTGTGCATCCTTGTGAGTTTTTTTGACGGTATAGGGCTTGCCATGTTTATGCCGCTATTGCAGTCTGTTAGCGGTACTACAACAGCAGTAGGCGGCAAGGCAGCTATGGGTAAGCTGCATTACGTAACCGAAGCAATAGAAGGGCTGGGCGTCTCGCTTACGCTTAATACCGTCCTTGTGATGCTTGTAGTTTTGTTTACATTCAAAGGGGTATTGAAACTGATACAACAGAGTTACCAAACGCGGCTGCGCCAGACCTTCATGAAAAAGCTACGCCATAGCCTGGTAGATGGTCTTCAGGGAGTAAGCTATGAAGGCTTTTTAAAGCTTGATTCGGGTAAAATTCAAAATACACTGACTACTGAGGTGCAAAAGGTAAATCAGTCGATGAACGGGTATTTTAATGCGTCTCAGGCGTGTGTTATGCTAGTTACTTATATCGCTCTTGCCTTTCTGGCCAACTATCAGTTTGCCATATTGGTTGCAATAGGAGCCGGTCTTACAAATGTGCTTTATCGTAGAATATATCTGTCGACAAAACGGGTATCAAAAAGTCTATCGAAAAAAGGCAGCGATTTTAACGGGCTTCTTCTCCAGTCGGTACACAATTTCAAATACCTGAAAGCCACTAACTATCTGTCTAACTTCAATAAGAAGTTGAAGAAGGTAATTAATAAAACCGAACAGTTGAATAAGCGCATAGGTATGTATTCTGCTATTACCATTAGTATGAAGGAGCCTATGATCATTACAGTTGTTGTCGCGGTTATCTACTTTCAGATAAATGTCATTGGTTCGAGCTTTACTACGATCTTGCTTAGTCTGTTGTTATTTTACCGTGCCCTGAGCTTCCTGGTAACAGTGCAGAACCACTGGCATGTGTTCGTTCAAAATATTGGTTCGCTGGAGAGCGTAGCAGAACTTTCCGGCTATCTGTACAAGCAGAAAGAAGCCAAGGCGGACAAAGCGTTTACTACCCTGCAAGGCAAAATAGAACTTAGAGATGTGCAGTTTTCATACGGTACACACAAAGTGCTGAACGCTATCAATATTACGATTCCTAAAAATCAAACGATTGCCCTTATTGGCGAGAGTGGGTCAGGGAAGACCACGCTGGCAAACATGATATCGTGCCTGATAGAACCTCAGGAAGGAAAAATGCTGGTTGACAATGTTGCGATATCCGAATACGATCTCGATACATTCAGATCGAAGATCGGGTACATTTCTCAGGAGCCGGTCATCTTCAACGACGATATCTACAACAACATCACTTTTTGGGCAGAAAGGACAGATGAGAATATTGCACGCTTTTGGGATACCATAGAGCTAGCCGCTTTGTCGGACTTTATAAGCAGACAACCAGAGCAGGAGAAAACCAAACTTGGCGATAATGGAATATTGATATCCGGTG
Source organism: Sphingobacteriales bacterium (assembly GCA_004144175.1). GTDB lineage: Bacteria > Bacteroidota > Bacteroidia > Chitinophagales > Chitinophagaceae > Polluticoccus. The sequence goes on from SEFT01000010.1 coordinate 111,920, forward strand.
GCCAGAAACAGAGAATTTCTATAGCGCGCGAATTGTACAAACAAGCAGAGATATTAATACTCGACGAGGCTACATCTGCGCTCGATTCTGAAACGGAAAAAGTGATAAAGGAGAATATAGACGCGCTGCGTGGCAAGTACACAATTGTTGTTATTGCACACAGGCTGTCTACCATCAGGAATGTAGACAACATCTTCCTGATGGATAAAGGTAATGTAATGGCTTCGGGGGCATTTGATCAATTGATAGAGGCATCGGGTAAATTCAAAAGAATGGTTGAATTACAGGAATTCTAAAAGTTGAATAATGTCTCAAGTCAGAAAACATTTAAAAAAAACCTACCGGCACTACCTAAGAAATCTTATAAGCAAATATAGACTGGGTAGTATCGGGGCAGATGTGCATATCGATAAGAACGTAGAGTTTATGCGGTTCCCAAAGAACATTTTTTTGGGAGATGGCCTCATCATCAAAGAAGGAGCAAGGATATGCAGTTGTAATGAGCAGGCAGTTATAAAGATCGGAAGCAATACCACTGTTGGCTATCATACGTTCATATTTGCATCGAAGGGTATTGAAGTGGGAAATGACTGTATGATCGCTCCGTTCGTATACCTCGTGGATAGCGATCATGGTATAGAGCGAAATGAACAAATGAATAAGCAACCTAACCAGACGGCTGCAATAAAGATTGGCAACGATGTGTGGATAGGTACCGGCGCCAAGATACTGAAAGGAGTAACTATAGGCGATGGTGCCGTGATAGCCGCCGGTGCAGTGGTAAAAGACAATGTACCACCCTATAAAATAGTAGGCGGTATACCTGCAAAAATAATTAGCGAACGAGTATGAGTACAGGCTACATCATTCTATGCAGATACAACTCTAGCCGCCTGCCGGGAAAGATCCTGAGGAAGGTGGACGATAAGCCATTGGTATCGATACTTATGGAGCGTCTGGCACCTTTGGGCAAAGAGCATATTATCATTGCAACATCCGACCAACCTACAGATGATGTGATCGCTGCTTATTGCGAACAAAACGGTATCAATGTTTTCCGTGGTTCGTTGGATGATGTGGCTGGCAGGTTTCTGGGCGCAGCCCGTCGCTTTGATCTCGACTATGCAGTAAGGATAAATGGCGATAACCTGTTCGCGGATGCAGATCTTATTAAGACGATAGCCGATGATGCAGTAGCCGGCGGTTATGATTTTGTGTCGAATGTGCCTGAGCGAACGTACCCTACCGGCATGAGCGTAGAAGTAGTGAATGTAGATTTTTTTGAAAAAGCATATCACGCATTTGCCGATAAGAAATACAACGAGCACGTTACGCTCTTTTTATATGACCACCCTGACTTTTGTACCAATAGCCAATTTGTAAAGAATAGCGAGGTGCCGGGCGCACAGGGTGTAAAGATGGCCATAGATACACAGGAAGACCTGGATATGGCAACAGAGATCGTTAAGCAGCTGGGCGATAGATATGCTACTGCCGGCTGGAAAGAGATCGTAAATCTAAAACTTCAATTAGTATGAGTTACTGGAAAGGGAAAAACGGACCATTGTTGATTGCCGAAATAGGCGGCAACCACGAAGGGAATTTTGAATATGCAAAAGAACTTTGCCGCCTGGCAATAGGCTCTGGAGTCGATGTTGTAAAATTTCAGATCTACACAGGCGATACACTCGTAAGCCCGGTAGAGAGCCCCGACCGTAACAAGCACTTTAAAAAATTTGAGCTGACGCCTGAGCAACATCAGGAGCTGGCAAAAATGGTGATAGATGCCGGGCTGCAATACACAGCATCGGTTTGGGACCTGGAAGCCATTTCATGGATAGATCCATTTATCGAGTTTTATAAAATTGGTTCTGGCGACCTTACCGCATATCCTGTTATCGAGGGCATTGCGAAGCTTAAAAAACCAATCATTATCTCTACCGGCCTGGCAACAGAGCAGGAAGTATTGGATACTGTAAAGTTCATACAATCGCTGGATGAGATGTATCTGAAGCCGGAGAACCTGGCAATACTACAGTGTACATCGATGTATCCGATAGAGTATGCAGATGCTAATCTGAACGTGATGCTTCGGTTTAAAGAACTGACAGGGCTTGCGGTAGGGTACTCTGACCATACTACCGACCAGCGTGCAATGCAGTATGCTTATGCTATGGGCGCCGAAGTACTGGAGTTCCATTTTACCGATAGAAAAGAAGGACGCGAATTCAGAGACCATAAAGTATCGCTTACACAAGATGATGTAAAGGCACTTATCAGCGAATTGAATATCATCGATACGCTAAAGGGTTCTTTTACAAAGCAGCCTACGGCGATAGAAATAGAAACAAACCACGTTGTAACATTTAGAAGAGCCGCATATCCCAAAACGGAAATAAAGGCGGGTGAAAAAATTACTGCCGACAACCTTGTATATCTGCGGCCCAACCATGGTACAGATGCAAGAGCCTATGCAGACATAGTAGGTAAAACAGCAAAAGAAACAATAGCACCATTTGCCAAAATACTAAACGAACAACTGGACTAATGTTTCTATCGCTCACACAAACTTATCTGAAGGAGTGGAAGCCTGCGCTAACTGCAGCCGTCACTAAACTGCTATATGGTGGTAAAAGGCTGCGTATTGGTAGTTCTTTCTCTGCCGACAGTGTGCCGCGGATTATTGTAGATGAGCATGCCGAACTGGTAATTGGCAATAATGTAGAGCTGAGGCGAAATGTAGAGATAAGAGTACACGGACGGGCCAAAGTGATAATAGGAGATAATGTGAGGATAGACCGTGGTGTACGCATCCTTGCGGCTAATAATGCTGTAATAGAAATTGGTACAGGTACAAGGATCGGGCTGTATACAGTGCTGAATGGAGGTGACTCTATAACAATAGGAAAGAAGGTGCTGGTATCGGGTTTTGTGTATTTGCAAACCAGCATGCATGGTTTCGCTGAGCGCGGCGTAAGCGTACAAGACCAGGGCTACGACCATGCGCCGGTTGAACTGAAAGAAGATGTATGGTTGGGCACACACGTCGTAATAATGCCCGGCTGTGTGTTAGAAAGAGGCGTTGTAGTAGGTAGCAATGCAGTAGTTACAAAAAGTGTATCTGAATATAATGTGGTTGCGGGCATACCTGCCAAATCACTAAAAGAAAGAGTATAATGGCACAAAAAAATCCTTTGGTGAGTGTATATATCACCAACTATAACTATGGAAGATATATCAGTCAATCTATTGAAAGTCTGCTGAACCAGACGCTTCAGGATTTTGAACTATTTATCATCGATGACGGATCTACCGACGAGTCAAAAAAAGTGATCGAAGAATATTCGGTACACCCGCAGATCAGCATCATTTACCAGAGAAATAAAGGGCTGAATATCACCAACAATATTGCCTTGCGCGTATCGAGGGGTAAATACATTATGCGCCTTGATGCAGATGACTACCTCGAGCCGGATGCGTTGGAGACCATGTGCAGCACACTGGAGGCCGATGATAGCCTGGGGCTGGTGTTCCCCGACTACTACCTGGTAGATGCGAATAACCATCTTATTGGCGAGGTCAGGAGGTTTAATTTCCAGAAAGAGGTATCGTTGCTGGACCAGCCTGCGCACGGTGCATGTACCATGATACGCAGAGAATACCTTGCCGACCTTGGCGGGTATGATGAAAGCTACTCTTGCCAGGATGGATATGAGTTGTGGATCAAGTTTATTGCACACCACAAGGTGCTGAACATAAATAAGCCGCTATTCTACTACAGGCAGCATGGTAGCAACCTTACCACAAATGAGTCGAGGATACTGGAGACAAGATTCCAGATCAAGAATAATTTCATCAATAACAATAACGTTTCTACGCCGCCTACTATAGCCGTAATACCGGTAAGGAAGACAATGCTTAAAGGCCAGAGCTTCCCGCTGATGAAGGTTGGAGGGATGACCCTGCTCGAGCGTACCGTGCGCGCGGCGGCGGCGGCCAAAAAGGTTCATGCAGTGGTAGTGACCAGTGCCGATGAGGAGATCAAAGATTACTATTATCAGCACCTGCAAGGTATCGCCCCTACCGTTATGTTTATAGAACGCCCGGTAGAATTTGCCCGTATCAACGAAACGCTGAATAAAACGCTGCACCATATACTCGAGAGCGAAGCTATCTCAAGCCTGCGCCCTGAAGCGATGATGACGCTGGCTATTGAATATCCTTTCCTGGCTTCGGATATGATAGATGATGCTATCAACACACTTACCATATTCGGTGCTGATTCGGTGCTGAGTGTAAGGCCCGACAATGCTATGTATTATCAGCATAATGGTAATGGCCTGCAATCGATACTAGACCAGGAGAAGTTTACACGCCTGGAACGCGAAGCTCTCTATAAAGGCGTTGGAGGTATCGTACTGGCCCGTATCGATGGATTTAAAAAAGAAGAAAAAATGCTGCATGGAAAGGTGGGGCATATAGTGGTAGACGAACGTTGCGGACTAAGTGTAACCGGTGAGTTGAGCCTTAATATGGCCAATTTCTTGTTGAAGAACGAAGCGCCGGTCGTTCAGTTATAGCACAATATTGTTTTGAAATAGGTCTCTTACTACAGTTTTTTATGAAGACAATACTCTTTGATCCCGGTAAATTTCCATACGCACCATTAGCGGACGCCATATCTGAATACACAAAAAAAAAGAATAAACTTGTTCTGGTGACAAAGAACAAGCCGGGCGGGCAATGGGATCAGAGCAATACAGGCCTTGAGACTTTGTACTACTCTCAGCTACAAAAGGCGAAAGCGCTGGATGAGCTTACAGAAGATCAAAAAGAGCAGTATGTAGAGATACTGGAGCGGGTAATAAATGATTACAGAACATTTCTTTTGTATGAGCGGGTATACCCCGTTCGTGAAGATAACAGCTTGCCCGATTCTATTCAGCATATTGATATTCTTGTTTTCAATAGCATAGGCCTGCTTAATAAATACAAGCCCGATATCCTTTTTTTCCCAACTACCCCGCATCATATACGTCAGTGGGCACTGGGCAGGGTAGCCGAGTATCTGGGTATTGAAGTGTTGATGCTGCAGCTTACGGCGCTTCCGTGGAAGTATCGTTTAGCAAAAGGTATTGATGACCAAAAGATATACCCTGTTACAGACCTCGATTCGCAGCCGGACGCAGGTAAGGTAGATGCATTTATAGATACAACATCGAAAGACTTTGCTACCGCATTGCCTACTTACGAGAAAAAAAGAATTGAAGCCAGGAAAGGCAAATTCTGGTCGTGGAGGAAGGAGTTGAAAGATGGTACCAAGAATGTAAATGTGCTGAAAACGCTGATGTACAAACATCGGTTGTATAAGACCTACCATTCGCTTTGCATCAATGAGGTGTCGCCGAATGATAAGTTCATAGCCTATTTTATGCACGTTCAGCCTGAACGTACTTCTTTACCCGAAGGGCGATTGTTTTCGCAGCAATGGCTTATTATCCGCACCCTGTCGCTTATGTTGCCCAAAGGCTGGAAATTGCTGGTGAAAGAACACCCTTCTACGTTCATGGCAACATTTGATCCGAGATACCGCAGTGTGAAATTTTATCAGGATATAGCAGGCCTGTCTAATGTGGATCTGCTGCCTATCAGCTTCAATACATTTGATATTATCGACCGGTCGCAAGGTATTGCAACTATTACCGGCAGCGTAGGTATACAGGCACTCGTTCGTGGCAAGTCAGTATTGACCTTTGGCGTGGCACCCTTTAGAGATGCCTTCGGTGCATTTGAAATATACAATACCAGGGATATTAAAAATGCAATTGAAAAGATCATAGAAACACCGAGCGAAACCATCCGGAAGAAAACAGCAGAATACCTGCATACTTTAGACCAAAGTTCGGTAAGCGGGTTTGATGGAAACTCCGGCGATGTAAAAGATATTTATGCGAGAGAACATAAGATTAAAGCACACATAAAATTACTCTCACATTTTTTCAGGAGTTTTGCATAATGATGCCGTTTGAGGTGTATGGGTAGGTTGTAAGACCTCAATATGTTATTAAATAATTATTGTGATGAAAAAAGGAATTATCAATAAAATAAAATTCAGGATAAACAGGCATATCGATAAGAAGTTGCCACTTACCTGGTCTCATTCTAAGTTCCTGTCTGCGTTCTATTATTTTGCTTTATCAAGGTCGTTCTACAGAGAGTTTCAGGCGGCACTATCCGGCAAAGCAAAGTATATAACCGACGATAAAGAGAAAGGCAACTACTTCTTGCTGGTGCGTAACACGCACCGTATAGAAAAAGGACTGTTGATGAAGCCAAGACGCGCGACTTTTGCTACCGAGTATATTACTGAGACGGTTGACGCATTTGAAAAAGTGGTGAAAAATGCTGCCGCAGAAGATAACCAACAGCTGAAATGGTTTAATGATGTGCTCACCGAATACTTCGATAAGAATGAACCGCACAAGATAGTGGATCAGCAGCGGGTAAGGTTTGCAAAATGTTCGGGAGAACTGAACGGCAGCGTAAATACTGATTGCAAGTTCATACCATATCATCGCCGTGTAGATAGCTTTGCTAAGATCGACTTCGAAGAGTTTTACAAATTTGCCAAACAGAGAAGATCAGTAAGATGGTTCCTGGATAAAAAGGTGCCGAGAGAATTAATTGACAAAGCTGTTCTTGCTGCAAATCAATCGCCAAGCGCCTGTAACCGTCAGCCATTCGAGTATCGCATCATTGACGATCCGGAATTGGTTAAAAAAGCAGTGCACCTGCCAATGGGTACTGGTGGCTACGCACACTCTATACCTGTAATGGTAGTGGTAGTAGGCAACCTCGATGCATACTTTAGTGAGCGCGACAGGCACGTTATATATGTAGATGCTTCGCTGGCCAATATGGCATTCATGTTTGCGTTGGAAACACTGGGCCTTAGCAGTTGTTCTATCAACTGGCCTGATATTGAAGACCGTGAAATAGCTATGGAGAAATTTCTGAAGCTGGGCAAGCACCAGCGCCCTATCATGTGTATGGGCATTGGCTACCCTGATCCAGATGGGATGGTAGCGTACTCAGAAAAGCGACCGCTGGACCAGATCAGAAAATATAATTTTGAATAAAATGCTGATAGAAGTAAGAGGCGTAGGTACCGTAAATAAAGGAGCATACCTCATGCTGCTTGCTGTAAAGCAGGCATTGCAGCCTTATGGTAATAAAGTAACGATCGTAGCTAAAGATACCAGCGCTTTCTCTACACAAGACATTGAGAAAGAAGGGCTGAAAAGAAGAATTGAAACTAAACGAAAGGGGATAGAGTTTAAGCCGCTCATTAAGCTGTTGCCAAAGTCGTTGAGGCATAAGCTTAATCTATACCTGCTCGATGATGTCGATGTGATACTTGATGCATCGGGCTTTGTATACGGAGACCAGTGGAGCAAGGAAGCTATCAATAAGCGTTTAGGAAGCGACCTTAAAGAGATAAAAGGTAACAATACAACAGTCGTATTACTTCCTCAGGCTTTCGGACCTTTCGAAAAGAATGAGATAAAAGATAGCTTTAGTAAAATACTGGACTACTCAAGTCTTGTATTTTCGCGCGACAGGCAATCGCTTGCTTATTTGGAAAAGACCTATGGCAAGAAGAACAAAGTGGTGCTTGCGCCAGACTTTACCAATTTGCTAAAGGTTGATGCGGGGTTGGTGCCTGCCGGTACTTACGAGCGTTCGGTTATTATCATCCCGAACAATAAGCTTATCGAGAAAGCTATTTTTACTGAAGAACAATATCTTTCGTTGCTAGAGCAGATATGCAAAAAAGTATATGATAGTAAGCTGGAACCTGTAATACTGATACATGAAGGTGACAAAGACCATAAGATAGCCAAGAAGCTGAATGCAAGGTTTGAGGAAAAGCTTAAAGTGTTGACAGAGCCTAGCGCCCTGGCGCAAAAGGCGCTTTTAGGCCAGGCTTACGCTGTCATTTCCGGTCGTTTTCATGGCTTGGTTAGTTCTCTTTCGCAGGGGGTACCGTCTATTGCTACCAGTTGGAGTCACAAGTATGAGGAGTTATTCTCTGACTACAACATGGGCCGTTTCATAATTGGCAAGTCCGATTCAGCAGAGAGTATTGCATCACTTGTAGATGAGGTACTGAATGCTGACAGCAATAAGCAATTGCGCCAGGAGATACAAGCCTGCGCAAAAATAGAAAAGGAGAAGTCTCAGAAGATGTGGGATACTGTTTTTTCAGAGGTAATAAACAAGCGTAAATGATCATAGAGATACGCGGCATCGGGATAGAGAATAAAGGAGCCTATCTGATGCTGAAGGCAATAATGCAAGAGTTGCGCGAGCGCAATGTAAATGCTACCGTCATAGCAGAACCTACACAGGCTATGCCCCCCGAAGCATTGAAGTCAAATGGACTAAAGAAGCGCCTTAAGACATTTAAGAAAGGAGTGGAATTTAGTGGTGTTGTCAATATACTGCCGTTGGGTATTCGCAAAAGCAATGAATGGTTTCTTGTCAACGACGTAAACTATGTATTTGATGCCTCCGGCTTTTTCATGGGCGACCAGTGGACGCCTGCGTCTATTGACCACAAGCTTGGCCGGGATGCTGCTATGCTGAAGAAGAATGGTGCCAAGATCATTTTGTTACCACAGGCATTTGGTCCGTTTAAAAAACAGGACGTAAAAGCGGTGTCGGCAAAAGTTTTTGAGCATTCCGAGATCATCTTTGCCCGCGACCGTGTATCGTATAAAGAAGTGCAGGATGGCTTTAATGTAAATGGAAAACTACACTTGGCTCCCGATTTTACCAACCTCGTAGAAGTGCCTGCGTACAGTAGAGATATGAGCAATACAATTGCCATCATACCCAACCAAAAACTGATAGAGCAAAAAGTGGCAAGCGATGCAAATGGCTATATGGCATTTCTCAGCAGCCTTGTCGATCATATTCGTAGCATCGGTTTCGTACCGGTTTTCCTGATACACTCAGGGCAAAAGGATTTTAATCTTGCTAAAAAAGTGAATGAATCCCTTGCGCAGCCTATCGAAATAATTAACGAGGAAGATCCGTTGGCTATTAAGTCGATTATTAAATCTTGTAGAGGTCTGGTTACCGGGCGGTTTCATGGTCTGGTGAGTGCATTGTGCCAGGGTGTACCGGTACTTGCTACCAGTTGGAGCCACAAGTACGAAATGCTGCTTCAGGACTATAACTTCCCCGAAGGGCTTATCAGCATCACTACTGATAAGAACGTACTGGCGCAAAAACTGAGTATGTTTTCTGATGCAGGACAATACCGCACATCTAAAGAAAAACTGGCAGAAGCGTCTAAGGTGCAAAAGAAAAGAGCAAAGCAGATGTGGGATGTCGTTTTCGATAAAATAATTAAGAAATGATATCGGTAGTAGTACCTACACATAACAGGGCTCACCTGATAAGCCGTACTGTTGTCAGTATACAACAACAAACGTATACTGACTGGGAATTGCTTATTGTAGATGACGGGTCTACAGATAACACAAAGCAAGTAGTGGAAGGTCTGCTGTCCGACAAAAGAATAAGGTATATACAGAAGGAAAATTCGGGAGCGGCAGAGTCGAGGAATGTGGGTGTGAGGAATGCATCGAGTGAGCTTATTACCTTTCTGGATAGTGATGATGAGGCCGAACCACAATGGCTGGAAAAAATGTTTGCACTGATAGGCAAAGATGAAAAAGTACCCTGCGCATTTTGTGGCCTCAGCATTCATGATGAGCATGGTAATAAGACAGATGCCAAAGTGCCAACTAAAAAAGGGCCTTTGTTTCAGTACGAAGTATGCCGGTTTACCAATGCGGGCATCTTCATTATGAGGAAAAAATATTTTGATGCAGTAGGCGGGTATGACTCCAAGCTTAGAGCAAACCAACATACCGAACTAGGCATCAGGCTTATTCAGTATTTTAAAAAACACGGCCTTGAAACAAAGTATATCCTTGATACGCTGATCCGGATAAACATACATACCGGCCCAAGGATACGCACCAACAATAAGGCAAAATACGAAGGGACGAAACGATTGTTCTTTAAACATAAGAATCTTATCCTGAAAGACGAGAAGAGCAAGAAGGATGTGACGAAGGTTTTGCTTTATCTCGCTATAAAATTTAAGAACGTAAAAGATATCATACTGTTTTCGTACTACTACATGTACAGCAGGGTTGTTTAAGTTGTAAAGTTTTTATGGATCAAAAACCACTGGTTTCCGTTATTATACCTACATACAACAGGGCTCACCTGATGCCCAGGTGTATTGGTAGTGTATTGAGCCAGACCTATAGCAATTGCGAGATCATTGTGGTTGATGATGCTTCGTCAGACGATACGGCCGGAGCTATGAAGCAATATGCCGATAGCCCTACAGTAAAGTATATACGTGTGCTCGAAAATAAAGGCGCTTGTAATGCCCGAAATGTAGGTATTGCAGATGCGAAGGGAGAATACATCACATTCCTTGATTCGGATGATGAGTATTTACCCGATAAGGTAGCGTGCCAGGTTGCCCAGTTTGAAAAAAACAAAGGGAACAATGTAGTAGTAGTAAGTTGCGGCCGTGAGGATGCCCGTGATGGCCAGGTTTACTTTACCTGGATACCTAAGTTCAAGGGCAATATAATGGAACACTTGCTCAACAAAGACAGGGTTGGTGCAGGTACTCCGTTTTTGATGGTGAAAAAAGAAACACTCGTTCGCAATAATGTCTTCTTCGATCCGCAGATGCCTGCGGGGCAAGACTGGGATTTCCTGGTAAGGTTGTGCCAGTTTGGCGAATTTGATTTTGTGCCGCAAGTGCTGGTACGCGTACACCATCATACCGAAGAAAGGGTATACAATCCTGTAAGGGCAATGAAGGCGGTATCGCTACAGTACGGCAAATACCAATACCTTTTTGATAAATACCCCGATTCGCGCAGGTCATTCATACTAAGGCAGGCACTGATGCACTATAACTATAACCAGCGTAAAGAAGCGCTGGATATGTTAGGCACTATTAAAGGCGGTAAGAACTTTAAAGAGCAGCTTTGGTTGCAATACTTTAAGCTTTTCCCGGTGCGTAAATCGTTCCTGTCAAAGGCAGTTTATTCCCTCGTCTTCAAACTTTCGTTAAATGAGTAAGAAAAAGAGAATACTTTTTATACTCGATACGCTGGAGGTTGGCGGAGCAGAAAAAAGCACGCTGGAGATCAGTAAGTACCTTAAGGATATTGAGCCTGTAGTTTGTTCCATCTTCAAAGGCGATGCCCTAAAACGCGATTTTGAGTCTGCCGGCATTAAGCTGATACAGCTCAACATCGACTCTTACTTATATCTGTTTCCGGCAGTGAAAGCACTGAAGAAAATCATAGAAAAAGAAAAGCCGGACGTGGTACATGCCACGCTGGCACGCGCTGAGCTTGTAGCAAGGGTTGCGCTTAAAAATAGTAAAATACCATTGGTAGGTTCGCTGGTAGGCGATACCTACAATGCCGAGCGATATACAGAGCTGAGTAAGCCTGCCCGGGTGAAGCTGAAAATGTTTCAATACCTGGATCAGATAACAGCTAAGCGGGTGGATGTTTTTCTATCCATATCGCAATTTTTGAAAGACTCGTACGTCAATAAGTTAGGGCTGCCTGCTGCTAAGATCATCATCGTACCAAGAGGGCGGCATATAACAGAAGCCGACAAGCCTGCCGATAGATTTGAGCCTTTTTTGTTTCTGAGTGTAGGCAGGCTGATACAGTTGAAAGGGCAGGCCGACATTATCAAAGCCATTGCGATCGTAAAGCAAAAGTATCCGCAGGTAAAACTAAAGATAGCTGGTGAGGGCCCATGGCGGGCAGTATTGGAGCAAACTATAAAGGAAACCGGTACTGCCGATAACGTGGAGCTGCTGGGCCGTGTAAATAATGTGGACGAATGGCTGGCAAGGGCGCAATTCTTTGTTTTTGGTTCATACTATGAGGGGCAGGGTGGAGCTGTAGTAGAAGCAATGCTTGCGGGCAAAGCCATTATTGCATCAGATATAGATGTGGTAAAAGAGTCGGTAAATGACGGACGCTCTGCTTTGCTGTTTAAAGTGAAAGACGTAGAAAACCTGGCTGAGAAAATGATATGGGCTATTGAGCATCCGGGCGAAATGGCGCAGCTTTCTGTGAATGCATATGCCGAAGCCAAAGAAAAATTCGATATCATAAACATCGTTCGCAAACACGAAGAAGTTTATACCAGCCTGATGGCTCACTAACAATGAAGATATTTCAACTCATACAAAAGCCACAGCTACGAGGCGCCGAAGTATTTGCATGCCAGCTTAGTACTCATCTCAACAGTCTGGGGCATGAAAGCATCATTGTACCTGTGTTTGGCGGCAATGTTACCTTGCCTTTTGATGGTACTATACTACCGTTGAATGCCAACCCGGCAAAAAGGTTTGCCGATACCAAAGGCTGGAAGCAACTGGCCACACTAATACGGCAGCACAACCCCGATGTGATACAGGCCAACGCGGGCGATACGCTAAAGTATGCTGCCTGCTCTAAAATGCTGCATGGCTGGAAGCAGCCTGTTGTTTTTCGTAACGCCAGCACCATAAGCCTGTATATCAAGAGCGCTCCCGCTAAACTATTGAATGGATTTTTCCTGAAGAAGGTGGACTATGTAGCCTCGGTAAGTAACGTGTCCAAAGACGATTTCCTGACGCTTTACCCCGCTTTTAAAACCCGTATCAGCAAATTGCCGATAGGGGTTAATGAAGTATCTTTGCAACCTAAAAAGCAGTCGCCGAATCCTATATTAATACACGTGGGTGGATTTACCTATGAGAAGAATCATACAGGGCTTATCAGTATTTTCGAGAAGGTGCTGCAAAGGCATAAAGATGCGGTGCTATGGCTGGTAGGCGATGGCCCGCTAAGGAGTAGTGTAGAGGAGCTGGTAAAGAGTAAAGGACTGGACGGGAAGGTGACCTTCTATGGCTTCAGGCAGGATGCCCTGCAATTGCAGAACCAGGCCAATGTGCTATTGCTACCTAGCATTATCGAAGGTTTGCCGGGTGTGATACTGGAAGCCTTTTATTGCAAGACAGCGGTGGTGGCCTATAATGTAGGCGGAATAAAAGAGGTGGTGACAGATGCTACAGGTGCGCTTGTACCACTACATAACGAACAGGAGTTTGCCGATAGGGTTTGTGCTATAGTAGACGATAAGAGGTCTGTTGCTGCTAAAGTGGATAATAGCTATGAATTGGTTCGTAATGAATATATGAACCGTGTAATAGCAGGCAGGTTTGCAGATGTATACAAGTCGGTTGCCGGTAAATGAGTACCGGTTTAAGTTTTTATAATGATCAAAGTATTACACATCATAAAATCGCTTGGGCGCGGAGGGGCAGAGATGCTGCTACCCGAAACCATAGCTATACACAATAAAGCCCAGTACGAGTTTCATACCATCTATTTTCTTCCGTGGAAGAACCAGATGGTACAAGCCATAAAAGATAATGGAGGTAAGGTAACCTGCCTGCCTGCAAAGAACAATGTGAAGATCATACTATCGGTAACCGATGTGGCTAAGTATGTAAGGGAACATAAGATAGACATTATACATTGCCACCTGCCATGGGCAGGTATCGCAGGCCGCTTAGCCGGTAAGATGACCGGTGTGCCGGTGATATATACCGAGCATAATAAGTGGGAGCGCTACCACAAATTCACCTACTCGCTCAATAAATTCACATTTGGCTGGCAGCAACTTGTGGTTCCGGTGTCGGGCGATGTAGAGCAATCTATCCGTCATCATTATACCAACCCTTCATTGCAAATACAGACCATACTCAACGGCGTAAATACCGAAAAGTTTGACCGTAGCCTTCCGGTAGCGGTCGATATAAGAGCGCAGTTGGGTATTGCGGCGGCAACAAAGGTAATAGGAACAGTATCAGTCTTTAGGGTGCAGAAAAGACTGCTTACCTGGTTAGAGATAGCACACCAGGTGCATCAGCAGCATCCTGATACTTATTTCATAGTAGTGGGCGACGGCCCCCTTAAGGAGGAAGTGCATGCTAAGGCCAAAGAACTGAAGATGGATGGCTATCTCCATTTTGCCGGGTTGCAGGAAGAGGTAAGACCTTACTTCAAAGCAATGGATGTATTTATGATGGCATCGGAGTTTGAAGGGCTACCGATAGCATTGCTGGAAGCAATGAGTATGGAGTGTATACCTTGCTGCACCAAAGCCGGAGGTATTGCAGAAGTAATAGAAGATAATAAAAGCGGCGTATTGGTAGATGTGCAGCAGCCAATGGCGCTGACTGAAAAGCTATCTTACCTGATACAGAACTGGGATACTATAGCACCGGCGATGAAGAAAAATGCCAGGGAAAAAGTAAAAAGTAACTTTAGTATGCAGCGGATGGTAGCCGAGCTGGAAGCGGTGTACACAAAGCTGGCAAGAAAAAACTAACCTGATACTGTGATAGGGGCGGTCATACTATGTTTTTTGCTTTATGGAATAACCCAGCCGCTACTGGCTGGGCTAAAGAAGAAGCACCGGTTTATAGATGTCAAGCTTCTAACCAGTCTCTATTGGTACCATACGCTTTTTTGGCTCATATACTATCTATATGCCACCTTCAACCCTTCTGATTCTATAGGTTATTATTCTCGCAGTAGCAGATTAACGATACCCGAATGGTTTGGCAGGTATGACACAGGTACCTTCTTTATCGATTTTGTGGCTTTCCCCTTTACCGGGTTAATGGGATTTAGCTACGAGATGGCTATGATGATATTTGCATGGCTGGGATATTGGGGCTTTGTATTCTTTTACATTTTTTTCAGGGATAATATAAAGTATAGCCACAAGCTGAAAGGGTATGATGTACTGACATTGGTCATGTTTTTGCCCAACATGCACTTTTGGACTGTATCATTAGGCAAGGGATCGATCATATTTTTTGGCCTGGGGTTGGCTACCTATGGCTTAAGCCGCATTACAAAGAGAAAATTAGCAATGATTGCGGGGCTGGCGGTAGTTTATCATGTACGGCCCCACGTATTTCTTTTCATGGTAGCCGGTATTGTTATCGGCTTTTTTACCGGGCGTCAAAAGGTGCCGTTATACCAAAAGATCCTCGTACTGGGTGGCGGTGTTTTGGGTATGTTCCTGTTGTACGACAAGATACTGGGCTTTGCGGGCGTAGATAGCGAGAATGTGGTGGAAAGCTTTGAGGCGATGACATCGCACCGGGCAAATGAACTTTCGCAATCAGGGTCCGGGGTAGACACTTCTAACTATCCGCTTGTCTTCAAGCTGTTTACTTTTTGGTTCAGACCTTTGTTTGTAGATGCCCCGGGTTTGCTTGGTCTGTTTGTTTCGGCCGAAAACCTGATTTATGTTATGCTTACAGCCAGACTGTTCGATAAGAAGTTTTTGCCATTCTTCGTCAAAAGTGACGCGCTTGTCAAATCAAGCTTAGTAATTTTTGTAGCGTCATCCATAGCTTTGTCGACCACTATGGCAAATCTTGGCATTATCATCCGCCAAAAAAGTATGGTGATGTACTTTTTCTTTTTTCTGATCATGTCGTTTATGGATCATAAACGAGGCCTGCTGGAAGAGAAAAAGAAAAAGAAGCTTGCCGTACAACAATTGCGAGCGAAGGCTCTGGAGGCTGCCCTACCTCCACCTGCAACTTCAACTAACCCGATAGCTTAAAATAGTAATGGAAGGAATCTTTACAATATCACTGGATTACGAACTGCATTGGGGTGTCTTTGATAAAAGAGACAGAGACCAGCGTAAGCAATGCTATCTGAATACAAAGAAGCTTGTGCCGGAGCTGCTGCAGATATTTGATAAACATGATGTGCATGTTACCTGGGCAACTGTCGGCGCCCTGTTTGCAAAGAATGCCGAAGAGTGGCAAAGGCTAAAGCCTGTTGTGGAGCCCGATTATATTCACGAAAGATATTCTGCATACAATTGGGTGCAGGAAAACGGCTTGCCCAGCGAAAAAAATTGGGCGCACTTCTCGCCCGATGAAGTAAAGATGATACAGCAATATGATGGGCAGGAGTTGGCAACTCATACATTCGGTCACTATTATTGCATGGAGCCCAATGATAATCCGCAGGCATTTGCTGCCGATCTGGATGCTGCTAATAAAGCCGCTGAACCATTTAATGCTCCGATGGTATCGATGGTTTTTCCACGTAACCAGTTCAATGATGCCTACCTGAAAATATGCTATGATAAGGGTATACGCACGGTACGCTCAAACCCTGACAACTGGTTTTGGACACCTGTTGCAGACGGTAGCTCGGGGCTGATGCGGAAGGTGTTTCGTACGGGCGATGGTTATATGTCGATGGGTAAAAGGACATCATACGGACTGAGTACAATAAAAAAGGCGCAAGGTGAGCCACTGCAACTGCCTGCAAGCAGGTTGTTGCGTTCCTGGTCGCCCAAGTACCAGTTTACAAATACACTGAGGCTAAAAAGAATACTTAATGAAATGCGTGGCGCAGCTAAAAACGGAGAGTGCTACCACCTATGGTGGCACCCTGAGAACTTTGGCGACCATCCGCAACAAAATATGGCCGACCTGAAGGTAATACTGGACGAGTATACCAGGCTAAAAAGCAAATACGGAATGCGTAGCTGGAACATGGGAGAGTATATTAAGTTTGTGTAACAGGCCGTTTTCAATATAATTTTTTTATCTTTGAGGCTCCCGGAACAAGTTGCGCACTGTTCTTACTTCTCCAAAATAGTTGTGACAAAATATGTTATTTAATTCTTCGCAGTTCGCAGTTTTTCTGCCGATCGTGTTGTTCTTGTATTGGTTCGTTACCAACAAGTCGCTAAGGTGGCAAAACCTGCTGCTGCTTTTTTCCAGTTACTATTTCTACAGCTGCTGGGACTGGCGTTTCCTTTTCCTGCTGGTATTTTCTACTGTATTAGATTACTACACGGGCTTAAAAATACATCGCTCGGAGTCTGATGGCAGTAAAAAAGCATGGCTGTATACCAGTGTTATTATCAATCTTGGTTTTCTTGGATTGTTCAAGTACTACAATTTCTTTGCAGAGTCATTTGCCGACTTTGTAAGTGCGTTTGGCTTTAGGCCATCGGTAGCCACTATTAATGTAATACTACCCGTGGGTATATCATTCTATACCTTCCATGGCCTCTCTTATGTGTTCGATATTTATCACAAACGCATAGAACCAAGAACAGACTTTGTCAACTATTCGCTGTTCGTTAGCTTCTTTCCGCTGCTGGTTGCCGGGCCTATCGAAAGGGCAACCCACCTGTTGCCGCAGATGGAGAAGCCAAGGCAGTTTAATAAAGAACAGGCCATTGGCGGCATACAGATGATGATATGGGGCTTTTTTAAGAAAGTAGTGGTTGCAGACTCCCTAGCGCCTGTGGTAAACAACATATTTCATAATTATGAGACCTATTCGGGTGCAACGCTTGCATATGGCGCGTTCCTATTTGCTATACAGATATACGGAGACTTTAGCGGCTATACGGATATCGCACTGGGTACCGCAAAACTTTTCAATTTCGAACTGCTGACCAATTTCAGGTTCCCATACTTCTCGCGTGATATAGCTGAATTCTGGAGAAGATGGCATATATCGTTATCCTCCTGGTTTCGCGACTATGTTTATATCCCGTTAGGGGGGTCTAAGTCGGGCAAGGCAAAGGCAATACGGAATACGTTTATCATCTTCCTGGTGAGCGGCTTTTGGCATGGTGCCAACTGGACATTTGTGGCCTGGGGAGGTATTCATGCATTACTTTTCATTCCGCTGCTTATAACAGGTTCTAACAGAAAGAACATGGGCGAAGTGGGTGGTTCTGGTTTTTTCCCTTCTATAAAAGAGTTATTCCAGATCTTAATTACATTCTGTCTTGTTACAATAGCCTGGATATTCTTCAGAGCTCCCGACATTGCGTCGGCAAGTGCCTATATAGCGCGCATGTTTACAGATTTGCTATCGCCAGTCAATAGCAGGGTGCTGTATAGTTTCGATCTTGCGATGATAGCGCTTCTGATAGCTTACGACTATTATTTGCTAAAGCGGCACAATGTAAAAGCTATGCCTAAGCTTGCGCTTACTGTGATACATATTTTCTTACTATTAATAGTGCTGGGAAGCTTTTTGGAAAACAAGTTTTCAAGTCAGTTTATTTATTTCCAGTTCTAATGAAAAAAGTAATTCTTCTTTTCGTACTTTCTTTTCTTGTTATAGAGATATCGGGTTATGTATTGGCACTGCTTAGAATAGAGCCAACCGGTTACCGGTTATTTTTTAACAAAGAGTGGCTCGATCCGAAAAATGCATATGCCGATAGAGATACTACCGTTGGCGTATGGCACTCGCCCAATGATACATGGATACAAAATGGCCCTTGCTTTACAGCCGAGATGAAGTCGAATGCTTTCGGTGCAAGAGATAATAACTGGGAATCAGGCAAAGACGGTTACCTGTTCCTTGGCAGCTCGTTTATAGAGGGCTACGGGGTAAATTACAATGAAAGGGTGTCAGAACATTTTGAGAAACTGACCGGGAAAGAAGTGTTTAACTGTGCCATGTCGGGTACGTTCAGTCCTGTACAGTACTATATGACACTTGTGAAGTTCAAAAACATTTTAAAGTTTGATACTGCGGTAGTGTTTTTTGTTTTGCCGAATGATGAGCAATTGGTGACAAAGCTGGAGAA
The DNA here is from genome assembly GCA_004144175.1 of Sphingobacteriales bacterium. Taxonomy (GTDB): domain Bacteria; phylum Bacteroidota; class Bacteroidia; order Chitinophagales; family Chitinophagaceae; genus Polluticoccus. The sequence goes on from SEFT01000010.1 coordinate 130,709, forward strand.
GAAGAGATACCGGCCTTATTTAATAAACGATAGTATAGTATATACCAGGTCTAGCAAACTCTTCCCCGACCGAAAAGACAAGAAGGAAAAATTGCAGCTGTTCGTCCTGCAATACTCGTACGTCTATCACCTTTTTGAGTACTATAAGAACCGTAATATGCTCAAGTCGAGACTTATGGAAGACGAGAAAGCGGAAAAGAAAACACGGTCTTACGAGAATCTTGCAAAGGTGATGAGTAAGTTCTGTAACGACTTCCCCGACAAGTACTTCTATTTTGTACTCATACCTACATTAAATGATAATAGTGGAGCCTTTCCGCAGCCTGTACATAGCAATATGCGTATTCTCGACCTGAGGAATAGTCTTGATAATACAACTGATTATTTCAATTGTAATACGCACTGGAACGAAGGCGGCCACTACCGGGTTGCCAACGCTCTGTATAAAGCAATGTATCCGGAGAAGAGTACGGTGATCTCCTGTAGGTAACGGCACCAACGACGGTATTTTATTGCTATCGTGATATAAACCTGTCTTAAAAAAGTTCCAAGTCTCCAAGACTGTAAGACCAGTTGGGCGTCTCTAACAGGCTGCCAAACTGGTCGCTTACATTGAGGTCTCTCAGTGTAACGATCGGGCCCGAAGCTCTTACGGGTATCAGCCCCATACTGCCCAGGTGCTTTCGGTTTTCCGTGTATATGTTGCCCGAAATACTAACGATGTCGGCATTCATTTCCGACGCCTTCTTTTTCAGTTGTTCGCGTACCGATCTTCTTATAGACTCGGCATCGTTGAAAACGAAAAAGTCTGTAATACGCAACTCAAGGAAGCGGGTGTGCGGTTTTGGCCGCAATATCAGCAGATAGTTTTCATTGTCGGATATGCAGTAATAAGGGAATAACGGATTAGACGCGTATCGCCAGTCAATATAGTTTTTCGATACAACGGTGTGTAGGCCAGCGGGGGGCAGGGCGGTCTTCTGTCCTATCAATTTTAGTGCAGGCTCCCAATTGTCGGGCCTTAGCGTGGGTACCGCTTTTTGTTTTTTTAGCAATACGTTTAGCGCAGTGGTCAGGGGTTGCACCGGTTGCATCTTCAGCGGCATGCGGCCTTGCGCCACCCATCCCATTTTAAGGTAGCCGGGGCGGCTTTGGTCGTTTGGTGTATTGAATACAAAATGAATTCCCTGTTCTTTACAAAGCTCCAGTTGTTTTAGTGTAAGTTTCTTGAAAATGCCCTTCCCCTGGTGGTCGGGGTGGGTTGCCGTATCAACGGCTCTTATGGCTTTGTACGTTTTATCTCCCCACTGCCAGGCCCATTGCATAAATGCACGTACGCCTATCAGTTCATTATCTTCTTCAGCCAGCAATACAAAGGACGGTCCGAATGGATTTTGTTCATGCTTCCAGGTCCATAGCGATTCTGATTTTGGTATCATCGACTCGCCCAGTGAGCTTTTCAATAGTGTAATGATCGCTGGTTTGTCTTGCGCTGTAGCAGAACGGAGTTGCATTTGTATGTGGTTATTCAGCCTGCAAATTTCTGCAATTTGCCTAATATTGCATCTTTAATTTTACAACAATTCACAATCTCCTCAGGCTAATGGCTGGCAAGAAAACGCTTATCCGTATCACAACAGTACCCATGTCGTTGAATATACTGTTGCGCTTCCAGCTTCGTTTTATGGATGAGCACTACAGGGTAGTAGCCATTGCCGACCCTGAAGGGGGACTCGAAGATGTGACGCCCCGTGAAGGCGTAATGACAATAGGCGTACCGATGACAAGGGCCATCACTCCACTTAAAGACTTGAAAGCGCTCTGGCTGTTATACAAGTTATTTAAGAAAGAGAAACCGCTGATTGTGCATACGCATACCCCTAAAGCCGGCGTATTAGGTATGCTGGCGGGCAAACTTGCAGGCGTGCCGATAAGGTTGCATACCGTCGCCGGGCTGCCACTGCTGGAAGCAACAGGTAATAAACGAAAGTTGCTTGATGAGGTAGAGAAACTTACCTACCGATGCGCACATATGGTATACCCCAATTCTACCGAGCTAAAAAATATTATCGTAAGCAATGCTCTTTGCCGACCTGATAAGCTAAAGGTGATCGGTAATGGCAGCACAAACGGTATTGACACTACATTCTTTTCACCATCACAGGTTTCAGAAGATGCTAAAATAGCATTGCGACGAGAGTTAGGTATAGCGCATTCTGATTTTGTATATTGTTTTGTAGGCCGTATGGTAAGCGATAAGGGTATTAATGAACTGGTACAAGCATTTGCCAATATCGCAGTAACAGATACACGCGCCAAGCTTATCCTTGTTGGCCCTTTTGAGAAAGAGCTCGATCCCCTGAAGCCAGAAACAGAAGAAAAAATACAAGCTATGCCTGCGATTAAGTGGGTGGGCTACCAGGCCGATGTGCGGCCATATCTGGCCATTAGCGATGTATTCGTATTCCCAAGCTATCGTGAGGGGTTTCCTAATGTTGTGATGCAAGCGGGTGCCATGGGGTTGCCATCGGTTGTAAGCAATATCAACGGGTGCAATGAAATAGTACAGGAAGAAGTAAACGGATTTATCATTCCCGTAAAAAATAGCGAAGCGTTGCAGGCGAAAATGGAATTGTTGAAGAATGATGGTGAGCTGCGGACTAATATGGCAAGTAGTTGCCGCAGCATTATAGAAAATTGTTACAAACGAGAATATGTGTGGAACGAAATACTGAAGGAATATAAGATGCAGGAAGAACTACAGGCATCATAACTTACCCAAAATCAATATTAATCAGTGGTTAAATTGAAATAATAAATAATTAGTAAATTATTTATATATCTATTATTTTTTGTTATTGAGTTGTTAACAATATATTTATGACAAATTATAAGAGATATGAGAGAAACAAACCTACCCCAGGGTGCAAAAGCATCCATGTTTGCTATTCTATTGTTGGGCATTCTTTACGTCAGCCCTTTACGGGCGCAAAAGATCATGAGCCCATCAAACACAGAAAGTATTCTTGACTCTGCAGTCGCCGGTGTTACCAGCATCAGTTGCGATATGTTCGATTGTCCGATTGCAGGCGGAAAAATGATGGCTGTAGCCTACGATAGTGCAGGCTATGTTTGCGTTAAGACCTGGCATTCATCCAACCCGGCAAAGATTACCCGTATTGCTCCGCTACCTGGCACCAACCCCGACGTTATCATTGCAGACGATAAGCTTTATCCCGGTAAAAGGGCATTTGTGCTTGTAAGCTGTATCCGAAACAATCGTGTTGAGGTACGGCGATACGCTATTACCATAGCATCCAAGACAGGGTACTCTGTCAATCCGACTGCCGGTATTCTCGCCATAAGTCCTAAAACTGCTATTGCAACCAGCCCGAGATTAGAAGCATTCCCCGATACTTCGTTAACAATAAATGGCTACCCGTCGTACACGGATATTGTTGTTTCCTACGTTGAAAACGGCGATTCCCTGATTGCGCTGAAAGGGCATTCACGCTCTAGTGCTACTGGCTTTGCAAGATCTAATATTGCTACACTAGATAGTACTACTACGCAGCCAGATGTTGCTGCCATTACAAATGTGGTAAATAGTGACAAGATTGGCCTATTTACCTATACCACGGCTACCGGACTTTATTTGAAGGAATATAATTTTACAACCAGTACGGCTAGCTCGCCCATATGGCTATCCTCCAATCCTCAAATACATAATGCTCCTCGTATCGAGGCGATGAATTTTTACGATCCATCTGCTACTGCTGCCAAGTGGCATGTTGTTTCTTCAGAATACAATATACCGACCGGGAAATGGGATATAAAGGCCTACAATAGTTTAACAGCATACAACTGCAGCGACATCTTAGGGTCGATGAATAGCAGTTACACGCCTTCTGTTTCGGCTGGTATGGGTACTTTGGGTAGTGCGTTCTTTACCGGTAATAAGAACTATGTATTTGGCTGGAAACAGGACAATACGAATAATGTCTATGCAAATTATGTTGACGTCTCTACCGGTAATAGGGCAAACTCAACAGGTACAATATATTACAACGATACTACCTACTACCAGGATACGATCACATTATACGACACCACAAAGTTTGTCAATACAAACTACACCATTGTAAAAGATACCAGCTACCTGCTGGACACAACGTATACTTATATAACCGACACCACATTTAAAAATGGAAACAACGGTAAGAATCCCAAAGAAGGAGATTCTGTTAGAATACTGAGCTGGAGCAAAAAGAAAGGATGGACATGGGTAACGGTTAAGATTGCAAAATGGGCAAACGCAAAAAGTAATAAAGGGAAGAATAATAAGGAGACAGTTGTTGATACAATAGATATTATAACAACGATCGATACCCTGGATATAATTTATACTACAGATACTATACATATTGCTTATAGCGACAGTATTGTTATAACAGCTCGCGATAGCATATTCACAGTGATCGTGGTTACACCTCAGTCGAAGATAGGTAACCTTGTTAATTGCTACCAGATAAATAATGATAGCTGTGCTGCGAATGTGCCGCTGGCGCTAAGTTCTGCCACTAATACAGGTAACGGTGTGCTGGCTGTATGGCACGATGGAAGCATGCTGAAATATAAACTGGTAGGTAACACCTCCGGATTTAAAGGAGATGCGGGCGGCGATGGTATGGAAGAAGGGCCGTTTAAGAAGACTCAGAATGACCCCTCTGGCGGTGGAATTGCAAATGCTGCTCACGGTGTCATCGAGATTTATCCTAACCCCGGTCACGATATTGTTACTGTAAAAGGAACAGGCGTAAAAGCGGTAATGGTAACCGATGTTGCAGGTAAGATTGTGTTGAAAGCGGATTTGCAACAAGAAGCCTTCAATGTTTCTGGTCTTATGGTTGGAACTTACATCGTACACTTTATTTGCGAAGAAGGCATTATCGTACCTCCGGCTAAATTTGTACGGTACTAAAATGCTTCATTACATGTATTTGATCGGGATGCCTGGCTCTTACTGCCAGGCATCCCGATTTTAATAACGCACATCCACCCGGTTCGTCCATATAAATATTGCTGACGCTTTATGGGGCAGCAAAAAGCCCTGCGTTGTTAGCAGGGCTTTTATAATAAAGTTGTATTGGCTACTACTTAATACTGTTTTTTACAAGTTTAAACATCGTATCGGAATACGGTACAGCTACAAGAAGTGTGTCGAGGTGCCTGTTCGCACCCTCTATGATAGAAATTCTGTATTTCTGAGAGATAGAGTCGGTAAGGACAATATCAGGCCCAAAAGTTTTAGTCCAGAGGCTGTAAGACTTGCCCTTTTGATATGAAATGCTAACGGTATATCCTTTGTTAATGCCAAGGGTCATATTGCCAGGGTCGCTTATTTTGGCGCTGCCTTTAAGGCCTGCAACTGCTTTCCACGTAGTTCCCGATCCGGTATCTATATATGTTGCGCGTGCGGTAGACGGTGCAATTTTATAATTCCTGTTCGAAGCGTCAAACTTGAAATGAATTGCATTTGCACTGGTATTAGGCGTTGTGGTGTCGAGGATGGCCCCCCAGTTTGATACCTCATACTGGCTGCTATACCAGTCGACAAAGTAAGTGCCATACGTAAAAGGTGCAACTATAGTAGCGCCTGCAGGTACGGTGATCGTATAGCCGCTTTTTGTTTTGCGGGTATTAACGTACGCACTGTAGCTCGCTTGAAACCTCATTGTCACTTCTTGATCGGTAGTATTCGATATGCCAAGGCCAGATGCTTCACTCAGGTCCTGCTTAGGTTTTTTGCATGCAGCAAATAATGCAGTTGCAGACACCACAAATAATAGACGAATAGCAGTTTTCATGCGCCAAATATATAACTTTTAACGGACTGTGACATTACGATTAGGTTACTGGACTGTCGGGTTCTACCAGAAATTATAATTCCGGCGGGCAAAATTTAGCCGTATACCCGTCTGGATGTAGGCATCGGTAGGCATCAGGTCTGTATTGTAATAATAACGGCGGTATGTAACTCCCAAGTCTATAAAGAGGTTTTCACGCAACTCATAGGAGGCATTTAGGTTGGCCAGTATACAATACAAGCCTATTCCGGTTATCATTTTGTACCCATAGTCCCTCTTTTGGCCCGGTATAACACTTCGATTTTCATAGTTGTCAAAAATATTGTTACCAAAGTTGGCGCTTCCTGTATCAGAGCCTTTGCTGTAGATCATGCCCTCTGCCGTAAGATACAAGTTCTTAATGGGTTGGTATGTTGCGGTTCCTCTTACTTCCATAAAATCGGCACCTAGGGGATGAGCTATAGGCTGGTTGTAGTGAGTATAGTTGGCAACACTATCGTAGTGCGTGTAGGTAAAGGGGCGAACAATATTGAACTCTGCCTGCAGGTCAAGATTTTTTACCGTAAAAGCGTCGAAATATTTACCTCCTATCTGTGCAGCTACTTTATTTGCCCACCAGCCATTACCACCAAATAGTTCTTTTGTTTTAAACTCATCCAGCAGCAATTGACCATATAGCTGTAGTCGTTTAGCTGCTATCGCTTTAAAGTTGATACCAAGCAGCACATTGTCGGGGCTGCCCATAGCTCGTTCTACCTGGCGGTAAAGTATTATGGGGTTCATGTAGCCAAACTCGTACCTGTCTTTGCGTCCGAATATAACGCTCTCAAAAATCCCAACGTTTAGCCATTTGGTAGCATTAATGCTCAGGTGGTGCATGGTGGCATACTTGTGGGCAACATTGCTGTATCCTTTAAAATCGGGCGTGAGCTCGAGGTACAGGTTTTGATAGTTGAACTTCCAGATGCGCGTATTTATACGAAGAAAAGCTGCCGGTGCACTAAAGTCGCTTAGGAAGAGGCTGCGCTGCCCGTCGCCCCAATATTGTTTGTCATAGCCGAACGTAATGTTTATGTGGTCTTTTATCGCCGCGATGTCTATATACCCCCTGGCCAGCAGGTAATCGTACTTTGTGTTAGATACTCTCTTAAAGTAGTCTGCTCCCGGTACTGCCCGGGTGGTATCTACCCATTCTCTTACAAAATAAGGAGGGCTTTCCTGGTTGTCGGTAAAAAAGGTATAAAATCCAACTTTTTTGGCGATCCATCCTCTTGCTTCCAGACCACGATTACTGGTAAAAAGACCACGTTTGGGGCCATTTTTATCATAAACTCCTATCGCGGTCAATACCGGGTTCGCGGCAAAAAAGAAGTTGTCATTCTTTACATAAATGAGCTCGGGCTGTTTCTTATAAAAATGCTTTAGTATAGGTCGTCTGCTATCTATCGCTCCATCTTCGTCGTCTGCCCATTCGCCGCTTGTCGAAATTGCATGTTCTATATTGTATTCATCTATTGCCGTCAGTTCGGTATGGTTCGAGTCTGTGTTTATTTTTTCCAGAAACGATACCAGTCTTTTTCTGGATACGGGCTTCACCGAAAGAAAAAGATCGTTAGAGAGTTTGCCCGATCTTGTTTCCAGCCTGTCGAGTATATGATAATCCTCATAACCTAACTGTAAATAAGTTGTTTGTGCATTAAGCGTACACGAAAGAAAAATGGTTGCAATAGCTAATGTGGTTTTCCGAAGCATACGGTTATTGGTTCTTCTGCGTCTGATAAAAGTACTATTTTTACGGTGGTCATTACGGGTTGCAATAGTTCGTCATGGCATTACAATTTCATTTTGATTGATAACCATGCTTTTAGAGATCGCAGCTTTTAATTTTCACTCTGCAGTCCTTGCGGCGCAGGCTGGTGCTGACCGTATAGAGATATGTGAGAATACACTGGAAGGAGGTGTAACACCATCATTGGGTGTAGTGAAGGTATTGAAGCAGTTGACAAGCGTTCCAATCTTCCCGATGGTGCGGCCGCGTGGCGGAGATTTCCTGTACACTATGCACGAAGTAGAGGTGATGAAGCATGATATAGCTTTGTTTAAAGAGCTTGGTTGCGAAGGTGTAGTGTTGGGAGTGCTTACGAGAGACGGCAGTGTTGATAAAGCTGTTTTAAAAGAGCTGGTTGAACTGGCAAGTCCGATGGAGGTGACCTTTCATCGTGCTTTTGACCGTGCAAAAGATCCGATGGCCGCGCTCGAAGATATCATTGAGGCTGGTTGCAATCGCATCCTTACCAGCGGGCAGATGCCCACAGCAAAGGAGGGCATGAAACGCCTGCATGACCTGGTAGCCGCGGCGCGTGGCAGGTTGGTGATAATGCCGGGATGCGGCGTGACAAGCCAGAGCATCAGGGAAATAGCAGAATATACCGGCGCTACAGAATTGCACTCTGCTGCCAAGGCAACGGAACGGTCGGCTATGGACTATAAAAAACCTGAGCTGAACGAAGACCTGAATACCGTAAGTGTGGACGTGGAAGAGGTGAGGCGTATGAAAGCTGAGCTGCGACTGGCAGGGAATAAGGCTGTAGTTTAAAACCGAAAGCATATCGCATTTAGTTGTTGCGCTTATAGTATCGACATATAATTATTGAATAATTTTTAAGAAAAGAAATCCGGAGCATGAATAGTGTGAAATTTGTAATAGCAGGGCTAGGGGCAATAGGTAAGCGGCATGCGTATATGGTGCTCGGCACGCCTAATGCCGAAGTTGTAGCGCTAATAGAGCCGGACGTGCAGAAGATAGCAGGGTATCCCGAGCTACAGGCATTGCCGTTCTTTTCTTCCCTCGATGAATTTCTGCAAGCAGATATAAGTGCAGATGTAATAAATATATGCACACCTAACGGGCTACACGCCCCACTGGCTATAAAGGCCCTGAAGCGCAAGTACCATGTAGTGATAGAAAAGCCGATGGGCTTGTCGAAAACAGAATGTGAAGAGGTTATTTTTACATCGCTGCAAGAGGCACGCCAGGTATTTGTAGTAAAGCAGAACAGGTATAGCCCGCCCGGCAAGTGGATGAAGCAGGTAGTAAGTGAAAAAACCATAGGCGAGGTGCTGATGGTGCAGATCAATTGCTACTGGAATCGTGATGAACGCTACTACCGCGCCGGCGACTGGAAAGGTACATTGGCGTTGGATGGAGGAGTGCTCTATACTCAGTTCTCTCATTTTGTCGACATCATGTACTGGATATTTGGCGATATCAGGAACATTAAGGCCAGTTTTGCCAACCATACCCACAAAGACAATACAGAGTTTGAAGACTCGGGCCTGGTGCAGTTCGACTTTGTAAACGGGGGCATGGGCTGCCTCAACTACTCAACAGCCATTTGGGATACCAACATGGAGAGCTCCATTACCGTAATAGGCAGCAAAGGTTCTTTTAAGGTAGGCGGGCAGTACATGAACGAAATCGAGTATTGTCATATTAAAGACTATACACCACCTGTATTACCTCCTACAAACCCTCCTAATGATTACGGGCCATTCAAAGGCAGCGCCGCAAACCATCATTATGTAATTGAGAATGTGATCAACACATTAAACGGGCTTGGTACAATAACAACTAATGCCCTTGAGGGAATGAAGGTGGTGGAAATAATAGAGCGTATTTACGAAACACGTAAATTAGAGTCTCTGACGAAAGACATAAAGAGGAAAAATACCGGTGAAAGACCGGAGCCTGTAACTATCTGATAAAAGCATTCATACCAATGAACTTCCATGCACACGAAACGACGGTAATAGATAGCCCCTGTGAGATAGGCGAAGGTACCCGGATATGGCATTTTTCGCACATCATGGCCAACTGCAAGATTGGTGAGCGATGTAATATTGGCCAGAACGTAGTTATTTCTCCCGATGTAGTACTGGGCAATAATGTTAAGATCCAAAATAATGTATCGGTATACACCGGGGTTACCTGCGATGACGACGTATTCCTGGGGCCCAGCTGTGTTTTTACCAATGTTACCAATCCACGCAGCGGTGTGAACAGAAGAGGCCAATATGATAAGACGCACGTGGGTAAAGGTGCTACAATTGGAGCCAACGCTACCATCGTATGCGGACATAATATAGGGGCTTATGCTTTTATAGGTGCAGGAGCAGTAGTTACCAAAGATGTGCCTGCTTATGCACTGGTAGTAGGCAACCCCTCGAAACAAATAGGCTGGATGAGCGAGTATGGCAGCAGGCTGCATTTTAATGCAGAAGGCCATGCTGTATGTGGCGAAAGCGGGGAGCGTTATAGGTTAGTGGATGAAGGTGTGCGTAAAGAGCTCGCGTCTGCAGTAGCTGATGCCGGTAAAACTTCATAAAAAATTGAAATAGCGGGGTCTGTTCGCCAGAGCTATTAAATTTCAATATGCTACTTTTGCATTTTTAATAGCATGCTTTATAGAAGTGTAGTCAAGCCGGTTTTTGATCTGATCGTTGCAGCAACAGCCTTTACGCTTGCATTACCCGTTTTTCTTATTGTTACCATACTGTTATTCATAGCCAATAATGGCAAGCCGTTTTTCTTTCAGAAGCGGCCCGGCAAGCATGGTAATATATTCAAGGTCATCAAGTTCAAGACCATGAACGATAAGAAGGGTAAGGATGGCCAGTTGCTACCCGATGCCGACCGCCTGACTGCAATAGGCCAGTTTGTGCGTAAGACCTCGCTCGATGAGATACCGCAACTACTGAACGTGATAAAAGGTGATATGAGCCTGATAGGGCCCAGGCCATTGCTGGTTGAGTACCTGCCGTTGTATAATGACCGCCAGAAGACCAGGCACAATGTGCGCCCCGGCATCACCGGCTGGGCGCAGGTGAACGGGCGCAATGCCATCAGCTGGAGCCAGAAGTTTGAGTATGACGCGTGGTACGTAGAGCATATGAGCTTCGGACTGGATCTGAAAATTATGTGGCTCACGGTATTCAAGGTCTTTAATTCCGAAGGCATTAGTTCGGGTACATCTGTTACAATGGAAAAATTTACAGGTAATACATTATGATCGTATTTGGCGCAAGTGGCCATGGAAAGGTCATTATAGAGATACTGGAATCAAATGGCTGTACAGATATAGAGGTGTGGGACGACGCAGCAAAGCCCGATATCTTGCATCATCGGGTGCAGCTGGCATCAGTAGATAAGCTACCCGCCGATGCCGGGATGGTAATAGCCGTTGGCAGCAATAAGATAAGAAAAATGATAGCGGAGCGGTATAGCGACAAGGTCGCATACATCCCCGCTGTGCATGCCCGCACTAATCTTTCGCCGCGCTGCAAAGTAGGGGCAGGTACGGTAGTGATGGCAGGCGTTACGATAAATGCCGATGCGGTGATAGGCGCACATTGCATTATTAATACCAATGCATCGGTTGACCACGATTGCTACATAGGCGATTTCGTGCATATATCCCCTAATGCATCGTTATGCGGTACTATATCTGTAGGCGAAGGCACGCATATAGGGGCGGGAGCAACCATAATACCCAACCTGAAAATTGGCAAGTGGTGTACCATCGGCGCAGGATCGGTAGTGATAAAAGATGTGCCTGATTACTGTACAGTAGTAGGCAATCCGGGTCGTATCATTAAACAAAATATAACAGTAAGTCCTTAAATATCGGTTTATATAGCTTGTTTTTATATAAATTTGCATTTTTTAATGAGCGGCCATAGAATCAGGCTTCATTACTAAGCCCTAACAAAGAGAGTTTTTTTATATTTTAGATAATACACGGTTATGAGTCAATCCAAGATATGGTTATCCTCACCCCATATGGGCGGTAGAGAGCAAGAGTATGTGAAAGAGGCCTTTGATACGAACTGGGTGGCGCCACTTGGCCCTAACGTAAACGGTTTTGAACAAGATATTTCAGATTATTTAAAAGGCGATGTACATACAGCAGCACTGAGTTCAGGTACTGCTGCATTGCATTTAGGTTTGATATTGCTGGGGGTGCAGGCCGGCGACGAGGTTATTTGTCAATCAATGACTTTTTCGGCATCTGCCAATCCAATAGCATACCAGGGGGCAACACCTGTATTTGTAGACAGCGAGGCTGATACCTGGAATATGTCTCCATACCACCTGGAAAAAGCGATCATCGACCGCCTCGAAAAAGGAAAAAAACCTAAAGCGATTATACCTGTTCACCTGTATGGCATGCCTGTAAAGATGAACGAGATAATGGTTATAGCTCAAAAATACGATATACCGGTATTGGAAGATGCTGCAGAAGCATTGGGCAGCCATATAGATGGTAAGATGTGCGGTACGTACGGAGAAATGGCCGCGTTATCGTTCAACGGAAACAAAATCATCACTACATCCGGTGGCGGAGCATTGGTATCGGGCAATGCTAAGTATATACACGATGCACGTTTCCTGGCTACGCAGGCACGTGATGCAGCACCTCACTACCAGCATTCGCACATTGGCTACAACTACCGCATGAGCAATATTTGCGCAGGTATAGGCCGCGGGCAAATGGAAGTACTAGCAGACCGCGTAGCACAGCGCAGAGCGATATACGATCAGTATGTACAACGCATGAGCGGTATACCTGGCGTTTCATTCCAACTGGAACCCGAAGGGTATTTCAGCAACCGCTGGCTTACAACTATCCTCATAGACCCTAAAGAAACAGGCGGTATTACCAGGGAAACACTGCGTCTGGAACTGGAGAAAGACAATATTGAATCAAGACCTTTGTGGAAGCCGATGCATCTGCAACCGGTATTCAGCAATAGCCCGTATTATGGCGACGATACCTCGGTAGAGCTCTTTAATAATGGTTTATGCCTGCCTTCAGGTTCTAACCTTGCATCTGAAGATCTGGAAAGGGTATTCAGCATAATTGAGAGTGTATTCAGTAAAGAATATGCTGCTCATTAATTCCGGACCGGAATAACAAGTAATATAGAATGCGATTATCCGGGATGTTTCCGATAGGAGCATCACAACTTACAACTAATAAAAAATACATACACACACCACAATATGGAACAAACTAAGAACCACATAGCAGTAATAGGACTTGGATATGTAGGGCTTCCGCTTGCAGTTGAATTTTCAAAGCATTTTCCGGTAATAGGATTTGACATTCACCAGCAGCGTATCGACGAACTACGCAAAGGCAACGACCATACCCTGGAGGTAGAAGAAGATGCCCTGAAGGCAGTTGTTGTAAGTGATAGTAAAAGTGAAAAAGGTTTGTATTGCACTAACGTTCGCGAAGAACTGGCGGCTTGCAATGTCTTTATAGTAACCGTACCTACACCGGTTGATAAGTACAACCGTCCTGACCTGACACCACTATACAAGGCAAGTGAAACGGTAGGCAATGTGCTGAAAAAAGGCGACATCGTTGTTTACGAATCAACAGTATACCCAGGCGTAACGGAAGACGAGTGTGTGCCGGTGCTTGAGCGTATTTCAGGCCTGAAGTATAATGTAGATTTCTTCTGCGGTTATTCTCCTGAACGTATCAACCCGGGCGACAAGCAGCATACCGTAACTAAAATTAAGAAAGTAACATCAGGCTCTACTCCTGAAGTTGCCGAGCGTGTAGATGCTTTGTACCGTACCATTATTACTGCCGGTACGCATATGGCATCAAGCATTAAAGTGGCTGAAGCTGCGAAAGTAATTGAGAACGCACAGCGCGATATCAATATCGCTTTTGTGAACGAGCTCGCCAAGATATTCAACCGTATGAATATTGATACGCATGATGTACTGGCAGCAGCAGGCACCAAGTGGAACTTTATCAACTTCCGCCCGGGGCTGGTAGGTGGCCACTGTATTGGCGTTGATCCTTATTACCTGGCGCAGAAAGCACAGGAAGTAGGGTATCACCCGGAGATCATCCTTGCAGGCCGCAGGCTGAACGACAGCATGGGCACTTATATAGCCAGTGAGGTGGTAAAACTGATGATCAAAAGAAACATCCCGGTAAGGGGCGCTAAAATATTGATGCTGGGTGTCACATTCAAAGAGAATTGTCCTGATGTGCGCAATACAAGGGTGGTAGATATACTTGCCGAGCTTGCATCTTACGAAACAGACATTACAGTTTATGATCCGTGGGCTAACCCTGCAGAAGTAATGCACGAGTATGGTGTAAAAACCACAAACGAACACTGCGAAGATGATAAATATGATGCAGTAGTACTGGCAGTAGCGCATAAAGAGTTTATTGAGAAAGACTGGAAGGACTGCCTGAAGCCAAACGGGGTGATCTATGATGTGAAAGGTTGTCTTACTAAAGAGGCTACTGACGCAAGATTATAATTTCCTTAAGCCGCTAAGGCACGAAAGTTTCGAAGGCTCCTGATATGAAGAATCAGGAGCCTTCTTATTTGAAGCGTAGAAGAATGAGACGAATTGTAGGGGTTGTAGCAGTGTTATGGACGATTGTGATATTGGCTTTATTTATGTTACCCGAACATTACCTGCCACAGTCGAATATAGAAGGCATGGATGATATCTTTCATTTTGGTTCGCTTCTTGTTTTTTCATTTCTGTATATGCATGCCTATTATAAGGGTAGAAAGCGCACATATCTATACATACTGCTCTTCGCAATTGTATTTGGTGTTGCAGTAGAGTTCCTACAGGTATTATTTACAGCATCAAGAGCATTTCAACTTAGCGATATTAAAGCTGATATACTCGGAGCGGCAACAGGTATCGCTTTGTTTTGGGGATACAGAATGTGGAAGCATACTGATGGGCAACAGAAAAATATTGCAGATGGCTAATACCGCCTCATTGTAGTGATTGTTTAACGCAAGTCGTCAGTACGTTAATTACATTCTTTAATGCTTTGGCTGCTTCCGAGTCTGTAATCACACCATCTTTATTGATCTTAGACCGTACAAAGGATATAAGCAGCGTAGCATCCGGTAAAACATTGTTAGCTGATATTACATTAAGCGTTAGCTGCAGCGCAGCATGGGCTTTTTCACCTCCTGTTGCGGCAGTGACCAATGCGATAGGTTTTCCATCCAGGTCTGCTGTAGAGACCGTCCAATCGAGCGCATTCTTCAGCACTCCTGAAACTCCGAATGCATACTCAGGCGTGCAAATGAAAATTCCATCGGCAGCTCTGATCTCTTGCCTCCAGTATAGTACATCATCGTTAGGCTCACCATCATCGAATGGCGGTATAGATGCCAGGCCATCAAATATGCGAAACTCAACCTGTTCCGAAACCTGCGAAGCAACATAGTTGATGATTTGTATATTGGCCGAGTTGCTGCGGAGGCTGCCGCAGATAGCCAGTATTTTTATGTTCCTATCAGACATACACGTAATAGCTGCTGCCAAGTTAGCGCTTAATCTTGTGCAGCAGCTATCTCTGTCACAATTCGTTTTTTAAAACGATAACGCTGGTAGCCGGAATTTGAATTTGCTGTCCTGATAGTATAGACTCAGGGAGCTCGATATGATCTGACTTATTTTCAAGCCATTTATCACTTCGGGAATTGAGTATAACATTCCAGGTATATTGCGCTGGCAGCGAGTAATCAATTTCTTTATCAGAGAAATTAAACAGGCATAACATCTTTTCATTGCCTTCAGCATTTGTCCTTGTAATAGCCAAGCCACGTTTGTCGAGGATGTCTACGTAGATATTGTCTTTATCATCGTTAAGTAGCACCGGTGCCGATTGGCGTAGTTGTATCAGCTCTTTATGCCATTGCAGCATAAGTGCATGCCTCCCTTCTTTGCGCTTATGCCATTGCAGTTTCGATCTGTTGAATGTGTCTTCATCCTGTGCATCGGGTGGTTCTACATCCCATTTGTAATTTTCAAACTCCTTTTTGCGGCCTTCTCTTACTGCTTTTATCAGGTCTTTGTCAGAGTGGCTTATGAAATAGAAGAACGGAGCGTCATCGGCATACTCCTCGCCCATAAAGAGCATAGGCGTATACGGCGAGAGCATTATAGCTGCTGCGGCCAGCTTTAGCCGCTCTGTATCCAGCACGCTGCTCAGGCGGTCGGCCTTTATGCGGTTGCCTACCTGGTCGTGGTTTTGGTTGAATACGATGAACTTTTGACCGGGCACACCTGCTGACGACACGCCAAACTTTCGTTTTCTAAACTTTACATATTCACCGCTTAGTACAAAGCCTTCTTTGTAGGCTTTTGCCAGCTGTTCGATGGCGCCATAGTCTTCATAAAGTTCTTTGCCTTTAGGGTCCAGGATTACATAAAGCGCGTGGTGAAAGTCGTCGAGCCATTGTGCATCAAAGCCATACCCGCCAAGCTCTGTATTCTTAATTACTTTCGGGCTATTCAGGTCGCTTTCTGCTGTCATGTATAGCGGCCGCCCCAGCTCTTGTTGCAGTTGCTTCACTCTTTGTGTAGTTAGCTCCCAAAAGTGTACACAGCCGGTATCGTACACCATGTGTATAGCATCCAATCGAAGGCCGTCTATATGGTAGGTCTCGAACCAATGCAACGCATTATTGGAAAAATAGTCGCGTACACCGTCCGACCAATCACCGTCAAAGTTTAGTGCATCGCCCCACGGTGTGCAGTACTTCTTGGTAAAGTAAGGGCCAAACTGCGGAAGGTAATTGCCCTCAGGCCCCAAGTGGTTGTACACTGCATCGATGAATACCGCAATGCCTTTTGAATGGCAGGCATCTACAAGTTTCTTCAGCCCGTCGGGGCCTCCGTATGAGTTTTGTACTGCGTAAGGATATACGCCATCATACCCCCAGTTCCTGTCGCCGGGAAACTGGTTAACCGGTAGCAGTTCTATGGTATTGATACCTGTTTCTTTCAGGTCATCCAGAAAAGGTATGATTGCTTCAAATGTACCCTCCTTTGTAAAAGTACCTACGTGCAGTTCATAGAGGATCATATGCTTCATGGCTATGCCGCGCCATGCACTGTCACTCCATTGGTAGGTATTATGATCTATCACTTCTGAAGCTCTATGCACGCCATCGGGCTGGTAATGCGAAGTAGGGTCTGGATAGTCTATCTCACCGTTTGGCGCAAAGAAATAACGTGTGCCAGGACCGGCGTTATCGACCGTTGCAGAGAAGTAGCCAAAGGCATCTTTCTCCATCCCGATCTTTCTATCGGCAGGGTGTACCAGGTGTAGTATCATGCTATCCCTTTCAGGTGCCCATACTGTAAACGTGCAGCGGTTGTTGCCAAGGTAGCATGCGCCTGTCTTCATCTGTATCAATTAGGAGTTTGAAATCGTTTGATTACTTATATCATTTGTCGAGGCGAATTATGATACCATCATCGCCATACAGGTTTATAACACCATCAATGCGGCTACCCTCTATGCCGGGCACTGTTGCTATTTCAATGGTGCCCTTTATGTCGATGTGTTTCGCTGTAAAGTAGCTTGGCTTATGGCTCAGGTTCAGAGCTATCAAAAAGCTGTCGTGGCCCTCTGCTGTGCGCATATACGCTATCATCTGCTTATCGGCATGTACGGGCATATAGTTGCCTACCATCAGCGCCGGCTCGCTCTGTCTTAGCTCTATCAGACGTTTATACAAGGTCAGTATCGAGTGGTGCCTGTCCTTTTGCTTGGCTACATTGCGATGTGCATAGTTGCGGCCCAGGCGTAGCCAGGGCTTACCGGTGGTAAATCCGGCATTCTCCGTTTCGTCCCAATGCATAGGGGTACGTGCAGGGTCGCGGCTCAGGTTCTTTTCGGGCATGTTGAGTCCCTGAGGATCTTGCACTTCATCGAATGGTATGGGTACGTCCTGTAGCCCTATTTCATCGCCATAGTATATCGTTGGTGTGCCTCTCAGCGTCAACAACAACATGGCAGCTACGCGTGCTTGCTGCTTACCTACGCGGCTGGTAAGGCGCGGTTGGTCGTGGTTGCTCAATACCCAGTTGGGCCATCCCTGCGCAGGCAGCGCGCCTTCGTACTGGTCTATCATCGATGCTATCTGGCGGGCATCCCACTGCATTTGCAGCAACAGGAAGTTGAATGGCAGGTGTGCACCGCGGTTGTCGGTACCGTAATAAGCTACCAGTTTATCCAGTGGCAGGTATATTTCGCCTATCATCATCCTATCATCATACTCTTCCAGTACCTCCCTCATGGCCCTTACTATGTCGTGCACCTCGGCCTGGTCGGTAGAATATACAGGCGAGAGTTGCTCATAGGTGGCCATATGTTGTTCATAGCGCGGGTTGGGGGGATTATCGCGGAACTGTGCATCTTTTATCATATGCCACATCACATCTACCCTGAAGCCATCCACTCCTTTATCCAGCCAAAAACGTAGTACATCGTACATGGCTTTCTGAACTTCCGGGTTGCGCCAGTTGAGGTCTGGCTGCTCTTTCAGGAAAGCATGATAGTAGTATTGCCCTGTTTGTTCATCCCACTCCCAGCCCGTTCCGCCAAACATAGCCAGCCAGTTATTTGGCTCGCTGCCATCGGGGCGTGCGTCGCGCCAGATGTACCAGTCGCGCTTGGGGTTATCGCGCGATGAGCGCGACTCGATGAACCAGGGATGTTGGTCGGAGCTATGGTTGGGTACAAAGTCGAGTGTCAGCTTCATACCACGTGCATGCACCTCATGCAGTAGTTTGTCGAAATCTTCCATATTACCATATACGGAATCGATACCACTGTAGTCGGCAATGTCATAGCCGAAATCCTTCATAGGGGAAGGGTACATAGGCGATATCCAAATGGCGGTTACGCCCAGCCACTTCAGGTGATCGAGGCGGCTGATAATACCCGGCAGATCGCCGATGCCATCGCCATTGCTGTCTTGAAACGAGCGGGGATATACCTGGTAAAAGATTCCCCTTTGCCACCAGCGGTAGTTCTGCAGATTGACTTCCATAGTGTTATGAAATAGAAAAGCGTTGTATCACGTTATGCATAGCCTGCCAAAAAGACTATGCCGTGTATTGTTCCTTCTTTTCTACTGCTACTACGGAAGTGTCTGATACTTACTGGCTTATCTCGATTTAGCTGCCATTGTTATTTATTACAATCGTACCCGTATGCAGTTTACCCCCACCTTCGGTAATAATCTGCATATAGTAGACGCCTGAAGATAACCCTTGTAAATCGATAGTATTCTCTGGTTCTATTTTGGGTATGGCGATGTCTCTTACTCGCTGTCCGCCGGAGCTATAAAATATGGCATTCACCGGCCCTCCCGGTTTACGTTCATTCCAGCGGATGGTAAGCTTGCTATTCGTGGGGTTGGGGTAAAGTATAATGTTGCCTTTGGGTATCAGGATAACGTTGTCTTCGTACAGCTCGTATCCGTACAGTGTAAGTGTATAATACTGAAACGCTTTGCCGGTATCAGTGGACCTAAATGTAATTGCTGAATCAGGATTCCCAAATTCATTGTAGAAAAATGTAGTCTTATCTACAACGTCATATGGGTAGTATGTGATGAGTGTGTCTACATACCCGGCATCATTATAATGCATGGTGAAGGACTCCCCATAGGTGCTATTTAGTCTCGGATGCATCGGGAACGTTTTCAGGCTTATTAACCTGTCCTTGTCATCATAGCTAAGGTCTTTCTCATATTCGGGCTGCCACTGCTGTGTGCCGGGGTTATAAAGTTGTTGCCTGTATGTTACGGGGTAGCCGGCGTTATTATATCCATATGTTTCCATGCTCGTTGGCGTCCATTGGTTAGCAGAGCTCTTCTCGGTTCGTATAATTGTTTCTACATTGCCTGATCTGTCGTAAGTATATGCCTGGGCAACATTTCGTATGGCTGTATTACTGTATTTCATAGTGTCGGCAGTAACGTATCCATCTGCTGTGTAGCTTATGCTTTTTACAGCTGGCGTATCGTTGCCAGTTCCGGTTGTTTTTGCGTAGATGTAAAATATTGTGGTCGGTTGGCCATATGCATTTCTATAAATATGGTACTTTGGGGGAGATGAAGCTATGCTATATTCGAAGCTGAATGTTTCCATGTTGCCCTGCGGGTCATATTTTCTATTGATAATGCTCCTGATGTTATGTTGGTATACAAGTCCTCCCATTACATCAGAGAACTCATAGCACGAATCATATGCTACTTCCAGGTCGTTTATGTCCGCGAATGGAGGCTGTAGTGATGCAGATGGATCTATCAATGGGGTAAAATAGTTTTTAAACCCTGCTGAGCGCCTTGGATGGAATAAGTATGGGGTAAAATTAGAACCTCGTTTGCCCGAGTACACATAAACGACAGAGTCTGTGCTCAAAAAGCCGCGTTGAAAGACGTCTTGGAGTGTACGTGTCATGATCACTCTCTGTTTCATTCCGTTCACGGACTGCGCAACACTTTTTATTGTTAAACAGCAGATCAACAATAACCAGTACTTCAGAAATAGTCTTAAAAACATATTACCATAGTAACGTCCCCATTTCGCAGATATTGCAATATCCACGTGAAAAGAGGGTGATTTTATAGTCTGCATTCGGCAGAAGATAATAAGCTTATTATATTAGAGTAACTCGATTCCCGTTACTTATGAGATCAATATTCGCTCTGCTACTGATTATTGCTTGTAGTGCTGCTCACGCGCAAATGAATGAATTGCGCAAAGCCTGGATGGGTGCTAATGGCACCTTTAGCAACAGGGGTATGGCTATAGATACCGTGATGCAGGGAGGCACATTTCATGCTATGGGCATGAAAAAGGGAGATACGATAATTGTACTGAACAACGCTACCATAAAAGGTGCAGACGACTGGTATGATAAGGCCCTTAGCTTCTACACCGGCGATAAAATAAACCTGGTATATAAAAGAGGCAAGAAGATAGCACCTAAGACCGGTACAGCCGTCATGCGACCCTATGAAACATCTGACATTGCAGATGTGCAATATGGCTGGGTAGATATGAGCGACTGTACACTACGCACCATCGTACGCAAGCCTAAGGGTGCAGCTAATGCACCCGCTATACTGCTGATACCCGGCTACAACTGCGGCTCGATAGAGAACTACAACCAGGGCAGCTACGGCAAGCTGATAAACACCTGGCTGCGTGGTGGCTTCGCGGTCATTACAATAGAGAAATCAGGACTGGGGGATAGCTATGGCTGCGTGCCATGTATTGAGGCCGATCTTGCAATGGATATACGCGTATTTGAAGCCGGCTATAAGCATATGGAATCGCTGTCGTTTGTTGACAAAAATAATCTCTTCATATGGGGGCATTCTATGGGCGGTGTTATTGCTCCGCTGATAGCCGAAAAGCATAAACCGCGTGGTGTGATCGCATATGCTACGGTCTTCAGGCCATGGAGTGAGTTCTTACTGGAGATGCACAGGGTACAACTGCCACTGGATGGTAAGACCTATGCAGAGACCGAAGACTATGTAAGGGGCGTACAGAAAATATACTATGAGTTCTTTAGGTTGAAAAAGTCACCGGAGGAGTTGCATCAAAATCCGGAGTATGCCGCTATGGTGGAAAAGGATATGGAGTACAAGCCGGGCAAAACCGATATGTGGGGTAGGCATTGGCGCTTCTGGCAGCAGATCGATTCGCTGGACCTGGCACGTAGCTGGGCCGCGGTAGATGCCAGGGTGTTGTCTGTATTCGGCGGTGCCGACTTTGTAGCCTGCTCCGAGCTGGAGCATGAGTTGATCGTGCATACGGTAAATAGTACGCACCCGGGCAATGCTATGCATATGCATATACCCGACCTCGACCACCTGCTCACGCGCAACCCCGACTGGCCCAGCGCGCACAAACACTTTATGGATGCCAAATACAAAGCAGCCAACTTCCACCAGGAGTATGCTGATAAACTGGTGAGCTGGATGAAGTCTGTAATGGCGCAGTAAGCCACCTGTGTCAGGCGTCTTTATCAAACATCATCTTGCGCACTTCCGATGTCTTGAGGTGTAGCATCTTTTCAAAGTCCCAGCCATGGAACCTGCGGGCATTGTAGCCGCGCATATAGGCTATGTAGAAGTCGCCCCAATACTCGGGGTAGCACACCATGGCAAATAAGTTGCACAACAGATAGGGTGGTGAGTACCTGCCATTACCCATCGGTACAAACTGTATGCACAGCTCATCTTTTATATTGGTCTCGTAGCCGAAGACCACATGGTACACATCATGCCATTCTACCTTGGATATCAGCGTTACATTGTGCCGGGTCAGGAACTTTGCTACATCATTACCCAGCGTGCCTTCCGGCATGGTCGCCATATCTTCCTGTGTCGTCTTCCAAGGTTTCAGGTCTTTCCTTAGCATCATATATAGGGGCTTCATGCCGTAGGCTATCTTCCACGATATCTTTTCTCTCCACAATTGCTGTTGGGTAAGTTCAATTTGTTCCATATATTTGATATTGAAAAGTACTTTTGTTTTCAAAGTAAAAAACAATTTCAATGCCAGTTTTTGAATTTTAATCGTGGTGTTGTAATGAGCCTATACTTATTAACACAAGAGCAACGTTTTATTTAATTTCAACTATCCATTATGAGACTACCATCATTACAGCATGTATTCAGCCGGTTGATTGCGACCTTCAGGCGGTTCTATATTCCTATGCTATTTGCTGTCATCGGCACCATAGCAGCCATTATACTCATCGAAAAACATAACGAGCCACCGGCTATACTGGTAAAGCTTTTATTCACTTGTATACTCGGCTTGCCATTCTCGGTGGGGTGTATGTTGTTTGCTGAGCGTAGTAGCGGCACCGTACGGATAGCCTCCATTGCTTCGGCCATTGCGTTGCCTGCGCTATATGGTGTATTCTTAGCACAGGGCGATTTCTTTGAAGATGACAAAGCCACGCTCCTATTCTTTGTCTTGCTTATCGTATCTCATCTTTTTGTGTCGGTCGCGGCATACCTGCGAGTGCAGGAGCAAGAAGGTTTTTGGCGGTTCAACGAGTTGCTGTTCCTGCGCATGGTAGTCTCGGGTATCTTCTCCGGCGTGCTTTTCGCAGGGCTGGCGCTGGCTATCGCTTCTATCGATAATCTGTTCCAGGTGCGTATAGATGAGGATATATACCCCAAGCTTTGGTGTGCGGTTGCCGGTATATTCAATACCTGTTTCTTTCTATCGGGCATCCCCGGCAACTACCGCGAAATAGATGCACAACGTGAGTACCCGAAGGGGCTGAAATTCTTTGCTCAGTATATACTACTGCCACTGGCCAGCTTGTACCTGCTGATACTATATGCGTACGGTAGTAAGATACTGATAGAATGGAGCCTGCCTCGCGGCTGGGTCAGTATGCTTATCATGGTATATGCAGTGATAGGTATATTGGCACTGTTACTCATACATCCGCTACGTCACGAAAACGGCCAAGCGTGGATAAGACTGTTTACGCGCATATTTTTTATAGCGCTGCTACCACTCATAGCACTGCTTTATATAGCCATCTTCACCCGTACGGGGCAGTATGGTATTACCGAACCAAGATACTATCTAATAGCGCTTGGGCTTTGGCTTACGTTCATCGCCTTGTACTTCATCTTTTCAAAGCAAAAAAACATCAAGCTCATACCCGTATCGCTTATCATAGCAGGGCTGCTCACCATTTTTGGGCCATGGAGCAGCTTTAGCGTATCCAGCCGCAGCCAGGTGGCAGAGCTTGAAGCAGTCTTAAGCAAGTATGGCATTAAGAGCGTGAATGGCACTATGTCAAAACCTGCGGACACAATAACAAGTGCTGATGCTATGCAGATACGAAGCATCGTACAGTATTTTATAGAAAAGCGTGAACTGGAAGCGCTGAACGAGGTGTATGGTCGCGATGTTGCAATGATCGGTGCAGGTATCGAGCAAAAGAATAGACAAGCTGCCCCAAAGAACAAAGATATATATTACCGCTACGAAACTGCCGAACAGACGCGTGATACATTATTGGCAATGCTGCACATGGATAATGGAATGTACAGTACGGATATGGCCAAAGCTGTCAACGATGGGTTTACTTATCATGCACAGGAGCATAGCACATTAAATATCGCGGGTTATGATAAACTGGTGGAGTATAGGTACAACGACTATGAGGATGCTGATGGTGAAGGAAGGATGATCGTATTGTCAGGAAAGGACAGCCTTGAGTTCACGATGCAAAACGAGATTTGCCCGGTGCTGCTCATCAAGACTAAAGGGTTGGAAGTAGCCCGCTTCGAACTGAAACCGGTTATCGATAGTTTTAAGAAGAACCAACATGCTGAATTTAACCTTAATGCTACGGGTAAAATGGATGCGGCAATGAAGATAACCTGGTTTAGCTTGACTAGAGATAACCGCAGTGCTAAGCCGATAGAGCACTGGCAGGCATATATCATGTGGCGCAGGTAGTTTATTGATTCTTTACCGATTTTTTGGTTTCATGGTTGTCCTCTGCCTCCTCTATGGTATGGGTGGCCAGGATGTCTTTTTCTTCGGCTGCCAGTTTCGATAGTTGGATGTAGAATTGTTTCAGCTTGTCCAGCTCCACTTCCGTCAGGTCTTCTATATCTATTAGCCGGTTGCTGGCACCTTTAGTGGCGGCTATAAGTTCGTTTAGCTTCAGGTGCAGTGCCATGGTATCTTTGTTTTGCGATTGCTGTATTACAAACACCATCAGAAAGGTGATGATAGTAGTGCCGGTATTGATGACCAACTGCCAGGTATCGGAGAAGCCAAACAACGGGCCTGTAATGCCCCATACGATAACAATGATAAGTGCAGTGAGGAAAGTAATGGGCTGGCCTGTCACTTTTGTAACCGCCGATGAGAAATGATCGAAGCGGCTCTTGAAGCTATCAGGATTTTTATGTTTCATCGTATGGTCGTTTTTTGAAGAAGGCCGAAATGAAAAACTAAGCTAAGGCTTTTGCTAAAGATCTCATCTTGTCAGAAAGTTAAAGGGGGTGTGCAAAGCGATGTTTGCCGTAGAAGCATCGTAACTTTTATCCGTTTTTAAGGTAGCTACTACTTGCCGGATGGCAGGGGTAGGAACAATACCTTTTATACACCCCTTATTTTAAATTAGGTACTAATAGAGAAATTGAGAAAAGGGCTTAGGTATTCCAATCCAGCCCTAAATACATACTAGGAGCTAGCCAAATGGTTAGCTCTTTTTATTACTATAAACAGGTAGCTCCATCAGATTAACGACTGGTTAACCATTTATTTATTTGCCATACGTATTTAGTCTATGAAATAGCTGAGACTCATGACAGGCTTGGGTTATAAGCCATAGTCATAGGTGTACCAGCACCAGATTATGTTCTTGTTACGACAAAGATAAGTATTATAATTTATTAGACAAATTTTTAATATCAAACTTATCTGATACATTCGCGGCTGAATTTTTTTCATTGCTGCAACTCATCAAACGATTCAAATCAATTACTGCTGTCTCCGACTACTGTAGGTCAGAGCGACGCAGTCAATTGCTATTTGAGTCGTTGATATGGGAGGATGGAAAGCCTATTTGTCCGCATTGTGGTTGTAAGGAAATCTACATCACAAAGACTAGAAGCAAGCTTAAAAGGAATAAAAATGTAAAGAGCTACCGATGTCACAAAAAAAGGGGGTGCTACAAGTTGTTTACAACTACTACTGGGACAGCATTTGAAAACACGAAGCTTTCATTCCGTGATTGGATAATGGCGATATACCTGATGGTTGCTGCATCAAATGGTCATTCCAGTTATTCTATAGCTAGGCATGTAGGAGTCTGTCAGAAGACTGCATACTTTATGATGTGTAATATAAGATTAATGCTAGAGCAGGATTTCGACCTGGTGCTGTTAGGAATTGTTGAAGGTGATGAGGCTTTCTTCGGAGGTCTTAATAAGAACAGACATGTGCAGAAGAAATTCAAGGGTATTACAGGCAGAGCAGTGGTTGATAAGACAGCCGCATTATGCTTAACACAGA
The DNA here is from genome assembly GCA_004144175.1 of Sphingobacteriales bacterium. Classification (GTDB taxonomy): domain Bacteria; phylum Bacteroidota; class Bacteroidia; order Chitinophagales; family Chitinophagaceae; genus Polluticoccus. The sequence continues at coordinate 156,527 of SEFT01000010.1, forward strand.
GAGGAGGTAAGAAAATGGTGATTGTAATTCCTGATACATCAGCTGAATCAATACAAGCTGTGATACGGAAGATGGTGAAACCAGGAACCATATTGATGGTTGATGATTGGACTGGGTATGATGGATTGGAACCCGATTATACGGTTATAAAGGTGAAGGAGAAAGGTAAGAAGGGGTATTATGGTGATGCTTACAGAAATACTAACACCGCTGAGGGTTTATGGACTTTCTTGAAGCATATGTATCGGGCAACGTATCGTAAGATTAGCAGGAGGAAGTTACAGAGTTACATCGATGAGGGAATGTTCAGGGTTAATACGATTAAGGATAACTGGGTTCGGTTGATAGAGGCGTTAAAGAAGGCAAAGGTGTTGAAGTTGTTGTGGAAGCATCATAAGCGGAAGGATGCAAAGGTTCCTGTTCCGCATTTAAGTTGGTAGAATTTTAAAAATTAAATATTATGTATACAATTTGTTATGGCGTTACAAAAATCAGTGAGCATCCATACATTATTAACCTTTCCGAAAAGAAGATGGTAGAAATAAGAGGGGAGGTTTTTATTGAAGTGAGTGAAAATCAGTTAGCCCCTGAATGTTTGGCATTAATAAAACATGATGATGGTTTTAATATACCTAAAAAGGTAAAGGGGAAAATTAAAGAATTATCTACTCCAATGAATATACCACAGTTATTGAGAGATGACTATGTGATTAAAGCACCTGAAAGTTTAATTAGCCTATTTAAGCAAGATGTGAAAGAGAAAAATCGGGAAGACTTATTGGATAAACTAATTTAGCCATAAAGTATTTTATTAAGCCTATTAGCTCTGATAAGGGATATTAGCGGAAAGTATCTTGATTTTGGAACAGTCAATAATGTTTTAGTTAATTCAGGGATTGACGTGAATACTATATGTTCAACCCAAAACTCGTTTATTTTACATAGAGGCAATTCTTCCTCTATCGTTAAATTGGCATTAGCTTCAAATATACCTACATAATCACCATTTTCTGCCAAGGTGCTATAGAGCACTTTTGCAGTGCAAGGAAAGCTATCCAGGCATATCTGGACATTAGAGAATACTCCTAGTAGAAATACTGTTTGTATGTTCATGTATACAGTATATATTCAATTTAACAAACTCTATTCTATACAATTAGAATTCATAACCCATCTTAGCTAAAATGCGTTACTACATAGATACTAACATACTTTATAATCTTAAGAAGGTCCCGCAGGGAGTAATCAAGAATGCATATACTTCAAGCTTTGCCTTAATGGAGATAATCAGCGGTATCAATGAGAAGGATTACAACAGAAGGAAGGCTTGCCTGAAGGAGATTTTTACATTAAATCTTGACATAGACAACAGAATGCCATCTGGTGCAATCTATGGGGGCTTTAGCATTTTTAGAGAATTTAAGATGACTGACAGTAGAGTAAATCTGCTAAAAGAAGCTATCCGCAAATGCGTAGTATCATCATCCTTTAAAGAAATTGAAAGTGCCGCTTTGGATGTATCGGGTGTGAAGATTGAATTGTTTTCCAAATTGGACCGTGAGATAAGCGACAACTTTGTAGACCTTAGGCAAGGCGTTAATAACATAATGCAGGAAGGCGGGCCACAGTTCATTGAAATAAATCGTCAACAGCACAGATTGGATACATCAGCTATACTAAGAGAACTATTCAGCGTTAATAGTGGAGAGGAAAGAATGCGCTTACGATTGATAGATAATTTGGTTTCAGTCGTTATCATCAACATTAATACCAGTAAAGCGTTGGATAAGCCGAGGTTTGAAAGGGATGAAATATCTAAGTCTTACAATGGCTTGCTGGACAATTTTATCACTGGACAGATAAGGTACTTTTCATCAAAGCTTGGTGTGATTGAACTTCCTGGAAAGAACGACTCGCAAGACCTTTATCATCTGTTTTATCTACGACCAGGTGATAAAATCATAAGCGATGATAAGTTTTTCAAGAAGTATCTTCCTGAAAGTTCAATTACACTAAATGAACTTATAGAACAAATCTGATTTCAACGACAGCTAGTCAACAACTCTAGCTTATAGCACCTTCATCATCCCTCGTGTATTCTCCGAACTTATAGATGTACTTTTTGTTTTCACCTTCAATATTCACATTTCCCAATGCAGTAGGTTCAGGATTAATATGCTCATCTGCTTCTTCCTGAGTTTCTGCTTTCAATTCCTCTGCTGCTGGAGTATCTCTTACTTCTTCAGTTATGTCACTAGTTATCGATTCTAATGATTTATGATTATTGTACTCATTGAGGAATTTCTTAAATTTCGTAAATACGTTGTGCTTTTCCATACAGTATATATTAACTTCGAAAAGTCTTCTTTTTACGACTGAAAAATCACACTTAACAGCCAAATAAATTCTATTTTATGCAAGCCATGCTTTATGAATATCTCATACGTAGAGTATATAGTACAGGCAGAAACTATAACAAAGGTGCTGATGCCGATATCTACCGAGACATGGACACACATTACCGCGATTTGGAGACAAAATCAATGTACAGAACGCAGGAGGAACGCGAGTATGAATATCAGAAGCGTTTTGCAAAAGTCAGGCGACACGTAGCTGAAGCAATTAGAGATGGTATCGATAAAATCAGACATTCTATCAGTGAACAGGACCTTAAAACTTTACACGAGTTTGAAAGTTTACTAACAAGCAGGTTTGATGATAAAGTAATGTTGGATAATATCATCAATAAGGCTACTGATGTCTTTCATGCTAATGGACTTAATGTATAATAGCAATGAAATACTATGATGAATTAGAAAGAATTTTATCAGAAAGTAAAGGTGAAAGGGCCGCTTCAGCCTTCTTGAGCCAGCATCCAAACATAGTTAGATGGGCTGTATGCTGGACAGGAGGACATAACGCATTTGTTTTAAAAGAGTTTCCGTTTGGCTCACAATTTAAAGCTGACTTTGTAGTTGCTACGTCCTATTCAGGAGTTTGGGAAGTTCATTTAATTGAACTGGAACCACACGATGACAAGGTAATAACAAAGGACGGATTGCCATCGAATCGATTAAATAAGGCGATTACACAGATTAAAGACTGGCAGGAATATATAAAGCAGAATCCAGTATCGTTTCGGCAAGACTTAGCCAATTGGTGCACAAAGCGAGACTTGCTCGGATTTCAGGAGCTAGGCTCAGTTCCGATTAATAATACTGGAGATTATCTGAGTGCTCCAGATACACACATTCGTTTGAAATACTACATTTTCATAGGTTCAAGAGCCAATATTGATAAGGAGCAACGAAAACGAATGAATCAATTTTCAGACCACCCTTTAACTATATTCACCTACGGGCGGATTTTTGATATTGCCAGGAACATGGATAGGGTTGATATGGGTGAATCTGGGGTACGGTTGACGGAGTCAGAGGAAGGGTAAGTTTATTATTGCTATCCATTCTTCTAATAAAAGAACTACAACAATGCAACAACACTCAAAAGAAGTACTTTATGGAAAGACTTACCTCAATTGATGCTAGCGTCGTTGACGCATTCTTACATTATGAATGGAACTATCACCATGCTCCAGAACATAGCACGCCCGAAGCAATAGCTTATATCAGATTAGGCGCAGAACCTATCCTGGTTCTGAAGCGGGATTTAACTGTTCATGAGTTTAAAGCATACTACAAGCCCATGTTTGTTCGACACTTTGAAAAGTATATTAATGAGCAGTACGGACAAACCATTGATGATTGATACATACCGAACCATAGCCGCAATTTGTCAATATAAAATTTCTTTCGTTTATGGAAAAAATCACTGTTTAATGTCAATGACTTCTTCGGTAACGATACGCAAGATATAATTAATGCCAGAAGCAGGGCTGGTGCAATACACCAAGGAGGTAATATTGCCGCGGCTGGGGCTAAATTCGAAAAGACTGTTAGAGATATTATCAGAAAGCGATTACCGCATCATTATCACGTGACTCAAGGGCATATAGTTGATTCACGACTTATAGCAAGCAGCCAACTGGATGTTCTAATTGCAGACAGTAAAGGTTCTCCAGTTCTATCAAGTGAAGATAAAGTGGATTACTTAGCCTATGAAAGCGTATATGCTTTCGGAGAAATAAAATCTGCCTATTACAAGAGTAGTAAACCCATTGAAAAGTTTATTGCTGCAATAGAAAAGGTTAATAACCAACTCCAACGCGAAAAGTCCTCCGTATTTCAAATAACGCAGGATATCAAGTACTCAGGAAACAATTTTGACGATAACATGCAAACAAAAGATGGTTGGTTCTACCGTAATCCGCTGTTCAAGTTCATGTTTTTTGGTGACAGTAAAAGCGTAACAATTCACGACCTATATCATATTGTAAAAGACCATGACCCGCAAAATCTCCCCAATATCATTTGCTTTCTTGATAAGGGCATTTTAGTGCAGGCCAATATGGAAATCGATGATACCAAAACCCTTAATTTATCTATCAATGAAAACAACGATATCAATTGGACACCCCATACAAAGATAACAGGGGTTGGCCTCTATCCTGAATTCAATGTAAAGTATGAGTCAGAAGCCTATAACTGGTTTTTATTGGAGTTCGATAACAAGAATGCTTCATGCCTAGCCTACCTTATCTATGCCTTGAATTATCATTTGAGTCGATGCATAGTACTAAAAGCAGACTTAATGAAGTATCATCAGCAGCTATTCCATATATCTTCTACCGACATTTCACATTTGAACGAAAGAGATAAGCAAAATTTAGCCCGAGCTTTTTTAGAAAAGAAAAAGAAAATGGGCGAAGTGTAAGTTTATCAATGACTATGGAGCGTAATAATCGGCAATTGCACCACTAATTGAATTGAAAAAGGTTGCTTTTCTTTTATACGGGTTAACCATTGAGTAGCCGTTTGAACCGTTCCGTTCAGCTTCAGCCCAGACTTCCAATTCCTTCTCATATTCTGGCATCAACGTATTCAAAACCCTTTCCAGTAGCGGAAATATTCTGTAAACGAGATTTTCTTCAAATTGGATGTCTTTATCCAAGCTCAAAGTACCTTCAAATACACGATAAGTTTCCAGTGTAAAAATGAATGCCGAGCGATCTTCAGAGTCTTTCACACCAAACTTGCTAACTACATCTTTGAAAAATTCGTTATTTCGATGTCGTTGGGTTTCGGGGTCTAGAATGATACCAATTGAAATTGAACCAGAAGAGTTTTCATCATTTACTAACCTCACAAGTAGATACATCGGTACAATAAAACCCAATGTTTCTTCGCCCTCCAAATTATACACAATCGTCCTTTCCACATCATTGCTTTTTGTATCTTCTTTGTATCTGTAGATTACAGGAGGTATATAGAAGGAAGCTTGAGTTTGATGAACAACAGGTGTTTTGAAGCTAGTAAAGATGGAATAACCAGTTATTATTTTTTTTGTTTTGAATATATCCAAACATCTGGCGACTAACCCTTCCAACCGCAATGAGGTTTTCGCTCTGATTACCTCCTTATCTGCGTTACTCCGCCGTATTTTATCAATTTCAACTATCATGCTTTTAGATGTTGCTCCTCTATTAAAAAGCTTTTCCAAATTAGCATCAAGGCCAGTAGATGTATGTTCGTGTAAAAAATACTGTTCAACTTTTTCTTTTGAACATACATTCAACCTGTCTCGCCAGTCTTTTGTAAGTAAATCTCTGGCTAACTGATTTGTAGAATACGATACATCTGGATTAGATATGTTCGGCGCATCTTCTTTAATGGCCAATACAAGATTCGGGTATGGTGACCTATCGTAAAATAACTCCTTCTTCATTATTAGGTCGTGCATCACTGCACCAATTTGGTAGAGGTTTACAGCCCTCCAACCAGCAATGGAGTCCTCTTCATTCCTTGTCAGGAATTCTGGCGGGGCATATCTTAGTGTTCCAACAAACTGCTTTTCCCCTTCATCACTAAATGAAGTAGAGTTGATAAACTTCAATACCCCTAGGTCCATCAGTACAATATCGCCACTTTCATCAACCATGATGTTCTCTGGCTTTATATCTCGATGGGCTATATTGCATTTTTGAATCAAGTCCTCAGTAACAGAATGAAGTGTCTTTACTACTTTTTTGATAAAGCCATTATCATAGGTGCTTTGCTGTATGTAATCTTTTAAGTTCATCCCATCGATGAACTCCATTATGATATAGTAGAGGTTGTCATCTCCGAATTGATGCTTTCCACCATCTAGTATGCTAATTAGACCAGGAATGCAATGATTCCTCAAGCCAATTTCCTGTTTTATACGTGTTTCTTGTATCTCGTGTCCGAATCTTTCAATAAGTTCATTATCGAAAATCTTTAATGCTAAAGGATTTCCATTTTTATCTACCGCTTTGAACACCGCGGCTGATTTGCCATTATTGATGAATTTCGTGACTTTAAAACCGTTGAATTCATTTCCCTTTAAAATTTTTTCTAGTTGAAGGGCTTTATACTTATCCATGAATTTAGCTATTCTTTCGTACTACTAATTTACCGAAAGTTTATAAGTCAATGACAGACGACTTTTCCCCAGAAGGAGGAAATCAGTTATATCTTTTGTACTAGTCATAATGGCCCCTTACATTTGTCTGAGATGAAGAAATAAAAGAATAAAAAAACATATAGAGTAGCGTAGCTTACTTTCTCGTATTCCGCAAAACCGCCAAACTTTAAGGATTATGTACGGAGAATAGTAGGACTGGTCTACACACCTCAAAAAGGGGTGTGGCCTTCCTGCATTCAAGTACATAGGGGCTTGGCGGTTCCTGCGGATACTGATGTAGGCCGAGGTTCACGCCCCTCTCCATTTCTAACCGCCATCGGAACCTCTGGTATCACAACCATTAAGTGAAACCAGCATACTTAAGGTCTATCCGTCTCAGCATACATTCCCCTCCGAGTGACATCTTTTAAAGGTGCTCAACATCCTATTTTCTTAATCAACTATACATTCAAATATGCAAACGAAATGGTATTTGCAAGCACTGTAGTGCTGTCACATACGCCCGTAATACGCCCGATATTAACAATTGCTCCATGACTATAGCCATCTTAAAAACTGAATTACAGATGGGCAAGAAGAATTATAAGTTCAACAAAAATCAAATGGTTCATGCTTGGGTTGATGCAGACCAGTATCAAGCCGAATATGGCTCCCTGCCGACCGCTGGCGATATACAGCAACGGATTTATGAAAAAGAAGACAAAAAGAGGCAACTCAACAATAACTATAAAGAGAAGTTCGGTAAAGACCTTTTCCTACCCAACGGCAGATTGAATGACAAACGACCAGGCAACGAAGATGAAGAACCAAACATCGTTCAGGAACTAAAACAAATCAAAGAGCAAACCACCAAATTCTTTAAAACCATCAAATCTATCTTTTCAAAATAGAATCACTATGACTCACACATTCAACAATGGCACTCTCACTGTTAATGCCGACACCATCGCATATAAAAAGCTTCTTAGCTCCAGCACAACAATTCAACGCAACAGAATCAGTTCGATTACTTATCAGTATGACAATATTATCTATAAGCTACTGCGATTTCCACTTGGAATCCTATACTGTTTGCTTATTGTAACCATTGCAACAGGTATAAGATGTCTCCGAGGGGATGTAATAGCGTATATCAAAATGACAAATGGAGAATCCCACCAATTCTGGATATATGGCAACGAATTCAAACAGTTTAAGAGTATACTATAGTAGTGTACTATGTATCAATGATGTAGTTTGATTGGCGACTCAACCTAAGAAGAAAGAAGCCGTATCAAATGACACGGCTTCTTTTCCTCGATTAAGATTCAATTAACTCAGTTAATTTCAATTGGAGGGTTTGATAGGCATTTACCAACGCAAAAAAGGCAATTACCACACCTACTAGCAACTTAATCTTCTTTGTAACATAATTCGTCATAATAAACATATTTCGAGCAATATACCATTTGGCAGAGGCCGTTTACAAATATTTGTTTTTGCCAAATGAATGGCTCGCAATTAAAGTCAACCTTTAGATAACTTACATAGAATGATATTCACATTAATGTGAATATTTTGTTTGATGATACAGTATTGCAAATCCGACCTTTGTTAAAACAATTGATATGGATACTTCTGGATGGGATAATATTAAAAGAGTAACGGAGCTTGCAGATAAATTTGAAATTCCAGCCGTAGCTCAAGTCAATGCACTTGTACAGGACGATAAGATTAAAAGCCTTCTGTCTATAGCGCAGCAAACGGAGCACTTGTATGAAAATAAATTTGAAATTCAGTTCTCAGAAATCCATAAAGCATATGCCCGACTAAGTGATGCATTTCAGCATGTAGATGTCATAGAACAATATAAACTACCTATAGAAATTTCCGCGCGGATAAAATTTATAGATACTTATCCAGCTGTACTTAACACAGATTGGATGAGGACGGCTTTAGAGTTCAATGACCATATTGTAAGTCATCATTCCCACTTATCTAAAATTGAAGATGTAGTAGGTCGCAGGCGAATAGTAACCGATGAAAGAAAGCAAGCCTACATTGAAGCATTTAGAAAGATAGAAGAGTTGTCACCTTCACCAGAGGAAGAGAAAATGCGAGTTGGTGACAATGATAAACTCGTATCCAGGCATTATGACCTAAGCCGATTGGCTGAGACGGATGGTAAATCTAATATCATTCAGCGACCTGCCCTAATTGTTCAAGGTAATAAACTTACTGAGCTAATAGCGGATATCTATTATAAACGCCACGGAATACACGAATTAGATTCAAGAGAATTTGAAGAAATGATTGCTGAACTTTTATATGCCGAAGGGTGCGAAGTAGAAGTTACTAAGCGTACAAGGGATGGCGGTTACGACATTATTGCTATTTCTTCAATGTTCGGACTACCCTGTAAGATGCTTATTGAGTGCAAACGATATGCTGCAAATAGGCCAGTGGGCGTAGATATTATTAGAAGTTTTAGCCATGTGATAAGTTCCGAAAATGTAAACAAGGGGCTACTTGCAACAACCTCTTATTTCACTTCAGGCGCAGTAGCAGAGCGTAATAAGAAACCACTCTTGCTAGATTTCAGAGACCAAACTGATATTCTTGCATGGATAGAAAAATATGCAAAGAAACTCAACCTTCGGTAGGCTTTGTTACTTTAATAGAAAAAACTCAGTATATGCCACCAACTACTACACCGAGCGTTTCAATACTTTTTATAAATACAGTCGTTTTCGGATTAATCGTTTTCGTCATACAGAAAATTATCTCAAATTCGTCTGATAGGAAAATCGCCGACTTTAAAGGGCTTATAGACCAGCAATTGTTGAGCTATAAGAACTTATACGACCAACAACTTATACAGTACAAGGTTGAATTTGACAGACAAATGGAGGGTTATAAGTCAGAACTTAAGTACTTAAATGACAGATTACTTGCATTGCACACTAAGCGATTTGAAGTTGTTAAAGAAGTAAATGATAGACTAGTAAGACTAGATTCTGCGATGAATGCTTTGGTACGTATCCGCCCGACTGACCCCGACAAAGATGAAGATGCGAAAATCAAACAGGGATTGAAAACAGAAGCATTCGAAGCATACGCAGATTACAATAACTATATTTTGTTTAATAAGATATACTTCACCGAAGATTTCGCTGATAAACTTGAGGAAATCCGAAAACAGTACTTTACGGTGCAGTGGGATTTAAACTCATCGGAGCGATTTATAAACATGGGGCTAAATGAAATCGATGCTCATAGAGAGTCAGCAGATGCTGCTCTAAAGGCATTAAGCCAGATTAGACAAGGAATTCCTCAAGCTATATCAGAAGTTGAAAAGGAATTCCGAGAAATGCTAGGAGTTGCATAACTAAACTATGTTAGGCATCATGCCAGTCTTTAGGATTAATATAGTATTTAACAATGGGAAGCAGTACAAGGGACACCACCTTGTCGACGGAGTAGAATTAGATAACTACTACAGACACCTATATCGGTTTGCTCAACGTGTTTCCATACCTATTAAAGCTTTTGATGTAGTCCAAGTATCAGAACTTTCAAGCATAGCTACATTCATGCGCAAGAACAACATCAAACGCATGTCGCCTCATGTTCCAAATGTACAACCAGTATACAGGCCAACTTACCGAAGAAGACGATTCTAAATCTTCACATTACCCTTACATATATCCCCTCGTTTTTCCAAATCCGCTAAATCAATATTGAAACCTTTATAACTTTTTGGTATAGACAGTCTTATAATAAGTTTTTCTCATCTCGTCAATTTGTACCTTAAATTATTGCAGAAAACTACGGCACCCTATGAACAAAACAGCATCAGCTACACAGCTCCACAAGCGCAGCACAGCAGCACCCTGACATTTGCGTAAGAGCAGCACAACGGCAGCACAGCAGCAGCTTTACAGCAGCGTACACGAATATTAAACGGAGATAAAAGACGTATGATACCGACATTGTTTCGCTAATTTTAGTACATGAGCGATTTTGAAAAATACAACATCAACCTGGATGTAAAATATGAGCACCAGGAAGTAATAGACATCCCCACCATTGTAGCCGCATGCAAAGAGAAATGGTGGAACCAGACATTAACGCAAGTGAATGACAGCGTAGTACGGATAGGCATAGTAGAGGGCGAGTTTCACTGGCACAAGCACGAGCATGATGATGAGTTCTTCTTTGTACTGGAGGGCAGGCTGTTTATCGACCTCGAAGATCGCACTATAGAGCTTGGGCCAAACCAGGGTACTACTATTACACGCAATGTAATGCACCGCCCACGCGCCCCGCAAAAGACGATAATGCTGATGATGGAAACGAGCACCATAGCGCCAACGGGAGATTAGCCACTATTGCGCTCTTAGCTGCGTAGGGCTTATACCCAGCTTACGCTTAAATGCACGGCTAAAGCTTTGCAGGCTGGTGAAGCCAAGCGCAAAGGCTACTTCTTTTACCCTGGTACCGGGTTGCTTCAGTAGCTGCGATGCTATCTCTATCTGGTGGGCTTCCAGTACTTGCTGATAAGTGGTATGTTCTTCCTTTAGCTTGCGTTGCAGGGTGCGGGCACTGGTGTTGAGCATAGCCGCCGCCTCATCGAGCTTAGGTGCGTAGTAGGTTTGTTTGCTGTTGAGTATCTGCGCTACGCGGCCGGTGTAGCTGGTTTGCGCTTGTAGCTCGCTTAGCTTTTGTACGCATAGCTTCTGCATCTCGTCATACATCATCCGGTTGAAGGTAATGACGGGAAGCTGTGCAGTAGCCGCATCGAACAACAGGTAGTTCTCCGTCTGGTTGAACAGTACGTTTCCGAATAGCTCGTTATAGTTGCCGCGGTTCTTTGCGCCAACCGCATGCGTAAAGCCCGCTGACACAGGGCGTACCATATGCCCGCATAGGTATGACGACATAGATAACGTAAGGCTCATGGCATGTTCGGTAGCCATAGCTGCCGTTACCGGGCTAGTATCGGTCCATGCTGCGGCAGGTTGGTAGCTAATGCGTATTTGCCAATCTTTCTGCTCCTGTAGATGGTAAACCATCATATCGCTCATCAGTGGAAAGAAGTCGGAAAAGCTTTTCCAGGCCAGCTTCAGGGTGGGGCTGCTGGTGGTCAGCGGGGCTATCCACCCCAGCACGGCGAAGTTGATGTTCTTACCAAAGCTAAGGCCTGCGAAACGATAGCCCGTTAGCTTGAGTACAGCCTCCCATACACGTACACCGGTTTTCCAGTCTTGCTTGCCGTCTGGGTCTTGCAGGTTGGCTTCAATAGGGCCTGCCTCTGTGTACACCTGTTGCTCTCTTATGCCATAGATGGCACAGCTGCGTGCAATGTTGCGTATGATCTCGTTGTGAACCCACATGGCGCTGAATGGCTAAGTCTTTGTCGTGTATTGCTACGTGCCGGGCTAGCGTATTGTGTTGCTTTGCAGCAAAATAATCAATGTTTATGAAATCGACGAAAGTTATCAATGCCTTATCCGTAGCGCTTATCGGCATATCGGCGTTCTGTATGTTCATGGTGAGTATGATGGCCTTTAAAGACCCGCAGGCGGTGATGGATCTTGTGCAGGTACACTTGCCCAATAACGATGCCTATAGCTCTATCCGCGGCGTATACGGCGGCGTAGGCATGACGCTCTGTATTTACTTCATCTACCTGGCCATCAAGAACCAAACGCAGGGCCTTGTATTCATATCATTGCTCTGGGGCTTCTATGCGTTCTCTCGTATTGTTACCTCGCTGGTAGAGGGGCCGCTGGGTGCTTTCGGGCAGAATTGGCTGCGTATAGAACTGGCGCTCTGCCTGGCATCGCTATGTGTACTGGTACTAAAGTTGAATGCCGATAGGAAGGCCGTGGTGAAAGGATTACAAGCGGTCTAGATAAGAAAAGTATATTAGCAAACAGGCCCGGAGTAGGAACTCCGGGCCTGTTGAATATTATATATGTTCTCTTTGATTTAAAATACCTGTAGCAAGTCGCCAAGATCATGTACTTCGTAGGTGGGCTTGCGGTCGTGGGCTACTTTCCTGGGGTTGTAGTATACCTGGTCCCAACCTGCGTTAGAGGCGCCGAGTATATCTATGTCCAGTGCATCACCTATCATAATACTGTCTTCACTCAGCGCGCCTGTTACCTTCATTGCATAGCTGAAGATATCCGGGTGGGGTTTCAGGCTATTGCTTTTCTCTGAAGTGATGATCTCCTGGAAGAACGATGCTATGCCTGAATATTGCATCTTAAGCCACTGCGTGGTCTCAAAGCCATTGGTAATAAGGTGCATGCCATAGCGCCCCGAGCAATGTTGCAATAGCTCTTTGGCTGATGGAGTAAGTATCGATTGCGTAGGTAATATTTCGAGGTAGGCAGCGCTTAGTTCATGTGCTAGTGCCGTATCGCCTATCTTAAAGTCGAGCAATGCCAGCCAGAAACGTTTCCAGCGCAGGTCATCCCTTTTGATGAATCCCTTGCGGAACCGGTCCCAAAGCTTATCGTTGTGAGCGGTGTAGCAGGAAACAAAAGCATCGAAATCGGTGATGCCGTATTGGGCAAGGTCATACTCCTGGTACAGCTGATGCAGCGTCTTTTCAGAATTCCGGTCGAAATCCCAAAGCGTATGGTCCAGATCAAAGAACAGGTGTTTGTATTGCTTGCTCATTTCCTTATTGCTAAATACAAAAGTACGACCATTAATCCATTAATATTCAGGATGTAATGATTAAAAAAGCGGCCCATCGTATGATGGGCCGCTCAACAAATATTGGAACTAAAAACTATTTTTTGCGATAGTAGATTTTGTCATCAAAGAACTCGGTAACCGCCTGTAGCGCAGGGTTAGCCATACGCTCGTAGATGCGCGATATTTCGATCTGCTCTTTATTCTCGTGAATTTCTTCCAGGTTGTCGGCATGAGAAGAGAACTCGTCCAATTTGCGGTGTAGTTCTTCTTTCATCGTAACGGCTATCTGGCTTGAGCGGCGTGCCATTACAGCGATAGACTCATACAGGTTGCCGGTTTTGTTTTTGATCGCAACAACATCACGGGTCTCCACAAGTGGATTAACAGATGCCATTGCTCTTTTATTTGTGCTCATTCCGTATTTTTTTAATATTATGGTCTGCCTGAGTA
>SEFT01000034.1 GCA_004144175.1 Sphingobacteriales bacterium
AAGTCCGTTATGGGGGTATGTAATCGCCAACCATTAGTCCAAGGCAAGGGTGTCCTTCGCGAGGGGGAATCTGAAGGAAGCCGGCGACAAAGTTCCGGCCCGAGGAACACGAACATCATCAGGCACACCTGTGGGATGAGCTTGCTAAACAAAGCGAAGTCCAAAGATTACACGGACACAGGACTGTAAATGATGCGGGTATATGGAATGAAGGTTTATCGTCTTACCGTGGGAGATCTCACAGACGTGCGGAAACGGAGTATGAAGCACGGTTGAAACAAGATTTGCTGTGAGAAGTCAGCCGAGGTCATAGTACTGCATCCCAACAGATGCAGGAAGGACTGAACCCTAAGAAGCAAGTAGTAAATGAATGTTACCTAATGATTGGTAGAAAGCAGAAAATATCGCAGGATACCTGGCTGCAAAAGAATAGGACGGAATCCGAAGGCTATGCAGGAGGGCAGACTTTCATGTGGATAACTGAAAACAACCTTGCAAGTATCGAAACAACAGGGTATGGAATGCTTGAGTACATTCTGTGTCCGGCCAACCTGAACGCAGCCTACACCCGGGTGAAGCGCAACAGGGGAGCCGGTGGCGTTGATAAGATGGAAGTCGAATCCCTGCGGGATTATCTTATCAGGGAGCAGGATGGGCTGATAGCATCCATACTGGACGGCACATACCGTCCCAATCCCGTTCGGCGGGTAGAAATACCTAAAGAGGGGGCAAAGAGCAGGCCGCTGGGAATCCCGACAGTAGTGGACCGAGTGATCCAGCAAGCCATTGCGCAGGTCCTTGGTCCTGTCTACGAGAAACAGTTTTGCCAACACAGCTACGGCTTCCGTCCGGGACGCAGTGCACATCAGGGGCTGCAGCAATGTCAGAAGTACATTGGCGAGGGTTATGTGTATGCAGCGGACCTTGATCTGGAAAAGTTCTTCGACACGGTCAATCAGAGCAAACTGATCGAAGTGCTGTCGAGAACTATTAAGGATGGCAGGGTAATATCGCTGATCCACAGATACCTGCAGGCAGGCGTGGTTGTGTCCAATAAGTTTGAGCAAACAGACAGAGGCGTTCCTCAGGGAGGTCCTTTAAGCCCGCTGCTAAGCAACATAATGCTTAATGAGCTGGATAAGGAAATCACCTGTCGGGGTCATCGCTTCGTCCGGTATGCCGATGACATGATCATTCTCTGCCGGTCTGAGCGCAGTGCACAACGGGCAATGAGGAGTCTGTTGGGCTACATTGAGGGTAAACTGTTTTTAAGGGTAAACCGGGACAAGAGCAGCGTGGCCCATGTAAGCAAGGTCAGGTTCCTTGGCTACTCATTTTATCGATTGAAAGGAGAAGGCAGGCTACGGGTACATCCTAAAAGTGTAGTAAAGATGAGATCGAGGATAAGAGAGCTGACCAGCCGAAGCAACGGGTGGGGTAACGAACGCAGGAAAACAGCGCTTCGGCAGTATATCATGGGCTGGGTTAATTACTATAAGCTGGCAGACATGAAACAAATACTGCAGGAAACTGACGAATGGTATCGCAGGCGTATAAGGATGGTTGTATGGAAACAATGGAAACGAATACGTACCAGAATGAGCAACCTCACGAAACTTGGCATTTGCAGGCAAAAGGCGTGGGAATTTGCAAGTACCCGAAAGGGCTACTGGCGCATCGCCAACAGCCCGATATTAAGTATGTCGGTGACCAATCAAAGGCTGAGAACTGCCGGATACTTGTTTCTTACCGATTACTACCTGAAAGTTCGAAACTAAATTAGGGAACCGCCGTATACCGAACGGTACGTACGGTGGTGTGAGAGGACGGTGAGGGAATTAATCCCTCACCTCCACCGCCGTATACCGAACGGTACGTACGGTGGTGTGAGAGGACGGTGAGGGAATTAATCCCTCACCTCCTACTCGATTTTGAAAATTTGAAAACAACTGTTTTGAACAGGTACCCTCTGGAGTTAGGAAGGATATATATTTCATTAGATAGTGTGTGAGCAGTAAAAGGCTCTTTACGAACAGCGGAGAGGCCTTTATGAGTACCCGAAGAGGAAGAGAACGGGTTCTGTCCATAGTCTGACCTCCGTTGGAAAAACAGCAGTGGGGACAGGTGAAACCGGGATAAGATAAAAAGAACTGAGGTTGCGGCATAAACAAACTCATCAGGGAACGGGTAAACCGGGGGTGTGATAGATCGAGGCCCGTCCAGGATTACGGACACCAGGGTCAGCAGCGGCGAACCTGACGCCGGATACAATGAATCGGACGTCCGAAACAATGAACCCAATGTCCGAAACAATGAAACTGAAGTCAGATACAATGAAGCTGACGTCAGATATAATGAAACTAATGTCAGATACAATGAACCTGACATTAGAAAGCCTGTACCTGACGTCAGATACAATGAAACTGACATCAGATACAATGAAACTCATGTCAGATACAATGAACCTGACATCAGATACAATGAACCTGACATCAGAAAGCCTGTACCTGACGTCAGATACAATGAAACAGACACCAGATTCACTGTTTCTGAGGTTAGATTCATTGTTTAGCTATCCAGACGGGATTTTGGAGTGTCCCAGTGGCCGGGAACTGGTCTGAAAGCTCTTTGTAACCGAGCCGATTAAAAACGCAAACATCTCCGGGCTGTCTGCTATAAAGAAAACAAACAGCAATAACCCAATGTGTAAACAAAAAGAGACGGTTCGGATCTCCTGAGACAAGCTTTTTTGTATTATATAAAATGTAACAGACAGGTGCCGCATCATAGGGTGCGGACTAAACAAATATCAAAATTAGCTGAGGCAAATTGTAACTTTGCTTTTCTTATGCGTCGCGTGGCAGCCATCTTTGTTCGATCCTTTCTTCAGGGCTTGCTGATTCTCAGTCCTATCGCCATTACCGCATACGTAATTTATGTAGTATTCGATGGTGTAGACCGGTTAGTGCCTTGGGTACCACGAGGTCTTGGATTTTTCATTATTGTTGCGCTGGTGACCTCCATCGGATATATGGGCACCCGATTTTTTATCGGGCGGATGCTGTTTGACGCCTTCGATTATTTCCTGGAGCACATCCCCGGCATCCGGTTCATCTATTCTTCTATTAAAGATGTAATGGATTCTTTTGTCGGCGACAAGAAGCGCTTCAATAAGCCTGTTTGGGTGTGTACCAGCTACAACCCGGAAATCTGGCGCATCGGTTTTATGACCCAGCAGGACCTGGCTTACCTTGGTATGAATGGTAAAGTGGCTGTGTACCTGCCGCATTCCTACGCGATATCAGGCTATGTGATCATCGCTGATGCCAAAAATACGAAACCTGTCACCCGTATGAATGCAGGAGAGGCAATGAAATTTGCAGTTAGCGGAGGTATTACAAATCTCGATGAAGAAAAAGCACATGACAAACAGCACAGGCAAATCTGATTATTATTTCGGTTCCGGCCCTGCGTCGCTTCCGGCTGAAGTATTGCAGGAGGCTGCGGCTGCCATAATGGACTACCAGCGTTCGGGGTTGTCCATTCTATCTATCCCGCACCGGGGTAAGGCCTTCGGGCAAATCCTTGAGGAAGCAAATGCTTTAGTCCGTGAGCTTTGCGGTATCGGAGATGAATTTGAAATACTTTGGCTGCAGGGCGGTGGACGACTTCAGTTTACTATGGTTCCCATGAATTTCCTTCCTGAAGATGGTGTTGCCGGTTATGTTGACAGCGGGCATTGGGCTCATGAAGCAGAACGGGCCGCAAGGTATTTTGGTCAAACTGATATAGTATGTAGTTCTGCCGGGCAAAAATACTGCAGGCTTCCTGCGCTTCCGGAGAATCTCAATCCGGACCTTTCCTATCTGCACATCACGACCAACAATACGATTTACGGTACACAGTGGCAGGCGATCCCTCGATTTGATGTGCCGGTAGTCGCTGATATGAGCTCGGATATATTTTCAATGCATAGGAACTACTCGTCCTTTTCGATGTTCTATGCCTGTGTACAGAAGAATATAGGGCCGGCTGGTGTTACTATGGTCGCTGTGAGAAAAGACCAACTGGAGCGTACAGTACGTGAAACGCCGGAAATGCTTAGTTACACTGTCCATGCTGCTAATAAGTCGGTTTTGAATACCCCGCCGGTTTTTGCCATCTTTACTTCCCTGCTCATGCTTAGGTGGACAAAAAAACAAACAGTGGCGGCCCTCCAACAGGAGAGTATCCGTAAATCGGCAGCCTTGTACGAAGAGATTGAACAGAACAGCATGTTCACAGCAAACATCGCCGAGCCGGCACACCGAAGCAGAATGAATGTATGCTTCCGCACCGTCTGCAGTGATATGGAGCAACCATTTATAAATAAATGCATGGAGGAAGGGATCACAGGGATAGAAGGACACCGGTCCGCAGGAGGATTCAGGGCATCCTTATATAATGCGGTACCTTTTAGTGCCGTAGAGAGACTCGTAGCTGTTATGAAGGATTTCGAAGATCAAAACCGCAAAGACTAAAAAAATATACAACCATATAATAGTTATAGAAAATGGCTAAAATTACCCCCTTCAAAGGACTGAGACCTAAGAAAAGCATAGCACCTCAACTTGCAACACTTCCTTATGATGTTGTGAGCGTAGAGGAAGCCAGGCAGTACAAAAAGGATCCATACCATTTTTATCATGTTACGAGGTCAGAGATAGACCTTCCTGAAGGAACGGATGTGCACAGCATTACTGTATACGAGAAAGCTAAGGAAAACCTCGATCAGCTTGTGAACGACCGGATTATGGTACAGGACAGCGAGCCCTGTTATTATATATATGAGCTCATCATGGACGGCAGGTCACAGACCGGGCTGATATGCGGTTCTTCCTGTGATGATTATTTCAACGGCATCATTAAAAAGCATGAATTTACGAGACCAGAGAAAGAGTTGGACCGTATCAACCATATAAAGACTACCCGCGCCCAGACAGGGGTAGTATTCCTGGCTTATAAAGACAATGACCATGTACAGGAGATCATCGAAAACTGGAAACAGAGCCATCAGCCTGAGTATGATTTCGTAGCCGAAGACGGCATCAGGCATATATTCTGGGTAGTGAACGACTATGCAAAAGTAGCTACCATCACCAGGATATTTGATGATGAGGTGCCTTGTACCTATATAGCCGATGGTCACCACAGGGCGGCTTCTGCAGGAAAGGTGTGTAAGGAAATGCGTGAGAATGGCATGTCGATCACCGGTGACGAATCGTTTAATTATTTTATTACCTGCATCTTTCCGGAAAGCCAGACAAAAATCCTCGACTATAACCGTGTCGTAAAGGACCTGAATGACCTGAGCCCGGAACAGTTCCTTACAGCATTGAGTGAAGATTTTATACTCGAGGAAAAAGGTGGTGAAAGTTTCAAGCCTGCCAGGCCACATGAGTTTGGATTGTATCTCGATGGAAAATGGTATAGTATGACGGTTAGGGAAGGTTCTTATACAAACGATCCTATAGGCATATTGGATGTAACCATCCTGCAGGACAATGTGTTGTCCAAGCTTCTTGGGATACATGACCCCAGAACAGATAAGCGTGTGGACTTTGTAGGTGGTATACGGGGATTGGGTGCACTTGAGAAAAAAGTAGATTCCAGGGAGATGGCTGCGGCCTTTGCCTGTTACCCGGTAAGCATTCAGCAGCTCTTTGACATTGCCGACAATGGAAACGTCATGCCTCCGAAGAGTACCTGGTTTGAGCCTAAGCTTCGCGACGGACTCGTAGTATACCTTATCTGATCTCAATATAGTTAATAATAAACCACGAAATAATTTATGGAATACAGGAAAATGGGCCGCACAGGTCTTCAGCTCAGTGTTCTATCGTTTGGATCCTGGGTCACTTTTGCAAAGCAGATTGACGATGCCGCCTCTGAAAAGCTGATGTCCTTTGCCTATGACAACGGGATTAATTTTTTCGACAATGCGGAGGTTTATTCGCGTGGCGAATCTGAGAAGATGATGGGACGCATCCTCAGGAAAACAGGTTGGGAAAGGTCATCTTATGTATTATCCAGCAAAGCATACTTCGGCTGGCGGGGAGAGCAAAACAAGCCAAACCAGACCGGGCTAAGCAGAAAGCATCTGACGGAGGCCTGTCATGAAGCGCTCGCCCGTTTCCAACAGGAGTATCTGGATCTTTTCTTCTGCCACAGACCTGACAAGAATACTCCTATAGAGGAGGTTGTGCGTACTATGAATCATTTGATTCAGCAGGGCAAGATCCTGTATTGGGGAACCAGCGAGTGGAGTGGAGCCGAAATTATGGAAGCCCATATGGTGGCAAGGCATCTTGGGCTGGAAGGCCCGGCCGTTGAGCAGCCGCAATACAACCTTTTTGAGCGGTATAAAGTGGAGGTTGACTATAATACAATTTTCAGGAACGTGGGAATGGGCACTACTATATGGAGTCCATTGGCATCGGGGCTACTGACCGGTAAATACAACGACGGAGTTCCCGAAGGGAGCCGGCTGGCACTTGAAGGATTTGAATGGCTTAAAGATAAAACGATCAGTACCGAAAGGCTGGAACGGGTAAAGCAGCTGGGAATACTCGCGGCGGAACTGAACACAAGCCTTGCAACGCTTGCAATAGCCTGGTGCATCAGCAACTCTAACGTAACTACAGCCATCCTGGGAGCAACAAAGGAAGAGCAGCTTAAAGAAAATCTGAAAGCGCTGGACGTCCTGCCCCTGTTGACAGAGGAAGTGATAACACGGATAGAAGCTATTATGGATACACGGCCGGTCCAACCAGCCTACTAGCAATGAACATGAAATTTGCAGATCAGCCAGTATACCGGACGCCACAAGGCAAAAAGTATACTGGCATTTTTTTTCTGTCCAGCAGGTATGCCTTTCAATATAGTTGACTTTATTCTGATCCTGATCATTGTCCTTGCGGCCTGGGCAGGATATTCGCGTGGCTTTATACTGGGGTTCCTTACCCTGATAGGCTGGCTTGGAAGTCTGATACTCAGTTTTCTGGCATATCCGTACGTACTGCGGCTTGTGGACAAAAATGCCGTAAATCAGTCTGCATGGCTTATTCCACTGGTATTTCTGGGGATATTTATGGTGATACGCCTTATAACAGGCTGGATCATTAACCGAGTGCTGGAGTCCATAGCCCCAGGTATCCATTCAAATGGGGTGAACAGGGTATTTGGATTAATACCAGGAGCATTAAACGGGCTTATCTATGCAGCAGTCACTGCCACTATACTTCTCATTTTTCCTTTTTCCCAGCCGTTCGCCAACATGGCGCGGGAAAGTGTGTTGGCTAATAGATTTTCAGAACCCGTTTCACGGGCAGAGGAGAAAATAACGCCTGTTTTTGAGGATGCATTGAAGCGGACCATGGGGAAAATGACCATTGACCCGGAGTCTGACAAGTTCGTAAAGCTTCACTATACCGTAGAGGATCCACGGCCGCGTCCTGATCTGGAAGCTCGAATGTTAATTCTTGTAAATGAAGAAAGGGTAAAGCACGGGCTTAAACCGGTATTACCTGACCCTGAAATGCGCGTGGTCGCCAGGAAACATTCCGCGGATATGTTTGCCCGCGGATACTTTTCTCATAATACCCCGGAAGGTAAAAATCCATTCGACCGGATGCGTGCAGGGAAAGTTCGATTCCTCACCGCTGGGGAGAACCTGGCCCTTGCCAGGAATCTTATGATGGCCCACCAGGGGCTGATGAACTCTCCCGGTCATCGCGCCAATATACTTCGTCCCGCATTTGGACGGCTTGGGATCGGCGTCCTGGATGGTGGTATTTACGGCATTATGGTTACACAAAATTTCAGGAATTAATATTTCTTAAGTCGCTCCTGATACTGGCTGGCAAGCTGTTCAAACTGATCTTCTACAGAACTCGTAACATGACTGGTGCTTTGCCTGCACTGGCTACAACTATATATCAGTTCTACAGCTCCTGACGACGGCGCGCAGTCCGGCTTCCTCGATAACAGGTCAGATTTGGCGATACCCTTCTGGTCTCCCCCGGGCTTGTCGGAATGTATATAGGTGATATCTGTCAGACTAATCCTGCTCTTCAGATTTTTCACCTCTACTGTAACGGTTCCCTTCAGAACAAGATTTTCAACACATTCGTTAGCGCGGCCCTGATGGGTCCATTGCACTGGAAAACTTATTGTCTTATCCTTCTTGCTGGATTTATAGTCGGCGTCATGCATCCGTGCAAAGCCAAGGGCGCGGTCAAACACTTTCTGGTCGGTTTTAGCGGTATTCACTTTAAAAACCCTGCGGTAGACCATTTTCTCCCTGCCAGGTTTAAATGCTGTTGCAGGTTCGCTCCGATTGCCTGTAAAAGCAGCAGCCGTATCTGCCGCCATGGAAACAGTGCTATCAGCAGTATCCTGCGCCTGCACCTGGAAGGCAGAAGAAAGTAAAAATATAATGAGTAGACGTTTCATATACCGTTGTTTTCACAACAGTATGGGAAGATTATGCCTGCGGTTTGATACTAATTGTTAAAACCGTTGGATTATGCCTCCAAACGTATAATTAAACGACAACCACTTCATAGAAATCCTCTGGCGCCAGATATTTCTGGGCCAGCTGATGAAGCTGCTTGGGTGTGATCGTCTTGTATACGTGAATATTATTATTAAAATGTTCCACCGTAAGACCATTCAGTATGAGTGTACGCCACCGCTGTATAATCTGGAAAGGGCCGTCGAGATCTCCCAGGAGGTTCCCGAGCAGATAATTTTTTACCAGAAGCAATTCCTCATCGTCCGCCATTTCCTCACGGATAAGCGCCATCTCATGGTAGATTTCTTTAACTGCACCTTCAATCACGTCGCGGCCCACCTCTGTCTGAATTGTCAGCGAACCTCCGTTGACAAACGGGGAAAGGGAACTGTAAATTCCATAGGTGTAACCTTTTTCTTCCCTGATGTTGCTCATCAGCCGGGATCCAAAGTAACCGCCGAACAAAGTATTCAACACCACCATGGGGGCAAAATCCGGATCATGGCGGTTTGGAAACTGCCGGCCGATACGTATAGCGCCCTGCACACCATTGGGATCGTTAATGATCATATGTTTACGTTCTCCTGGTGCAGGCGTGCTAAAGGCTTCCTGGGAAATCGCTGCAGGCTTAATAGGTGCCTTTCCGAATATGTCATCGATCCATCCAACTTCTTTCTCGGTGATCTTGCCAGCCATGAACATCCTTACATTAGACAAGGCATAATGGGACTGGTAAAAAGTAAGCAGGTCTTCCCTGCTTACAGCTTCTATCTTTTCCTGCCTTGAATACCTTCCATAAGGATGGGCTTCACCAAACAGCAGGGCATCAATGCGCTGATTGGCTACGAACTCCGACTGACGCAGATTTACAAGGAGCCGTTGGATGGCATTTTGCTTATGAAGCTGGACTTCCTGCTCCGGGAATACAGCATCGGTAAGTAGCTGATAAACTATAGGCAGCAGTTGCGGCAGGTACTTCGTTAGCGTATATAGGGAAACGGAGCACCAGTCATTGCCCGGGTTCACCCTTAATGTAGCCCCATAGAATTCAAAAGATTCATGGATCTCGTGTGCAGATTTCTTTGATGTTCCGTTCTTTATCAGTCCTGCGGTCGCGTGCGCTACCCCAGGCTTTTGCTCATACCACATCCCAGCCGGAAAGACCCAGTCGATCTCGACGACATCCTGCACTCCTGCATTCAGCCAGTAAAGCGGAAGGCCGTTACTGAGTGAAGTCGTATTGATAGGCGGAAGCACGTAGTCGAATTCTATCGCGTCATGAATTGCGGGCACAAGTTTGCGGTCCAGAGTCATATTTTCTTCTTTTGGTCATCAAATATAGCCAACTAACACACGGCGTGGCAGAGGGTTTTTAGTTTTACAGAAAGAGCGCCTTCAGCTCGCCGGCCTCGTCGGGTTTCATCTTACCTCCAAGTATCAAGCGGAGCTGCCTCCGCCTGAGTGCGCCGTCAAACATCTTTTGGTCTTCTTCACAGGCGGGGGTTATTTCCGGCACCTTCCGCGGCTTTCCATTGGGGTCGAGTGCCACGAAAGTCAGGTAGGCTTCGTTGGTGACATATTTAAACTGTGCATGAAGATCTTCACCCCAAACTTTAAGATATATTTCCATCGAGGTGTTGAAAGCCCTCGTTACCCGGCTCTCTATTGTAAGCAGATTGCCCAGTTTTATAGGGTTAGAAAAAGATACATTATCAACTGATGCTGTAACGACCGGGCAGTTGCAATGCTTCATGGCAGAGATGGCTCCGGCAATATCCATGAGGTGCATCAGCCTTCCTCCCATCAGGTTTCCCAAGGTATTGGTATCATTGGGGAGCACGAGCTCACTCATTATGTTAAAGGTATCCGCAGGTTTTTTAGAAGCGATCATAAGTTGTAAACTAGGCCAAAGTTAAGCGGATTTAACCGGTTCGGACTGCGTAAGGCTATCTGCATTTCTGGCAGTTTCTCCTGCTGTTTTAGATTCAAAGAGCTGGGGATATCGTGGGCTTTCTGTGTTCTTCCACTTATCCCAGAAAGTGAAATAGAGTCCGAAATTGTACTTGAACTGCGAATGATGAAGGGAATGATGGCTTGCCCCAATAAGCCATTTTCCTACCCGGTGCCGGTCAAATCCCTTGGGGTATATCTCAATATCAAGATGATTCACGACCGAGCTTATGGTCATAATGGTGAGTTGCAGGAGCAGGACGGAAATATGGATAGGAATGAAAAAAAGTAGCGCCGGTAGAAAAATAGCCTGTAGAAATCCTTCGACCGGGTGGAAGGAAAAAGCAGTCCAGGGAGAGGTGATCTTGCTTTCATGGTGGACCTTATGTACAATTTTGAATATTCGCGGGTGATGCATCCAACGGTGCAGCCAATAATAATAGGTTTCATGCAGGAGCATGTAGAGGATCAGACTTGCAGGCATCCATATCCATGGATAGGTTTCATGGTCGAGGTAGATCCTGGTAAGCCCCCTTTGCCAGCATAAAGCCATGATGCTTCCTGTTATGGCGAAGATGAGCCCTGAAACCATGCTCCACATTATCTCCCGGCGCAACTGTGTCTTCCTGTACGGAACATTGTTTAATTTACGTGTTGTCCATTTATCCCTGCCAATTCCATAAAAGAATAACTGAAAAAGGCCCGCAATCAGAAAATACCTCCCTGTAATAACGACAAAGAATACCAAGGTCGTTATGCTGAAATGTATAGGTTGGCTAAGGTCGGAGTCGAGCATCATGGGGATTAGTCCACAGTCAGTTGGCTGAAGACCAATAATTCAGATAAAGAATATGCCATAACGATCTTTATCATAGAAAGCCAGATCATTGTTCAGAATACATCATCTTGATAATAGCCAGCCTGGTTCAAAGGGAATTGCCGATCTCTTCCAACTCCGTTTACTACCCCCTTCGTATCAAACTTGTACGGGACAGTATAGATTAAGTGCAAGCACGATGAATTTATAGAAAGGCCTTTAGGGTCTTTCAGGAACTGCTAGGAAGCTCATTCTTTGATTGCAGACTCGAATGTCAGAACGGCAGTAAATGAATCTCAGGTTCAG
>SEFT01000011.1 GCA_004144175.1 Sphingobacteriales bacterium
GACTTACACAGGCGATGTAACACTGGTTAGATAATACTTTTAAAATACCATAAAACAGAAAAGCTCCGGACTCGTTCCGGAGCTTTTCTGTTTTATCAAAGCCAACATGGTATAAAAAAGCCGTCCCAGACGAGCTGGGACGGCTTAACATTATTTATTACGCGAAATTAAATGTGCGACTGTATTTTCTTTTCGAAAACGCTTTTAGGAGCTGCGCCAACCTGCTTATCTACTACTTGTCCGTTCTTGATGAACAGAACAGCTGGGATGCTCGTTACGCCGTAGTTGATAGACAACTGAGGGTTTTCATCCACGTTTACTTTACCTACGTTCACCTTGCCTTCATATTCTTTCGACAATGCATCGATAGTTGGGCCAAGTGCAAGACACGGGCCGCACCATGGAGCCCAAAAATCTACTACAGTCAGCTTATCAGCGCTTAGTACTTCCGTTTCAAAATTAGCATCAGTGTATGTTGCTGCCATTGTTTATGTTGTTTTTAAATGATTTAATCGTTAACAAGTCAAAGGTAAACTCATTTATTCATTTCCTGACATAGAGCAAGGGAATATGAGTATAGTCTATATCCCTATGTAGTCTCCAGCGAATATCTGATTGTTTCCTTATCAATCAGGAAATTTATCAGGTCATCATTTATCTCCAGCTTCAATCCATTGGTTTTCAGCTTAACCAGCATATTCTCCTCCTCATCGGCTATCTGCATTACCACCTCTGTATTACCGGGATGCGTTTTTATATTATCTGTTAAAAAAGCAACCGTTTCTGCTGTAACCTGTCCTATAGGTATGTACAGATGCATCCGTTTGGTGAGCGACTTACGTACCTGGTCGAGCAGCATGATGCTTTGTATCTGGAACTCCATCACACCCGGACGGTATTTATGCTCTTGATATACACCCTGTATCATCAGTTTCAGTCCATTGTCGATGAAGTTGTTGTACTGAATGTAGTTATTTTCCCAAAAAACGATCTCCTGGTTGCCCGTGTAGTCGTTGAGTACCAGCTTGCCGAACTTACTACCCTTCTTTGTTACCATATGCCCGGCATCGGTCACAAAGCCTGCAATGCGTATATTTCTGCCTTTGTGGTTCTCTATCTCATTTATCGGCGTAAACCCATAGTTCTGCACTTCAAATTTGTAGCCGTCCATCGGGTGCGCACTCAGATAGATGCCGATTACCTCTTTTTCCTTGTCGAGCAGCTCAGGCAGGCCCCAAGGCTCACACACAGGCATTGCCGGTGGCTTTACATCCGGCATTATCGATTCTCCAAAGAGACTATTAGCAGCCATAGAGCTACTGGCCTGGTATTGATTACCAAAACGCACCAGACGTTCCAGACCCGTTATAGGGTCGGTAGGCGGTGCAAAGAAATACTGGCCGCGGTGCATTTCTTTAAAGCAATCCATAGCCCCGGCCAATATCAAACTTTCCAACGATTTCTTATTGACCGTACGCTGATTGACGCGGCAGATAAAATCGAATGGCGATAGATAAGGTCCATTTGCCTCGCGCTCCGCTATCAGGTCTTCCACAGCGGCCTCGCCCACTCCTTTGATGGCGTTCATACCAAAGCGGATGATACTCTCTTTGTTTACAGAGAAACCCTTCAGGCTTTCGTTCACATCAGGGCCAAGTACCGCCAAGCCCATACGCTGACACTCCTCCATGTAGAACTTTATCTTCTCGATATTGCCTTGGTTGTTCAATACAGCCGCCATGTATTCTGACGGATAATGCGCCTTCAGATACGCCGTCTGGTACGCTACGAAGGCATAACATGTAGAGTGCGATTTGTTGAACGCGTACTGGGCAAATGCCTCCCAGTCGGTCCATATCTTATTCAGTTTGTCTTCGGGATGGCCTTTCTTGGTGGCCCCTTCTACAAACTGGCTTTTCATTTTATCGAGTACCGCCTTCTGCTTTTTACCCATGGCTTTACGCAGTACGTCGGCATCGCCCTTACTAAAGCCCGCCAGCTTCTGCGACAGCAGCATCACCTGCTCCTGATATACGGTAATGCCGTAGCTCTCTTGCAAGTACTCCTCCATATCGGGCAGGTCGTAAGTAATTGCTTCCTCGCCATGCTTACGTTTAATGAAGTTGGGTATGTACTCGAGCGGACCCGGACGGTACAGGGCGTTCATGGCAATAAGGTCGGCAAACTTATCGGGCTTCAGCTCCTTAAGGTACTTCTGCATGCCCGGGCTCTCAAACTGGAAGGTACCGTTGGTTTCACCGCGCTGATACAATTCGTAGGTTTGCTGGTCGTCGAGCGGTATGTCGTCGATGACTATCTCCAGGCCATAGTTACGCTTAATAAGCGCCAATGCGTCTTTGATGATGGTGAGGGTCTTCAGACCCAAAAAGTCCATCTTGATAACACCGGCATTCTCAATCACGTTACCTTCAAACTGCGTAATAAGCAAGTCAACATCCTTAGTGCTGGATACAGGTATAAGCTCTGTAAGGTCTTTAGGTGCAATGATGATACCCGCAGCGTGGATGCCCGTATTACGCACAGAACCCTCCAGCTTTTCGGCTTCATTCAGCACCCTGCCATGCAGCGTTTCTTTCTGGTTGTATATCTCACGGAGCTTGCTGATGTTATCCAGTTCTTCAGCGCCCAGCCCTTCTTTCTGCTCAAGGCTACCCTCTCCTTTGAGTGGTGCGCGTAATACACGCTTCAAAGAAATACCCGGACGCTCCGGCACCATCTTGGCCAGCGCATTCGAGTCGGGCAATGGAAGGTCTAGTGCGCGTGCCACATCCTTGATGCTCATCTTGGCAGCCATGGTACCATAGGTAACAATATGCGCCACCTGCGTTTTGCCATATTTATTCACCACATAGTCTATCACCTTCTGCCGGCCCACGTCATCGAAGTCCGTATCGATATCGGGCATGCTCTTACGCTCGGGGTTCAGGAAACGCTCGAACAGGAGATTGTACTTTATCGGGTCAATGTTTGTGATGCCTGTACAATAAGCCACAACAGAACCCGCTGCCGATCCACGGCCGGGCCCTATGAATACACCAAGGTCGCGGCCGGCACGTATAAAGTCGGATACAATGAGGAAATAACCCGCAAAACCCATGGTGCGGATCGTAAACAGCTCGAACTTGAGGCGCTCCTCTATTTCGGGTGTCAACTCTTTATATCGTTCTTTGGCACCGGTCCATGTAAGATGCTCAAGGAATGCATCTTGATCGTCGTGAAACTCCGGTGGCACTTTAAAGTGTGGCAGCAATATATCGCGCTCCAGCTTCAGCGGCTTTATCTTGTCTACTATCAGGCCGGTATTGTCGATAGCTTCAGGCAGATCGCTGAAGAGCCTTGACATTTCTTCGGTCTTCTTAAAGTAAAACTGATCATTATAGAACGCAAAACGCCTGTCCTTCATCGACACATCATCGTCGGAGAACTCCTTCATGGTAGGCGTACTCTGTTTCTCGCCGGTGTTGATGCAAAGGAGAATATCGTGCGCATTATAGTCTTCCTGATCTACATAATGCGAGTCGTTAGAAGCGATGATAGGTACATTGTACTTACGTGCAAGCTTCATCAACACTTCGTTGACTTTTATTTGCTCCGGTATGTCGTGGCGTTGCAACTCTACGTAGTAGTCATCGCCAAACAGGTCGAGCCACCATTTAAAAACCTTCTCCCCTTCTTCTTCACCTTTCTTAAGTATCGTCCTTGGCACTTCAGCACCCAGGCAGCAGGTAGTAGCTATCAGCCCTTCGTGATATTGTAGTACCAGCTCTTTATCTATACGAGGGTATTTACCGTACATACCCTCTATATAGCCCAGTGAACATAGTTTCACGAGGTTTTTATACCCTATCTCATTCTTAGCGAGGAATAGCTGGTGACAGCGTACGTCTTTTTCATCGCGCGAGAACTGGCGTTTTAGCCTATTCTCTACGAGATAAAACTCGCAGCCAACTACCGGCTTTACTACCGGCTCGGTTATATCTTTACCATCCTCTGTTTTGCCAACTACTTTCTTGTTCTTCCATGCTTCGGCTACAAACTGAAATGCCCCAAACATATTACCGTGGTCGGTAATAGCGATGGCGGGCATTTCGTCTTTCGATGCTTTATCGAATAACCTGGAGATGCTGGAAGCACCGTCGAGCAGGGAAAACTGGGTATGATTATGTAAATGAGAAAATTTCACAATTCCGGACCTCTAAATATTAAAAGATTATCTTCCTAAAAGGCAATAAGACCAGCCCTCACAGTCTTACAAAATAACGATTTTTAACCCGGTTAGGAATGCTAAATTTTCCACAGAAATGCGGGGATAACTTACCATTCTGAAGGATTAAAGACGCGGAATGGATAGTATGGCATAGTGTTTTTGCCTGCATTATTTCAAAGCAAACTAACGTGGAGGAAAAACAATCTATACTGGATGGGTATAGCGACATGGAAAAAGGAGCATATCTGGGGGCTATTGCCTCGATAGCAACCGCTGACAGTGAGGCTTCTCAAGAGGAACTGGACTATTTGTCCATACTATGCAACTCGGCAGGCCTATCTGATGCGCAAAAGCAAATTGTGATAAGGGCAGCCACAGAGCTTACCGGTACAGAATTAAACAAATGCCTTGATGTGCTTAAGAACAGCGACTTAAAGCATTCACTAATTGCAGATATGATTGCGTTTGCAAAGGCGGACAACGAATATACGCAAGCAGAGCGAAAAGCAATACAATATGCAGCTGCATACCTGGGCATCAACGACAAGCAATTCTCTCTGCTGGATGAATTTGCAGATAAAGCCACTCATGCAGAGCCACAGCAAAATATGGGCAGTCAGGGCTTTTTATCATCTCTTGGGTTGGAAGATAAGATGCGTAGCGCAGGCATCAATACGGGCGGCCTGTTGAAAGGGATACTTAGTATTGCAGCTCCCTTATTACTCTCACGCATGTTCTCGGGAGGCAGGCGTAGGTTTGGTGGCGGAATGCTGGGCGGAGGGCTGCTCGCTGGTGGTTTAGGCTCCCTTATAGGCATGCTGGCGGGCAACCGGGGCTACCGTCGTTCGGGAGGATTTCTTGGAGGGTTATTTGGCTTTAAATAATAAAAAAATGAGTTGGATCATTGAACTGCTGCTGAATGCAGCCATACTGGTAGGCCTCACCTACATAATGCCTTCGGTAAAAGTCAGGAGTTTCGGTACTGCTATACTTGTGGCGCTGGTTATAAGTTTGCTGAGCGTAACTGTAGGGTTAATACTACAATTTGTGTTGAACATCTTCACGCTATTCCTGTTATCGGCATTGGTGCGGCTTATAGTGACAGCACTAATGATAAAGCTGGCCGACAAGCTGTTCTCCGGTTTTGAAGTACGGGGGTTCTTACCGGTTTTCATTATTGCACTCATAATGGCCGTTGTCGGAACCTTGCTTGAGCGGATGTAGCTTAAAATAACTTCAATTGAACTGCGTGCTGCGGCTTCTGCGATATCTCATCAAAGTTGGAGAGAGATATACCCAGAAGCCGCGTTTTTTTACCTTCAGGGTCGGTGGCCAGCAATAGGGATTTAGCGGTGACAGCAATGGTTTCCAAATCACCTACGGGAAAGGTAAAGGACTGGCTGCGTGTTATCTGGCGGAAATCGCTGTATTTTATTTTTAAAGTAATGGTGCGGCCTTTTAGCTGATAACGCTGGAGGCGGTTATATACGAGGCCTGCAATGCGATCCAGCTCTGTATTCATCTCTTCAATAGTAGTGAGGTCGTACGCAAAGGTATCTTCGGCACCCGCCGATTTTGCTTCACGTTCGGTCACTACTTCCCTGTTATCAATTCCCCTTACGATGCGGTAATAAAACCGGCCAGTTTTGCCGAATAGCCTTACTAAATCGTCCTCGCTTAGTTTCTTCAGGTCGGCACCGGTGTGCAAACCTAATCGCTTCATTTTTTCAGCAGTCACTTTACCTACTCCGTGAAACTTGCCTACCGGCAGTTGCTCCATAAAATCTTCGATGGCCGACGGGCCAATGAATGCCAGGCCATCCGGTTTATTCAGATCCGATGCTATCTTGGCAACAAACTTATTGACCGAGACACCGGCGGATGCAGTGAGCTGCAGCTCGTCTTTAATGGCTTGCTTTATTCGTTTAGCGATCTCTATGGCCGAGCCTATATTTTGCTTATCTGTGGTCACATCCAGGTATGCTTCGTCCAGCGAGAGCGGCTCTACCATATCGGTATAGCGATAAAATATATCTCTGATCTTTCGGGACGCCTCTTTGTAAGCATCAAACCTTGGATAGACAAATATGGCGTGCGGACAAAGTTGCTTCGCTCTTTTAGAAGGCATAGCGGAACGTATACCATATACCCTGGCCTCATAGCTTGCAGTTGCTACGACTCCCCCCCTGCCTTCGGGCGAACCGCCTACTACTATGGGCTTACCGCGATACTCCGGAAAATCGCGCTGCTCTACCGATGCATAAAACGCATCCATATCTACGTGGATGATCTTACGAACTGTATACGTTTGTTCTGCTTCCAAGATTGCGCGCTATTAGGCGCATCTAAGTTAACACTGCTGTGTGCAAATGCTTATGAAAATATTCGTTCGAGGGCCCATGCTTTAAGGCGCATCTCATCCCACTCGGCTTGCGGGTCGCTATCGTAGGTAATAGCGCCACCTGTTTGGTAAGCGAGATATCGCACAGACGAATTATAAAACAGACTGCGTATGACAACATTAAAGTCAAAGTCGCCCTCGGGTGTAATATAGCCTACCGTACCCGAGAACAGTTCTCTGCGAGCTTGCTCATATTGTTCTATCAATTGCATCACTTTTACCTTAGGGGCGCCCGTCATGCTGCCCATCGGGAAGGAGTAGCGCAGTGCATCGGTAAAAGGTACGTTGGCCTTTAGCTTGCCGCTTACAGTAGATATCATCTGGTGTACCTGCGGAAAGGTATAGATGCCGAATAGTTCGTCAACGGTTACGGTACCTAACTCGCAGCAGCGCGCAAGGTCATTGCGTGTCAGGTCAACGATCATTACATTCTCTGCCTGGTCTTTCAGGCTATTCTTAAGTACATCTTTCTGTTGTGCGTCTTCAGCTTCGTTCTGCCCTCTCCTCGCAGTACCTTTTATGGGTTGCGATGTTATTGTTTCACCATGCTTATGCAAATAGCGTTCGGGACTGGCGCACATCATGTAGTTATCCTGATGCCTGTAATACGCAGCAAATGGTGCCGGTGACAATGTATTGAGCGCATTAAAAACGGCTAATGGCGCTACGTATGCATTTTCTGCATAACCTTTGTTACAGAAGTTGATCTCATAACAATCGCCATCGGCTATGTGCCTGCGTAAGGCCGATATTGTATCCAGATACTTTGCCTGCCCTATCTTTTGAGTAAAGGATAATTTGGGAATATCGCCAACCACCTCTGCGCCCTCCTGCTGTATCAATGCGTATATATCATCAGGCTCAGACACCAGCGACTCAATTGTAAACGCTAGTTTATTCTCGCTTATATAACAAACCGTATCAGGACAGAAAAAGTGCATTAACGGAAACCCAAAATATGCTTCGCGGGCCGATGTAAGCTTAGGCTCTAGTTCATTTTTATAGTCGTAGCAGATATGGCCAAACAGCCAGTCACGGTTTGTGTTGTGATGCTGCCATACATTTTCAAGAGAAGTGCAGTTGTCGGTACTATTGCCTACCGCCAGCAGACATTCATACCTGCTGTATTTGTTTCGGTAGTCATTACTATCCAAAAAAAGAAGAATGCTGAACGGGCGGCCCCAATTCAGCATTCTTTTCTTTAGTTCTTTATATTGCCCCGGCAGGAGCGTATAAGTAGCTTTTTTTCTTTTCAACAAACTACTTGCTTAGCTATTAATAATCATCGTCGTCATCATCAAAACCACCGCCACCTTCATTGAAGAAGCCCAGGTCTTTAAACTCATCATCTATATCGAAATCATCATCACCTTTTGAAGACTTCTTGGCTGCTCCGCTACCTGATGACTTAGTTTTTGATTTCGGCATGTCAAACTCTTCAAAGTCTTTATCCATGTCGTAGTCATCGTCTTCATCTTTACCAAAACTATCGTCGTCTTCATCAATGTCATCATCGTCGTCGTCCCCATCCTCATCATCTTCGTCCCTGCTTTTAGCAGCCTGTTTAGGGGCAGCTTTCTTAGCAGCAGTTTTCTTTTTCGGCGTTTCGTCCAGCTCTTCGTTTAGCTCATCGTCATCATCATCTTCTTCTGTTTCCTTTGCAGATTTGGACGATGCTTTCTTAGCTGCCGACTTGGTGTTTGCAGCGGTGCTCTTCTTGCTTGCAGCTCCTTTTTTGTTATCGCTTGATTTCATTGCGCTCATACCGATTGATGGCGTAAATTTTTAATTGTTTGATGAAATTCCCAAATTTTTTTTCGCTAAAAAAATAGTTTTTTTTCGCTATGGTATCTGTAACAATTGGTCCCTTCCGGTACCGTTTGATACGTATGCAATTTTAGTTTCCAGGTACGCCTCTACAAATTTGCAGTATTCTCTGAATACCTCGGGCGTGTCCTCATAATTATTACATTCACTTAGCGGTTTACCCCACCCTGCAAAACTTTTATATACAGGTTTTACACTTACGCTACAAAGGTCATAAGGCAATTCCTTAGTTTCCTTTCCATCTACCTCGTAAGCAACAGCAGCTTGTATAGGGTCAAAGTGATCCAGCACGTCAGTCTTGGTGATGATTAGTTTGGTAACACCACTCAGCATTACTGCATATCGCAACGCTACCAGGTCTATCCAACCGCAACGGCGTGGACGGCCTGTAGTAGCACCAAATTCATTTCCGGCTTTGCGCAGCGCTTCGCCTGTTTCGTCCTCCAGTTCCGTAGGGAATGGTCCGCCGCCTACACGGGTACAGTATGCTTTGCTGATGCCATACACCTCGCCAATACGCGATGGTGATACACCCAGTCCGCTGCATACACCGGCAGTAATGGTATTAGACGAAGTAACAAAAGGATAAGTACCAAAATCGATATCAAGCATACTACCTTGTGCACCTTCAGCCAATACCTTCTTACCAGCTTTCAGTTGCTCATCCAGCCAGTATTCGGCATTGATGATATTGAGCGTACGCAGGTATTCTACGGCCTCGAAGAATTGTATTTCCCATTCCTGCCAGTTCACTTCATGGTCGTATTGCTTCAGCAATTGGAGGTGCTTTTGCTTCAGCGTTTCGTATTTCGATTTGAAGTCTTTGCTCAGGATGTCGCCTATACGCAGACCATTACGGCCGGTCTTATCCATATAAGCAGGGCCTATACCTTTCAGCGTAGAGCCTATCTTTTCCTTTCCTTTAGCCGCTTCAGACGCTGCATCCAGTGCCCTGTGTGTAGGTACTATGATATGCGTACGCTGAGATATGTACAGGCGCTCCAGCATATCGGGCTGCAAAGGCAGTATGGTTTTTATCTCTTTCTTCAGCGTTACCGGGTCTGCAACTACACCATTGCCTATGAGGTTGAGGCAGTGTTTATGAAATACACCGGACGGTATGGTGTGTAATACCACTTTTTTACCGTCGACATACAGCGTATGCCCGGCATTAGGCCCACCCTGGAACCTTGCTATGATATCATATTTGGCGGCCAGGTAGTCTACTATTTTACCCTTACCCTCGTCGCCCCATTGTAACCCAAGCAAAACGTCGATCATATAGAAAATTTCGCGCCCAAAATTAGGGCATAAGTTCAAATGTCAAATGGTGCTGCGAAATAAGTTTTGGAACGTGCACACCTGCCGTACGAAATAAGTTTAGCAAATACAATAGCAAACAGATTAATAACCTTGCTTATTTATGAGGCGATGGCCGTAATCGGCGTCAATTGTAACACAGCCCTTGCCGGTAGCAGTTTTTGCACAAGGCAAGCCCAACCCAAATGCAGTGTTCGTTAAGCAAAAAAATGCAATAAATCAACCTTAATATGCGCCAAAGTGTTACCAAACTACCACAATAATGCATAGCAGGCTTGCTTTCAGTTATTTAGCAACTTCAAAAAAATCCGTAATCCACATACTGTGCATAAAGCATAGACTTACGCATACCTGATTGATATCGAATAAAGTACACGAGACTTTTGACACTACTAAGCCAGATATTAGCGCATAAACACCTGAGAAATAATAATCATGGAATGGTTTTTCTATACATGTATGTACTCAGATGTCTTTCCGGTAGTGGCTTTGCCTGTTTTTTAGAGAATAAACTCATGATCACAAGCATGTCTACGTCTAAATATCGGATATATACATCTAAACTGTTTGGAAATAAATAAAGATGCCCGACATTTGGCTTTCAGTTAAAAGCAGATCAGGGCATGTCAAAATGGACTTTAAACATCGCAGCTATGCAAGAGGACTTTTTTGCAGATACAGCCCTGATAGGTATAGTTAGCGCTATGCCGGCTTATCGTTTCTGCTGGCTGCTGAACCAGCAGCTCGATATGGATTTTGTACGCGAACCGGATCTGGATGTATGTTTACAGACATCTGCGGAGCGCCAGCACTTTTTCTCTATATATCAGTATTCATTGCCGTTGAATGGCTGCAGGTACCTGCTGTACAAGCTTAAAAGCGATAAGGAAGCATTGCTGTCGGAAGTAAAACAGCTGGACTATCTCTGGATGATACAGAGCACTACTGCCGAAAATCAGGCGGAACAGATTATGCAGCGCCTGCGCAACATACCCGATGTGCAGCTGGCCCATATACTACCTACCGAAAAGCTGAAACATCGCGACCACCTGCTGGTTTAACTCTTTTCTCCTAATTGCCTTGCATCTAAGGCATCTCTTCATCGCAGCCTTTCCTGCGTTGCGAAAATTCGTCTCCTTTAACTGCCGGTAATCATATAGAAATATGTTAATTCCGAAATCAGTATTAGGCGCGTAAGCGTATTTTTCTATTTTTGTTGCCTGTCAAAATACTCCTGCATGAATTTTCGCAAGATCAACAACCTATTTGGTTGGGTAACAGGCGCGATCGCCACGCTTGTTTATCTGAAGACCATGGAACCGACTACCAGCTTCTGGGACTGTGGTGAATTTATCTCCTGTGCCTACAAGCTGGAAGTAGGCCACTCCCCCGGCGCCCCGCTGTTTATGATGATCCAACGCATGTTTGGTATCCTGGCAGGTGGCAACCTGGAGAAGGTAGCGCTGATGATCAACGCATGGTCGGCTATTGCGAGCGGTTTAACGATACTCTTCCTCTTCTGGACCATCACGCACTTTGCAAAGAAACTGGTAGCACCGGGGTGGGAAATAGAACCCAATGGAACACAGACAGCACTTATCATTGGCTCGGGCCTCGTAGGTGGTCTTGCGTATACATTCTCTGATACATTCTGGTTCTCGGCAGTAGAGGGTGAGGTTTATGCCTCCTCTTCGGTATTTACAGCCCTTGTATTCTGGGCTATACTTAAGTGGGAGCGCATTGCCGACAGGCCAGGTGCCGACAGATGGCTGATCTTCATTGCTTATATGATGGGGCTTTCCGTAGGTGTCCACTTACTTAACCTCCTTGCTATACCGGCACTGGCTATGGTATACTACTACCGCCGCTATACGCCAACTACACGTGGAGCTATCACAGCCTTCATAATCGGCGGATTGCTCCTTGGCTTAGTACAGTTTGGTGTGCTGCAAGGCCTGCCGATACTGGCTTCTAAATTCGACCTGCTGTTTGTAAACAGCTTTGGCCTGCCTTTCGATTCGGGTGCGCTTACATTCATCATTCTGCTGGTAGGTATCCTTGTTTGGTCTATTAACTATGCCAAACGCAAGAACCAGTACCTGCTGCATACGGGCATGCTGTGCATGACATTTATCATCATTGGCTTCTCCAGCTACCTGGCGCCACTGATACGTTCACGTGCCGATGTACCTATCGACATGACGAACCCTGACAATTCGATCAGCCTTGTATCATACATCCAGCGTGAGCAGTTTGGCTCGCAACCGCTTCTTTTTGGCCCTGATTTCGATAAACGACCTACTGATTATGCTACAAAAGGCGTTGCTTACGCACGATCAGATAAAGGTGGAAAAGACCAATATATAGAAGTTGGTAAAAAGATAGAGCCTGTATTTGACAATGCGGATAAGCGCTTCTTCCCGCGCATTTGGGACTATAACGACCCGGGACATATCCGTTTCTATAAGAGCTACCTGGGCCTAGAAGAAGGTGAAGCGCCTACTTCGGCCGATAACTTCAGCTACTTCTTCCGCTACCAGATAGACTGGATGTGGTGGCGCTACTTCATGTGGAACTACTCTGGCCGCCAGAATGACTTTGAAGGACAAGGCGGAGCCAAAGAAGGTAACTGGATCACCGGTATAGGCTTCCTCGACAAAATGATGGGCCGCGGCGATATGGATAAGATGAGCGATGGCTACAAGAATAATGCAGCCCGCAACGAACTGTTCCTGCTGCCATTTATACTGGGAGTATGCGGCCTTGTATATCAGTTCAACCGCAACCGTGAGGATGGTATCATTGCCTTTGTACTATTCTTCTTTACGGGTATTGCCATTGCGATATACCTGAACATGCCGCCACTGCAACCGCGTGAGCGTGACTACGCATTCGCAGGATCGACCTATGCATATGCTATATGGATAGGCCTGGGTGTACTGATGGTTGGCGAATGGATAAATCGCGTAATGAAAGGAGCAACCGGCGCTTACCTGGCTGTAGCACTTTGCCTGCTGGCAGTGCCTACCCTAATGGCGAAGGAAGAATGGGACGACCACGACCGCTCTAAGAAAACGCTGGCTCGTGCTACTGCTTATAACGCACTACAGTCATGCGCACCTAATGCGATACTATTCACCTTTGGTGATAACGATACCTACCCGCTATGGTACCTGCAAGAGGTAGAAGGTGTCCGTAAGGATATCCGCATCATCAACATGAGCCTCTTAGGTATCGATTGGTATATCGACCAACTGAACTACCGCATAAACGATGCGGATGCTGTGCCTATGCTGTGGAAGAAAGAAAATTATACGGGAGATAAGGGCAACTACGTACGTTACTACAATAACCCGCAGATTCCACAGAACCGCTACTTTAACCTGGCTGAAATCATGCAGTTCGTTATCAGCGACAATCCGGAAGCTAAACTGCAAACGATGAACGGCGAGGCTGAAAACTACTACCCTTCTAAAAACTTCTTCATACCGATTGGCAGCAAGGATGAACTGATAGCAGGCGGCCTGTTGAATGCAGCTGATACTGGTATGGTGTCATCAGAACTGCGTTTTACCTTTCCTAAGGATATAGCAACCAAAGATGACCTGGCCATATTAAACATCATAGCCGGTATAGCGCAACAAGGCTGGAAGCGCCCGATATACTTCGGTGGCGGCCTGCCGGGCGACAACTATGTAGGCCTGGACGACTATATGCAATTGGAAGGTGTAGTATATCGCCTGATGCCTTATAAGTACAACTCGCTTACCAAGCTAAGCGGACAGGATATGGGCAGTGTAAACCTTGCGAAGAGCTACGACCTGTTCATGAACAAATTCCAATGGGGCGGCGCGGAGCGTAAGGATGTATATTATGATGAGAAGAACCGTATCATGTTCGCTGCTTATCGTATAAATGCAGCCCGTATTGCTACTGAGCTATCAGCTAAAGGACAAGCTAAGGAAGCACAGGCAATACTTGACAAGGTAATGGAGAAAATATCTGAGGCTTCTTATTACTACGATGCTACCGCTTACTATATGGCAATGGCATACTACCAGATAGGTGCTAAAGACAAAGCGCGCGAGCTATCAAAGAAACTAATAAGAAACGCAGAAGATGATATCAACTATGCTATGGGACTGAGCGAAAACCGCAGAGCGGAATTGGAGTCTGATCTCTATAGAGACCGCGTGATCATCGGATCATTAGCAGAGGCTGCTAAAGTAGCCGGTGATATGACATCCGCTACTGAATTCCAACAGAAGCTACAGATCGTTTCGCAGAAGCTGGGACAGCCAATGCAATAATAATGTCAAAATAAACTTACAAACCTCCGGCCATTTTGCCGGAGGTTTT
This sequence comes from Sphingobacteriales bacterium, assembly GCA_004144175.1. Classification (GTDB taxonomy): domain Bacteria; phylum Bacteroidota; class Bacteroidia; order Chitinophagales; family Chitinophagaceae; genus Polluticoccus. Next base: position 14,136 of record SEFT01000011.1, read on the forward strand.
TGTTTTTACCTAATATTGCTTTTATGACAATCAGGTGGTTTTTATTTATAGCCTTAATACTAACAATGGTTCAGGATAGTTCAGCACAGCTTTTTCAGCGTAAAAGCAGCAGTGCAGGCGAGCTACCACCAAGGGCAATATTTGTAGAGATAAAAACGCACCAGCGGAAACAGGAGTATTATAAACAGAAAGGCTTTACAGAAAAAGCGAGGCAACTACAGATAGATATTGACAGTGTAAGCCAGCGAATGGTAATGGACTTCACAGATAATTTCGATTATTGCCCTGTTTATTATTTTATAGATGTAGACAGGGGCAAAATAACAGCAGGAGACTGGGATGGCGTGTTGTTGGACAGCAATATGAAGACAACAGTAGCTGCAAAACTATTGCCAACCGACAACTTTCAGATTGTATATTTTGGCTTTCCAATTCCCCAGCAGGCTGTCGGCAACAACGACGACAGGAATGGCGCAGAAGTATTGGTACGTAATAACAGACAACGCCTGGTAGTGCTGGATAAAAAAGGATATCCCGTAAAAAGACCACTGCCTAATGGATCGAATAACGAGAACGGTGGGCCGCCAAAGCGTGGCGTGAAAGCTTATAAATATAAATCGCCACTGTTGGATATATACTATGTACCCTATGCAAAGAACTTCAATCAAAAACTCTATTCATACTATGGTGCCATTCCTAATAGTGAATAGAAGACCTGGTTATCTGAAGTTTCTACCGGAAGGGAATATCTCTGCTTGAATAACTTTTTGCTTTTTTATACGATGATCTTTTGAGTCATAGTCCGTTCCGTCCTCATCTGCCCTTAGCGGATTTCGTAATGCTGTATTGTCGTTAGGCATTGCAGACAGCTGTAAAAGCCCTGACATGTTATAACACTTCTGCGCTATTACGTGGATCACCGAGCCCTCTATCTGTAGCTTACCCTCTACCATCAGCAGCTTTGACTGAAGTATCTCTTTGCGATATTTATTAAAAAGATGCTTGAACACAACAATGTTTGCCACACCGGTTTCGTCTTCTATCGTAATGAATACAATGCCGCTCGCAGTACCCGGCCTTTGCCTTACCAATACCAGCCCCGATACCCTTACGATCTGACCATCTTTATAAGAGCCTAGCGTTTGATTCGTCACGGCGCTGTTCAATGCCAACTTTGCCCTGACAAAGCTAACAGGATGCGCCTTTAGTGACAGTGCCGTAGAGCTATAGTCGTGCAATACGTGCTCGGGCAATGTCATACGGGGTATTCCTATGGTCTCTGATTGTGTTTCAGAAGGCTGGCATGCAAATATCCCTATTGGCCTGTCAGCAAGGGCTGAGACCTCCCACAGGGCCTGTCTTCTATCAAGCCCTATTGAACGAAAGGCGTCTGCATCGGCCAGTTTTTCCAAAGCATTTAAAGGCACGCCTACCTCAAGCAAAAAATGGATATGAGTATAAGGTTTTTGACGGGCTGCCACGAGCAACTGCATATCCTCTTCATTCAGCCCCTTTGCCTGCCTGAACCCAAGCCTAAGCGCACAATACTTATCTATCTTTTCCTCCAATGTATTGTCCCAATAAGAAGTGTTTATATCGACAGGCCTTACCTCCACCCCATGCTTTTGTGCATCGATGACCAGCTGAGCAGGCTGATAAAAACCCATAGGCATGCTATTGAGTATAGCAGCAGCAAATACATCGGGATAATAGCATTTGATCCATGATGAAACGTAAACTAACAAAGCAAAGCTGGCCGCATGGCTCTCTGGAAAACCATACGCACCAAAGCCCTCTAGTTGGCGAAATACCCGCTTTGCAAATTCTTCTTTATATCCTTTCGCAATCATACCATTTACCAGTTTCTTCTCAAAATCGCTTACCTGCCCTTTAGCTTTGAATGTGGCCATGCTCCTTCGTAACTGGTCAGCTTCAGCAGGTGTAAACCCTGCCGCAACAATGGCTATCTCCATTGCCTGTTCTTGAAATAATGGTACACCTAACGTCCTTCCCAGGATTTCTTCTAATTCATCAGATGGATATTCAACAGGGGCAATACCCTCCCTGCGACGCAGATAGGGGTGAACCATATCTCCCTGGATCGGACCCGGCCTTACAATGGCGACCTCAATTACAAGATCATAAAATTCTTTAGGCTTCAATCGTGGCAGCATAGACATTTGGGCACGGCTTTCTATCTGGAAAACACCAATCGTATCAGCTTGGCATATCATTTCATATACAGCCTTATCTTCCTGTGGTATATTTGCCAGCGTCAAATCAAGATTGTAATGCTCTTTTGCCAGGTCGAATGCTTTTTTGATACAAGTAAGCATACCCAGAGCCAAAACATCTACTTTGAGGAAACCCAGAGCTTCCACATCGTCCTTATTCCATTCGATACAAGTACGATCTTCCATACGTGCATTCAGTATCGGGCAGAGGTCACTAAGCTTACCTTGCGTAATTACAAACCCACCGGTATGCTGCCCAAGCTGTCGTGGAAACCCGATATACTGTTGCGTAAGTTCCAGCACCTTCCTTAGATGCGGATCATTTACATCAAACCCTTCGCTGGTTACCGTGCGTCCATTGTGCCATTCATCAGTAAACTCCCACGACGAGTTAGCCAGGCTATTAATAGCATCTACAGATAAGCCCATTGCCTTTGCTACGTCGCGCACTGCACCCCTGTAATGCACCTGTGTAACTGTAGCTACAATGGCAGCCCGGTCACGCCCATATTTTTTATAGATGTACTGGATAACCTCTTCGCGCCTTTCATGTTCAAAATCGACATCTATATCGGGCGGCTCATCCCTTGCATCTGACATGAAACGTGCAAACAATAGCCTTACCTTGGTAGGGTCTACCGATGTAATGCCAAGGCAATAGCAAATGATAGAATTAGCCGCTGAGCCACGTCCCTGGCAGAGTATATTTTCACTCTGTGCAAACCGTACAAGATCATAGACAGTAAGAAAGTATGCTGCATAGTTTTTACTCCCGATAAAGTCCAGCTCAAACTGAATGAGCTCCCTGAATTTACCAGGTATGTCTTTACCAAATTTTTCGTCAGCACCCTTCCATGCTAGGTATACTAATTCTTCCTGTGGCGTTCTTCCTTCGCTGGTTATCTCTTCAGGATATACGTACTCGAGGGTGTCTAGCGAGAATTGGCAGGCTTGCTCTATTTCTATGGTTTTGTCAATAGCATCAGGATATTGCCGGAAAAGGCGTTGCATTTCAGCTATGGGTTTCAGGTATCGTTCTGCATTTTGATAGAGCCTGAAGCCTGCATTGTATATAGTACATTTCTCGCGTATGCAAGTAAGTATATCCTGCAATTCTCTTCGCGCTGGCACATGATAGTATACGTTGTTTGTTGCTACCAAAGGTATCTGCAGCTGTTGTGACAACTGCGACAGCCTGTATAGCCTCTTAGTATCATTCGCCTGATAAGAGCGTGTAGCGCCCAGATAAAACTCAGTACCTAAATGTTCTTTATACTCCTTTGCTGCTCTATAAAATTCCTGTTCAAAATCAAAATGACTATTGAGCGTATCGGGTGGAACCAGGATGAATTTTATATCCTTTGCACATCGATACACATCAGTTTTGTATAGATGGCAGTGTCCTTTTTCTGTACGCAAGTTGCCTTCGGATAACATGGCAGATAGACGGGCATATCCATCTTTGTTAATCGGATAGGCCAATAACGATGGACCATTCAGCAGATCGAGCCGGCAAGCCGGTATGATACGTATATTGCTACCCCTTGCTGCTTTATGCGCCCGCACAATACCGGCCAGCGTATTTGCATCAGTAATGGCTACTGCTTTATATCCCAGTTCAATTGCCTGCTTTATGACCTCTTCGGGGTGTGAGCCTCCCCTGAGAAAACTAAAGTTTGTGGTTATTTGCAGCTCTACATAATTCATAGCTATCTATGCAAAGAATCCGTGAATAAACCATTTGGGTTCACCGCTATCATATCGCCCCAGCCTAAATATCCAGTAACGTGCGCCATTCTCATCTTCTATACAATAGTAGTCTCTGTATAGTCCCTGTTGCAGCCACCATTCCTGCTCTATCCGCTCGGGGCCATCTGCTTTGCTTACCTTATGAAGCTTGCCCTTGTGTATAAATAGCATAGGAGGATAGTCAGGTATAGGCACTGTTACTTCGATAAGTTCGGGCTCCGGTAACAGATGCACAGGGCGCGGCATATCGGTACGCCAGTCTGTATCCGGCTTTTCATCTAAGGATGCTGCCAGCTTAAAAGACCGCTCCGGCCAGTAATGCTCATCGGGCAGGTAACGATGTATGGCATCTATCCCAACCTTGCCGGCCAGTTTATCCAGCAGCTCCGCTACATTTGCTTCGTTGTGTTTATTAGTGGTATTCCAGAAGGCATCCTGGCTGGCAGTCATATCTTCTACAACAGGTGCCTCCATCATGAAAAGCTCAAAGCCCAGTGCAGGCTCTATTGTGGCTACTTTTATCTCAAAGAGCTTGAACAGGTGCGTTGCATTTCGGGAGGCCCTTGTGGTACTGATCCGGATCTGCTGAATATTATTATCTACCCGGTATGCTTTAAGCGTACATAGGCGTAAGCCCTTACCATCCTTTTCCAGCTGTTTGCATAGTTTGTCCAGCAGTTTCTGTATTGCTATTTCAATAGCTGTAGCTGTGCGTACAGGCTCCAGGCAAGGTAGCCGCTCCTGATATGGTTCAACAGGTTTTACAGGCGTTACTACTTCTATTGCCTGCCCCAATGCCTGGTCGAGCCTCGTGAGCAATGCCTCGCCAAAGCGCCTGCGTAGGGCGGAGCGTGGCATTTTAATGAAGCTGCCAATGGTATAAAGCCCAAGCTTTATCAAGCGGTCTACTATCGAGGCATTGAGCCTTAATGCGATCGGGTGCAAGGGCAAGAGTGCATCTAATTGTTTGCCCTGGTCAACTATCTGCATACTTCCATACCTTGATACCGCCCACGCGGTACCAACGGTATCGGCAATAGCAATGCGTATATGATAGCCCAAGCCACTGAATCTTGTTGTTATGTCTTTCAGATACTGCTCTTCGCCACCCCATAGGTGCGTGCAGCCGCTTACATCCAGTATAAGCCCATCTGCTTCATCCACCGCAGCTATAGGCGTGTATCGCATACACCATTCAGCAAGCGCGTTCAGTAATTTTTCTTTTTGTTCCGGGTTGTAATCGAAGACTTGTAAGCCGGGCAGTATAGCTCTGCAATCTGCCACTACCATGCCGCTATGTATCCCCTTGCTATGCGCTGCTTTATTGACGGCTTTAATAACCATCCTGCCGCGTTCGGGCATTGCCAGTACAAATGGCACCTTAGCCAGGTTAGGATTACGGCGAACGATCCAATCTGCCATTAAATGGCAAAACCATATAGCAACAAAACGCTTTGCCATCTTACCCTGTTTGTACGGTATGCTTTTGAGATATGGAAAACATCCTGAGTGTTATGTGCCTGAAGCCATTATCCGTCCATTCTATCATCCATCTGCCCGGCTTGCCATTCCGCACCTTCAAGAGCTGTACATTCCACCGCGGAAGCCCTACACCGGGCATTCCATCTTCCGGCATAGTTATCATTGGCTTTATACTCCACCTTGTAAGGCATGCAACTGTATTGGCCGATCTTGGGCTGTAGCGATGAATAAGGCCCGTAACGCCACTTTGCTCAACGGCCAGTTGCAACCGTCTTGATTCTGTAAAGCTCAGATCTTTGAGCTCTCCTATAACTGCCGATAGCGCCTCGCATTTCAATGCTTCTTCAACAGCCCACAGCACATCCTTCTGGCGGGTAAGGTCTAAAAATATGATGCGTTCAGGCGCTAAGCCAAACAACTTGAGTGCCGGTGGAAATACAGTTCTTTTATTGCTGATCCATAAGCAGGTGCGGTCTTGCTGCATGACCCTGCTCATCAGGCCCGATATGAAGCCATTAGTCGCTGCATTTTCTTCTGCCGTATTGCTGATGAATTCGTGTACTGCATTTATAGGAAAGATGCCTTGAGGAAAAGCATTTTCAATGGCACCCAAACACATATCGGGCTTGTCGCTGCCTGATACTTTTTTGTATCCCTGCAAAGAGAGCACATCCCTTTGTAACCGTTCAACAATATCATTTTTTGCAGCACTCATTTGCACAAATGTATAACTATTGAACATTTGTACAAATGTTGTGGAAAACTTATCAGCTGTATTACATGCCTAAAACGCACTAATGCATCATTATCAGCATGATATATTTTTCACGAAGTAGGAGTGAATATTAACCTAGTACGTGCAACAGCAATCATCAATTGATGAAACACAGGATAACATGAAAGTATGGCGCAAAAAAATGGACAAACCAGAATGTTCTGACTTGTCCATTTAAGAGAGGTCGCGAGCGGATTCGAACCGCTGTAGAAGGTTTTGCAGACCTTTGCCTAGCCACTCGGCTACGCGACCATTGAGTGGATTGCAAATGTAGTAAAAAACCGTTTCTTTACAAGTGCCTGAATAAAAATTATTTGAAGCATGCATCAACACGTATTCGGAGAATCGGAACTTATCATCAATGAACACGGTACTATATACCATCTGGATCTTGCACCGGAGCAACTTGCCGATACGGTTGTAACCGTTGGTGATCCCGGCCGTGTACAGGAAGTATCTAAGTACTTTGATCGTATAGAGCATAAGGCGCAGCATCGGGAGTTTATTACTCATACGGGCTATGTTGGTAAGAAAAGGATCAGTATTGTAAGCACAGGCATAGGACCGGATAACATTGACATTGTATTGAGCGAGCTGGATGCATTGGCCAATATTGATTTCTCGGCGAGGATGTTGAAAGCACAAAAGCGCAGCCTGAATATCATAAGGCTGGGCACCTGCGGATCTTTACAGGCAGATGTACCTATTGGTTCGCTCATTGCATCTTCATACGGCATTGGCCTCGATAACCTGTTGCATTATTACAGGTTTCAGAACAATCCGGAAGAAGCTTTCTTACTACAGGCTTTTCAGCAGCATACACGCCTATCGGGTGCGCCTATAGCTCCCTACATAGCACAAAGTGCTATCGGCCTGCGCAAGCATTTTACTAAAGGATTTATACATGGCATTACCGTTACCTGCCCCGGTTTTTATGGCCCGCAAGGGCGCGCATTAAGGGCACCGCTGGCCTACCCTAATCTGCCGGATGCACTTTCGTCTTTTAACAGTCACAATGAACGCATCCTCAACTTTGAGATGGAAACATCGGCTATATATGGCTTGGGTAAAATACTCGGGCACCAATGCCTTTCGCTCAATGTAGCCATTACCAACAGGTTTCAGAAGACTTTCAATTATGATAAAGCCGCTGCGATAGACAACATGATAAAAAATGCGCTTGAAGTAATCGCAAGCATATAGGTATTTTCACAAGCGTAACATTTAAGATTTCCGTCTTAGCAAGTTTATTACTTTTACACCCGTTATGTATCCTGACTTTCAGTATCTTTTACAAAGCCTGCTGGGCACCGACATGCCTGAGTGGCTGAGTATCTTCAAAACATTTGGCTTCCTGGTGGCGCTTGCCTTTATGGCTGCAGCCATTACACTTACCAGCGAGCTAAAACGCAAAGAATCGGAAGGGTTGCTTACTCCTTCGTTCGAAACGATAGAGATAGGCCATCCTGCATCGGCCAATGATCTGCTTTGGGCTTCACTGCTGGGCTTTTTTATTGGCTTTAAGCTGGGTGGTATATTTGGCAATGCAGCGCAGATATCGCCCAACCCTATGGGCTATATATTCTCTTTACAAGGCAACTGGCTCACGGGCATTGCAGGTGCACTGATACTTGCGTATTCTAAGTATTCAGAAAAAAGAAAACACCAGCTACCACAACCCGAGCAAAAGCGTGTAGCTGTATATCCGCACCAGCGTGTAGGTGAATTTGTTGTGATAGCTGCTGTTGGCGGCATATTAGGTGCTAAGATCTTCAATGCCTTTGAAACATGGGATTCGTTCGTTAAAGATCCGATAGGTAGCTTGTTATCACCTTCCGGCCTTACATTCTATGGTGGCCTTATAGTGGCTACCGTTGCTTTATACTTTTATTCTAAGAAATACAGTATCCCCTTTAAGCACCTTGCAGATGCTGCTGCGCCGGGCCTGATGCTGGCTTATGGCGTTGGCCGGCTGGGTTGTCACTTTGCAGGCGATGGCGACTGGGGTATATTTAACAGCGCCTACATTACGGGTATAGACGGAAAGCTGCACCTTGCAACCATTGCTGACTTTAAGCAGCGGCTGAATGAAGCGGCGCCTTATTTTACATCCAACTTTGGTAGCCTCGCAACTACACCACATAGCTTTGCACCGGCACCATCGTGGCTGCCCGACTGGATATATGCCATGAACTACCCGCACAATGTGAATAATGAAGGCGTGATGCTGAATAATTGTGTAGGAAACTATTGCTATGTACTACCTGTAGGTGTGTTCCCTACCGCATTATACGAAGCTGCGATGGGCGTTGGCATCTTTGCCATACTATGGGCTGTACGCAAGAAGCTGAAATATGGTTGGCAGATGTTCGGGCTGTATCTTATATTCAATGGTCTTGAGCGTTTCTTTATTGAGAAGGCCCGTGTGAATTACAAGTACGACTGGGGCTTTATACACCCAACACAGGCCGAGATCATCTCTGCATTACTCGTCATCATTGGTATAGTGATACTGGTATATAAGCGTAAACAAAGAGTGGCCATATAGCCACTCTTTGTTTTAATTGCTATATGCGCATCGCTGCAAGGTCAAATACATCCTGCAAGGTATAGCGATAGATTCCTTTATCATTCTTGAGCGCGGCATGTATCATTGCATCTGCTACTTGTACATCTTTTATTGGTTTGTATTTGTTGAAGGCAGGTATGAGTGCTGCAATGTTTAGCACCTTTTCACCGATCACTTCACCCATTCGTTTTTCGTCTCTATCACCCGCCAATAAACCAGGGCGTATGATGTGTATCTTTTCGAATGGCAAGCGCATGATGTCTCTTTCCAGCTCACCCTTCATCTTAGAGTAAAAGACCATAGCCGATGGGCTGGCACCAGCCGATGATATCAACACATAAACCGGCACCTTATTATCGGCTGCAATAGCAGCCATACGGTATTGGTAGGTATAGTCTATCTTATACTGTGCATCCTTGCCGCCTGCCTTAGCCAGCGTAGTGCCAAACGCAGAAAATAGCACGTCGCCTGTCACCAGACGCTTCCATTCATCCGGCTTGTCGAAATTTATGATATGCTCTTCGAGCTTTGGGTCTTTTATACCGGTACTGCGGCGGACAAATATCTTCACCTTAGCAAAGCTGAAATTCACAAGCAGTTTCTTTACAAGCTGCTTACCTACTAATCCTGTTGCGCCAAGTACTATTGCTGTTTTCATAATGATGCTATTGATGAGCTACGAGGTGTAACTTGATATTTACATTGGGCCTGATGAACCAATCGCCCAGACTATTATCGCTGCCATAGTGCATGTTCCAAAACGTACGGTCCATATTGAATAGCGCATCGGCAACAATAATTTTCTCATTCATCTTTATACGGGCAGGAAAGCTAATATTCTTAGTTATCTCTTTCATGGTAAGATTGCCTGACACCATGTATTCATTTGGCTTATCTATAGGCTGCACATCAGTTATTGCAAAGCTTGCCAGTGGAAACTTTACTGCATCAAAGAAGTCGTCGCTAAGCAAGTGTTTTTGCAACATAGCATTTCCTCTAGCTTTTTGATCGTCCGGCTTTAGCGTATTTATATCAATGGTAAAGTAGCCACTTGCAATCTTATTATCGACAACCTGTACCAGACCGTCTTGCAGCTTAAAGGTACCATGATGCCTTCCGGCGGGCTTGGTCCCTATACACTCTATACTGCTTTGCGCGGTATCAGCTTTCAGTACAATGCCTTCAGTTTTGTTAATTTCCCTAGCATCCGTTACAATAGTAGCGTCGCCTTTAGGCATTGATCTACAGCCTGTAATGATTGCCAGTGGCACAACCAGGCAGAGACAGGCGATATTCCGGATTGATCTTAAATACATCGCCGTCAAAGATAAGGGCTGTAATCCTCAACAAAAGGCATGAAATTTTGAATATGCTATATGGGGACGAGGTTATGGAGACGACGGAGATAAAAATAACGAGAAGGAAGCTGAGATCACTGGTAAACGACAGTAAGAGGAGTGCTAAAGCCATTAACCTGATATACGTCAATGATACCCAACCCGGTATCAGGCGCATTAAAACAGAGAATGGATTTATTTATAAAACAGGCAATAAGAAGATAGCCAGCAAAGCCGAGCTTAACCGTATTAAAAGGCTGGTGATACCACCAGCCTGGGAGAATGTATGGATATGCCCCTTCCCTAACGGCCACCTTCAGGTTACAGGTACCGATGTGAGAGGAAGGAAACAATACAAGTATCATCCACTTTGGAATAATCTGCGCAACCATACCAAGTTTACCAACCTGCACGATTTCGGGCAGATATTACCTGCTATAAGAAAGCGTTTGCAAAAAGACTTATCGCTGCCGGGACTACCGCAGGAAAAGGTGCTGGCAGCAGCAGTTTCGGTAATGCAGTGTACCTGCATACGTGTAGGCAACAGCATGTATGAGAAATTGTATGGCTCATTTGGATTGACAACGCTTAAAGACCAGCACGTAGATATAACCGGAAGCAAAGTAGAGTTTAGTTTTAAAGGCAAGAAAGGCGTTTACCACAATATTACGCTGAAAAGCAAAAAACTTGCACGCATTGTACAGCAGTGTAAGGATATACCCGGCAAAGAACTATTTCAATACTATAATGATAATGGTGAGCGCAGGAGTATTGACTCCGGTATGGTAAACAACTACATCAAACAAATAAGCGGGGGAAGCTTCACTGCTAAAGACTTCCGCACCTGGATGGGTACCCTACAGGCTCTTGGTGCTTTCCGGCAGTTTGGTTGTCGCGATACGGTAACTGAAACAAAGAAGAAGATAGTTGAAGCGTTAGACATAGTAGCTAAGCACCTTGGTAATACACGTACCGTATGTAAGAAATACTATGTGCACCCGATACTGATAGACATGTACACGAATAAAACGCTGGAAAGATATCTGAAAGATACAGACCATGCTAACTGTGCCGAGCTGACAGAACTTGATCAGGAAGAAAAAATACTGATGAAGATACTAGAAACAAAAGCAGCCGCTGTAGTGATCAGCTAACAATGCCCATCAGCTTCATAAGTATGGTAGCATTGTTAGATGTTGATCCTCCGGTTTTCAGTTTAAAGTCAAACTTAAGTCCGGTGTCCGTGACTTCACTTTCGAAGTGGTAGTTGGATATTTTACTAGGGTATGCCTGCTCTAGTTTGCATAGGCCTGTGTCGTGTGTCGCTACTATACCTATAGCTTTATACTGTAGCAGCTTTTCCATTATAGACTGCGTGCCCATTTGCTTATCGGTAGAATTAGTACCTCGCAATGGTTCATCCAGCAATATCAGGTAAGGCACATCCGACTGTTGCACCGTCTGCATCAGTTGTTGCATCCTGTTGAGCTCCGCTTTGAAGTATGAGATATCATCTTGTACAGAATCAGATATACGAATAGCTGTATACATACGCAGTAAAGGCAAACCGAAAGATCTGGCTCTTACGGGTACACCCAGATATGCTAATATTAGGTTGATACCTACCGTGCGGATAAATGTGCTCTTACCGGTCATATTTGCGCCTGTGAGCAGGTATAGTTGTTCCTGCTTACCAAGGCTCATATCATTTCCTATAGCGCTTCTCGTGTTCAGCAATGGGTGCTTTACATCGGTGGCTTCTATTGCTGTTGATTGCTCATTTATTACAGGATAAATATTCTCCGGATTATTGAACGCGTAGGTGGCCAGGCTAATATAGCTATCGAGCAAAGATATATTGCTGAAGGCTTCATCCAGTTGATTTTTGCTTTTCGTTCTCCAGGACTCCAGCCTTAAAACACAGTAGATATCAAAGAGGAAGAAGGAATTCATCAACGGGCCTACCATACCATTTTGGCGGCTATCGAATAGGTGGGCAAGTTTTCGGAATTCAGTTATCTGCCGTACCGAAGCTGTTGCCTGCTGCTGTATATGGCTTAGCGTAGCGGTCTTGAATGTGGCAGAAGCTGTTACAGCAAGTAATTGCTCGTATTTGTCAATAAACTTAATGCTGCGGCCTACAAGCAGGTGTGTTTGTTTAATATCCTTGGAATGTATGAGTAGCACTGCCCAGTTAGCGATCAGTACAAACAAAAGCCCCTGATGAAAATCGCCTTGCTGCACTGATAATACTCCAAATATGATAGTCAATATAGGGATCAAAGCAGCAAGAACAAAAAGATATTTTTTTGAAATAAACTTGTCATCATCGCGCAGCCAACCAAGCACCTTACTCATATCTTTTGCCTCCTCCGTGTATCGTATCCCCGACACCCTGAATGATTCCATAAAGCCGGGCATAGAGCCAAGTTCCTGAAGGCTTTGCTGCCGTTCTTTTATTTCAATTGCTGTAGCGTATGGGCGCTCCAGTAACCTTGCCAGGCGTTGTTCACCATCTTTTGTAACCGTCCGGCAAAGCATCTGGAAGATAGATCCTCTTCCAAAAATATCGAGGTCGAAAGAATAAGGATGTGCAACATTGACGAATTCATTCCCAGGTAAGAATGACGAGTAATCGTCATTCAGCGCTTTCAATTCTGCATTCAGTATATCGATGTGTATATGCAGTCTTCTCTCTTTTTCTTTATGCGCTGCATGCACCCCCATCAGGTAAAAAAAGGCTACGATACCTGTACCTGCCAACAACCATTGCCATGTTTCACCATAAGCAAAGGCTAAATACAAAACGCCTAATAACACAATGGCCAAAAAGATCCGCAACCACGAAAATGTACTTACGCTTTTTTGTGTTGCATTCAGTTGTTCTGCTTTTTGAGCAAGCTGCTGTTTATAGTATTCTTCGGGATGCATATTGTGGCTGCAATGTAAAAGAAAAGCCCGGTACACAATACCGGGCTCTGCTATGTTTAAGATTTATTTAGGCTATTGCACTACTGCCTTGTAATGACTGCTATTGAGTTCGGGGTTAGCCTCCTCTGCAGCCTCAATAGGTGCGAAGTTCGATAATGGCTCACCACCGTCTTTACCTACAGCAGTAGTGTGCTCAAAGTGTACCGAAGCTTTACCATCGGCAGTTACTACAGTCCAGCCATCCTTCAGCGTGTATATATCGCGTGTACCAAGGTTGATCATTGGCTCTATCGCCAGCACCATACCCACTTTAAGGCGTTTTCCGTCGCCTCTGCGGCCATAGTTAGGTACTTGTGGATCTTCATGCAGCTTACGGCCTACACCGTGCCCTACTAGCTCCCTTACAACGCCGTAGCCATATTCTTTGTTGGTATATTGTTCTACCGCAAACGATATATCCCCTACCCTGTTGTTCTCTTTGGCCTGCGCTATACCACGAAAGAGTGACTCCTTCGTTACACGCATAAGCGTAAGCACTTCGGGGGCAACATTGCCGATTGCAAAAGAATAGGCACTATCGCCGTGGTAACCGTTCATGTATACGCCGCAATCTACCGATATTATATCGCCGTCTTTCAGCTCATAGTCATTAGGGATACCATGCACCACCGTTTCATTCACCGAAATACACAGAGAAGCAGGAAAGCCACCATACCCTTTGAACGAGGGCACGCCACCATTGTCACGTATAAATGTTTCTGCAAGCTTATCAATAGCAGCAGTGGTGACGCCTGGCTTTAAAAATTTTGCCACCTCTGTTAAGGTGGCACTAACCATTAAGGCGCTTTTTCTTTGTATCTCAATTTCGTCTTTGCTCTTGATATGTATCATTTGCAATAATCTCATCTTTTATTTTAAACAGATGCACCCGCAGTAGTCTGACGACCTGTGATGCGCCCCGTTTTCATCAAACCATCGTACTGACGCATCAGCAGGTGGCTTTCTATTTGTTGTAATGTATCGAGGATAACACCTACACCGATCAGCATAGACGTACCACCGAAGAATGAAGAGAAACCACTTGTAACACCGCAAAGCGCTGCGATACCAGGCAGGATACCTGCAATCGCCAGGAAAAATGCTCCCGGAAGCGTGATGCGGTCCATAATGGTAGCAATGTAGTTAGCTGTTTCTTCACCCGGTTTTACACCTGGGATAAAGCTATTGTTACGCTTCAGGTTATCTGCCATCTCCGTTGGGTTGAAGATAAGAGCAGTATAGAAGTATGTGAATGCAATAACAAGTATAGCATAGAACAGGTTGTACCAAAGCGATGTATGATCTGACATTGCACGTACAAAACCTTGTGCGCTCTCGTTATTAGAGAAACCTGCGATTGTAGCCGGTATGAACAGGATAGCCTGTGCGAAGATGATCGGCATTACACCCGCAGAGTTTACCTTCAAAGGTATAAAATCGCGTGCGCCACCTGATACTTCGCGTGCAGCATTGGTATTGCCAATGATACGGCGGGCATAGTTCAGCGGTATCTTACGAACGCCTTGTGTAAGCAGGATAAGACCAACGATAACAGCAATGAATACAGCCATTTCTATCAGGAATATCAGCAGACCGCCGCCGCCACCAAGGTTACGTGCAGCAAACTCTTGGAGCACAGACTCAGGGAAACGTGCAAGGATACCTACCATGATAAGCAGCGATACGCCATTACCAATACCTTTATCCGTGATCTTCTCACCCATCCACATTACGAACAATGTGCCTGCGGTAAGTACTACAACAGTTGATAACCAGAACATGAAACCGCCAAACTCAGGAACGATAGCACCGCCTGACTGAGTACGCAGATAAGCTACGTAGGCACTCGCCTGGAATATGGTAACCAGTACTGTCAGGTAACGGGTGTACTGATTGATTTTACGACGGCCACTGTCTTCGCGCTGCATCTTTGCTATCTGCGGTATTACGATACCTGCAAGCTGCATAAAGATAGAAGCAGAGATGTATGGCATAACACCTAATGCAAAAATGGATGCCTGGCTGAACGCACCACCCGCAAACATGTTGAACAAGCCAAGTAAACCGTCCTGGCTGCCTTCAAGCTGAATGAGGTTAGGGTTGATACCCGGCAAGGTGATACGGCAACCTACACGGTATACCATAATAAGCAATAGTGTGAATAGGATGCGCTTACGAAGCTCGTCGATGCTCCAGATATTTTTAAGCGTTTCAATTAATTTCTTCACTGTACCTGTTGTTAATCAATCAAAAATAGAAATGCGAATAAACGATAAAAGACGCATTTATCCAAATGCGTCTTTTCGATATTTTGTAAAATTAGATTATTTCTACAGAACCGCCCGCTGCTTCTAAAGCTTCTTTAGCTTTATTGCTGATGGCGTTTACTTTGAAGATCATCTTCGTTTTCACTTCACCGTTACCAAGGATCTTAACTACATCGGTGCGGTTGATCAATCCATTGATATATAGGTTATCCGGTGTAAACTCCTGGATACCGTATTTTTCGATAAGGAAATCAAGCTGACCCAGGTTGAATACTTTGTAGTCTACCCTGTTCAGGCTCTTGAATCCGCGCTTAGGCATACGACGCTGGATTGGCATCTGACCGCCTTCGTGACCTTTCTTCGACTGATAACCGGTACGGGCCTGCTGACCTTTGTTACCTTTTGTAGCAGTACCACCATGTCCGCTACCTTCACCACGGCCAATACGTTTTCCTTTGTGTGTTGCGCCTTCTGCCGGCTTAAGATTGTGCAATTGCATAACGTTACAATTTTTGAACTTGCGCGGAATGTATAACCGCTCGCAAATTGGTTAATGAAATTATTTTACTTCTTCTACTGTAATCAGGTGATTAACAGCTTTTACCATACCCATGATCTGAGCAGTAGCTTCTACTTCTACAGAGGCATGCATCTTACGCAGACCCAGAGCCTTCAGCGTGCGCTTTTGACGCTCAGGACGGTCAATGCCGCTTTTTGTCTGTGTTATTTTGATCTTAGCCATGACGCTATTTAAATTCAGGAGTTAATATTCAATAATTTAAGTACTTCCCTATCGGTATAGGAAATGATTAACCGTTGAAAACTTTCTTCAGGTTAATGTTGCGTTGCTTTGCAACCTGGATAGGTTCGCGCAGCAGGCCCAGTGCATGGAACGTAGCTTTTACCACGTTGTGCGGGTTAGCAGAGCCCAGTGACTTTGAAAGCACGTCGGTGATACCTGCAGCTTCCAGTACAGAGCGCATGCTACCACCGGCGATAACGCCCGTACCATGTGCAGCCGGCCTGATCATCACTTTTGCAGCACCGTCTTTAGCCAGTTGCTCGTGAGGGATAGTACCATTCATTACCGGTACTTTGATGAGGTTTTTCTTAGCATCATCTATACCTTTAGTGATCGCTTCCTGTACCTCTTTAGCCTTACCCAGACCATGACCAACTACACCATTGCCGTTACCTACAACTACCAGTGCAGAAAAGCTGAACGCACGACCACCTTTCGTAGTTTTTACTACGCGGTTGATTGATACTACCTTCTCATGCAGTTCCAGGTCTCCGGCCTTTACGCGATTATATGTTGTCTTCGCCATATTATTTTTAATTGTTGATGCGCAGCTTAACGCACATCTATAATTATATTCTTGTTAGTTGATATTTTAGAAATTCAGGCCGCCTTCGCGTGCACCGTCAGCAATAGCTTTTACACGACCATGGTACAGATAACCACCGCGATCGAAAATGCATTTTTCAACGCCAAGGCTCTTTGCTTTCTCAGCCAGTGCCTTTCCTACCATTACTGATTTCTCTATTTTAGTACCGCTTTGAGCAGCTATGTCTTTCATACGAGAGTTTGCAGAAGCCAGTGTAGTACCGGTTGCATCGTCTATCAATTGAGCATAGATGTCTTTATTGCTGCGAAATACGGACAGGCGTGGCGTTTGAGCTGTACCTATTACTTTCGCGCGGATGCGCCAGCGAAGTTTCTGACGACGAACTACTTTAGGATCAAGTGACATTTTATTCTAAGTTTTACGGGCTTCCCTGCTTTTATACCGGGAGCTACCGGAGTGTTTTGAAAATTGTTGTATAATGGATTATCACCCGGATGTTACCGGGTGATAATGTTATTTATTACTTACCAGCAGATTTACCAGCTTTACGACGAACGATCTCATCAGAGTAACGAACACCTTTTCCTTTGTATGGCTCAGGCTTACGCAGGCTGCGGATCTTAGCGGCTACCTGGCCAAGCAGTTGCTTGTCGATAGACTCGAGGATGATCCTGGGGTTCTGACCTTTTTCAGCTATTGCAGAAGCTTTCACTTCTTTAGGCAGATCCATAATGATGTTGTGAGAGAAACCCAATGCCATGTCAATTTGCTGACCGGCAACTGCAGCACGATAACCCACACCCACTAGCTCCAGTTCTCTTTTGAAGCCATCTGTAACACCTTTCATCATGTTAGCAAGCAGCGAACGATACAGGCCATGCAGTGCACGGTGGCGTATCTGGTCTGTAGGACGAGTGATAAGCAGCTCGTCGTTTACCACTTCTACTTTAATATCGCGATCGATTTGCTGTGTCAGCTCACCTTTCGGACCCTTCATGATTATTTCATTAGCAGGGGTAACGGTGATCGTTACACCTTTTGTTACCGGTACCGGTTTTTTACCTATACGAGACATGATGTGTATTTTAAAAATAAGAGGCAAATCGGTCAGCCTGGTATAGGCCGGGCTTAATGTATTGGCCTCTTGGTTTTGATTTCGTTATTAAAAAAAGAACTGACCTGTTGCAAAGAACAACCGGTCAGTAAAGAATTTATATACTAGTAGATGTACGCCATTACTTCGCCACCTACGTTCTGAGTACGTGCTTCCTTATCAGTCATTACACCCTTAGATGTAGAAACGATAGCAACACCCAGACCGTTCATTACACGGCGAATTTCGCTTGGTTTAGCATACTGACGCAGACCCGGACGGCTTACGCGCTCCAGTGAGCGGATAGCTGGTTCTTTAGTCTGAGCATCGTACTTAAGAGCTATTTTGATCAAACCTTGCTTACTGTCATCTTCAAATTTGTACTTCAGGATATAACCTTTATCGTACAGTATCTCAGTGATACGTTTTTTTACATTTGAAGCCGGGATTTCCACGATACGGTGACGAGCCATTTGGGCGTTACGGATGCGTGTGAGGAAATCTGCAATAGGATCTGTTACCATCTTTAATTTTAAGTTTTGTAAATAATAATTGTTACCGGTTTCAGGATATGAAGTGTTTTTTGTACCCTGACCTTGTGACGTTAATAATTACCAGCTTGCTTTACGAACACCTGGTAGTTTGCCATCCAATGCCATATCGCGGAAGATAACACGGGCCATACCGAAGTGACGCATGTAACCTCTTGGACGACCTGTGAGCTGGCAACGGTTCTTAAGACGAACCGGAGATGAGTTCTTAGGAAGTTTGTCCAGGGCAGCATAATCACCGGCGGCTTTCAGAGCAGCACGTTTTTCAGCGTACTTCTCTACCATGCGTTCGCGTTTGCGTTGGCGGGCTTTTACTGATTCTCTTGCCATTTTTATTAGTGGGTTATGACTTTGGCACCTTACGGTGCCTGGTCTATTTACTGAATATCCTTTTTAATGTTTTTGAAAGGCATTCCCAGCTCTTTCAGCAGCTCATAAGCCTCTTCGTTGGTTTTGGCAGTAGTCACGAAAGTGATGTCCATACCAGAGATACGACCAACTTTGTCGATATCGATCTCAGGGAAGATGATCTGCTCTGTAACACCCATAGTATAGTTACCACGGCCGTCGAAAGACTTATCGTTGATTCCTTTGAAGTCGCGTACACGTGGCAGAGATACTGCTACAAAGCGATCAAGAAATTCGAACATGTTCACATTACGAAGTGTTACACGGCAGCCGATAGGCATAGCCTTACGGAGCTTAAAGTTCGAAATGTCTTTCTTAGACAAAGTAGGCACTGCCTTCTGACCCGAGATCATTGTCATTTCTTTAACAGCGTCGTCGATCAGCTTTTTATCAGCAACCGAGCCTTTCACACCTTGGTTCAGGCAAACCTTTACCAGGCGGGGGCACTCCATTACTGTAGAGTAACCAAACTTTTTCATCAAAGCCGGTACTACTTCGTCTTTATATTTTTTCTGTAAACGAGGGATATATGTTGTCGTTGCCATTATTTAATCTCCTCCCCTGTTTTTTTAGAGATACGTACAAAATTTCCTTCTTTGCGCTCGCGTCTTACACGTACAGGTGCTTTAGACTTAGCATCCCACAACATCACATTAGAGATATTGATCGGCGCTTCTTCCTGTACAATGCCACCCTGTGGGTTCTGAGCATTAGGCTTCAGGTGTTTGGTCACCATATTTACACCCTCGATAAGCACACGGCTCTTCTGAGGATAAACGGCTAAAACCTGACGTGGCTTGCTACGGTCTTTATCGTCGCCGGCAATAACAACCACGTTGTCGCCTTTCTTAATATTAAACTTAGGTTGAAATCTCTTTTTCACAGTTACTATGAATTAAGTCGTTGTGAGTTATGCAGTTATACCGCCTGTTGTGAAACGGGCTGCAAAGGTACAACATTTTTTACAATACTTCAGGTGCTAGGGAAACTATTTTCATATAACCCTTATCGCGGAGCTCCCTTGCTACTGGTCCGAAGATACGAGTACCACGAGGGTCGTCTGAGTTATTGAGCAGAACTACAGCGTTGTCATCAAAGCTGATGTATGATCCGTCTTTACGGCGGAGCTTGTTCTTAGTACGAACGATTACGGCTTTAGAAACAGAGCCTTTCTTTACACCACCACCAGGCAATGCATCTTTTACGGTAACAACGATTTTATCTCCGATACCGGCATAGGCTTGTCCCGAATTGCCTAACACACGAATGCAAAGCACTTCCTTCGCACCACTGTTGTCGGCTACACTGAGCCGGGATTCTTGTTGTATCATCTTTAAATAAGATTACTTAGCTTTTTCAATAATTTCTACCAGGCGCCAGCGTTTTGTTTTGCTCAGCGGGCGAGTTTCCATGATACGTACCACATCGCCTATACCGGCAGTGTTGTTATCGTCATGCGCATGGAATTTAGTCGTCTTTTTAACGAACTTACCGTATATAGGGTGCTTCACTTTACGCTCAACAGCTACTGTGATGGTTTTGGTCATCTTGTTGCTGCTTACTACACCTATACGGGTCTTTCTGCGTTTTCTTTCAGTCATTGTTGTTGACATCTGTAAAATTTTATTAGAAACCTAATGCTCTTCTGCGCTGCTCAGTTTTCATACGCGCAATGGTACGGCGCAGCTGGCGGATAGTAAGCGGATTTTCAATTGGATTAACCGCATGGCTGAAGTGCAGTTTCTTCAGACTCACTTCTTCATCACCGATCTTAGCAGCCAATGCCTGATCGTCCAGTGAGCGGTAGTCGTCTGCCTTCGCTTGTTTTGCTTTTGCCATGATAAATACTATTTGTTATTTATGTTTTTGATTCTGATGCTGATTTATAATGCAAACCAGTCATCATAAATCTTTCTTTGTTTACTTTGCTACAACCTTCAAAACTCTTACGCTCCTGCGTAGTCGCGGCGAACCACGAACTTAGTTCTGATAGGCAGTTTCTGAGCAGCCAGTTCCAGCGCTTCTTTTGCCAGTTCCTGAGGTACGCCGTCCAGTTCAAACATGATAAGACCTGGTTTTACCACAGCAGCCCAGAACTCCAGGTTACCTTTACCTTTACCCATACGCACTTCAAGTGGCTTACGAGTGATTGGCTTATCAGGGAATATGCGGATCCAAACGTTACCCTCACGTTTCATATGACGAGTCATAGCCTGACGTGCAGCTTCTATCTGACGGTTAGTGATCCATTTAGGCTCCATTGCCTTCAAACCAAACGAACCAAAGGCTATAGTAGCACCGCGTTGAGCGTTTCCTTTAATTCGGCCTTTATGCGCTTTACGATGTTTCGTTTTTTTCGGTTGTAACATTGTTACAATATTTTAAAAAGTTGCTCTACAAATTGTTTATTAACGACGTCCACCGCGTCCGCCACCCTGGCCCTGGCCACCACCACGACGGTCTCCACCGCCACGGCGATCACCGCCTCTGTCGCCACCACGACGATCACCTCTGTCACCTCCGCGGTCTCCACCCTGGCGACCTTCGCCACGGCCTGCACCGGCACCACCTTCACCACGACGGTCAGAACCGGCAGAGAAGTTAGGGTTCAGATCACGTTTGCCAAGAACTTCACCTTTACAGATCCACACTTTGATACCGATCTTACCATATACAGTAAGCGCGAATACGCTAGCATAGTCTATATCCATACGCAGTGTATGCAGCGGAGTACGACCTTGTTTGAACTCTTCTGAACGTGCGATCTCAGCACCACCCAGACGGCCTCCAACTTTGATCTTGATACCTTCAGCACCCATGCGCATAGCTGTAGTGATAGCCATCTTTACAGCACGCTTGAAGCTTACACGGCTTTCAAGCTGGCGGGCAATCGTTTCGCCTACGATGTTCGCATCCAGCTCAGGACGACGGATCTCCATAATGTTGATCTGAACGTCATCTTTGCTTGTCAGCTTCTTCAGCTCTTCTTTGATACGATCTACCTCAGCGCCGCCTTTACCTATGATAATACCAGGCTTAGAAGTGTGTATTGTAATGATGAGCTTACCCAGTGTACGCTCGATAACTACGCGGGAGATACCGCCTTTGTTAACACGTGCATTGATGTAAGTACGGATTTTGTGGTCTTCAATTACTTTCTGACCGAAATCCTTTTTCTCACCATACCACATTGAGTCCCATCCGCGGACGATGCCCAACCTGTTACCAATAGGATTAGTTTTTTGACCCATTCTATTATTATTATAAAAGTTGAATGTTATAATTATGCGTTAACGGTTGCTGCACTACGGCTGTCCACACTAATAGTAACGTGGTTGCTACGCTTACGAAGTCTGTAAGCGCGGCCTTGGGGAGCCGGGTTCATACGCTTCAGTGTGCGGGCACCATCTACCATGATGGTTTTCACATACAGGTTTGCGCCTGCTACGTCAACACCTTCATTCTTTTGTCTCCAGTTAGCAATCGCGCTCAGCAACAGTTTTTCCAATGGCACAGAAGGATGCTTCGTGCTAAATTTCAAAGTGTTCAGCGCTTTTTCTACATCCATACCGCGGATCAGATCTGCCAACAGACGCATTTTGCGGGGCGATGTAGGATAGTTACGTAAACGAGCTACAGCTTCCATTTTCTTATTTTTCAATTGCGGTCCACCAGAAGATGAGACCAGATTTATGTTAGTTATTATTTTGTACCGCTATGGCCTTTAAAGTTGCGCGTAGGGGCAAATTCACCCAGCTTATGGCCAACCATGAACTCTGTAACATACACTGGTATGAATTTGTTACCATTGTGTACAGCGAAGGTGTGGCCTACGAAATCTGGAGTGATGGTAGAACGACGGCTCCAGGTTTTCAAAACCCCTCTTTTGTTTTTACCGTCATTTACAGCCAGAACTTTTCTTTCCAGCTTTGCATCTACGTAAGGACCTTTTTTAATTGAACGAGCCATCTATTGACTTATTTATGTTTTATGACCTTGGGCTTCCGCTTACGATCAAATATTTTTAGAGTTTTTTACCGTTCTTGCGTTGGATGATCAGTTTATCTGAACCCTTCTGCTTACGAGTCTTGAGACCTTTAGCATACTTACCGGTACGGCTACGTGGGTGTCCACCTGAAGACCTACCTTCACCACCACCCATCGGGTGATCTACCGGGTTCATCGCAACACCACGGTTACGTGGACGGATACCTTTCCAGCGGTTGCGGCCTGCTTTACCCATTGACTGGAGGGCGTGGTCGCTGTTAGAGATAGTACCTACTGTAGCCATGCAAGTGCTCAGCACTTTGCGCAGCTCGCCCGATGGCATTTTCAGTACGCAATATTTTTCTTCTTTGGCGCTGAGCTGAGCGTATGTACCTGCAGAGCGTGCGATAGCACCACCGCGGCCAGGCTGCATCTCAATGTTGTGAACAACAGTACCAAGAGGCATATTCTTCAGTACCAGTGCATTACCAACTTCAGGAGCAACACTGTTGCCGCTGATAACGGTAGAACCAACCTGAAGACCCTGAGGAGCCAGGATATAGCGCTTCTCACCATCTACATATACCAGCAGAGCGATGAATGCAGAACGGTTAGGATCGTACTCGATCGTTTTAACCGTAGCAGGAATATCTTTTTTATCACGTTTGAAGTCGATGATACGGTACATCTTCTTGTTACCGCCACCCATGTAACGCATTGAGCGACGACCCTGGGCGTTACGGCCACCAGTAGACTTCATAGGCTCAACAAGGCTTTTTTCCGGCTCTGTAGCAGTAATTTCTGCGTAAGCGTTACCTATTCTCCAACGAGTACCGGCTGTAACCGGCTTATATTTACGTAATGCCATTTTCTTAATTCTTTTTCAATACCTGGGTGTAGGCCTACAGGCTTATATTGAGAATAAATCTATTGAGTCGCCCTCTGCAAGGGTTACAATTGCTTTCTTATAAGAAGGCTTTACACCTTCGATAAATCCTGCTTTGGTGAAGCGAGATTTGCTCTTACCGGGAACAACCACTGTATTCACGTTTTCTACTTTTACTCCGTAGAATTCTTCAACAGCTTTCTTTACTTCCAGCTTGTTTGCTCTTTTGTCCACTACGAAAGTGTAGCGGCCACTGCGCTCCATCTGGAGGTTTACCTTCTCGGTAATCACCGGCCTTACCAAAACTTCAGCGAGTCTCATTGTTATTATTATTTCGGTTTACGAAAAATCTGTTTGTTAATTATGCTTCAGCTCCTGCTTCTATCTCTTCGTTGAAAAGCTTTGCAGCACTTTCAGTGAAGACTACCACCTGTGCATTTACCAGGTCATATGTGTTCATATCGCTCATTACAACTGCCTTGTTACGCTTCATGTTACGTGCGCTCAGATATGTGTTCATATCGTAGTCGGCCATTACAAAAAGTGCTTTAGGAGTACCCGGCTGCAGATTGCTCATCATATCAGCAAATGCGCTGGTTTTAGGAGCATCCAGCTTCAGATCTTCTACGATAACGATCTTGTTCTCGCGGGCTTTGTGAGCAAGAGCAGACATTTTAGCCAGATCTTTTACTTTACGGTTCAGCTTGAAATCGTAACCGTGCGGCAAAGGACCATTTATTGTACCGCCACCTTTATAAAGAGGGTTACGGATGTTACCTTTACGAGCACCACCTGTACCTTTTTGACGGTGCAGCTTGCGCGAAGCACCTTGTACTTCGGCACGGGTCTTGGTTTTGTGCGTACCCTGGCGCTGTGCAGCAAGATATTGCTTTACTGCCAGGTAGATGCAATGGTCATTAGGCTCGATACCGAATATATCTTCCGGCAGGTCCAAAGTGCGGCCGGTCTTTTCACCTTTGCTATTAAAAACGTCAACTTGCATGACTAAAATTAATTCTGAATTAAAACAATAGATCCATTATGGCCTGGTACAGAACCGCTAATCAGTATGTAGTTCTGCTCAGGGAATATTTTTACAACGCGAAGCGCTTTGATTTTCACGCGGTCGCCACCCATACGGCCTGCCATGCGCATACCTTTAAATACGCGGCTAGGATATGATGAACCACCGATAGAACCCGGGGCGCGCTGACGGTCGTGCTGGCCATGGGATGCTTCGCCCACACCACTAAATCCGTGACGCTTAACAACACCCTGGAAACCTTTACCTTTAGTAGTGCCTACGACACTTACTTTTTCTCCTTCAGTAAAGATCTCACAAGTGATGGCTTCACCTACTTGCTTATCAATGGAACAATTGCGAATTTCTTTAACGATTGCCTTAGGCGTAGAATTAGCCTTAGCGAAGTGATTGAGCAGGGCCTTTGGAGTGTTTTTTTCTTTAGCTTCTCCATAGCCAATCTGCAGAGAGTTGTAACCGTCGGTATCCACGGTTTTCTTTTGTAGAACCACACAAGGACCGGCCTCGATGATCGTGCACGCAGTTTGCTTGCCGTTCGGCTCGAAAATGCTGGTCATGCCGATTTTTTTACCAATAATACCTTTCATTGTTATTATTATTTTAGCTAAGCGCCCAGTTTACTGTAAGTGTGGCCCGGGATTAGCCGTTTCATCAATATTTTTAAAGAACCAAAAAGCTGTTACGCTTTAATCTCAACTTCAACACCGCTTGGAAGGTCAAGCTTTGAAAGTGCGTCTACTGTACGGGAAGAAGAAGTATAGATATCCAACAAACGCTTGTGTGTGCAAAGTTGGAACTGCTCACGTGATTTCTTGTTAACGTGCGGTGAGCGCAATACTGTAAAGATCTTCTTCTCTGTCGGCAACGGAATAGGGCCAGTTACTACGGCTCCGGTGTTGCGCACAGTCTTAACGATTTTCTCGGCAGACTTATCAACCAGGTTGTGGTCGTAAGATTTCAGCTTTATTCTGATACGCTGTGACATACTTATAAATATCTTCTAACCCGTAAAATTTGGGACTGCAAAGGTAACGAGTAGTTTGGATTAAGCAAAATATTTTAAAAGAAATTTTTAATTCTTTCTCGTTGTGTTACTTAATACTAGCCTCCCAAAATACACTTGTGTACTTTTACCTGCCCTTTTTTGAAAAATGAACGCGAAGATATTGAATTTCATGCACTTACTTGAAAGCAACCCAATAACTCAGTTAAAAACCTTCTGTTTGGCTTTTTTAGGATTTGTTTCGACACCTTGCATTGCCCAAAACGAAGTGAAGCAGGAACTTGCAAAGAGCCATCCCATGGCTGGTTCCAGGCTAAATGCGCCATTGCCTCTTTTTGAATCGCGCAGTACTTCCGGCAAACTCTGGACTAATCAAAAATTGGAGGGCAAAGTTACTTTGGTAAACTTCTGGTTTGTAGGCTGCGCGCCCTGCATGGCTGAATTTCGCTACCTTGATCTGTTCCTCGACAGTATAAACCATGAAGATTTCCAGGTGCTGACATTTGCCAGAAACACAAGCAACCAAATAGACGAATTCCTGAACGGTAATAGAGAGGATTACAATTTCATCAAGAAGTTCAACTACATCTCTGCACCAAAGTTCGACATTATCCCATCTTGTAAAGAATGGACCGACGAAGAAGATGCTAACGCATGTCCGTATTTGAGTGACAGCTTAGGCGTAACTGCCTTTCCTACCACGATACTGGTGGACAGGAATGGACTGGTTCGGTTTTCCACGAAAGGCTTTCCGGTGCCGGAAACGTCTGCCAGTAAGCATCAACCCCTTATTGAAGAAAAAGTACATGCATATTTCGATAAGGTACGTACCGAAATAAAAAAGCTGCTCGAAGAGCAGCCTTAATATCCATATTTATCCTTCCAGCAGTGGCGTAAGTAGTCTTTCAAACGTGCCTCTGAGGCATTGTCGCCTGGGTCATAAAGTTTAGTTCCGGCTATTTTATCAGGCAAAAATTCCTGGTCTACAAAATTGCCGGGGAAATCATGCGCATACTGGTATCCCTTGCCATAATCCAGTTTTTTCATAAGCCCCGTAGGTGCATTCCTGATGTGCAGCGGCACGGGCAGGTCGCCTGTCTGGCTTACCAGCCGCTGCGCTTTGTTGATGGCCATGTAAGAAGCATTGCTCTTTTGCGACGAGGCCAAATAGGTAGCACACTGCGACAATATGATGCGACTCTCGGGGAAGCCGATCATCTCTACCGCCTGGAAAGTGGTTGTAGCCAGCAAGAGCGCATTGGGATTGGCATTACCGATATCTTCACTAGCGAGTATCAACAGACGACGGGCTATGAACTTAGGGTCTTCCCCACCCTCTATCATCCGCGCCAGCCAATACACAGCGGCATTAGGGTCGCTGCCTCTTATCGATTTAATGAACGCTGAGATGATGTCGTAGTGCTGTTCGCCCGTTTTATCGTACAGGGCCATTTTGTTTTGTACCGTATCTACCACAAAGCTGTTAGTTAGGGTATGCTGCCCTTCAGGCATAGCCGATACCACCAACTCCAGCAGGTTCAGTAGTTTTCGGGCATCGCCGCCGCTTAGTTGCAGCAACGCCTCCCATTCTTCTACCACAACTTTACGTTCTTTCAGCCATTCGTCTTTAGCCAGGGCCTGGTCTACCAATTCATGCAAATGCTCTTCTGACAACGATTTAAGCACATATACCTGGCAACGGCTTAACAATGCGCTGATCACCTCGAACGAAGGGTTCTCTGTGGTAGCACCGATGAGTGTAATAACTCCTTTCTCCACAGCGCCCAGCAAGCTATCCTGCTGCGCCTTATTGAAGCGATGTATCTCATCTATAAACAAAAGCGCATGACCCGCCATACGGGCGCGTTCTATTACGGCGCGCACATCTTTTACCCCGCTATCGATGGCACTCAAGGTAAAGAACGGCATATCCAGCGAGCGTGCTATGATCTGCGCTATTGTGGTTTTTCCTACACCGGGCGGCCCCCAAAAGATCATTGAATGGGCCTTGCGGTTGTGTACCATCTGCTCCAATACCTTGCCGGAGCCGACCAGGTGCTCTTGTCCTATAAAGTCTTCAAGTGTATAGGGCCGCATGCGCTCTGCCAGCGGTATATTGGTGCCGGATATTGACATATTCTTTGCAGTTATTTATCAGGTAATTGCCTAATTTCGTCTTATGCTACGCAAATTACTGATCATTGCGTGCCTAACGAGCACGGTGACGATTACTTTCGCACAAAAGAAGAAGAAAAATAAGGGAAAAGATGCGCAGGCAACTGTTACTGAGGCTGCTGCTATAAACTACAAAGAAGCAGGCGCACCTATGCCTGCTGTAAGGCTGGTAACAAAACAGAAAAGCGCTATTATCGATGCCGACATCAAGCATAATGGCCCAACGTTTGTGATGCTCTTTAACCCTACTTGTGAGCACTGTATTGAGACCACAAACATGATCAGGAAAAACGAGGCGTTGTTTAAGAACACCAAAGTGGTATTGCTGGCTACGCCTAACCAGATAGACAATCTCCAATACTTTGAAGACCTTACACACTATCCGCAGTCGAAGCTGCTGATGGTAGGCGTAGATAGCTCTGGTTTCATCGACCGGACATACACCTACGGTTCATTACCACAGCTAAATATATACGATAAAAACCGCAAGCTGGTGCGTACCTTCAATGGCCCAACTATCGATTCTCTGAAACCCTACATAGAATAGCGTATTATACCGGCACCGATAAGTCGGTACCGATACATATAATAAAAAAAGCGCAGCCTTAAGCTGCGCTTTTTTTATTTGAGTTATGCTACACTCTGGTTTTTAATGTAGTCACGTATTTTGCGGACATAGTCAAAATAGCCCGCTTCCATGCGCATCCAGAAAATAGCAAATATCGCTATACTTATTCCCCCGAATATGTAGGTAAAAGACAGATACTCCTTGCTACCGAAAAAGTAGAAGAATCCCGCTGCTATCAGCATGAACATGCAGAAGATAACAATAAGCATAGGCCCACCGGAATCGATCTTGCGCATCTTCGAACTGATAACCACTTGGGTTTTGTCTCCTTTACCCTTTAATTCAACGTGTGTGATAGGAAGTGTTTTGATGCTTGTTACCTGTTCGGCGTGGGGTAATACGCGAATCAAGCTTTCATTTTCGTAAACTTCAAAGTCCAGGTTATGAACTTTTACATGTTTACCAAGCAGACGGCTCTTGATATCGTCTACCGGAATCGTTGACTGGTACCGGTAAGTTCGTGAGAAAATCATAGGCACTCATTTTAGTTAAGAACAAATTTATATGAAAGTTAAGCATAATTTTTAGCAAGCGCAATAGTCCTAAAAATTATATTAGACTTTCCTCAATTAAAAGACTACAAACATTGTGCTAAAGTTGGGGCGTACATCTGTTAAAATGCTATAACAGTGTCATTTATCTAATTTTCAACACAATGTTTATAAGAACTTTTACTTAACTATGATAAAATGCGTATTATCAGTTGGTACCTATCATGCGGTAATATTGCTCCACCATTGTCTTGTAATAGGGCTTCAATTGGGGTGGAACAGTCTTGTATAACTCTAACAGGCGCTCGCGGTCTTTAAGATATTTTTGAAGCTCGGCGGGCATAGGCCGGCTAATCTCTTGCGCCGATTTTGAAGAACGCTTATCATCCTGCTCCTGTTCACGCAACGACTTCTCAGCCTGCAGTAATCTTGTAAGGATCTCTTTCTGTCGCATCAGCAGTTCACCACTCGTTCTTTTATTTACAAGGTCGGTCTCAGTGCGATCCATTTTGTCCTGTATCTCTTTCAGCTCCTTGGCATTACCCATGCCCTTGCTATTGAGCATACGGTTAAGCTCTTGCAGTTGTCTGCGTATAGCTGCTTGTTGCTGTGCCATGCGGGCCAACTGTTCTGCATCTCCGTACTCACTTTCAGTACTGCCTTCACCACCGCTTTGGCCGCCTTGCTTGCCACCCTGCTGCCCTTGTTGCCCTTCCTGGCCTGGTTGCTGCCCCTCTTTTCCTTGTTGGCCTTCTGTGCCTTGCTGCCCCTGCCCTTGCTGACCTTGTTGCTTGCCCCCTTGGCGCTGCTGTTTGGCATTTTCCATCTGCTGCATGGCGTTGCCCAGTTCTTGTTGCTTAGTAATGATGTCGCTCAGCTGCTTGCCTGCACCAGGGCTTGGCTTAGATCCCGGTTTGGGGCTACCTGGAGAACCTTCGCCGGAAGCCGGTTGCGCCTGGGCCTGTTGCTGCAATAAGTTCGAGAGCAGTTCATTCAGCATCAGCGCAAGATTGTTGGTATGTGTCATCACATACTGCTGCCTCGTCACGGCATCCCCCACACGCCTCGCCTCGATAGCATCGGTAGCGGCAGACATATTTGACTCAAGCTCCATGGTTTCTTTATTCACCGTTTCCTTCAGGTCGAATATTCTTTTGCTCAAAGCAAACAGACTGTCTTTTATCATGCGCGAGTTGCCATATAGCCTGCTCTGCTCCTGCTGGTTGGCAAGGAAGGTCTGGCTGGAGCGCGATGTTGCCTGTACCTTCTTCATCAACTGCTCCTGATCGAACGACATGCGCATCAGATTGGTAAGTATTTGGCGGGTGGCTTTAATGTCAATTTCTATCTGTTTCGCGTTCATGCCGCCTGCTTTCGACTTCATGCTCTTAGCCATCTTTTTCAGGTTATCGGCTGCCTTTTTTTGCGATTCGCTGGCTTTGCTCTTTTGGTTTTCCTGC
Source organism: Sphingobacteriales bacterium (assembly GCA_004144175.1). GTDB lineage: Bacteria > Bacteroidota > Bacteroidia > Chitinophagales > Chitinophagaceae > Polluticoccus. The sequence goes on from SEFT01000011.1 coordinate 44,592, forward strand.
AACTGCTCTTCGCTCTTCTGCATCTCCTCCTGCGCATCTTTGCCCTGCTGTTCGTTGTCAGATACGTCTTCTGGCCGCTTCATCTCTTTATTTATTTCCTTCATCTCCTTCATGCCCTCCGACATCTCTTTCTCCAGCTCTTTCCTTATCGCTTCCTGCTCTTTCTTAAGCGCCTGTGCATCTTTGCCACCCTTATCTGTCTGCTCTTTTAACTGTTCTTCTTTCTTTGCCAGTTCCTCCATTTTGCCGGCCATATCTTCCAGCTTCATCTGCATTTCCAGCTTCTTCATCAGCTCCTGCATGCGCTGGAGATCCATATTAAAGAGCTTATTCTCCTGCTCCAGTTGTTTCATGGTCTGGAATGCCTGGTCCTTATTCAGTTGGTTCATCAGGTCTTGCAGTTTCTTCATCTGCTCGGCCAGTTCTTTGTTCAGCAGGTTGTCCATCTGCTTCTTCAACTCGTCCTGCTTTTCTTTAATATCTTCGCTGTATTGCTTTTGCTGGCTCTGCTGCACCTGCTCTTCAAATCGTTTCTTGACAGCTTCCATCTGTGCCTTCAGCTGATCCTGCATCTTACCAAGTTCCATCATCGACTGCTGTTGCTGCCACTCTGATTTGTCGCCTTGCAGCATCTTGCTCTGCATTTCTTTGTATTCGCTTTGCAGTTGCTTGGTCTGTTCGGAGCTATTACTGAGGCCAGAGCTTATTTGCTCTGCATTCTCGTTTATGGCTGAATCCAGCTGCTTGGGCGTATACATAAAATAGCTCATTACCTCGCTGCGCGAAGCCTTGCTGCCGCGTACACCATCATTATCCCACGCCTCAATGAAGTAATTCAGTTTTTGCCCAGGCTGCAGGTTCAGCACATGCACATCAAAGTAGTGCTGGAAAGTAGTAAGCGCTCCCTGACTGGCTTTAAGCGGGATGTTCTTGCTGGATAACACCTGATTTTGAGCCGATAACACCTGATAATGGAACAGTACCCTGGTAATGCTATAATCATCCCCCACTGTACCGTTCAGTAGTATTTGCTTACCTGATACCGTATCTCTATGCTCTTGCAGTTGTATTACAGGATACTGGTCGGGTATAACCTTTACCTGGTATCTGTAGCTATCGGCAACAGCATTCTGCTTATTGTACAGGGTTAGCGTGTAGGCCGTATCATTAAAGAAACGGAATTGTGAAGCAAATATATTGGCCTGTTTAGGCAATTTTACATTATTGCCGCTACCAAATCGTAACGTCACTTCGTCTGTATGCTCAGCTACAAATGCCCAGCGAACGTACGTACCAGCGGGTACGGTGATGTCGCCCAAGCTACTTTGTACTTCATCCTTCTTACCTGTATATTCAGGGTAGTCTATTTCTATTTTAAAGGCTTTAAGGATCGGCTTCTGTGCTACTTTGATATTATATGGCTGCGAGTAAAACCCTGCTGCGAATAACCGGAAGTTCACCGGCTCGGTCACGTTTCTAAACGTATATTGGAATGTATTCTTTTCCAGTACCTGCATTACCACCCTATCCGTCCCCATATCTACCGACATTTCGGCTGGCAGGGCGTCGCCTTCGGCTTTTACTTTTAGTACAAAGTCGGTATTGCGCACTGCCTGCATTTTACTGTTCAGCACTACAAAGCGGAAAGGTGCAGGTTTTTCAAATGTTCTTGTGGGTTGCAATAGTCTTTCAGACGCCTCGGTAAATACATTAGGCGCTATCACCATAATAATAATACCTATAAGCACCAATGGCAGCAGGTAAGGAAGATACTTACGGTTGCGCGACAAGTCGATGGCGGAATTGATAGGCACAACCGATATCTGTGCAGCCTTCTGGTCGATGCTGGCTTCGAGCAGCTCGCGACTTACATGAGTATCGGCCTGGCGGCGGAGTTGCAGTATGTTCAGCAGCTTATCACTGATCTCTGGGAAGTGCCTACCGATAATAGTAGCCGCCTGCTCGTGCGATATAACTTTGCCCAACCTGGCCATCTTGCTGAGCGGGATAATGACCCAAACTACCAAAGCACATATTCCCAGCACCACAAAAAGCGATACCAACGAAACCTTGAGCCATACCGGCAGGTACAGATAATACTCACCCACACTAACAGTAAGTATATAAAAAAGCAGGCAGCTAAGCAGCACCAGCGATCCTCGGATCAACTGGTTTGCATAATATTTGCGGATAAATGCGTCTAAACGAGATATGAGCCAGTCGTAATGATTCATGGAAAATACAAGCTATGCAATATAACCGAATTTAAGGTTTTGCACTCACAATGAATTGTTATATGATATGTAACTTTGCAGTCTTAGAGAGGAATTGAAAAAATGATGCAATTGTACCCGGCACATGCCGCAGAAGCACTGGAGTTCAATAAGATTTGTCAGCTACTGAAACAGAAATGCCGGACAGACCTTGCAAAGGAACGAGTAGAAAAACTTAAGTTTCACGTAAAAGTAGAATACGTAGAAAAAGAACTGTTGCAAACAAGGGAGTTTGTATCGGTACTGAGGGGAAGCGATTATTTCCCGAATGACTTTACCCGGAATGTAAAGAAAGAACTGAAACTATTATCGCTGCCTGGTGCTGTGCTGGGTGGCGACCAGTTGCTGGCGTTCCACCAACTGGCTACCAATACCCGCGATATACTGCTTTGGTTCAAAAGGCATGATATACTGTTTGCCAACCTGCGGGCGCTGGCCGAAAAAATTGCCTATGAAAAACAGATACCCGAGTATATATCTTCGGTAATAGATGATAGCGGCGTGGTACGCGACAATGCCTCGCGCGAGTTGATGAGTATACGCAGTGAACTGGCATCGGCAAGGCAGGAGTTGCGCAAGGCATTCGAAGGCATACTGCGCAGGCTGAACAAGCAGGGCTACCTGGCCGATATATCGGAAGGCTTCCTGAACGGAAGGCGCGTGGTAGCCATATTTGCAGAGCATAAGCGCATTGTAAAAGGCATACTGCACGGAGAGAGCGATAGCCAGCGTACAGTATTCATCGAGCCGGAAGAGACCATTGAGCTGAACAACGAAATATACTCGCTGGAGCGTGCCGAAAGCCGCGAGATACAAAGAATATTGGCAGAAGCAACAGCTAAGCTATCTGTGTACCATCCGCAGCTCGACTCTTATTATCACCTGAGTGGATTGTATGATTTCATCAGGGCAAAGGCACAACTGGCGCTGGATATGGATGCAGATATGCCCAGCCTGAGCCCCCACCCGCATATACATCTAATAAAGGCGCATCACCCGCTACTGTTCCTGCACAATAAACAGCAGGGAAAGCCAACGGTGCCGCTGAACCTGAAGCTGGATAAGAATGAGCGTGTGCTCATCATCAGCGGACCGAATGCGGGTGGTAAGACCGTATCGATGAAGACAGTAGGCATATTGGTGCTGATGACGCAGGCGGGCATGCTGATACCGGCTTCGCCTGACTCTGAAATAGGGATATTCAAACAGCTATTCATCCACATTGGCGATACGCAATCGATTGAGCATGAGTTGAGTACCTACAGCGCCCACCTGCGCGACATGAAGTACTTCATGAACTATGCGAATGGCAAGACGCTGTTCTTCATCGACGAACTGGGTAGCGGATCGGACCCGAACCTGGGCGGAGCGTTTGCAGAAGCCATTGTAGAAGAACTGGCACGCAGACATTCGGTCGGCATCATTACCACCCACTACCTCAACCTGAAAGTAATGGCAGGTAAGGTGCAGGGTATCGTGAACGGAGCCATGGCCTTTGATGAAGAAAAGCTGGAACCACTCTACCGGCTTACCACCGGTAAGCCGGGTAGCTCTTACACGTTTGCCATCGCAGAACGTACAGGACTACCCCAGCCAATAATAGACCGTGCTAAAAAGCTCACGGAGCGCGGGCATTTTAAACTGGATAATATGCTGCACCAGACCGAGCAACAATCGGTAAGGCTGAATGATAAGGAAAAGGAACTGGACAAGCTGATAAAAGAGAATACCCGCCTGAAGAAGAACTATGAAGAGCTGACCGACAAAGAACGCCTGGACCAGCACTACAACACCCTGAAGCTACAAAACAAAATAAAAAAAGAAGAGCTGGACTATCTGCGCGATATGGAGCGCAAGTTCAAGCAGATAATACAGGACTGGAAGAAGGCCGAGAACAAGCAGGATGTGATACAGGCAGCCGAGAATGTACTCTTTAAGAAGAAGCAGATACAGAGCAACGCAGCCGCAGCCAAGAAAGCCGACAAAAGCTACGATGTGATAGGCGGCAAAATAAGCATAGGCGACCTGGTACGGAACAAAGATAACCACCAGGTAGGCAAGGTAACCGAGATACGCGACAAGCGCGGCATCGTGCAGATAGGCCATATGCCATTTAACGTGAACCTTGAAGAATGGCTGGTGGTAAAGAAGAAGGAAAAGGAAAAGAAAGGGTCTTAAGCGGCCCCTTCCAGATAAAAAGCGTACAAACCACCAGTAAGCGATACAACCAACAAAATTGTTGCATATAAAAACCCAACGATGATCGAGTAGAAAATCGATCTTCTGTAGCTGATCTCGTATATCCGCTTAGCAGATACAATAAAATATATCATCCCGACCAGTATCAAAATTTTCCCGAGCATGTTGTCAATAACATCTATTGGATTTAGCACTTTTATGAGCATTATGGAGAACCAAAATGTATGGAAGTGAAGGGCAAAAATACCATGGTCGACGAAAAAGGAATTCTTTCTTCTGATAAACAATAACTTCAATATCAAAGCCATTACCGGTATCATAAAAAAGATAACCTTAGGTATATTGTGCATTAATCCAGCTATAAAGTATCTAAGATTTTCAGGTCTATTATTCAACTTATCAGCGGCTCGTCTAAAGTTATCATTCTCATCTTCTCCACTATCAACGGCTTGTACTGTCTTGCTTGCCGATAATGTTGATATACTATCACCCTCGTTTTCAAATAACTTTTCAAGCTGTGCCCCTCTGTCCGAGGTTACAGTACTGTCTTTAGTTTTACTCTCTATTGTTGTCTCTGTCTGCTGTTCTATTATTTTATCGTATTTTTTTTCAGCACGGGAAAAGAAAAACAAGAAGAAAACTGCACTAACAAATATGTACAGCGATATAGGGTCGATATACCGCATGCGTTTCTTCTCGCGGTACGCGATGGTGAGCGCACCGGGTTTTAGCCAGAGCGTCTTTAGCGTCTTCCAGAATTTAGAATCGTAGTGAAAATAGTGTGCTACGAAATGTAGTATCAGCCCGAGAAAAGTATCCTTATGCAAATGGGTTGGCTGACCGCATTGTGCGCAATAGTTATATGTGGCATGATGCCCGCAGTTGGGGCATACTATTTCAGCATGTGGATTGTGTGACATAGTTGTCGCGAACGATGGGCGAAAACTAATAAAAAGACAACTGATTACATATTATCTTATCTCACTTTTTCCAGCTTCTTGCCCGACATCATGAATTTTTCATGCAGGTCATAGGGATACTTCTCGGGTAGGCTTGGGTAGTCGATAAATACGTTGATGATCGCACCCTTCTTTACGCTGGCCAACGGCTGAGGCACAGAAACGCCTTTGTGCATACTTACGGTAAAGTATTTGAATCGGTGCTCATGCTTCACCTCATTGCTGAATGCGGGCACTACGTTCTTGATCTCGGTGTAGTGATCGTCCAGTATATTGATAACCGGCAAGTGGCTGGTAGTATTGATATGGAATATAAGCTTATCCATGTCCTTATTAACGATCTCCGACCGGGTATGCTGAATTTCCAGTTTCTTATAGCGGCTATCTACAACTATGGTATCGTGATGATACTTCCAGTTGAAATAAGCCGTCGATTCGAAGTCTTTAATAACACAGGAATCTCCCTTCAAAAAGGTAATTGTACTATACTTTGTATATGGATAAGGCTTGTTCAGCAACACTTTCCGTGCACTGCAATCAATAGCTATCACACATAGTAAGAACAGGCAAACAGTCAGTCTACACAAACGGGGCATAACAGAGGTATTCACAATTCAACTTATATAATAATACCTCAAAATTAATTCATTGACTTTATTAATCCGCCTAATTTTTTTAAAGCCCTGTCCACCTCGGGCTTCCACTGCATACCATAGCTCAGGCGCATACAGTTCTGGTAGCGCTCCTGCAGGGTAAACATGCTTCCCGGTGCTATAGATATCTTGTGTAGCATAGCTTCGCGGTACAGTTGATAAGTATCTATATGCTTTGCCAGCTCCACCCACAGGATAAATCCACCCTGCGGATTACTTAGTTTAGTACCCTCGGGAAAGTACTCGCCAATGGAGCGGATGAATTGAAGGCTGTTACTATGCAACGTCTGTCTCAGCTTCCGCAGGTGATGTTCATAACGTCCCGTTGCCAGGAAATTAGCAATAGCCGACTGCTGCGCCGTGGCCGAGGTAATGCTATGGTACAGTTTCAATCGCTTAATTTTCTCCAGATGCTTGCCGGGAGCTACCCACCCTACCCGATAGCCGGGGGCCAATGTTTTGGAAATAGAGCTACACAGCAACACATTGCCTTCCTCATCAAAGCTTTTGCAATTGGTCGGGCGTTTCTTGCCAAAATACACATCGCCATACAGGTCGTCCTCTATCAACGGTACACCATGAAAGGACAGGAGTTTTACAATAGCCTTCTTCTGTTCCTCTGGCATGCAATAGCCGACGGGGTTGCTGAAATTGGTGACGAAAAAGAATGCTTTGATATTATACTTACCCAGCGCTTTCTTTACATCATCGGGATCTACGCCCGTATCGGGGTGCGTGGGTAGTTCTACTACTTTTAGTCCAATACTCTGCGCGAAACGCAGCACACCAAAGTACACGGGGCTTTCTACAGCAATGGTATCACCCGGCTTGGTAAGCGCCATCAGGCAGTACGATATAGCATTCATACAGCCCGATGTAGTAATGATATCATCGGGCTGCAAGCGCCCTCCCCAGTGCATCGACCATCTTGCCACCTGCCTGCGCAGCAGCTCATTACCCTGCAGGTGCTCATATGATGTACCATTGGCAGGAAGGTCGCGCAGCGACTGCATCATGGCTTTGTTGAGCTTTGCCAGAGGCAGTATCTCCGGCGCCGGCACACTTAGCGAAAACCGCACAATGCCGGGCTTCGTAAAGTCGTCATATACTTCAGATATGATTGCTTCTACATTCTTATTTTTCGATGACAGTGCAAAATTGCTCTTCTCTACCTTCTGCGGAAAACGCGAAGGATTGAAACGCACATAGTAACCCGACTGCGGACGCGACTCTACAAGGCCTTTTCCTTCCAGGTGATAATATGCCTGTAGTATGGTACTCACACTCATACCCTGCTCCTTGCTCAGCACTCGCACCGAGGGCAGCTTATCGCCTATGTTCAGCACATTATCCAGTATCTGCTGCTCTATATGTTTAGCAACGCCGAGATACAGATGATCGCTCTTTAACTTTTCTTTCGCCTTCATAACAATAAACTGTTATGGTCGAAATTACGGAAATTGTATCTGTTTTGTTTGAAAAATTCCTTCCACCTTTGTTCTGTCATAGTAGAAGAATTAATGAGCAAGGGAAAACATACAAAGGCATACATCGCACTGATATTTATCTGCATCGTGTGGGGCACCACTTACCTGGCTATACGCGTAGGGGTTATGCACTATCCTGCATTTCTTTTTGCAGGCGTTAGGCAGGTAATCTCGGGGCTCATCATTATGAGCGCAGGGTACCTTATGAGCAGGCATGTAGATATCAGTTGGAAAAGCCTGCGCCACCAGGCATTGGTAGGTTTCCTGCTTATCACTATCGGTAATGGCTTGGTGACATGGGCAGAGAAATACATACCAAGCGGCGTAGCAGCACTTATCTGTTCACTAATGCCTATTTGTTCGGTGCTGTTCAATCTGGTTGCATCGAAAAAAGAAAAAATGAATGCGCTTGTCATAACCGGTATGCTGTTTGGCTTTGGTGGCGTAGGACTCATATTCAGAGACAACATAGCCGACCTTGCCAACGGCAGCTACCTGATGGGTATCGCGGCAACTTTCACCGCCACTTCATGTTGGGCGCTGGGTAGCATCATCAATAAAAAGCGCCAGGTACAGACCAACCCCATATTCAATTCGGGTATGCAATTGTTGTTTGGAGGCATATTCCTGCTCACAGCTAGTCCTGTGGTGGATGATTATACTAATGCATTTGTATGGCACGCCGATGGTTTCTGGGCATTGATATATGCAATCATCTTCGGTTCTGTACTGGCTTATACTGCCTATATGTATGCGCTGAAAGAACTGCCGGTTGGCTTGGTAAGTACATATGCTTATGTCAATCCGCTGGTGGCAGTTATACTGGGTTACCTGATACTGAACGAGCAACTCACCTGGATTACAGCTTTGGCATTTGCCACCATAATGCTGGGTGTATACCTCGTAAACCTCGGCTACCGCAGGATACATAAAAAGGCAGTAAAAGACATGGGTGATAATGAGATAAGTGCATTACCAACACCTAATACAAGAAAAGCTTACAACTAAATATTCCCACTTATGGAGTATAACATCGCAATAACAGCACAGGCTGACAGGCAAGTAAAAGACACGAAGAATGTGCCGTTTGGCAAGCAGCCGACAGAGCACATGTTCATTGCCGAGTACAAAGATGGCAAGTGGCAGGATAGCCGTATCGTCCCATTCCACGACCTTACACTAAGCCCCTTTGCGCTTTGCCTGCACTACGGGCAAACGGTATTTGAAGGCATGAAAGCTTTCCTGACAGATGATAAACGTATCAACATCTTCAGACCGGAGAAACATTACGAGCGCTTTACTAAATCGCTGCAACGTATGTGTATGCCTGAGGTGCCGAAAGGGTTGTTCATGGAGGCACTACACCAGCTGGTGCAACTCGATGCCAGTTGGATACCAAACGATGAACATGGATCGCTGTACCTGCGCCCCTTTATGATAGCATCCGAAGCGCGCATGGGTGTAAAGGTGTCGGACGAATACCTGTTTATGATCGTTTGCTCACCTGCATACCAGTACTATGCACAGCCGCTGAAAGTGAAAGTAGAAGACACTTATGTACGTGCAGCTGAAGGTGGTACGGGATCTACCAAATGCGGTGGCAACTATGGCGCTGCCTTCTACCCATCTAAACTGGCAAAGGATGCAGGCTACGACCAGGTGATATGGACGGACAGTAAGAACCATGAGTATATTGAAGAATCGGGCACAATGAATCTTATGTTCTTCATTGACAATACATTACTAACTCCGCCATTATCTACTTCGATACTGGATGGCGTAACTCGCGATTCCTTGTTAACTTTGGCTAAGGAGCAGGGCATAAATGTAGATGTGCGCCTGATAAGGCACGAAGAGATACGCGAGGCTTTGGAAGCAGGCAAACGCGTGGAAGCATTTGGCGCAGGTACGGCAGCAGTGATAGCCCCGATAGAAACGATTGCTATGGGTGGCAAACATTACAATTGCTATGTAGGCGAAGATGCTACGATGTATCAGCTACAAAAAGCCCTCTACGACATCCGTAAAGGAACGGCTCCCGATAAGCATAATTGGAACTACATTATTTAGCTGATATGACACCGATAAACATCGAATACAACGGATACCTTATAACGACCGACAAAGCATTGCTGCAACCCGAAGCAATACACAGATGGTTGTCTGAAGAGTCGTATTGGTCTAAGCATATACCCTTTAGTGTGGTAAAGACGGCATTCGACCATTCGTATTGTATTGGTGTTTTGAAGGACGGTGTACAGGTAGGGTATGCACGCTTCGTTACCGACTATGCCACCTTTGCTTATCTGGCGGATGTATATGTAGAAGAAGCGCATCGCGGACAGGGCTTGAGCAAGAAGATGATGGAAGTACTGATGGAACTTGGTTGGGTAAAGGGCCTCCGCCGCATTATGCTGGCTACACTTGACGCTCATGGCCTCTACGAACAATTTGGATTTACCGCACCTGCCATACCCGAGCGTTGTATGGAAATTACTCGCCCGGTTATATACGGAGATAAAGAAAGTGCACTCAGATAAAAAACGACTTACCATGCCTCAACTACAATATCTTAAAAGTGCCGACCGCCAGTTTCGTTATTATAAGAAACTGGGCGATGATGCTATGGCACAGCTACAGGACGACCAGCTTTTTTGGCAAGTTAATGAAGACAGCAACAGTATAGCCATCATTGTAAAACACATGTGGGGCAATATGCTCAGCCGCTGGACTGACTTCCTGACGACGGACGGAGAAAAGCCCTGGCGGCAGCGTGATGAAGAATTTGAGAGCGATGTAAAAGAGCGCAAGATCTTATTCAGCAGGTGGGAAGAAGGCTGGCAATGTCTGTTCAGTGCACTCAACAGCATCACCGATGAGGACCTGAACCGCATCATCTATATACGTAATGAGGGCCATACGGTAATGGAGGCCATCAACAGGCAGATTGCTCATTATTCTTACCATGTTGGGCAAATCGTATTCATCGCCAAGATGTTAAAAAGCAGCGACTGGAAGACACTATCCATTGCCCGAAACAAATCAAACGAATACAACTCCGGAAAATTCTCGCAAGAGAAAGACGTACGGCATTTTACAGATGAATTCCTAAAAAAATAACCAATAATAAAGCCCGCGAATGCGGGCTTTATTATTGGTTATTTTGGTACGAGGCTATAAGTTAGGATTGATTTACCACCAGCATATATAGTTAGTATCTTTGGAGTCTTCAAACTCAAGTAATATCTAAATGAAAATTCATTTCCATCCGACGGATTTGCTATCACACCTTCGTGGAGGGAGTTAGGATATACCCCGGGCGTGTTCAGATCAATAGACCCACCCGGCTCAACACCCAGACTCACTGGTAACGCTTGCCCCTTAAAAGTCACCCGAAATTCTAAGGTATCATTCTTTGAAATGGCAAGCCGTCCTTTAGCTGGCAAAAATTTGACACCGCCTATTTTATTAAAGTAACTCCACACGTATGGAATGCTAAAAAAAGACTCGACTGATGTTTTAAATGGCAGTAATGTATTCGATTCTACTTCAGGATAGTGATCCTTTATAAACCATTGCGGTGGTGTATTAAAATAATAGGGATCGTAAGCATAAGAAAACTTGCCGGAACGAAGATACCCACTTCCCCAAGTAACATCAAGCAAATGCCATATGTTATTAAACATTACCGCATTCCAAGCATGACTGGCCTTTATTGGAAGACCTATCGAATCAATGTCATGGGCATAACCGCTAATAACACGACATTTAAGTCCTGCATAGTCGCACATTACCTTGTATAGCCTGGAATACCCACCACAAATACCTTTACGCGTATCGAGCACATATGCGGCTACCTCATGATTATACCAGTCATCAAAGGAAATGGAAGGAAAGTTATGGGGAGGCTTAGCAATTTGCGACATGTAAGTGCCACCACTTTTATACATTTCCACATCGTAGGCTACATTGATAGCAACCCATTTAAATATAGCCAGTGCTTTTAAGCTATCCGTACTGCTTTTAGCAACTATGGATCGTACAAGACTTTTGAACCTGGCAGAATCTGAGCTTGAAGTATTTGTTTGCCCAACAGCAGAAGAAATTACAAATAGAGAAAAGAAAAATAAAATTAGTCGCACGCAGTTTGGGTATCGGTTAAGACAAATATAATAGCATTATTATTTTCACAGCGCCTCAAAGAAGCCTTAGCTTTTAACGAACCATACCCTGTTTATGGCATTTATTTTATACAGCTATTGCTAAAAGTATCTAACTATGGCAGATGATAAAAGCAAACGTGGCCCGCAAGACTCAACACGTGTCAATGTAAATGAGGATTATGAATTGAGATATTGGACCATGCGTTTCAATGTATCGGCTGATCGCCTCAAAGAAGCAGTAAAAGAAGTAGGTCCTTCAGTCCGCGCGATAGATGAATATCTCAACGACAGAACTTACGAATAACAAGATATAGCCGTCAAATATAATTTTTAACTTTAAACTATACCAACATGAGCAACAGAAATCAATCAGACAATTCGTCCAAAAACAAAAAAGAGAACACCGAAGATAATACTAAAAAGCAAAGTGTCCAATACGACCAGCTTGCAGCGGAAGATGAAAAGACACGTACCAAAAAACCTGGCAGTCAAAGCAATTCTTCTAAGACGCACAATAATGGACGCGGTGGAGGAAAATAATATATCGACTTAAAGAGAATGGGTTGCTCATCTTGAGCAACCCATTCTCTTTTAAAAAAGATTAAATACTTCTTAGTGCTGGCAATACGGATACGCCAAAGTCTTTTATAAAGTATTCCTGCGAACGATTGACGTTATGTAGTACTATTTTGTCGAAGCCTATATCCATATACTTCTGTATCTGCTTCGCATGGCTTTCAAGATCAGATGATACAAACACATGCTTGCGTATTTGCTGCCGGTCAACAGTACGTCCCAATTTGTCAAATTCAGCGACAGATGATGTTTCGCTAGCTACTTTACTATCAAATACATTTGTACGCCACTGATCATAAGCGCCTTCCATTGCCGCCTGCTCTGTTTTGTCGTATGAGATCTGCATTTTAAAGAATGCAGGTTTGTCCTTACCACCATTCTTTCTAAACGCGTTCAATATTTTACGCGCATTTTCTACGCTACCTGTAGTCATCACCATTCCATCGGCCCAGCTACCAAGCCATGCCGCAGTTTCTTCAGATAGTGCGGCACCTACTACTAATGGCGGCTTCTCAGGCAATGTGTAGAGTTTCGCATTTTCCACAGAAATGAGTTTCTGAGTATTTACGGTCTCCCCATTCAGCAGTCTTTGTATGATTTCTGTACACTCTCGCAGCCGTTCATTGCGCTCGGCTTTCTCGGGCCAGGGCTGCCCTGTAATGCTCTCGTTTAAAGCTTCCCCACTCCCTAGCTCTAGCCAAAAGCGTTTCGGAAACATTTCTGCAAGGGTAGCGGCAGCCTGTGCTACTATTGCAGGGTGGTGGCGGTATCCCGGCGTACATATCATTCCGAAAGGAAGTGTAGTTGCCTGCATAGCAGCGCCCAGCCAGGCAAACGAAAATCCGCTCTGCCCTTGCCTTTCGCTCCAGGGATAAAAATGCTCCGAGGAATGGATGGCATCAAAACCCGCCTGCTCCGCCATTATCGCATAACGGATCAGTTCACTCGGCTTAAATTGTTCATGCGAGGCGTGGTAAGCAATTTGACACATACTAATATCTCGAACCTTATGGCGTATTATCTGATGTTAGGATTAGTTGCATTGCTGTCCGGCGCTTTAGCATTAGTAGTCGCACCAATTGTAGAATCAGGATTACCCCTGTCACCCGATGGAGCCTGCTCCATAACCGCTTCATTTCCTGAATTAGGATTGAGGTCCGAAGCTTTGGTAGAATCATACCCTTCTCTTGTGTCACCGCTTCCGCAACTTGCAAAAGCTATCGCTGCAATAAAAATGATCTTCTTCATATTATTGCAGTACATGAAAATTATACCGCGGGCGCTTCTCGCTCCTCTACCCGCTTATCCAGCCACTGCTTTTTTTCAATCCGATACGACAGCATTAATCCCAGCCCTGCTCCTATGGCAACGAACGAAAAATAAATTATTGGCTCACGCTGATCCCTGATGCTTTCGTGACTGCCATAGCCATCAGCTAACGAGGTTGCGCTCATAGATATACCATGATCATTATTTGAAGTAACATTACGTACACTTCCCGGCACAATTCTGCCCGTGCTATCCGTTACATACGTTTCAGAAATAACCTTATGCCCCAGCGCCTGCGTATCTATAAGATATCCAGTGATCAAGCCCAAACCCGCGCCGAAAAATAAGAGCCCATACTTAAGATTGGCAAAAGGTTTAGGTTGAGATACCATTGCCTTGGGGTGTAGGCCTTTTTCAATCATAGCCAGGTTTGCCCTTGTGCGTAGATAGTATATACCGAATAATGACCCAAAGAAAGCCAGTGCCGATATGATCATAAACATTGCCTCTGTCGCCTGCATATAGTTTTGTTTTAAAAGTTCGTGTTGTAGTTGTTACCTTATCAGACTACCATACACCATCGCAGGTTACAAAAAAGAAAATAATTTTTCTCTGTAACCTGACTGTATCTTTCTGCGTCTATTAATACCGGGATGCGCCAACTGGAGGATACAGAAATAATAAAGCTGGTATTGCAGGGGCAGCAGGCACAGTATGGCCTGTTGGTCGCGCGGTATCAGCATTTTGTATTCACGCTGGCGCTACGTTTTGTGAAGAACCGCGAGGAGGCAGAGGAGATAGCGCAGGATGCCTTTGTAAAAGCCTACCGCTGCCTGTCCGATTATCGTGCGGAAGGAAAGTTCAGTACATGGCTATATACAATAGTTCGCACTACTGCGCTATCTACACTGAGAACAAGAAAAGGTAATGTGATATTAGCCGAACCGGAACAATTGAATGCGGTATTTGAGAACCAAAACACCAATACAGCTACCGTTAGTATTACAGAACAGCGCTCACAACAAGACTTAATCAGGAAAGCTATCAACTACCTGCCTGAAACCGATGCGCAAGTCCTAACTTTATTCTACACCGCCGAACAAAGTTTAGAGGAAATAGGTTTGATATTGGGATTGAACGCTAACCATGTGAAAGTGCGCCTATTCAGGGCCAGGCAGAAGTTGCGCGACGTATTGGAAACCAAGTATCCAAATGAATTAAAACATTTAAAGTAACAGCATGAGCAATAGAGATGAAATAGAAATAGCGTTGTGGGATTATATAGATGGTACGTGCGGCACAAATGAGCAGCATCGTATAGCCACACTCATTGCCACCAATGCAGAGTGGAAGCAGACATATGAGGAGTTATTGCAACTGCATCACCATGCCTCAGAGGTAACCACCACAGAAGAGCCATCCATGCGCTTTACCAAAAATGTAATGGAAGCAATCGCACACACCAGCATTACACCTGTCACGCGCAAATACATCGACCTGAAATTGGTAAAAGGCATAGCAGCATTTTTCATACTTACCATTGCGGGTTTATTCGGTTATACCTTGCTCCAGCTCGACTTCTCATCTGTATCTACAGCCCCCGTAAAAGATATATTTTCCAATATACCTCCCGGGACAACCGACATGATTAAAAACATAATGATCCCAGTAAATATAATTGCAGTAATCGTACTTGCCGACGAATTTCGTAGCAGAAGGCTCAGGATGAAGAAAGCAGGCCTATAGCCGCTGTAGCATATCCAGATCAAAGCTTTCCATGCTGCTCAGTTTAGCATCAGCCAATGCAAAGCGCGGGTCGTCAAAATGCAGTTCATCTGGAATGACTACAACCTTCATCCTTGCTGCCTTACCTGCTATCATTCCATTTACCGAGTCTTCAAACACCATACAGTCGATAGCGCTGGAGCCAAGCCCTTTGGCGCAGTGCAGGAACACCGCAGGATGCGGCTTGCCCAGCTCCACTTCATCGGCCGATGATATACAATCGAAATAATCTTTGATCTTAAAATGCTCTACCAGCGCCATGATCATGCGCGTGGGCGATGACGAGGCAAGGCCGATCTTTATCTTCTGTTCACGCAGCAGTTCCAAGGTATCTATGATGCCCGGCATCACCCTACCCTCGTTTTTTGAACATTCTATGATATCGTCCAGTATCTCTTCGGCCACATCGTTTGCGCTCGCGCCCTTCCAAGGGTAGCGGATGGCCCAGTAGTCGGTCACCTCGTGTATGCGCAGGCCGGTTGTCTCTTTAAATCGGTCAGCCGATATCGGTATTTGGTGCTTCTCTGCCACGCGGCGCATACTTTTGCCCCAAAGAGGTTCAGTATCAAGCAGTAAACCATCCATATCAAACAAAACCGCATTTATCATCTATTGATCTTTAGAGGTGCAAATATCCACATTGGGGGATATTTCGGGTGAAATCGTACATATTTATTTTATCCTGCGTGTACTCATAATGGGCTAAACGCTATTTTTGCCGCAATTAACAATCACTTAAATATATGAAGCGGAAAGCTTTCTTAGCCATGTTGCTGGGAGCAACTGTGCTCACCAACAGCGCACAGGCTGCAGGCAATATCAAGTTTACAGAATATGATCTGCCCAACGGGCTGCACGTGATCCTCCATGAAGACCACTCTACGCCTATCGTAGCTGTGTCTATCATGTACCACGTAGGTTCTAAAAATGAAGATCCGCAGCGCACAGGTTTCGCGCACTTCTTCGAACATCTGCTGTTCGAGGGTAGCGACAATATGAAGCGCGGCGAATTCATGAAAATGGTACAGGCAGCAGGCGGACAGCTCAACGCCAATACTTCTCAAGACCGTACTTTCTACTATGAAGTATTGCCCAGCAACCAGCTTGAACTGGCCCTGTGGATGGAAGCAGAGCGTATGAACTATGCTAAGATAGACTTGGAAGGCGTAGAAACGCAGCGCAAAGTGGTAAAAGAAGAAAAGAAACAACGCTACGACAATACCCCTTACGGCCAGTTGCTGAACGTGGTGTTTGAGAATGCATATACCAAGCACCCTTACCGCTGGTCGCCTATCGGTAAAGAGCAGTACATAGACCAGGCAAAGCTGGAAGAGTTCATGAACTTCTACAGAACGTTCTATGTACCTAACAATGCTACGATGGTCATTGGTGGCGACATCAACCCTGAGCAAACGAAAGCATTCATCGCTAAATACTTTGGTGAGATACCAAAAGGCACTAAAGCAATTCCTCGCCCAACTGAGAAGGAGCCGGTGCAAACTGCTGAGAAGCGCGTACAGTTCTACGACAACATACAGCTTCCTGCTGTTATCGTAGCTTACCATACGCCGGAAATGGGTACGGATGACTGGTATGCACTTCAGCTGCTGACGCAAACACTGTCTCAGGGTAAGAGTTCACGTTTCCGTAAGGAGATCGTAGAGAAGCAACAAAAAGGACTGGAAGTAGGTGCATTCATGCTGCCTAACGAAGATCCGGGTGTTGCCTTCATGTTCGGTATTGTAAACGCAGGTGTGTCTCCTGAAGATATGGAGAAATCAATGCTGGCCGAAATAGAAAAAGTAAAGACCGGAACTATTGGCGATGAAGAGTACAAAAAACTCATCAACCAAGCCGAGAACGACTTCGTAAGCCAAAACCAGCGCGTCTTGGGCGTAGTAGAGAACCTGGCTACATACCATACATTCATGGGTAATGCCAACCTGATAAACACAGAGCTGGAGCGCTATACCAAAATAACAAAAGAAGACCTGAAGCGGGTTGCCAATAAGTACTTTACCAAAGAGAACCGCCTGGTGGTTTATTACTTACCAAAATCAGAGGAGAAGAAAGGGTAATTCCAACTACTTAACCGACCAAAAGCTTCAACAAATACAAATATGAAAAAGATATCACTCTCTATATTAACTATTGCGCTGGCCATTGGCTCTACAACGGCGCAAAAACTTGACCGCAGCATCCGTCCAAAGCCGGGTCCTGCGCCTGAGGTAAGGCTGGGTAAGTCTGAAGACTTTACACTGCCTAACGGTATGCGTGTATTCGTGGTAGAGAACCACAAGCTGCCTACTGTCACTTATTCTATCCAGCTCGATATAAAGCCGGAACTGGAAGGTAACATGGCCGGCTACCGCGAGATGATGTCGGAACTGCTGACCAGCGGTACCAAGACACGCTCTAACGACAAGCTGAACGAAGAGATCGACTTCATAGGTGCACGCATAGGCGCTACACACGAAAGCGTATATGCCAGCGGCCTTAAAAAGCACCAGAACAAGATACTGGAGTTGATGAGCGACATTACCATGAACGCTGACATCAAACAATCGGAGCTCGACAAGATCAAAAAACGTTCATTGTCTGGCCTGGAGGCTGAAAAGAATGAGCCGGATGCGATGCTGGAGAACGTAACTGCGGTTATCAACTTCGGTACACAGCACCCTTATGGCGAGGTGCCTACTGATAAAACAGTTAGCGCTATCACATTGGATAAAGCTAAAAGCTACTACAGCACTTACTTCCGCCCGAACGTAGCCTATATGGCCATCGTAGGTGATGTAACAGTAGCCGAAGTAAAACCATTGATAGAAAAATACTTTGGTGGCTGGAAGAAAGCAGACGTGCCTGTAGCAAAATACAGCGACCCTGCTGCTCCATCCGCTGCACGCGTAGCATTCGTACCGCGCGATGCTGCTGTGCAAAGCGTTGTGAATGTGACTTACCCACTCGACCTGAAACCAGGCACGCCTGATGTGATCAAGGCAAGAGTAGCCAACTCAATACTGGGTGGTGGCTCTAACGGTCGCCTGTTCCTGAACCTGCGAGAAGCGCATGGCTGGACGTACGGCTCTTATTCTTCAATAAGCCAGGACGACCTGAAAGGCAACTTTACCGCTTATGCTAAGATGCGCAATGCCGTATCGGATAGCTCAGTAGCAGAGATCATTAAAGAAATGCGCAAGCTGCAGACTGAGAAAGTGGGTCAGGAAGAGCTGCAAAACCACCTGGTTAACATGTCGGGTGCATTCGCTATCAGCCTGGAGAATCCTCAGACGATCGCTCAGTACGCCATCAACATAGAGCGCTATAACATGCCGAAGGACTACTATCAGAACTACCTGAAGAACCTGAGCGCAGTTACTGCCGAAGATGTTCAAAACATGGCCCGCAAGTACATCAACCCGGATAACGCTAACATCATCATAGTTGGTAGCAAAGACGATGTGGCCAAATCAATGGCTAGATTTACGAAAAGCGGTACGGTGGAGTACTTCGACAACTACGGTCAGCCATTGAAAGTAACGGCTACTGCCGCTGCTCCGGCTAACGTAACGGCTGCCGATGTAATGAAAAAATACATTGCAGCAATTGGCGGTGAAAAAGCGATCAATGCAATTAAGGACATCAAGACTGTAAGCAAAGGAGCCCTTTCTGTACAGGGACAGCAGATACCGCTGACCATCACCGAGATGAAGAAAGCACCGAATAAAATGAAACAGGTGATAGAAGGTATGGGCATGGTACTGCAAAAGCAGGTTTACAATGGAACTACCGGTTATAAGGAAGAGCAAGGTAAGAGGGCAGATTTGAGCGCTGACGAGCTGAAAGACGCTAGACAAGACGCCGACATATACGCTGACCTGCACCCTGAGAAATATGGTATCACACGCACCATTAAGGGTATGGATAAGGTAAATGACAAAGATGCCTACATAGTAGAAGTGATGACTGAAGGCAAGAAATCCACAGAATACTATGATGTTGCTTCCGGCTTAATGGTGAAGCAAGTGTCCACACAGGAATCACCTGAAGGTGCAGCAGTAGTTTCGAGCGAGTTTTCGGACTATCGCGAGGTACCGGGCGCTAATGGTTATAAATTGCCTTACAGTGCGAAGCAAGGTATAGGACCGATGACTATTTCAGCAACGGTTGAAACAGTTGAAATAAACAAAGGCATTGCCGATACAGAATTTAACTAAGAAAAGCTTAGATGTAAGTAAAAGCCGCTACAGTTTCTGTAGCGGCTTTTTAGTTGTCATTATGTGACATTTTTTCATTTTTTAACCGTTTAAGCCCTGCATTTCATAGCATATCTGCTTACCTTTGTTTGAAACTGAATCGGAAATTATGGCAGAAGTTCTGCACAAAGAAGTAGATGAGACGCGTCAGGGGGAAGCATATGCACCCTTTGCCGCCGACCCTAACCAATACAGTAAGAAATTTTATATAGAAAGTTATGGCTGCCAGATGAATTTCAGCGATAGCGAGATCGTTGCCTCCATACTTCAGGAACAAGGATTCGGCGCTACCCGCAATTTAGAAGAAGCCAACCTGGTGCTGTTGAATACATGTTCTATACGTGAGAAGGCCGAGCAAACAGTACGCAGCCGCCTGCAAACCTTCCGCAAAATAAAACAGCAGAACCCTGGTATGCTGGTAGGCGTGCTTGGCTGCATGGCCGAGCGCCTGAAAGCAAAATTTTTGGAAGAAGAAAAGCTGGTAGATATAGTAGTAGGCCCTGATGCCTATCGCAGCCTGCCCGGCCTTATATCGGAAGCCGAAGGTGGCCAAAAAATGGTGAACGTACTGCTGAGCCGCGAAGAGACCTATGCCGATATAGCACCTGTACGCCTCGATAGCAATGGCGTGTCTGCATTTGTAAGCATCATGCGCGGCTGCAACAATATGTGCTCTTTCTGTGTGGTGCCATTTACCCGTGGCCGTGAGCGCAGCCGCGATGCAGTGAGCATCGTAGCCGAGTGCCGCAACCTGTTTGAGAGAGGCTACCGCGAAGTAACCCTGCTGGGGCAAAACGTGGACAGCTACCATTATATGCCGGAAGGCAGCACCGACCTGGAGCAAAGCGTAACTTTTGCAACGCTGCTGGAAATGGTAGCACTAGTATCGCCTCTGCTACGCGTAAGGTTCAGCACGTCTCACCCTAAGGATATTACGGATGATGTGCTGTTTACAATGGCTAAGTACGAGAACATCTGCAAATACATACATCTGCCCGTACAGGCAGGCAATACCCGCATCCTACAGGCCATGAACCGTACCTATACACGGGAGTGGTACCTGGCTAAAGTAAAGCGCATCCGCGAGATAATGCCCGACTGCGGTATGAGTACGGATGTGATTAGCGGCTTCTGTACCGAGACTGAAGAAGAGCACCAGGACACACTCAGCCTGATGGACCTGTGCCGCTTCGATATGGCCTACATGTTCTCCTATAGCGAGCGCCCCGGTACACTGGCTGCCCGCCGCTATACCGACGATGTGCCTGAAGAAGTAAAGAAACGAAGGCTCGAAGAGATCATATCGCTGCAAAAAAGCCACTCGGCCGAGATATACCTGAATGATATAGGCAAGACCTATAAAGTGTTGATAGAGGCTACCAGCAAACGCAGTGAACTGAACTGGAGTGGCCGTAACTCGCAAAACAGGATGGTGGTTTTCCCTAAAGGTGACCGTGACCTGAAGAAGGGCGACTATGTAGAAGTGAAGATCACTTCGGCTACCTCTGCTACCCTGCGCGGCGAAATGATCTAAAACACAACAATACTGCTAACCACATATCCTTTGTAGACGAATTTATGGATGTTCAAAGTATAAAAAACAGGTTTGGTATCATAGGTAATTCCCCGGCGCTGAATCATGCACTCAGTACTGCTACACAAGTCGCCAATACAGATCTGTCAGTTTTGATCGCAGGGGAAAGTGGTGTAGGTAAAGAAGCATTTTCAAATATCATACATGCCTTATCGGCACGTAAGCACAATCCATTCATAGCCGTTAACTGCGGCGCTATCCCCGAGGGTACCATCGACAGTGAGCTGTTCGGCCACGAGAAGGGTTCCTTTACGGGCGCAGTAGATAGCCGCAAAGGCTACTTTGAAACCGTGAACGGCGGCACCATCTTCCTCGATGAGATAGGTGAAATGCCGCTGGGTACACAGGCACGTCTGCTGCGTGTGCTGGAGACCGGGGAGTTCATCCGCGTAGGTTCTTCTAAAGTGCAGAAGACTGATGTACGTGTGATAGCCGCCACCAACCGCGACCTGCTGGAACATACCCAGAATGGTAAGTTCCGCGAAGACCTGTATTATCGCCTCAGCACCGTGCCTATACGCGTACCCGCCCTCCGCGACCGTAAAGAAGACATTCCCTTGCTGTTCCGCAAGTTCTCGTCCGACTTTGCCGAGCGTTATAAAACACAATCGGTACAGCTGGATGCAGGTGCACAGCAATCGCTGGTAAACTACCCATGGCCCGGTAATGTGCGCGAACTGAAGAATATTGCAGAGCAGATATCTGTACTCAGCACCGATAAGAACATAACCTCAGAATCATTCAAGGCATTCATACCCCAGCGCGAAACAAGTCGCAGCCTGGCGCTGATGCCGCCTGCAACGGCACCATCAGCTGGTCCGCAGAGCAACGAATACACAAGCAATACGGAACGCGACATCCTGTACAAACTCTTCTTCGACCTGAAGAAGGACATGAACGAGATGAAGCAGATGCTGTTTGAGCTGGTACATCACCAGGGTGGCTTTACACCACCCCAACCGGTAGCCGAAGCTGCGCTGCTGCCTGCCACATACAATAACAACGAAGCACCTGCCGTTATACCACAATCATACAACAATGGTACGCCTATACTCATCCAGCCCAATGACCATCGCGTAGACCATCATGAAGATGTGGAAGAATCATTGATGCTGGCCGATCGTGAGAAAGAATTTATCGTCAAGGCGTTGAAGAAACATAAAGGCCGCCGTCGCGATGCTGCCAATGAGCTGGGCATATCAGAAAGAACACTGTACCGCAAGATAAAAGAATACGACATAGTAGAATAACAGCAACCATACATGCGAAAGCTATTCTTCCTGATACCAATACTGCTGATAAGCCTGTATGGTTGTGGCCTGTACAGCTTTACAGGTGCCAGCATACAGGGTAAGACCATCAATATACATACGCTGGAAAACCGCGCGCGTAACGTAGTGCCCACCCTCAGCCCTACCCTTACCAGCAAGGTCCGTAATCGTATATTGTCACAAACAGGCCTTTCGCCTGTAAATACAACCACTGCCGATTATGACATAACCGGCGTTATTACCACCTACGAGGTAACCGTAACCGCACTGCAAGGCAACCAAAGTGCTACGCAGAACAGGCTTACCATATCGGTAGCTATAACCTTTAAGAACCGCCTTGACGAAAAAGCGGATTTTACACAAACTTTTACCCGTTTTGCAGATTTCCCCGCCAGTAGTACCTTGCAGAGCCAGGAGAGCAGATTGATAGAGAGTATAGGAAATGAGCTTGCCGACGATATTTTCAATAAAGCATTTGTAAATTGGTAATGATTTAGGGCTATGAGTACATCCCCGCTTACAATAAGGCAGATAACACAGTTATTAGAGTCGCCCGAGCTGATCGCAGCAGTCGACAAGGCGAATATTGCCCAGCTTAATGAGCAGTATCCGTATTTCGGTGTTGGGCGCTATATGCAGGCTGCACGCAGGCATATGGGCAAGCCTTTCTCGCCCGATATGATGACCGGGATGCAGCTATACAGGGGCAACTGGATATTTTTCCATCAATTCCTCAACCAGTCTGCCAAAGGCGTACAGACCTATGCTGCTTACAATAAAGACCTATACGAGTCGACCACTACCGACGAGTTTAGCGCAGCGGTAATAGCGGCTGCGCCTGTTAGCAGGCCTGAGGAAGGATATATCCCGGAAGCTGTAACAGAAGAGTCGGAAGTAACAACTCCGACACCACAAGCTGTGGAGGAAAAACCGGATGTAGATGAAGAAGTATACGACGATGAAGCCCCAATCGAAATGCTGGACGTAGAAGCGCAGATAGAGGCATCGGCACAGCAGCACGAACACGCGCAGCAAGAACCGGAAGATAATGCTGATCGTACCTATACAGCTGAATCAGACGTGATGGGAGAAGGACTACAACAACCAACACAGCAGGAAGTAGAGAAAGAAGATAAACATAACCACCACAGCCATGTGGCCGAAACAATAGCGGCAGCTAAAGATGATAATGGCCGCTACAACCAGGACGATACCAATCTAGTACCGCCTGTATATGTGGAAGACTACTTTCGCCATGAAGGCGTACAGGTGCCCAATGATATACCGGATAGCCTGCGTCCTGCAACTGCCATACCGTTCTTCCACGACGATAATGTGGATGAAGACAAATCGCTGATCGTAGTAAGAGGCTTCTCTGAATGGTTGATGCACCTGAAACGCAAACAGGAAAACGAGCTATCGGAAGAAGAAGATAAGAAAGCCTTAAAGGCTATGTGGCAAAAAGAAAAGCTGGCTGCTGCCATGGAAGAAGATGAAGAAGACGAAGAAATACCGGAAAACGTCTTTGAAATGGCCGTAAATTCTATTACCCAGGAGGAAGGACTCATCAGCGATTCATTGGCAGAAGTACTTGAAAAACAAGGCAAACATGATAAAGCAATTGATATGTATCGTAAACTAAGTTTGCGTAATCCTCAAAAAAATGCTTATTTTGCCGACAAAATCGAGAAGATTCTCAAACAACAAAAAGGAACATGATCTCAATAGTTACTATACTTATCTTATTGGCCTGTGTAGTTTTGGCATTCATCGTATTGATACAAAACCCTAAAGGTGGTGGCCTTAGCGGCTCGTTTGGCAATCTTGGCTCGCAAGTAATGGGCGTAAAGCAATCGACCGACATTATGGAAAAAAGTACCTGGACCGTTATGGGTATCATTGGTGCGCTTTGCATCATTGCCGTAATGTTCTACGAAACGCCTAAAGCACTGAATAACAGGCAGCAAGGCGGTGCAGCACCGGCACAGCAACAGCAGCAAGCTCCGGCAACCGGCGGCCAGCAGCAACAGCAGGCTCCAGCCAATCAATAACAACAACTAAATATTTTTTTAAATAACGTACCTACTCTGTAATATTGAGTAGGTATTTTATTTTAAGGCTAATGAGCTATACAGAGCAGGGCAAAAAGAAGTCAGGACTAGGGAAGATATTATTGTGGGTTTTAATTATCGGGTTATTAGTAGGCGCCTTTGCAGCATATAAGATCATTGGCCCTAATACAGGTAACCTATCGAAAGGACAATACCTCTACATACGCACAGGTTCCACTTACGAGGATGTAAAGAAAGAACTGGAAGAAGGCGGCTATGTAGGCGATATGTGGTCGTTCAACCTATTGGCAGAGCAGGCAGACTACCCTACTAAAGTAAAAGCAGGTAAATACCGCATCAACCGGGGCATGAGCAACTACGACATGGTGCGTATGCTGCGCAATGGCAGGCAGGAACCCGTAAAGCTGGTAATAAACAAGCTACGTACCAAGGATGAACTTGTGACCTTTATAGGCACCCGCCTGGAAGCAGATTCCAATGCACTTCGCTCAATGCTCAGTGACTCTTCATACCTGTCAGAGTTCGGGCTCAACAGCAATACAGCTATGTGCGCATTCATCCCGGATACCTATGAATTTTTCTGGAACACCAATGCAGATAAGACTTTCCGAAAGCTCTATAAGTACTACCAGGATTTCTGGACGGAGGACCGCAAACAGAAAGCCAAAGCACAGGGCTTAACCGAGCAACAGGCTATTGTAGTGGCATCCATAGTGGATGAGGAAACCAACAAGAACGATGAGAAAGGCAATGTTGCCAGCGTATACCTCAACCGCAACAAGAAAGGGATGCGCCTGCAGGCTGACCCTACGGTGAAGTATGCAGTAGGTGACTTTACCATCAGACGCATCACGGGCGTACACCTGCAAACCAATTCGCCTTACAATACATACCTGTATGCAGGCTTGCCTCCCGGACCTATATGCACACCATCTAAAAAGAGCATAGATGCCGTATTGAACGCACCAGCCACAGACTATATATTTTTCTGCGCTAAAGAGGATTTCAGTGGCTACCATCGCTTTGCTTCTAACTACGAAGAACATCAGAAGAATGCACGCCTCTACCAGCAAGCACTAAACTCGAGGGGTATATACTAGCGCTGGTTCTGGCATTAATTTTAAGCAAATAAGCGTATAAGCGCGTCCCGATGCACATAGAAGAACTGATACTAAAGACGAATTCATTGCAACGCACCCGGCTGTTTTATCATAAAACACTGGAGTTGGAAATACTTAAGGAAACTGACGAAGCTATATCGTTCAAAGCGGGTAAAACTAAACTGACTTTTGAGCAGGTAACCGATGGAAAGCCATTCTATCATATCGCTTTCAACATTGTAAATAATAAGTTCTCAGATAGCTTCGAATGGATAAACAATAAGCTGGATATACTGCCTGTATCGGACGATATGCTGATTGCCGGCTACGATAACTGGAATGCGCAATCGTTCTATTTCTACGATAATAACGGCAGCATCCTCGAGTTCATCACGCGTTTCGATCTGCCTTATCATTCAGATGAACCGTTTTCGCCCGACTGCATTATGGAAGTGAGCGAGGTAGGCCTTGTAACAGATGATATACAAGATCTGGCCGAAGAACTGAAGGTGGATTACGGCATCCCCCACTTTAAGAAAAATCCACCGCAACACGACTTTATCGTAATGGGTGATGACTATGGCCTGCTGATACTCGTAAGGCCCAAACATGGCTGGGTGCCAACGCAACGCCCCGCACAAAAGTGTCCGGTAACGATCATCAGCGACGATCAAAGAATAGAAGTAAAGTAAAAGTCCGGCAATGCCGGACTTTTACTTTACGCTAGTGCTGGTACGCAGCCTCAAATTCCTTAGCAAAGTCACTGAGTTTCACGGTTCCTGTTTGCCCGTTGCTTGTAGCAAAGTAGTGCTCAGCCATCCTGCCCTCGCGCATTGATCTGCCCATCTCTACATACTTCTCTGCAATTACAGCCGGTAAGCCCGCCTTCAACATGCCTTGCAATGACTGCTCATCTTCAAACACGATCCATTTCAGTCCTTCTTTACCCGACGCGCTACCCAGCACCGTAGCAATATCATCAGATGTAGGTTCGTCGCTTACAATGTAGCGGTGGCTCTTGCCCGTAAAGTCTAGTTTCAGCATCGCCTCAGCAGCTATTCTAGCTATGTCTTGCGTATGTACCATCGGTATCTTCTGACCCGGCAAACCGAAGTTGCCGCCCACGATGCCCATGTGTTTTATCATGTCGATATTGGCAAACAGGTTATAGAAGAAATAGGCTGGTCTCAAATGCAAAACATTCACGCCGTCCAGTTCATCCAGTGCCTGTTCTACCCGATGCAAGCCACTTACCGGGCCTACACCTTCGGGCAAGTGTGCGCCGATGCTGCTTAGGTTTACCACATGTTTTACGCCAGCTGCTACTATTGCTTGCTTGTAGTTCTGCCCTACGCCGGCTATAAAGTCCAGCCAGTCGCCTGTAACCGCAAAGTTGGGCGGCACCATGGTGTACACTGCATCTGCACCTTTAAAGGTTTCGGTCAGGAACTGTACATCTTCTACACTACCAATTGCAGCCTTTGCGCCGATCGATGTCAGCGGCTCCAGGTTCTTTTCATTTCTACCAATGATAGTCACTTCATGCCCCGCATTGATCAGTTGTTGTGCCAGTGGCTTCGAAATGTGGCCTGCGCCACCTGTAATTACGTACTTCATTTGTTTGCTTTTGTTTAGTTTAAGTTCAGTTATTATTGTATATACAAATATAAAGGTCAAAAAAAATGCTACTCGTTTAGGCGGTCATGTACAGACACGATATTCTTTACCAGTTCCATTGATGGCTCATGTCCCAGTTCTTGTGCATAGCTCATGTGGAATGACTTGATACAAGACTCCATCTTTGGCACCAGGCCCTTTGCCTTGGCAGTTGGATATGCATGTATCATCTTTCCCTCTGTCTGCCTAATGATCAATTTTTCTTTTTCCAGTCTGTCCATGAGCCTCGTGATTGTAGATGGTGCCAGCATCAGTTGTTCGGTTATGACCGATGGCTGCGTCCCGGGATTATCTATAACATATAGCAACAAGTAGGCATGGCTCGGCGGCAACCCTACAGGCTCCCATGCCTTTATGGCAAGCCGTTCCATCTTCCGCGCCAATGCGTTGGACGCGAAATACAAACAACCGCTATACCTGCTCTCTGCCGCTTTCATGATACAAATGTACAAAGCATACTTGCATATACAAATAAGATTTGCCGATAATCATTTTGCAAAAAACTATAACTACCGAATTAAGATTGAATATGGCTTTAGTTATTCTCCGCGTTCACTTGTAGACAGCGTATACTCCTTCTCCTTCCGGCTGTCATTCTTAAAATAAACGACGTAGTAGAATACCAGCAACAGCAATCCTGTAATAAATATACCTGCTGCAAAATGCCGGGTCTCTGTATCATAGAACTCCCCTATCATCCATATAGAGTTGGCAATGATCCAGCAGCATACGGCTATGTTATGGAACAGTTCTGAGCGTACTGTCCTCGACTTCCAGGTGATATAGAAGGCTACGGCTACTGTCGGCACTACCATGACCATCCCTCCCGTCTCCCACTCCATGGCCCAGCAGGTATCTTTTACCAGCCAGAGGAGTATATGCGCGTTTTCTATCCACCGGTAGGTGGCCGATACATGTATGGTTTGTTTGGTGGCAGGCTGGTTGTTCATATAATTCTAATGTGTGGCAAACCTAATCCATAAGCAGGAATCTTTATTACCAGCCATTCGTATATATAAAAGCCATATAGGCCACATTTTGCAACGGACTTTGGTTTTTTATAATGTACCCTGTACCTTTGCGGCACATTTCAGAAAACAAACAATCAAGTCTATACAAATGAGTAAAGTAAAAGTTGCCATCAATGGTTTCGGCCGTATAGGTCGCCTGGCTTTCCGCCAGATCTACAACATGGAAGGTATCGAAGTTGTAGCGATCAATGACCTTACAAAGCCTAACGTACTGGCTCACCTGCTGAAGTATGACACTGCACAGGGACGTTTTGATGTAGAAGTGAAACACAGCGATGATGCTATCACTGTAAACGGCAATTCTATTAAAATATACGCTCAGAAAGACCCTGCACAAATTCCTTGGGGACAGCACAATGTAGACGTTGTACTGGAATGCACAGGTTTCTTTACCGATAAAGAAAAAGCGGAAGCACACATTACTGCAGGCGCTAAGCGTGTAGTTATATCTGCACCTGCTACAGGCGATATGAAAACTGTAGTTTTCAATGTAAACCACAACATACTGGATGGTAGCGAAACCATCATCAGCGGTGCATCTTGCACTACTAACTGCCTGGCGCCAATGGCACAGGTGCTGAATGATAAATTCGGTATCAACAATGGCCTGATGACGACGATACACGCTTACACCAACGACCAGAACACACTGGATGCGCCACACGCAAAAGGTGACCTGCGCCGTGCACGTGCTGCTGCAAGCAACATCGTACCTAACTCAACCGGTGCTGCTAAGGCAATAGGCCTGGTACTGCCTGAGCTGAAAGGCAAACTGGATGGTAGCGCTCAGCGTGTACCGACTATCACTGGTTCACTGACTGAACTAGTTTGCGTACTGAATAAGAAAACTACTGTTGAAGAAGTAAATGCTGCAATGAAAGCTGCTGCTAACGAAAGCTTCGGGTATACAGAAGACGAGATCGTATCGAGCGATATTATCGGCACTAGCTTCGGTTCTCTGTTCGACGCTACACAAACAAGAGTACAAACTGTTGGCGATACACAACTGGTAAAAACAGTAAGTTGGTACGACAACGAAATGAGCTATGTATCTCAGCTGGTACGTACTGTGAAATTTTTCGCAGGGCTGATTTCTAAATAAGTAACCACATAACAGGAAACGCTGCCCACGGGTAGCGTTTCTGCTTTTAATATAACTTTGAACTATGAGCAAATTCAGCAACTATAATTTCAGCGGCAAGAAAGCCCTGATGCGCGTTGACTTTAACGTGCCTATAAAAGACGGTAAGATAACCGACGATACGCGTATACGCGCTGCCCTGCCTACTATTAAGAAAGTATTAGCCGATGGCGGTAGTGTAATACTGATGAGCCACTTTGGCCGTCCGCATAAGGATATGGAGAAAAAGCCGCACCTGACGCTGGCCGATTTTTCATTGAAGCCACTGGTTGCACACCTGAGCGGCTTGCTAGATACTGATGTACAGTTTGCAGATGACAGCATCAGTGAGGACGCTATAAATAAAGCTGCTGCCCTGCAACCTGGCCAAGTACTGCTGCTCGAAAACCTGCGCTACTATAAGCAAGAGGAAAAAGGCGACAAAGAATTTGCCGAAAAGCTATCGAAGCTGGGCGACGTATACGTGAATGACGCATTTGGCACAGCCCACCGTGCACATGCTTCTACAGCTGTTATTGCGCAGTTCTTCTCTTCAGACAGCCGCATGTTCGGCCTTTTGATGGAAGGTGAAGTAGCTGCTGCTGAGCAGGTAATGAACAATGCACAGAAGCCTTTCACAGCCATCATAGGCGGCGCCAAAGTGTCTGACAAAATCATGATCATCGAGAACCTGCTCGATAGGGCTACTGATATCATTATCGGTGGCGGTATGGCTTATACCTTCTTCAAAGCGCAGGGATGCCACATAGGCAATTCGCTGTGTGAAGACGACCGCCTGGATACAGCAAAGGAACTGCTGAAAAAAGCAGAGGAGAAAGGCGTATGCATACATCTGCCAACAGACAGCATCATTGCTGATAAGTTTGATGCTGCTGCCAATACATCATCGGCTAACAACAGCGAAATACCGGAAGGCTGGATGGGGCTAGACATCGGCCAGACGGCCTGCGGTCACTTCACTAAAGTGATCAAAGACTCTAAGACCATCCTCTGGAACGGTCCTATGGGTGTGTTCGAGATGGAGAAGTTTCAGCACGGCACTAAAGCAATAGCCGATGCAGTTGCCGAAGCTACTGCCGATGGCGCCTTTAGCCTGGTAGGCGGCGGTGACAGTGTTGCTGCGGTCAACAAGTTTGGCTACACCGACAAGGTAAGCTACGTATCTACAGGTGGTGGAGCCATGCTCGAATTCTTTGAGGGCAAAGAGCTACCGGGTATTGCTGCGATCAATAACTAAATCGAATACCTCATAAATAAATAAAGCCGACTCCTCGCGAAGTCGGCTTTATTTATTTTAGTAGTAACAATGGAATTGAAGTACAATACAAGCTGCTATGCCTACCCCTACTGCTTGTACACCTTACCAGACATCTCTTTTGTATCTGCCGTGTAAATTTTATAGATATATAAACCTGCAGGTATCTGGCTCATATCTATCTGCACATTGTTTGTCGCCGGCTTAACAATCTGTTTTACAAGCAAGCCAATCATATTGTACACACAGATACGCTCAACATTCTGCAGCTCGCTTACATCCAGCGTAAGCATGGACTGCACCGGATTGGGGTATGCCTCCACAGTCGACTTTAAATGCAAACGATCTTTTAGACCTGTAGGTTCCAGCTTACCAACCACCTTGCATCCTGAGTCTGGCTGCGTGAGGAACGGGACAACAGATACGGCTACACGCTTATTAAAGTCAGAATAGCGGTCAGATATTTTTGCTTTGATCTTAGCAGAATCATTCGAACCGAAATAATTCCCCGAAAGGTCCAGGTCCACTGTAGCATCGCTCGCCACATCAAAAATTTCGCTGCTGTCTATACAGTTGTTCCTGATTATTCCCTGTCCTGCACCCCTAAAGTGCATGCCTACTTTATTGTACCGTACCGTATTGCTTTCAAAAATAAAATCCCCTTCATTCATTTCCACCCCCGATTGGCAATATGCCATTACATTATTGCTTATAGGATACTTCTGTTTTGCCCCACACATCAAACCATACATACAATCAATGATAACGTTATGCTGGAATCTTGCATTGTACGCGGCGAACGACGCACCTATACCCGAAGGATTGGTAATTTTATTACCGGTAATATCAATTTCACCCTCACCTTCAATATACATCGCCATCGTTGCCTTTACAGAAAAGGAATTGTTGACTATTTCACCAAAAGACCTGATCTCCATATTCACACCACCCATCACATTGTTTTTTAAACACATGCTGTCTGTTTTGCCAATAAGTGAGTAGTCGTCTGAGGGCATATTGCAATTCGTAATACTTCCAAAGGACGTGTTCGCAAGATGAATGGTCCTGCTTACGTATGCGAAGTCGCAGTAGTTTAGCATAAAGTCGCCCGTACCACCATCATGCCTTACCTTGATGCCGTACCAAATAGCGGTATGCGGATTTCCAGAGGCTGTCGTAAACTTGATATGGTCTGTAGCAGTGCCGGAGGCAATTAATGACCCATCTACAT
Source organism: Sphingobacteriales bacterium (assembly GCA_004144175.1). Classification (GTDB taxonomy): domain Bacteria; phylum Bacteroidota; class Bacteroidia; order Chitinophagales; family Chitinophagaceae; genus Polluticoccus. The sequence continues at coordinate 76,584 of SEFT01000011.1, forward strand.
ATATTGTTACGCCATCTGTTATTTTCATTTCTACCCCTGGCTCTATAGTCAGCAATACGTCCTTATCGACTAACACATCACCATCAATAATATAGGGGCTGTTCGCTTTAGTCCAAATCGTATTTTGACTAATTACACCCTTAAAATTTGTAGCAAAGGAAGCAGTGAATAAGAAAGCTGAAATGAAGGTTAATAAAACTTTACGCATAAAAAAGGTTTTTTAGGTTATCGTAAAAGTATAGAAATGATTGGAATTAAAATTAGGTTAACGTCGTGTCCTTGTCATTTATTCCCTTATTAAAAATGTAGCCTTAAGGCACGAATTGTACTCGCCTTAGTTACTCAATGCTTGGTTCAGGCATCGTATCTTCATTAGAATAGTGATATTCAGGCAAGATTAACATTCCTGTCCTTATCTTTGCACTACCGCAAACGACAGTACTAATAATGTAGACACATCTTTCTTTTAAGCCAAGACAAAAGAGTACCCGCCGGTACTGATTGTTCATTTTTAAAGAAAGAACCTATGCTTAGTCTACAGCATATTACATACTTCCATCCTGATAAGGAGTTGTTATTCGATGACATAAGCTTCTCGATCAATAAACACGAAAAGATAGCCTTGGTAGGCAATAACGGCAGTGGTAAATCTACCCTGCTAAAGATACTTGCCGGCGAATTGCAGCCATCATCTGGCACTGTCAAGGCCGATGCAAAACCATACTATATTCCGCAGCTTTTTGGCCAGCATAACGACCTTACTATTGCACAAGCATTGCAGATAGATAGCAAGCTGAACGCCCTGAAGGAAATACTAGCCGGAAATGTAACAGAGGCCAATATGAACACATTGGATGATAATTGGACCATTGAAGAACGCTGCTATGAAGTATTGGCCAACTGGCAACTTGAAGGACTTTATCTCGAGCAAAAGTTATCCTCCCTCAGCGGAGGACAAAAGACCAAGGTATTTCTGGCTGGTATTGACATCCATCAGCCGGAAGTAGTGTTGATGGACGAGCCAAGCAACCATTTGGATGCCGCAGGCCGCATGCTGCTGTACAACTACGTCAGCAAGGCGAATGCTACACTGATAGTCGTAAGCCATGACAGAACACTACTGAATCTACTTAACACAGTGTATGAGCTTAGCAAGCATAATATAAACATCTACGGCGGAAATTATGAATTTTATAGAGAGCAGAAAGCAATAGAAGCGGAAGCACTCAACAGCGACTTGCGAAGCAAAGAGAAGGCACTCCGTAAAGCCAGGGAAATAGAGCGTGAAACCATAGAGCGTCAGCAGAAACTAGATGCACGTGGCCGAAAGAAACAGGATAATGCCGGTGTGCCAACCATCATGCTGAACACCTTGAAAAATAATGCAGAGAAAAGTACATCGCGCATAAAAGATGCTCATGCCGAAAAAACAAACAGCTTAGCGAAAGACCTGAATGAACTGCGGAAGGAACTACCCGACAAAAACAAGATGAAGATAGGCTTCGATGATACATCACTCCATCGCGGCAAGGTATTGCTAACCGCCAGAGACATTAATTACAGCTATGACGAAACGCTACTATGGCAATTGCCGGTGAGCTTCCAATTGACCAGCGGCAAAAGCATAGCCATAAAAGGTGCAAACGGAAGCGGCAAAACGACGCTAATAAAAATCATAATGGGCGCACTGCAACCAACGGCGGGCAACATGGAACGTGCAGCAGCAAACATTATCTACATCGACCAGGATTATACCCTGATACAAAACGCCAAGACTGTATACGAACAAGCACTGGCCTACAACACGGCAAACCTGCCAGAGCACGAGGTGAAAAGCCGGCTTACACACTTTCTATTTACTAAAGAATCCTGGGATAAGTCTTGTGATGCGCTCAGCGGTGGCGAACGGATGCGGCTTATTCTTTGCTGCCTTACATTATCGCAACAGGCACCGGATATTATCATATTGGATGAGCCTACCAACAACCTCGATCTTCAGAATATTGAGATACTCACAAATGCGATCAGCGATTATAAAGGCACCTTAGTAGTTGTATCACACGACGCTTACTTCCTGGAGCAGATAGGGATTGATGAATTTATCCAACTATAACCTGCAAAGCAGTGAACGGTACTAAAGAGTACAAATATGGGAATGGGCAAATAAGCAGTAAAGTAAAAGGTCCGCTAGTCGCGGACCTTTTGTTCTATTGCTGTTTATTGTAATACTCCATCGCCTTCGGCAAGAATGTTTTTATATCGGCTATACGGGTATCGTCGCTTGGGTGCGTGCTGAGTATTTCAGGCGGATTTGCCGTGCTTTGCTGTTGCATCTTCTCCCAGAATGTTACAGCTGCGTTGGGGTTATACTTAGCATATGCCATGTAGTATAGTCCGGCCTCGTCCGATTCTGTCTCTTGTTTGCGAGAGAAAGCCAGCGTACCCAGCGTACTACCGACCCCAAAGGCCGCAGCAAAAAGTTGCTGTGCATCTGAAGGATTTTGTGACATAAGCGTGGACAGTGCCGCCCCACCATAGCTTGCCAGCAGTTGTTGGCTCAGGCGCTCGTTACCATGCTTCAGCACTGCGTGGGCTATTTCATGGCCCACCACTACGGCTAGCTCATCATCGGTAGCAGTTAAGGGTAGTATACCACTGTACACTACGATCTTACCTCCGGGCATACACCAGGCATTTGCCTGCTCATTGTTTATCAGGTTAAACTCCCATTGATAACCGCTGACGAGGCCAGACTGTCCAATGTCTGAAAGGTATTGTTGCACGCCTCCTATCACACGTGTACTCACTCTTGCAACCTTGTCAGCTTCAGGTGTACCTGTAACGGGCGGATTTTCATTTAAGAATGCTGTGTATTGCTCCTGCGCCATAGTCATTACTGTGCCGTCATCCACAAGGCTCAGCGTATTGCGACCACTGGCGTTCTTCTCGCACGAGTAGAAAGCCATTGACATTACGATAATACCAATTATGGCCGCGAAAAAATGTAGCTTTTTCATTATCCCTTTGCTGTTTGGTGATTATTAATAGCAATTTCGTACCAAAATCTGTAATCACTCGTAGAGGCAACGATACCGGAATGATAGTTAATCCGTTAGGCCAAAAATCTCACTCCGGATGGGCTGTCACAATCTTATACCATTAGGTCAATCTTTTCTGGAAACACAAGCTGCTTTCTACACCGGCATATTGCCCGTAATTAGGTATACGGATGTAGCCACTTTTCTGATATAGCCTGATTGCCTCGGGCATTTTATCGCCTGTCTCCAGCACACAGCGGCTGTAGCCCAGTTCTTTAGCCCACTGTTCCAGCTCGGCCAGCACAGCCACCGCTATACCTTTGCCCCGCATCTGTACAGCTACAAACATGCGCTTTACCTCCATAGCGTCAGTGGCATATTCTTTCATCGCACCACACCCTACTGCCGTACCGCCGACATAGGCTACTACCGCATGAGCTATGTTGTCCACCTTATTGTATTGGGCAAAGAAGGCATTCTTATCTCCATTGCGGATGGCCAGATCGGCATCCAGCTGCTGTACCAGCCTACGGAAGTCTTCGTTGGCAGAGTTTGTCCGTTTGCATTTTATCATAAACAGTCTATTTAGCTGTAAAATTGTTATCTGCTTGTTGGTAGCCGCAATTTATAGCCAGGGTGAATTGATTTATCTCGGGATTATACAGAGGTCGCAGACGACTTGATAATACGAACCTATCTACACTGATGAAACTGAAAAATATATGGTTGATTTTCAACGCCATACCAAACAATCCGGATTTATGTTTGTTATCGAATCGTGATTTAATGCTATAAAGTATAGCATAGCCAATAAGTAATGTTATTTTTATAAAGATCAACCCTTTTTATGCGGAATACGATTTATAAGCTTACGGAGTATGACCAGGCTACCCCCGGCGTACAGAACATATATGATGAGTCGAAAAGGATGCTGGGCCTGCCCTTTGTGCTCAACTGGATAAAATGCCAGGGCAGCAACGAAGACCTGTTGACGGGTAATTGGACAAAGCTAAAGAACACGCTCATAGTAGGCAAAGTACCCAATATCCTCAAACAGCTTATTATTTACAATGTTTCGGCTAAGAAGGGATGCGACTATTGCAGCCAGGCCCATGGAATATTTGCCAATATGATGGGCAAATCGATGCATAGCGACACTGATTTTAAGATAACGGAGAACCTGGAAACAGAACTGGTACCTAAAAGCTACCGTACTGCCATCAGGGTTGTTACCAATGCAGCGCTGGCGCCTGCAAGCATTACCGACAAGGATGTGGAAGACTTGCAAGATGCAGGATTCTCAGAAGGAGAGATAACAGAGCTACTTGCACAGGCCGACCTTGTGAACATGCTCAATACTATAGCCGATATATCGGGCATTAAAATTGACAGCGAACTGCTGGAAATGGCCAACTAATGCCAGGCATTACAGATCATTCGGGCCCCGACATTGCGGCGCTCCGATACCGCGTTGTATATGAAGCGCTAGCAAGGCTTAGCTGCAATATCAATAAAAGCGAAGCGGTTAGTGAACTAAGGGATTGTATACACTCCGACCTCAAGTACCTATTCGACAGTGTAGCTGTACGCTTCCTGGTGACGGGTTCGCGGCAAATGAATACCTTTTCGATAGGGGCTAACGAGCGTACCGAAAAAGTATTTTCGCGCGAAGTAGAGTCTATCCGGTTTTCATTTGAAAAACAGGCTGCCGAAAGCCTGACCCCACAGCTAATAGACGGGAATGAGGCAGTTGAAAACGCTATCGGTGTATTCGTAAGTGAAGACTTTCTGCAAAAGGTAGATGCTATTTGGGTTTTCTCCTTTGCCATACATGGCTTGTCGCTGGTGGCGTCGGTATATTCCGGGCCTGACCATAAATTTCGCAACACCGACATTGCTATCTTGAAGATCGTTTGCGAATCATTTTTGGCTAAGATATATAGCCTCGAACTGGTGCATGAGGCTGTGCTCGTACGGACCGATCTGGAAGAAGCGGTAGTAAAAATTACCAGGCTGGTGAGTGAGCAGGAACTAATTATCCAACAACGCACCGAACAATTGCAGCTACGCAATGACCAGCTTAGCGAAATTGGCCAATTTAACGCCCATAATATACGCGAACCTCTGACACGCATATTTGGCCTGCTGGAGCTAAGCAAGATATCATCGCAGGACGAGACAACAAATGACCTACTTCCACTGCTGTACAAATCATCGACCGACCTGGATGAAGCTGTAAAAAATGTAATTACTTTTATAGACGAAAAGTAATTGTCAGCTAGAAATATCACCACAACATGGAGGCAAGGAAAATAATGCTGGTAGATGATGAGCCCATCACCAACATGATAAACAAAAGAATGCTTCAGCACCAAAATCCTGCACACGAAATTTTAGATTTTACGGATCCGGAAAAGGCTTCCAAAGAACTTAGCGGTATAGCGCCTGATATCATCTTCCTCGACATCAACATGCCCGTAATGAATGGCTGGCAGTTTCTCGAGGCAATGGAACGACAGCAACTACTCTACCCTGTAATAATGCTGACCAGCAGTACCAGCCAAACTGATAAAGAAAGAAGCAAGCAACACTCCAACATCAAAAAATTCCAATCTAAACCATTGAGGATCGAAGACCTGCCGACGCTGTTTGATGGTATTTAGTTTCACCTCATCTTTTTGTTCGATCAATAACAGGATTGATAAACGGGCACAGCTAGCGTAGAAATGAGAAAATGGAAACGATTTGCTTACGGGACCACTAATTGCTTATAATGAACTCAATAGAGTTTAAAGCCCGCATTACAGCATCCGGCGCTTGACATCTTATATCTGAAATTAAAACCTTATCACCATCGACCAGTTGCTGAAACCCTTTTTTCGTTTTGGTTGTGAAGACGGCGCCTTGCAGGCTTTCAGCATATATAGTGTTTCCCTTTCTTATTATGGCAATGGTTGCTTTGGTAACAGAAAATCTCATATCAAAATCGTAACAGGTCAACCTTGTAACTATGCCTTCTTGTGCCTGTAATACAGCCTTTGATATAACCCCACCCATTTTGCCGGCAACTGTAGCTTCAGGATCCGGAACCTGTTTAACCCTAAACTCAGTAGTACCAAGGTGCTTTGCTGATTTTTTTTCGCTTATCGCTATCGACATCCGTCCATGCTTCTCGGGATATATCAGGTAGCTACATTTGTCGCTACCCATTTCTACCTTGCCATTATCAACGGCTATAGTAAGTGCGTCGCATTTATAACCTTCAACGGCTATATTAATTGGGTTAGGTACACCAAGATACACGACATTCATCCTTGCGTTAGACACTACCATTCTCTGCGACTGAGCAACCAATGGCACAAAGCCCATCAAGACTGTTCCAATAATTAAGATCTTTAGAATCCTCTTAGTAAGTGATGAAATGAGTTGCGGCATATAAATAAAGTTACAAGTAGCTTCTCGATTTACGTATAGGAGACACCTCCTAATATAGACTTGCACTTGAAACGTTGTAAATAACTCATTGAAAATCTTATTTTTGGGCACTATGCAGAATAACACGACAGACATTGATGAAGCGGTGGCTATCATCGAGCGCATATCTGTGGTGCCGGTGATACTGGAGATCGTATGCTATGTAACGGGCATGGGCTTCGCTGCCGTAGCACGCGTAACACAAGACAGGTGGATAGCCTGTGATGTACGCGACCTGATATGCTTCGGCCTGAAGCGGGGTGGCGAGTTAAAAATAGACACTACGCTGTGTAATGAGATCCGCGATAGCCGTACCGCCATCATTATAGACCATGTGGTGAATGATGCTGAGTACTGCGGCCACCACACGCCGGCTACTTATGGGCTCCAAAGCTATATATCTGTACCTATTATCCTTGCTGATAACGATTTTTTTGGTACGCTTTGCGCCATTGACCCTAATCCCGCCAAACTAAAGAACAGCGCTATACCTGAGCTATTCAGCGCATATGCAGATCTTATAGCCTTCCTGATAGATGCAGTACGGCTGAACCCCGGTGCTGCAACGCAACTGCGCCAGCGTGCTGTAATGTCGCTGAGGGCACATCTTGTGAACACTACCGGCCATACAATGGAGCGCCATACCCATAACGGCAACAATGGCGAAGTATCAAGCGTACCGCTCGATGAGGTAATAACTAAGGCTGTGGCAGATGTAAGAGCCCTATCGAAATCTTTGAGCGCTGCGATATAACTACTCTACCGGACCAACTTCCAGCCGTGTAAAATCAACCGGAACAACCAGCAGCATTAAAGCATAAATTAAATAGGACAAAACGATCATCATTGGGTAACGCATAAAGAAGGTGCCAATAAATTGCAGCCGTTCTTCGAATGACGAAAGAAAGAACAACAGTATAATGGCAATTATAATCGGTAGCAGATACAGACTACATAGAGCTAATTGCTCACCTTCATAAATGGCGTAGTAAGTGTACAATGTATCCAGCCAGGCCCACTCTCCATCAAGTTCGTACCCTATAATTTCTTTGTTCAAAAAGGTGTAGTAGATTATAGCTGTAAATGTTGCTGCATTAAAAGCGGTTAGGATCAACATGATCTGCCTGTGCTTCTTACGCCACACTCCAGGCGAATCGCTTGCCCGAATAAGGGCCGACAGTGGCCAAAGTACCAGCATTAGTATACCCAGCAGCAGATGATAATCGTAAGGTGCAGTTAGTATATCACCCGGTTCCGGGCCAGGGCCGTTTTGTAACAGTAACATAACAGGGCTAAGCGTTGCCGATACAGAACAAGTTATGTGCCAAATAAGTAACGATACTCAATAGAATCCAACCCTTAAAGGCCTCTTGCAATAAGGGCATGTGTGCAGACCGAATTATTATAAGCAGCATAATTTACACAGGCATTTGCCCGTATAAATCATGCTGCCAGTATTATTTATAATGAACTAAACTACGGATTACCGGCACCGCCTGATGCACCATATATTTGCCCGGTAGAGAAGCTTGCATCATTGGCAGCCAGTTGCACATAGATAGACGCCAACTCAGCGGGCTGCCCCGGTCTGCCCAGCGGTGTATCTCCGCCAAACTTCTGAAGCTTTTCTTGTGTAGCGCCGCCGCTTACCTGTAATGGGGTCCATATAGGGCCGGGCGCTACTCCATTTACGCGGATACCTTTTGGCCCCAGGCCTTTAGCCAACGACTTTACATAGTTGGCATTGGCAGCCTTGGTTTGTGCATAGTCGAACAGTTCGTACGACGGATCGTAGGCTTGCTCAGATGCTGTTATAATAACCGACGAACCGGGCTTCAGATGAGGCATGGCGGCCTTAGTTATCCAAAATGGCGCATAGACGTTTGTCTTCATGGTCCAGTCAAATTGCTCGGTGGTTATCTCGTCGAAAGAAGCGTGTGTTTGCTGGCGTGCAGCATTATTTACCAATATATCGAGTCCACCCAAAGCGGCTGCAGCATCGGCCACCAGCTTTTTGCAGAAAGCCTCATCGCGCAGGTCTCCGGGTATGGCTACTGCCTTACGGCCTGCGGCTTTTATCAGCGCTACCACTTCCTGTGCATCCGGTTCTTCGGTTGGGTAATAGTTGATGGCCACATCTGCGCCTTCGCGTGCATAGGCAATGGCCGCCGCCCTGCCCATACCCGAATCGCCGCCTGTAATCAATGCCTTGCGGCCGCGCAGCCTTCCCGATCCTTTATAGCTGGTTTCGCCATGGTCGGGGCGCGGATTCATCTTGCTGGCAAGGCCCGGCCATGGTTGCGACTGGGCTTGAAATGGCGGGCGCGGATATTTGGTAGTGGGGTCGGTAAGGTCAGGAGCGCCTATGTCAGTTTTCGTCTTATCCTGCGCTACGGAGATGATGGGTTGCACCGCAGCCAAGGCCAGCGAAGCGCCAATACCGGCCAGCACCTTGCGGCGGCTGACCCTGTTGTTTTCACTCAAGGTTTCGTCGATCATATGTTTGTTTGGTTGGGAGATATGAAGTATGATGACAAAAAAGGCAAAGAAACCATGCCAGTTGCAGCAGCCCTTGGCCTTGCTCACGAACCTAGCGATACAACAAGGATTTATTATCTATCTTTCTGCGCCGAAAATTACCCGGCATCCAATAACAAGTATGAGCGCTGAGAATAAAGCCTTCTGGAAACAATACGACTTGCTGATCGCGTCACTGGAATCAAATGGGTTTACTGATATTCAACAAGAAGTAGCCGCGGCGAAGCTATTGGTAAATGGCTACCCCAATGGCTGGCAACAACTATTGGATGAACTGAAGCGCATAGAACTTACTCATCGCGACCGTTTTATTCAGGAGCAAAGAATTATCTTTTTCTACCTCATTTCTCAACTGAAGAACAGCCTCGAGCCGGGTAGGTATTGAGTATTGAGAAGGCACAAAGCGAAATATGGTAACTAAGTCAGCTTCACTACAAAAAACGAAAGCGGTTGATCTGCACAACAGGATTTGCAATCTTTACCATTTCTTGAAACCTGCTGAATACCTGTCGGTCAAGCGGTTGGAAGCTCACACTTTTTGAGTTATTCATTTCGTCCAGATACACCAGCTCCCACAGACGGATATATCCTAGCCTAATAGATGAGAGCCTGATAATATGTATAGAGCTTAAGGCAACCTTCTCTTCTCCATTTTTACTTTTTACGTACAGAAAGCCCGCATCGAATTCAAGAACCTTACTACGATCGAACACGATATAGAAGACAATATGCAGACAACAGAAAAATAGTACTATCAAATGATCAGTCATACTCTCGACATTATCGCGGCCAGAAAAACCATCTTGTGCCAATGAGTATAAAAAAAATACCGCCAGTGCCAGTACGATAAACCTCATCCATCGCATGTTGGCTGACAGTCGCTGCCTTGCTGAAAATATTGTATCGGTCATCTATTGAATACGCTTAGCCCTTCTTGCCCAAGCCCGCACCCAGTGTGTACCTAACACCAAGCGACACCGGAACAAACTTATCGCGAGCCTCGAAGAAATAATCGCTGCTTGCAGCACGCAGCCAGCGCATACCTACTTCGGCATTAAGCCCTAGCTTGTTGTTTAGCTGGTATACGTAGCCGGCCTGCAGACCAAGCGATATCGCATTATAAGAGGCAATGGCCATCCTGGAGCCTACGATTGTACTTGGGCCGAATGCAGGGCCCAGCTGTTTAGACGTCACGAACCTAACATCCGAATTGCCTTTGAATCCTTTCATGTAGCCCAGAGATGCCCCGCCATACAGATAGTTTTTGGTAACCCGATTTTGTAGTTGATAATAGCGGCTGGCATTATATAAGGCGATGCAATGATATACACCAGCCCATTAGTATTGGTTTGAGACTCATCGGTATATATGGCATCAGACGAACCTAACGTGATCTTGCCGACATCGACTGTAAAGCCTAATTGCAAGTGCCTGCCTAAATGTGTCAGTACTCTTGCCGATGCATAGCCATTGACGCGGCCTTTGACGGTGCCATAGGCGGAAGGCAAATTATATTGTGTACCGGCATTGAGGCCAAGTTGTAGCTTTTGCGCGGTGGCTGCTATTGGCAGCGCCAGAAGAATTGTCAGGAAGCGTTTCATAGGTTGTTATTTAAGTATGTACTAAACTACCAAAAAGACGGTAAAAAGAAAACCTGCGTTGGGTTATAAAAATATAGAGCTTACATCAAAACATATTACCTTACAGACCCCAGCATAACCAACATATGAGAAAGCTTATCTACGGCATCAACCTGACCCTGGACGGATGCTGCGACCATACCAAGGGCAACGGCTCACCCGATGTACACGAGTACTTTAGGGAGCTGATGGAGGGCACCGATCTATTGCTATATGGCCGTAAAACCTATGAGCTGATGGTACCCTTCTGGCCCGAGGTAGCTAAGACACAGTCGCTGGACGAAACAGGCAATGCCTTTGCAAAAACCTTCGATGCTATCGACCGCGTTGTGGTGTCGCGGACGCTGAAACAGGTAGATGATGCGCGTACCACCATGCTACAGGGCGACCTGAAAGAAGAGGTACTAAAACTAAAAGAGCAACCCGGCAAAGCCATATCTACCGGCGGGGTTGAACTACCCGCACAGCTGATAGAACTGGGGCTGGTAGATGAGTTCCATATTGTAATACAGCCGGTGATCGTAGGTGAAGGGCGGCGATTGTTTACCGAAATGCATATGCCCGAAAAGCTCGGCCTGAAGCTGATGGCAACAAAGACATTGCCCAGCGGGTCTGTGGCGTTGAGGTATGTTAAGGGATAATCAGTGGCTAACTTCCTTCGGGTATATACGGCTTGCCCGGTACGCCCCAGCCCCATTTCGGCATCGGTTCGTTCTCGCTTAGATTAACGTCGTCGAGGTTGGAGTTGAGTACGGCTATTCTTGTACCCCACTCGATATAGGCTACAAATGCAGAGCGAAACTCAGGATCGTCGGGCAGGTCTATCTCATCGGCTGACTGTGTGAGCAGCTGCACCCAGCGTGCGCGGTGCGCTTCGGTCAGGTGCTTGCCGAGGTGCTTCAATATCATTTTGTAGTGGCTACCATCTTGCTCCGAATACAGGGTGGGTCCGCCAAATACCTCGGCTACAAAATGGCTTACGTGCCTCTGGTGTTCAGGCGACATATGCTTAAATACAGGCTCCAGCAAGTCATCTGCCAGTACCTTTTTATAAAAATTATCCATCAACTTGTCGAACACCGGCATGCCGCCGGCCCATTCGTATAGCGTAGGTATTGTTTCCATAGATTGTTGTGGCTAAGGTAAGCGTTGACCATGACTTATGGTATTAATTATGCTGATGTCGGTGTTTGCAAAAGGGCTTATGCTCGTAAAATTTTTTTTGCTGCTACAGTGTGTGGATGCTGATTGTATGATGTGCATATGGTAGTGGTCGACGGTGCTGTAAAGCTGCTGTAATGCTGCTGTTGTGCTGCTGTTGTGCTGCTGCCAGGCTGCTCTCGCGTAGCCGTTGTGCTGGCGTGACGCAGCTGCAAGGCTGTTGCGATGCTGGCGCAAGGCTGCTGAAAGAGGGTGTGTAAATCGCCTTGATCACGAAAGAAAGTTTAGTTTGCAGGTGCTGTAGGGTCATGACTGCAATATAAATACTTGTGGGATGGAATGCCGTTTTGCACACCCTGATAGTTTGTGGATTTTTTGGGAACTGCAAGATGCTATAAATAGATAAAGGACTGCTGTTATGCAGTCCTTTACTTTCGATCATGAAAATCCAATTACCACTTTCTCTCTATCTCACTTTCACAAAACGCTTATTCACAAATCCTATCTCCCAAACCAATCACCTCTCTTTCACTTCTCACAATCGCTCACACCAGGTATGTAAAAACTACCGTGCCAAGGCTGGAACCAACTATGGCAGCGGCTGCTAGGCTTTTGTATGTGAAGCGTATATTTTTAGCTCCATCGATTAAATAAGTTGAGCATCTTGCCAATAAATGCATCATGGCCTAGGATGCTATTGAATACGTTTTTTCTACAATCTTATGTATAATACAATCTAGCTCAAGAGCATTAGTTTGAAGCGTATCGAGATATGGCGTCGTTTCATGGCTGTTAAGCGATGTATTGATAAGTATATCTACAATACCCATGATATTGGCTAATGGCCTTCTTACTTCGTGAGATTGTATAAATGCAATCTCCCTCAATACACGGTTCTGCTCTGTAAGATGAGCCATAGCTTTCTTCAGCTTTCTTTGGTTTTTCTTTCGCTCTGTAACATCCCGCGAGTTGACTATGATTCCTTGTACCACCTCGTCATTCAGCATATTGGTACATATGGTTTCAACCCAGTGCCATCTATTGTCTCTGTCCTTAAATCTGAATTCGTGTAGCTTCAGCTCCTTGCTGGTAGCTACGTTGGCCAGTTCTGATTTTGCTCTTTCGATATCCTCCTTATGAATAAAATCCAGCGCGTTTTGTCCTAGTAGTTCTTCGCTGGTATAACCAAATATCTGCGACACGTTGTTGCTGATAAACTTGTAGGCACCTCTTTCGTCAATAATGCCTACCATATCTGCGCCCTTGTTAATTAGCGCCATAAACCGGCGTTCGGCTAGTTCTCTCTTCAACTCGGCCTCGTGTAAAGCGGTAGCATCTCTGCCAACGCAAAACATAGTACGCTTCTCAACATCCCACCTTGCCGACCATAAAATATGAACCAACCGGCCGTCTTTTGCCACGAGTCTGTTTTTGAAAGCTGTTATGTTGTTTCCGTCCGTGATGCCGGCTGTAACGTCTTCTGTTTTCAGCAAATCGGCTGGCGATACAAAATTGGAAAAATGCCTGCCTTCCATATCTTCCGGCTCAAGCCCCAGTATTGAAATCACCGAGTCGCTTACTGAGGTATAGTAACCGTTGGCATCTACAGTTGCAATGATATCGGGCGACGAATGAATAATGGCTTGCAACTTGTCCGTACTTTCCTGAAGCAACCTTTCCTTTTCCTCCAGTATTCTGTTCTTTTCCTCTATCTCTTTCATCTGCATCTTAACTGCAGTTATATCGTGTGAGTGCCCGGCTACGCCTACTATTTGCATATCGGCACCGTCCTTTATCGGGTTCAGGGTAAGCTCGATGTAATGCGCCTGCCCAGACGCTGGAAACTCAATGAAGTCTTCCTGCACTACGGTTTCTCCGTTCAAAGCTCTGCCGTAGAGTTCCCGCCATTTTTGCGATTCGGCCTCATCCCCCAGATCAAGCACGCAGTCGCCAATATCAATCGATAAGCCTGTGTATAAACGTATATTTTGCCGGAAAGTACTGTTTGCGGCAAGCAGACAGCCGTTGCGGTCGATGGACCAAATTGCATCGGACGAGGCATTAATGATCGCTTCCTGTTGGTTCTTCTGATAGCTGACTGTTTCACTTAGCTTTTTTCTAGCTGTCATATCTTCCAGGAAAATAGACAGGCCATTTTCTGAGGGATATGTCTTAACTCGTACCCAAAGATCATTCGGCTCGTAGTACTGTTCCAGCTCTGTAGCAACATTTTGCTGCTTCGAACGCAGATATTCGCAGTGAAAAATAGTATTTACTGCTTCGGGGAATACTTGCCATAGGTTATGGCCAAGTACTTCCGCTTTTGGTCGATTCAGAATTTTTTCTGCTGCACTGTTCCAGTAAAGTACTTTCCAGTCGTTATCTACATAACAGAACCCGTCAGAAATAGATTCCAATATGCTCTCTACCACCGACATACCCGATGGTTGGTTATCCAAATATCCCTTTATCATTATATGGCCGTTTATAGTTTGTCTGAAGAAAAAACTAGCTCATGATATAAATCATTGAAAATCTGTTATTTATCACTTGTTTGTTGAATCCCTTAATGTAAATTTGCAAAATAGTTTGAACATTTTCCATAGTAGAAGGGACTTATTTTTAAAACATCATATAAAATGGAATTTATTGTAATAGACGACGACAGAACTGTTCAAATGCTTAGTAAAGCCATCATATTGAGAGTAGCTACCGGTGCCAACGTTGTGCCCTTTTTAGACCCTTATGATGGGCTAGAATACATCAATAAAGAGCTCTCAACAACTACGCGAAAATGCATCGTGCTGCTGGATATCAATATGCCGGGAATGAATGGATGGGAACTACTGCAAAAGATAAACAGCGACGTGCTAGCAAAGCAACATTATATCTATATATACTCCTCCTCTATCGACCAGAAAGATAAGCAACGGGCAGACGAACATGCAGGAGTAGCTGGCTTTATAGAAAAACCCCTAACGCTGGATAAAGTGCAGTTGCTGCTTCAAACTGCGGCTCAATAGAGATTTGAACTATCACACCGGCTTTAGTATAAATGCAGGCGGTTGGGAGACCTATTTGCTCTCCCATGATCTAAGTCTCTCTGCGAACGACTTAAACCAGTTGGAAAGTTATATTGTTGAAAGAATACGGTAGTTGGGGAATGATATTACCATCCATCAATCAGAAAAGGCAGACCTATGAGGTCTGCCTTTTTATTCAAGCAACAATATCTTAGTTCAACAGATCACCCAAGCCAAATGCACCCAACATTGTTTGATGCTGTATTTGTACTGCATCATTTGAGGCTTTTACTAAATGCCCTGTAGCCGGATCGACCACCGTACGCAATGGCCTTTGTCCCTTTGGTGTGTTTATCAAATCTACAATAGCATCTGCCACATCCTGTGGGTTTGGCTTTACGGTTTCAAACAACTGTGCGAGACCTGCCCCCATTTGGCCAGGTATTTGAAGTAATGAACCATAGCCGTCATTCACACCCGGATCAGAACCCGCTTGCACTTTTCCTAAAATATCGGTAGGAAACGCGCCCGGTTCTACTACTGTTACGTCTATTCCTAAAGATTTCACCTCATAATGTAGGCCTTCACTCAAGCCCTCCAGGCCAAACTTTGCTGCGCTGTATACAGCCATAAAAGGAAATGAAAGCCTTCCTGCACCACTGGATACGTTGACGATCAGGCCTTCCCCCTGCTTCCTCATGTGTGGGAGCGCCAATTTCATCAACCTCCAGTAGGCTACTACATGCATATCCAGCATATCCTGCACATCCCTGGTAGTAAAGCTTTCGGTTACCCCTACCGCTCCGTAACCGGCGTTGTTTACCAACACATCGATCCTGCCTTCCTTAGCAATAATTTCGCCAAATACTTTTTGCACATTCGCCTCGTTGGTAAGCGCTACATCTACTACTGTAATGTTGTCAACTGCAGATAGTTCTTTTGCTTTGTCGCTATTCTTACCGTTTGTGTCTCTCATGGTGGCATATACCTTATGCCCCAGCGCGGCCACGCTTTTTGCGGTTAACCATCCAAAGCCACTGTTTGTCCCTGTAATCAATACAATCTTTTGAGTCATTTCTGTTGTGTTTAAATTTCTAAACCAAAGTTGGTGACATTTTGTAACTTTGAGACATAAGGTAATAGTTTATTTTAGTCAACAATCTTTCAAATGAGTAAGTTAGTGACACTAAGGAAACCAGCTGAATGTGCTACCGATAACACGATGTGTACTGCGTCGCTTAAAGCAATTCAGGATATAATGGACATATTGGGTGGTAAATGGAAAATAGCAATCGTGACATGCCTCTGTTACAATCCCAGACGATACAGCGAACTATTAAAGCTTGTAGATGGAATTTCAGGTAAGGTATTGAGCCGTGAATTGAAAGACCTGGAGATGAATAAACTGATCGTGCGGACTGTAAAGGATACACAGCCTATAAGTGTAGAGTACGCGATAACCGAGTATGGAAATACATTCAAGGAGCTTATTCAGACAATGGCTGAATGGGGCATCAAGCACAGGAAAAAGATAATAGGGAAATAAGGGGGGGTATTTCGCGTCGTTGACGCTAGATTGTCGGTAAGACAAGTAAGACATTCTTTACCCTTACTATCTACCTTGTGCTGCGCAGGCACAAGAATGCTGGGCTTCCGGCTATACTGCATTCTTGCGCCAACGGAGTTTATCTTTAGCTGCTCTCGCAACGTAGCCAGAATAATCGAGGTTCGCGTGTTATTGGCATCCAGCTTGGTTAATATTGCCTCTAGCTCTGTATTCGTTTTAATATTGCTGTTTAGCAAAGTGTCAAATCCCCTGATCTCTTGTTTTTGCTTCGATATTTCAATGGCCTGCCAGCACTGCACGACTGCTATCATAATGCTCAATCCTATCGCAATCAGGGCGAGATCATTTTGTTTCTTTGCAGCTTGTTTCGCTTCTAATTTTTCTTCAGGCGATGGCTCCAGAGCTTTCTTCAATGCACGCCATTGTAATGGCTCATGCATACTATGTCGGTTAACTGGCTTCATATCGGACGATTATGGTGTCTTTGGTGACGGCAATTCGATGTTCAGTAGTGAATCAGCTTTATAAATTGCAGTTCTAATGTCGCTGCCTACGTAACCCGCCATCCTCTGATCTTCGCTGTCTTCTCGAGGAGTTGTCTCAAAATAAAAATCAAAACCGTCGATGCCAGCGATAACCCTATTCCAAAGCCAAAACAAAATACTGTTACGAATAATAAAAGGGCTTGACGATGTCGCTTGAAAATGCTTCAGCAGTTTAGAAATTGTGTTATTAAACTCGCCTGCGTTTGTCGCCAGTAATACTTCCTTCCAGTATATGATCTGAATGTTCTGTAGATCTGCTTTAAACTTTATCAGGGATGCTCGGTACTCATCATCTCGTACATCACTATGTAGCTCTAGTTGCCGATGCATTGCGAGCGATACTCCGTCGCTTTTTTGATTGTTAGTATCAAGCTTAACAAGGATAGAGTGCAACTCGTGGTTTTGAATCACGTTACTGAGCAGCAAAGCATTTGTATTGATCAACAATGAATCGAACCTTTTCATCATGTCTTTCTGATCCCCTAGGCGCTCGGCTTGTTCGGTCTGCCTATTAAAGACATATACGGAAATGATAATTGAAATTACAGCTAGTGAAGTCTGCGCAATTGCCGACCACCTGGTGAACAGCTTTTCATCTGGAGATGGCTCTAGCGCTTTCTTTAGGGCACGCCAGTGTAGTGTTTCATGTTTGTGTTGCGGGGAATGTTTCATAGACTATTCCAACTTTACTTATTGGCTCAGTCGTTGCTAGTGCCCACATAAATTATTTGCCCCTTTTCAAACATGTACCATTTTGCCATATCCGAAGCATCGCCGAACACAAATTTTTCAAGATCAGTATGTACAAATATTCTTTGGTTTTTATTCACATGATTATCCCAGCCAACAAAATCGCATAGTTCAGCTTTCCCGTCGATTATCATAGTGTCGCTACCCTGTCTCCATCCGAAAAGTGCATTTTGTCCAGGTAAATAAACTCTAAGTGATTCCTTATTAGTCACCCTCGATTTTTCGGAAGCCGGGATTATAACGACTGGATTATACCATTCTCCTGATTTTGGGCCAATAAGGTACCCCTTTTTACCATTTGGCATCGTTGTGATAGATATCAGGTAGTTATTAGCATCGCTCACGCCAATAGAGGTAT
Source organism: Sphingobacteriales bacterium (assembly GCA_004144175.1). Taxonomy (GTDB): domain Bacteria; phylum Bacteroidota; class Bacteroidia; order Chitinophagales; family Chitinophagaceae; genus Polluticoccus. The sequence continues at coordinate 94,678 of SEFT01000011.1, forward strand.
CAACATTGAAGGTAGTTATAGAAGAATTTGGCGAGTTGACAATATTGCTACTACCTGTTACAGTCACCGGCTGCGTGACGGCAACATTGGAAATCCCTCTTATTGTATTGCCTATAGGTTTCGAAGCCTTTGATGAGACCTTGGTTGTTCCTCCGGAATCATGAGTGGCAATAACGATTTGCCGATCATCCTTTGGATTATCCAATGAAGTTTTTGCTGGAGGAATCAGAGAACCATACTTGCTCGAGAAGCCATATTTATTCGCAATAATGATGCATACTAAAAAAATTATGATCACAACAGCTGCAGCAAGCGTCCAGTAGTAAAGTCCCGGTTTTTTTTCAATAAGCTTGGGGACATTTATTTCGTGTTTGCTGTTGTTGTCCATACCTTACATTTTAGCTGCCTTCTTAAGCGCCTCGATAAGATCTTGCTGTTGTTTTATTACCTCGTCTTTCTCTTTGATGAGCGCCAGCAAATGGCCTTTGGGTAGTAGCTTGTTGCGGAACAAGCAGAGAAGCAATTCATTCGATAAAGCAATATCCATACTTTGGTGATATTTATTCTAAAATAGAGATAAAAGTCAGCAACACCAACAGTAAATGCATCTGCAAAAAAACAAAAAAGGCCTGAAGTAAACTTCAAGCCTTTGTAGATCTAGTAGCGAAGACGGGAGTTGAACCCGTGACCTCAGGGTTATGAATCCTGCGCTCTAACCATCTGAGCTACCTCGCCAAAACGGATGGCAAAAGTAGGTAAAAAGTTTAAATTTCCTAGCCTATGGCCAGATGATTTTTTAGATCGGTGCTGAGAACCGCTATCCGCGCGGTTTTGTAGTCGTAAGTTACCATGCCCGTCTTGGCGTGGGCAATGTCTTTCCGGCTCCCATTGCGCTCTGTGCTAATATGATAGAGCAGGTCGAATGAGCGGTCGGCTACTTCTGCGGCATATATGCATATGGTAAGCACGTCGCCATAAAACGCCTCGCCCCGGTAGGCAATCATCACATCGGCCATGATCATCCCTACCCCACCAGCATCCAGTTCGGTATAGCCCCACTGCGATAGCAACTGCATACGGGCCTCGTGTATGATGGACAGCAGGCGGTCGTTGCCCAGGTGGTTGCCATAGTTGATATCGGTAATGCGTACGGGTATGCTGATGGTCGCTAACGGTTTTTCGTCGGGAAACTTTATTTTTACGCGGGTCATGTCAAATCGATTATCCTTCTTCTTATGAAAATTATATGCATCGGCAGAAACTACGGAGCACACGCAAAGGAACTAAATAATGAAATACCTACCGAGCCTGTGATATTTATGAAGCCCAAAAGCGCCGTGCTGCTGCCCGACAAGCCGCTGTATTACCCCGAGTTTACCGACGACCTGCACTACGAGTGTGAGCTGATCGTGAAGATAGGCAAGAACGGAAAGTACATACAGGAGAAGTTTGCCCACAAATACTACAGCGAGATAAGCGTAGGCATCGACTTTACCGCCCGCGACCTTCAGGAGAAACAGAAAAAGAAAGGCCTGCCCTGGGAGATAGCCAAGGCATTTGACGGCAGCGCTGCGATAGGCAGGTTTGTACCTGTAACCGAGGGAATGGACTTGCAAAAGCTCCACTTCCAGCTAAAGAAGAATGACGAGCTGGTGCAGGACGGGCACACCGCCGATATGATGTTCCCCGTCAATAAGATCATTGCCTATGTATCGCAGTTCTTTACCCTCAACATCGGCGACCTTATATTTACGGGCACTCCATCGGGTGTGGGGCCGGTTACGGTGCAGGACAAGCTGGAGTGCTACCTGGAGGGCGAAAAGCTGACAGAAGTGAACATTCGCTAAACGGCGGTTGTTATAAAGCCAATAAAAAAAACCTTGAATAGGCCAAAGTGAAGATTTATAATCCTAAGAAGTGGTTCCAGATACTGTTTGAGTTCCATACGTCCGATACGCTGCGCAAGCTGGGTGTGCTCATCCTCATCATAGCAGCATATTCGGGCCTGGTAGCATTCCTGGAGCTGCACTATTTCGACATCCGCAACCACCCCTGGCTAAAAAATATGAACCTGCTGCACAACCTGCTGGGTTTTGCATTGTCGCTGTTGCTGGTATTCCGCACCAACACCGCCTACGACCGCTGGTGGGAGGGCCGCAAGCTTTGGGGGGCACTGGTAAACAACAGCCGCAACCTGGCCATCAAGATGCAGGTACTGCTGCCCAAGGACGACATACAAGACCGGCACTACTTTGCCAAGATGATACCGCTGTATGCAGCCGTGCTGAAAGAGCACCTGCAGGCAGAAAGCACCCGCCTGGCGCTGGACGATGTAGACCACCCCGAAATACGGAATCTGCTGCAAGACAAACATGCGCCGAACCAGATAGCACGGCTGATACACCACAAAGTAATAGAGCTGCAAAACAGAGGATTGATCAGTGGTGAGCAATTGCTGTTCCTCAACCCCGAGCTGATGAGCTTTACCGACATATGCGGCGCCTGCGAGCGTATCAAGAACACGCCTATCCCCTATTCGTACAGTGCATTTATCAAGAAGTTTATCTTCATCTACATCATGACACTGCCCTTTGGCTACGTGCCGCAGCTGGGCTATTGGATCATGCCGGTGGTAGCGCTGGTATTCTATATACTGGCCAGCCTTGAAGTGATAGCCGAAGAGATAGAAGACCCGTTTGGCACCGATGCCAATGACCTGCCTATGGACAGGATAGCGGATAATATACGGAAGCATGTAGTAGAGATACTGGAGGGCTAACCGCAGACGGGCATGTATCCCAAATCTGCTTTATCTTCGGGATGGCTAATGCTAGGTAACACAGACTTTTAATACCGGGAAACGATGGATGTAAAAATAGAAGAGAGCTGGAAGGAGCAGTTGAAGGAAGAGTTTAAGCAGGATTATTTTAAGGCGATCAGGGAGTTTTTACGGGCCGAAAAAGTGGCGGGCAAAACGATATACCCTGCCGGGCAAAATATCTTCAACGCATTCAACACTACACCGTTTGATGAGGTGAAGGTGGTGATACTGGGACAAGACCCATACCATAACCCCGGCCAGGCGCATGGGCTTAGCTTTTCGGTACCGAAGGGTGTACAGCCGCCGCCATCGCTGGTCAATATTTTTAAGGAAATACACGAGGACCTGGGACTGCCCATACCAAAGCATGGCAACCTGGAGCACTGGGCCAAACAAGGCGTACTGCTGCTGAACGCCGCACTCACCGTAGAGGCGCACAAGCCAATGAGCCATAGCAAAGTGGGCTGGCACCACTTTACCGACGATGTGATACGCATTGTATCAGAGAAGAAAGAGCATGTGGTGTTTATACTCTGGGGGGCATTTGCTAAAGGCAAAGCTGTGCTGATAGATACGAATAAACATTTGGTGCTTACATCGGCACACCCATCGCCGCTGTCGGCGCATAATGGGTTCTTTGGTAGTAAGCATTTCAGCAAGGCCAATAAATGGCTGGAACAAAAAGGGCTGGGCCCGATAGACTGGTCCTTAGACTAGCAACACACAATGAACATTATAAAACGAGTACTCGGACATATCTTCTTTGTATACGCATTGCTGCTGTTTGTAGCAACAATGCTGATCGTAGTGATGCCAATATGGCTCACCTCATTCATGAAGGAGCCGCAGCGGTCCAAATGGCTGCATGGCATCTTCCGCGTGTGGATGGGTGTATATATGCCGCTGGCAGGATGCCCTGTGATACGCAGGGGTAAAGAAAAATTCCAGCCGGGGCAATCGTATGTCGTGGTTACCAACCACAATTCGTTTGTGGATATACCGGTGTCGTCGCCATGGATACCGGGGCCGAATAAAACGCTGGCTAAGATAGAGATGGCTCGTATACCAATATTTGGTTTGATCTACACGGCGGGCTCAATACTGGTGGACCGCAAGAGCGACCAAAGCCGCAGGGAGAGCTTTGCTAAAATGCAGGCTACACTGGACATGGGCCTGCACCTCTGCCTTTACCCTGAAGGAACACGCAACAAAACAAAACAACCGATACAGACCTTCTACGATGGAGCTTTTAAGACGGCTATACGTGCGCAGCATCCTATAATGCCTGCAGTTATCTTCAATACCGGAAGAATATTGCCGCACAATGTACCCGCATGGGCATGGCCGATGCCGGTGCATTTTGACTTCCTCGACCCGATACCTACTAAAGGGTTGGCGCTCAGCGACACTGCCGAACTGAAAGCCAGGGTGCATCAGTTGATGACGGACTATTACGTAGCAAACCGCGATAAGAAATGACCTTTTACATTATAGGCAGCGGCAATATGGCCTGGTTCCTGGTTACAAGGCTAACGGGTGCGGGGCATGTATGCAAGGGTGTGTACAGCCGTAATCATGATACGGGCAGTCAATTAGCGGATGCGTTTGGATTAAAGCAGCTTTCATCGCCCGAAGAGATACAGGACGATGCCGACTGCTGCATTATGGCCATTGCCGATGGCGCGATCGACGAAGTCGTAAAGCGATTATCACTTAGCAATACGGTGCTGCTGCACACAGCAGGTGCCGCATCTATCAATCTTTTATCATCTGCTACGCAGCATTATGGTGTGCTGTGGCTCATTTACAGCATTGTAAAGAATAACCTGCCGGAACATAGACAAATTCCTTGTGCTTACGAATATTCGGATACCAGAGCCAAAGAAGTGATACAGCAGTTAGCCAACAGCATTACAGACATTACCTATGAAGCCGACGGCACCTCGCGCAAATGGCTGCACCTGTGTGCAGTGTTGAGCAACAACTTTACCAACCATATGATGGCCATTACCGATGAACTATGCCGCAGAGAAGGCATACCATTCGATATGCTGCGCCCTATATTGTCGCAAACATTTGAGCGGACGACCACTACTCCGCCCCGTGCATTGCAAACAGGCCCCGCCCGACGGAACGACGAAAAAACCATGACCAGCCATATGAAGATGTTGGACGACCACCCTGAGTGGCAGCGCATCTACCAGGCTGTCAATGAGTCGATAAAGGCTATGTATAAGTCCGGCAACCAATAAAAGGCGCGAAGCATTAACTTTGCCGCAAATTATTGCACCTTTTCATGTATACTATCAATTTTAAATTTGAACAAAAAGGGCTCGAACCGGTAACCATAGACAATGTGGAAGCAGGACAAAGCATTCTGGAGATAGCCCTTGACAACAATATAGAACTGCACCACAACTGCGGCATGGTATGCGCCTGTAGCACCTGCCATATATACCTGGAGAAAGGCGAAGACCTGGTTGCTGAACTAAGCGACAAAGAAGAAGACTTTATAGACCGCGCGCGCAACCCGAGGCTGTCATCGCGCCTGGGCTGCCAGTGTGTGCTGGAAGACGGCGGCAGCGGTACGCTGGAAGTAACGGTACCCGATCAATCATTAATTCACGGAGAATAATATTTATACGAACATGGCTCATTACGAACCACCGATACACTGGAACGACTACGAAGACATTGCCCTGAAGCTATACGAGCGCTTTGGCGACGACTTTGGCGAGCAGAAGATATACCGCATACGCTTTACCGAACTGCTGGACTGGGTGCTGGAGATACCGGGCTTTGAAGGTAAGCGCGAAGAAAGCAACGAAGGCCACCTCGAAATGATACAATCGAGCTGGGTATACGAATGGCGCGATAATCAGAAATAAAAACGATGAACGTACTGGAACTTTTTGCTCCTATCCGCGTATTTGTGTTTGATGTAGACGGCGTATTAACCAATGGTAATATACTAGCTACCGAAGACGGCCACCTGCTGCGCAGCATGAACATCAAAGATGGCTATGCGCTGCAACTGGCCATCAAGAAGGGCTATAAGGTATGGATCATATCGGGTGGCAAGTCGGAAGCCGTGCGCAACCGCCTGCACAAGCTGGGCGTTACGGACGTACACATAGGCATCGAGACCAAGAAAGAAGCATTGCAGGACATAGCCCTGACCGCACATACCGCTTACGAGCAGGTGCTGTACATGGGCGATGACATACCCGACTATGCTGCGATGCAACTATGCGGGCTGCCTTGCTGCCCCAACGATGCAGTAATGGAAATAAAACAAGTATCTAAATACATCTCTCCCTACAAAGGCGGGGAAGGATGTGTGAGGGATGTAATAGAAAAAGTACTGAAACTAAACGGCGACTGGGACCTGCCCCTGTAGCCGTTTAGTTATTTCTTCTCGAAATAGCCGTTGAGGCGAAAAAGGTCGTCGCTGCCATTCTTCATAGCGGCGCTTACGTTATAGCTCCTTCCGCTTTGCTGCCAGCTAATCTCTATCATAGGCTGCTCGTCCGACGTAACCATCTGTAGGAACTTTACCTGGTCCATATTGCGCATCCACAGGTTCTGGTCGGTCTGCTGCTCCAGCAATTCCTTTACCATCTCCATCATACACACACCGGGTACCACGGGGCGACCCGAGTTGCTGGCTTTAAATATATCGTGCTGCGAGTTGAACGCGATCTTGCACGATACGCTGTTGGGGTCGCGCTGAAGGTACTGGATGCGGTAAAAATCATTCATTAACATACCTGGGTCGTATTTAGTTCATTAAGAAATAGGGGGATCGCCCCATGCAGGCTTCTAAAGTTCATCGTACACCTGCACTTATATAAGACGGACAAAAGACGCCCTACCCCTATGCCGACATTGTAATTTTTTTGTCAGCAAAGAGGGAATTGAATATTCCCGACTTATATAGTTGAAACGATCTGTGTATGTAGTATAGCATGTAGCGTGCCAAACTTTGAGAACGGCACGGATGTATGTCAGGGAATTGTTAGATGATGGGGCTTAGTGTCAGTTGGAAGCAACTGACACATTGGAAATGCAACCAAAGAAAAAAACTAAATTTATTTGCAGGAATGATAACAGCTATATGAACGAAAAACAACTTACGAAGACCAGCAAGTTTTTAAGCCTGGTACTACGTCACCAGCCCGAAACAATCGGTATAGAGCTGGACAACAATGGCTGGACTGACGTGAAAACATTGATCGAAAGGGCTAATGCGTACGGCGTAGAGCTAGATGAAGCAACTTTGGATCATCTTGTTGCAACAAACTCAAAAAAACGCTTTGCTTTCAATGACGCTCATGATAAAATAAGAGCCAACCAAGGGCATTCTGTTGATGTGGAACTTGGATTTCCAAGCCGACTGCCACCTGAGATACTTTATCATGGTACAGGCGAGAAATCAGTTCAATCGATTATGGATAAAGGATTAGACAAAGGCAGCAGACACCATGTGCATCTGAGCGCTGATACCGAAACGGCAAGCAAAGTTGGTCAACGCCATGGGAAGCCTTTCATTTTCGAGGTGATGGCCGGACAAATGCATAAAGACGGTTTTGCATTTTATATCTCTGATAACGGGGTATGGCTGACAGAACATGTACCCGCTAAATATCTGACAAGTGCCCAATGACAGTCATCACATCGTTAACCTAAAAAATCCACCCACAAAGCTTTTCACCCTGTAAATCACCCTCATCAACCGCACCGTGGCCGTGCTTACAAGCCTATCTTCAATGTCCCTAAAAAGAGCATTGAGCTATATGACTACTGATTTACTTGCAGGCCTGCGAAAGGTACTATTGACTACATCACTTTTATCAATCTGCATTGCTGCGGTGGGGCAAACACAGATACCCAATGGTGGCTTCGAGAACTGGAACGCTACCGGCATAAAAGCGCTCGCAGGCGGCTGGGTATTGTCCGACGAAACAGGCATGGGCTGCAAAACCCATACTTCTATACGCACTACCGATAAAGCAGCCGGTAACGCCGCCCTGCTGCTACAGAATGCCGATTGCGCATTCCGTAATCCGCATGAAGGTTTTGCTACTATCGACTTCGCGATGACAGGCAGGCCCGACTCATTGAAATTCATGTACAAGATGGAAGAAGTGAGTATGGATACGGCAAGTGTAATATTGTTCCTATGGCGCGATGTGAATGGTACAAGAGAGGCAGTCGCAGATTTTATTTACCCGATAAAAGGTAGCCAGTCGGAATACAAGCAAGTGTCGGTTACTATACCATACGTATCGAATGCCATGCCCGACTCTGCTTTCATTTGGATAGCTTCTGATGGAGGACGTTTCCCTGCTATGGGAAATAAGCTATGGGTAGATGAGCTGCAATTTGTGTACGGGCAATTTCCTGCTTCGGTAAATAACATTACTCAACTTGTTGGCGATGTACGCGCATACCCTGTACCAGCGTTGCATCAGGTATCCATTAGTTACTGCCTGGCTACCAAAGGAAACGTAGCAATACGCATCTATGACGTTAATGGAAAAATACTGATGGAGACCATAAGTGAAGAGTTAGCCGGCCCGGTGATATCGAACGTCGAACTGAAAGACTTTACTCAGGGATTATACTTTTTTAGCGTACAGCCGCAAAGGGGTGAAAAGGTAATCGGGCAGTTTGTGAAACAGTAAGTAAACCCAAACTAGAACATAAGCATCGCGAAGCAATAAAACCCTGGCGGCTGTATTTACCGTAACTTTATATAAAAATAAACTTATGGTAAAAAACCTTTACACTTCAAAACACTTCTTTTTTCTACTCTGCCTGTCGCTTATTGCCGGTATACAGCAAACACAGGCAGCACCCTACTGCACACCGGCTACAGGAACCGTATTTGCGTCTGCAATGGCAACTAATGTTATTACATCTATTAGCGTGCCTTACACGGGGCTTAGCAGCGCTATGGGTACCAATTCGAATGGCTATACATCTGTTGTGTTTGCAGGCTCCAATCCTAAATTTCATCAAGGTAGCACTTATGTAGTGAACGCCAACGTAGCCAGTGCAGGCGATGTAGCCGCCTGGATCGATTTTAATCGTGACAGCACGTTTCAAAATGTCGAGATGGTACCTATGACTATTTCAGGCACTACAGCTGTGGGTATGGTAACTGTACCGGCAACAGCGTCGTTAGGCACTACACGCCTCCGTATAATGGGTGCTGCCAGTCCTAATATACTGCTGGGCCCATGTGGCAATACAACACGCGGCGAGGCCGAGGACTATCTTATTGAGATCATTGTGCCTACTACATGCGCTGCACCCTCAGCTCTTACATCAACGGGCGTAATAAGTACCTGGGGCAAGATGAAATGGACCGGGACTGCCAGTAGTTATGACTATGCCTTGGGAACCACGAAAAAAATACCCACAACTGTTACCAATACCACAGCTGATAGTGCGGTATTTACAGGACTGACTGGTGGTAGCAAATACTATTTCTATGTGCGTAGCATTTGTGGCAATACCGATTTTTCGGAATGGGCTTTAGATTCTTTTACTACCCCAGTGTGCATAGGTCCAGCATTTTCGATATCAAACATCACCGATAGTAGCGTGATGTTTTCCTGGACGGCAGCGCCTGGAGCCATTGCTACCGAATACGCACTGAATACAAACGCTACCGGCCCTAACGGTGCATGGGGTCCACCCCCGACTCCTGCAACGTTGTACAAGATTACAGGACTGTTGCCTAATAAACTATACTATGTGCACATGCGCAGCATTTGCCCCGGCAATGACAGTTCTGCTTGGAGAACAGGACCGTTTAGTACAACAAACCTTTCGGTAAGCAGCATACATGGCGGCTTGGCAACCTGCTACCCTAACCCGGTAAGAGGTGAGCTAAATGTAGTATTGGCTAAAGACGCGGAAATTGTATTGTACGATCTTTCAGGAAGAGAATTTATACGTACAACCAGTGCAGACAACAAAGCCGTTATAGATATGAGGCACTATGACAATGGCATTTACTTCCTTAAATGCATCAGTGATCAGCAGTCTAGCACCATGCGGATACTGAAGGAAAACTAGACATTGACGCCATAATGATAACGTAAGCCCTGCAATTGCGGGGCTTACGTTATTTAAATACATCCAAAAGACTCTCCCCAATTTGATCAAATCAGTAAACCGTACCACAAAACCAATGTTTTTTACTATTTATCATTGTATAGTGGCCGTACCTTTGGGTAGTAATGAAAAAGGTAAAAAATACAATTCCGGTATATGATATATGCGCTCTGGAGCGCAGCAACAGCAGTACCAATAGCCAAATCATTGCCGAGCCTTTTGCAGAGTATCTGAAAGCCCATCCCAACCTGCATCTGGCGCACCGACATTCCTTTTACCATATTGTATTATTTACCAAAGGTGGCGGGTTTCATACCATAGATTTTGAACGGTTTGATGTAACGGCAGGACAGATATACTTTATGATACCAGGGCAAGTACATAGCTGGAATTTTGAGGGAGAAACAGATGGTTTTGTCATCAACTTTTCGGAACACCTGTTTGAGCACTTTCTTGTCAGTAACGAATACCTGGAGGCGTTTTCGTTCTTCCAGGGCATAGCGGCCGATGGAGTTGTGCAGCTGCAACCAAAGGCATTAGCAGAAGCTCAGGAGATCATTCAAAATATAGTACGAGACATGGAGCAGCCGGACGCTTATACCAATGACTATGTGCGTGCATCTCTTATAGCCTTGTTTATCAGCGTAAGCAGGCAAGCATCGAGGACGATTGCGCCGACTGCAAAGCCACACAACCAACTATTGCTGGTCAACTTCAGAAAGCTGGTGGACAAGTACTACAGCGACAAACGCTTGCCGAAAGACTATGCTGCCTTGCTATACATTACACCCAATCACCTGAATGCCCTGTGCCAGGATATGATAGGAAAATCGGCAGGCGAAGTGATACGGGACAGGATACTATTAGAGGCTAAAAGACTATTGATAAATGCCGACATGAATATCTCCCAAATAGCAGCAAAGCTGGAGTTCACAGACAACTCTCACTTCTCAAAGTTCTTTAAGAAGTATACGAACAGTACTCCAGAGGAATTTCGAAGAAAAGCGACAACTAACATTTAAAGACAACATATTATGTGTGCAAAAATAACAGGCTCCGAACCGGGCTTAGTGTACAGTGTATTGACCAATAAGTGCCCACGATGCAGGCAGGGCAACCTGTTTACAAATCCTAATCCTTACAACTTTAAAATCACGATGCGCATGCCCGAGCATTGCCCTGTATGTGGCCAGCAGTACGAGTTGCAGACCGGCTTTTTCTTCGGCACGGGCTATGTGAGCTACGGACTATCTGTGGCACTCATCGGGTTTATCTTTATTGCCTGGACACTTACAGTTGGCTTATCTTATAAAGACAATAGCATCTTTTGGTGTCTTGGTGTTGCTGCCGCTACAACGCTATTACTACAGCCTGTGTTGCAGAGATTATCTCGCTCCATATGGATCGCATTTTTCGTACGGTACGATAGCACCTTTGTGAACAGCACAAAAACCACTTAGCAGATCAACTGGCAGTACAATATTGTTCAACGCCTGCCTATTCAATTCAGGCCGCGATATTCATTGGGCGACTGCCCTACCTTTTGCTTAAACAGGCGAGTAAAATGCTGTGGATATTTGAAACCTAATTCGTACGCAATTTCGCTTACCGACCGGCTGTGGTCGAATATCTTTTCTTTAGCCAGGTCTATCACTTTCGCTTGTATATGTTCATGTGCGGTCTTCCCGGTCTCTTTCTTTATCAGGTCGCCAAAGTAGTTGGCCGATAGGTTCATTTCATTTGCACAATAAGCGACTGTTGGCAACCCCATCTCTTGTGGCTTGTCGGTATGGAAATAACTATTCAATAATTGCTCAAAACTACCGACAATACCTTTATGAACTTTATCGCGTGTAATGAACTGGCGATCGTAGAAACGCAGGCAATAATTAAGAAACAATTCGATATTGGCAACAATAAGATTTCGGCTATGTTTGTCTATGGCATGTTCCAGCTCGTACTCTATTTTACTAAAACAGTCCAGCACTATCTTACGTTCACGTTCTGAGAGGTGTAGTGCCTCGTTCGACTGGTAGCCAAAGAAAGTGTAGTCTTGTATATGCCTGCCCAGCATTGTACCGTGTATCAGGTCGGGGTGAAACACCAATGCATATCCCATAGGCTGATATACGCCCGCGCTGTTTTCAACAGTAAGCACCTGCCCCGGCGCTATAAATACCAGTGTACCCTCCTGGTAGTCATAGGTATTTTTTCCGTAGCGCAGATCCCCGCATTTCACATCCTTTAAGAATACCGTGTAGAAACCGAAGTAAGTACTCTCGGGGCATCTTGGTGCGGCATTCGACAGGTTGATAATACTGACCAGCGGATGCAAGGTTTCTGCATTATTAAAAGCATTATAGTCGCTGATATTTTCAAACCGGATGATCTTTTCCATATACCTCATGTTTCTCTATTCAAAAATACCATTTCTACTTCCTTCACCACCACAGGCTATACCCTACCAGTAAAAATGGTAAGCAAAACAGGAATTGGTATACCTTTCAGGCACGCTATTGCTATGAACTTTGTATCGCAAAAAACATATATCAGATGCAAAAACGAATATTAGGCAACAGCGGGCTCGAGGTTTCGGCGCTCGGGCTTGGCTGCATGGGGCTGAGTTTCGGGCTGGGACCTGCAATTGACAGACAGGAAGCGATCAGGCTGATAAGAAAAGCTTATGAGTTAGGAGTTACTTTTTTTGATACGGCAGAGGCTTACGGTCCTTATGAGAACGAAACATTGCTGGGCGAGGCGCTAGAGCCATTCCGTAATGAAGTGGTTGTCGCTACAAAATTTGGGTTTAAAGATGGCAAGGCCGGTATTGGTATGGATAGTCGCCCTGAAACCATCAGGGCTGTAACGGAAGCTGCATTGAAACGATTGAGGACGGATAAAATAGACCTGCTATACCAGCACCGCGTAGACCCCAATGTACCTATAGAAGATGTAGCGGGCACAGTGAAGGACTTGATAGGAGAAGGAAAAGTAAAGCATTTCGGTCTCTCGGAAGCAGGAGTACAAACCATCCGCAGGGCACATGCGGTGCAGCCGGTAGCAGCCTTGCAAAGCGAATACTCGCTATGGTGGAGAGAGCCCGAAAAAGAGATATTACCCGTACTGGAAGAATTGGCTATCGGCTTCGTGCCATTCAGCCCGTTAGGCAAGGGTTTCCTTACCGGCACCATCAACGAGCACACGCAGTTTGACAGCAATGACTTCCGTAATTTGGTTCCCCGCTTTTCGGACGATAACCGCAAGGCTAATCAGAAACTGGTAGTTGTACTTACCGATATCGCAAAACAAAAGAATGCTACTAACGCGCAGATAGCACTAGCGTGGCTGCTGGCGCAAAAGCCGTGGATAGCACCAATACCCGGCACTACCAAGCTGCACCGCCTGGAAGAAAATATAAGCGCTGCATCGCTTACACTGAGCCCATCGGACCTTCAAGAAATTAGCATGGCTGTAGGAGCAATAGAAATACAGGGCGACCGCTACTCGCAACAGTTTGCCAAAACAATAGACCGTTAATACTAAATAAAAACAACAACGATAATGACAACAACAAACGTAAAAGCATTCGGCACAGAAGCAGCCGACGCTGCATTAAAGCAACTCAAAATTAACCGCAGAACACCGACACCGCACGATGTAGAGATAGAGATACTGTATTGCGGTGTTTGCCACTCCGACCTACACACAGCAAAAAACGAATGGCATGGTACCGTGTACCCCTGTGTACCCGGCCATGAGATAGTTGGCAAGGTAGTAAGCGTTGGCGACCATGTGAAGAAATTCAAAGTAGGTGACCTGGCCGCTGTGGGTTGCCTGGTAGATAGCTGCCGCGAATGCGACTACTGCAAAGAAGACCTGGAGCAGTATTGCGCTAACGGACATACACAGACCTACAACTCACCCGACAAACACATGCCCAGACAAACCACTTACGGTGGCTATTCGGAAAGCGTGGTAGTGGACGAAAGCTTTGTGCTGCGCGTACCGGAGAATCTCGACCTGGCTGCTACTGCGCCATTGCTTTGTGCTGGCATTACTACTTACTCCCCGCTGAAGCACTGGAATGTTGGCCCAGGTAAGAAAGTAGGTGTGGTAGGCCTCGGCGGATTGGGACATATGGGTGTTAAGATTGCCAAAGCAATGGGTGCCGAGGTGATCGTATTTACCACATCAGCATCAAAAGTAGAAGATGCAAAACGACTGGGTGCTGATGACGTAGTACTATCGAAAGATGAAGCGCAGATGACAAAGTATGCAGGCAAGCTGCATTTTGTGCTGGATGCTGTTTCAGCGGAGCATGATATCAATGTTTACCTGAACCTGCTACGTGTAGATGGTTCACTCGCGCTAGTAGGTGCCCCGGAGCAACCATTGCCGGTAGCTGCATTCAGCCTTATACCATACCGCAGAAGCTTCTCGGGCTCTATGATTGGCGGCATTGCTGAAACGCAGGAGATGCTTGACTTTTGCAGCAAACACAATATTGTATCAGATATTGAGCTGATAAACATACAGCAGATTAATGAGGCTTACGAGCGATTGTTGAAAGGCGATGTGAAGTACCGCTTTGTGATAGACATGGCTTCGCTCAAGAACTAATAACAATAAGACAATATCAATAAAAACAGAGAGACCTCTACATGTAGAGGTCTCTCTGTTTTTATATAAATGTTCATTAAAGTCTTTCGTATAATGCACGCAGGCGTTCACGGGTCATTTGCTGCTGCCAGTCTTTGCCCAGTGCATTTTCCCAAAGCGGCGCCATACCCAGCGATACGTTTATCATCGTATCGAACTGCTCATCGGTAAGGCCTTTAGTCACACCAACAGGAATGTCAATACCATTCTGCGCTACCATCTGGTGGAATTCTTTTACGCCCTCGGGGTAGAACTCTTCAAGATGATTGAATACGATACAATTGCCAATGCCATGCTTCGTACCCAGCAGATAGCTAAGGCCGTAGCTCACCGCGTGTGCCACACCCACCTGCGAGTACGCAATGCTCATACCACCTGCATACGATGCCATCATCAATTTTTCGTCACTCTCGTCATTCCAGTCTTTCTGATGCAGGAATACTTCCTGGCATAACTCCAGTGCCTTCTCGCCATAAGAGCGGCTGAATGCGTTGATGAAGGTACCTTGCAACGATTCTATGCAATGGATATAACAATCCATACCTGTGTAGAAACGCTGGTTCTTTGGTGCGCCCTTTATCAACTCGGGGTCCAGCACTATCTGGTCGAATGGTGTGAAGTCGGAGTTCATGCCCAGCTTACGCGTAGGGCCAGTAAGCACGCAGGTGCGCGACACCTCAGCACCTGTACCCGACAAAGTAGGTATGCCTGCTTTGTATACTGATGGATATTTTACAAGATCCCAACCCTGGTAGTCGTGTGCGTTGCCCGGGTTGGTCATCATGATAGATACAGCCTTTGCCAGATCGAGCGTAGAGCCGCCGCCAATGCCTATAATGCCGGATACATTGCCATGCTCATCTTTCAGCTGTTGTGCTATCTTATCTACATAGGTAGTCTTGGGCTCGTCGGTTACATCGGCTATTATCAATTCGTCACTGCCGCGCAATGGTATGCGCGCTTTGAATTGTTCGTCGTTCGCAAAATGGTGGTCGAGTAAAAAGACCATCGGTAGGTTGTCCTTGCGCTGCGGTGTCAATATCTCGTCCAGTTGGTTGAAACATCCCCTGCCATATACCACATAGTCCACCATTTTAAAGTTGCGAAACTTCATATATCCTGCTTGTAATTAGTATGATGAATAATAAGGTTGCAAAGTTAACAGGATTATTCTAATCCTGCCTTTTCCATAAATGCCTCTGCGCGCTGTATGTCTTCAGGCATGTCTATCTCTACACCCATATACGATGATATCACCATCTTGATAGGCACACCATTCTCAAGGAAACGCAGACATTCGATCTTCTCGGCCATCTCCAGCGGCGACTGCGGCCATTTGGTAAAGTTGAGCAGCGCTTGTTTGCGAAATGCATAAACGCCTATATGCTCGTAGTAAGTAATCCCCAGATCGCGATTGCGCAGGTATGGTATGGCGCTGCGTGAAAAGTACATCGCATTTTGACGGAGGTCGAGCGCCACTTTTACAAAGTTCGGGTCATGCGCCAGCTCTTCATCTTTCAGCTTTTGCACTATGGAAGCTACCTGTATATTCTTACCCGTTTCGTCGGCAAATACCTTTAGCAGCTTTTCCAACGGTGCTTTCTGTACGAAAGGCTCATCACCCTGTACGTTTACAAATATATCAGCATCTATATCTTCGGCTATTTCGGCAATGCGGTCGGTGCCGCTTTCGTACTGGCCTTTGCTCATCACGGCTTGGCCGCCATATTGCTCTACTTCCTGCTTTATCTGCTCACTGTCCGTTACTACGATCACTTCGTCGAATAAGCCAGTATTAAGTGTAGACTCCAGCGTGCGACGGATAACTGTTTTCCCTTTAATGTTGGCCAGCAGTTTTTCGGGGAAGCGTGTAGCCCCAAGGCGTGCCGGTATCATTGCAATTGCTCTCATTCAATTGTGGTTTTAAGTACAGTGAAAATAAGGATTAGAACATTAATATAGCGTCAGGGCCGTACTTATCAATATCATAAAATTGACAGCCGTGCTCTGAAAACATGGAAGATTAAGCTATTTCCGTTTCAGCATGCCCAATATCATCATAAGCCATCCGAGGATGAAGAATACGCCTCCTATGGGCGTAATAATTCCGATCCCGCGCAAGCCCACCACCTCATTCATTTTAAGCCAGGTAAGCAAGTACAGCGAACCGCTGAACATAAGAATGCCAATGATGAAAAACAAGGCCGATAGCCGCACCTGCTTAAAGGGAAAGGAGCCGTAGATAATGCCCGCGGCTAAGAGTGCAAAGCTGTGATAGAACTGGTATTTTACGCCTGTCTCAAATGTCACCAGCTGATCGGGGCTAAGTACTTCTTTTAAGGCATGGGCACCGAAGGCACCGAGTATTACGGCAAGGGCGGCAAAGAAAGCGCCCATCAGGATGGCCGGTCTGTACATCTGGCTATGATTTGCGCAAAGGTAGCTACTGAGAGGTTCTCTACGTCCAAAATATAGTGGGCCTGCTCATAGTATTTTTTCCTTTTTTCGAGCAGTTCATGCAGGGTGGTTTTAATGTCTTTGCCCTGTAGCAGCGGACGGTTTAATTCGCTACGGCGCACATTCATCACCAACGTATCTATAGACGCTTTCAGATAAATGACGTACCCCGCTGACTGCATTGCAGAAAGATTGTCATTAAATGCAGGCGTACCTCCTCCACAGGCTACGACGGTTGGCTGGTCTACGCTTTCCATAATTGTGAAAACTGCCTGTGTTTCCTTTTCCCGGAAAGCCGACTCGCCCTGACGCTCAAAAATATCGCTGATGCGCTGCCCTGCTCGCTGTTCTATGTACATGTCGAGGTCTATAAAATGCATATTCAGTGCATCAGCCATCTTTTCGCCCCAGTATGTTTTGCCTGCGGCGGGCATCCCTATCAGGAAGATCAGGTTCATAGCTTGCCATGTATAAATTTCCAGATGGCTACAAGGGACATTTGGACGGCTACTTCTTTGTTGCGCGTGCGGTCGTAGTGCAGCTTGAACTTGCAGGTCCGGACGTCATCTTTATCAGCTACGGCAATCCATATGGTACCTACCGGAACACGATCGTCTTCCCCACCGGGACTTAGCAGGCCTGTTATGCCAAGGGCGTAAGTACTTTTCAACACCTTCAATGCGCCCTTAGCCATTTCTATGGCTGTTTCTTCACTCACCGCGCCATGCGCTTCCAGCGTTTCTTTCTTAACGCCTAATACCTCTTCCTTCACAAAGTTTTGATAGCACACAATACCGCCATTGAAGTAATGGGCCGAACCCATTATCTGGGTAATGAGGTGGGCTATATTGCCGCCCGTGCAGCTTTCCGCCAGCCCTACGGTAGCCTTCCGTTCTAGTAATAAGCGACCTATGATATGCTCCATCGGCAAGTCTTCCAGCGACACCACAATATCCTCCAGACGGTTGGCTATCTCCTCCTGCCGCATTTCAATCTCCTTAACCAATGCTATTTCGTCTTTGCCCTTGCCTGTAAGGCGTAGACGAACCATATTGGGCGATGGCAGGTAGGCCAGCTTTATATGTGCCGGCAATGCAGCTTCCAGGTATTTAATGCGCTCGGCAAGGAAGCTCTCGCCCTCACCTACCGTGATAATGGAACGATGTACCAATGCATCGCTAACAAACTGCATACGCAGGCGCGGTATTACCTCATCTTCCATTATAGCCATCATTTCGTAGGGTACGCCCGGCATGGCTATTACGATTCTCCCCTCTTTCTCAAACAACATACCCGGAGCCGTACCCATACGGTTGAAGAGCACCGTGCAGCTATCAGGTACTTCTGCCTGTTTCAGGTTCACATCCAGCATCGGGCGTTTGCGTTTTTCAAAGATGCCCTTCACATGCTCCAGTACACGCTCGTCTGTCACCATACTACCACCAAAGTATGAAGTCAGTAATGGCTTAGTGATATCGTCGGCGGTTGGTCCGAGGCCACCTGTTATAAGTAATACTGAAACACGCGGCAATTCTTCATCTATTGCCTTACGGATGGCTTCTGCGTCATCGCCCACGGCCACCCTTCGTATCACCTCCATGCCGAAATCATTCAGCCTTTGTGATATCCAGGCCGAGTTTGTATCTATTGTTTGTCCTATCAGCAGCTCATCGCCTATGGTAATGATGGATGCTTTTGCGTTAGCCATGTGTAGCTATATTATTTGGTGAAGAATGGTTCGAGCCTCTTATGCAGCTCTTCGTGCATCTCTACTTTTTCTTTCTTCACAGGGTCGTAGAACACCAGTGTTGTAACGCCAACATTCAACAACTGTCCCTGCTCATTATACAGCTCCGAATGGAACTGGATCTTGGGGCTGTCAGGTAATTGCTTCAGTATGGTCTTTACGGTAATGAGGTTATCATACAGCGCCGGGCGAAAGTATTTTACGTTCAACTCTACCACAGGCATCATGACGCCCATCTCTTCCAGCTCGCGGTAGGTAAAGCCCAGCTGGCGGATGGCTTCAGCACGGCCTACTTCGTAGTACAGTGCATAATTGCCATAATAGAGATACCCCATCTGGTCGGTCTCTCCGTATCGTACACGTATCTCGGTAGTGGAAATATACATTTAAGTCAAAAGTTAAAAGTCAAAACCAAAAAGTAGCGGGTGAAGATCACTTAGTCAATATCGGCTTGTCGGCATCTTTCATTGAATAGATGGCGTTGGCTTGGTTAAGGCAGGTGAGCGTCAGGTCGTTGATGCAGACATGCGGTGGTAACGTGGCGCAGTAGTAAACTACATTGGCAATATCCTCTGCACTTAAAGGTTGCAGGCCTTCATATATACCCTTTGCTCTTGCTTCATCGCCTTTGAAGCGCACCAGCGAGAACTCTGTTTCTGCCATGCCGGGGTTAATGGCTGTTACCTTAATACTATACGGCAGCAGATCGATACGCATCGATTGTGTGAGCGCGTCTACAGCAAATTTTGTAGCACAGTATACATTACCATTTTTATAGGCAGTCTTACCTGCCGTAGAGCCGATGTTGATGATATGCCCGCTACCCTGCGCCTTCATCAAAGGTGCTACCTGGCGTGTGATGTAAAGTAAGCCTTTTATATTGGTGTCTATCATCGCTTCCCAGTCATCCACGCTACCCTCTTCTATCGAAGACATACCTGCTGCAAGGCCGGCATTGTTCACCAGTATGTCTATACGGCTTGCTTGTTGTTTCAGGTCTGCTATCGCAGTTTCAACCTGCTGCCTGTTCCTTATGTCGAAACAGAGCGTAATCACCTGCGTCTTGAACTGTTGTTGCAGGTCGGCCTTGATGGCATCCAGCCTTTCCTGGCGGCGGCCTGTTATGATGATGTTGTATCCATTTTGGGCAAAGAGGTAGGCTATTGCTTTACCGAAGCCCGAGGTGGCGCCGGTCACTAAGATGGTTCTGCTCATTAGTTGGTATTCAAGGCCGTAAAGATACCCTGCCTATGGGGCAATAACAAAAATGCAGTGTTATGGCTAACGTATCAGTATAGCGTCGCCCTTTATCAGTTCATCCTTGCCAAACCTGTTGGTAACACTCAGCACCCAGAAATAAGTGCCCAGATCGGCGGTCTCACCTTTGAACCAACCATCCCAGCCGTCGAAGAAGGTCTTGGTCTCATACACCATTTCGCCAAAACGGTTAAAGACACGGAAGTATTTGATATTGGCGTAGCCCACGCTTATCGGGCGTAGCTTGTCATTCTTGCCATCACCATTTGGCGTAAAGGCCGTCGGCACCCACAGAGATGGCTGCCCTACTACCCATACTTTGATAGAATCGTTTCCTTCGCAGCCTGTAACAGTCGATATGTGTACATTATACGAATACCTACCCGTGTCCGGGTAGAAGCCGGTTGGGTTATTACGCTCGCGGAAATTGAGCCCGGTCGATGGCGTCCATACATAGTAGTTGCCGCCGGTGGCATTGAAGTTGATGATCTCGCCTTTTACAATAATTGTATCGTTGCCGGCAAACGGCACAAAGCGTTCGATACTGACTACTTTTGTGGCTGTATCCCTGCACCCTTTCACATTCTTAGATACCAGCATCACGTTATAATCGCCACCTACATTCCAGGCATGTTTAGGGTGCTGCTCGCTTGACTCCGTATTATCGCCGAAGTTCCAGTACCAGCCATCTATGGGCTTGAAACTAGCATCCGATTTATCGGTAAAGCTGATCTCCGACCTAGGGCATTTCAGGCCGCTAAATTCGTAGTCTGTAGTATGTGTAGGATATACCTTTACAATACGGCTGATGCTATCGGGGCAGGTAGAACCGGGATTTACTACCAGCTTTACTACGTAAGTGCCCGTATCAGGATAAGTGTAAGTAGGCTGAAAATCTGTTGACGCAGCACCGGCTACGCCGAAAGACCAGTCGTAAGCAAAGCCGCCCGTACTTTGGTTCACAAAACCTACCTGTAGGCTGTTGCACTGCACTACATAGGTATTGAACTCTTCAGAAAACTGCGGGATATTTGCTACTACAGCCTTTGAACAGTTAGTTACCACAAACTGAAATTCACGCTTCACGGTATTTATCACCTTGCCACCTCGCCATTCGTCGCAACAAACGGTAACGACATAGCGGCCTAATAAATTAGGGGTGCCGCTAATCATACCTGTGGCGGGGTTTATCTGGATGGTAGGATTACCTGCTATTGGCCGGGACGCTGAGAAGCCGGGCATATATCTTACCAGACCAGGATTTGTAGATAAGGGCCATGGTTTAGCATCCTGGTTGCTGCCACCTTCAAATGACTGGCAGAAAGAATAACTAAGGGAGTCGCCATCAGGGTCTGAAGCCGAATGATCGTAAACGAGCGGGTTATTTACACAGATGATCTGTGGCGGAAAATTTTTGTAAACTGCGCTGTTGTTGCAGGTGTTTGGTGGTATATCACAGAAGTAGGTAGCGCCTGTAGTATTCGGGAACATGATATTATTCACCGACTCATTGCGACAGCAACGAATGTACATGATCCGGTACCCGCTATTGTTGGGCCGGAGGGTACGTGTAAATATGAAAGTAAGCTTTGTAAGACAAGTAGGTGGTGGATTGTTAACGCAACTGTTGCTGAAGTTTGGCGGCACCACCGTCGATGATGTAGACCTTACAGAATCGAGCGAAGGCGGGCCACCATCAAGGTTGAAAACGCCTATAAAAGCGGGATCGTCGTCCGCACGGGCTGCACCATGCCCTGTGAGGCAATCCTGATATATATCGAGCCTTATTTCATAATTATTGCCGCCAATGCACCTGTAGGTCATTTCGCCACCTACTATATGCGAGGCATACAAGCTGCCTGCGCGCCAGAGTAGTAATGCGATTAACAGGAAAACAAAACGATATGGAGCTTTAGGGTTCCTCATGCTGCACGGTAGCAATGTAAAACGCCTCAATTTACATCATTATTTTGTGCGGATATCACCGCTGCGTAAAATGGTACAATCCGGCAATGGCTATCTCACCAGGATAGCATCGCCTTTCACCAGTTCTTGCTGGCCAAAGCGGTTGGTGGCACTCAGCACCCAGAAGTAGGTGCCGATATCGGCCATCTCTCCTTTATACCAGCCATCCCAGCCGTCATAGAAGTTGTTGGTCTCGAATACCATTTCGCCAAAGCGATTAAACACACGGAAATACTTTATACCGGTGTATCCTGCTGATATGGGTCGGAGCAGATCGTTCTTACCATCTTTATTAGGGGTAAAGGCATTAGGCACCCATAGCGATGGCTGGTTGACAACCCATATGCGTATAGAATCTTCGCCCTGGCAACCTTTGAGGCTTTTGATAAACACACGATAGGTAAACCTGCCGGTGTCGGGATAAGTGCCTGTTGGGTTACTTCGCTCCGAAAAATCGAGATAAGTAGATGGAGTCCAGATGAATTCTGTTCCTCCCGTTGCATTAAAGTTGATCTTCTCGCCTTTAACTATGACTGTATCGTTACCGGCAAAGGGCTTAAAGTCTTCTATAGCTACTTCCCTGCGTGCTGTATCCACACACCCCCTTATCGAGGTAGAAGTGAGGGCTACATTATATACGCCACCCTTAGCAAAGGAGTGTGTTGGGTTTTGCTCTGTTGATATGCCCTCGTCACCAAAATTCCATAGCCAACCGGTAATGGGCTTGTAGGTAGCCGAAGAAAGGTCGGTAAATTGTATAGGTAAATTTGGGCATGGCAGCCCCGAAAACTCAAAATCAGCTTTGTATTCAGGATACACTTTTACAAAGCGTGTGATACTGTCTGGACAGGTAGAACCCTCATTTACTACGAGCTTTACAATATATACACCGGTATCAGGGTAAGTATAAGTTGGCTGAAATTCAGTTGAAGTACCGCCGGGCACACCAAAATCCCATTTATAGGCAAAACCACCCGTACTTTGGTTGATGAAGGATACCGTTTGCGAACGGCACTCTACAATGTATGTATTGAACTCAGTTGAAAACTGCGGAATATTAGCCACAACGGCTTTAGAGCAGTTGGTAACCACAAACTGAAATTCGCGCTTCACCGTATTTATCAGCTCGCCGTTCCGCCATTCGTTGCAGCACACCGTTACCACAAAACGCCCGAGCTGATTGGGCGTACCACTGATCATTCCCGTGGTAGGATTGATCTGTAAAGCGGGTGTGCCCGAAATAGGCCTGCCCGATGAATACCCGGGAGCATATAGCACAGTCCTCGGAAACTGAGTAGTGGCAAATGGCTTGGGATTAAAATTGTCACCGCCTTCAAACGATTCGCAAAAAGTATAACTCAATGAATCACCATCTGCATCGCTGGCAGAGTGGTCATATACCAAAGGGTTATTTATGCAAATGATCTGCGGTGGAAAGTTCCTGAATGATGCACCACTATTGCAACTAGCTGTGCTGGCAGGTGGTATGTCACAAAAATAAGTAGCCCCTGTTTCGCTGGGGAACAAGATATTATTGATGGCGGCATTGCGGCAACAACGCACATAAGCTATACGATAGCCCCGCTGATTGGGACGCAATGTGTAGCGTTTGAAAAAAGTAACTTTGGTAAGGCAGGTAGGTGGTGCATTGTTAACGCAGCTATTGTTGAACTCGGGTGGAACAACAGAAAATGAAGATGCAGAGATAGAGTCATTGAAAAGAGTGCCGTCGTCGAGATTAAAAACAGTGATGAATGCAGGCGTATCCTGTGCCCTCGCCAGGTCCTGCCCATTAAGGCAATCCTGGTATATATCTAGCCGGAGTTCGTACACATTTTGCCCTACGCATCTGTAGGTCAATTCTCCGCCTACGATATGTGAGGCCATAACCTGCCCTACTGACCCCAGCAGGAGTACCAGCAGACATGCTATGAAAATATGACCCTTCATTCAATAGACTTTATCAATTACCAAAACAATACGACGTAAACTTCTTCAAATCCTCTATCAGCTTTTTTTCATCTTCGAGCATACTCATATGGCTAACATCGGGGTATACAGATACGAACGTTCTATCCGAAAGCTTGCTTTGCTCTGCGATCTTCTCAGGAGGGGCTATGGTGTCTTCTTTTCCTACTATCCATTGAACGGGATAGTTTGCACTACTCAATATACTCACTCTTTCGGGCCTGTTTATCATCGCTTTGTAAAAAGCGATGATGCTCTCTGCCGGCAGCTGCAAGCCGCGCTTTACCTGTTGCTCTATTACTTCGGGGTATTCTTCTTTAAACTTCTTCGAGAACAGGTTGGGCGTCATTTGCCTGATAAATGCATCTTTACCACCTTTCTCTATCAAAGCGATCGACTTACGGCGTGTTTCCTTCTTCTCTTCATCATCGGCACTGGCAGTAGAATGTACCAGTGAGAGGCCTGCCAGCTTGTCTTTAAATCTTTCGGCAAAGGCAAAGGCCGTGTAGCCGCCCATAGAATGGCCTGCAACTACAGCTTTGTCGATACCTTCGTTTTCTAATATCAGGTTGAGGCTATCCGCCATGTCTTCGATCGACAAGTCGCCTGTAAAAGTGCTCTCGCCCGCGCCGGGAAGGTCGGGCACTATTACAGTAAACGATTCGGACAAAGCGGGAACTACTTTTCGCCACAGGTCTCCGTTCTCCGGAAAACCATGTACCAGTACAAATGCAGGGCCGTTACCTGTCTTTCTATAACATAGGTTGGGAAATCGTTCTGTGCGGATGCAAATCATTATGATGCTTGAATTACCTGTTTATCTTGCCTATAAATCGTGCCATAGATAAAGAGCAGGGCAAGTAGGATGGGCAGTATCTCCGGCACGGGAAGCTCCTGCACCCGGAATAGGTGTAAAAGCACTGATATGATTATCAGTACGATAGCCACCAAGGCATACCTGCCCTTGTTGCGCTTTGCTGCTACCGACAGAAACACATTGGTAGGCAATGCCCATAGTATGTTGAAGTTGTTTTGACAACCCTGATGATCCGTCGCGAACCACATAACTAATATGAGGCAGCCTAAAAGCCCGGTGACAAACAATAGCAGAAAGCTCATAACCTTACCCAATGGCAGCAATGGCTTGAAAACCAAGCCTAGAATAGTAAGTATGCCCAGACTGATAGTAAGCACCAAAGGCCAGTTGACACCCGCAGGCTTGTGCTCGGAGCCGGGCACCAGTAAAACGGGTTTTGTGGTTACCGGTTTTCCATTGAGTGTAGCAGTGGTCATGCCGTCGCGCAGGTGATCGGGGAGGAACATGATGTCCTTATTGTCCATCACTTTATCGATACGGCTGCCCAGTAATATGTTGATCCCAAAGCGCTCCCAATGGGTTTTGTAGAAATAGATATTGATGATCTGGCGAAAGGTCATGCGGCTATCGGCGGGGATGGTAGGCCCATACTTGAAACCCTCACCCAGCGATTTAGGAAAGGCATCGCGTATGCGGGTAGCACAGTTGTCGAAGAAGAAATCGTATTTATAATAGCGGTTTTCTTCCAGGCCATTCCATTTCAGGAAGTCGTATATCTCGCGCTTTTTAGCATCGCTAATATTTAGTACCTGCTCCTGTATGCTTCTGTTGGCCTCAACGTATTCTTCTTCAAAGCGGCTGTATGAATAGAAAGACAAGTAGTAATTCAACTTACCGCGCATGAAGTTCAGTTCAAAACGTTCGTCGAAGCCATTGAAAGTGCCGTAGTTATATACTATATCGGTACCAGCCATGCTATCCGTTACCCTTATTGCTGTATGACCGAAGGTCTCCCATATTTCGTCGCCGGTACCACAGGTAAGTAGGCTGATACGCAGATGACTGTTACCCAGGCTATCCGTTTGGGCACGGAGCACAAAGGCGGCAAAAAAACAAAGGCAGAAAAGTAGCGCTCGTTTGAACATAATGGCAAAATAACAAAAAGGCTGCCTTATACAGACAGCCTTGTGTATGAATCAGATAAACTTAATTTTTAAAACATGATTATACCGCATTCTGAGAGCCGCCGGCCATTACTGCGCCGATGTACTCACGGTTGAGGCGTGCAATGTTCTCCAGCGAAATGCCTTTCGGACATTCAGCTTCGCAGGCGCCGATGTTGGTGCAACCACCGAAACCTTCTTTGTCCATCTGCTGTACCATATTCAGGGCACGCGTCTGGCGCTCCGGCTCACCCTGCGGCAGCAATGCCAGGTGCGAAACCTTAGCCGATACGAACAGCATAGCAGAAGCGTTAGGACAAGCAGCTACGCAGGCACCGCAACCGATACATGCAGCAGAAGCAAATGACTCATCGGCACTGTGCTTATCGATAGGCAGCGCGTTGGCGTCAACGGCATTACCTGTATTTACAGAGATGTAGCCACCTGCCTGTATGATGCGGTCGAAAGACTGACGGTCAACCACCAGGTCTTTAATAACCGGGAAGGCATTGGCACGCCAAGGCTCTACTACAATGGTATCACCATTCTTATATTCGCGCATGTGCAGTTGGCAGGTAGTGGTATGGTGCCAAGGACCGTGTGCGCGGCCATTGATGTGCATACTACAAGCACCGCAGATACCCTCACGACAATCGTGGTCGAAAGCGATCGGCTCTTTACCCTCAGCTATCAACTGCTCGTTCAGTACATCGAACATCTCGAGGAACGACATTTCAGAAGAAATATCTTTTACCTGGTATGTTTCAAAGTGGCCTTGCGCTTTATGATTTTTTTGTTTCCACACTTTCAGTGTGAGATTCATTGTATAATGTTCCATAAAAACCTCCGATCCTCGAAGAGGAGTTAAGTTTTAAAGTAAATTAAAATAAGAACTATTTCTGCTCACCTGAAGCCCCTTTAGGGGTTTGGGGCTTTATTATTTGTAAGAACGTGCAGTCGGGTGAACTATTTCGTAGTTCAGATCCTCTTTGTGCAGTTCAAACTGGCTTTCACCTTTGTATTCCCATGCTGCTACATATGTGAACAAGTCATCCTGACGCATAGCCTCACCATCTTCGGTTTGGTACTCCTCGCGGAAGTGACCACCACAGCTTTCATTGCGGTTCAGTGCATCTTTACACATTAGCTCACCCAGCTCTATAAAGTCGGCAACACGGTTTGCTTTGTCCAGCTCCGGGTTAAATTCGTTGATATCGCCCGGTATACGCACATTACTCCAGAACTCTTTGCGTAGCGCCTGTATCTCTACAATAGCTTCTTTCAGTCCTTTTTCGTTACGAGCCATACCGCATTTGTCCCACATGATCTTGCCAAGGCGCTTGTGGAAGCTTTCTACGCTTTCGGTACCCTTGATGTTCATCATGCGATTGATACGATCCTGAACTTCCTTTTCAGCAGCTACGAATGCCGGATGATCGGTAGGTATCGATTTGGTACGGATATCGTCAGCCAGGTAGTTACCCAGTGTGTATGGTATTACAAAATAACCATCAGCCAGACCTTGCATCAGTGCCGATGCACCAAGACGGTTAGCACCGTGGTCGCTGAAGTTAGCCTCACCCAGTGCATACAAGCCAGGGATAGTTGTTTGCAGTTCGTAGTCTACCCACAAGCCACCCATTGTATAGTGTACCGCAGGGTATATACGCATAGGTATTTCGTAAGGGTTCTCTCCTGTGATCTTCTCGTACATTTCGAAAAGGTTACCATACTTCTCCTTTACTACATCTTTACCCATTGCAGTGATCTCGGCAGCAGAAGCATTGCTCATGCCCTTCTTGTTTGCCTCGATCTTGCCATAACGTTGTATTGCTGAAGCGTAGTCGAGATAAACTGCCTGCTTAGAAGCGCCTACTCCGTAGCCTGCATCGCAACGCTCTTTAGCGGCACGGCTGGCCACGTCGCGTGGTACCAGGTTACCGAAGGCAGGGTATCTTCTTTCGAGGTAATAATCCCTTTCTTCTTCCGGTATTTCGTTCGCCTTGCGGTTATCGTTCTGTTTCTTAGGCACCCATATACGACCATCGTTACGCAGCGACTCCGACATCAGCGTCAGTTTCGACTGGTGGTCGCCGCTCACAGGGATACATGTAGGGTGTATCTGCGTGAAGCAAGGGTTGCCAAAGAAGGCTCCTTTTTTATGTGCTTTCCACGCGGCAGTTACGTTGCTGCCCATGGCGTTTGTTGACAAATAGAATACGTTGCCGTAACCACCGCTGCACAGCAGTACTGCGTGGCCAAAATGGCGCTCCAGTTCTCCTGTTACCAGGTTACGAACGATAACGCCACGTGCTTTGCCATCGACCATTACTATCTCCAGCATTTCGTGACGTGAGTATTGGGTTACGTTACCCAGCGATACCTGGCGCTCCAGTGCCTGGTAAGCGCCTATCAGTAGCTGCTGGCCGGTTTGGCCCGCTGCATAGAACGTACGCTGTACCTGTGTACCACCGAAAGAACGGTTGCTCAACAGCCCGCCATATTCACGTGCAAAAGGAACACCCTGTGCCACGCACTGGTCGATGATGTTGGCGCTCACTTCGGCTAGGCGATATACGTTGCCCTCGCGGGCGCGGTAGTCACCACCTTTTACCGTATCGTAAAACAGACGGTAGGTGCTGTCACCATCGTTTTGATAGTTCTTAGCAGCGTTGATACCACCCTGCGCAGCAATAGAGTGCGCACGGCGCGGACTATCCTGAAAGCAGAAGGTCTTCACCTTGTAGCCAAGCTCGCCAAGCGATGCAGCGGCCGAGGCACCTGCAAGACCTGTGCCTATGATTATTATTTCAAGCTGACGCTTGTTAGCCGGGTTTACCAGCTTACAGGTAGCTTTATAGTCTTTCCATTTCGATTCTAAAGGACCTTTGGGTATTTTGGAATTTAGTGGCATATATGATAATCGAAATTATAAATGTTAGTCAGATTAAGAAATCCATTCCAAATAGAATGCGATAGGCATCAAAGCAAATATCAACGGAACAATAATAGAGAATGCAATACCTATCCCCTTGATAATGCTTTTGTATTTGTTAGTGGTGAGGCCTAGCGTCTGGAAGGCACTATAAAACCCATGGATAAGGTGCCATGCAAGCGCAACACAACCAAAAACATACAGGATAACCACCCATAGATTTTGAAACTCATCGCGCATCATTACATACAGGTCCAGTTCACCTTCGCCAAAAGTCTGTGCAGCACGGTTAGGCGCCCAAAACTTAGATATATGTATGATGAGGAACAGTAGAATAAGCGTGCCTAAAAGGCCCATAGAACGGCGGTACCAGGGGCTGGTAGCGCTGCCGGCCTGTACATGATAGCGTGAGGTGCGGCGAGAGCGGTTTTTGATCCACAAAGCAAGACCCTGTAAGATGTGCAGTATCAGGAATGCGAAGAGGCCGATCTCAATGGTACGGATGATCACATTGGTACCCATGAAGTGAGCTGCAGCCATAAAAGCCTCACCCCTGTCATCCATAAATATCTGGGCATTGATATAGCAGTGGACAATGAGGAAGAGGATAAGAAAAATGCCCGTCAGGGCCATTTGCAGCTTTTTACCAATCGACGTGTTGAAATAATTTTTCCAAGACATAAATACAGGAAGTATTTAATAGTATACGGTTTTGTAAAATTCCCTGCAAAGATAATAGCCAGTGAACGAAAACACAATGTATTTATCAATTAAGCGCTCAATTGCTTAATTAAACCGACGGAAAATGTGTATAAAAAACGGGAAATAAATTAAAACTAATATAAAACCGATCGAATACCAGAAGCTCGCCTAGCCAATACGAAGCATATGATTATCAATCATCTGGAAAAAGTGCTGGGGCTGAAACGTGCGCCAGTTAGGGTTTTCCATCATTCTTATGTATCTGTCGATGTGTGAACGCTGGAAATCATACTGGGTATGCTGCGGCATATTTACAGAAACGATCCAGCCGCCTTCGTCTTTGATGTCATCATACCATTCCACGTAATAATCGTCGTCGCTGCTGTGGAAATTCATTACGTTTTCGGTAATGAGGATGAACTTATAAATGCCCTTAGCGGTCATTTCATCGATGATGGAGCGCTTTAGCTGCATGATGTCGTTCTCTACAGCATCATTCCACTCCCCTATCATTTCGATGATAGCAAAGTTCAGGTCGTAGTCGACATAAAGCACCTTGAGGTACAATGTGCGCGACCCAAACTCATCCCACTGGGGGTGTATGTAGTAGTTGTAAACAGTATTGGAAAACTCAAATTCGCTGTACTCTCGGCCGTAAAAGGGAGAATTTTCATCTTCTTCAGCGGTATATAGGTGCCGCCAGTTGTAATATGGTTCTATCTCGTGCATAAATCCTACCTATCTGAACTAGTGCCGTACTTACTTTTAATTGATCTTATCTGCGCCGTATTTCTCCTGCCATGCAAGGATACCGCCTTTTACATTCTTAGTGTTGGTAAAGCCCAGTGTATCCAGCATCATACAGGCCTGTGTGCTGCGCATGCCCGATTTGCAGTGGACAATCACTTCTTCGTTCTTCAGGTCTTCTATCTCGTCTATCTGCATGCCCATGATAGCGCCTAGAGGTATCAGTTTGGCACCGATGTTTGCTTCGGCATACTCGTTTGGCTCTCGTACATCTATTACGTTCAGCTTTTCACCTGCTTCTGCCCTTTGTTTCAGTTCTTCTACGGTAATTTCCTGCATAACTTTTTTATAGTTCTTTAATATTTTACCAGTTTTTGAGGCGAAGCCAGTATGCCATCTGCCTTCAGGTGCATGTAGTATACACCCGGCATTAATAGCTGAATGTTTACTGCTCTATCTTCACCCAGAGCACCCGACTGCACAACCCTGCCCTGCGTATTGGTGATCTCGTAAGTACAGCTATGATTGAAGCTATAATTAAGCTTCACAATGTCGGTAGCAGGATTCGGGTACAATCCCCAAAGTTCTTCTTTTTTTGGCACTTCCGGTACATCTGAAGCTATGATCCAGCCGATAACGGGACGTATCATAACAGCACCGCTTACAGCCGAGGGCTCCCAAAAACCACCGACATTAAAATAGGCATGGTTACCCGTGATGCGGTTAGCATCAAGCCCAAAATAGAGGCTATCACTTACGCCAGATGCCGGCTGTATGGTACCCATGAAGAATGTGCCCTTATCCAATATTACCGGGCTATCGAACTTATAGAAGTAAAAGTGATTGGTATTAAGATACCCGGGGAAAAGGAAGTTTTGCTGGAAAGCCACTACATCGGGTGCGCCATTCGAACCCAATTCGCGATAAACAGCCACCGAAAAATCTTTGTATCCCGCCATAGGTACCTGCCTTGCAAAGTATATAGCGACACCCAATAACGTATCCTTGCGGTTGAGGCGATACTCTATTGCCGTCTTGCCAGGGAGCGTAGCACCAAGCTTCAGGTAATAGCTTTTTTCGGCAGAGCCATCGTCATAGGCCAGGTAGTTCTCAAACTTCTGCTCGCGTACAATAGTGTCGTTCGAAACGGGTTCTCCCGGGCGGGCTTGAATAAAATACTTATTCTCGAATACCGCACGCTGATACTGACCACCATTAGGTATATTATTAGCGTACGTTGAATAATTGAGTGAAGCCTCTTGTCTTGGAGCTATACTAATAGGACCGCCGGTTTCGTTTGCCAGCGGCGTACCGGTCAATAGTTCAGTTGCTGTAAAATCATATTGCACGCTAGCCGGACTGTTCGAGAGGTTATTGATGGAAGCAGCATGAGCAGGAGCCAATTCACCCGACGGGTTTACCATGAACTGGTGATATGGCATGTAAGTATAATCATTCAGTATGAAGGTCGGCTCTGAAGAGAAGGCAACATCATTGATCAGTGTGTCATACATGTTTCGACCTGCAGCCATGCGGATGTAGTCTACATTCCATACATCGTCATTAGTATTAACCGATGCCTTATTGACGAAACGAAACTGAAAATCAGCATGAAAGAAGTCAGGGTTTGTAACCGCCACCATGGCCTGCTTGAAAGGTTGTAGCTGACTACCCGGTATGGCCCAAACCTTCACCCATGCACCGGTGGTTATCTTACGCTTCATATAAACAATGAGCGAATCAGATGCTTCCGGATAAAAACCATTGCCCTGTGGCTGGTAAAAGAAGCTGAGGTAAACGCTATCGGCAGGGCTCAGGGTGCTCAGGTCAATCACCTGCGATGTAAGACTGTCTGCATACAACAAGTGAGTGCTGAGGACAGGATCGTAGGGTATGCCGTTCTGGTCGAGCCCGTCAAAAGTAGCTATTCCCCTGCTCACCGGCTTAATACCCATGGTGTTATTAACATATACCTGCCTTTCTACCCAGCGGGTTGTATCGGGGTCGTCTTCATAGGTAAAGTCTTCGAAGAAGGGAAGTGTGAGTGCTGTTGTTTTAGCATATATCGGCTTAGCAGATACATTCCTTTTGGCGCGCGCAGGGTTATAGCCAAGCGGCGCCAGCATCTCCTGCGAAAATGCAGGCAGACTAAGAAAAAAGCAAATGATATATATACAACAAATCCTTATCGGCATGCGTTTACTCCTGGTCTTCTATAACGGTTGCTCCGGGGTTCCTATTGTTCTCCAACTCTTCGGCGCTGGCTTCTTGTTTTATTCTTATATCTACAATGTCCCCTTCTTTGATACGGTTAGGCGCCGATAGCTCATTGAGCGCTGTCGGTGTCTGTGCAAATACTACCGCGCTCACAGAGTCTTGCACTTCACCTTCCCATATAGCAGTAAAGTTCAGGCCTCTGCTGTTAAGAATTGCAATGGCTTCGTCATATGTCATACCAATGACATCGGGCACGTTAAATTCCGTATTACCAAGGCCATCGCCTATGACCAGGTCGATGCGGCTACCCTGCGGTATCAGCTGCCCCGGCCTGATGCTCTTGCCATTATAAAGTTGATCGAGCACCGCGCCTTTTGCAATATCAGGACGGTAGGTAGTGTCACCCAATACCAGCCTGCTGCTCTTGATAATCATCACCGCGCTGCGATACGATACACCCAGCATATTTGGCATTGGTGTTTTAGGCGGCTCGGCTTTGTTGATGGTCAGGAAAATAGTGCGGCCCTCTTTTACAATTGCATTTATCTCGGGTATCTGCAACAGCACTACGTACGGCTTAGCCGCAGGCTCGTAGGTAGAGTCTACATCTATCTCGAAACCCAGCTTCTGTAGCTCGGCGGTGGCAGCATTAATATCTTTACCGGTCACATTCGGCACTTTCATTTCGTTACCATGGCGGGTAATGATACCCAGGCTTGCAAAGAAAAGTACATACAGCACGATACCTACCACCAGTATGATAAATAAATTGAACCTTAGCGATCCTTTTAAATCTCCTTTCTTCATATACTACTAATACAAGATAGCTATACTGAATGGTTTTTCAGACAGTCTTCTATCAGGGCTCCATAAAAATCTGTGAGTGACTTACCGGCTGCACGCACCTGTTGCGGCACTATGCTGTTCTCGCTCTGGCCGGGCATCGTATTCACTTCCAGGAAGTACAGCTTATTCGTTCCTTTTTGCAGGATGAAATCCATACGTACAACGCCGCGGCAGTTGAGGTGGCGGTAGATGTATGCTGCCTTTGTCTCCAGTTGTTCTTTTACGCTGTCATCTATCGGTGCCGGGGTTATCTCGCTGGTTACACCCGGTGTATACTTAGCTTCATAGTCGAAGAACTCATTTTTGCTTACTATCTCCGTAGCAGGCAGCGTGTGCAGGTAGCCGTCTACACGGTATACGCCAATGGTAAGCTCCCTGCCCTCAATAAACTCCTCTATCAAAACCTGGTTGTCTTCCTTAAATGCCTTTTCAATTGCAGGCAGCAGTTCTTCTATAGACTTCACCTTGCTAACGCCGAGGCTCGATCCGCTTTCGTTCGGCTTTACGAACATCGGCATCTGCAGCTGCTCCAGTATATTACCTACCGAATATGGCTCCCCTTTTATCAGGTGTACCGAATTGGCAATGTTTACTACGTTGAACGCTTTTACTACCTTGTTGCAATAGCTCTTGTTGAATGTAAGCGCCGATACGATGGCATTGCAGGTATTATAAGGAATGTTCAGCATGTCGAGATAGCCTTGCATACGGCCATCTTCGCCCGGCGTGCCATGTATGGCAATAAACGCACAGTCGAACTTCACCTTTTCACCTCCAATAGTCAGCGAAAAATCATTTTTATCTACAGGCACTTTAGCACCGTCAGCCGCTTCATGCCACCAGCCATCGCGGGTCACTACGATCTTATATGAATTGTATAGCTCCGTATCAAGGTTACTTTCTATCGTCTTTGCAGTTTGTATAGAGATAACATATTCTCCCGAATAACCTCCGGCCAATAATGCGATATTTTTCTTCATCTAAGATCAATAAAATTGTGACCAAAGGTAATAGAAAAATGATGTAAGGTGCGGGCAAGTTGTAAATTTAGCCTTGCAGGTTTTGTTAACGTTTTACGCTTACTTTAACAGCGAATAGTCTTACAGTTTTAGATTGATAATGTTTTGATTCGTAACTTGTATAGGACATAAAAACGCTGTGATACAAAAAAATACGATTGACAACAAAAACCCATAGATAAACAATGACACTGCAACGTTTTACCACAAAGCTGAAGGACGGCACCGAAGTGCTGGCGCGCGAAGCCACCATACACGATGCTGCGGAAATGATACAATGCGTGAAGACCTATGTGGCAGAGAGCAAATATATGGTGGTGCTGCCCGAGGAATTTTCGCTGACGCTGCACCAGGGGCGTGAATGGATACAAGCATTTATCGAGGCCGACAACTCGCTACTGATGGTGGCGGAGGTAAATGGTGCTATTGTTGGTAATCTGGATATTACCGGCGCTAAACGGCAGCGCATTATGCACAATGGTATGATAGGAATGGGTATGTTGCCCGACTACCGTCGAAAAGGGTTGGGCTCTGTCCTGCTGAAGGCCGGCATCGACTGGGCAACACATAACCCTTACCTGCAACGCCTGTGGCTACAGGTAATAGCTGCAAACCAACCAGCCATTGAGCTGTACAAGAAATTTGGCTTTGAGCAGGAAGGCTTGCAAAAAAACTTCATTAAAACAGGAGAAGGCACCTATGCCGATAACCTGATAATGGGCCTGCCCCTAAATAAAACAGCCTAGATAAAACGGGTAAGGAAATAAGCCAGCATATCCACATCCACCTGCTCTATGGGGTGCTGGGTATTGGGCATCACACCCATGGTGGCATTGGGCAGGCTTCTGAATACATTTACCGTTTCTTCCAGCGTTACCATCTTGTCCTTATCGCCCAGCAGTATCAACGAGGTGTGTGCAATCTCTTTGTAGTCTTCCGCTTTCAATTTATTCTCTGCGCCAAGGCTTATCAGCATATCAGCAGTACGTTGTAGCACAGCTTTCCAGTCATTCGGAGCATGGCGCATTTGCAGGGTTTGCGCAAACGCAGGTAGTTTGGCTTCTATCTTATCTGCATCCAGCATTTTCACTTCTTTAGCTGCCGTAGCTTCATCCCAATGGAACTTGGAAGCAAGTGTGGCTATCTTGTTCACTTTTTCGGGGTGATGTTTGGCAAGGTACATAGCGACATAACCGCCCATGCTGTAGCCGAATATACTTACTTGCTTCAAATCTTTCTGCTGCATATAGCCCAACACATCCTGCGCAAACAGTGCAATGGAGAATGTATGTTCTGGGAAAGCATTGCCACCATGGCCTGAAAAACTCAGTGTATGTACGTCGTATAGTTTGCTGAGATTATCAGCCAGCGGTTGCAATTGATCGGCCGCGCCAATCGCGCCATGTAGCAGCAGTAGTGTTTCCATATGATAACGAAATGCCACGCAAGTAATTAAAATTCCGCGATATAGTAGCTATCGACTGTCAAATATGGCTTGAGCGACGGTGATGTATGGCATACTTTTAATGCCAGCTTATGAAACATTAACTCTCCTGCATGAAAAAATTGTTTGTCCTTTCGTTTGCCTGCCTGAGCATGGTAAGCGCTACCTGCCAAAACAAAGCTTTAGAAGAAGTAAAAGATCCCAGGCTTACCGACATTAAAGTACCAGCGGGGTTTACCGTCTCCATTTTTGCCGACAATGTAGATAATGCCCGCTCGATGGTGCTGGGCGAAAGGGGAACTGTATTTGTAGGCAACCGTGCCAAAGACAAGGTGCATGCATTGGTAGATGAAAACAATGATGGTGTAGCCGACAAACGGTATGTAATAGCCAGCGGGCTTAATATGCCCAACGGCGTTGCGTTCAGGCAGGGATCATTGTACGTGGCCGAGCTAAATAAGATATGGCGGTTTGATAATATAGAAGTGAATCTTGCACAGCCACCGAAGCCGGTGCTGGTAAGCAAAAACTTCCCCAGCGACAAGCACCACGGCTGGAAGTATGTTGGTTTTGGGCCGGATGATAAGTTATATGTACCTGTTGGTGCGCCTTGTAACGTGTGCAATGATAATGAGAAAGATCCTCGCTACTCTTCTATCACACGTATGAATCCGGATGGCAGCGGGTTCGAGGTGTATGCACATGGCATAAGGAACAGCGTAGGCTTCGACTGGCATCCGCAAACCAAAGAAATGTGGTTTACTGAAAACGGACGTGACCAGATGGGCGATGATGTGCCGCCGGATGAGTTGAACATAGCGCCAAAAAAGGATATGAATTTCGGCTTTCCTTATTGCCACGGTAATGGTATTTCTGACCCTGAGTTTGGAAAAGGTAAAGATTGCAGCCAGTATACCCAGCCTGCTGCTACCCTGGCACCACATACTGCTGCACTAGGTATGAAATTCTACACCGGCAGTATGTTCCCCGATGAATATAAGAACCAGGTTTTCATAGCAGAACACGGATCGTGGAACCGCTCTACTCCAATTGGCTACCGCGTGATGCTGGTACGCCTGGATGGCAATAAAGTAACCAGCTATGAAGAATTTGCCACAGGGTGGCTGAAAAACGGAAAAGCCTGGGGACGCCCTGTAGACGTGCTGCAAATGCCGGATGGCTCGCTGCTGGTATCTGATGATTTCGCAAACGTAATTTACAGGATAACCTATAATAAAAAATAGTTATTGTTGTTTTCTTTTGAGTGTTTAGCAAAGCCGCCTTTCGAATAGGGCGGCTTTGTCTGTTACATAGACACCACCGAGCAAACATTTTTGATCGCTACAATACTGGCATAATTTTATTGAGCTCATCTATACAATTCTCAAGAATGACGGCCAAGTTGAATACCGAAGTGTACGACCAACTAAAGAGTGAAGGATACAAATACCTGGTACTCGACAAAGTGGAGCGGCATTCCGTACCTAAACCTGTTTTTATCTTTAAGCTATTCAAGGAAATGCCGGAGGCGTCATCTAAGCAAAGTATTATGCTGATAGAAGACCAGATGTTCAGCTACATAGCCTACGGTGTAGTACAGCACGTAGATATACAGGTGATGCTGTGACCCTTACCTGTAACAAGCAGCGTAATTACGCCTTTAACGATATAGCCTCATTGTAACGACGGGAATTTTCAATGCAAAATGCTATCCTCCCTGCCAGGTCTTTAGCAAAGGCCACATCCGATTCGTCAAATACCTTGTCCACTGAGCTGGACATAAAGTTTACTGCCCCTATCACTTCGCCATGCAGCATCATAGGTACTATCATATACGATTTTAGCTGCAGCCTGTATAGCGCCATCAGGTGATCGTGGTCATTAGCAATTATCTCCAGGTCATGGTTGGTGACTGGCGTCACCAGTACTGTTTCGCCTGTGTTGGATACCGATGAAAGGCTATTAGGCTTATCTCTATCCAGGCGAAAAGGAACTTTCTTACGGTAGTTGATGGCCAGGTCGAGGCGTTCTTTATCGGTATGGAACAGCTTTATCAGCTTCACCTCATCGTCCTGCTTCAGGTTTATTGATAACCAGTCGGCATATCCCGGCACGATCAGTTCTGCCATCTTTTCTAATCCCTCGTCCGAATCAAGTGTGCTGGCAAGCACCTCGCCTGCTCTATTCAGCAGGTCCAGAAGTTGCTCTGCTTTCCGCCTTTTGGTTATGTCGCGGGTAAAGCAGCGTGTATATTGAAATTCGCCATCGCGCAGGCATACATTAGAACTAATAAGCACGTGACGTATAGAACCGTCCTTACATTTAAGTCTTGCTTCATAGCTATGCAGCTCCTCACAAGTAAGCAGGCGTTTCATAATGTCATCTATCACAGGCTGGTCGGCATAAAACTCTGAAATGTGGTGCCCGACATATCCGTCGCGGGTGTACCCTAGCAGGTCCAGCTCCGCTTTGTTTACATATATAACAACACCATCCTTATTTACACAATGTATCCCCACGGCTGCACTGTCAATAAACTCCTGGAGGCCATTCTTTGCTTCGATCAACCTTTGCTCTTCGGCTTTGCGCGCTGAAATATCATGCACAAAAACGGCAACGCCCGATTTGGTCGGAGAAGCAGTTACCTCTGCCCACCTGTTCATTACGGGGTTGAATTCTTCGAAAGTTACGAGTAATCCCGTCTCCATCGCCCGGTTCAGCTCTGTGTATATGGGTTCGTTTACAGCGGTCGGGAAGATCTCCCAGTATTGGTTACCTATGAGCTCATCCTTTGTCTTCCGGAACAGCTTTTCCATTTGCGTATTTACATAAATGAAGTTCCAGGCTTTGTCCAGTACATAAAAAGCAAGGGGGGCACTTCCCAATATTTCCAGCATCTTATCCTGCTCTGCAGATTGGCTCATATTATTCTAAAAACGGGCTGCGATTTCCTCCGACAAAAATAGCCATTTATAACATCGCTAGTTACTAATAACATCTCTTTTACCATTAGGGGATTAGGCATATAAAGACCTTTTAGCTACATATGTATTACGACAGCAACAGCGATTTTTGTAGCAATTATCGGTTTAACATAGTATTAAGAGAAATGGGACTCTCATTTGGTTTAACTAAAAGCAGACGGCGCAGTCAAAGCTATCGAACGAATTTTCATTACATCTCACAAAAGCACAAAATGAGCAGCATTTTTAAAAGAACAGCAGGGGCGGTATTGCTCGGTATACTACTAATACTTGGCGGCACTGCTAAGAATGCAAGCGCCCAACCCGGGGGAGCAGTATCCTTCCAAACATTCTATAACGAGTTGTCGCCGTATGGTGACTGGATAGACGACCCGGAATATGGCTATGTGTGGGCACCACAAGCCGACCGCGACTTTCGCCCCTACTACACCAATGGGCGCTGGGTAATGACTGAGTATGGCAATACTTGGGTATCGGACTATCCTTGGGGATGGGCACCTTTCCACTACGGACGGTGGACACACAACCCATACTATGGCTGGGTATGGGTGCCGGATAACACATGGGGACCTGCATGGGTAAGCTGGCGTGGTGGCGGCGATAACTATGGATGGGCGCCCCTGGCACCGCGCATCAGCATCAATGTAGCTTTCGGGCCGCGCTATAGGTGCCCTAATGACTGGTGGGTATTTGTACCCCAAAGGCATATCTACAGCAATGGCTGGCACAGGCATTACCGCGGACCAAGGTATAATAATACCTATATCAACAATACCACCATCATCAACAACACGTACATTAATAATAACAACACCTACGTAATAGGCCCGCGCAGAGGCGATATGGAGCGTGCTACCGGCCAACGTATAAACGTATATAACATACAGAATAGCGACAGAGCGGGAAGATCGACCGTGCGTAGCAATAACCTGAACATCTATCGCCCCGAAGTATCGGGCCCGCGCAGCAGCATGGACCGTCCCAATCAGGTGGTACGTAGCGACCGCAGTGGCAGAAGATCGGACATGAACGAGCGGATGAGCAATGACAATAACAACACGCGTAGCGAACGTGTTGCGCCTGACAATAATGTAGCACGAGATGACCCACGCCGCTCACGCACGGAACGCAGTAACGACTGGACAAACGGAGGCGTTAGCCCAAGAGGTGACAGGGCAAATACAAGTACAGAACATGTAGTACGTGCAGAAACTCCTGCAAGAACAGAACGCAACGAATCTGTAAGAAATGAAAACAACAACTGGCAGAACAGGAGTGAGCGAGCGGTAGAAGAACCACACATATCGCGAAGCCGCCCGCAGGAACAAGCACAGCAACAAACACGCCCTATGCAGAGACTGGAACGTACCGAACAACAGCAACGTATAGAAAATAACCGCCAGCAGCGTTGGGACAGACAACAGCAACCGGAAAGAGTAGACAGGCAATCGCAACAAGCAGAGCGTAGTCGCCCGCAGAGGTACGAGCAGCGTAGCCAACCACAAATGGACAGGCCCGCACAGGTAGAGCGCAGCCGCCCGCAGCGCAGCGAAAGAGCAGAGAACAGCGGTGGTGGTGCTGCTACACCGACACCTATGGACCGACCTTCGCGCAGCAGAAGATAATAGAATAAGGCTTAGAATACAGGAAAATGGATACGGCGCTTCTTTTCAGAAGCGCCTTTCTTATTTACCAGACCAATGCACTGGCACCGAGAATCGCAGCATCTGCATCGGGCAGTTCAGAGTATAGCAAGCGTACTTTATTCTTAAATACGCGCAGAAGGTTATCTTCCATATGCCTGCGTACCGATTTCATAAGCATTTCGCGCGAGTTGGCCAGCCCTCCAAAGAATACGATCGCTTCGGGAGATGTAATAGCCACCGTATCGGCAAGGGTCTCACCCAATATCTTACCAGTGTATTCAAATATTTCTATGGCCAGTGCGTCTCCCTGCTCTGCTGCTTCGTATATATTTTTGGCGGTGATCTTGCCGTTCTTTTCGCGTACTGCACGCAACAGCGAATCCTCTTTACGCTCTTGCAACCATTCTTCGGCAGTTATTACGATACCTGTTGCAGAACTATAGCGCTCCAGGCAACCCTTACGGCCGCAGCCACACAAGCGGCCACCACGCACCGAGATAACATGTCCTAGCTCACCCGCGAAGCCATCGTGCCCATATATAAGCTGGCCGTTGGACACAAAGCCGCTACCTACGCCTGTACCCAGCGTAACGATAATAAAATCGCGCATACCGCGTGCAGCGCCATACATCATCTCGCCCAGTGCGGCAGCGTTGGCATCGTTGGTGATGGTGACTTTCAGGTTTAGTCCTTCGCTCAACAGGTTTGCCAGTGGTATAACCCCTTCCCATGGCAGGTTGGGTGCATAGGCTATTTCGCCCGTGTAGAAGTTGCCATTGGGCGCACCTACCCCCGCAGCCAGTATATGCTGCCGGCCTACTTTTTCCATCAGCGGGCCTACCTGCGCTTTCAGCGCTTCGATAAATTCGTATACGGTATCGTGGCCAGTAGTGAGCATGTAGCCCTGTTCTATGATCTGGCCCCTGCGATCTACTATACCAAAAGAGGTACCTGTGCCGCCTATATCTATACCGAGCGCATATTGGTGCGTCATGCTGTTTGTTGGTTTGATTGCTGTAGAAATGGGTTCACAAAAATCGTACTATGGGCAAGGTTTTTAAACAATAGCATGTATATTTAAACTTCCCCATTCCTTAAGAGAAGATGCAATCTAACAATAAGCAATCATACACTACATCACTGTTCCTGGTAGGCTGCCTGTTTTTTATTTTCGGCTTTATCACCTGGCTAAATGGTACGCTGATACCCTTCCTGAAGACGGCCTGCCAGCTCAACAACTTCCAGTCTTACTTCGTAACGTTTGCATTCTTCATATCATACTTTGTAATGGCGCTGCCCTCTTCAGCCATCCTCAAGGCAACGGGTTTTAAGAATGGCATGTGTATCGGCCTGCTCACGATGGCCGTGGGCACCATCATCTTTATACCGGCTGCAATGCAGCGCAGTTATACGGTGTTTCTTGTGGGCTTGTTCACACAGGGGCTGGGCTTATCGATACTGCAAACAGCTACTAACCCATACGTGACCATTCTGGGGCCTGAAGAAAGTGCAGCGAAGCGCATCAGCATTATGGGTATTGCTAACAAAGCCGCGGGTATATTGAGCCCTATCATTGTGGCGTCGATATTGCTGCATAATATAGATGCACTGAACAAGCAGCTGCCTACTATTAGCGACCCTGTGCTGAAAGAGCAAATGCTGAATGACCTGGCATCGCGTATCATCACACCTTATATTATACTGACCGTAGTATTGGTGCTATTGGCGATTGCGCTGAAACTTTCTCCATTGCCGGAGATAAAAGATGAAGAAGAAAATCCGGACAATACCGTTGGTGACCGCAGCATCTGGAGCCATCCTTACCTGTTCCTGGGTGCATTGTCCATCTTTATGTATGTGGGTGTAGAGGTAATAGCCGGTGATACCATCATCAACTATGGCTCTTACCTGAACATACCTATCGACCAAGCGAAGTTCTTTACCTCACTTACACTTGGCTTTATGGTGGCGGGCTACTTCTTGGGCGTGGCGCTGATACCAAAAGTCATTAGCCAGGAGACTGCGCTGAAAATCTGCGTAATACTGGGACTAATATTTACAGTGGGCGTGCTTACAACTACAGGTATTACTTCGGTATTTTCCCTGGCTGCTTTGGGACTAGCACACTCACTGATGTGGCCTGCTATATGGCCTATGTCACTTAAAGGACTTGGCAAACATACCAAGACCGGCTCTGCATTCCTTATAATGGGCATCGCCGGTGGAGCCATCATACCATTGATATACGGGCAAATGGCAGATATGATGAATAATCAGACGGCGTATATCGTGATGATACCGTGTTATCTGTTTATTCTGTTCTTTGCGGTGTGGGGGCATAGGATTGGTTATAAACCGACGGCGAAGAAATAAATAACGTTATCTATGCCAAGTATTATATGCAAATGCGGACATCGAATATCTAGAGGGGAAATACCTAATCCCAATGGTTTTCGCATATTTGAAGATGTAAAAGTTGAGGACATTGTAGCTAAGGTTAGAAATGCTGACGAGTTCGAAGCTTTTATGTCGTTTAGCGACTATTCAATGGAGATGCTAAAATGCAGTAGCTGTGGGTTGTTGTGGATAGATCATAACAGCGATTCAAATTATACACCATACAGAAAGAGCATTAGCACTCCAGTAATTAAAACGAAAAGCGGCAGCATAGAATCTATGCTGCCGCTTTGTTATCTGGTACAGTATTAAGACTACCCCGGTATACGGGCCATGTATTTGCCCATTTCATTTATCTGCTCCACCACTTGTGCATTTTTCGGCTTGCAG
This sequence comes from Sphingobacteriales bacterium, assembly GCA_004144175.1. Taxonomy (GTDB): domain Bacteria; phylum Bacteroidota; class Bacteroidia; order Chitinophagales; family Chitinophagaceae; genus Polluticoccus. The sequence continues at coordinate 137,987 of SEFT01000011.1, forward strand.
GATTTAGCCTTGCCAAAATATAGCTTGGCATTGCGGAAGTCGCGGCGCTGCAGGCAAATGCTCGATAGCTGTAGGTAAGCGGTAGCCTCATTGTCTTTATCAGGCAATCCGGCCTTCAATGCCTTGCGCAGATTTTCATTAGCTTCCTTCATATTGCCTTTACGGTAAGCAATAGAACCCAGTTGTAGGTACGCAGTTCCTTCAAATTCTTTTTCAGTAATACCCGTTTCCAGGCTCTTTTTCAGGTCGGCTTCTGCTTTGTCCAGGTCATCCGTCATGGTCGACAAGTTAGCACGAAGCATGTAGTACGACGAACGTACAGGCTTGTACAACAGGTTAGGGTACTTCACTTTATTGAGCAGTGCCTGCGCACCTTCCATATCGCCGTTCTCGATGTAGCCTTGTATCAGCGTCATTGGGCCGATGAGGAAATGCGCTGTAGCCATAAGTATAGCTATCAGGAACAGCGGAACGGCGGCCCACCAGCTAGCTTCGAAGCCTATCCACACACCCAGACCTAAAAGCACGACAGCAATTGGGAGGCGATTAAATACTATAAAACGGCGGAGATTATTTTTCATGCACCTAAAAAATTGGCTGCAAAGATAGTCAAATCATTTGCAGCCAAAGACCAATTAACTAAAAGACTTATTTGGCAGACCCGGAAGGGACATTTTCTTTCTTAAACCTCTTAGGCGCAGCCAGCAGCATAATGAACGGCAGAGGACTATTAAAAAACAGCCTTATATGATGTATCTCGTCCAAAAAGGCTGTACCAAATACCCCGAACTTCCACTGTATAATACCTACCCCAAGAATTATAACTAACGCAACTGCATATCCCAGCAGCCAAACCGACTTTATCCACTGCACCGGGTGTTTTGCCCATGCAAAGTAGCCAACGGCACCTACTGCAAGCAGGAATAGTATATGCGCTACCTTTCTCTTCATCTCCTCTACCCCTACCGACTCCGTAAAAAACTGTAGCTCTATCCAGGACAGCACCACAATGATCAATAGCGATATCCAGAGCCTTGCCTTATTTCCCATAAGAGACATATTTTTTACTATACCATATCCACAGTCCGAATACTACCGCATAGATTACCAACTTGAACACATAGTGGTGTGCAAAATCGGCGAGGTAGTGATTATTGTAAAACATCACCGCCAGCGCTGAACACCTGAGCACATTCAATCCGTAAATAATGAGGGGGCCAACTACCGCAAACGCTACCAGCCTCTTTGCATTGGTAGGCAGGCAAAAGAGAAAACCGAGGTACAGCACGATAAGTTCCAGGCCATTGCAGGCCTTAGCCACGGTGAGCGTCGGTTGCCCGTTTACCCAAATAGTATCGCCCTGAATGGCCAACTGGTCGTACACGAAGGTAAGCGTCTGGAATGTGCCGTCTATCACCCAATCGATCAGCTGCTTGTCTGGGATGTCTCTCGGCTCCAACACAAAGTAATAGGCAAGACGCCAGCCGACAAATAACAACACAGCCTTTATCAGGAAACTCTTAAGCCCCGACGGAAGCTTATTGTATGTATTGGTCAACTCCAGACCCGCTTTTTTGATCATCCCACTAATTTAATCGCAAAATTACCTATTCGCCAAGACAATATTTATTAATTATATACTAAATATATCTTGTTTCGTGAAGTATATCTATAACGAAGCGGATCAGTTATCACCAATCCGCCTCGTTATAATACATCGAAAATTATTTCTGTCCTTCTTTCTTTTTCTTATCAAAAGCTTTTTTAGCGCCGTAGCCCGCGCCCGCTATCAGCAGCAAGCTCAAACCACCGTCAAGCGGTACGCCTCCACCTGTTCCGCCGCCGCCATTGCCGCTACCGTTTCCATTGCCATTACCGCCACCACCATTGCCACCATCGTGGCCGTAGCCATTGCCATTACCATGGCTTGTGTGTCCATTACCGTTGCTTTCGCTACCTGTGTGGCCGCTACCATTATTACCATTGCCATTACCGGTACCATAGTCGCCCTGAGTACCTTGGTGGCCCTGTCCATTACCGTTTCCAGCGCCATTATCAGCACCATTACCTTGTGCAAACAGAGACCCGGCCGCAATGAACGTAAATGCAGCAGCCACGAAGAGCGTTCTGGCTATTTGTTTCATAAAAACGAGGAATTATAAATGATGGAATTTCAAATCTAACACCTGAAATAACTAAATGCAAATTATTGCTGCAGGTTAACAACTCATTATCGTTCCTGGAGGAAAACTAAGAATGACTGCTCGTATTTCCCTTGCAATACCATCCCCACATCAGAAAGGTAAACCCATAAATAAACAGCTCGAAAAGCTGATGGTGAGTGAAGCTATGCGGCTGAAAGCCTTTGTAGAAAAGAATAGCCAACAGGAAACAGCGTAGCAGGTTCAGTAGATAGATAATTACAGGGGCCCCAACTGCGAAAAGCAGCAGCTTACTCTTGTTCACCGGCAGGCTCAATAAAAAGCCCAGATAAGTCGCCATCATATCGAGGCCATTACACTGCTTGTAAACCGTCAGCGCACTACGGCCGTTGATTACAATTGTATCGCCAATACACAATACCTGACCGTAAAAAGGTAAGAGCAATTGGCGGGTGCCGGCAAGTACCAGGTCTATCAGCTGCTTGTCGGGAAAGTCGGTAGGTTGTAGTATAAAAAAATATGCTACCCGCCAAAGGACGAATAGCATAAATGCTTTTATTAAAAATCGTTTAAGCTCAGCGGGTATTACATCATAGTATCTTAGTACACCAATTCTGTTACCACCGCGGCTCATTCATGTAAAATACTTATTTATTTTCTTGCTCCTGCGCTTTCTTTTTCTTGTCGAAAGCTTTTTTTGCGCCAAAACCGGCACCTGCTACCAGCAACAGGCTGAGGCCTCCGTCAAGCGGTACACCTCCGCCGTTTCCGCCGCCGCCATTATTTCCGCCGTTGCCATTTCCGTTGCCATTATTCCCATTTCCATTGCCACCGCCGTTTCCGTTACCATTTCCATTATTACCATTTCCATTACCTCCACCGTTATTGCCGTTGCCACCATTACCACCACTGTGGCCGTAACCATTACCATTACCATGGTCCGTATGTCCAACACCATTGCTTTCGCTACCGGTATGGCCGCTTCCGTTGTTACCATTACCATTGCCTGTACCGTCATCGCCCTGTGTACCCTGGTGGCCCTGGCCATTGCCATTACCTGCACCATTCGTACTGCTTGAAGACCATGTGCTGCTACCCGAAAAACCGCCGCCGCTATTACCACCCCAGTTATATTGATCAGGGTCGCTTTGCGCAGTAGCATGTGTCGCACCTGCAAGGCTAAGTAATAGAACAGAATAGAGGATCTTTTTCATGACGGAGAACTTCGTTATTAAGGCAAATTTAATTTCTTTTCCGTGATATGTAAAACCATTATCTAACAGTTAACATATATTTGATGCAGTTCATTTTACAGAAAAAATACAATCATGGAATTTGGCAAAGTAACCGACGAGGAACTGGAACAGATATACTTTACCCTACCACTCGACCCTCCGGTGAACAAAGACGTGCTGAAGAAGGGAAAGGGTAAAACGAAATTCTATGTAGGCTGCGCCAAATGGGGCCGCAAAGACTGGATAGGTAAGCTATACCCAACAGGCACTAAGGAGAAAGACTTTCTGGAATACTACGCCGGTATTTTTAATTCGCTGGAGTTTAACGCCACCTTTTACCGCTCACCCTCACCCGACCAAGTAAGACAATGGAAGAGTAAAGTACCGAAAGGCTTCTTGTTCTGCCCGAAGTTTCCGCAGACGATAACGCACCTGAAAAGGCTGAAAAATGTGCAGAATGAACTAAACGCTTACCTGGAGGCCGTACATGAATTTGGCGACAACCTGGGGCCGATATTCCTGTTGCCCAACCCGCAGATGAGCCCTAAGCAGATAGAGTCGATACAGCAATTCATCGCAGATTTCCCCAAAGACGTGCCGCTCTTCCTGGAGCTGAGGCATCAGGATTGGTATACGGATGGCTATAATAAGGAGCTTTTCGACTTTTTGAAAAAGCAAAAACGCGGTACCATCATTACAGATGCAGCTGGCAGACGCGATTGTGCGCATATGTACCTGTCTACGCCGGAGGCATTTATAAGGTTTGTAGGCAACTCCCTGCACCCTACCGATTATAAAAGGATAGACGACTGGGTACAGCGCATAAAGCTGTGGATGGAAAACGGACTGGAAAAATGTTATTTCTTCATGCACCAGCACGAGGAGCTACATTCGCCGGAATTGATCAAATACCTGATCGATGAGCTAAATAAGCACTGTGGCACCAACATAGAGCCGCCTGTGATGCAGACGCCCACCCCGCCCGTAGTCAATAAGCGCAAGGCATCAAAGGGAGGAACTCTGTTTGACTAAACCCTGTACATATTTAGAATTAATAAGATTTGCAGTTTAGGATATTAATAAATTATCTTCGCCAAAATTTTTTGCCAACATGAATTTGCATGAATATCAAGCCAAAGAGCTTTTGAAGCGCTATAATGTACCAACGCAGGAAGGTATTGCAGTAAACAATGTGACCGATGCGGTAAATGCCTACAAGCAGATATCTGTAAACACAGGAACCAAATTTGCGGTAGTAAAAGCGCAGATACATGCAGGTGGCCGCGGTAAAGGCACAATGGTAGAAGTACCGGAGCAACACGGTGTACAGGTAATAAAAAGTGCCGAAGACGTAGAAAAAGTAGCTAAGAACATCCTTAATAATACACTGGTAACTATCCAGACAGGCGCTGCGGGTAAAGTAGTACACAAGATCCTGATCGCTCAGGACATGTACTATGACGGACCTAGCGAGCGTAAAGAATTTTATCTTTCAATCCTGCTCGATCGCGCCAAGAAGCAAAACGTGATCATGTACAGCACGGAAGGCGGTATGGACATTGAAGAAGTAGCACACCATACACCGGAAAAGATCTTCCGTGAGTGGGCACAGCCTAACATGCCACTGCAAGGTTTCCAGGCGCGTAAGATCGCCTTTAACCTGGGCCTGAGCGGCGAGGCGTTCAAAAACATGGTGAAGTTCGTAACGAACCTTTACAATGCTTATGTTGGTCTTGACTGTGCTATGCTCGAGATCAATCCGCTTTTCAAATCGGCTGACGATAAAATATTTGCGGTCGACTGCAAGATGAACCTGGACGATAACGCACTGATGCGTCATCCTGACCTGGCAGACATGCGCGATACCAACGAAGAAGATCCTACAGAAGTAGAAGCAGGCGAATTTAACCTGAACTATGTAAAGCTGGATGGTAACGTTGGTTGCATGGTAAACGGTGCAGGCCTTGCAATGGCTACTATGGATATGATTAAACTGGCCGGCGGTGAGCCTGCTAACTTCCTGGACGTAGGAGGTACTGCTAATGCACAAACGGTAGAAGCAGGTTTCCGAATCATCCTGAAAGACCCGAACGTGAAGGCGATCCTCATCAACATATTTGGTGGTATCGTTCGTTGCGACCGTGTTGCTGCAGGAGTTATCGAAGCTTACAACAAACTGGGTAATATCAATATCCCGATCATCGTTCGCCTGCAAGGAACTAATGCTGAGCAAGCAAAAGAACTGATCGACAATTCAGGCCTGAAAGTACAGTCTGCTGTATTGCTGAGCGAAGCTGCTCAACTGGTACAGGATGCTGTAAGCAAGAACTAATCTTAATTGATATATTGTATTTGAGGAGCTACCTATTGGTTAGCTCCTCTTTTTTTAAAAAAGTTAGAGCACCGCACAAAAATATGGCACACTAATTGCACTTTGAACATCAAAGCACTTTTATGATAAGCGAGAAAGAAGCTTCGCTCGAAACCCTTAAAGACATACGCAATATAATGGAACGCTCGGCCAGGTTCCTTTCGCTTAGTGGCTGGAGCGGTGTATGGGCAGGTGCAGTGGCTTTAGCAGGTGCTGCTATTGCCAGCAGTTGGATCACTAACCTACCCTACGATGTAGACGCGGAAGATAGCTACACGTTGGCGATGATGAAGTTTGTTGTGCTGGCGATAGGTGTATTTGTAGTAGCCCTTATAGGAGCGTTTTACTTTACCTGGAGAAAAACACGCGCGCAAGGTGGCAATCTTTGGAACAGCGCATCGAAGCGTATGATGTTGCATATGGCTATACCACTGCTTGCCGGTGGCTTTTTCTCAGCTATGTTTTTATATAATGGCCACGATATGTATATAGCGCCGGCCTGCCTTATGTTCTATGGCCTGGCACTGATCAATGGCAGCACCTACACGGTAACGGATATAAAGTATATGGGCCTGCTGGAGATAGGGCTTGGCTGTATTAGTTTATTCTGGCTGGGGTATGGACTATTATTTTGGACGATAGGTTTTGGCATATTGCATATCTTGTACGGCATTATCATGTGGAACAAATACGACAGGAAGACAACAGACTGACCAGATGAAGAACCCGATAGACCAGCTAAATAAGGTTTTCGACAGCCGTATACGTATCGGCATTATGAGCGCCCTCATGGTAAACGAAGGTGTGAACTTCAACGACCTGAAAGCGCTGATAGATGTAACGGACGGCAACCTGGCCACGCACCTTAAGACATTGGAAGAGAACATCTACATCAAAGTACAGAAGGGCTTTATCGGTCGAAAAACAAACACCACATACTCCATAACAAAAGCAGGCGAAAAAGCTTTCCGTGCTCACCTGGATGCACTGGAGCAGATCATAAAGAATTTGGGATAACTATTTTTTTGCTCGTTACACTTTGAAAAACAAAGCACTTTTAATATGAAAAATCCTGCATTAAAAATTTGGCTGGAGGGACAAGTGGTATATGGTGTTCTGCATGGAATTGCAGTAATGTTCATGTTCTTTTTTGGGATTGCAACGGGCGTCGTAGACTTAGCACTTGCAGGAGTATATGGTGTTATAATAATCTTTGTTGTTGAATTTGTATTTGCACTGCCCGCGATACCACTACTGGTGCTTTGGCTAAACCTGATCCGATCGTTTGAGTTTGATAAATCTACCTCTATATTATGGGCGACAGCAGGATACATGCTGTTCATGTACGTCTGTGCTCGTCTGTTGTGGTATTTATTTACAGATAGCTGGACAATTCCCAGTGGTGATGCCGGCGTCTTCTACTTCTTTGCAGGACTAGCCATGTTAAGTGCTTTGATCGGGATGATCATAAATAAGCGCAGGGTATATGAGTTTATCCAGCCCACGGACTATGTAAACACGGCCAACGACACAAATCATATACAAATCACCCCTCAAACAGATACTCATGAAAGTTAAGTTCATCCTACCCGCACTGATGGAAGCTAAAAGCCCGTTCTGGAGGCCCATTAAGTATTCATTGTTCCCGCCGCTTGGCTTGGCTACACTGGCTGCGTACTGCTCACCTGAGGATGAGCTGGACTTGCAGGACGAGCATGTGGAAGAGCTAAACACGGACGACCAGCCCGACCTGGTCATAATACAAGTTTATATCACCAACGCCTTCCGCGCCTATGCACTGGCCGATCACTACCGCAAGAAAGGCTGTTACGTATGTCTCGGAGGCCTGCATGCAAGCTCATTACCCGAAGAGGCTATACCACATGCCGATACCATTTTTATCGGTCCGGGAGAAGATACCTTTCCGCAGTTTCTTATTGACTTTAGGAATGGACGCGCCAAGAAGATGTACCTCAATGCAAAACGTGAGATAGAAACGATACCGCCCATACGTCGCGACCTCATTAAGCATCACTTATATTTCGTACCTAACTCCATCGTGGTATCGCGCGGCTGTCCGCACCACTGCGACTTTTGTTACAAAGACGCATTCTTTGAAGGTGGTAAATCATTCTATACGCAGCGTGTAGACGCTGCATTGGCCGAAATAGATCGACTGCCGGGACGACACCTCTATTTCCTTGACGGCCATCTACTCGGCAACTACAAATTTTCCAGCGCCTTGTTCGAAGGCATGAAGGGCATGAACCGTGTCTTTCAGGGTGCATCTACCGTAGATGCTATACTACGTGGCGATCTGATAGAAAAGGCAGCGGAGGCAGGCTTGCGCAGCATCTTCATTGGCTTCGAAACACTAAACCCTAAGAACCTCGCACAAAGTAATAAAAAGCAAAACCTGGGCAAGGACTACAACGAGGCCATCAAACGCCTGCATTCCCTCGGCATCATGATAAATGGCAGCTTCGTATTCGGGCTGGATGATGATGATAAGGATGTGTTCAAATATACCGTTGACTGGGCGGTAAGCCAGGGTATCACTACCTCGACTTTCCATATACTGACCCCCTACCCCAGCACGCGCCTGTATCAGCAGATGGAAGCAGATGGGCGCATATTGCATCGCGATTGGGACAAGTACGATACGAGACAGGTAGTCTACCAAACTAAAGGACTGAGTGCAGCAGAACTAAAGCAAGGATACGATTGGGCTTACAATTCATTCTACTCATGGCAGAACATCGCGAAAGCAAGTGTGCAGCACGACAGTGTAAAACATATGCTGAAACACTTTGCCTACGCAGGCGGCTGGAAAAAATTTGAACCCGCCTGGAACTTTCTGATTAAGACACAAGGGCTTAATAAGACGCTACCTGTGCTGGAAGCTATACTCTCGAAGGTAAGAGGTAAAGACAAACGAGAACCGCTACAACCCTTCCCGGCAATAGGATAAAGACAGGAAAATGAACAAACAGAAGCCGCTTACCATACAGTCGCGCATCAACAGCTTCGGCTATGCTGTGATGGGATTTTTACAACTGCTAAAGGAAGAGCCAAACATGCGCATCCATGCACTTGCAAGTATACTTGTAGTGATAGCAGGTGCAATCAGACAGCTCGACTCATTTCAATGGCTCCTGATTATCGTTGCTATTGCGCTTGTATGGATCATGGAAGCTATTAATACAGCTATCGAAATGCTGTGCGACTTGTACTGCAAAGGCGCTTACCACACAACTGTAAAATCCATCAAAGACATATCAGCAGCCGCAATGCTTATGGCATCCATAGCAAGCTGCTTTATCGGAATCATAGTCTTCACCTCGTAACAACAACACCCGCTATATGAATTTCATCAGGACTTACAATTGGCTTTACCCTATGCTGGCATTTAATATCAGCATGGTTGCAACACGTATTGCACTGACCGGAGAATTGACATTTGTTTTCATTATATGGAACTTATTCCTTGCAGGGGTACCACTATATACATCGCACAAACTGGAACTAGCTAAAAGCAAAATACAAAGCTGGCTATACGCTGCAGTTTGGCTGCTGTTCTTCCCCAATGCTATGTATATCGTAACCGACCTTTTTCACCTGCATGAGCGGCCTGAAATACCGCTTTGGTTTGACTTGGTGCTCTTATTATCGGCTGCGCTCAATGGCGTCATCATGGGCTATCTTTCGCTATACAAAATAGAAAAATGGCTCAAGACATTCGTGCCCTTACGATACATAACACCGATAATTTTTGCCATTCTTTTTCTTTGCGGTTATGGCATATATCTGGGGCGTTATCTGCGTTGGAATAGCTGGGATACGATTGTCCAACCATACCTTTTGTTCGCTGACATTGTGCATCACTGCTTGCATCCCTTCCGCAACATGCATGTATGGACGCTGAGCGCTGTCTTTGCCATATGGATGTACCTGCTTTATACCCATTTCAAGAAGATAAAATTGCAATGACATTTAACTCGTTCACGAACAGCGAGGACGCATCATTATCATTTATTGTAAAATTTTCATCAAGGATATTTATAATAATTCTCGTATTCTCCATTAGCTTTATGCTGTAAAAGAAACAAAATGGCTGATACAAAACCGATAGGACTAGACCAAGTACAATCAAAACAACTGGCAGAAAAACTGAACATACTGCTGGCAAACTTCCAGTTATTCTACATCAATGCAAGAGGCTTCCACTGGAACATAAAGGGCGAGAAGTTCTTTGAACTACATGCAAAGTTTGAAGAGATCTATAATGACTCGCTGATAAAGATAGATGAGATAGCCGAGCGTGTGTTGACGCTTGGTTATACCCCTACTCATTCCTTTACCGAATATGTAGAGATGTCGGAAATAGCAGAAGTAATGAATGTATCGGAAGGAAAAGCAGCATTACAGCATGTGCTCTCCGGTATGTCTACACTGATAAAGCTGGAGCGTGATATACACAGCCTAGCTGCAGAAGCAGGCGATGAAGGAACCGGGGCGCTGATGAGCGACTACATACGCGAACAGGAGAAGAGTGTATGGATGTTTGGCGCATATCTTAAATAATTGAACTCAAAAGTGAAAAGCTAAAAGCTAAAAGCATTAAATTAGTAACTTTAGCTTTCACTTTAAGTTTTGACTTATTATGAAAGATCTGTTCAACAAAGTATCAGAGAAAGTATCTGAAACGAAGGGTAGTGTAATGGATGCAGTGGAGAAAGGTATCAGCCTCGATGCCTTGTCTGAAAAGTTCTCCGGCATGACCGATGCTGCCCGTGAAAAGTCGGCAGCGTTCACAAATGACCTCATATCGCTTTCTCCTATTATCGAGGAAATAGGTTTTAAAACCAATGGCATTACTATCAATATGGGGCTGCCGCCGGATGTCACTTTCCACTTCGAGAAGTTCAAGGATATAGATACCGTTCGCAAAGACGAAATACTGGCTCAGCACAAAGACAAACTAATGCTAACAACCATTGTAAAGGCATTGCTGAGTGCCGACAGCTTTCAGAACAAGCTGAAACTAGGCAGCTTCCATTTCAATACTATAGACCTGTGTATAGGATTGACTCCAGGTGTAAGTGTACAGCTGGTACCAAAGAAAATAGAAGCGTTGCCGGCTACTATTTAACAACGTAGTTGATATTGAGCTGGAGCACAGGATACCATTGAAAGGCGGCAAGTACGTCTTCTGCCTGCTTTTCATACTCCTCTATCTTTGCTTGTGCATCGGGGCCGCTTGCCAGCCATTTGGTGGTTGGCTTGCCTATATAGTATGTGCCGAGATCTAAATTTGCATTGAACTTGCCGAGCGGCATGTCGCGGAAAAGACCGATACCGAGGTATGGAGCAAACTGTTTCCATTCGACGCCGATTGTAAGTGCACCTGCTTCCTCAGCCGTAAGGTTTTTACCATTGCTTACGATGCCGTCCAGCATTTTACCATAAATATAAATATCGGAGCGGTAAAACACAGCCAAGCCTCCTACAAACCGAAACTTAGGTGTAACTTTTCCTTCGGCAAATACGTGAAGATTATTAAATCCTATGCTGGCAGTACCACTTGCACGCGAGCGGCCTGCATCTACGGTAAAAACCCTTGTAGTTTTAAACGTAAATATATTACCCCCGAAACGCAGGTTCATCCGGTCGCTTATTACTTTTTTGCCCTCTATTGCCAGACCGGCAGTGCCAACACCTCCGGTTACAGCCCAGATATGTTCATTCTCAGGCCGGTCCGACCAAGCTGTCGCATTTCTTTTGCGCATAGAACGCGTATCATTTCGGCGCATCTCCATAGGGTTTTGGGCAAAGAGCGGGCTATTGGAGACTGACAATAATACAGAAATGATAATCAGAAACTTAGATCTCATAAGGGGGCAGTTCATGTTATTGAGACTAAGATAACAAAAGGAATGCACAGTGCAACAGTGCGTATAAGACAAATTACCGGCTAACGACGGCAATAGCTGCCGCCTTTTCTGCACAGCGTTCACCGTCGATGGCTGCGCTGACAATGCCGCCCGCGTAGCCAGCACCTTCGGCGCAGGGAAACAAACCCTTTATTTGCGGGTGTTCCAGTGTCTCTTTATCGCGCGGTATGCGCACCGGCGAACTGGTACGCGATTCGGTAGCAACTAATACAGCTTCGTTGGTAAAATAACCCTTCATCTTTTTGCCAAAGTCGACCACAGCTTTGCGGAGCGCTTCGTCCACCTCTATTGGTAGCACATCTTTGATTGCTGCGCTGTGTATGCCGGGTAAATAAGAGCAATCAGGTAGCGTTGAGGATAACTTATTATCAGCAAAATCGGCCATACGCTGGGCAGGAGCTACCAGTTTTCCGCCTCCTATCTCAAACGCACGCTGCTCTACCATTTGTTGAAAGTACATACCAGCCAATGGCCCTTTAAAGCCATACCTAGCATAGTCTTTTTCGTCCACAGCCACCACAGTGCCGGAATTAGCGTATGGATTGTTGCGTTTGGATGGCGACCAACCGTTTACTACTACCTCACCGGGCGCTGTTGCTGCGGGTGCTATGATACCACCCGGGCACATGCAGAATGAAAACACGCCGCGACCATACTCCTGCGCTACTACCGAATAGCTGGCAGGCGGCAGGTGCTCATCACGAATAGCGCAATGGTATTGAGCCTGGTCTATAAGCTCTTGCGGATGCTCTATGCGCACACCTAGTGCAAAAGGTTTGCTTTCGACCTCTATGCCTTTAGCGTGCAGTAAACTAAATATATCGCGTGCCGAATGGCCGGTGGCTAGTATTATCGCACGGCAATCGAATGTGCTGCCATCGGCAGTCTTAACACCTTTTACCTGGTTGCCATCAAGCAGAATATCAGTCAGCTTTTTATCGAACATCACCTCTCCCCCGCAAGCAACAATACCCTCGCGCATGGCAGTAATGATCTGTGGCAGTTTATTAGTGCCGATGTGCGGATGTGCTTCATATAGTATACGCGGGTCAGCGCCGAAGTGCGTGAAGAGTTGCAGGATGCGCTGCACATTACCCCGCTTAGTAGATCTAGTATAGAGCTTGCCATCGCTATAGGTGCCTGCCCCACCCTCACCAAAGCAATAATTCGATTCCGGATTTACGACGCCTTCTTTATTCATCGCAGCCAGATCGCGGCGGCGGCTACGCACGTCTTTACCACGCTCCAGCACTATCGGCTTTATTCCCATGCTGATCAGTTTCAGTGCTGCAAACAGCCCTGCGGGGCCAGCGCCTATGATAACCACATGGGGCGCATTGGTTACATCTCTCAACTCCGGATCGAAAGGTGATTGCGCTACAACCTTCTCGTCAATAAAAACCTGGGCTTGTATGATGATGCGCGGCTGCCTGCTGCGGGCGTCGATAGAGCGCTTCTGTATATGATAACCCGTAATGCGCTTGGATGAAACACCTGCTTCTAAGGCTACGCCTCGTTTAATGCCTGTTTCATCTGCCGCCTCAGCGGGCGTCAGCGATATAGAAATGATCTTTACCATAGTTGTTTGCGTTAGGTGGTTATCCTAAAAGCAACGGCCTCTATGGGTTAGAGGCCTGATACTTATTCTTAACGTTATCTAAGTGATTGATGAATTTTTGCACATCGGGGTCGTAACCATACCCTGTATTCGCAAGTTTATTACCATTTTCATCTACAAAGAAATAGAACGGCTGAGCGTTGGAATTGAACTTTGACGCTTGTATGTCTTCGTTCTTATCTCCAAGCGTCACTACATCAGCACCCAGCGCCTTCGAGTAATATTGCTCTTCTTTCGGCAGGTCTATTTTATCATAATCGCAATACAGAGAAGCTACAATAAAATCTTCCTTCAATCGCTTTGCAACCTCGGGCTGCGACCAAACTTGTGCTTCCATCTTGCGGCAGTTTACACAGTTAATACCTGTAAAATCGAGCATGATGGGCTTTTTAAGCTTCTTTGCTGCTGCAACTGCCTCATCGTAGTCGAAGTACGTGACAAGGCCCAGCTTCTTTACTACAGGTGGCTCGTAGATACGCATTTCTTCTACGTACTTAACCGGGCTAGTACCATCGGGCGATGCTGCGTGTGTGTTAGCAGCAACACTACCTCCACCTTCACCCAGTACCCAATCTTGTGTGCCCATAGGCGGTATGAATTGGCTCATGCCATTCAGCGGAGCCCCCCACATGCCCGGCATCAGGTAGACGGCAAACGTAAACGAAGCGATAGCAAGAAACAGGCGGAACAGCGAAACATACTCTTGACCGTACACATTTTTTGGTGAAGCGTCATCATGCGATAACTTCAACCTGCCGAGCAAATAGATGCCGAGCATGATTGCTAATACGATCCATATGGCAATGAATATTTCGCGATCTAATAACCTCCAGCCTTGTGCCAGGTCTGCATTCGACAGGAATTTGAGTGCCAGCATCAGTTCCAGAAAGCCGAGTACAACCTTTACCTGGTTGAGCCAGCCGCCTGAAGTAGCCATTTTGCTGAGCATCCCCGGAAATACTGCAAACAATGCAAATGGTAAGGCCAACCCCACAGAAAAGCCAAACATTCCAAGCGCGGGGCCTATCAGGCCGCCCTTACCGGCTATCACCAGCAGCGGGCCTACTATGGGACCGGTGCAGGAGAAGGACACGATAACGAGTGTCATAGCCATGAAGAAAATACCACCAAAGCTGCTGAGGCCTGCTTTAGAATCGGTAACGCTGGTCCATGAGGACGGTAATGTTATTTCGAAGGCTCCCAGGAACGAGATACCGAAGATGATGAATATGGCAAAGAAAAATAGGTTGGCGATCCAGTTTGTAGAGAGGTTATTGAGGGCATTACCGCCGAATACGGCCGATATAAGCACACCCAGTACCGTAAAGATGATGATAATAGAGAGTGAATAGTAGATGGCATTACGGATACCTTCTGCACGGGTCTTACTACGCTTGGTGAAGAAGCTAACAGTAATAGGTATCATAGAGTACACGCAAGGTGTAATAACCGCCGCCAAGCCGCCTATGAAAGATGCAATAAACAGCCAAAGCAACCCTTTCTCTTTGTGCTCGCCGTCATCATCATCTTTCTTGTCTCCCTTATTGTCAACAGCGGCCTGCTTTGCAGTATCAACCGTAGTAGTACTTGCCGCTAAGGCGAGACTATCGTTTTTTTTTAAAGAATCTGTCAGCGCAGCATTGGTAGTTACGGCATCTGTTATTTCAAAAGTGAAGCTTTTCTTTTTAGGAGGCAGGCACATCGACTCGTCGCAAACCTGATACTCATGCTTACCGGTAACTTTGGTATTTCCGGTAACTTTTACCGTTTGTATAAAGTCTACTTTGTCTTTGTAATAATGCACAGCGCCATCGATGCCGTCCATTACCTCTGTTACCTTCTTACCTTTTTCCTTTACGCTGCCAACTTTAGTAATGCCATCGTTTTTATCGAACACGAAGGTGGGTGGTATTTGCATACCGTCGCCGCCCGGCTTTTGCGCGTATATGTGCCAGTGCTCTTTTAGCGAAAGGCTAAATATAAGGTCGTATTCATTGTTGCCCTTACTTTTCACTTCATACTTCCAGGTGGTAGGGTCAGCAATTATCTGCGCCTGTGCACCAAAAGCGGCAATGAAACATAGCGCAAGAAGCAGCGCCGTTTTTATTCTATTCATGTGTATGAATGGCTTTCTTCCAGATAAAGAAACACTAATAAAAATTATCGTTGGGCTTACAGCGG
This sequence comes from Sphingobacteriales bacterium, assembly GCA_004144175.1. GTDB lineage: Bacteria > Bacteroidota > Bacteroidia > Chitinophagales > Chitinophagaceae > Polluticoccus. The sequence continues at coordinate 153,508 of SEFT01000011.1, forward strand.
TACTTTAAGAAAACTTTAGCGCAGGTTGATATACCTGCACCAATTATTAATTCATTTGCGTAAACGCGCTGAGTATGGCACGTCCGTCTATATTATTAAGTTCTGAGCTACATGCACGCTCCGGGTGCGGCATCATGCCAAACACATTGCGACCTTCGTTGCAGATACCCGCAATATTGCTGGTAGCTCCGTTAGGGTTTGCATTTATATGTATCTCGCCGTTTTCGTCGCAGTAGCGGAAAACGATCTGATTGTTCTTTTGCAGTTTTTCCAAAGTCGGGGCATCGGCAAAATAACGGCCTTCGCCATGCGCTACCGGTATTTTCAGGATGTTGCTGCCTACGTTTTTACCAACAATTGTCTGATCGCCTTCACCTTTAATGAATACATTTTTGCAAACAAACTTCTGATGATCGTTTTGCAGCAATACACCCGGCAACAGGCCCGACTCGCAAAGTATCTGGAAGCCATTGCAGACACCCAGCACTTTACCGCCATTGTTAGCAAAGTTTATCACCTGCTCCATCATGGGGCTGAAACGTGCCAGCGCACCGCAACGCAGGTAGTCACCATAAGAAAATCCGCCCGGCAATACGATACAGTCGTCCTTCGTGAACATGCTCAGGTCTTTATCCTTGTGCCAAAGCATTACTACTTCCTGTTTCAGATCGTCTTGCAAAGCGTGCATCATGTCCCTGTCACAGTTAGACCCCGGGAATACAATAACTCCGAATTTCATTATATATAGCGTGTTATTTATTTGAACGTAACCTGGCAAAAAATGACTAGTACCAGCGAGAAATAAAAGATAAAATTACTAAACCGTTTGTTCTTTTCAATATAAAGTGGCTGAGACACGATCATGGCCAGCGATGGCATCAGCGCCAACCATGCGCCGGATATGGCTTTTTCTGTGGTCAACGCTAACACAATTGATAAAAACATATAAATACTTATCAGCGACCAATTGCGCCGCGTAAATACACTGCTCTTGCCCATATTGCCTTGCAGCACAAATGCACCGGCCAGTAGCAGCAATACTACCCCTGAAAATGCACCAATTGTATACACGGGATTATCAACCTTGTAAGCAGTAAGCCAAAAGCTCCATTTAGGCCATGACATTAGTTGCGCAAATCGGTCGAAGAGAAAAAGAATGCCGCCTATAAAATAAATCGGCGTTATATATCCCATCAGCCCAACGATCCATTCACCCGGATTAAAGGAACGCAGCATCATCAATGCAAAAATCAACAATAGCGCATACCCTATTGCCGGAAAATGCAATAGAGCCGCTAACGACAGGAAAAATCCTGCATTATATACATTCTTGCGCGGATGAGGAGTCTGGTGAATGCCCAGCATTACATCAAGTGCTATCAGCACCAGCCAATTGACCAATAGCAGCTCACTGAAATAGGTTAGAGCAGGCGATAGCGAAGTAAGTACAATATAAAAAAAAGCAATATTGTACATGGGCTTCGTCACCATCCTGCGCCGGGTGGCGATGTTATTGAGGTACAGTGCCTGCCCAAACTGCATGAGCACCGCCAGCATGGTATAGGCAGATGCGCCGCCTGAAAGCACCACATCTAACGCCTGTACGATGTAGCCATACAGAAAGTGGTCTGGCAAAACAACCGGAACAGCAGGAGCCGACAACGCCTGTAGCTTAACTATAAGCGTAAAGATGATAAGTATGAGAACTGTGTACGGACTGTTATTCCGGATCAGGTGGAGCACTTATACGCGGCTTTGAATGCTACTAAAAAATGACTTTAGCAAAGCAGATCTGTCGTCTGCGCATGCAAGGTACTATAATTTCGCGTGCTGCCACCTGTTTGGATGACCGCGGCATCCAGTCGTCGCTGCGGCCTGGTGCTAGCTGCTCCATATTTACCTTTCCTTCATGGTCGAGGCTGGCAAGGTGGATGCGCGATTTGTTGGTATTAAAGTCATTGAACATGAAGCCCAAAGCGCCACCTGTGTTCACCATTTTATAGGAAGAGAATATGCCACCGTCTTCCTGCGAGTACTGATCCTTACGGATAAAAGAATACCATTCCATCTGGCCGCTGCCATCGAACGACATACTTAATATATCCCCATAATGATACTCGCGTATGTTAGCGCCGCCCATACCGGGATAGTACCATGAATAATAGCCAAAACCCGGCGCGAATGTGCTCCTGGTCATTACAAAGTAGTCCTCTGCCATCATCACGAATCCGCCATCGTTCTTAACTACTATATCGCGTACCAGGTAGTCGTTAAAGGCCCGTTTCTTGCTTCTTTCACCGCTTGCATTCCTGATCTCTTCTGAGAGCGGGATGTCTTTACGGTTCTCAAATGTGCGGGTACTCATATCATAATACGTATAGAGCACACCTTCGTAGTTACCATTCTTTTTTTCGGAATAAAAACCGGCCACATAGATCCGGCTATTGTTGCGGTCTATTTGCATGTTCGTACCGGCAGCGTACTTATTGTTCAGTGGCAATTCGTTTACGGTAAATTTCCGCTCGCCTTTGTTGATAGACAGCAGCCATATCTGGTCGGCAAAGCTCTTGGCACCAACAGGTGTATAGGCCGACACAAAGAAGGTACCTTCATTATTCACCATCCCCTCGCCATAGGTAACGCTATTGTCAGCATTGAAAGTAGCGGTTGTCTTCGATACCACGTTCATACTGTCATCTATCCAGGCAGCGTTTATTGATAGTTTTTTGCCACGGTCGTCAATGCCGTATATCACTATGTGCTCCTTATTGTCGGATACTGCGCTGGAGAAATATTCGCGGTTAGGGCCGAAAATCCCTGCTTTTACGGAGTTGAGGGTGATAGGTCTTTTCACCAGCCTGCCCATATCATCCAGCAGAGCTGCATGTTGCACTACCTTATTACTTTCTATCGATTGGTATAGTATGAGGATGCGATCGGAATAGGCGACAAATTTGGTCTCATAGATGCGCCTCGGAAAGAAGTCGAGCACCACGGTGGCCAGTTTCTCCATTTTATCGTTATACGAATCGAGATAATAACCATCGCTTGCGCTGCGGTATGTATACAGCCTTTCGCCTACCCTGCCTACCACCGAAAAATCGCCACTCCGGAGATCGAAGCTTTCGTAGGGTGAGTATAAAACCTCCTGCGCGCCGGCCATGCCTGAAAAGCCTATGCTGAGCAACAGTATAAAAATCAATCTTCTTAAAATCATGAGCTCAAATTTAATCAGAGGCGACTATAATTATTTCCTAAAAAGTTTGTTCAGTCGAGAAAACGGCTTTTAAGCTCGGGTGTCGGTATCATACATTGGTTTAGTCGCCCAAACCACCTGTAACGGTTCCGGGCTACCCAATCGTAAAGCATATTACGCAGAAACGACGGCAATATATGTCCCACCAACCCTACACGCCATATACCGCCAAGTATAGCCATTGTTTTCAGCGCAGCATCCGACTTGCTGTAGTACTCTCCCTTATAAGCTAAGATAACGCTTTCCGTATCCTTCAGCTTATCGGCCATCATTTGACCGGATACTGATTGCAGCGCAGCAAAACGAAACTGCTTTTTCTTATCGTGCTTTATGATAAATCTGACGGTATTGTTGCAAAGGTTGCATACACCATCAAAATAGAGCACGGGATATGTAGCGTCCTCTGCCATCAGGGTTCAGCAGATAAGGCAGGAGGTGCAGGTGTCACTGTCTGATTAGGGTCGGCCACCACAGGCGTACCTTCCATACACTTCTGCATTAATGAATCGGCCTTCACCTTTACCTCTATGGACATCCTGCGATCCAGGTCTTCGTCGGCCTGGCTACGGACATCAACTGCCCGTACAGCAACGATTGAGTCAGTTTTAGCTTTTATTTCGGCCGGCGTGAGGGCTTTTTGTGGTTCCGCCTTACAGGAAAAAAGAAAAACAGATGCGACGGCAGCTATAGCCAGTCTATTCATACTTAAAGCAATTGACGATGTAAAATTAGCACAATCGAATTTAATGGCATCGGAGGCTGGCAGTATCCGTTTTTTGTTGTAAATTTTTGAAATATTTAAGTAAGCTTAGCCTCCGAAATAGGCGAAAAATAAGGAGCTTTACATAAGCATATGTTGCAGCGGTGCCTTCAAATACTGTTTTTCATCTCCATCAGCCTAGGAGCGTGGCAATACGCAGGGGCGCAGCATACTGCAAACGATACTATTTTGCTGGGTGGTGTAGTTGTGGGGAATGACACTTTCGGGATGGTATTTCTGGATGATGTGTACATAACAGACAAGCTGCCCAAACGCTTTGTAAAACAACGCGAGAAGTACGACCGGCTACGCTACAACGTGCAGAAAGTATATCCCTATGCCATAGTAGCGGCGGAAGTACTAAAAGATGTGGACGTAACGCTGGCTAAATACGAAGACAACAAAAAAGCCCGTAAAACCTACCTGAAATCGATAGAAAAAGAGCTGAATAAACGGTTTAAAGGTGAACTGGAAAACCTGACCATTACACAGGGGCAGATACTGGTAAAACTTATAAACCGGCAGACCGGTAAGAATTGCTACAGCATTATAAGAGAGTTGAAGGGCGGATTCTCAGCTGTCATCTGGCAGTCCTTAGCCTTACTTTTTAGTAACAACCTGAAGCGGGAGTATGACCCGTATGACCGGGATAAAGAGATAGAGACCATCGTAAAAGACCTGGAGCTGAACAACTACCTGCAATACCAGCGGTATCGCCAACAGGCCAAGGTGACTGCCCGTTAGCTTATAGCCATATACCATTTCATAATCTTCCTTTTGAGTAATTTTGCAACCTCCTGCGGCAGGATAAACTTACCGACAGGAAATCACTAAAGCATGAAGCTACATATACTCGCCATTGGCGTACACCCCGACGACCTGGAACTGAGCGCCGCCGGAACCCTTATAAAACATGCCCGTATGGGCCAGCAGGTAGGCATACTAGACCTTACCTATGGGGAGCTGGGCACACGCGGCTCGGCAGAACTAAGAAAGCAGGAAGCACAAGACGCGGCCAAAGTAATGGGCCTGGCCGTACGCGAGGGCGCTGATATGCGCGATGGCTTCTTTGTAAATGACGAGGCACACCAGCTGAAGCTGGTACACTACATACGAAAATACCAGCCGGACATCGTGATAGCCAATGCGCTGGCCGACCGCCACCCCGACCATGGGCGTGCCGGAAAACTGATAGCTGATGCCTGCTTCCTGGCAGGGCTGCGCAAGATAGAGACATTGCTGCATGGGCAACCACAAGAAGCATGGAGGCCTACGCGTGTCTTCCATATGATACAGGATCGCTTTGCCGAGCCCAGCTTTATAGTAGATGTGAGCGATACACATACTACCAAAATGGAGGCAATTAAGTGCTATAAGAGCCAGTTTCATGACCCAAACTCCGATGAGCCGATGACTTATATTGCCAGTGAAGGCTTCCTGAATGCGATAGAAGCCCGTTCGAGCCTGCTAGGCAAGCGCATCGGCGCAAAGTATGGAGAAGGTTTTGTGTCGGAAAATGTGCCGGGGATAGCTGACTTAGACAGGCTGCAATACCCCGAAATAGCCTGATTTAAAATTTTTTATGAAAATATTTTGCGGTTAAATAAAAAAAAGAGACCTTTGCAGTCCTAAAAAATGTAAAGAATGGCACGCGTTTGTCAGGTAACTGGTAAGAAACCCATAACTGGTCATAAAGTATCTTTCTCGAACAAGAAGGCTAAACGCCGTTTTCTGCCTAACCTGCAGACAAAGCGTTTCTACCTGGTAGAAGAAGACCGTTGGGTAACGATTAAATTGGCCGCAGATGCTATCCGTACGATCAACAAAAGAGGATTGTACTCAGTAGTAAAAGAGTTGCGCGCTCAAGGCGAAAAAATCTAATTCTGTAAAGTAATAAAAGCACTATAAAATGGCTAAAAAAGGAAACCGCGTTCAGGTAATATTGGAATGCACAGAGCATAAAAATAGCGGTATGCCCGGCACAAGTCGTTACATTACCACTAAGAACAAAAAGAACACTCCAGAGCGTATCGAGCTGAAGAAATTCAACCCGGTAATGAAGAAGGTTACTGTTCACAAAGAAATTAAATAATTTTACTAAAAATATTCTGAGTCATGGCAAAAGCAGCTAAAACCGCGATCAAGAAGGACCCCAAACTGGCAGCAGAAGCGAAGAACTATACAAAGGTGATCAAAGCCGTTCGCAGTCCGAAGAGTGGTGCTTACACTTTTAAAGAGGCTATGGTACACAAGGACAAAGTGAAAGACTTTTTGGCTGCTGCTGAGAAATAACTACAATACAGCCTCTATAGATCAAGACTATAACCTTGGTACTTATAAATCATTAAGCCAAAAGGCCGCCCAAATGGGTGGCCTTTTTATTACTATCCATAGCAAACAAAAACAACACAACATCTTTCTTACTTGTTGGAGAACGGCGCGTTCACCGGCTGCGCATCGGCAGGTGCCTGTAGCTTTTTATCGCCCCCTTGCTGCACGGCAGCCACGTTCTTTGGCGCCCTTGGCGGTGGCGTTGCATCCGCAACCGACCTTGCAGGCGGAGGAGGAGGCGGTGGCAGATTAGCTGCCTTTTTACTCTTTCCATCCTTCTTTTGAGCTAAAGCCTTCTGCCCGAAGGCAGCAGTAGCCAGGATTATCATCAATACGCCGGTAATAAGTTTCGTTTTCATACACTTCATTTTCGTTAACCACTACAGAACTTATGATCGCTCTGCTCTCATATCAGTTATATGTATATCAATAATCGGGCAAAAAAATAAGCAGAACACGTAATGCGTTCTGCTTCAACGAAATAAAATTTTCTATCGCTTGTTATCTGCGTCTCAGTTTCCAGCTCGCCGCCCCATTTGTGGCAGCAACTGCCTGCTTTGGCTTACGCTCTTTTTGCCAAACGATAAGCCAAGACGTTTTGACGAATACGAAGCCCTTGTAAAAGCCAACCCAAACAACAATGCACTGGCAATGAATTATGCCATTGAGTTGTACAACTACATTCGTTCCAGCGACGAAGCCGAAAAGGATTC
>SEFT01000059.1 GCA_004144175.1 Sphingobacteriales bacterium
TGTTCGCATACCGGGCTGTTGGAAGAGGCAGTAACGTTGGGCAGTGGTTTGATGCGGATGTCCCAGCCATCATCTACCGAGGTACGGCCAGGGTTAGTAGCCAGGATGCGTATGCGGTACCCTGTGCCGGGTGTAATGGTCCTGGGTATGGATACGAAGATATTGCCGTTGTTTGTAGCTGTTACCGAACCGATATTAAGCGGCGAGGCAAAGGAACCCGCTGCGTTGGATAGCTGTACGGTAAAGGTATTGCCGCTGCGGAAGGGATAGCTTACCGAATAGTTGACGCGGAAGGTATCACCGGGACAGAGAGAAGTATCAAGATATGGCTGGTTGATGTATACAATCGTATCAATGATCCAACTCGTGATATAAGCGTCCTGGCTTCCGGTCAGTGTTGTCTGATGCGCACCTGCAGTAGATATAGCGGAAGTGCTGGTAGTAAGTCCTGCGAAATAGAGTTTACCGGTAGGACTGGTAGCGATACCATCACCGCCCCCATTGTTTCCACCACCGCCACCGCTGCCACCCCAGCCGCCAAGGTAGTCGGTACCAGAGCCACCATAATAAGAAGCCCAGTTGCGTACACCGGCAGATGAAAACTCTGCAAGGAAGGCATCATAGTTGCCACCTCCATGACTTGTCTGATAACCGTTTGTAGAGGCGATATCAGTACTGCTACCTGTCATACCACCTATATAAACATAACCATTAGCACCTACATCTACCGAAGATGCCCAATCCCAGTTAGTACCGCCATAATAAGTACCCCATAATTGTGAGCCTGCAGAGCTGAATTTTGTCAAAAAACCATCATATTGAGAAGATACGCCACCATTAAATATCGTCTGGTGCGCACCAGCTGTAGCAATACCAGTCGGACTATAGGTCCAGCCTGTAGCATACACGTTGCCTGTCACGTCGCAGCAGATACCATGTACATAGTCTGTACTGGTTCCACCAAAGTAAGTAGCCCAGCTAAGCGCTCCGCTCGAGGTCCATTTTGAGATAAAGCCGTCGTAGCTACCGCTAAGCGAGGTTTGGTGCGCACCCGTGGTGGCAATACCTGTAGTACTATACGTTCCGCCTCCCATAAACACATTACCCGCAGCATCGCATTCTACACCATGCGCCCAGTCACTACTATTACCACCATAGTAAGTACCCCAAACGAGCACACCTGCGCTGGTGAAGCGCGCGAGAAACGCATCCCAGCTAGCTGCTAGTGAAGGCTGGTAGGCGCCTGTGGTAGAAATGGCCGAAGTGCTTGCCGTTTCGCCGCATATGTAAACGTTGCCCGATGCGTCGCTTGTTACATCAGCGTCTTCCCAGCTGGTACCTCCATAGTAGGTACACCATAGCAGCGCACCTGCACTGGTAAACTTAGCGAGTACAGCATCTGATGTGCCGCCCATAGTAGTTTGATGTGCACCGACGGTAGCAAGGCCTGTGCTTTGGCTTTCGCCCGAAACATACAGGTTGCCGGATGGATCGCAATGAGAACTGCTTAACCAATCCCAGCTTGTTCCGCCAAAATAAGTAGCCCACTGGCGTACACCAGTGGTATTGAATTTAACAATGAAGGCATCCCAGTTGCCAGCCAGGGTAGTTTGGTAAGCGCCAACGGTAGCTATATTGGAGGTACTCGTTGTATAGCCGGCCATATAAGCATCACCAAAGTTATTGGTAGATACACCATGACCGTAGTCGGTACTGGCATCACCATAATATGTGGCCCATTGCAGAAAGGGGTCAATAACAATATCATGTCCGCTATTATTCGCTGCAATGCTAAATGACAGGGTATTTTCAGACAGGTTAAAGGAAGACGGTATCTCTTTCTTTGTCACTGCATCGTACGAGTAGGGCTTTTGCTCGGTAACACTACCGTAGGGCGTGCTGGCAATTACTCCACCATCTTTCATCTTTAGCGACGTACTACCGTTGTATTGCAGCTTAATGTCTTTAGGGTTACCACCCGGGTGTACTACAAAGTCGTACTTCAGATGATTATCCTCGGTATACAGTACCCAGTCGATATT
>SEFT01000026.1 GCA_004144175.1 Sphingobacteriales bacterium
GCATACGATATCGGTATAGATGCCAGGTAGTAGTGCCCATTCAGCGCGGCCTCGTTATAATAAAGTACTGTATCGGTCACCGGTTCGGCATTCCGGGTTTGGGCTATAAGCGTTTGCAGGCTCACAGTGTCATTATTAAACAACGGATTGCCGGCAGCATCGTACAACAGCACCTTTGACTGATAGCGGTTTAGATGCCCACCCAGGTACAGCGCATCGAAGCGCTCATTGATAGCTCTTCTTTTTTCTTGCTGCGGATGCAAGAGAAAGTCCTTTAAGGCGATATCGTTCTTTATATTCTGCGCCAGTCCCTTGAAGGTATAGGCCATTATATCGTCGCGCTGCTGTACTACGGTTTCTGCAAAACGCAGGCGTTCCTCGTTTTCATTCACATAGTTGAAGTATTGCAGCACACCTGTACTGAACATGCATATGAATATGGCCCAGAAGATCATCTGCGGGGCAAAGAAGTCGAAATCGTAAGAGAGCTTTTCAATATCCAGCAGGATAAGGAACAGTACCAGCCAGCCAATTATGGCGTAAGAGAACTCCCGGCTATCGGGCTGTGTGGCAAATAACTTTAGCATTGCCAGGCCAACCACTGCCACTACCAAATATTTCATCCACTTGTTCACTACCAGGTATTTCATCTGTGCGTTGAACAGGTAGATGACAAAGCACGATACCCCGGTGATAATGCCAATGGCAAAAAGGCCGGCAATAGTATAACGGGTAATGGAGTAGAAATGGCTTACATCAAAAGGGATCATGGAGTCGAGCACCAGGCTGCGAATGATACCAATGAACCCAAAGGTGTACAGCACCATGAGTGCCGAGCCCAATATTGCGAGTATAAAGCTTGCTACTTTATTAACCTTTCGCCCGCGGAAGAGATGGTATGGCGTATGACGTATGATAAATACAACGATCCACAGGAAACAAAGTGCATTCAATATAAGATCGCCCAGCGAAGGCAGAAATGCGTTGGATGCGTATAGTTGTGGCGAAAACAACGTAAGCTGATCGAGATGGAACGGAAAGCCAAAAACATAAGTGAGTGCCCTAAGCCCGATGATGGTAGCCGCTGTAGCTAAGAACCCGATATGGTGCGAACGTTTGCGGGTAAGGTATATAGTAAATATCTGCAGCCACATGATGGTGGTAAGCAACGCTGCCAAAAGGAATACAATCATCAAAGGATCGGGTATCCAGTCGGGCAGGTCGGCAGGCGAAAAGAGTAGATAGAAACTTGTCTTCTTGTCCAGGGTATGGACGGTATATGCGCTCTTGTTGGGGTTGACCAGTACGCGTGTGCTAAGCGGTACATAGGGCGCACCAGGGAAGCGCGACTTAAGATAGTTGTTCTCGATAGGGTAGGTGATAAGTATGGGAAACAGTACGGTAAGTGATTGCTGTGCCTCTGCTCCCGGCGGCACCACACACTTCCGAAGGAATACTCCACGGTCGTTGAAGAGCATGTTGCTTTTGGCACCGGTAGCTGGCTCTATACAATCTGCCAGTATCTTGTTGTTGTTCCAGTACAGCAGCCCGCCCTTATCGTATGCATATAGATAGAAAGGCTGCTCGTTCATATCCTCGAGCTGATCAATGGTCAGTTCTTCGGTAAATATCCTGTGGATGAGGTTCGTATCCTGCAAAAGCTCACTAAATGCCTGCTCGCGCTCATGCAGATCGTTCTCTATCGCATAAGCCATATTAGCAGGCTTCATCTCGTTTTGCTTGCTATAAAACCTATAGCCTGCCAGGCACCAAAATAAGATGCACAGCAGCAGCCATCCTGTATATGGATATCGTTTGAACACTTATATTATTCTTCTTCTTTGGCCTGGTTCCACAGCGCATCCATTTCTTCCAGGCTCATATGGTGCAGGCTCTTACCTGCTTCCTTTGCGTGCTGCTCTATATAGCGGAAGCGGCGCATAAATTTCTTATTCGTCTTCTCCAGCGCTTGTTCGGGGTCTACCTTTGCAAAGCGTGCATAGTTGACCAGCGCAAACAATACATCGCCGAATTCTTCCTCTATCTTTTCCTGCTTGCCCTCTTCTACCGCTTCATATAGCTCCTGTATCTCCTCGTCTACTTTCTCTTTTACCTGGTCTATATGGTCCCACTCGAAGCCTACCTGTTTGGTTTTGTCTTGCAGGCGCGATGCCTTGATGATGGCCGGCAATGCTTTGGGTACTCCGCTCAGGACCGATTCTTTACCTTCCTTCATTTTTATCTGCTCCCAGTTCTGTTTCACCTGCTCCTCATTATCTACCTGCACGCTGGAGTATATATGCGGATGACGGCCCACCAGTTTATTGCACACGCCTTCTATCACATCTGATAATGTGAACTGCTCCTGCTCCGCGCCTATCTTGCTATAGAAGACGATGTGCAGCAGTAGGTCGCCCAGCTCTTCTTTCAACCCCTTCCAGTCCTCGTCGGTTATGGCATCGGCCAGTTCATATACTTCTTCTATGGTTTGCTGGCGCAGTGTCTGTATGGTCTGCTTTCTATCCCAGGGGCATTGCACCCTCAGTTCGTCCATTATTCTTATCAGTCGCTCTATCGATCCTGCGTATTGCATAGTATTTCCTTTTATTCTTCCTGCCATTTATATCCCTTCGCATCTAACCCTGCGAGGCCCAGCACACGTTGTATCACAGTATCTACAGCTTCTTCTATACTCTGTGGCCTGCTGTAAAATGATGGCGTAGCCGGGCATATGATACCACCCGCCTCGGTAACGGCCGTCATGTTGCGCAGATGTACCAGGCTATAAGGGGTTTCGCGTACTACACATATCAGCTTGCGTCGCTCCTTCAGCATTACATCGGCAGCGCGGGTTATCAGGTCGTTGCTGATGCCGGCGGCTATACGCCCTATCGTACCCATACTGCAAGGGCAAATGATAAGCGCCCCGTAGCTGGAGCTGCCCGACGCAAAAGGCGCCATAAAATCATTCTTATCCCAAACCCTGAACGGGAACGACTTGTAATCTTCATTACCCAGCTCTTGCTCCCAAACAGTAAAAGCATTGCTGCTCCAAACAAGTCCTACCTCTGTTACCTGGTCTTTGAGCTGCTGCAGCCGCTGTAGTAGTACTTTGGCATAGACAGAACCACTGGCGCCGGTAACAGCTACTGCGATCTTCATATATATGTTGTAAATGTATTTATTACAAGTTTCTTAACAAAGCTACATGGATTTAGTTGTAAATTCGTTTTATACAAACTGTACATTACGATGAAACCTGTGCTGCTGCTCATGCTGGCTATCTTGTCACTATCACCTGCCTTTGCGGGCGATAAGAAGAAGTCTGCTAATACCAAAACTACTGCCGCCGCATCGGCCAACGAGATACAGTGGATAAGCCTGGAGGAATTGCAACAGAAAATGAAGAAGGAGCCGCGCAAGGTGTACTTCGATATATATACCGACTGGTGCGGCTGGTGCAAGGTGATGGACAAGAAGACCTTAACCAACCCCGAGGTGATCAAGTATATGAACAGCAAGTACTATGCGGTAAAGTTGAATGCCGAGCGCAAGGATGAGATATCTTTCATGGGCAAGAAGTTTAGCTTCCATGGCGAGTACAGGGCTAATATGCTGGCAGTAGAACTGATGCGCGGACAGATGTCTTACCCCACTACGGTGATACTGGAAGAAGACTACATGAACCCGCAGCCGGTACCGGGCTACCTTGATGTAACCGTGATGGAAAAGGTATTAAAGTTCTTTGGCGAGAACTACTATAAGACCAAAAAATACGAGGACTTCGAGAAGTCGTTCGTACCGCAATGGAAGGCAGCAGCCAATGCTGAAGAAGCAGACGTGAAACACTAGGCTTACCTACTTCTTATTCTTACCCGCTGCTATCTCGGCAGCGCTTATTGGTTCCAGTTCTTCTGTTACTACATGCTTCATATCGGTCTGGTAAAATTTGCAGGCAGGTCTTAGTCCGCATATCTCACACTTGGGCCTGCGGGCAACACATATATAGCGCCCGTGCAGTATTAGCCAGTGGTGAGCTATATATATTAGATGCGTGGGTATCTGTGCCACTAACTGCTGTTCGGTCTGCAGTACATTCTTAGCGTTCGTAGTAAGTCCCAGCCTTGCCGATACCCTAAATACATGCGTATCTACCGCCATATGCGGTTGATTGAAGATGACCGATGTAATAACATTAGCCGTCTTACGGCCTACACCCGGCAGCTTCACCAGCTCCTCTACTGTATCGGGTATCTCGCTGTTATATTCTTCTACCAGCATTTTTGCCATACCCAGTAAGTGGCTGGTCTTGTTATTAGCAAAGCTTACTGATCTTATCAACTCATATACATCTTCGGTGGTGCCCTTGGCCAAGTCTTCCGGGGTTGGGTATTTAGCAAACAATGGTGGGGTTACAATGTTCACCCGCTTATCGGTACACTGTGCGGAAAGTATTACGGCTACCAATAGCTGGTACGGGTTCTCATAATGCAGCTCTGTCTCTGCATTGGGCATGTGCTTCTGAAACCAGTCTATGATGTAATTGAGCCGCTCTTTTTTGGTCATAAGAAAACCCGCTATTTCTCGCAAAATAACGGGTTAAATATGATACCATCAGGTGGTCGATTATTTTTGTTCCGGCTCAAACTCCAACACTGCCGAGTTCATGCAGAAGCGCTTGTGCGTAGGCGATGGGCCATCATCGAATATATGCCCCAGGTGCGAATCACACCGGCCGCAGGTAACCTCAATGCGCTCCATGCCATGCGACCTATCTTCATGGTATTTCACCGCATCAGGACGGATGCTTTCGAAGAAGCTGGGCCATCCGCAGCTGCTGGCGAATTTGGCATCCGACTTAAACAATGCGTTACCACATACTGCGCAGTAGTACATGCCCTTTGTATCAGTCTTGTAGTACTGGCCGGTGAATGCCCACTCGGTGCCTTTCTCGCGGGCTATATTATATACGTCTTTTGGCAGTATCTTTTTCCACTCGGCGTCGGGCACGTTCAGGTGGCTGGTGTCGGTGCGTGAGTAGTGTGGATTGTTCTTGTGTTCGTTATTCATCGTTTGTTTCTTTTGAGCGTTCGAGCATTGTGTGAACAGCAGTATGCTGCCTAAAAACAACAGGAGACTTAAATATCGCATAGCAGGTTGTCTATTAATAACAGATACATAAACGAATTGTTTACCTCCGCGGTTTTCCTCTTGTTGTTAATGTTTTTGTAACCCGGTATAAATATAAATCCCGGCATTCGCAGCCGGGATCAATAACTATATCACTACCACTTCGTAGAAGTCATTCTTGTCGTAATACTGCTGCGCCAGCTTTTGCAGGTCTTGCGCTGTGATGTTCTTATAGATGTTCACATTGCGGTTGAAGTGCTCGATGGTCATTCCATGCAGTATCAGCGTACGCCAGCGTTGCAGTATGGAGAATGGCCCATCGAGGTCGCCCAGCATATTGCCCAGCAGGTAGTTCTTTACCAATAGCAGTTCTTCCTCATCGGCCAGCTCATTTTGCAATAGCGCCATTTCTTTGTACACTTCCTCTATGGCAGGTGCCACTACATCGCGGCCTACCTCGGTATGTATAATGATAGAGCCGCAGTGCGTATAAGGCGCCAGCGAACTGTAAATGCCATAGGTATATCCTTTCTCCTCACGTATGTTGCTCATCAGCCTGGAGCCAAAGTAGCCACCGAATAAAGTATTCAACACAACCATCGGCGCAAAGTCGGGGTGGTGGCGATTGAAGAACTTACGGCCAATGCGGATAGCACCTTGCACGCCATTAGCATCGTTTATCTCGTGCAGCTTCTTTTCGCCGGGACCGGGGGCTGCAAATGTTTCAGAGGTGATCTCTGATGCAGTTACCGGGGCTTTGCCAAATACATTGTCCAGCCACTTTACTTCCTTCTCGCTCACCTTACCTGCCATGAAGATCTTCACATTGGCCAGATTGTAGTTTTGCTTGTAGAAGGCGATCAGGTCTTCGCGTGTCAGCGCTTCTATCTTCTCCTTCTTCGAATAGCGGCCATATGGGTGAAACTCTCCGAATATCCTTGCATCTATACGCTGGTTGGCTACAAAGTCGCCCTGACGCAGGTTTACCAACAGGCGCTGTATGGCGTTCTGCTTATGTATCATTACCTCCTGCTCGGGGAAGGTCGCATCGGTAAGTATCTCATATACGATAGGCAGCAGGTCGGGCAGATGCTTGGTCATCGTGTACAGCGTTACCACGCTGAGGTCGTTGCCAGCATTTACCTTCAGGCTGGCTCCGTAAAACTCCAATGCCTCGTTTATCTGGTGGGCGGTGCGTGTGCTGGTGCCATTCTTCAGCAGCCCGCCGATGGCCTGTGCTACCGATGGCTTTTGCTCGTACCACATACCCGCCGGAAAAACCCAGTCTATCTCTACCACATCCTGCACACCTGCATTGAGCCAATACAGCGGTAGGCCGTTGCTTAGCTTCTGTTCGTTGATGGGCGGCAGTATATAGTCGAACTCTATAGCATCGTGTATCGACGGGGCAATCTTACGGTCTATCATTTATCTTCCTTTCTTTTTACCAAATATAACGCAGTTGATACATTAATCTTTCACAAACAAAGCACGCAGCTCGCCTGCATCTTCGGGCTTCATCTTGCCGCCGAGTATCAGCCTTACCTGCCTGCGGCGCAGTGCGCCATCATACATTTTCTTTTCGTCATCTGTTTGTGGCAGCAGCTCAGGCACTTTGCGCGGGCGGCCATTCGGGTCGAGCGCTACAAAGGTGAGGTAAGCTTCATTGCTCACATACTTGTACTGCGCCGACAGGTCCTCGCCCCATACCTTCAGGTATACTTCCATCGATGTATTGAAGGAGCGGGTCAGCTTGGCCTCGATGGTGAGCAGGTTGCCCAGCTTTATCGGGTTGTTAAAAGACACATTATCAACCGAGGCAGTTACTACCGGGCAGTTGCAATGCTTCATGGCCGAGATGGCAGCGGCAATATCCATCCAGTGCATCAGGCGGCCTCCCATCAGGTTGCCGAGGGTATTGGTATCGTTCGGCAGTATCAGCTCCGACATTATGTTGTATGTATCCTGTGGATGTTTTCCTTGCATGATCTCTTAATGTTTTAAAAACGTGCCAAAGGTACGGGCTTATAGCGTTGTTGTTTTATCTATTTCCATGATGTGTTCATGCGCAATCCTAATGTATACCAGCGACCCGGCAGCGGCATTATGCCTATCTCCTTATACTGCTGGTCCAGCAGGTTGTTTACATCGGCATAGATGTTCAGTTTCTTTAGCTGATAACCCACACGCAGATCAACCAGGGTATAGTCATTGGCATTGATGCGGTACTGATAACGGGTAGCGGCATTGACTTGCAGCTTGTTGAAAAAAGTTGACTGTACCGAAGCAATGAACTGGTGCTTCAATGCCTCGATGGCGTACTTAGATATTTCGGTACCCGTATTCTCTATCTGCGGATGCAGGTAGGTGTAGGACACATTCAGGCCGAACTTGTAATTATCTGAAAGGCCCATATGCTCGCTCAGCTGGTAGCGCGACTGAAAGGTGATGCCGCTTGTGTTGATGGACTGAAAATTGCGCGGCTGCCATGGGTCGGTATTGTCAAGCCTTACCCAATCGATGAATTCAGAAATATTGCGGTAGAAGTAAGATGCCTGTGCAAACAGGTGGCTGCCGTTGTATTGCAGACCACCTTCGGTGTATCCGGCTTTCTCGGGAGATAGCTTATCGTTACCAATGTTGGATGGGCCTTTGTAATAAAGATCGGTATAGGTAGGCAGGCGCTGGCCTGTGCTGGCATTTACAAATACCTTCCACGATGGCAGGAAGTAGTAGCCCGCATCTATACCGGGAAATACCTGCCAGCCGTATACGCTATTGTAGTTGGCAAAGGCACCGATGCCCGCATTGCCTTTGGCAGAGAAGCGATAACGGTACTCGCCATAGATGCCCAGGTTTTCACGGTTCCATTTGCCCAGGTTATTGCTGTTGATCTCTTCGCTGCGGTATTCGGCACCTGCGCCTATGGTACCCTTACCTAGCTCGATGGTGCTTTGCAGCTCGCTGGTCAGCACGTTGGTCTCGTGTATATTGTGATACACAGCAGGCTTCTGGCGGATGAAGATGTAGTCATCATTATTATACCTGTAGCTCACCCGTGGGCGGATGGTGATATTGCTCTTAGGCTTGTAAGTGTATAGCACACTGGCTAATGCCGTCTGTACGGTTTCTTTCGATTCTTTATCGGCAGGTGCAGCATAAAAACCATTAGCGCCAAAGCGGTTGGTGATGTAGCCGCCCGTAGCCTCAATACTGTTCTTAGCGTTGATGGTAATGGCATTTTGATAGAACAGACGATAGGCGCTGAAGCCGGTATTGTACCTGTATCCATTGCCCTCATCGTGCGCTATCGATAACATATGCGTATGCTTCTTTGTAGCTAATGATGCGGTAGCATTTACACCCCAGCCGAGGTATGTATCGCCGCTGGCAGTATCTGTCTTAAAGCTGCTGCCCGAGTATACCTGCGCCATTACTTCGTTCTGCTGCGGCCTGCGGGTAATGATGTTGATAGCGCCTGCCAGTGCGTTGACGCCATAGATGCGTGCAGCGGGGCCACGCAGTACTTCTATATGGTCGATGGCGGAGATAGGCAGGGGTATGTTCATCAGGTGGTGGCCCGTTTGCGGGTCCGACATCTTTACACCGTTGATGAGTACCAGCACCTGGTCGAAGGTGCTGCCGTCGATGCTAACATCGGCCTGCGCGCTCCAGGGGCCGCGCTGGCGCAGGTCTACACCTGCTACGTACGATAGCAGTTCCGTAGTGGTCTTTACCGGCAGGGCGTTTATCTGTTTGCTATCGAGTATGCTGATGTTCCTGTTCTGCTCGCGGAAGGAGTGCTGGAAGCGGTTCTCTCTGATCACTATGGAATCGAGGCCGTTGGTTTGCTGTGCGTGTACGTTTTCTGCTTGTGTAAGGGCAAGGGTGCTTAATGTCAGTAAGAGTAATCTTTTCATTATGTGATTTTTGCGGCGCAAAGATATAGGGGTTGTACCTCATAAAACACTTATGAAAAAGGATGTATGGTTGGTATCAGTTATATGCTATTGTGTTGCCTGCCCGTTTTAAGCTGTGCAAAATTGCAATAGATACAATACAAGTACAGAAATGCACACCCCCTTATTTCACCTGATTTTCAGGATTTCTGTTGTAAAAAATCCGGTTTCGAATGATTGCGACAAATAACAGCTTTCAATGAGCGATTGGTAGCTGCTTGATGCAGGTTTACCAGGCGATCACGGTGCTGTAAAGCTGCT
This sequence comes from Sphingobacteriales bacterium, assembly GCA_004144175.1. GTDB lineage: Bacteria > Bacteroidota > Bacteroidia > Chitinophagales > Chitinophagaceae > Polluticoccus. The sequence goes on from SEFT01000026.1 coordinate 9,351, forward strand.
GCTTAGCTGCTGTTCAGGTGATGTTGCGTGGTCGTTGTGTGGCTGTCACGTAGGTGCTGTGCAGCCGTTCTGCAGATGTGGAGGTGCATCAAGCCTGCCTGGATTTTCAATAATAGAGGGTGTACAAAACTGCCTGGCAAAAATCTGAGGCGTAACTTGCAAGTCTGTAGGACTTGCAAGGGAGAGGGGGTAAGATTAGAGGAACGAGGACGGTGGCGGCAGGTTATTGGTGAATAATACTTACGAGGACGAGAATACTACCTTATTGATTTATTCGCCTTTAAGCTGATTTAGCTTTCTCATCCTTTTATTTTTAGGAGCTTTCTTTACTCCAAAGTATTCCATATCATCTCTTGTTACAAAATAATAGTTTCGAAATAGGGTGATCAGACCAGCATAAAAATCGTTTTGAGGCGATCCGCCTTCGTAATTAGACTTTGAACGACCATTGATAAAGTATTTATCCAGTATATTTTTGACGTACCTTTTCTTAAGTCTCTTTTCATCAACCACTACAGTTACCGTATTTAGGCTTTTGCATAAGTCCCCAAATCGTCTATTGAGAAAGGCTTTTTGTACTACCTCCTTATCAAATTCTGAATAGGACATATTTTTATAACACTGTCTCTTTAAATCGGCGATATCAACCAGTTTATACACTGATAGCTTAACATCTGAATCAGAAATCTTTAGCGGCAGAAGGATAGACAGTGTGCTTTCGCCAAAATATGTGGTATCTCCCAAGTATGCTTTTCTATACTCAGAATATGGTTTATGCCTTATTGCAGTACAGCTATATAAGCATACACACATAATATATACTAACCACTTCATTGAGTAATTTGGATATTTAAGGTTGAAACTTCTTGGCCTCACTGGTTTAAGTCTTCAGACTTAAATCTAACAAATAAAAAGCAGGTCTCCTGACCGGCAAGATTACTAAACAGCTTAATAGGGATTCGAGATGCCGTACCAGCTTCAGTACAAATGCTGCCGGTCGGGAGACCTGCATTTATATTTTGGTTTCAGTCTCCCTGCGAACGACTGAAACCAGTTGCTTACAGCTAAAAAACATTCTCGGTCAGCCTGAAGAACACCAACAAGGCGCGAATATTCTATTGGCACCAACAAGAGCAAAAATGTGAAACGCTGTATTAATTACATATCGCTTATGTTAATTTCTTGAACCTCTAATAGCTTATCACCTTTCTTAAATAGACGGATTCCATTTGATTCATAATTGTAAAGTATGTTCTGGAAGATCTCGTAGTATTTATTACTGTGCTCTCTTGGAATCCTCAATGTTAAATCGTAAATCATGCCATTTAATGAGAGGTTCATTGCAAACATGAAATAGTCTTTTTTATTTAGAGTGGTAGTAAATTCTGCACTATAGACTTCTCTATCTTTGTAGACGAGTTTTTTAACACTTGAACCTGTTAAACGATCCGTGGTATCATTTATAAGCTGATTTGAAACTTCTTTTAGGTAGTTGGCAATAGTCAATTTATTAACAACTTCATCATGTCTCATTACAACAAAAAATGAATTTTCATTTGAGGTATCTGGTCTGGCTAGAAATAAAGCCTTGCTTTGCCCAATAGCATTCCATTTTTTAGGACAGCAAATCTTATCATATTGAACATTGTAACAAGTCCAATCATTGGGACTAATTTTACTGCCTTCTTTGATTGCAAATTTTTCTACTGTCATTACATCCTTAGAACTGTTTGAATCTTTCGAGTCTCGGGCACAAGAGGATAACAATAGAAATGCAATACATGAATATATCTTCCTCCACTGCCGATGTTTATCACCAACGAGCTTGTACGAAACAATTGTATTTTCATCCATAATAGACTACAATAATAACTGGTGTAGTAACGGTAAATATACACAAGCTTCTGTGAGGTATAACAACTACAACGGCCCCACTAAAAACGATCCCTCAACCGCGACCCTGTTACCAGGCGTTCGCTCGGCTTTATCTACTGTTACGTAGCTCCTGATGTCGTCACCACCAAAGTCTATCTCTTCGCCAAGCTGCAAGTCTTGCGGATGCTGTTTTATGTACTGCGCCAGTTTGCCGGTGCCAAGCTTAACGTCCGTAGCCACATCCAGATTATTGTAGATGCTCTGCATAGATGATATCGCCTTTCGGTAAGCATAGGCAGCATTTATAGAATCTGCTACCGATGCCGCTGATACAAAGCGAAAGGTAAGCACATAATATTCGCAGCCGGTATGTATTACCATAAGGCTGTCTCCGTTTTTAAGTATGGTACGTTCTGTTGCCGAAAAGCTGTCTTGCCCGAACTGGAATACTGCCTGTGGGAAGGCCGATTTTTTTAGCACCGGTACAGCCGCTCCACGTGCACAGCCCGACAAGTCCATCGTATCATCTCCAGGATATTCGCTGCCTAAGAAGCTATCGACCTGTATGGTGCTTTCCGCTGTCTCTTTGCTTGCATTTGTATTGCAGGAGATACAGGCTGTGAGGAAGCGTAGGATAAGGATGCGCATATACTCTAAAATAATAGATTTTAACATAGCATTGCCGCTACGGCAGAACTTTCCCCCACCATCCAATCCCTCATTCACTTATATTTGTTAGGTGAGTTTTCTCTATCCCTTTTTCCTGGTTGCCGGGTTGCTGCTGGCTATACCTGTGCTGATACACCTGTTCAACCTGCGCAGGTACAAGACGGTATATTTTCCGCATACCCGCTTCCTGAAGAACATTCAGCTGAAGAGCCAAAAGCAGTCGCAGATAAGGCATAAGCTGCTGCTGGCTTTGCGTATGCTGTTCCTGGCAACACTGATACTGGCCTTCGCACAGCCCTTCTTCATGGGCGATAAAAAGGCAGAGACCAGCAAGAACCTCCAGGTCATCTACCTCGACAACTCGGCCAGTATGTCGGTAAAGAAAGGCGCACGCAGCCTGCTGGAAGTAGCCAAAGATGCCGCAAGGCAGCAGGTGAGGCAGGCCCCTCAAGGCAGCCGAATAGTACTGCTCACCAACGACAAGCCCGTGAGCTACCAGCCCTTACCCGCCGACAAAGTACTCACCGCCATTAACGGTACCGATATATCTTCCGCCACCAAAACATCTAACCAGGTATGGGCCACTGTACAGAGCATCGTACAGAACGAAAGTATGGACGGCGCGGATGTATATTATTATTCCGACTTTCAGCGCAATGCCTTCAGCCAGGCGCGCGATAAGAACCTGATGGATAAGATCAATTTCATCGGGGTGCCCATACAGGCCAATACCGTGCAGAATATATATATAGATACCGCTTACCTCAACTCGCCTGTATTACAGACAGGGCAGAGCAATCAACTTATCGTACATACCCGTGCCGTAGGCAAGCTGCCTGCTGAGATGCCCGTGATGCAGCTATCCATCAACGGACAGGTAAAAAGTGCCACCTCGCTCAACTTTAATGATAAGAATGAGGGCATCGATACGCTGGCCTTCCATGTAAACGATGCAGGCTGGCAGCGCATGACGCTGGCGCTGAATGATGCAGCCGTGCGGTTCGACGACACCTTTATGATAACGGCCCGCAGCGCCCCCAACCTGTCAATACTGGTGCTGAACGAAGGGCAAACAAACCCGTACATACAAGCTGCCTTCCGCGCCTACAATGGCTTTCGTCTCAACCAGGTACCTGCTGCACAAGCCCCCGGCGACCTGCAGGAGTACAACCTGATCATCCTGAATGGCATCACCCGGATAGACGATGCTATGGCGGGGACCATTGCCAAAGCCCTCAACCAGGGCCAAAGCATCTGCATCTTCCCCGGCCGTACCGATAATGTAGCAGGGTTGAATGAAGGCCTGCGCAAGCTCGGCGACATCAGTATCTCAGGCATCGAAACCGAAGTACAGCCGGCCAGTACCCTGCAACAGGGCAGCAATCTTGTAAAAGACCTGTTTGAGCGGGTGCCTGAAAACGTACAGCTGCCCGTAGCCAACTGGCATTATATAATAGATGCAGGGTTGACCGCCAACCAGCAGGCGATACTCAGCTTCCGCAATGGCGATCCCTTCCTGGCGAAGTATACACCTTCACGCGGACAATTATATATAACCGCTACCAGCGCCGACCTGACGGGCGGCAACTTCCCCGGCAGTTATTTCTTTGTGCCCTTTCTGTACCAGATGGCCATGCAGTCGCGGGGTGGAGATGTGTACGCCATTACTGCAGGCAAGCAACAGCCTGTGTACCTGCCGCTTAATAATGCAGATGAGCGTAATATGATACACTTGTACGCACGCGGCATAGATGCTATACCGCCCCAGCGCCCCAGCGGTGCCGGGCTGGAGGTGTTTGCCGACCAGGTGATAAGCCAATCTGGCTTCTATACCCTCGCATCGACACAGGGGGGCGACACCACAGCCATTGCCCTGAACCAAGACCGTACCGAGTCTTCGCTCGACCTCTGGAACATCAGCAACCTGAAAGACCAGTGGAAAGGCAAGGGTATAAAATGGATGGATGTGAACCGCGCCGCCGTCGCCAACAGCACTGTAAACAGTGCCAGCTTCCCGCTTTGGAAAGTTTGTGTTATTTTAGCCCTGTTAATGCTGGCTGCCGAAACTTTTGTTCTGGCAGGCAGTCTTCGCAAACCAACTGCTGCTGCTCAATAGCCAAATATGCTCGTGCTCATCCGACAGGCAAAGATCGTAGACCAACGATCTGAGTTTCATAACAAGAAAGCTGATATACTCATTGAAAATGGCATTATTAAAGATATAGCTGCCGGTCTTGATGCTACTGCCGATACCGTTATAGAGCAGGAAGACCTGCACGTAAGCCAGGGCTGGGTCGACATCTTTGCCGACTACCGTGAGCCGGGCTACGAGCAAAAGGAAAGTATATCAACCGGGCTTGCTGCTGCTGCTGCGGGTGGTTTTACCAATGTATTGCTGCTACCCAATACCAACCCTGTTATCGACAATAAGTCGGTGGTAGAGTTTGTACAGCATAAGGCTAAAGGCCACGCAGTAAGCGTACATCCGCTGGGCGCAGTTACCAAAAACATAGAAGGAAAGAACCTGGCAGAAATGCTGGATATGCATACGCACGGCGCCATAGCCTTTACCGATGGCTGGAAGCCCGTGCAAAACCCCAACCTGCTGCTGAAGGCGCTGGAATATGTAAAGGCATTCGATGGTACGGTGATTCAGCTACCTGTGGACACAGCGCTGAGTGCCGGTGGCCTGATGCATGAGGGACCGGTATCAACACGCCTGGGCATGGCGGGTATGCCTGCACTGGCCGAGACCTTGTTCATACACCGCGACCTGGAACTGCTGCGTTATACAGGGTCGAGGCTGCACATTACCGGGGTATCTACTGCCGAAGGTATCGATATGATACGCAAGGCCAAGGCCGAAGGACTGCATGTGACCTGTTCAGTAACGCCCTACCACCTCACCCTGACTGACGAAGCACTCAACAGCTATAGCAGCCTGTATAAGGTAATGCCGCCGCTACGTCCCGAGGCCGACAGGCTGGCGCTGATAGCGGGCATTAAAGATGGAACGGTCGACTGCATTACATCTCACCACCGCCCGCAGGAGTGGGATGCCAAAGAAAAAGAATTTGAATACGCTGCCGACGGTATGAACATACAGGAAATGGCATTCCGCATAGTATGGGAAGCCCTCGGCGAAGAAATAGGAATAGAAAAGCTGGTAAACCTGTTTGCACTTACGCCACGTGCTATCTTCGGGTTGAAGGCCGATGATATAGCAAAAGGCAATAAGGCAGAACTGACCTTTTTTACCACAAAAGGCAAAGCGACAGTAGACGGAAAGACTATGAAATCGGCATCAAGGAACAACCCGTTCATAGGTAAAGAGCTGGCCGGGCAGGTAGTGGGTATCTTAAGCAATACATCGCTGCATATAAACATATAAGTATATGGAAACAAAGGAAATTCCGGTCAATCGGTTTGATATACCCGTGAAGTACGGCCTTATCATTGGCCTTGTAATGGCACTGGTAGTTACTATTCAGTACCAGTTCTTCAGTGAATCGTGGTGGGGCATTACTACTTTTGGTGTTTTCTCTTTTATCGTTAATATGGCTCTGTATTTCGTTACCGGCGTACAGCAGCGTAAGGCTTTTGGAGGATATATCGATATTAAACAAGCTTTTTCTGCCCTATTCGTTACCATACTTATCAGTCTTGTCATATCATTTATCTACAGCTATATATATGTAGAGTTCATCGACCCCGATGTGATCGACCGTATCTCAAATACATCTATAGGCTTTGCCGAAAAGATGGGAGCCCCGCAGGAGCAACTCGATAAAATACAGGCACAGGTAGAAGAACAGAAGGAAAATGCGCACGGCATTGGCAAACAATTACTTGGATTTTTATCTCAGGTTGTTATCTATAGTATATTTGGGTTTATTATTGCAGCCATAGTAAAACGAAAAAGGCCGGAGTTTACCGCCTAAAAAGGAAAGAACAGATGCCTGACATCTCTATCGTCGTACCATTATTTAATGAAGAAGAATCTCTGCCGGAGCTTGTAGACTGGATAGAGAAAGTATGTAGTGAACATGGGTATACGCACGAAGTAATAATGGTAGATGATGGCAGCACCGACGATAGCTGGCATGTGGTAAAACAACTTTCCGACCAGTACCCTGCTGTAAAGGGCATCAAGTTCCAGCGCAACTACGGTAAGAGTGCCGCGCTGAACGAAGGCTTTAAAGCTGCAAAAGGCAATGTGGTGATAACCATGGATGCCGACCTGCAGGATAGCCCCGATGAGATACCGGAGCTATACCGCATGATAACCGCCGACGGTTTCGACCTGGTAAGCGGCTGGAAGAAGAAGCGCTACGACAATACCTTCACCAAGAACTTACCTTCTAAACTATACAATTCGGTTAACCGCCGTATATCGGGCATCAAGCTGCACGACATGAACTGCGGGCTGAAGGCCTACCGCCGCAATGTGATAAAAAGCATTGAGATATATGGTGAGATGCACCGCTTTATACCCGTGCTGGCCAAGGCTGCGGGCTTCCGTAAGATAGGCGAGAAGGTGGTAGTACACCGTGCGCGTAAGTACGGTATGTCTAAGTTTGGCTGGGAGCGCTTCATCAATGGCTTCCTCGATCTGCTCTCTGTGCAGTTCATCAGCCGCTTTGGTAAGAAGCCCATGCACTTTTTTGGCTTGCTGGGTACGCTTACGTTCATGCTTGGCTTTATTGCCATATTTGCCCTGATCGTGCAGCGGATCATAGATGGTGCTGATTTTGGCCTTACCAATAAGATAGGCTTCTACCTGGCTATGACTGCCATGATCATGGGTACACAATTCTTCCTTGCCGGTTTCCTCGGCGAGCTCATTTCTCGCAGCGCTGCCGATCGCAACCACTACCTGATAGAAGAAACACTGGGCTGTTAAAGCCTACTTCGGCAAATATTCGAAACGTACAGCTATTGGCGTATCCGCCCCTATTTGGTAGTATCTCAAGTGGTTTTTTAAACCATTGTCGAAAATTTCCGTCAAATTTGCTGTCTTATTCTCCAGTATGTATTTTATTCGCTGCATTGCTCTGCTGCTTTTCCTGGCGGGCATACCTACCATATTTGTTTCCGCACAGCCGGGTGGCGCACGTCCATCAGGGCAAGCAAAGCTACAAACAGGTAAACTGACAGGCCGCATTGTAGATGCACAAAAGAATCCTGTTTCCTACGCCACCGTTGCTCTGCTGCGTATGGACTCGAGCGTAGTGAATGGCGCATTGACGGATGATAAAGGCAACTTTACTATTGAGCCTACCGGTAGCGGTAGCTTTATGCTCCGTATCAGCGGCATCAGTGTAGCCCAGCAAACCATAGGCAATATCAAGATACTTCCATCGGAGCAGGAGAAGAACCTGGGCAACATTACTGTAGGTGCATCGGCTAACGCACTAAAGACCGTAGAGATAGTAAGCGAACGCCCGGTAATGGAGATGAGCGTAGATAAGAAGGTATTTAATGTAGAGAAGAATACAACCGCTACGGGCGGTAGCGCCGCCGATGTACTGCAAAACGTACCATCCGTATCGGTAGATGCCGAGGGTAATGTAAGCCTGAGGGGCAAGAGCGGCGTTACCATATTTATAGATGGTAAGCCTGCAACCCTATTGGGTGGCGATATCAATTCGGCACTGCAGTCGATGCCGGCCTCCAGCATACAGAATGTAGAAGTGATCACGAACCCGTCGGCTAAATATGATGCGCAGGGTATGACGGGCATCATCAACATTGTGACGAAGAAAGATAAGCGTATGGGCTTTAACGGCAATGTGTCGGCAGGTGTGGGTACAAGGGATAAATACAACGCAAGCATTGGCCTCAACCTGCGGAACGATAAATGGAACATCTTCCTGAACAGTAGCTTCCGCAAGAACAGGAACTACCACCGCTTTACTACCGACCGGAAGAACTATTATAACGACAGCACTTTCTATAGTTTCGAAGACAATACGCGCGACTTTGGCGGTTACTTCAATACGCTGGGCGGTGAGTACACGATTGATAAAAACAACAGCATTACCGTTACCGAAAATATCAACATAATGCGGTTTGGTGGCGGTACGGTTACCGATTTCTGGTCGCGCGATGGCGGAGTGCCTTATGCACACCAGCTGCGCTATGCCAAAAGAACCGGTGGGCCTGTATCCATCTCTTCTTCAGTAAACTATAAGCACAAGTTTGCGAAGCCGGGGCAGGAGATCAGCACCGATCTTACTTATGTAACCAGCAATTCAAAGAACAACCAGACCTACAATACCTACAGCTACGATGGTAACGAAGTAGCGGTAAAGCAGCCATTGGTACAGAAGCAGCCATCTCAAGGTGTAAATAACAGCTTCAACGGGCAGATAGACTATACCATGCCATTTATATCGAAGACAGGTAAGTTAGATGCAGGTGTTAAGAGCCAGATGTGGTGGTTTGAAAGCAGCAATGAGCCGGTGCTGGATTCGGGTAGTGGTGAGCAGGTAGACTACATATTGCTCAGCGATTATAAATACACACAGCAGGTAAATGCCGGCTATCTCAACTTTAACGATCAGGCAGGCAAATGGAGCTACCAGGCCGGTCTGCGCGTAGAGCAGGCTAACTACGAAGGTACCTCGAAGCTGCTGGGCGGGCAGAAGTACGGATACAATTTCCTGAACCTGTTCCCATCAGCATTCCTGTCTTACAAACTACCGAAAGACCAGACCGTATACCTCAACTATACACGCCGCATCAACAGGCCCAACTTCTGGCAGATGATGCCTTATTTCGACCTGTCGAACCCGCAGGATACGCAGATGGGTAACCCGAACCTGCGGCCTGAATTTATCAACAACACCGAGTTTAATTATAATAAGCAATTTAAAAAAGGCCACAACATCATTGCCAGCGCCTACTACCAGTATACCGAAAACCTGATAGAACGCATACGCAGGTTTTATGAGAATGGTACGTCGTTTACACAGAACCAGAACGTAAGCTCTGCTACTACCTTTGGCCTGGAGCTAACGGGAAGGCTGCAACTGACAACCGGCTGGGACGCGACATTCAACGTCAACTTCTTTCAAAACAAGATACAAGGGCAGAACGTAGACCCTGCGTTGAACAACAGCGGATCGAGTTGGCTGGGTAAGTTCAATACTAACTATAAGCTGCCGAAGAACTTCTCGGTGCAGCTGATGGGTAACTATGAAGCCCCTAAAATAGCCACACAGGGAAGGCTGGGCGAAGCCTGGTGGATAGATATAGCCGTAAGAAAGTCCTTCTGGAACAACAAGGCATCCCTGGTGGTGAATGTGACGGACATATTCGATACCCGTAAGTACTGGATCTACTATGAATATCCGTCGTATATTCAAACGAACTATCGCGACAGGGAAACCCGAATAGGTAATATAACCTTCAGCTATCGCTTTGGTAAAGACAACTCGGGCGGGAACAGAAGCCGCCGCCAGGGCAATCAGAATGGCGCTAAAGACCGTAATAACCTGAAATCGGACGACGGCGGCGACGGAGGTTTCTAAAAACGATAACATTTCAGTTAATAATCTGGTATTGTATTTGGTTTAATAAGGCATATAAAACACTTACTATGAAGAAATGGATGCAGATCGCCATGGTTACAGGCGCCATATTAGTGGCCGGCACTACCGCGCAGGCGCAGGGCGGCTTTCGCGACCTGATAAAGAAAGGTACTAATGCGATAAGTAAGAATAATACCATAACACCCGGCGGCAGCTTCACCAATGACGAGGCGGTAAATGCACTGAGGCAGGCATTGCAGATAGGTACGCAAAATGCATCGGGCAGGCTCAACACCGTAAACGGATTTTTCGGCAATCAGCTCATCAAGATACTGATGCCGCCAGAAGCGAAGAAGGTGGAAAGCACACTACGCTCTATAGGCATGGGCAGGCAGGTAGATAATGCTATACTGGCCATGAACCGCGCTGCTGAAGACGCCGCAGGTAAAGCAGTGCCGATATTTGTAAGTGCTATTACGTCTATGTCAGTATCCGACGGTATATCTATCGTTCGCGGTGGCAATGGTGCGGCTACTAACTACCTGCAGCGCTCCACCACGCAGGCGCTTACCGATGCCTTCCGCCCCGTGATACAAAATTCGCTGGCCAAGGTAGATGCTACCAAATACTGGGGCGATGTATTCAGCATCTATAATAAGCTGCCCACTACACGCAGCAAGGTAAATACCGACCTTACTGCATATGTGACCGAGCGTGCACTGAACGGTATGTTCGTAACCATAGCCGATGAGGAGAATAAAATAAGGACCAACCCGGCCTCGCGCGTTACCGATCTGCTGAAGAAAGTATTTGGAGGAAGATAATTTGCGGAACTACCTGAATTTAATTAGTTTTATATCTCATATTATATCAGGTAATACACAGATACTTTCTGACAAATGGAAGAGGTTAAGACACAAGAAGACAGCCAGGTATCGCCCCTGCAAGCATGGTGGAGCGGTACACAATTTTCAGGCAAAGAACTCTATGAGTTGAAAGACAATGGAGAACTATATTTAAAACCCATTGGCAAAGGCAAAGAAAGGACCATAGGAACTTTTACGCCCGAGAATGCAGATTTTGTACTGAAGGCGCTCATGGATAAATTTCATGAAGTAGAAGCCAAGGTAAGAGAACTGCAAACAGAATGGAGCAATACTACCGATAAGCTGAAAATACTGGGTAAAGTAGAGCGTACTAAAGAATACCTGCATCACTCCAATGCAGTAGGTAACTACCAAACGCTGCTGCAAGAGGTAGATGGCATGGAGCAGGAGCTGCACAAGCTTACTGATGAAAATTATCAAGCAAGGCTGAAACTGGTACAGCAGGCTGAGGGGCTTGTGGATAGCGACAACTGGAAGGAAACTACCCAGATAATGCGCGACCTGCCGGAGCAGTGGAAACATATAGGCTATACCGATAAGCACAGAAGCGACGAGCTGTGGAACCGTCTGGAAGCGGCCCGCAATAAGTTCTTCGACCGCAAGCGCCAGAACCAGGAAGATATAAATAAAGAGATGCTGCAAAACCTGGACCTGAAAATGGAACTGGTAGAGAAAGCAGAGAAGCTGGCAAGTTCAGAAAGTTGGAAAGAAACGACTGAGATATTCCGCCAGCTGATTGAAGACTGGAAGAAAATAGGGCGTACCCTCCCGGAGAAGAATGAAGAGCTCTGGCATCGCTTCATTACAGCTAAGAACGTTTTTTACGATAGAAAGAAAGGACACTTCGACTCGATACAACAGGAGCAGGAGCAAAACTACGCTGCTAAAATAGCGTTGGTAGAGCGTGCCGAGTCGATGAAAGACAGCACCGACTGGAACAAGACAGCGCAGGCATTTGGCGAGCTGATGGAAGAGTGGAAAGCAGTGGGCCGTGTACCATTGGAGAAAGCCGATGAGATATGGAACCGTCTGAATGCAGCACGTGAACAATTCTTCCAGGCTAAGCGCAGGCATTTTGAAACCGTGCGTGTAGAGCTGGACGACAACTATGCACAAAAGCTGGCATTGCTGAAACGTGCCGAAGCCCTGCAGCAATCGAACCGCTGGCGCGAGGCTACCGATGAGATGAACGAGCTGATGACCGAGTGGAAAAAGATAGGCCCTGTACCGCGCGAGCATAGCAATACCATATGGGAGCAGTTCATAGCTGCGCGCAAAGGCTTCTTTGAACGTAAAGATGCGAACCGCGAACAGCGTAAGAGTATGCTGGAGAAGCGCCGCGAACAGCGCGTGCACCAGGCAAGGTCTTTCTACAAACAAATAGAAGATGAACTGAAAGAAGAGCAGGACCGCCTTGCCGACTTTAAGAATGGGCTGGAGAACATTACACCCGGCCATAAAGAGCATGAGCTGCGCCAGCACTTGCAAAAGCTGATAGCACAGACAGAAGATAAGATACAGCGCAAACAGGCCAAGCTGGATAGCGTGAAGCAGGAAGTAGCCGAGATAGAGCGCCAGGAAAATATAAAGGAGCCCTCTGCCGAAATGCAGGAAAGCCCGCAACCGGAAGGTGAAGCGTAAGTGAAACAACTTTACACAATATTTAAGATGGCCTGCGCTACTGTGCAGGCCATCTTATTTTTCTGCTAGCGTAGCCTTTGCTAACTTTATATTTCCCTTCCCAACCAACGATTGAAGTGATGATTGTCAACCCCGAATTATTCCAAAGCAGATATAATAATCTTAATGAACGCCAGCGCGATGCAGTAGATAGCATCTACGGCCCCGTGATGGTAATAGCAGGCCCCGGCACGGGTAAGACCGAAGTACTATCAATGCGCATAGCCAACCTGCTACGCAGTGAAGCACAGGTACAGCCATCGGAAATACTATGCCTTACCTATACCGATGAGGCAACCAACTCGATGCGCCGAAGGTTGATACAGATCATAGGCACTGCTGCGCATAAGGTAAATATATGCACCTTCCATGCGTTCTGTAATAACGTAATCCAGGCCAATAGCGAATACTTCAGCATGCGTACGCTGCAACCGATAACGGACCTGGAGCGCACAGAGTTGCTGTACGACATACTGGAAAAACTACCGCAGGGCCATACGCTGCGTAAGCTAAGTGGTAATATCTACTACGATGCCAATAGGCTTAACCGCCTCTTCGACCTGATGAAGCGGGAGCACCTGCGCCCTGCCGATATAGAGCTGGCGGTAGATACGTACCTGGCTGATATACCGAACAGGGAAGAGTTTATCTATAAGAAATCGGGAAAGGGATATAAGAAGGGCGATGTAAAACAAGCGCTGATAGATGATGAAGTAAGGAAGATGAGCATCACAAGAGCAGCTGCTTCACTGTTCGATACCTATACCGAGCGGATGAAGGAGATGGGCAGGTACGACTTTAATGATATGATCATCTGGGTGCTGGATGCCTTTGCGGCTAACCCTGCATTGCTGCAAAGCTACCAGGAGCGCCACCAGTTCATACTGGTAGATGAGTTTCAGGATACCAACGGTTCGCAGAGCGAGCTGCTAAACCTACTTACCTCTTACTGGGAAGACCCGAACATATTTGTAGTGGGTGACGATGACCAGTCTATCTACGAATTTCAGGGTGCGCGTATCCGCAATATCATCGACTTCTATGAAAAATATAAAGAGACGATCAGGATCGTAATATTGCCGCACAACTACCGCTCATCACAAGCGATATTAGATAAGGCTACAGCTACGATACAATATAACCGCCAACGCCTGATACACCAGCTGCAGGAGCTGAACCTGGATAAGAATATTATCTCTGCACTGCCGCGCTTTAAGGATGGTAAGGAAACGGTGACGCCGGTTATAAAGGTGTATAACAATCCGTTGCACGAAGAAGCGAATGTAGTAACTCAGATAGAACAGCTGCATGAGAATGGCGTAGCGCTGAATGAAATAGCCGTGCTCTATGCACAGCACAAGCAGGCCGATAACATCATGGCGCTAATGGAGCGTAAGGGTATTCCATATAGCGTAAAGAAGCCGGTAAATATACTGGAGCTGCCATTGGTACAGCAGATAATAAACATACTACAATACCTGGATGCAGAGCGTAAAAAGCCATTCAGCGCTGAGGCTATACTGTTCGAGATGATGCATGCGCCATACTATGGTATAGCGCCTACAGACATTGCCATGCTGTCGCTGTATATACAGAACAACAGGCAAAAAGACCATGGGCTCGGCTACTGGCGTGTGCTGTTGGGTAAAGAGCTGTTACTCGAATCACTTGATCTGGCATCGGTTGCCGCATTGAGAAGACTGGGTAAGAACGTAGAGCATTGGATGACACAACAAACAAGCCTGCCATTGCCGCTGCTGGTGGAGAAGATCGTATACGAAAGCGGTATCGTAGCGCACCTGCTGGCTACGAAAGACCATATATGGAATATGCAGGTGTTGCATACCTTCTTCGAATACGTGAAGGAAGTACACACGCGCAATGCTCAAATAAAGCCTGCCGACTTCCTGCGGATGATAGACCGCATGCAGGACGAGAACATTGCGCTGCCGATACAAAAGGTGATACAGAATGAGAACGGCGTAAAATTCTATACGGCACATGGCGCTAAGGGTAACGAGTTTGAATACGTGTTCCTGGTAGGGTGTACCAAAAAATATTGGGAAGACAAGCGCGGCGGCAGCAGTGAATACAAGCTGCCCGATACACTGACCAAAACCAATGACGACAGCGATAAAACATATAAGACAGAAGTAGCCCGCAGGTTGTTCTACGTAGCGCTGACGCGTGCGAAAAAACACCTACAGGTATCGTATGCCGAGCAGGATAACCAGGGCAAGCCGCTGGAGCATTCCCTTTTCATAGATGAGATAAGTACGCCCGAAGAGCGCAACGTTGCTACCATGCAACCGGAGCAACTGATGAAACATATGGAATGGGCCATGCAGCCCGTGCCGGAAGTACGCATTGAGATAGCCAACCGCCAGTGGATAGAACGCTGCCTGCAGCAGTATACCATGAGCTATACCACGCTGTCGAAATATCTGAAATGCCCGCTGAGCTTCTACTACGAAAGCATACTGAAAGTGCCGTACCTGAAGAGCGATGCGCTGGCATTTGGTAGTGCAGTACACTATGCGCTGGAGCGGATGTTCAAGCTGATGAAAGAACGCAAAGGCGTGTTCCCGGAGAAGGAGGAAATACTCAACATCTTCAATACATCGATGTATGTAGAGTCGGAAGCCTTTACGCCCATACAGTATGAGCGCAGGATGGAGCAGGGGCACAAGATCATATCGGAGTACTACGATAACTACATCCACCAGTTCTCCACCAATGTGGAGGTAGAATTTAAGATACCACGCTATTCGCTGGATGGAGTGCCGGTTACGGGCAAGATAGATAAGATAGAGTTTGACGGCGATACCTGCACCGTAGTAGACTATAAGACAGGAGACCCTGATAAATCGGCCTTTGCACAAACGGCTGCGCCTAACGATAAAGAACCGCTGGGTGGCGACTACTGGAGGCAAATGGTGTTCTACAAACTGCTGATAGAAAACTACCAGGAGAAGAGCTGGAAGGTAAACATCGGCATGTTCGACTATATAGAAAAAGGCCGCAATACCAATGAGTACAAGCGCGTGTATGTACCCATGTATGAGCAAGACGAGCAAATAGTACGTGCGCAGGTAAAAGATGCCTACAGCCGAATCATGAACCATGAATTTGACAAAGGCTGCGGTAAGGAAACCTGCCACTGGTGCAACTTCGCGAAACAATACGAGCTGGTAAGGCCCGCAGAGTTTGTAGAGATAGACGATATCTAAACGTTGATAAGGACATAGTAAAATGCCCTGCCAATGAGCAGGGCATTTTTATGCGTTGTATCGATTATAAATAGAAAGGCCGGCTATGCAGCCGGCCTTTCTATTTGCTTTGAATTACTCTTATTTCAGGTTCATCGTCATTACTACACGGCGGTTCTTAGCCTTGCCTGCTGCTGTTTTGTTATCAGCAACCGGTTTGGTATCACCATAACCTGTAGCAGTCATTCTGCCTGCGTCGATACCTTTCGATACCAGGTAGTTCTTCACCGCATCAGCACGACCCTGAGATAGTGTCATATTAGCATCCGGCTTACCTGCGTTATCGGTATGGCCTTCGATGCTCATGTTGTAATCAGGATTTTCTTTCATGATCTTGGCTACTTCGTCCAGCTGTACGAAAGATACTTTCTTGATGGTTGCTTTACCATTGTCGAACTGTACGGCACCACCGATGATGCTCAGGCGCTTCTTGGTAGCTTCTGTTATTTCAGGACAACCGTTGTTGGCAGCGGTACCTGCTGTGGTAGGACATTTGTCTACGTTGTCAGCTATGCCATCGCTATCCGTATCGGGGCAACCGCCATTTGCAGCGCTACCCGGTTGGTCAGGGCATTGGTCTTCATTATCAGCTATACCATCTTTATCGGTATCAGGGCAGCCTTTCATACCGGCCAGGCCTGCAACATCAGGACATGCGTCGTCTTTATCAGCAATGCCGTCGCCATCGCGGTCAGGACAACCGTTCATGCCGGCCAGGCCAGCTTGCTGCGGACAAGCATCATCGTCATCGGCAATGCCATCGCCATCAGCATCAGGGCAACCGGCAGCAGTAGATACACCTGCAATTTCAGGGCATTTATCATCTGCATCCAGCACACCGTCACCATCTTTATCCGGGTTAGGGCAGCCTTTAAATGCCCACTCACCTTTCTCTCTCTTACATTTGTCGTATTTGTTAGATACGCCATCACCATCGCTGTCTTTTGGTTTCTTCTTGTTAATTGGTACATAAGCACCGAAGTAAGCGTTCATCCCATAGTTATCACCAAAGCCTATGATGTTATCGCTACCCGCAAAGAAGCCGCCGAAACGTATAGCAGCACCCAGGTACTTAGATTTGTTCAGGGTATTGTAAGTGAAAGGTAATGCTACACTAAGCGCTTTGATATCGAAACGCGGAGTGACTGTGAACTGGCTATAGAAAGAGTTACCAAATTTGGTACGGTCTGTCATGTTACGGAAGTAAGTAACATTCGCATAGAAGCCTTTCCAGATGTGATAGTCCAAACCAACCACCAGCGACTGAGGCAGTTTCACCTTTGAGCTCTTGCTCTGCGACGTATCTGCTTCGAAACCGCGTGAAGCCAGATAGTTTTTGAAGTTGTTGAAGTTGGAGATATTAGGGGCCAGTTCTATACCTCTTATATAACCTTCACCGGATGCTGATGAGTTTTTGAAGAATGCCGACTGGTTATTCTTGTTATAAGTGATCGTACCTATATCTGTTACAGCAGCAGAGAAGCGAAGCAGGTAAGGGTTTTTGGCGGGATTGATCAACCCTGTCTTGCCATTCATATCATACCTGTACTTGTCTGCATTCGGGCGGAACTCATATACCACGCCCGCATCGAAGCTGAAGCCCGAACCACCGCCACCGTTCAGGATGTCTTCCCCAATATCAGAGGTCATATTACTTCCGTACTGGAAGTTGGTATTGCGGATACGAACTGAATCGGTACCTGCATAATATTGCAGGTCGAGGTTTTGGTTTACGAACGAAAAGTATCCCGCACCTCTCAGGTAACGGCCCGTAGCACCCAGTTTTACCTGGTGCATTTTATTTTCAAATACTACGCCACCCCATGTAAGGCCGATCTCCGTCCATGCATTGGTAGTAAAGTTGAAGGCCTGTGCTTTAGCCTGGTACCCTGTATTAACAGTCTCAGAATTTTGGAAATCCTTATCTACTACGCTTTGAAAAAGATCGCCGTTCAGGTCGTGCGCCTGCATCATAAAGCGGGCACGCGTAGTGAGTGCAATGCTGTGCTTACGGCCTATGCTGGCCATAAAGCCGGGGCCGCGAAGTTCTACGTTAGGGCCGGCGAGTGTATATTTTTGTCCTTTACCATTTCCGAAGTCAAAGAGGTTGCCGATGCCGCTGGCGTCTTCGGAGTTGCGTACCAACTTAGATACATCCGAAAAACCGGCCTTAGCGAAGTTGTTATCTAAGCCCATATTCACAGAGAATAGGTCGATAGAAAACTTGTGGCGGCTGTCGGCAATGTTTGCCGGGTTGAGGTAGAGTGAGTTGGTACCGCTCCAATTGCTGGTAGCTATACCCAGGTAACGCTGTGCGTTACTAAGCTGAGGCATTAGTGAGGCAAAACCTAATGCGAGTAATAGTTTTTTCATATCGTGTGTGTTGTTTCAGAACGTTGTAAATGACAAAAAAATCATATGAATCTTTTTAGTCCCGTTCTAAGCTGCAAAGGAACTAAAAACTTTCAGATAATAAAAGAAAGCACCATGTATTATTCGCTTTAAATGTGCGTTAACGAACAATTTAACCGGATGCTCAAAGGTATAATGACATAAAACTACCATATATACCCTTGCGGTGGTAAATTTCTATCCGTACTGGTACGGAGGCGGGTTTTGGTATATTATATAAATAATGTAGCCTGCTCGCATGAGCAGGCTACATTATTTATATTTTGAAAGGTAATACTATTTCACGTTTACCGTCATGCCTTCACTATGGCTGCTAAACTCAGGTGCATACATACATTGTATGGTGGCAATGCCGTTTGAGAATTCGCCTTTGTTAGTAACGAATACGGGGTATTCAAACACATACTTGCCTTTGCGCAGGTAGCCAAAGAAGAAATTAGTAGATGCATCGCGCGTGCTCTCGTAGTAGCCCAGGCCGCCCTGCCATTTGTAAGAGCTCAGCACATTCACCGGTTCAAACGCCGCGGCACGCATATCTTTCAGATGCACATATTCCATATCACGGTCCACGATGATCTCGATGCGCGAAATAACCTTGTCGCCTACTTTCAGCGTACGGCTGGCAGTTATGGGTTCTAATACTTGCCCGCGGTCGGTATTAGTTTGAATGAATAACTGTTTCTTCACTTCCAGCGGTGTGGCAGCACTGGTGATCTTATCCAGGTCTTCGAAGTACTGCCAGTAAACAGCACCCCACGATGGATTGTTCGTATTGCCATCAACAGTTAGCTTAATATTGCCCATCTCGGTTTTGATATCGGCATTGCCATAGTTTACTTTAAAATACCCCGTGCCTTTTTCCTGCTTCACCTCCGTACTGCGGACGGTTTTATCGCCCAGTTGTATGGTAACAGTAGGCTCGCTGGTGAGCCACTGTGTACCGTTCAGCAGCAGCGCATAGCAAGCATCGGCAGTGGCTTTGGTGGTAGGCCAGTTCTGGGTTTGCTTTTGCTTCAGCAGCCATACACGCATTTTATCTACATCAGCGGTCGATTTAGCTACTTCGGTAAAACACTCGATAAGTAAAGCTTGCGCTTCGATCGGCGCCTCGTACCACCAGTAGCTCTGCCCCTGCTGCATCCAGTACATACCCATTTCTTCCTTCTGTATGGCGGTTTCGCGTAGGGAAGCGATGATGTTATTAGCAACTTGCGGATTGCCCTTGCGGTTTAGCGCCAGCGCTATCATGCCTTTCATATAGGGGTTTTGTGTAGCCCAATACTTAGCCGCTTGTTTATTATAATAGTCATAAGCGGTCTTCGTACCCTCTGCTACCGGCTTGTCGATGAAGCTGCGCAGGTACAGGTATTGGATGTGCAGATACCCCACATGCTGCTGGTCGAGCTTTGCTTTGCTGCGTACCAGGTTGTCGTAGTCTTCCTTCACCATACGGTCGAGGTAGGGCAGGGTGCGGTCGAGGATGCGCTGCATACTTCCTTTGCTATCGGTTACACCCAGCTTTTTTAAGCGGGCAATACCTGTAGCAATGTATTGTGTAATGTACCTATCCGGCTGCATGCCCTTGAACCACGGATAAGCACCTTCGGGCAGCAGCATATCGTTCAGCTGCTTGGCAGAGCGGTCGAGTGTAGCGGCCAGTTTCGTTGCCTCAAATAGCATAGCAATGCGTTTCTTCTGCTCCGTTTCATTCTTTGCTTCCATCACCCATGGCGTTTCTTCCAGCAGGGCCGATTTCAATTCCTGGTTCTTCTCCAGGTTCGATAGCAGGGCTGCTGTATCCAGCGTTTGCCAGGTACGGAATATCTCTTTAATGCGCGGTGCCTTATCAACTATATGTGAAGCCAATGCCGTAGCATAGTAGCGGTTAAAAACCTGCTCGGCACATTCGTGCGGATACTCCATAAGGTAGGGCAAAGCTTGTACTGCGTACCAGGCAGGGTTGGAGGTATACTCCAGTGCCAGATTATATTGAGATATGGTCTTGCTCGTGCCTGATTGTTTCAGCTTATCGAAGCTAAAAGTCTTGGTACCATTACCATTGATCCACAGAGGCAGCGTTTCCGTCACCAGCATACGGTTGCTGAGTACCGGCAATACATGCTCTTCGCCATCGGTAAAATTTCCACTGCGTGCCGAGATGCGGATGATCACCGGCTCGTACTGTGCCTCCGGTACATGTATCTTCCAGCTGGCGGTGCTGCTCTGTCCTTTTTGAGAACTAAAATCGACATCGGCATCCTGCAAACGGAATTGCAGCGTAAGGGGTTTCAGGGTAGTGGCATCGAGTATCTGTACCGATGCTGTGCCGGTCATGTCCTTATCCGTAAGATTGCTGATCTTGGTGCTGATAAAAATATCATCGCCCTGGCGGAGGAAACGGGGTAGGCCCGGCATCACCATTAAGTCCTTTTGCGTTTTTACCTTTCCTTCGAGCATGGCTGCGCTCATATCTTTGGTATGCGCATAGGCCATCAGCCTCCATTCAGTAAGGGCCTCGGGTATGGTGAATTGTATACGTACATTACCCTCTGCGTCAGTCAGCAGGTGGGGGTAGAAGAAGGCAGTTTCTTGCAGGTTGGTGCGTACTGGTATATCGCTGGTCGCACCAGTTGTTGGGGCAGCCCCCTTTTCTTCAGATGCAGGCGTAAAGAATTGGTCTGCTGCTACGTTTGCTGCTTTACCTACTCTTGCTACCGGCGCCGCAGCATCAGCTGCCGACTCTGCACTTTCGAGCGCCATAGATTTTCGTACCATACGTGGTTTCCCTTGGGTATGCACTCCATCCATATAATAGAATGTTTCTCCCATGGCCGGTGTCAAAAGCCGGTCGTAAGACTTTTCATATTGTGCATAGTCGCGCTGCTCATATACCGAGATATGCCGTGCTTGCGCTACCCCAAAGCCAATATTGGTATTCCAGGTAATGCTGTTATTTATTACCGGGAAGAGTCCGAACTTTTCCCAGCTATTTGGGCGGAAGGCATCCAGCGATGCATCGTATAGGGTAGCAACCATTTCAGCGGCCACTTTTTCCTTTTTGCTGCCGCGCACTACCATGGTCCATGTTTCTTTGGCGCCTGGCTGCAGCTTATCGCGGTGTGTTTCCCAGCTTATGTCCAGGTCTTTATTGCTCCATGGCACGTTCACCGTAGCTTGTTCTGTATATACACGGTTTTCCTTTACCATTATATAATGAAGTAAAATACCGCCACGGTCGGCCTCTGTAACATTCCGCTCCCAGCTCAGGGGTTTGCCGTTGTAATTGTGCTGCGTAGTCTGGTTCTTACCATCTACAAACTGCACTTGCTCTATGATAAGCGCATCGCTATAACCCGAAGCTGTATTCACTACGGCTTTTCCGCCGGGTTCTGTAACCTGATGCTGCGGCACTACGGTGAGTGGTGCAGGTATGCTGCCGGAGTTGTTCTTATCCCATGCCTGTACATATTTCTTCTCCAGTACCTGGTTGCCGTTCTTGTCTTTAGCCTCGGCCTCTATTACGTACCAGCCATTTTCCTTCCATGTGTTGGCTGGCACTGCAACGATGCCCGATGCGGTTGTCGTAACAGATTTATCCCATACCGAGGTGCCTTTCGCCCAGGTCATGGGGTCAGATTCTTCCTTATACTCATCGTTGGGGAAGTACTGGTGGAAGGTAGCTTCGTCGAAGAGGTATTGGTCAGGCTTAGACCAGAGCCTTTTGCGATAAACCTTGCCCGGCGCCTGTAGCTTATGAATGCGTACCTGCACACCGGTGCTTACAAACTGTCCGTTCAGGTTTTCCGTACGTATCTTGACCGTATCCAGATCGGTAGGTTTGCCGCTTTCGGGGCTGTCCATTACGATATTAACAGACCGATACCCTGCATTGATACCTTGTGTACCACTGCGGGTCTCGCCATTCAGGTCGGTAACATCGGCGTACACTGTATAGGTAAACAGCGGTAAGGTCTTTTCATCGACCGAGCGGTCGGGTATGGTCTGGAAGCTGATGTTGAACGTACCATCGGCATTGGTGGTTGCCGTACCGCGGGTTACTTCCATTTCAGGCGAAGATGGTGCAAATCCCCAGCCACGGTAAGCCCAGAAGTAGGGCCAGCGCGCACGGCGCGCAACACGGTAGTTTACGGCTGCGCCATCTATGGTATTACCTGCATAGGCCGTAGCACGTCCGGTAACCGTTACTGTTTCGTTCAGCGCATAGTCTTTCTTCAATGTATCGAAAGCCACGGCAAACTTCGGTCGCTTGTACTCCTCTACCGAAAAGATAACGCTGCCCGTAGGGTTGGCAATGCTCATATTGCCCGTAAGCACGCCCTGTGGCGCAACGAAGCTGCCACTGAACGATCCAAACTCGTTGGTGGTGAGTGTATGGCTGGCGATCTTTTCACCATTCACGTCACTGAATGTTACCTCGGTTTTTTCGTTCGGTATCACGTTGTTCCTCGTGCTGTTGTCGGTAGAGCGCAGCATGATACCTTTATAGTAGACCGTTTGGCCGGGGCGGTATATGGCCCTGTCGGTAAATAGAAAAGTATGGGTGTACTCCGACTTTTCCTGCCGTTTATAGTTTTCGTATATCTGGAAGTACTCGGGCAGATATAGCACGTCTTCACCCGACTTTACCGATATGGCGTTGTAGCCACGGTCGTTCCCTGGCTGTAGTTTAAAAGACCCGTCCTTTGCAGCGGTGACAGAAACTACGCGTTCAGTTTCTTGACTATTGCGGCGGTTGTTATATACATTCTGAAATAATTCGACTGATGCGCCTGCAATAGCATGACCATTCTTACGATGAAGCACATAGCCATCGCCCTGGTTCTTCGTTACAATGGCCAGATTAGAGACCTGGAATAACGTATAGGCAACAGTGTTATTATTATCTTTCGTAAACCGCTCGCCTCCGCTGACTATAAGTACATACATACCCTGTTTCAAAGCGTCTATTTTCACTTCGGTTGTATGGTCCTTATAGTCGCGCGATGATGGCACATCTACAGACCAGGCCTGGGCAGGGCTCATAGTGAGCAATTTCTTATTCCAGTTTTCATCGCCATAGGCACTAGCGGTTTTGTAGTCGTCTATCGAAACCTTTACCAGGCGAAACCATGCTTTTGAAATATTACGGTAGCTCAGTAAAACTTTAGTTGGCTCATCAGGCAATACTACTTCTTCGGCCTGCACACCTAACGTCTGTTGCATGATTCCGGTAAGCATATTTTTGGCCAGTACTCCGCCTTCACTTTCAGGATATTTTGTGATGATCTGCTCCAGCAGCTTTTTTGCCATTGCATAGTCTCTGTCGGGCAGGGTGCCACCACGCATAGTTCTCGCTTCGGTTTCGAGCATTAACTCTACTAGGCGGTAAGAAGCCAGGGCGCTTATAGCATATGATCCATAACGGGTTTCAATGTCTTCGAGGGCAGCGCGATAAAGTTCCTTTTTGTTGGGCAGTACCGATGTATTATAAGCAAACATCAATCTCGCCATATCTGCATCGATCAATGCATCAGGTTTAGCATCATTTATATGAAGGGCGAGCACCTGCTGATATAAGGATAAAGCATGATACTGTGAAGAAAGGCTATCCTGCGAGCGGAACTTATGATTAATGAATGTTGCTGCCGGGGTAAATGCTGCCGGGTCGTCCATCACGAATTGGAAGGCTGGTTTGGTGATATCTTTCTCGCCATGCTCGAAAAATGCTATGGCACGGAAGGCCAGCAGATCGAATACAGTAGGGCGGAGCTGGCGGGTATTTTTTCCTTTCTCCAGCAACGGGTCGTAAGATTCAATATTTATTGCTTTCAGGTCGGTAGCCTTGGTAAGCGATGCGCGATAGAGTGCCGTTACTTTCTCATAGAACCTGTTAGCATCCCATTGCTCAAAATCTGATATGTTGGTGCTGTTACTTACCCTGGTGCGGTCGAGTATCTTCCAGCGGTTTTGCTGGTAGTAGCTCCAGTACAATTCGGCGGCTATGCTTTGCCATACTGCCGAAGCTGGGAACTGTGTATTTTTAATTTCCTGCTCGGCTTTGGTGATCGACTCTGTAGCAGCTTCTTCGCTGGTCTGATACCCGGCTTTCATGATATAAAGCTGGGCTTTCATCATCTGCACCTGCTGGTTTTTGGCCTTGGCTCGACCATATACACCTTCGGCAATCTTCAGTGCCGACTTTGGCAACCCGTTATTAAAAAAGGAATCTGCCTTTTTCCAGTCGGCCTCGTAGAGGTCTTTTTTCGATTGTGCGTTCATCATAAATGGCACTAAGAATAGTGCGGTAAATACTAACAGCCATTTTTTCATAGTCGTCGTTGTGTGCAAAATATAAGGATGCTATATAGCCTGTGATTCCATAAGCATCATACCAATGTGGTTGTTAAAGTTTATATAAAGTAAATATGTTCTAAATGCCAGTAATCGGAATTCTACCAAGCGTCGCAAACGTATACTCTAATTTTGCATTGATTTTTTTGATTTTTTAGTTACTGATTCGTCTTCGCTCATGTTCGCAGTATTTAAACTATTTTAAATAGAAAACATTTGGCAATTATGATAAGGGCCAGGCATCATTTAGACTGATGTTGCAAATTTCAAGCATATAACAATTCGATGCTATTACCCTTGCGCGCCTAACCAATTTTCAACCGACTGCTCCAAATCTCCTCCATTTTTTAGTACGCTACTCGCTACCATCTTTTCCATTTTGTCTAGCTCCATCTGATTCTCCGATTTACCAAGTGTCAAATTATGAAGGGCCACTTTATGGTCCCAAACCCACTTTGTGATTTCACGATTTGTAAATGGTTCCTTACCGAATACCCTCAATTTTTTTGGTTTTCCATTTTCTTCGGCAGCAGTATTCAGGAACGAAATGATGTCTTCAAATGATATTTTTCCGTGGCCTGTCTGTGCATTTAACGGCGTACCCTGCTCGTGATCCAGTATGAATAATACCCATGCATTAGCGATATTTCCATCTGCATCGGCGGGCAATTCTTGCTCCACAAATCCTAAACTCCAGGTTGCATCAGGCTTTTTTATGCGCTTGGAGCGACTAATAAGAGGTGCAATTTTTGCCTCTAATGGGGCGATTTCCGTCACCTGATTTTCTGCACCTCCGGCTTGTCTGTCCGACTTCTTATTGCGTTTTCTTTTAAGGTATAGACGTCTTTCGCGGTACACACGCTTCAATTGTTTGCGTGTCCAATCAGGCCGGGTTGACTGTAATATTTCATAAAGCTCTATGAATCCACGGTTCGGCTGCTCATCTATCAATCGCAATAATTCATCATATACGAGCTGATCATCTACCTCGGGCTTGCGTGGTTTGTACCCATAATTTGCTTCATCGATGCCTACAATTTCGCATGCCTGAGCTACCGTTATCGTATACCTTTTTACCAGTTCGGCCACGAGTTTTTTGGTGAGCGATCCTTCCACATCTGCCTTTTTCAGGCTCGATACGATCATATGATAACGTGCTGCAGGGTCGGTCACCGGCATCTTTTTGCCCGTCTTTTCCAGCTTGATAGCCGATGCCTTCTCCGGTTTTTCCGCTGCGATCTTCTGCTCCGGTGCCTCGGTTGCACTGGTTCCGTCGTCCGGAAATTCCTTCATCCAGTTGTACAAAGTAGCCCTGGAGATAACTGCCTCCTGACAAATTTGCTTTACTGTTTTAGCCCTCGTCACCTTATCTCGCACCCAGGCACGTATCTGCTGCTCGTCGTAGCGATATGTATTCATGGTCGCGAATTTAGACAGTGTTGTCAAATAATGCGTATCATCTTATGCACATATCCACATTATTAACTGGAGGACAAAAGATAGGCGAGCATTAGAATGGGCTACACTGGAAGTCGGTTAGCGCGCAATTTTCATATGGCGTGACTCAGAATTGAATTCCGCATAGTAGACACTATGTCAAATAAAGATTGCAGTATGTGGCGTCTATGAACGTGACCCTACTTTAAAATCTGACTAAATAAACGACACTATGTCTACTAATGACTATTAGATAATTTGCAATAACCCGGTTAAATCAATATCTACAAGCAGGTGCTGATTTTTGACGCCTAGCTAAGCGTCTAATGGAGAGATACTTTACAGGTCGTCTTTACAGGTACGGGAAATGTATGGCGAATAAAAAAGCGGCTGATGGTTTATCAGCCGCTAATTGTAATAAGTGATGAAATGGATAATCAGTCGTCCAGATCTCTCTAATATGAAGTGCCCAAATCTTGATGCTATTGCTCCGTCAAGTTGCTTCGCGGAATGTTCGTACATACCCGAAGCGGAAACTTACGCAATATATAAATCAGGTTTGACAAAAGAACAATTTCAGATAACGGTGAGTTAGGACCTGCTCGCATTACAATTTAACTAGCCAACCTGTCACTGCCCTATTCCACTTTATATTCCAGCTACACTAACTTTTGTTGACTCGGAAGAGTGCCTTGGCAAACCAACCTATCAGTATCTAAGTTAATG
>SEFT01000060.1 GCA_004144175.1 Sphingobacteriales bacterium
TATACGAAACCCGCTGCTGGAGCGAATTTCAACCTGCAGGAGAAAATTAGTTATGTTTACATTTTAAGCGATTTTTTCGCCAAAAAAATGAACAAAAAAAATATGCCACACCACCGGCTCACAAAAAAAAGAGGGCACTTACGGCGCCCTCTTTAGTATGAATGAAATGTGTACTTCTATCTTATTGAACCAATACCCTGGTCACCTGTTGTTCCCCGATTTCGCTCCTTATTATTAATTCATAACTACCGGGTTTGAGTGTCTGATCAGGCGACACTACCTTACTCACCTGCTCGTTGTTGACCTCGATACTACCTTTATATACAACCTGTCCGGAAACATTCACCAGTTCCAATGCATACCTGCCGAAGGGCTGCCTGCTTAGCTGGAGATTTATTGTGTTGTTCCTTACCGGGTTAGGATACACCGCAATACCTGGTTCGATGCCCGCATTTACAACCTTTACGATGCTGCTATAAGAAATATCGCCGGATACGCCCACCGCTTTGATCCTGTAAAAATTGTCCTTGTTCAACGGGCTCATATCCTGGTGCGCATAATTGCTGCTGCCGGCCGCCGCCCTGGTCAATATGCCGCTGAAGTTTAGCCCATCGGCGCTGCGTTCTACTTCGTACCGCACTATATTAACCTCATTGGCCACCTGCCAGTTAATGCCAATCGAGCGGTCAGGCTGCCTCCGGGCAGCGACGCTGATAAAGTTGACTGGAAGTACCACAGCAGCCTGCCTGAATACCAGCATAAACCTGTCCGCCGCCTTACTAGCCGCATCAGCAGTAATGCTAAACGGAATACTCGCTCCGGCAGTAAGGCTCACCGGCGTGCGGCTGCGGTTGAATTTGTCTACCAGTTCGCCCTGCAATCCATTTGCCCGCAAATGCTGAGCACTGATGTTCAGTTTAAAATCACCTGCAGGGATGCCAGCCATATTATAGTACAGGGTGTCAGTGGCCTTCAATCCCGGGCGAGCTTCTACTGCGAGTTGTTTGCCAGCTCTCAACAGGCCGAAATTGATCCCGTTGTTGTTTAGCTTAATGGCGTCCTCCCTGTCTACTCCATTGGCATAAGCATCATCAAACACAACGCGGTTGCCATCTCTTAAAGCTCCAGCTGCAGTGTACAGCATCGTGCTGATCATCGGTATAGAGGTGGCCGCGGGTGTTCCCCTGCTCACCAGCATACTGCTGTCTGCCTTCATATCTTCTTCAAAACGTACAACAGGATCCTGCAGGTTAGCACGGGCAAACATGGCCTGGCCACTCTGCATATTCGGGTATTCATCTTCGCTGTTATAAATTTCACTGTCGTTGCCCACCCCACCCGGGGTAGCAAGGTAGCCCGATGACCGGGTGAAATAAGAAATTTGGATCGATCGCCTCGCTATTCTTCAGGAAGATCTTATCCAGACTGATAGCAGATGCATAAGGATTGCCAAAAGAAATGACGGCTCCTGCCGCGGCAGTAAAATTATAAATGGGTGCATTGGCAGGACTATACACTTCGCCCTTAGCCCGCAGCGTGGTCATACTGCCTGCTGCACCGGGACCATAACCGCGATCACCCCTTGGATATAAAAAGAATCCTTCCTTGCGATTCACCTGTTCCGTTATCGAGTTGCTCACCATCGACCATTGATTGCTGACTGAATTCCACCACTTCATCGAATTACTGGCAGATACCCCATCCAAACCGGTGGACGGCGCAGGACCCGTAACGCGGGTGCCATAGCCATCGGAATTAAATGTTGTTCCTCCCTCCTGCCAGCTTTGCCGAACAGATGCTGTATCTGCCACGGGCACTGACAACATATTCCAGGCCTGGTATCTTTTAATAAAACGCTCAATGATAAATTTCCCATATACCCTGTTACCGTCCTGCAGCTTCCCAACACTTGCTGTATTCATTGCAGTAGAACGCAACACCACATTATCTCCTGAATAAAATCGTGCAGCGGGGTGATTAAAGGAAAGTTTATTCAAAATATACAGGCTGTCATTTACCGCATCACTTACTTTCAAACCAACAGGATTCTCAACAGACAAATGCTTAATGCTCCGCTGTCTCAACCAGGATCCTGATAATTGTTGCTCCTCTCCCGTCGCAACAAAGGCCAGGGTACCTGCAGTAGCGTCAATGCCAGCTGCAGCACTCGTAATGTTCCCTCCAATCCGCAAAGTCTTGTCATTGCAAACGCTTACCAGCGCACTCATTTTGATCCACAGGTCTTTCACGGTATAATCATCAGTGCTGATTACGGGGTAAGGCTTATTGACCAATGCTGGAATAATTATGATGCCGCCACAGGCATCCTTATCAGGCATATTGCCATCACTCCAGTTGGCAGCGAGGTGCCAGTTGCTGTCTACATTGCCTTCCCACAAATTCTTTACGCCCACTTTCACCACCGCACTCGTGTCTGCCGGGCAGGCCGGGGTATGCTGAACCAGCGCCCGATAATATGTCCCCTGCTGAATATTGTTATACTGGTTATTCGCCGCAGCGCTCCAGTTGATCGCATCCGGCGAGGTCTGCCAGCTCACCGTGCCCCGCTGGCCGGCCAGTGAAATAGTTCCGTTGGTTCCATAGCAGGCAGGAATCAGCGATTGCCCGTTGGCGATAGTGCCCGCCTCCGAAGGTTCGATCACCCGTATGTTCACAATTTGTTCGCTGGCATTACAACCGGAAGAGCGAACAGTAAAACTATAAGCCCCCGTATCTGTAGGAGTACCACTTACCTTAAAACTCCGGCCATTCCAGTAGGTAGTAACACCCGGAGGCAGTGCACCTGAAATGATAGAGGGTGCATTGCCATCCCCGCCCACTTCGTACAGGATATCGCTGATAGGCGTACCCAGGCAAACATTCAATTGATTATTTGTTACGGGGTCGCTGGCGATCGTAAAGAAGGTAGACAGGGTTCCAAAAGAAATATCATCGAGCCCGAAATCATTTCCACTGGTCGCATTCTGCAGGTTGATGATATTGATATTTACCCTGGTAGTCGTATCACCCGATGTCCAGTCGCCATAAAATTTTGTCCAGCCATTATTAGCAGCACCATTGATGCCGGAGTCTAACACCGCGGTAGTGCCCACCTGTTCTCCGTT
>SEFT01000061.1 GCA_004144175.1 Sphingobacteriales bacterium
CCATAGCATTCCTCAGCAGGCAAGAAGTACTCGTGCAAATCATCAGCTGCACTCTTACCAGCTGGTAACATTAATGAGGAGTCAGAGCTACAATGTGTGGGACTGACATCTGACGACATAGCGTCACTGGAACCAATTAGGGGTGCCAAATGTGTTATGGTCTGCTCGAAGATGCTGTATGGAATCTCCTGCTCCAATGGAACTAACAGCGCATGCTCAACATCGGGATGGGTCAGTGCGGGCTCTTGCAAGCTCTGGAGCTGAGCTGATTGCTCAATCAATCGCCGGTATTTCTCAGCTTGCTTCATGGAAGAACGATTATGCAAAATGCTTTTCCACCTTTGGCCCAACTACCTCTCCTCTCGGCGCAGTAAACTGATTAGCCGATAATCCTGCACAGTAATCACCATACTAAATACTGGTAGACACAGGAGAAGCAGTTCTAAGATATAATGGAATGAGTCGAGGATTTGGTGGCACTATTGTTGTCATGCGCGTGAACCATCCCCTAAGCTTGGAGCTCAGTACAATACGAATAATGCAATAATGGTACAGTGTACTTACTAATAGTACACTGGATCGGGGTACATGATATATGTAAAAGCCAAAGTCTTAGACTACAAACAAATATATGACTGTATAATGAATATGAGGGAGCACTTATATCAGTGGGCTAATTACAATTGTGATGAAACCTCATAAAAGACATTGTTACAAATATTAACAAAAAACACATGGGTTTGTTTATATACAAAATGATGTTTTGGTAAACTTTGCAGACACAAGGAAACTATCCAACTCCATACACCTGCTGCTGACACTGCTGCTGCTGCTGCACTGAGCTATGCACGAGATAGATGGTGTCCTGGATGTAGTCCAGCTGCGCCATATCCAGGCTGCTTAGGTCGCTCTCAAAGTAGAGGATCTCAAAAGATACGACTAGCTCGGTACCTCCTAGGATAGATGTAGTGCTTTGTGTGCATCAGCATTTTGCTGCTGCTGTCGACATGACCCAGATCCAGCAACACAAAGCAGCCTATGCGCAGCGCCTTCTCAAACTTCCTCGCAGCCAAGAAGTCAGCTAGCTCGACAGAATCCACGTCCAGGATATTGCCGGCCAGAAGCAAACAGCTCTTGTGGGGCGACGGCATCCAGAGGCGGATGTGCAGGTCAGGAGACGCATTTAGCGCATACACGCTCTCGATATCCAGGGCATGGGCTGGACAAAAAGACAGCAGGCCTTTCTCATCAATCACTGCCGCTCTGCCGTTGCGATCAAGCTTCAGCGTCATGGGTCGAGCAGGAGATGCTTGCGATTTGCTTGCGCCTCCATCTCCCGTGCCCTGGCCACGGTTCAAGTCTACAAGCAGCCAGCGAGCTGCAACAGCACACTTCACATGGTATGCCTTCTTGCACGCCTTGCCTCTTGCCACGTGCGCATGCATGCAAACCACCGTAGCCCCTTTCATGTGGCAGAAGTGGCATGTCACTTCCATGCATCGGTCCAGTGCAGTGGACGCATTCTCTAGCATCGAAGTCTGACTAGCCGACACCCTCACCTCTGGACACCACAGCAAGCAGTTTACATGCGCATACGCTCCATGGCTGAAAGGCAACAGTCTGCCCAGCCACACATCGCCATCCTCTCGACTATGGCAGAAAGAGCAGAACCGAGTGTCAAGCCACTTTATGCTTTCACCATTGCCGTCAGTATCATCACCTAGCGATCCCGAATGCTCTGCATTATCCCAGCCGCGCAATGCCCTTGGAAGAGCCTTTGCCATTGACGCGGCAGCGTTTTGCGCAAATGGAGTGGCGCTGGATGCAGCCTGCTGTGGGTCCAATGATTTACTCTTCTCCAAATCAGCTGCAGCAGAAGTATCTGGCTGATTGATGGAGTCATTGTCATTGTCTGCATCCAGAAGCAAGCTGCCAGACAATGCACCTCCGCCATCAATATCCATCTCAACATCGGCATCGCCTTCGTCACCCTCAGCGTCAACCAACTCCATTGCAGCAGTGTCAACTTCAGAAATACCCATGTCAAGCCTCACAGCTCGTGCAGCCTCCCTGATTTTCACCTGCAGCTTCACAAGAAATGCCATGACTTCTGTGCAAAATGCATCTGAACCGTACCCGGTCTTAAGCACTTGCCTGAGAACTGCGCCAGTAGCAGGTATGGTGGATAATGGAGCCTTACTAGTGCTAGAGCGCGAATGATCAATCATTTGCTGACTGGTACTCGCTGCAACACGCGCAGGCAAGCTAGAGCATGTCACTGCATGCCTTCTAGAGTGCAACAACGGATGAGAAATAGACTTTGATCCTATCAGTGACGTTTTCTTTGATGCTGACGTTTTGTCCTCGATGGCACAGCCTACCATCATAGGAAGGGATGATGAAGGAGCAGACACCGTCTCGGGGTTCCCAAGGTCCAGCTGTTCAGCCGCAACTTTAACTGAGGAATTGAGGAATAGTTGTGACGCCATTAGCTCCTATGAAATTATAAATAGAATGCAATGATAGATAAGTATTGAAGTAAATAAGGATAAAATGTTTACCTCAAGACCTTGTAACAGCAGCGTGTTGACAATAAAGTATACCCTTGGAGGCATTGCGGGGGTAACGAAGTTGGGGTAAGCTGGCAAGGAAGCTGTAGGCTCCA
>SEFT01000062.1 GCA_004144175.1 Sphingobacteriales bacterium
AAAGCAAACAGCTCAGCATCCCATGGCGATACCCGGATCTACCCTACCCTCTCCTGGAGCATGGAAAATGAACAAAAAGGAAATACGATTTCGGCAGCGTTATCTACCTCTACAGAATACGATTACCAGTCTTATGGCGCCAGCATCGGTTACGCTCAAAAGACAAAAAACCGCATGGGTGAATTTGCCGCAAAAGCACAGGTCTACCTCGACCAGGTCACGCTGGTAAATCCCGTGGAATTACGACCGCCATCCTCTGATCCGGATGATTATCATTATGGAACTTCGGGAAGAAATACTTACTCCGGTTCCCTCAGTTATTCGCAGATCATCAATAAGCGAACGCAACTAACTTTGCTGGCAGATGTTATTCAGCAGGAAGGATATTTGAGCCTACCGTTTCACAGGGTTTACCTGCAGGATGGATCAGTGCAGCAGGAAAAGTTGCCCGGTTCGAGGCTCAAGATACCGGTGGGTGCCAGGTTAAATTATTTTGCAGGCGACCGCTTCATCTTCAAAACCTACTACCGGTTCTACACAGATGACTGGGGATTGCTCAGCCATACTGCAAGCCTCGAAATGCCGGTAAAGATTTCACCCTTCTTTTCAGTAGCACCTTTCTACCGGTATTACCAGCAAAGCGCAGTGGACTATTTCAAGGCTTACCGCGAGCACACGCCGGCTGATGCATTTGCCACCAGCAACTACGACTTGTCTAAGTTCTCCAGCCATTTCCTTGGACTCAATGTTCGGCTAACACCCGCTAAGGGCATCGCCGGCATTCGCAGGTTCAACATGCTGGAGCTGCGGTATGGGCATTACAGCAGAACCAATAATTTAAATGCAAATGTGGTATCCTTAAATCTTCGGTTTAAATGAAAGCAATAATATTATTCGGTTGTATGCTGGCCGGGAAGAGCAGCATAGCCTGTCCCCCGGCAGACAGTATTCCTGTTATAGGTAACACCACTACGACCCTTATTGCGCAGCCTCACCGGTTAGCAGCACAACGGTTGATCTTACCTGCCGCCCTGTTAGGCTATGGCATTGCGAGCCTGAGCAACCATAGTGTAAATGCCCTTAACCGGAGTACCAGGAAAGAGATTGTAGAACACCAGCCCGCCACTACCAGGCTGGATAATTACACACAATACCTTCCCGCAGCGCTGGTTTATTCCTTAAACAGTTTGGGGATAAAAGGGTCGCACAATTTCAGGGACAGAACCATCCTGTTGGCGAGCTCACAATTAATAGTGGCAGGCATAGTGGTGCCTGCCAAATCGCTGTTACATGTGGAGCGGCCCGATGGATCAAATTTTCATTCCTTTCCATCCGGCCATACAGCTACTGCTTTTTCTACCGCCCAGTTCATGTATCGGGAATACAGGCATAGCAACAAACTGCTAAGCTTCGCGGGCTATCCTTTTGCGGTATTCACCGGGGTTTATCGCACACTCAACAATAAGCACTGGGTAGGCGATGTAGCGGCAGGCGCCGGCATTGGGATACTATCCACAGAGCTTGCATACTGGGCATTCCCTTATTTCTCAAAACTTGTAGGTGGCAGGAAGGGGATGAGCCATTTATCTGTGGCGCCTTATACCACGGGCACGAGCTGGGGTATTGGCCTGGTTAAACAATGGTGAAAAGGCTGATCAATTTATTTGATCTTCTCCAAGATTTTGGCATCGGCATTTTGCCCAACAAAGGTTGCTAAGTCACCCGCTGTACGCCAGTTCGTGGAGCTACTCCGCACTGTGCTGAACGGAATTTTGTAGCGCTCTGCAATCAATACCTGCAGGGCAGTTTTCATAATATCATTTTGGGCGAAAGAATTAATGGGGGTGTTTTCATTAAAGCCATTCATAAAATC
>SEFT01000063.1 GCA_004144175.1 Sphingobacteriales bacterium
GCTTACGACAGGGGATTCGCCTCAGAAGACAGCATTGCAGGTTGTTTTAGCAATGAATTCGATTGAGGGGTCTCCTTTTTATGATAGAATCAAGCTATATGGTGGATCATACGCTAAAGGACAAAGCCCTCCCTTGTCCCAAGCAACAATGGTTAAATCAATAGTCGATAGAATCTCTGAAAATAGCAGACAGGCGGAGTTGGACAGGTATAGTCCAAGAAGATCATTACTCCAGAGAACCCCTGGGTCTTCAAAGCCTCTAATCTTCAGGAAATACTATGCGACCGATCAGGATTCGAAAATCTCTGACATTTTCTATTATTTCTTTACTTCGGTCAGGCAGGTCTTTATTGATGCGAGTGGGAAGTCGTTTTGGGATTTTGACCCTAGTTCAAGTAAGCCAGAAAATATTCTTCAAACAACTGCTGGTTACTTTTCACTATTACAAATTTTAGCAGACGTTTTGGTTGAAGTTGAGGAGAATGAGAGATTTGATTTTATGAGGTATACTGAATATTTAAATCGGGCAATAAGTTTAAAATTTGATGATCAGAGACGGTATCCGTTTACGACCAAATCTAGATCGATTCTATACTTAGATATGAGTCTAAAAATATGGCCGGCGGACTTTCCTGACGATGAGCGATTAATTCGCCTAGACGAGCTTCTTAGAGATACGGAATAACATACAATTAATTTCTTCACCTAACTAGGAAAGCAGCTAATGGATGTTCAGTTTAATGTCATATAAGATTCTCAACCATACAAGAGTGCGACGCAACAGACGCCTAATAGTAGTACTGGCTTTTGGTACATAGAAACCTCACTTCAAAATTTCCCCCTGCACTTTTTGTGCTGTAGCTGTTGCCCACCGGCAGGGCCTGTGCGCCAATGAACACTTCATCGTCTTTCACCGCCGCCATCTTGTCCTTAGCCACAATAAATGAGCGGTGGATGCACACGAAGATCAAGTCATGTTATTTCAGCATGGAAACGGAACACAACCAAATGCCACAACACTGCCTTACCCTTATTTTTGCCGGCTAACAAACTTACCATTTGCGCCAGCCCCTGACCCCAGTTCAACTCGTAAACCAGCCGCACACGCTGCAGGCTTGCGTGCAGGAACTGGCCCGGTTTGATACGCTCAGCTTCGATATTGAATTTGACAACAACAGCTACGGTTATGGCGTAACTCTTTGCGTGGTACAGGTGGCTACACCAGGTGCCTGCTATGTCATTGACGGACTGGCCGGCCTTGACCTGGCCCCTCTTTACACGCTGTTCCAGGACCCACGCATTCAAAAGATCGTGCACACTCCCGGCGAAGACCTTCGTCTGCTGCACAGTCTTGGCTGCTACCCGCAAAACATATACGATACCGAGGTGCCGGCCCGCCTGCTCAACTATGAGCATACTTCGCTGGCTACGTTGCTGCGTGAAAAGCTGGGTTTTGAGATGAATAAAACGCAGCAGCGAAGCAACTGGCTGCGTCGTCCGCTTACCAAAGCGCAGGTGCACTACGCAGCCGATGATGTCATTTGGCTGCACCCGTTAAAGGCCGTGTTGGAAGGCGAAGCGGCAGAGCGGGGATTGCACTCTTTTGTACAGCAAGAACAGGACCTGCTAAACACAATGGTTTACGCGGCGCCGGCCAAAAACGATTTTCTTCGCCCCGCCGATCAATACACGTTGAGTCCAAAGGAACAGTATGTATTGAACGCCTTACTTCGCTACCGCGATGAGCTGGCGAGAAACATCAACCGTCCGCCCTACCAGGTCATACGTGAAGAATTTTTGAGTGAGCTGGCTTCTGGCAGCCGGCAGCCCGAAAG
>SEFT01000012.1 GCA_004144175.1 Sphingobacteriales bacterium
AAAGATGGCAAAGGCGGTGTAAGGCTGTACCCGAACCCAAACAGAGGTAGCTTTACAGTAGCAGGCATCACTTCACCAGAGGTGCATGTAGAGATCATCAATGCAGTAGGCCAGGTGGTGTACAGAGACCGTGCAACGCAGCTAACAGGTGAGTTGACCATCAAAGCGCAACTGACACAAGGCATATACCTGATAAAACTACAAGAGAATAACAACCAGAAACAAACACTCAAGTTTACCGTAGCAGAGTAAACAGCGATATACACAAAAGCTAACGGGTCCCAAACGGGACCCGTTAGCTTTTGTGTATATTATCAAAATTTATTAAAACTCTGCATTCTTCGGAGTGCGCGGGAATGGTATTACGTCGCGTATATTGGTCATGCCCGTAACGAATAATACCATGCGCTCAAAGCCAAGGCCAAAGCCTGCATGGGGTATTGTGCCAAAACGGCGGGTATCGAGATACCAGTATAGCTCTTCGGCTGGTATGTGCATTTCTTTCATTCGTTGTTCCAGCTTATCCAGGCGCTCTTCCCTTTGCGATCCACCCACTATCTCGCCTATGCCAGGTGCAAGAATGTCCATTGCTGCTACAGTCTTGCCATCTTCGTTTTGGCGCATGTAGAAGGCTTTGAACTCTTTCGGATAGTCCGTGACGATAACCGGCTTTTTAAAATGTTTTTCCACCAGGTAGCGTTCATGTTCACTTTGCATGTCCACCCCCCATTTTACTTCGTATTGGAATTTCTTCTTTTTATACGGAGTGGAATCCAGCAATATGTCAATAGCCTGTGTGTAGGTAATGCGCTCAAACTGATTGTTCATAACGAACTCCAGTTTTTCTATTAGTCCCATTTCGCTACGTTCCTGCTGTGGCTTTTGTTTTTCTTCATCAGCTAGCCGTTGAGCCAGAAATTCCAGATCTTCACGATTGTTGTCAAGCGCATAGCGGATGATATACTTAATGAAATCCTCCGCAAGGTCCATGTTGTCTTTTAGATCGTTGAAAGCAACTTCCGGCTCTATCATCCAGAACTCAGCCAGGTGGCGGGTGGTATTGGAGTTTTCAGCGCGGAACGTTGGCCCGAATGTATAGATCTCACCAAGTGCAGTAGCAGCTAATTCTCCTTCTAACTGACCGCTCACCGTGAGGTTAGTACTGCGGCCAAAAAAGTCTTCTTTAAAGTCTATAGTGCCATCTTCCAGCCTCGGCGGGTTGTCGAAGGGAAGGGTAGTAACACGGAACATCTCGCCGGCGCCTTCCGCATCCGAAGCTGTAACTATGGGTGTATGCAGATACACGAAACCGCGCTCGTTGAAAAATTTATGGATGGCAAAAGCAAGCGAGTGACGCACACGGAACACCGCGCCAAATGTACTGGTACGGAAGCGCAGGTGAGCGATCTCGCGCAGGTATTCCAGGCTTGGCTTGTTTTTTAGTTGCAAGGGATACTTCTCTGTATCACAATCACCCAATACTTCCACTTTATCAGCTTTCACCTCTACTTTCTGACCTTTTCCCTGCGATGCTACTACTGTACCATCAACACTAAGGGCAGCACCGGTAGTGATCCTTTTTAATAACTCAGGATTTGCATTTTCAAAATCGATCACCACTTGAAGATTATTCATGCAAGAGCCGTCATTCAGTGCTACAAACTGGTTATTACGAAATGAGCGTACCCAGCCCTTTACGTTTACCGTGTAGTCTGCTCTGTCCCCTTGAAGGATATCCTTTATTTTTGTGCGTGCCATAAATTTATTTGTCGAAGAAAAGGTATTTGATTGCAATGATGATCATGAATATTGCAAATATCTTTTTTATGATCGTCATGTCCATGCTCAAGACGGTCTTGCTGCCGAGGTAGCCTCCAATAACAAAAGTTACCGCCAGCATCAACGCCGCCTGCCAGTTTGTATGCCCCCCCTTATAGTAATTGTAAGCCCCTATAAAAGCTACCGGCAATGTTAGCATGGCAAGGGAGGTGCCCTGTGCCATTTTTTGTGTCATGCCAAACATGAAAACCAGCGTAGGTACAATGATAATGCCTCCGCCAATCCCTATCAGGCTGGACATGTATCCGGCGGCAAAACCCAGTATCAACAGGCCAATGATCTGTGCGGTAGTCATATGCTTTTATATTTATACCGAAGCTAAGTTATTCATTGTTTACCAGAGCTTCTCCAAATTTCACCTGGTAGTCGTTGATGCTATGTTGGAGTATCTTTTTGGCCAGGCGCTGACCCTGGAACTCCTCGATCTTAACAACCTTATTCTCTAGTTTCTTGTACTCCTCAAAGAAGTGACGAAGCTCCTCGATGAAGTAAGTTGGAAGTTCTGTAATGTCGTTTATATGGGCAACGCTCATATCATTGGCACATACAGCTATCAGTTTATCATCTGCTTCGCCTTGGTCCAGCATACGCATTACGCCTATAATCTTTGCCTCAACGAGGCACAATGGTTGCATTTCTATTTGTGATAATACCAGGATGTCCAGTGGGTCTTTATCGTCGCAATAAGTGCGAGGTACAAAGCCATAGTTGGCGGGGTAGTACACTGATGAGTACAGTACGCGGTCCAGCTTCAGCATGCCGGTTTCTTTGTCCAGTTCGTATTTAGCCCTCGAGTTTTTGGGTATTTCTATTATAGCATTCACTCTATCAGGGATGCTTTCGCCATAACTTACCGAATGCCAGGGATTGAAACTCATATAATTCATTGAAATTTGCCGCAAAGGTAAATGTTAAATATTGCTAACAGACAAACGGCGGTATAAAAAAAACAATAACTTCGACGTCCCCGTACATAGGGGTAATCCTTTATAAAAGCATCAATATATAAGCTAAACATCTATTCACGGTTCAGCGTGCTGTCACGGCTTTGTAAGGTCTATTAACTTTAAGAGAAAAATCGATTTCGCCAGTTGTTTTTTTCAAGCGTACCTATATCTTTGCAGCCACGCGTACATTGTCTATTTCAATAATATTAAACCAAACAAAAAACAAAATAAAAATTCAGAATTATGGCAGAAGTAAGAACAGCCGCAGCAAAACCTCATGGAAGTGCAGGTAAACCAAAGAATGCTAATAACTTTTGGCTGAATTTAATAATTGTAGTGGCTTGTATCGTCATCGGCTGGGTAGTGTACTCTTTTGTATTCGGTAGTGCTGCAAACTTTAATGATGCTGAAAAGCATAAGCCTAAGAACTTTATGGGTAACATGTACCTGGGTGGTGTTATCGTACCGTTCCTGATGGCAACATTCCTTACCATGCTTGCATTTGTTATTGAGCGTGCGCTTACTATCATGAAGGCCAGCGGTAAAGTAAATGGCGCTGAGTTTGTCCGTAAAGTACAGTATCACCTGGCTAATAAAAATGTAGACGCAGCTCTTGCTGAGTGCGACAAACAAGCCGGTTCGGTTGGTAATGTAATGCGTGCAGGTTTGATCAAATATCGTGAGATGATCAACAACAACGAACTGGATACAGACCAGAAAGTACTGAGCATCCAAAAAGAAATAGAAGAAGCTACTGCTCTGGAGCTGCCAATGCTGGAGAAGAACCTGGTGTTCCTTTCTACAATTGCATCGGTTGCCACACTTCTTGGTCTTCTCGGTACGGTACTTGGTATGATCCGCTCGTTCAACGCGATGGGCCAGGCCGGTGCTCCTGACGCAGGTGCGCTTGCAGCTGGTATCTCTGAGGCCCTGTATAATACAGCCCTGGGTATCGGTACATCGTTCTTTGCGATCATTTTCTACAACTTCTTTACAACAATGATCGACGGTATCACTTTCGGTATCGACGAGAGCGGTTTTACACTTACACAAAGCTTCGCGGCTAACTACAAGTAATCGAATCGTTTAAGTGCCTTTGAAAATTTGTGAGAAAGATTTTGTGGAATATTGGCAGGATTGAATCTTATTACTTTAACAGCGAAGAAAAAATAAAGAAATGCCTAAACTAAAAATGCCACGGAAAAGCACGTCGGTCGATATGACGGCCATGTGTGACGTAGCTTTTCTGCTACTGACATTCTTTATGTTGGCTACCAAGTTTAAGCCTGACGAACCGGTAACTGTTGTTACACCAAACTCGATATCAGAAATTCCGCTGCCGGATGCTGATATCATGATGATAACAGTAGACCCGAACGGAAGGATATTCTTCTCGGTAGACAACAAGAATGTACGTGCTGCGCTTATCGATGATATAGACCAGTACAAAAACCTGGGTCTTACCCCGCAAGAGAAAACTTCTTTTGCACTGGGTTCTTCCATAGGCGTTCCGTTCAATCAAATTAAGTCTTATCTGAGTTCAGAGCCGGCGCAGCAGAAGGAGTTTGATAAAACTGCTGCGGGTATCCCTACTGATACAACCGTAAACTCAGAACTTAATGAACTGGCTGCCTGGATACGTTCTGCAAGGAACAACAACCCTAAGTTGCGTATCACAATCAAAGCAGATAGCGAAGCCGCTTATCCGCATATTAAGAAAGTGATCCGTACGCTCGAAGGCTGGAAGATATTTAAGTTCAACCTGATAACCGGCCTCAAGTCGCTGCCTCCGGGTACCGCTGCATATGAGCAGGCTAACGCAGGTATGAAAGCGCAATAATTATTAAACGACAATATTTAAATAACCTTTTAAAAGCTTTATACCATGGCTGAAATGGATACCTCCTCCGGTGGGGGGCATAAGAAAGGCCCCGGGGTCAAGAAAGGTAAGAAATTATCCACGCGAATAGATCTGACGCCAATGGTGGACTTGGGCTTCTTGTTGATCACATTCTTTATGTATACAACAACGATGTCTAAGCCAAAGACCATGGAGATCAATATGCCTTTTAAGGATGAGAATATGAAACAGGACGATCAGAGCAAGGTGAAAGAAAGCACCGCAATGACCATCCTCCTGAGTAAAGATCATCGTGTATATTATTATGAAGGCATAGGTAGTGATCCTAATGTGCCGCCGAACCTGCAGGTTACCACTTTTAAACCTAATGAAGGCATCAGAGATGCGATCATTGCGAAGAAGAAAAAAGTAGAAGAACTGAAGCAGCAAGGTGCCCTGGGTGCAAAAGACCAGACTACCATACTGATAAAACCGGATGAAAATAGTACTTACGAAGACTTTGTAAACATTATAGACGAAATGGCTATTAATGATATCAGGGTTTATGCAATCGTAGATATTTCACCTGTCGACAAAGAATTTATACAAGTAACGGAGCAGGCAAATGCCGGTGCAGCACAATAAATGTGATTTTGCATTTATGGAATTTCGTTCTGATCGCGTCTAATTACTAAAAGGTATTATTAACAATGGATATCAATAAAATACTTAATAGCGACTACCTCGACATCTTGTTCGAGGGCCGTAATAAAAATTACGGAGGCTATGAGTTGCGTAAAAACTACCCGAAAAGGGTGGGAAGAGCGTTGATGGTATTGGCTGCTGTAGGTGTTTTTACCGCCGGCTATGGCATAGTTTCCAATATAAAGCCGAAGGAAAGCAACAAGCCTGTGGCGATAATGAAAGAGGTGACGCTGGCAGAACCACCGCCAATTGATCCTAAAAAGCCACCTCCGCCACCTCCGCCATCGGAGCCGCCTCCACCGGTAAAGCCTACGGTTAAGTTCACACCTCCTGTCATCAAAAAAGATGAAGAAGTAAAAGAGGATGAAAAACCACCGGAGCAAACCGAAATGAAGGAAGCTGCTGCGGGCATCAAGACCGAGGTAGGAGATGTAAATGGTATCGATCCTGGTATTGTTGATAATCCTGGCACCGGTACTGGTATCGTAGAAGCACCACCACCGCCGGAGATCTTCAAATTCGTGGAGCAGATGCCGGAACCTCCGTTCGATGTGAACGCATATATTTCGAAAAATCTGAATTACCCGGCAGCTGCCAGGGAAAATAACATTGAAGGACGTGTTACCATTCAGTTCGTTGTAAGCGAAGACGGATCTATCGGAGATGCAAAAGTAGTTGGTAATAAACGCCATGGCGGCGGTCTCGAAGATGAGGCCATCCGCGTGGTAAGATCGATGCCTAACTGGAGACCAGGTAAACAGAACGGACGAGCTGTAAAGGTTTACTTTACCCTTCCAATCTCGTTCAAACTACAGTAATAGTATAAAAAATAATATCAATTTAGAAGCGCCTGCTATCCCAGCAGGCGCTTTTTTCGTTAGTTCCTGTTAAAGATTATTTGCAAATTGTTAACTTCACGATACATATATCTATTGTAAATGATCCAGGTGCTACGTCCCCTCCGGTTAATACCGGTGATGCTTGTGTTTCTATTTCCCAAAATTGCCGAGGCAACAGGAAATGAAATGTTTCCTCATAACCTTCAAACGCAAATGTCGGTTTTGTCTTTTGTTGAGAACAAAGGCCAGGTGACTGACCAATATCATAAGTCACGTTCTGATATTGACTTCAGGATGAGTACGCCGTCCTTTAATATATTTATTGGCGACGCTTCCATACATTATCAGTGGAGCAGATCAAATACCTCTGATATCGCCGGCAAGAAACAAACGAAGACAGATGCGTATCGATTAGATGTACAGCTGGTTGGTGCAAATAAGAATGCGAAGGCAGTTGCTGGGCA
Source organism: Sphingobacteriales bacterium (assembly GCA_004144175.1). Lineage (GTDB taxonomy): Bacteria > Bacteroidota > Bacteroidia > Chitinophagales > Chitinophagaceae > Polluticoccus. The sequence continues at coordinate 6,635 of SEFT01000012.1, forward strand.
GAAAGAAGCATTCTTTGAAAGCTATTACCTGCCGCAGTTTCAGGGAGAGGCAGCTTCTTATAAAACGATCACCTACAAAGATATTTATCCAAAGATAGACTGGGTACTATATGTGCAGGACAACCATTTGAAGTACGACTTCGTAGTACATCCAGGTGGCAACCCGCGCGACATTAAGCTTAAATATGGTGGCGCAACCAGCATGAAAATGAAAGACGGCAGCGCCATCGCGACAACGCCCTATGGCAGTATTACGGAACAAAAACCATATGCTTATGATGCAGCTACAAAAAAGGAAATAACCTCCTCATTTGTATTGTCAGAAAACACATTGTCCTTCAATATAGACGGTAACAGCAATAATAATATCGTAATCGACCCATTGCTGGACTGGGCTACCTATTATGGCGGTACTCAGTACGACGCCGGTATAGACGTAGCTGCCGATGCTTCGGGCAATGTATACATGTGCGGCTCCACAATCAGCACTTCCAATATTGCTACCACGGGTGCTAACCAAACCAGCTTTGGTGGTTTTGAAGATGCATTCCTCGTAAAGTTCAATATCACAGGTACACGCCAATGGGCTACTTACTATGGAGGTGCCGACTATGACAACTTTACTGATATAGATATCGACGGATCGGGCAACGTATATGTAGCGGGCGAAACCGGCAGCAGCAGCGGCATTGCCACTACCGGCGCACATCAAACAGCATTTGGTGCTGGCTTCAATTACGATCTGTATTTAGTGCAGTTCAACTCGTCGGGCGTGCGTCAATGGGCTACATATTATGGTGGCACCGGACACGATATATGGGCGGCAATCGCTGTAGATGCTTCGGCAAACGTCTACTTGTCTGGCCAAACCAGCAGCTCAAGCAATATAGCTACGTCGGGTGCCTATCAGTCGTCGCTGGCAGGCAATGCAGATGCGTTCATAGCAAAGTTCAACTCGTCGGGCGTGCGCCAGTGGGGTACATACTATGGCGGTACTGCTAACGACCGTTTTTATAGTGTTGCCTGCGATGCAAGCAGCAATGTCTATGCCGCAGGCGAGACCGAGAGTACATCAGGTATAGCTACTACTGGTACGCACCAAACCGCACATGGCGGTGGCAGTTGGGATGGCTTTGCCGTAAAGCTTACGAGCGGCGGCGCGGTTACCTGGGGCACTTATTATGGCGGTAGCGGCTCCGACCGCATTACAGGTATTGTCTGCGATGGCTCGGGTAATGCATATATAGGCGGAGGCACTACCAGTGCCAGCGGCATAGCTACTACCGGCAGCTACCAGGCATCGCTAAATGCAGGCGGCAGCACTACCGCTAATGACGGATTCCTGGCTAAGCTCAACTCATCGGCCACGAGGCAGTGGGGTACATACTATGGCGGCAGTGGTAATGACAAGGTATTTGACATAGCGCTGGATAACACAAATAGCAAACTATATGCGGTAGGGCATACCCAGAGTGCTGCTAATATCAGCACCGCAGGCAGTTATCAGATACTACTCAATGGAGGGTCAGACCTGTTCATGACCACATTAGATTTTAACGGTACGCGCGACTATGGTACCTACCTTGGTGGCACTGATACTGAGTATGATGGTAATGGTGGCCTTGCAGTGAACGGTGGTAAACTATACGCCACCGGTGGCACTTATAGCTCGGCAGGTATTGCAGTGGGAACCGCACATCAGGCAGTGCTATCCGGCAACGCCGATGGGTTCTTGTCCAGCTTTATCATCACCTCAAATGTGTTTATCAACCAGCCATTCAACGATACAATGTTTTGCTCGGGTACTACTTTCACTCTGCCCTATACGGTGGAAGGCTCGTTCTATACAGGCAATACATTTACCCTCCAGCTATCGAATGCTTCGGGTAGCTTTGCCTCTCCTACTACTATCGGCACCGCTACCTCGCAGCTGAGCGGCACTATAACAGCTACCATACCTGCAGGTACACCTACCGGTGCCGGTTACCGTATCCGAATTGCATCAAGCAGTCCTTCGGGTTTCTCAGGCAATAATGGTAAAAATATTGGTATCGGCCTTGGCCCGGTGGCAAAGCCGGATGCAAACTATAATGCACCTCTTTGTGCAGGCAGTACACTCAATTTGACCGCTGCCAGCACTACCAGCGGAGTATTTTACTCATGGACAGGACCAGGAGGATTTACTTCTAACGCTCAAAATCCATCGCGGGCGAGCGCCACGTTGGCTATGTCGGGCGACTATATTGTAACGACGTCACTCTACGCCTGCTCCGCACAAAAAGACACGATCACTATAGAAGTGAAACCAATGCCGGAAGTGCCTTCGGCATCCAGCAACTCGCCTATCTGCGAAACCAGCACATTAAATCTGTCCTCATCGAGCAATACTAACAGTGTAAGCTACTCCTGGACCGGGCCTAACTCATTCTCATCGTCTGCGCAAAATCCTTCGATCCCAAGCGCTACAACAGCTGCAAGTGGCACCTATACGGTAACGGCTAACCTGAATGGATGTACGCAGTCAAATACTATATCGGTAACAGTAAGGCCACTACCTTCTGCACCAACCGCATCGGGCAACAGCCCTGTGTGCGAAGGCAGCAGCATCAACCTGACTTCGTCATCTGCCACAACGGGAGTAAGCTATTCATGGACCGGCCCCAATTCTTATACTTCCACCAGCCAAAACCCTACTATTGCAAATGCGACAGCTGCCATGGCGGGCACTTACACAGTGACAGCAACACTTAACGGCTGTTCACGTACGAGTAGCACCGGCATCACTATAAAGCCGGTACCTGCAAATCTCACTGCATCTACCAATGCGCCTATATGCGAAAATGCTACGTTAATACTCAGTGCTACATCTACATCTAACGGTGTTACGTATTCGTGGACCGGCCCTAATTTGTTTAGTTCTGCATTGCAAAATCCGACCATAGCCAGCGCTACTACTGCTGCCACTGGTACGTATACAGTGACCGCCGACCTGAATGGCTGTACGCGTACGGCTACTACCAGCGCAACGGTTAACGCTGCACCTGCAGGAGTGTCTGCCAATGCCTCTCCCACGTCATTGTGTGCGGGTGATAATATCAATCTGTCGCTATCTACAACCAGTACCGGCGCAACGTATAGCTGGACCGGACCTAATAGTTTTAGCTCTACAGCACAAAACCCTGTGATAGCGGCTGCCACAACTGCGGCGACTGGCACCTATACCGGTACGGTAACGTTGAATGGCTGTCCGGTAAGTGGCACTATAAGTGTAACCGTATTAGCCGGGCCTAATGAGCCAACGCTTGGTAGTAATTCACCCGTATGCGAGAATAGTACCTTAACTCTTACCGCAACAGGAGCAGGTTCGGGAGTTACGTATAGTTGGGCTGGGCCAAACAGCTTTAGTTCGACATTGCAAAATCCAACAATTCCGGCAGTGACTCTGCTGGCTTCCGGCACATATACACTTACCGTTACAAACAGTAGTACTTGTACCCGATTGAAAACTATTAACGTGACAGTCAATCCAACACCTGCACAGCCATCAGCAAGCAGCAGTAGCCCATTGTGTGTGGGAGAAGACTTGAATCTGACCTCGTCATCAACAACAACTGGTGTATCTTATTCCTGGACAGGCCCTAACAGCTTTAGCTCTACAAACCAGAATCCGGATATACTAGGTGTTACTGCTGCTGCCAATGGCAATTACACCGTTACTGCCACATTGGGTAGCTGTTCGCGTTCGCGGACGATAGGCGTTACGGTTAATCCTGTACCGGTGATCACGTCTGCAGCCAGCAATACACCTGTCTGCATCGACCTGGATATAAACCTGTCGGCCACGGCCAATCTTGCAGGTACCAGCTTCACATGGACCGGGCCAAATGGATTCATGTCGTCGAGCCAGAATCCTGTGATCAGCAATGCAACAACTGCCGATGCGGGCACATATACGGTGATAGGTACACGCGCAGGCTGTTCGTCTGCACCATCATCCACTACGGTGGTTGTAGCAAGACTTACACCTACGCCCGTAGCTGGTAACGACGGCCCTGTATGTATAGGTAGTGATCTACACCTGACTGCTACAAATATTACCAATGCCACGTACACATGGACCGGCCCTAACGGCTATACGTCGATACAGCGCACGCCAACAATAAGCGGAGTTACAGGTACCGAGGGCGGTACATATACTGTAATTGCCGACGTAAATGGTTGTGTTTCTCTGCCTGGCACTACCCAGGTGGTAGTCAACCCTACATCATTTGTCAATGTATTCGCCAGCCCTAATGATACTGTTTGCGATGGCACCGTAAGCCTCATTTCAGTAGCCGTTAATCCTGGCCCGACGCCTATATACAAATGGTTTAAAAACCTAAATCTGATACCAGGTGCTACAGCTTCTACCTATACCGCTACCGGCGTTGCTACGGGTGACGAATTCCTGGTGGTAATGAGCAATACCGTAGGTTGTGGTCCGGGCCATGCCGATTCCAGCACTTCGCTGCGCATGACTGTAGTGCCGCCAGTGGCTCCGGTGGTAAGCATAGTAGCTGATGAGACATTGCTTTTCAGCCCGTCTCAGTTGGTTACATTTAAAGCTACCGCCACAGACGCAGGCGATAAGCCAAGGTTCCAATGGAGGCGCAATGGTCAGAACATTATCGGCGCAAATGCCGATACCTGGGCTACTACAGGCTTGGCACACAACGATTCCATCAGCGTAGTGCTGGTAAGCGACTATGTATGCGCGGACCCCGATAGCGTTGAAAGCAATAAAATAGGTATCGCCATTAAAACTTCGGTAGGCGATGTTGCTTCCATTCGCTCACTGGCGTTGTACCCCAACCCGAACAATGGCCGGTTTGTACTGAGCGGTGAGTTATCGCAGTCTCAAACTATCATTGTAGAAATACAAAATGCGATAGGCCAGGTAGTATTGAGGAAGTCGATAATGCCGGCGGGAACTTATCTGAATGAGCAGATGAGTTTGGACAATGTGGCAAACGGAGTATATGTGCTAAGACTGCATACAACCTCGGGCGATGCAATCATTAGGTTTACGGTAAACAGACAGTGATAGAATAACCTTTATATATTCATGTTTTTTACAGCGCCTGTGTCATACGGGCGCTTTTTATTTGAGAAAACAAGGATGGTAACGTGTTATTTATTAATTTCATTACGGATTTTCGGATACTTATGAAGTTTAATTTTTACGTCCTCTATATACTTTTTGCGGTTTTTACATTTGTTTTCTCTGAAAAAGCTCATGCCCAAATGCCTGCTGTACAGTGGGGCACCTATTATGGCGATAATGTTGGCGATTTTGGTAATTCTGTAGCAACTGATAAGGACGGAAATGTATACATCGCAGGACATACCAGAAGCTTGTCTAATATTGCAACAGCCGGTGCTCAATGGCCAAATCCAACGATAAACCCGGATGCCAGCATCTTTTGTGGTTTCCTGGTAAAATTTAATTCGTCAGGTATAAGACAGTGGGCTACATACATACCTGAAGAGGTCAACGATATAGCTTGTGATGAAAACGGAAATATTTATTTGACCGGAAAGTCAAACAACTCTTCGCTAATAAATATCGCAACAACCGGTTCCCACCAAACGAGTAATGGCGGAGAGGAAGATGCATTTTTAATGAAGCTTAGTCCTTCCGGCGGCTTGTTGTGGGCTACCTATTATGGCGGCAGCAAAAATGATTTCGGTAATTCTATAGCTGTTGACTATAATGGGGATATATATATAGCCGGCACCACGATAAGCGACATGGGGATAGCTACCGGCGGAACTCATAAGTCTGTAAAGACCGATGCCCTAGGTAAGCTATTTTTCCTGGCAAAGTTCAATTCATCAGGCGTTCGTCAATGGGGCACTTATTATGGTGATGAGACTACAAGCGAAGATTTCAACGACAATAATGAAGCATATTCAATTAATGTAGCGACAGACATTAACAGGAATGTATATATCTGCGGTACTACGGAAAGTATGCTGGGTATAGCAACGCCGGGTAGCCACAGGTCGTCTAAAATAAATGGTAGCGGTCCGAACAGGGACGTATTTGTTGCCAAATTAAATTCTTCAGGGGATCGTATTTGGGGTACGTACTATGGCGGCGAAGAGGATGATTGGGCCGGACATATCGTATGCGACCTGGCGGGTGATATTTACTTCTCCGGTATTACTCAGAGTCTTTCCGGTATAGCAACTCCCGGTACTCAACAACCTGGTTTTTTACCGGGTACACCCACACTGCCATTCAATATGATGCTGGTAAAGTTTGCGCCAAATTTTATTGGCAGTAATGCAAGCCGGTCTTGGGGTACATATTATGGACGCAAAAGTGGCATTACCGGCTTTTCGACTTCTCGTGGTATGTCCGGAGGCTTGGCAGTTGATCCATCAGGATTTATTTATTTGGCCGGTGCCAACGGGGCCAATGGAGGCGCTGGAAATTTCGGTGATTATGATGCAACGTTGAGCAAGTTTGAGCCAACTAGCGGCAGGTCTAAAGCTGACACATCTGTAGGTACCGGTAATATATTCGATTTTGGCGCTGCCGTAGCAATCGATCCTGCAGGAAACGTATTTCTTGTAGGGTCAACGAGAAGTGTCACTGATATTGCAACACCGGATGGATTTCAGCAGCAGTTGAATAATAATGTTGCGATAACGGGTGTAACAGATGCATTTCTTATCAAATTCAAAAATGCGGATACAACTGTTTACTTCAAAGACCTTCATTTACAGCCAACAGGTTTTTGCCTCGGCGATACTTTTAGGATACCCTATGGCGTAACGCATCCGTTCAAGCCGGGAAATGTATTTACCGTACAGTTGTATAACACCACCGGTTTCGTCGATATCGGTTCCCACCCTTCTTCTGATTCGGGCAGTATATTTTGTACCATACCTGATCCTTTCCCACTCAGCAATCCGCTAAAGATAAGGATCATAGCTAGCGACCCGGATGATACTACGGTTGTCAATGCGCTTTCGGATACGGTAAGTGCAATGCCCGAGTTTGACCTTATCGGCGACACTGTAATATGCCAGGGAACCCGTGCTAATTTTACGATCATCCCGACATCGGGCACTGGTCTTCGGTTCCTGTGGGCCGGACCTATGGGCTTTACGGATAATATAGCTATGACAGGAGTAGACAATCCAGCCCCGGATAATACAGGCTTTTATGTAGCAACGGTTTCGGCTGGCGGCTGTAAAGCGAGGGACTCGATATTCCTTAGGGTAAAGCCAAGGCCTGAGGAACCGCTGATAGCTGTCGATAGTACGGTTTGCCAGGGCGATACATTGTTTTTGCGGGCTTTTAGCTCAATGCCAACGGCCGGATATCACTGGAACGGCCCTAATAACCTCAGTCAAGGTAGTGCTATACCAGAGACGTATGTACTAAACATGCCAATAGAAGGTACTGGCTTGTATTATGTAGCTGCCGGTATAGACGATTGCTACTCCGACACTGTATCGGCCTATGTTAGGGTGAAACCAGTGCCACGCACTACATTTATTTCTACAAATAATATTTGTGAAGGAGATACCTTAAGGATATGGCCTGTTACCAATGCTACAGATTCTATCTTTGAATGGTGGGGGCCAAATGGGTTCCATTCGTTTGACACGAATGTGGTACTGGCTAACATCCCGTACGAGAGCCGTGGCAACTACGTACTGGCAGCAGGTATAGATGGCTGCGTAGGCTTTGCCGGTGTAGATGTGGAGATAAAGCCTAAGCCGAAATTTATGGCTACCAGTAATAGTCCTGTATATGAAGGGGATAAGTTGAGACTGGATGTGGCAGATGAGCGTTTTTCGGGTGCAACGTACAAATGGTTGGGGCCCGATAGCTTCAGGAGAGAAAATGAAAGAAACCCGGAACGCGACAGTGTTGACCCTGACAGGCATACTGGCAACTACCACGTTACGGCCACGCTGAATGGCTGCGAATATGTAGGTATCACCAACGTAATCATCTACCGCCTCAACTATGATGAACTGTTCCTGTATCCGATACCTAACAATGGTAACTTTAAAGTAAAAGGTACCATGAGGGTAAATATGCCGATTAATGTGGAGATCGTCAACACGGCTAATCAGCTCGTGGGTAAAGACATGATATACCCGCAGCGCAGGCGTTTTTATGAAGAGTATTGGCTGGAGGACAACTTGGCGAACGGGCAGTATTACTTCAGGGCCAAAATCAACGGAAAATGGAAGGTCGTACCGTTCACGATTGTTAAATAAATTGAATTCAGCAAGAGGCACCATCAGTGCCTCTTTTCTTTTGCAGCAGTTATTTTAATAAGAGTTTATGAAATAAGGACTCTGAAAACTGGCAAATAAGATATTATTTTTGTCCGCGGTCCGTTGTAATAATGGCCTATCTCAAAAACTACTAAATGAAAAATTTATCATTAGCGCTTAGTGTATTGGCATTTGTAGGTGTGCTCGTGTTATTCGGCATGCGTCTTTCCGGCGATAAAGGCCGTAACGCATCAGGAACATCTGCTGCTACTCCAAGATCAGCATCGGGCGATGGCGGCAGCCGTATTGCCTACGTAGATATAGATACGCTGGAAGCCAACTACGATTTTCTAAAGAACAAGAAATCGGAGTTCACCAAGCGGCAGCAAAACATGAAGGCAGAGCTGGAGCGTTCGGCACAGCAAATGCAGAATGACGTGGTAAATCTGCAGCGTAAAGCGCAATCGGGTGCCATGAGCGAAGCCGAAATGAAATCGGCAGAGAAACGTGTGATACAGATGCAACAAAGCCTGCAGGCTCGCGAGGCTACCCTTACACAGCAACTGATGGAAGAGCAGGAGCAGTTCAACAAAGACCTGCAAACCCGCCTCGACCAATTCCTTGAGGAGTATAATAAAGATAAGCGCTACGACTATATTCTTTCTTACTCTCGCTCTGGCTCTATCCTATATGCAGACAAAAGCCTTGATATAACTGCCGACGTACTGAAGGGAATGAATGCAATGTCGAAAGACATAAAAGATGATGCAAAGAAAAAATAGTATTTTTCTCTAAAATCATCTGATTGGAAAATCAAACGCAGTTCAACAGATCACTCACATTGCTGGACGGAGCCCTGCTTGTAATAGGCTCCATGATCGGTTCGGGAATATTTATTGTTAGTGCCGATATAGCTGCCGCCGTAGGTAGCGCCGGTTGGTTGGTAGTGGTATGGCTCATATCCGGCTTTATTACCCTGTCGGCAGCGCTTAGTTATGGTGAGCTAAGTGGTATGTATCCACAAGCCGGTGGTCAATATGTGTACCTGCGCGAAGCGTTCGGCAAGCTTTACGGCTTCCTGTACGGTTGGGCATTCTTCGCTGTTATACAAACAGGCACAATAGCCGCGGTGGCCGTGGCATTCGGTAAGTTTGCAGGGTTTATCTTTCCATCTCTCGGTGAGGACAATGTGTTTGTAGGGCCGATGCAACTGGGGCCTATCGAAGATTTTAAGATCACCGCTGCACAGTTTACCGGTATAGCTACCCTTATTATCCTCACATTCATCAATACACGTGGGGTAAAGAGCGGTAAGTGGATACAGTTTGTTTTCACATTTGCCAAGATAGCAGCCATGGCTGCGCTGATTATCTTCGGTATACTGCTTGCTAAAGACAGCAGTGTATGGCAAGGCAACTGGGATATGGCCTGGTTTGCAAAAGAGATAAAGGCAACCGGCAATTCCATCTCGCATCAAAGCCTCGATGCGGGTTCATTGGTTATAGCCATCTGCATCGCCATGGTAGGTGCGCTGTTCTCCTCCGATGCCTGGAACAATGTTACATTCATAGCTGGTGAGATAAAACGCCCCGAGCGTAATATTGGCCTTAGCCTGTTCATCGGTACGTTTGTAGTTACGTTGCTCTACGTAAGCATGAACCTGATGTACCTGAATGTGCTAACCGTTTCAGAGATTGCTAATGCGCCGTCGAAGAGGGTAGCCGTTGCGGCTGCGCTGAAAGTATTTGGTGCCGGTGGCGCTACCATCATCGCTGTGCTTATCATGGTATCTACGTTCGGTTGTAATAATGGGCTTATACTATCGGGTGCGCGTGTCTATTACACTATGGCAAAGGACGGCCTCTTTCTGCCTGCTGCGGGCAAGCTAAATAATAGGGAAGTGCCTGCGACTGCATTGTGGATGCAATGTATCTGGGCGTCGCTACTGTGCCTCAGCGGCCAGTACGGCAACTTGCTCGACTTTATCATCTTTACCGTATTGCTGTTCTACATTCTTACAATAGCCGGCATCTTCAAGCTGCGTAAAACACAGCCTGACCGTCCGCGCCCCTACAAGGCGTTTGGCTATCCTGTGATACCCATGCTGTATATCATTCTTGCCGCATTCATTTGTATGATGCTGCTGAAATACAAACCGGAATATACCTGGCCGGGGTTGATAATCGTGATCATCGGGTTGCCGGTTTATTACTATTTAAATAAAAAGAGTACATCCGTAAATGGATAAGGAAAGACTTTCGGAGCTTTTTGATAGAATAAAAGATCTGCATGTAGTAGTGATAGGCGATGTAATGCTCGACTGCTACTGGTGGGGAGATGTGGAACGTATATCGCCCGAGTCGCCGGTGCCGGTGGTGGCGCTAAAGCGCAGAGAGCGCAGGCTTGGTGGTGCGGCTAACGTCGCACTTAACTGTCGTACGCTGGGCGCAAAAGTTTCACTGGCCAGTGTAGTAGGAGAGGATATGGAGGCTAAACAACTGGAGCAACTGTCGCAGGAAGCAGGCATAAATACCGAGCTACTGCAATTCAGCAAGCAGCGGCCAACCACTACTAAAACACGCGTCATCAGCCGCAACCAGCAAATGATGCGCCTGGACGAAGAGACTTGTGAGGACCTGACCACTGAGGAAGAGCATCCCTTTATAGATAGGGTGCTACGCTACCTGCAAATACAGAAGCCGCAGGTGGTAATACTGGAAGACTACAACAAAGGTGTACTGAAAGAAAACGTCATTCAGCGCATCATTGCCCATTGCAGGCAGCTGGGCATCATTACTACCGTTGACCCTAAGCTCAAAAACTTCCTGGCATATAAGGGTGTTACACTCTTTAAGCCCAACCTGAAAGAAGTGCGCGAGGGGCTTAAGATTGGTTTGGATAAAGTGGATGCAGTATCGCTTGATCATGTACATCAGGAATTAAAAGCGAAGCTTGACCATGAGATAACTTTCATAACGCTATCAGAAAAAGGAGCCTATTTCAATAGTGGCACTGCCGCTGTCATACCTGCACACATACGCAACATTGCCGATGTTTCGGGTGCGGGGGATACGGTAATAGCTGTGGCCTCACTAGTATATACTGCTAGCAAAGACGTGGGACTCATGGCCGAAGTAGCCAACATTGCAGGTGGGCTGGTATGCGAAGAAGTAGGTGTAGTGCCGATAGATAAAGACAGGTTGCTTACAGAATGTAGTATGCTGCTACAAAAGATATAGAAATGAAAAAGCGGGATGTGATTCCCGCTTTTCTATTAAATAGCCGATAATGATTTGATGTTCTTCTCTTTCAGGTATTGCTCCCACCTTGCCAGTGCATCACCCTTCATTACACGGGGGAATTTGTTCATAGCGCCTTCTTTGCCAATATACCGCATGTAGTCGTAGAATACACTACTAGGCAACACCTCTACAAATACTTCCTTCAGGGCCGATGTGCGTTCTACGGCGTAGTCGTCATTTATTTCGCAAAGCGTATCGTCCAGCACTTTGCGTATGTCTGCAGCACTGGCGCAGTTGTCATCGCAGCCGATATACCAGCGGTGTGCAAACAGGCCCTCGTGCGCAAACCCTGCAACGGTAAACTCGCGTACGGTAATGCCCAATTTCTTAGATGCGGTATCTATCGCCTTGTTCATGTTGTCGACCGAGGTATGCTCGCCACAAAGACTCAGGAACTGCTTGGTACGGCCACTAATAATGATCTCATGCTCCTTTACATCGGTAAAGCGTACCACATCGCCAATGATGTAGCGCCATGCGCCCGAGCAGGTACTTATCATCACAGCGTAGTCAGTATCTGCCTTCACCTCATGCACCAGGTAAGACGTTACTTGCTTTCTGGGGTTGCCATCTTCATCGAAGTTCTCAGATGTAAAAGGAACAAACTCGTAGAAAATCCCCGTATTCAGTACCAGCTTAATGCCCGGTTCGCCCGGCCTTGCCTGGAAGCCAAAGGACCCTTCCGAAGCCATATAGGTCTCTATAAAGGTAATGGGCTTACCCAATAGCTTCTTAAAGCTCTCACGATATGGCTGGAAGGCAACACCGCCGTGTATATACACGTTCAGGTTGGGCCATATATCGTGTATATTATCTACTTTATGATAGTTTATCACTTCCTGCAGCACTATCTGCACCCAGGCAGGTACGCCGCATACGGTGCCTACATCCCACTGCCTGGCTTTGCGTACGATCAGTTTGATACGGTCTTCCCATTTCGGGCGCTTCGATATTCGCTGCCCGGGTTTGTAGAAGAAGTTCGACATCCAGCGGGGCATCTTCTTAGCGCTAATGCCGCTCATATCGCCTTCGTAGTACCCGCCTTTCTCATATAGCGACGTAGTACCACCCAGCATCAATACACCTTTCTGGAAGGTAACCGGCGGTAACTTAAATTCCGTAAGACTATAAAATTGCTTAAAGCCTACCTTTTTGGTCGACTTTATCATGTCGTTAGTAACAGGTATATGCTTGCTGGCCGATTCAGATGTACCCGAGCTCAGTGCAAAATATTTTACCTTACCCGGCCAGCATACATTTTCCTCGCCCTTTAGGCAGCGGTGCCACCAGTCTTTGTATATATCGTTGTAGGTACATACGGGTACCTTTTCGCGAAATGCCTTGATGAAGTCTACCTCCTCGCTCAATATCTTGCCCAAGCCATAGTGCTTCCCGAAAGAAGTGTACTGCCCACGTTCCAATAGTTGCCTGAGTGTATGCCTCTGATAGGTCTCCGGCGAGGCCACCGGCAGTTTAAATTTTTTCCGTATATCTAACGAGCGAACTATGAGATTACCCAACAAAGCCATTGCAGTGCGTACGAGTTATTTTCGAGTTAAGTCTATTAAGGATACAAAAGTAGTTAATCCTTAGGGGTTTTGGCGGATTATATAGTGCAGGGCTAAGGTATTAACAATTAGTATGTTGCATCATTTATTGCCCGGCTCGTCCGTACTGGTGCGGATTTTTCGGATTATGACATTTCAAATTCCAAATGATATTACCTTTGCGCCCAATGACTTTGGTCCGTATCATTAATAATTCTCCGCACGATCTTCCTGAATATCAGACCTCCGGCTCGGCAGGTATGGATATACGGGCATGGCTCAAGGAGGATGTTACGCTGCAACCGCTCGAAAGGAGGTTGATACCTACCGGACTATTTATGGCACTGCCACAGGGCTACGAGGCACAGATAAGGCCACGTAGCGGTCTGGCCATAAAGCGCGGCCTTTCGCTGGTAAACACACCGGGAACTATCGATAGCGACTACCGCGGTGAGGTAATGGTGCCGGTTATCAACTTATCGAACGAACCGCAGGTAATACAGGACGGTGAACGCATAGCCCAGATGGTGATAGCAAAGTATGAGCAGATAAGTTGGGCAGCTGTTGCCGAACTGGACACAACCGACAGGGGCGCAGGCGGATTCGGACACTCAGGAGTAAAATAGAAAACGATATTATAAAAGCAGTTTATGAACATTATTATTCCAATGGCAGGTATGGGTAAGCGTATGCGCCCGCACACACTTACTACTGCAAAACCACTGATACCTGTAGCAGGTAAGCCTATTGTGCAACGTCTTGTTGAAGACATCATTGCAACGGCAAATGAAAAAGTAGAAGAAATATCTTTCGTAATAGGCCCTTCTTTCGGTAAAGAAGTAGAAGAGCACCTGGTGAAAGTGGCCGAAAGCCTGGGTGCAAAAGGTAAGATACGCTACCAGGAGACTCCGCAAGGTACAGCACATGCCATCCTTTGCGCTGAGGACAGCCTGAAGGGTAATGTGTTCATTGCATTTGCCGACACTTTGTTCGATGCGAAATTCAGCATCGATACCAGCAAAGATGCCATCGTATGGACGCAGAAGGTAGAAGATCCTACGGCTTTTGGTGTAGTAAAGCTAGGCGCTAATAATGCCATCGAAGCATTTGTTGAGAAGCCTAAAGAGTTTGTGTCAGACCTGGCCATCATTGGTGTATACTACTTCCGCGATGGTGAGAACCTGAAAAAAGAACTGCAACGCCTGATAGATGAAGACATCAAGCTGAAAGGCGAATACCAGATAACCGACGCTATGGACCATATGCTGAACAACGGCATTAAGTTCTATACCGACCAGGTATCGGAGTGGCTCGACTGTGGTAACAAAGATGCTACCGTTTACACGAATCAGCGCATACTGGCACTGAAGCATGGCAAAGAGCAACTGACAGCATCAAGCGCTAAAATGGAAAATGCTACCATCATCGAGCCTTGCTTTATTGGTGAGAACGTGATCGTACGCAATTCTGTAGTAGGTCCGCATGTATCGCTGGAGGCAAATGTGGTGGTAGAAGACTCGCGCATTAAGAACAGCATCATTCAATCTCATAGCATTGTTAAAAATGCACAGATTGAAAATTCCATATTAGGGAAAAACGTAACTTACGTAGAAAAGCCCCGGGAACTAAGCCTGGGTGATTTTTCGACACAATTATGAGATTATCAGGCAAGGTAGGAATAGTTACTACAGCAATATTTATAAATAGTTTACTGTTTGCAGGTGCAGCCAATGCACAGCAACAACCGGCAGATCAGCCTGTGGTGCCCAATAGTACGGCGCTACAGGCTGATGCCTTATATTTTGAAGCCATCAAGGCGCGCAATAAGGGGGATAACAAGCAGGCCGAAAGCTTACTGCAAGAGGTACTAAAGTTAAATCCAAATGGCGCAGGCGCATACTATGATCTTGCGAGGCTTAGTATGCCCGACAAGCCCGATAATGCAACTAAGTACATAAAGAAGGCCATCGAGTTGGAGCCATCCAACCCTTACTACAAAGTGCAACATGCCGAGATATTGGCATTTCGGAACAACTTTGAGGAGGCAGCCAATGTGTTTGCCAAACTTGCTCAGCAGGAAAAGCATAATGAAGACTACCTGTTGAAGGCAGCCATGCTTTATCAAAGGGCAGGTAAGTTGAAGGAATCGCTGGATATCATCGACAAACTGATAGCCAAAACAGGTGAGGACGATGAGATGCTGATAGAGAAGCAACGCCTGTACCTGAAGATGAATAACGTAGAAGGTGCAGCAGGTGTGGCAAAGCGGCTGATAGAGAAGAACCCGAAAGAAGGCAAGTACTATGTGCTGCTGGCCGATATCTATGCGAATAATAAGCAAGAGGCTAAGGCCAAAGAAGTGTATGACCAGGCCGAAAAGCTTTTCGCGGACGACCCGGCAGTGCAGTTAGGCTTATCTGACTATTACAGGCGCAACAATGACTCGCTGAAGTCGGAGGAGTTTGCGAAGATGGCCGTATCTAATAAGGCGCTGGATGCGGAAACGCAGATCGCATTGTTGGTTACCTATTTTCAGGAGGCGGGAAATGATTCTGCCAAGCGCAAAGAGGGCCTGAAACTGGCGGAGGATATAGCGCAGCAAAATCCTAAAAATGCACAGGTGCAGGCCGTGTATGGCGATATTCTATCGATCAATGGGAAGAAAGACGAAGCTACAAAGCAATATAAAGTAGCATTGGATCTTGACCAGTCGTCGTACCAGGCCTGGCAAAATTTGCTGTACGGTTTTACAGAAAGGCAATATGCCGATTCACTGATATTTTATAGCGAGAAAGCGCTTCGGTTGTTCCCTAATCAGGCGATGCTGCACTACCTCAATGGTGTAGGGCATCTTAATAAGAAAAGCTACACCAGCGCCATCAAGTCGGTGAACCGTGCGATAGACATGCAGCCTGAAGATAATTCGCAACTGATGGCTGAGATGTACTCAACGCTGGGCGATATCTATAACATCATCAAAGAGTATAAGCTATCGGACGAAAGCTATGACAAGGCGCTGAAGATAGACGGTAATAATGCTACGGTATTGAATAACTACGCATACTACTTGTCGCTAAGGGGCACTAAGCTGGATGAAGCTGAAAAGATGTCGAAGCGTTCGCTGGACATCAGGCCAAACGAAGCGACTTTCCTTGATACCTATGGTTGGGTGCTATATAAGCAAGGCAAGTATGACAAAGCACGCGAGTATATACAGAAAGCGCTGGACGCCAACCCCGCTGCCGATGGTACGCTTTACGAACACCTGGGCGATGTACACTACAAGCTAAACAAAACCGACAAGGCAGTAGAGTACTGGAAGCAGGCCAAAGAAAAAGGGACGGATAACAACGACACAATTGACAAAAAAATTAAGGACAGAAAACTATATGACTAAACATTTCGCAGCGGCCTTACTGGTAGTATTTGCTATGAGTATGACTGCCTGCAAAATCGGAAAGAAACCTACCCGCAAAGCAGTAACCATAGAAAAAAAGGCAGATAGCGCAGTAGTCACAGTGCCTGTAGCCGACCCTTCCAAACCTGCATTAACCCTCGAAAAGCAAGCGCTGATAGATAACCTGTTGCCTGTATGGAACAAGCAGATAGACTTTGCCACTTTCAGCGGCAAGTCGAAAATGCGCTACGAAGGCAAAGGTCAAAAGCTGGATTTTACCGCGCATATACGTATACAGAAGGACCGTGTGATATGGATATCTGTAACTGCCTTCCTGCTGCAAGTGGCACGTGCATACATTACACCCGATAGTATCATGGTGGTAAACTACATGGAGCGTGAGGCCAGTCGTATGCCGATATCACAAGTAAGTAAACTGTTGCCTGCTCCGGTTGATTTTTATAGCCTGCAAAACCTCATAGTGGGCAATGCCTTAAAAACATCGGGCACTATAGCTACCGATGCAACTGACTTTGGTGGCACCTGGAGCCTGCAAATGGAAGCGCCTAATATGATACAGCAGGCTACGTATAATAAGGCGGATACCACTATGCGGTCATTACAGGTGCGTACCTCGAGCGGTACTACCGATGGCATGATACAGTATGGCAATTACGCGATGATACAGGGTAGGAAATTTGCCGATTCGCGAGCGATCAATCTGGTGAATAACGGAGAACGCTATTATGTTGACATGAACTTCAACGATGTGGAATTTGATAAGCAACTGGAGTTCCCGTTCTCGATACCTAAGAATTATAAAATAAAGTAAATTTTTAAGCAAATAGCTTGCCCGGCAGGTATCTGACCGGGCTTTTTATTTTCTTTACTATTATTTTTGTCTCAACACACACTATTAAACAATACTCCTGATGAAGGTAGTCATATTTGCAGGCGGCAGGGGCACGAGGATATCCGAAGAGTCGTCGCTGCGTCCCAAGCCTATGATAGAAATAGGCGGTAAACCCATCCTTTGGCATATTATGAAGATATATGCTGCTTACGGCCATACCGAGTTCATTATATGCCTGGGCTATAAAGGCTGGATGATAAAGGAATATTTCGCTAACTATTTCCTTCATAATGCAGATGTAACGGTAGACCTCTCAAAGAACTCTATAGAGATACATAACAACTTTGCAGAGCCCTTCAAAATATCATTGATAGATACTGGCCTTGACACGATGACGGCTGGCCGCCTGAAGCGTGTGCTGCCTTACGTAGGCAATGAGACATTCATGCTTACCTATGGCGATGGTGTATGTAACGTAGATATAGACGAACTGGTAAAGTTTCATAAAGAGAACGGTAAGATATGTACCATGACTGCCATACAGGCCACCAGCCGCTTTGGTGTCATCAAGATGGAAGACAATGGCACTATCGATAGCTTTGAAGAAAAGCCCGAAGACTCAGGTACCTGGATCAATGGCGGCTTCTTTGTAATAGAGCCGGAAATAGCTAAATACCTGCCTGCTGATGCAGACGACATCATGTGGGAGCGTGCACCAATGGACAAACTGGCTGCCGACCGCCAGATAACGGCGTACAAGCATCACGACTTTTGGAAGTGTATGGATACGCTGCGTGATAGAGAAGAACTAGAGCACCTTTGGCAAACAGAACCTTTATGGAAAAAGTGGTAAGTGCAGCCCGTCTGCAACAGATATTTAAGAATAAGCGTGTATTTGTAACAGGCCATACTGGCTTTAAAGGTGCATGGCTGATACAGATACTGCAATGGCTGGGAGCAGATGTAAAAGGTTTTGCGCTGGCACCGGAGAAAGAACAAGACCTATACAATCAGATAAATGGCGATGAGCTTTGCTATAGCTCAGTAGTGGGCGACCTGCGTGACCTGCGTTTGTTACAGGGCGAGATGGTGCGGTTTGAACCAGACTTTGTGTTTCACCTGGCGGCGCAGTCGCTGGTACGTCGCAGCTACGATTATCCTGCAGATACCTTTATGGTCAATACCCAAGGTACCGTGCATATGTTGGAGGCATTGCGTAGTATGAAGCGCCCTTGTGTAGCGCTGATGATAACAACCGATAAGGTTTATGAGAACCCTGAGCGCGGTGTGCCATTCAAGGAAGACGATAAACTAGGCGGTCACGATCCATATTCGGCCAGTAAAGCTGCTGCGGAGATCGTGGTGGAGTCGTACACCCGTTCGTTCTTTAACCCCGCACAATACACCGCACACAAAAAGGCTGTAGCTGCCGTGCGTGCCGGTAACGTGATAGGCGGAGGTGATTTTTCGGACGACCGCATTATACCCGATATTGTTCGTGCACTAGAATTTGGTGAGACCGTGAAGCTACGCAACCCGGCATCGATACGGCCATGGCAGCACGTGCTGGAGCCGCTGGGCGCCTACCTGGAGCTTGCCGCAAAGATGAGCGAAGACCCGATCAACTTTAGCACCGCCTTTAACTTCGGCCCTGTTGCCGATGATATGTTTACGGTAGAGGAGCTGACTAAGATATTCCTGAATAAGTTCGGCACAGGTAGCTATGCTGCAACGCAGGATGCAGCCGCACCACATGAAGCAAAGCTTTTGTTGCTGGATAGCAGCAAAGCAGAAAGGCTCATGGGCTGGAAGCCATCCCTCAACGCACGCACCGCAATAGAGTGGACAGCTGAATGGTATGCAAGCAAAGAAGATGCGCATACCAAGTGCATGAAACAAATAGAAACTTATTTCGGAGCTATAAACTAATGTGGAAGTTTCATCCAATACCGCTGCCTGATGCAAGGGTGATAGACCTGCCTGCATTCTTTGATGCGCGCGGCAGTTTTGTAAAAACCTTTCACGATACGATACTGAAAGAAGCTGGGATTGATTTTACACTGCGCGAGAGTTATTTTTCGTTATCCAATAAAGATGTGATACGCGGTATGCACTTTCAAATGCCGCCTCACCAACATGCCAAGATCGTTTTTTGCCCGCAGGGCGCCATTCTTGATGTGATAGTTGACCTACGCAAAGATTCGCCAACCTATGGGCAGCATTATGAACAGGAGCTGTCGGCCGAAAACCATAAGGCCTACTACATACCCGAAGGTTTTGCGCATGGCTTTAAGGCACTAACGGATAATGCTATTACGTACTACCTGGTATCATCAGAATACAACCAGCCCAGCGATACCGGCATTCGTTACGATAGCATCGGTTTCGACTGGGGCGTACAGCAGCCCATCATTTCCGTCCGCGACCTATCGTTCCCGGCTATACAGGCATTTGACTCGCCTTTTACGTTTACGGGCAATAAATAATACTTTTGCCTCAATTTATATTATTCTGACTTTACATTAATATTTATGAAACTGAACAAAGTTCTGGAAACACTTGGAGTGGACAAGCTGAGTGAAGGTGCATGCACAGGTACCAAATGGATAAAAGCCGGCGGTACCAAAATAGATTCTTACTCGCCTGCTGACGGCAAGCTGATAGGCTCTGTTACAACAGTAAACCGTAAAGCTTACGATGCCGTAGTAGCAAAAGCGGAAGAAGCTTTTGTAGAGTGGCGCATGTGGCCTGCACCAAAGAGGGGAGAAGTAGTGCGCCAGATAGGTGAAGCACTTAGAAAATATAAAGAACCGCTGGGTCGCCTGGTATCTTACGAGATGGGCAAAAGCCTGCAGGAA
Source organism: Sphingobacteriales bacterium (assembly GCA_004144175.1). Taxonomy (GTDB): domain Bacteria; phylum Bacteroidota; class Bacteroidia; order Chitinophagales; family Chitinophagaceae; genus Polluticoccus. The sequence continues at coordinate 26,878 of SEFT01000012.1, forward strand.
GGTTATGGCGAAGTTCAGGAAATGATAGATGTGGCCGACTTTGCAGTAGGCCTTTCGCGCCAGCTGTATGGCCTTACTATACACAGCGAACGCCCGATGCACCGTATGTACGAGCAGTGGCACCCGCTGGGCCTGGTAGGTATCATCAGTGCATTCAATTTCCCGGTGGCCGTATGGAGCTGGAACAGCTTTATTGCCTGGGTTTGCGGTGATACCTGCATCTGGAAGCCATCTGAAAAAACACCGCTTACGGCTATCGCCTGTATGCGCATAGTGAGCGAGGTGTTCAAAGCTAATAAAGTACCTGAAGGCGTGAACGGCCTGGTGGTAGGCGCACGCGATGCCGGTGAGTGGATGAGCAGCGATGAGCGTATACCGCTGGTATCTGCAACGGGTTCTACGCGTATGGGCAAGGCTGTAGCGGCTACGGTAGCTGGTCGCTTGGGTAAATCGTTGCTGGAGCTGGGTGGTAACAATGCCATCATCATCAGCGAGCACGCCGACCTCAATATTGCTATGCGTGCATCTGTATTTGGTGCAGTAGGTACTGCCGGCCAGCGTTGCACTACTACGCGTCGTATCATCATTCACGAGAGCGTATACGAAGCATTCAAGAAGAAACTGGTAGCTGCTTATAAACAACTGAGCATTGGCAACCCGCTGGACGAGAACAACCACGTAGGACCATTGATAGATAAAGATGCAGTAGCTTCTTACATGAATGCGCTGGAAGCAGTGAAGAAGGAAGGTGGTAAAGCTCTGGTGCCGGGTGGCGTGCTGGAAGGCAAAGGCTACGAGAGCGGATGTTATGTGAAGCCTTGCGTGTATGAGGTGACTGCCGATATGGAAATAGTAAAGCATGAGACCTTCGCGCCCATCCTGTACATCATGAAGTATAATACGATCGATGAGGCCATTTATATGCAGAACAATGTTCCGCAGGGTCTGTCGTCATCTATCATGACGCTGAATATGCGCGAAGCAGAACGTTTCCTATCGCACATGGGTAGCGACTGTGGTATAGCCAACGTAAACATCGGTACCAGTGGTGCTGAGATAGGTGGCGCCTTCGGTGGTGAAAAAGAAACAGGCGGTGGCCGCGAGAGCGGTTCAGATAGCTGGAAGGCATACATGCGCCGTCAAACCAATACCATCAACTGGAGCGAACAGCTGCCATTAGCGCAAGGCATTAAGTTCCACGTGTAAATAAAGTCGTAAAAGAGAATACTGCAAAAAAAGTAAGAGACCGTCTCCGCAGGCGGTCTCTTTACTATTTGTTAGGGGTAAATTATTACAGTTAAGAATAATTTCAGTTCATCACTGATTGCAATGTAAAGATGCTGCACAAAATTGACACTGCTAAACGAAGGTGGACGAACAGGGAAAAACGACGGACTAAAACGGAAATTATCTGCTGAACCAATAAAGAGCGGCTCCCAATCGGGAGCCGCTCTTTATTGGTTGATATTTAATTAAAAGTTTTAATTTCTTGTCACTTTAATAACCTCGCTATGTGTAGCATCTGCGTATTTAAGCAGGTACAATCCCGCAGGAAGTTTGCTCATGTTTATTTGGCCCTTACTGCTATCAACGCCTGATTGATAAACTATTCTGCCATTTACATCCATCATGGTCAGCTGAGCTTCAGGATTAGCTTTTCCTGAGATGCTAATGTTCAGCACATCATTTACCGGGTTAGGGTATACCGATACGGAAGCTGTATTTCCTGCAATATTTGATACGGAAGTAGCCCATGTTTTATAAGATGTGGTCGTCCAGTCCGATTCTGAAATAAAGCCCTGGTCGTTGCATTTGCTCTTTACGTGAAAATAGTACACCTGGTTGTCTTTCATCGGATATGCCTGGAAGGTATTAGCCTTCACCGTAGTGCCTTTGCCCATCGGCGTTGGCGACTGTGATACTTCATACTCGTAAGAAATAGCGGTAGGCATATGATCCCAATATATAACTGCGCGCTCCTGATTTACGGCTGTTACGTTAAGTACAGGTGGCCTACAGATAGTCCGGGTGATAAATGAATCCAGCACCCACCCTGAAAATTCATTACCCTGACATTTCATGCGTACCCACACATAATATTTAGTTCCTTCCTTCAGGCTTTTAGCCGTAAAACTATTGGATGAAGTGGTGACAACTGTGCCTGATGCCAGCAACCTGGTTTCTGATATGACGTACTCATAACCAGATGCGTGCATAGCCGTATCCCAATTAACACCTGCAGAGTCATTAGTTATATTTTTGATTTTGATCAATCTTTCTTTACATGGCGGATTGGTATTGAATTGAGTAGGTGTCCATGTAGAAAAATTAGTGGCTGCGCACTTATTGCGCACATGCAGGTAATAGCCTGTAGAGGGTGTTAGTCCGGTTGCGCTTGCTGATGTAGCAGTGGTTGTCAGATAGCCGGTTGCCGGCGGGGTAGCCGACGTTGAAAAGATGTACTCGTAGCCGATAGAACCCGGTACCGCCGACCATGTACCTGTGGCACCTGTTGATGACTTTGTGATGCTAGCGACTGTGGGTGCTGTACACGGAGGGCCTGCGGGGCTGAATGTAACAGAGCCGGTGAAGAACCGTGGATTGTTGGTAGCACCATATCCCACATACATACCAGATATCTGGTAGTCTCCTGTCCTTAATGTAACGCCGCTGTTTGTAAATGAGTTGGGCGACGCCGTACCTACGCCTGTACCACTATAATAGTTAGTACTGGTAGTATATAACGCAAACCTGTATTGTGCACCATTTGGTACAGTGAAACTCATACTTGGTATCACCGTATTGACAGCCATTGTAGCCGATCCGATACCACTAACTGTATTAGATGCATACTTGTCCAGGTAGGGCCGGTTAATGTACCTACAGTGCCGCTGAGCGAGCTGGTGCTATACCATAGCGTGTATGTTGCTCCGTTTTGCGAGCTGTTAGACCAGCCGCCTATGCTTGTAATATTGATCGGAGCTCCACTTCCATTTTCAATTGTAAATGTACTCCAGGAGCCAGTACCTGAATTATTAGTTCCTGTATATCCGGTACTACTTACTGTTGTATTGATGGTTTGAGCAATAGACAAGAATGGCAAAAACAAAAAAGCTAGTAGAAACGTAATCGACGTGGGGTGAATTTTCATTTTGTTCATATGTAAATATGTTACGGGGTTTCAATTTAATCCCCATTAGTTATTGCAACCAGACATTCAGGATGAATCAGTATTTTCTTAGGAAGAATATGTAATTCGTACTGCTCAGCAGTTTTCGTTTTATAGTCAAAATAAAAACAGGCTATTTTTTTAGATAGCCTGTTCATCACTAATTATAATCAATTTATTGTTTTACTATTCTTATCGTTTCTATATGTTGGGCATCAGCATACTTTAATAAATATATGCCGGGAGTAATTTTCCTAAGATCAAGTATGGTGTTGTTGTTTTTAATAACCACATTTTCTACGACCTTTCCATTTACGTCGCCAAGCTCTAATCGCGCTTCTCCATGCAGGTTCCCAAGGATACGAACAATAAGCTGGTCTTTTGCAGGATTCGGGAATGCTGTTATCATAAACGGATCGGCTGTTGTACTTGCAACCGATGTAGGCCATGTCTTGAATGATGTGGTTGTCCAGTCTGATTCCGAATCAAATCCCTGGTCTGAGCATTCGCTCTTCACATGGAAATAGTATACTTCATTGTCTCGTAACGGAAATGCCAGAAAGCTGTTTGTTAGTATACGCGTTCCTTTTCCTAGCGGCGTTGGCGATTGTGATACCTCATATTGATAGGCCACTGCGGAAGGTACGCGATCCCAATATATTACGGCTCGTTCGTGATTCAGGTTCTGAACTTTCAGATCGGGTGGCCTGCACACAATGCGTGTAGTAAAGGAATCAAGTACCCAGGGTGACAGCTCTCCGCCACCGCATACCATCCGCACAAAAAAATAATATTTTGTGCCCTCCAGTAGCGTTTTGATTTCTACCGCAGTGTCTGTAATGGAGGTTGTTCCTGTCACTGGCATACTTGTGTCCTGTTTCAGCATGTACTCGTATTGTGTAGCGTGGCCCTCGCCGTTCCATCTGATCTTTGCGGATGTGGCAGTTATCTCTGTAAACTTTATTATACGTTTGCTGCAAGGCGGATTAGTTGTGAACGGCTGATTTACCCATGACGATGTTGCCTGGTTTGGCGGGTTGCATTTATTCCTTACAAATAAGTTATAGTTGGTAGCAGGTGTTAAGGCTGATGGGTTTACCTGCGTACTTGTAGTAGTCAGTTGCCCTGTTGCCGGCGGAGTAGCCGCTGTTGTAACATGGTATTCATAGCCGGTTGATCCGGCGACGGCTGGCCAGCTTAAGCGCGCGGAAGTAGATGTTTTATTGGATACTGATATAGGCCCGGGGGCAGGACATGGTGGTCCTGCCGGTATAAAGGTTATGGAGCCAAAATAATATCGTCCTGTATTACCCACACTGCTTTGGCTGCCCCATAAAGAGCTGGTCGTTACGAGATCGACGCCACCGCTGCTAAATACTGTGCTTGAAGGTGTAACGCCACCCGGGTTATGATATCGTGCAGTGCTTGGTACTACCACTACACAAAACCGGTATGTAGTTCCGCCAGGTATTACAAGACTAAGACCAGTAAAAAAGCTGTTGTTTATGACCGTAGTGCCTACGGTGGTAGGCGACGATACTGTAGCTAATTGCGTCCATGTGGGGGTAGCTATATTTGCTGTTCCGGTCAGGCTCGTGGCGCTGTACCAGAGCTGTGTCTGGTTGGTGGAACCGGGTGAGTAGCCTACCTCTTGCAATATGATACCTCCGCCGTTATTATTAGTTATAGAGAAGGTAATGCCTGTACCTACAGAGCCTGCACCTGAGCCGTTGCCCGTATATGCGGTTGTAGCGATTGTAGTTTGTGCAGTACTGCTGGGGGCATGAGTAAAAAATAATGAAAAAAAGAGAAATAACAGTTTGCCTCCTGCAAGCACCTTGGTTATGGAAATGGATAAGTAGTGCAGAAACGGATTAGCCGACGTACAAATATTGTCGGAATAGCTTGGACTTTTTTCCGAGATTTTCATAATAGACTTTTGTTTTAATAGAGGGATGAAACTCTAATTTACTAAAATCTGAATATGATTTAATGTTTTTTTAACTAAATTTTAATTTTGTTTTAATGTAGTTCTCAGATGCTCTTGGTATTGGTCTTTCGTATGATTTAAAAAGGAAAAGGTTAGCTGATTAGCTAACCTTTTCCTTTTTAAATCGTTGTTCATTTTTTAGTAACCTTAATTACTTCGCTATACCGTGCATCAGCATAACGTAGCAGGTACAGTCCGGCAGGCACTTTGCTTAAGTCGATGCTGCTGGTATTGCCAACTACTTTTACGCGACTAGCAATCCGGCCATTGATGTCCATTAGCGTCAATTCAGCATCGCCAGCTATGGTGCCGGCTATACTTAGCGTCAACAGGTCGGTAGTGGGGTTAGGGAATGCTGTGATCATAAATCCATTTGAGCTGCTGTTAGCAACAGATGTTGGCCATGTCTTGAATGATGTAGTGCCCCAGTCAGATTCTGAAACAAAGCCTTGATCCTCGCATTTACTTTTTACATGGAAGTAGTATACATTGCCATCTTTGAGCGGGAATGCGAGGAAACTGTTAGTTAGGATCTCGGTGCCTTTACCAAGTGGTGTAGGCGACTGCGACACCTCGTACTCATATGATAATGCCGTAGGTACATGGTTCCAGTATATCACAGCGCGGGATGCATCTATGTTAGTTACGTTTAATACAGGAGGCCTGCAAACAGTGCGTGTCGTAAATGAATCGAGTGCCCACGGTGATACCTCATTACCCTCACAGTACATACGTACAAACACATAATACTTTGTTCCTTCAGGCAGGTTGTCAGGTTTAAAGAATGTATCCGGTGTCTGTGTAGTGCCGGTAGTAGGTTTGCTCGTATCTTGCTTCAGTGCATATTCGTATTTTGTTACATAAGGTATCTTGGGCCAGGTGATAATGGCCGACTTAGTAGTTACGTCGCTTACTTTAGTGGCTGGTTTTCCGCACGGAGGATTTGTCATGACATCTTGCCTATCCCAACCCGAATAGTTGGTAGCACTGCAATTATTCCTTATATGGAAATAATATTGAGTACTTGGTGTAAGACCTGTAAAGCTAGCTGAAGTAGCCGTCGTATTAGTAAAGCCTGCCGTAGGTGGTGTGGTGCTCGTTGTGAGTGCATAACTATATCCAACACTGCTAGAAGGAGCCGACCAGCTAAAAGAGAGCGTTGTCGAAGATTTACCTGAGACTGCAAGTGCTAACACTTTAGGGCATGGCGGTCCTGTCATTATATCCATACCAAAGTCGGTGAGGCCAGTTGTGGCGGTGCCGGAGGAGGAAGCGATATTGCCATATATACGGCCATTGGGTGTGGAGTTGTTTTGTAGAACAGTAATTCCTGTAGATGATGCGCCATTGTGCGACGCTTCCACAATAAAGTTCGACGTTCCATCGTAGTAGAAAGGGGTAGTGAGTGTAATGCCCATCCAGCCATTTGACGGTATGGTAACGCTGCTGGTAGCGCTAAATACAGTTGTAAGACCGGTTTGATAGGTGCCGGAAGTAAATGTGCTAAGGCTGGTAGTGCCCATCTTTATGGTAAGATCTGTAATGGAGTAAGTACCTGCGTTGCTTGTTCGGAAATATATCTTGGTAACAGAGCCCGCCGGCGCAGTAGGAAAGTTTGACGGGTAATACAGCCATTGAACTTTATTTGAGCCTGTGTTGGCTGCGCTAAACGGCCAGCTATTGGCAGATGTACCGCCCGTAAGTGCATACGTAGGTGTTTGTGCAAAAAGATTGGTGCTGTAGAGACACAGACAAAGAAAGAGCGTAAGTGTTTTTGCAAAGTCGGTGAACCTGTAATGTTTGCCCGATGGAGATGCGGGCGGGGAGAAGAAGGAAAGAGGCGAAGTAATCAGAGCGTCATAGTTGGCTGAACCCTTGGAGGCTTTGCGTTTCGTCTCATTTTTCGTTTCGGTAACCTGTCCCAGATGATTGCATTTTTTCTCGAGCGGCACAATTGGCTGTAGGCGCGCCCTAAATGCGAAGTAAGTAGAATTGAAGTACATAGCTGATAATTAATTTTAATTATACAATATAATAATTATGTGCTATAATTTGTGTCTGTTTAAGGTCTTTTTTATCCTATTGTTTAGCGCAGGCATCTAAGCTTCTATGCAAACCGGTGAAATGCTGTCTGTGTCTTTTTATTTACAGGATAGTATGTATTAAACCGCTAGCGCTGTGCATTGCGAAATATTATGTGGACATTGCAAGTCCCTTATACTTAATGCTACAATCAACTAAAAATGCGACTGTATTACTGTTGCCTCTTATTGTTATCAACCATTTTGCTTTCATGCGGCAGTTCGAGGCATATACGAAAGACTAATAAGCGCGTGGAGCATAGGGCAACTAAAAAGGCCGATGGTGATTTTAGGAATATCAGTGCACAACAGTACGTAGAACTGTATAAGGACATAGCTATGCGCGAGATGAAAAAGCATGGCATACCTGCCAGCATCACACTCGCACAGGGGTTGCTGGAATCAGGTAATGGTAACAGTCCGCTGGCCCGCTATGCCAACAATCATTTCGGCATCAAATGCACACCCGACTGGAAAGGTGATAGATACTATAAAGATGATGACAAACGCAATGACTGCTTTCGTGTATACGACGATGCGGAAGCATCATTCGAGGATCACTCGCAGTTTTTACGCCGGTCGCGGTATGCCGATTTATTCCGGCTGAAAAATACGGATTACAAGGCCTGGGCATATGGACTAAAAGAAGCAGGGTATGCTACCAATCCAAAGTATCCGCAGCTGCTCATAAGCCTCATAGAGCGTTACGAACTGCACCGCTATGATGATAGACATGAGATTCGAGATAAAATAAAAGATGAGACTGCTGAAATATACGTCGTGAAAAGGGGGGACACAATTTATAGCATAGCAACAGCACATGGGCTTACTGTTAACGAGCTCATGCGTAACAATAAATTGCGAAGCACAACAATCGAGATTGGGCAAAAGCTGAAGGTTAAATAATCGCTTTTCGAGCAGTTATTAGAAATGTTAAATGCAAAATGTTAAGTCGATTTAGGATAGTCTGGCACGCTTTTTATTTCCATCATTATTACAAATTGAAACTTACAAAACTTACCTTATGAAAAGCAGAAACATATCTTACCTGAAAAAACTGAAAGCGAGAAGAATCCTGGGCCGTGCATCACAGGTTGATCTGAAAACTTTGCTTAGTGCCACTATGGAACTGTGCAAAAGTAACATTGTAAAAAAGCACGTAAAAAATTCAATTCAGAGCCTGGAGAGCAGCTTTTACCGTCTGTCTGCTTAAGATTTTTGATAAAACTATTTATACGAAAAACAGGGAGGAATTGCCATGGCAATTCCTCCCTGTTTTTTTAGTTGAGTAAGGGCATAAAAAAGAGCAGGGCGAAAATATGCCCTGCTTTTCTAAAAACCACCTATGAAAAGTATGTTAGTCATGACCTTCCAGCTTAACAAGCTTGTTGTACAAGCCAAGCAGCAGGAATGGTGCAGCCCATTGTCCTACGAACAGGGCTACATGGTCTTTCTTGAGTAATTTGAGTGTAAGGGAAGCGCCCATTGAGGCTAATGATGCCCAAAGAAATATATCTGAAGGTAGCTTTGCTGTTTGTTCTTCGATAGCTTTTGCTACCGGTCCTTCGGTATGCTCAGGGTTTGGGTTCATCGACGTCATCTTTATCTTTCTCTCCATCATCTTCGTTGCCATAATCTTCAATTTTAGTTTCTAACAATTCTTGTCATGATAAGAGGTTTAAATTCTGTGCCTTAGTGGTGCTTTGGCAATCGGTTTACAAAAACTTTAAGTTTAGTTCATTAGTAGTTGCTTTAGCTTTGCACATCTATTAAACGATTAAGAATGGAATTGGCACAAGAGCGCGAGCTGAAGTATAAAGAACTATGTACCCGCTGCAAAGGCGACATTGAAGCATATCTATACGATTGCGATGGCACACTAGCCGACAATATGCAGGCACATAAAGATGCCTATATAAGAATAGCAAAAGAGCAAGGCCTGGAAATAGACGGCACTATCATAGACGAGCTGGCAGGATGGCCTACGGTAGAGGTTGTTGCTGAAATGAACAGGCGTCACAATACAAATTTTGACACTGAGGATTTTGCGCGTCGTAAGTCGCTGGCATTTTACGAAACTATAGATCAAACCCAGCCGATCGACTTTGTGATGAAACATCTGACCCATGCGCCGGCACACATCAAAATAGGTGTGGTATCGGGCGGCAGGCGCGAGACGGTTACAAAGACATTGAAGATACTAGGAATCGACCACCTGGTGCAGGCACTGGTATGCGCGGGCGATACAGAGCGTGGAAAGCCTGCGCCCGATCCTTTCCTGCTAGCCGCAAATCACCTGGGCGTAGCACCGGAAAAGTGCATCGTGTTTGAAGATGGTGAAGCAGGTGTGCAATCGGCAATAGCTGCCGGTATGAAGTGGATAAGGATAGATAAGATATAGAAAAGTCTACATTACCTCTTCTTCAACAGCTGCATTTGCCTCTGCCTCCGTAGTTGCAGTTGCTCTGGTCTTCAGTTTCTTCGGTATATAGTACTGTTCGAGGAACTGTTTCTTGGCATTGTTATAGGAGCTTACGCCGCCGATCATGCTCAAAAACTTTACATAATACCAGGCAAAGTCTATCTGGTGCTTCAGGAAGCCCGATTGCGCGCTGCGTGGGTACATGTGGTGGTTGTTATGCCATTCGCCTGCTACGAAGCCGGGCCATATTTGGTTGATCGACATGTCGAGCCTGTTATAGTCCACACCGTCTTTTCTTTTGTCTTCTCCTTTACCGTGCCCTTCATAATTGAAGGTGCGCACACCCACTGCCCAAAACATAGCAGCGCCAAATATGGTACAAGCCAAGGCATTACCGCCTATCAGGAAGAACACGCCATACCAAAAGCCCCAGTTCAATATCCATTCGGTAATGAATGTAACCGGGTGAACAATAGATCCCCATTTCTGATACTGTTCGTAGCTATTGGTTTTTACGCCTGTATGTCCCAGCAGACTTACGGCTTTTGCATAGTCTTCTCTGCTGAGGTTACGGTTAATAGGTTGATGATTGGTATCTGCCAGAAAACAATATAGGAAACCGGCCTGCGCATTATACGGGTCACCCGGCTGGTCACTCTTTGCATGATGCACATGGTGCGAAACCGCGTAGGTCTCTTCTGGCACTACCTTAATAACCAGGTGTTGCGTAATGAACCGCCAGAAATTGTTGCTGAACTTATAAGCCTTGTGTGTGCAATACCTGTGATACCAGATGGTGCCATGCGAGCCCATCAATATCATGCTGTATACAAAGCCCACGATGAACAAGGGAATAGTAATATACTTGAATAGGAAAATAAAGAAGAAAGGTGTCAGGCAAACGATCTGAAACCAACTCATAAACGAAAGCCAGTTCTTCCTGTTCTTAAATACATTGGTGCGCGACAAAAACTCCCTTAGTATCTGTTTCGGAGTAGGCTTAATCAGGTTTCCTTTGGCATCTGCCCAGCCATACGATGGCGGTTCTAATACATGGTCAAGTATTTTCCCTGAGCTCATACGTCATTTATTATAGCAGTAGCTGCGATGCTGCTGCGAGCGTAAAGATACCTGAAATTCCTGTTTCAGATACAAATACCTTCTAAAGGAGACCTGTAAAGCCTTGTTTTACAGGCGTAAACAAATGTTTGTGCTGCCTGAGGCGAGGTTAGGGCATCCGGGCTCCGTTCTTGGAACGTTATTTTATTAGACTAAGTGTTAACATTATTGCTCCGTCAGAGGTTGGAGCAACATAGGGATTTGTGCAGGATGGTACAATCTCTGTGAGCAATAAACGAGAGAAGGTCTATACTTTCTCTCGTTGCATTTTAGCATACCCGATTAGTCACTTCAAAATACCCGTGTTATTTTTGCAACTTTGTATTGCCGCACAATGAGTGAATCTTCCCATCGATATTTTATACTTAACAAGCCCTACGACATGGTATCACAATTTGTGAGCCCGGATGATGTAAATGTGCTGGCCGATGTGAAGTTCGATTTCCCGGAGGGTACGCACGCCATAGGCCGCCTCGACAATCTTTCCGAAGGTTTGCTGATACTAACTACCAACAAAAGAGTAACAAAGCTTTTATTTCAGGGCGAGGTACCACATAAACGCACCTACCTGGTGCGGGTGCAGTATAATGTAAGTGAAGAGACGCTAGACCAGTTGAGGAGCGGCATTGCCCTTCTCGGCCGTAAAAGTGATGATTACGTTACGCAGCCCTGCGAAGTGGAAGTAATACCACCGCCAATCGGAAATGTTCATCCTGCATTCGGTGTGCTTACTGACTACATACCCTACACATGGCTTAAGATAACATTGACAGAAGGTAAGTATCATCAAATAAGAAAGATGGTGGCTGCCGTTAAGCATCGTTGTGTTAGGCTTATCCGTTCATCGATAGAAGACCTGGAGCTGGGTGACCTGCAGCCCGGTTGCGTACGCGAGGTAGATGAAGAAACATTCTTCAGGAAACTGAAGATAGATAACTGGAAATAGAAACGCCCTGCTGCAATGCAGCAAGGCGTTCCGTCTATGTTGAGGCGCTATTATTAGTCGTCAATTTTCACTTTGCGTTCGCCGGTCTCGCCATCTATTTTGATCTTCACGTTACCATCTTTGATCTTTATATCACCATCCTTTTCTACTTCTTTCTTGTAGTCACCATGCTTTATTTTGTAAGCACGGCCATTACGTTTTATCTTATAGTCGTCACCTTTCTCTTTATATTCATCGCCGTCTACTTTTATCTTATAGTCGTCGCCTTTTTCTTTGTAGTCACCGTCGCCGTCCACCTTTAGCTTATAGTCGTCGGTCTTCAGTGAATAGTCGCCATCGCGCTCTATCTCCAGTTTATACTCTTTGTCGGCTTTGCCGGAGTACACGTACAGTTCATCCTCAGATGTGTAGCGTATCTTCTCGTTGACCACTTCGCCGGTAGGCCCCCAGATGGTGTCGTTGGTCTTGGTATTCACATATAGTGTTACCGGTTCGCCTGTTTCAGCATTGATCGCTTCGCCGGTTACCGGGTTACGGTCAAGCATTATGTATTGCCCTGTGGTCATGTCCATATAACGTGCGCTTGCGCGTTCGCAAGATGTCCATGTTACAACTCCCATCGCGGCCAGTGCCAGTATTTTCAATGTCCTCATAACTTATGTTTTTATCTTCTCAATAAGTTGTTTTTATAATCTCACAATACAGCAGTAAAAGAAAACGGTGCCAGCAGGCACCGCATTAAGAAAATCTAAACTTATTAATTAAGTGGAATATGTATTTGTCGCTCTTTTTAGGCTACTTGATGAAATATCCATGATACTCCATTTACACCAGTGCCCTTTATCGCGCGGTAAGATACATGATAAGTACTCGTTGCTGGCTCGCTTACCTGCCATATCCAGTTGTCAATACCTGTTGGGCTGGAGATAACTTCCATTGCTTTTGCATTCACTTCATCTTTGTTGCTAAGCGATGCTCTTAGTTGATTCATTGCAACAGATATAACATTTAGTTCCTGCTGCCCGGGTTGTATGCCCAGCAATGCAGCACCTTTGTTATTGGTCCATCCGGTGTAGTTGTCGTTGTCGATAAACACTACCGCCTGTGGCATAGATGCTATGATTGCAGAAAATCGGTCACGGTCGGTATAAAGCGTAGTCAGAAAACTTGTTTGATCAATGATCTCGCGCAGCCTTACCTGCACCGTCTCTATATAGCTGCGAAAAGTAGCATCGAAGCTCTGATTGTCGGTCCAGCCGAGTGCAATAAGGCAAGTTGTGTTTTGAACATCAATGGGAATAAATACGGCAGAGGGTACAGCCATTAGCACATCTTCAAAAATGTTCTGCTGTGCAGCTACATCTTTCCAATAGATGACGTCATTGTTATTGTCGGACATCAATTGTTTTATCGGCTCGGGACTCAATATAATATCGTTCAGGTAATCGGGAGTCGCATCAGCTACCCTTGCTGTATATGCATCTTCAATACATATTTGGAAGGCGGTAAATGCACCCGAAAGCGTACCCAAATAAGCAATAGCCTGACCTAGGAAGCCCCTGATGTCGTTGCTTCGCTGGCTGGTATGCTTTATAAATTGAAGTGCCTTACTGTCCCAGTTCATCCGTCGCGCTTATATAAATGATTTTATGGCCGATACTACTTCATCAGGTGCGCTCATATGCGGGAAGTGCCCTTTTGTATGCACTTTTACCAGCTTTGCATTGGGTATATGGCGCTGCATATACGGAGCCACAGGGTCGGGGACCGCTATGTCGTCAGAAGTTTGCACTACAAGTACCGGTATTTTTATCTTACCCAGCTCCTGCCTGCAGTCCGATTCAAATATAGCTTTAGCAACAGCCAGAGCTATGTCTGGTCTTATTTCTGACAATGTCCCAGCAAAGGATGCCGCCAACTCCGGGCGGTCCTGGTTCTGCATAGCAACTGCCGAAAATCCGCTGGCCCATGCATGGTAGTTGGCGTGCATAGCTCCATAGAGCCCGTCCAGGTCGGCCTGGTCGAAGCCACCTATGTAGCCCTGCCCGGGGTCGTTTAGATAGCGCGGACTAGCACCCAGCATGATGAGTTTTGAGAACCATTCGGGGTGCTTTACAGCCACCATCAGCCCTATCATGCCATTTACAGAGTGGCCTACGTAAATGATATCCTTTGCATCCATCGAGCGCAGAATATCGGTAAGGTCGGCCACATAGCCATTCAGTGTATTATATCTATTGGGTGAATATGCTGCGGGGTCAGACTTGCCACCGCCAACATTATCGAACAGGATAATTCGATAGTCCTTTTCAAATGCTTTTACAACTTCAGAAAAGGAATTCTGATCAATACCAAATCCATGTCCAAACATGATGGTTTTGTCCGCATCAGGGTTACCGATAATATTGATGTTGTTTCGTTTTACAAGATTGGGTGCTATCGGATTCATATACCAAGCTTTTTCGCGCCTAATATAATGGTAGCGTATGAGTTTTGCTATAGTTTGGGGAGTTTGGGCATTTTTTAGGGGAGTTTAAAGAAACTCCCCTGTTACTGATTAGATATGTACTTAACTAAAATTCATTCAGGTAAAACCTTGTGCGCTGTGGTGCGTAAAGGGCAAAGTAGCCAAGGCCGGCACTTACATTAGTGGGCAGGTTTATAGGCTCGCCCGATATCTGGTTGAGCAGGTAGCCGGTGCGTTTGTAGGCATCCAGGTACTTATAGTATTTGTCATCGATCTTAGCCACTTGTACGGTGAGCGTATCGGTAGGTTTTACATCAAGGGTAAAGCTATGCTCCAGCATTCCGTCCTTTGCTTTGCTGCCATCTACCATTTCCAGTTGCCTGGCCTCGAACGACTGCATAGCGCCAAGCCCTGCTACCAGTGGAGTAATGGCCGATATGACATTTGTCTTGGTGCTGTAGCCGATGAAGAAATGCTCGCCCGGTTTTATATCTCCCAGTTTTATGTGCAGCTTAACAACAGGCTGGCTACCCGTCTTGATCACCTCCGGTTTAAGTGCTTGTATGGATGGTGCAGGAAGATAAGTGGTTGTGGCCGAAACAGCAGTTCCTTTCTTATAGTCCATTACGGTAAGTATATATTGGGCATAGGGTGTCAGCTGCAAGTTGTTGTTGCCATAAATGCCGGGATTGTACATCTTCAGTGTATCGGGCAGGCAGCCAAGTTTGGTAATGGTAACGAGGCCTGAATCCACCACACGGCCGGGCAATGTTTGTCGATTCTTTTCAGTGGTGTCAGCCAGGTTAAAACCTGATTCTACTGAATAACCTGCGGCAATGAATACCGACTTCTCACTAAAGGCAACCGACGATATGGTTAGCTTGCCCGGCTTTTGTGCTACTTCGATATCCAGTGGCTTTGGCCTGCAACTGAAGAACAGCGGAATAAGCAGTGCGATGGAGAAATAATGTTTTATTGACATGATTGTATTTTTTTACAGATTGAAGTTGATAGTGCCGGTGGTGATGGTTCCAAACAAACCGGTTTGCTGATAGGTGTATGCTTGTTTCTTCTCGTTCCACGTACGCTCTACACGGTGAGGCTGTGCGCGGTTCATTACATTGTAGATGCTTAGGTGCGCATCACCCTTCAAGTGCTTGCCCAGCCGGAACTTGTATTGCAGATCCAAGTCTATCCTGAATGATGCCGACATGCGCAGATCGTTGCGGCCGGTGTAGGCTGGCAGTATATCAAATCCGCTGAAGTCGGGCTTAGGTACCATATACTGGCTGGCCTGCCCTGTGAATGGATTCCCTGTTGCATACAGTACTGATGTGCTGATGCCCCAGTGTTTTGAAATGTCGTACATCCCTACCAGCGATATATCGTGTCTGCGGTCGAAGCGTGAATAGTATTCTTTGCCTTCGTTCAATTCATCAAACTTGCGGTGCGAGTAAG
This sequence comes from Sphingobacteriales bacterium, assembly GCA_004144175.1. GTDB lineage: Bacteria > Bacteroidota > Bacteroidia > Chitinophagales > Chitinophagaceae > Polluticoccus. The sequence goes on from SEFT01000012.1 coordinate 42,530, forward strand.
AAAAAGTATAGCCTACCCAACCCGTAAATTTTCCGGTTGTTTTGCTGGCAAATAGTTCCAGCCCGTATGATCTGCCTTTTCCTTGTACCATTTCGTTTTCGTAGTTGCTGTTGCCTATCAGTAGTGCGCCTTCGCGATACTCCGTCAGGTGCTGCATCCACTTATAATAAACTTCGGCACTCAGCGAAACCCCTACGCCGGGTATAGAATAATAATAACCCGCGCTCACCTGGTCTGATTTTCCGGGCTTGATGTTAGCCGTTACAGGATACCACAGATCGGTAGGCAATACCAGCGAAGAGCTGGACACCAGGTGCATATACTGTGTCATACGGGCATAAGATGCCTTGATGGAGCTTTTGTCATTCAGCAGGTAACGTAGTCCTATCCTCGGCTCTGCGTTTATATATGTTTTGCCTGCTACTGCTGCGCTGCTCATACGCAACCCTGCATTCGCCTGCCACTTATCGTCTATCTTATAGTCGTCATTAGCATATACTGCACCTTTGGTTGTATAGAGCTTTTCACCCTCGCTGTTTCCAAACCTCTCTACTAGTGCGCCTGCGCTGCTTACTACGTTAGGGTTAAAGTAATGGTGCGTGGCGCTGAAGCCCGTAGTAAGCTTATGGTCGCCCGTATTGTTGATTCTTATGTCGCCTTTAATACCCATGTCCTGGATGGCCGACTTCATCGACATCGTATTGTTGCCCATATTGCCATGCATATCGTACCTGAACCTGGTATACATTACCGAAAGGTCGGAGCTGAACTTGCCATGCTCCGGCATATGGTTCCAGCGTAGGGTAGCGGTTTGGTTGCCCAGCTTCATGCCTGTTTTAAAGCGCTCCTGTTCGGGTAGCGTGTCTTGCCCCGATGGTGTCTTCAGTATGTCTTCGCCTATGTAGCTGCTCAGGTATAGCCTGTTCCGGCTGTTCATTACATAGGTAAGCTTTGTATTGACATCGTAGAAGTGATAAGGGATGTACTTAAATATCTTGTCGATATAAGTACGGCGGCCTGATACGATGAAGGAAAGCTTGTCATTAATAATAGGCCCCTGCACCGTCATGGCCGATGATATGGCACCCAGGCTACCATTTGCTTTAAATTCATTAAGGCTACCTTCCTTGGTCTTCACATCCAGCACCGATGACAGACGTCCGCCATATTGGGCCGGGAAACATGATTTGTACAACTGCACATCCTTGATAGAGGAACTATTGAACACAGAGAAGAAGCCAAGCAGATGTCCGGCATTATATACCGGTGCGCCGTCCAGCAATATCAGATTTTCATCGTTGCCGCCACCACGCACGTACATGCCTATACTGCCTTCGCTGCCTCTTTTTACCCCAGGTGTTAGCTGCAAAGCCTTAATGATATCCGGCTCTCCTGCCAGACTGGGTGCTTTAGAGAGCAACGATACGGGTATGTCCAGTTTGCCCATCTGCGTACTTTCTACATGGCGCTTCAGGTTGCCATGGCTTGCCGATACTTTTACTTCCTGTAGCTCCTTTGGCGTGTTATCGCCCCTCAAAGTGTCCCGTTCAGTGGCATTGGCTGTACCTGCGATGACTATCAGTGCTGTAAGTAAAAAGTATGCAGTTCTCATTTTCGGTTGCGTATAACAGATATACGCGGAAACTATATTATTCCCCTATGCACTGTTTGGAAATCAATTGTCGGACGCTCGACATCTCGTATAGTTTTGATTAACCGCGGGTTAGCTTTCTGACGCTGAAATTATGGTTTGTGCATGACCACATTCCCTATTTTTGACTTATATGAGAAAGCTAATTGTACAGGAGTTCGTGACCATAGACGGCTTTGCCGCGGAGCAAAATGGCGAGCTGGATTTTATGCCAAAAGACTCGCCGCAGGATGGTGAGCATAGCGTTGAAAATTACCAATGGCAGTTTTTGGATACGTTAGACACTATGGTCATCGGCCGAAATACTTACGAGATGTTTGTGCAGTACTGGCCCACCGCTACAGAGCGCATTGCCCCAAAGCTAAATGCCATGAATAAGGTCGTGTGCTCCACAGAATTAGACAAAGCGCCATGGGGCAATTACGAGCCGGCAACTGTTATCAGCAGCAATGTAAAAGAAGAAATGGAGAAACTGAAACAACAGCAGGGTAAAGATGTTATTATATGGGGTAGTATTTGGCTGGTACAGTCGCTTGTTTCTTCATCAGTTATAGACGAGTACCAAATCGTTGTATGTCCCTCGGTAATAGGTTCCGGTAAATCTTTATTTTGCTGACAGCTCTGTAATGAGAAACATGACGCTTCAATCGACTAAAACGTTTGACGGTGGGTTTGTGTTACTGCAATACGCAGTCTGACGCAGTTTGCACCTTACGTCATAATTGCGATAGCATTCTGGTTACGGTGAATGTAAGAATAGAGATAAACTATTTTCCGCCGAAACTATTTTGTCGATATTTATAAAAGCAGCAATGCAAACGCTTATCTAAAAAACACAACTCAATAAATATGGGAGACAGCTCAAACGACATCGGCAAATGCCCGGTACATCATGGAGGTATGAAAAACAATGTTGGCGGTGGCGGTACTAAAAACCGCGACTGGTGGCCAAATCAGTTGAAACTGAATATTCTGCGCCAGCACTCTTCCATGTCTAACCCTATGGATAAAGAGTTCGATTATGCAGCAGCATTCAAAAGTCTCGACTATGATGCAATAAAGAAGGACCTGCATGCACTCATGACCGACTCGCAGGACTGGTGGCCGGCAGATTTTGGCCATTATGGCGGCTTGTTTGTGCGTATGGCATGGCACAGTGCGGGTACCTACCGGGTGTTCGATGGGCGTGGCGGTGGCGCGCAAGGCCAGCAGCGTTTTGCGCCACTCAATAGCTGGCCCGATAACGTGAGCCTCGATAAGGCACGCAGATTGCTGTGGCCCATCAAACAGAAATACGGCAACACGATATCCTGGGCCGACCTGATGATATTGACAGGTAATGTAGCGCTGGAATCGATGGGCTTTAAAACTTTTGGTTTTGCAGGCGGCCGTGCTGATACCTGGGAGGCTGATGATGCGACCTACTGGGGCGCCGAAGATAAATGGCTGGGGGGCGATGTACGTTATACACACGGTTCTGAAGGTGTGGCCAGGCATAGCGTACTGGTGTCGGACGATGATGCCGATGGCGACAAGCATAGCCGCAACCTGCAAAAGCCACTTGCAGCCGTACAAATGGGTCTCATTTATGTGAATCCGGAAGGGCCCGATGGCAACCCTGACCCGATAGCAGCTGCTAAAGATATACGCGATACTTTTGGCCGCATGGCTATGAATGATGAGGAAACTGTGGCACTCATTGCAGGTGGGCATACATTCGGTAAAACGCATGGTGCAGCATCATCCGACCATGTAGGCAAGGAACCCGAGGCTGTTGATCTGGAGCATCAGGGATTTGGATGGAGCAGCAAGTATGGTTCGGGCAAGGGGCCGGATACAATTACCAGCGGCCTCGAAGTAACCTGGACGCAAACGCCTACCAAATGGAGCAATCATTTCTTTGAAAATCTTTTCGGGCATGAATGGGAACTCACGAAGAGCCCCGCGGGCGCACATCAGTGGGTAGCTAAGAATGCAGAAGCAACTATACCCGATGCGTTTGATAGCTCGAAGAAGCACCTGCCTAAGATGCTGACTACGGACCTGGCATTGAGGTTCGACCCTGCATACGGAAAGATATCACGCCGCTTCCTCGAAAACCCCGGCCAGTTTGCTGATGCCTTTGCGCGTGCATGGTTCAAGCTGACGCACCGCGATATGGGGCCGCGTGCCCGCTACCTGGGCCCTGAAGTACCACAGGAAGAACTGATATGGCAAGACCCGATACCGGCGGTTGACCATGCCCTGGTAGATGAAAAAGATATAAAAGAGCTCAAAGCAAAAATTCTGGATTCCGGCTTATCGGTATCGCAGCTGGCATCTGTGGCCTGGGCATCTGCATCTACCTTCCGCAACAGCGATAAGCGTGGTGGCGCTAACGGCGCACGCATACGTCTTGCCCCGCAGCGTTATTGGCTGACCAATAACCCTACCCAACTAGGTGCTGTATTGAGCACATTAGAGAATATCCAAAAACAATTTAATGATGCGCAGAAAGGCGGCAAAAAAGTATCGCTGGCCGACCTGATTGTGCTGGGTGGATGCGCAGCGGTGGAAAAAGCAGCTAAAGATGCAGGACATAAGGTGACCGTGCCATTCACTCCCGGCCGTATGGATGCAACGCAGGAACAGACCGATGTAGAATCGTTTGGTTACCTGGAGCCTGTTGCCGATGGCTTCCGCAACTTCCGCAAGTCGAAGTCGGGCGTGCGTACAGAAGAGTACCTGATAGATAAAGCACAGCTTTTATCGCTGACTGCACCGGAGCTTACAGCGCTAGTAGGCGGTATGCGTGCGCTGAATACCAACTTTGACGGATCGGCACACGGCATACTCACCAGCCGCCCCGGCCAGCTTACGAACGACTTTTTCGTGAATCTGCTGGATATGGGTACGGCCTGGAAGGCGATCAATGAGGACAAAGAAACCTATGAAGGTGCCGATCGAAAATCGGGCGAGCGTAAATGGACTGCCACCCGTGCTGATCTCGTATTTGGCTCTAATGCTGAGTTGAGAGCCATTGCCGAAGTATACGGCAGTGCCGATGGCAAAGAGAAATTTGTAAACGACTTCGTTGCCGCCTGGGATAAGGTGATGAACCTGGATCGCTTTGATCTTGCGGCTAATTAAATAACAAGTGTATAAAAGCAAAAGCACCGATAGTATAACTACCGGTGCTTTTTATTTTCAGCTTCGTTGTTATTTAATACTGACAGGAGTTATTTCATAGCCTTTCTTTCTAAGCTGCGTAATGATGCCGCAGTCGCCATACAAATGGAACAGACCAACAACGACGAAAGCATTGGACGCCGATAAGTGCTCCACCAATTGCGGCATCCACTTTTCGTTACGCACTGCCAGCATTGGATCATTCTCTGCACATTTTACATCGAACTGATAGTCGAATTTCATGTTCATGTATTCCTTTGCCGACCGGCATATAGATTTTTTGTCTTTACCTTTTTGCAAACGCTCTACCCATATGTGTACGGCTTTGTTGGCCTTGTTCCAGGTAAACTCACCGTCTTTTGCAATGTTGATTGCTTTGAATTGGTCTTCGTATCGCTCCAGCCCCAGAAGCTTCTTGCCATTCATTTCGGCTATGGCTTGCAGGTAGTTGTCCAGGTGCTTGGCTGTGTCTGACGGTTTAATGGTACCACAGTTTTGCTCTACGAAAGTCTGTTGCAGTTTTATGATCATTTCTCCCGGCTTTAGCTTGCTTATAGGTACGGGCCAGTTAGCAGCATAAGACTCCAGAAAATTTACATCTGCACTGTCTATATGCTGCCTGTACGAAAAATCATCTGGCCGTGCCTTCATCACAGCTGTTATCATTTTTCGAGGGTCTTCGATGGCTTCAAAAATGACGATGTCCGATGCCAGCATAAGGTCTTTTATCACATGCTTTTCATCTACAAAAGAATTACCCATCTGGTGAAACGACCCAAGTAGATAGGATGTCTTTTGCGATGATGGAATAGTGACCTTCCACAGGATCGTCTTTTGGGCAAATGCACTTGTGCACTGCAAAGCAAGAAGCAAGAGTATAGAATAGATTACTTTCATCGACAGGCGGCATTGTTTTTGCGGCTGCAAGATAACTTGGAATACCTCAATCTTTGTAAATACCGATCTATATGTCACTATATAAATTGCCAACCGCTTTTTTATTGCTTGCAATTGCCGCCGGTTGCGCAGAAAACGAGCATACTGATACTGCCGTTAACAAGACAGACACCTTAGCGACTGTTGTTCCCGCTGATAACCGCGATAACCTTCCTGCCCAACAAACGGCTACTCCTGACACTGTTCACAAGCTAAAAACTTATAGCAATACCAGGTTCAGAGGCGTAGTGGCAGAAAGGATAGCTCCCAATAAATTTCGAATCACCGGAGAAGGGCAGATATTTGAAGCCAGCTTTAGCTGGTATGTAGAGGATGGCCACAACGAACTGAAAAGCGGCTTCGCTACTACCGATGCCGGTGCGCCGGAGTGGGGTAGTTTTGACTTTACTATTGATAGTGTAACAAAGCAACGCCCGAATTCGACATTGCACCTCGTACTGTACGAAACGAGCGCAAAGGATGGCAGCAGGCAGTACGAGCTGCCCATACCGCTCTACTGATAGAAGTTGCGCACCGGTTGCAGCAGCCTGTTTATCCTGAAGTGAATGGTGCTGCCTTCCTCCGACCGGCCGAGCGCCAGCGACATGCTTATACGGTTGAATGGTGCCAGGAATATACCACCGCCATAGCCCACATGGAACTTGTCCGACTTTTCTCCGGGCATCCATACGCGACCATTATCCACAAAGCCCAGCAAACCTATTTTGCCATTCATAAAATAGCTGCGGAAGTCCGTTATCCAGCGTAGTTCATTCGAGCTGTAGAACGCGGTCTTACCCCAGAATCTGTCCCTTCGATATCCACGTATCGTCTGGCTACCACCCACAGTAGCATACTGATAAAATTCAGGTTTGCCGGCCACCGATGTAACACCTGTACGGCTGGATATACTGAAACGTTTGATGAGCGGAATGTACAATTGCAGAATGCTGTTGTAGGTTTTAAAGCCTACATTCTCCAGCAGTATGTTGTTGGCATACGAAGCGCCAGCGTAGAACATGATACCCTTTTCCGGAATAAAGACATTGTCTATATGCTGGAAGGTATAGCCAACCCTGGCACCAAGGTACTGGTGATGATGAAAATAGAAAAGCTCATTCGGGGTAAAGTTCTGCGATACAAATCTGTTGGGGTCTTCCAGCACCTCTACGCCTGAGTAAAAGCCTGTTATCTCAAGGCTATGATGCCTGTTGAAATTTCGCGCAAGGCCTACGCTACCAATAAACTCACTGGTGCGCAACTGATAGTATCTGCGGTCGTCGACTACACGTTTTGTCTCATTGCCTAGTCCAAAGAAGTTGGTCCACCTTACAAAATCCTGGCTAGCATTGAACCGAAGATCCCATTTGCCAACTGCCTGATAAAAGATGCCTGAGTAAACCAAACTAACAGCATTCTGCGCGATCGAGTAGCGCACAGACAGTGACTGCTCGAAGCTATGCGGGTACCTGCGCCAGAAGTGACGGTGGAATTTATAACCTACGCCAAGAAACAACCGGTCGGGGTTGTTGTAAGATATACTCACTTTAGGTCCCTTGCTGTGATAGTCAAATTCCTGGTAATTGTATGCGTGTACCGCACTGTCATTGCCCAGCTGCAGGTTAGTCTCCTTGCTTTTCAGGAAGTAGTTGTTGCGGTCGTCGTACACAACCGTCATCCCTGAATGTCCGCGTATGTCCGATTGGTCAATGATGGAGTCGCGGTCATCGCCACCGATAAGGCGCACCACGATGGCATCACGCACCTGTCCATCTACCTTGTACACATCGTTGTTATCAATGCCGTGTATGCGGACGTCTTTGGTCTCGTCTGTCTTAAAAGTTCTGGAGTACGAAGGTTCCTTGCTGATGTTGTTATCCTCATTTATCCGGTAAATATTTACAGCAGTTTCATCATCATTCAAGCGCTTAACTTCAAAGTATTCCCGTTCATTAGAGCCCACCACATCTACGTGACGCGCCATAAACTTATAATAGTCGGCGGCGTATTTTTCCAACAGATCTCGTCGCGATTTCAGTTTGGCAATGATCTCCTCGCCCGACAATGCAAATACTTCGGGCGGCATTTTCCTGATTGACCGTTCTATAAGTGCATCCGTCATTTTCGATTGTAGGTCGCGGGCGGCAGCAGTCCATTGCTCCAGGGTAGTTTCATTCGCCATACGCCGGTCGAGGTAGCGCGCCGAATAGTTATAGGACTTGATGCTCTTAACTTTATAGTCGAACGATTGCAGGCGCTGCTGGTCGGCAGCTCTTAGTGCAAATTTTGGCAGTAGTCCGTCGAATAGCGTATAAGCCTGGTCGCGGTCGCGCGGTATTGGTTTGTATATGCGTTTGTCCCCTTGTTTAAACTCCGCCCAGCGCCATTGGTCTTCGTGCCTGCCCCAGTCGCCAATGAACATGTCAAATAGCCGGCTGCGTATATATAGCTGCTGGTCTATTTCATTATTGGTGCTGGCCAGCAGCTTTTCCATCAGCTTACCGGTACTGATGATCTTTTCCGAATTGCCAAAGTTGGGCGTAGTGGCCCAGTTGCCGTCCGGGCGCTGCTCCAGCAGGTACAGCATATTCCCATACTGCGTATTAAAAGTATCGAGCGCAGGCTGGTGCGGTACATACCTGATGATCGGGTTAGTATGCAGTATGCCTGCAGCTTCGGCCATGTCGGGTATCGTAATGGCGGCATACGGGTGTGCTATGGTCACCTGGTCGTCCAGTATGTCTTCGAGGAATGTACCCTGCATGATCTCCGGCATTGCTTTGCCAAATGATTTATCAAGGCTGCGCAGCACATATTCCCGGTCATTAGCATCCTTCATGCGGATGCTGATAGTCTGTCTGCCGCCACCCACGCCATAGGGCTTTAGCTTATTGCCTGCGGTATCCAGCATCATCATCTTTACCTTCACAGGCGTAGCCCATTCGTCGCGGTAGTGCTTACCAAACAGGAAACGGTGGAAGCTGGTATTCTTATACTTTCCGGCTATTACCGTTCTGGTATTGCCGCTGCCGGAGCTGTCCAATACAATTGTTTTCTTCTGAGCGCGTACTGCACCTGCTGCAAGGCATAGTAGCAGGCCCAAAGTAATATGATGTTTATGTCGCAAAGTTCTGCTCATGTCTCGTTCTTAAAACTGGAAGCCAAACGTCACCAATGGCAGTATTTTCTCTTCCTTTGAGTGTGCTACAGTGCCAGTAAATACAAACCTGTTAACTGGTGAGAACCATATACCGCCACCGTATCCGTTATGCCATTTATTGGCCTTGTCGCCATCCCACCATACACGGCCTACGTCGTGAAACGCCAGTAAGCCAACAGACCCAGGGAACAGATAAGTACGGAACTGGAACATCCGGAACCTGAACTCTACGTTATTATAAAACGCCGTTCTTCCTGCAAACCTGTCTTTCCTATATCCGCGAAGATTAGTTATCCCGCTCAGGTAGTTGGCAAACGGAAACTCAAATTTGCCAATATTGTGCTGCACACCTGTGCGCACACCAAGTACCGTCTTTGTATTGGGGTTAATACTCATGAAGAAGGTCAGGTCCATACCCATCTGTGTCAGTGCCTTATATTCGGAGTTGAGGCCAAAGACCTGCCTGCCAAACATCTTTAATATAGCGCCACGTGTAGGTATGATGGCATTGTTGCGGGTGTCTATTGACAAGTCGCCTTCTACGCCTGCAAAGTATTTAGTATTATAAAAGTCTTTGGTATTGGTAATGGTATCCAGCAAGTTATGATTCTGCGGGTTCGATTCGATATCGTAGAATTGAATCGCTGGTCCAAAGTCTGCATTTATCCACGAGTTAGGTCGGTTACGCATACCAATGAATAGGCGCCCGATGTCATACCTTGTGCGGTAGTACTGTATGTCGTCCGTTGCATCGTTGAACTGCGTGCCATTGCCCATGCCAAAGAAGTTGGTAACATTCACCGGCCCTTTCAGGTCGGCACGTATGATCAGGTCGCGCTTGCCGAGGCGTTTCACAAAGTCGCCTTCGTACTTGAAGCTCCACGACGATGTAGCCGTTGCAAAGTTGGCCCTGATGAGTTGCCTCTTGTCATAAGGCTCTTTTCTGAACCTATATTTAAATAGCTCCAGCTCTGCGCCTATTAGCACTCCGTCATCTATATTGTAGGCCAGCGAAAGGCCGGGGCTCACATAGTCGGTCTTAAATTGTTGCCTGTTATATAGATTCACAGTAGGGTCGGGCGATATATGAGAAACAAAATCAGCGCTATCGGTGATCGTACTTTTTTCAAAGTCTACATCGTATAGCTCTATCGCCTTGTTATTGCTTTCATTCGCATAGTCTTCAGCACCGGGCCCTCCTATTATGCGTATGCGTATAGGAGAGTTGTCTCCCTGTATCATAAACTTGTCATCGCCTTCGAGGCCGAATATCCGTATCTCCTTCGTTACCTTAGGGTCGAAGGTTCTATCGTACAGGGTGCCGGCCAGCGCACTGCGGGGGCCTACCTCTTGTACTTTTACGTGTACCTTTCCATCGGGCAGATGGCGCAGGGTGTACTGCTCCATCCTTGATGATCCTACGATTGTCACTTCTTTCGATAAGAACTTATAGTAGCGGACAATCTCTCGTTTAAAGTACTTACGACGGCTTTTAAGTATGTCTGTTATGTAGTTTGCATTGCTTTTGTCAGGATTGTTTGTGTAGCGTAAGCCAGCTCTGTCAATAACGCTGTCAGTCATTTTAGCAAGAAACAGGTCTACCTCTTTTTCCCAGTCTTCGCGTCCCAGCGAATTAAGGAAGAGATGATCGAAGTTGTGTGCAGTCTTATTGAAGCTGCTGATGTTAGCCACCTTGTCTTCAAAGCCTCGTATTTCGGCAATGGCCAGCATTTTTTGCGATAGCCAAGGTATCACTCCCTGGTTTATAAAAAAGGCCTGGCTGGGGTTCAGTGGTATCGGGAAGTATATCTTGGTGCCTCTGCCTGTATCGTAGCTCGACCAGCTGTATTGACTGCTGTTGCGGTTAAAGTCCATCACGAAGTTATCCATCAGTCGCGAACGTAAAACCTGGCGCTGGTCCACCTGCGCCTTATTTTCTTTTTGCATCTTCAGGATGATGTCTTCAGTATTCAGCGTATTGCTGACACCTAATGGTTCTTTTTCTTCCAGTATAGCTATCTTGTTTTTAAAGTCGCTACGGAATCTTGTCAATCGCGGATCGTCCGGTATATATACTATTTTGCGCCTTACCGTAGGTATGCCTGCTGCACTGCTGAGGCTACCGACTACCACCGATGCAAAAGGATAGGAAGCTGAAACGTCTTCAGTCTTGATATACCTGTTGAGCGGGGTGCGCAGGTCCGATGGTATCACATTTTGCGGGAAGCGGTCCAGTGCGCGCAGCAGCCATTGTTTTCCTTTTTTATCTTGTAACGTTAGTACTTTTTGCGATCCGCTTCCGCTTTGGCGTACAGGCTTCAACCCTCCCGATTCTTTATTAATATCCAGTACTTGTACTTTAAGGGTGTCGGTCCATTCACGACGGTAGTTTTTGCCTATCAGCATTTTTTTGAGGCCACCGGCATCAAGCCTTGGATCTGCGGCTACCCTTACAGAGTCAGGAAGCGTAAAGCTGTCATAGTTTTCGGCTGCTGCGGGCGTGGTGGGTACTATGGTTTTCAACTCTTGCTCGTAGGTAGGCGCAGAAAGATCCTTTGAGTTAATATTATAGAATTGTACAGTTACCTTTCCACTCTTCCTAACTTCCAGCACCGAGCAGCCAAGGGTAATATCTGAGAACTTGTTGTACTTGCCATTCCGAAGCCCGGTGAGCCTTGACCCCGATCCGCTAACGATGAATGGCATACTGTCGCGTATATTTAGTTGCAGTGCGTGGTCGTGCCCGGATACGTGTATGGCATTAGGGTGTTTACGCAGCGATGCCTCCACCTCATTTATCATGTTACGATACAACGGGTGGTAGATGTCCTGCACATTACCGAAGTAGCCCCTTGCAATAGGATAAGCAGACCCGATGATCGGCATCGGTATATATAGCTTCGACGAGAGATTGGTAAGGGGGAAGATATGGTCTTCCCATTTATAGTCGCCACCGTGCGGGCCGTAAGTGTAAAAAGGGTGGTGGCTGGCATATATCAAAAGCTGATCGGGATGAGTAGCAGCTATTTCATCCAGTTCCGTTACAAATTCGTCTACTGTGCTAGCGGCGCATCCTGAACCCGGTCCAGGCTTGTCCTCCAGGTGCAGGAACCACTGGCTGTCGCCTATCACGAGGATCACCTTGTTGTTTATCTCAACCAATACAGGTCCGGGGCAGCCGTTCAGTGGCCATGCCTGTACATTGGGCAGCCCTAGTCCGTTTATGTAGTTTATCTGGTTGGTAATGCGCTGAAAGCCGATAGGTGCACCATTTGCCCAGTCGTGGTTGCCTGGTACAATATAAGCCCTTGCCTTTTTGCCCCTTACAAGGCTTATCTGATAATCAATTACTTGTTTTGCCTCGCCATAGTCTATCTCGCCCTGCATTGGCAGGCCGTACTGGTATATGTTGTCGCCCAGGTACACCACCATATTGGTAGTATCGTCCCAGTTTACATGCTTCTTCAACCAGTCTACTACGGGATGGCCGCCGTTGATAAGGCCGCCCGCATCACCTATCAGGAAGATACGCTGCTGTATGCTGTCGACCTGCGAAAATGCATATGTATTGAACAACAACAGAATAGCAGCTAACTGTAATATCCCTTTTTTGAACATTCTTTCTGACTTTGATAACTGAATCTCAAAAGCATAAAAAAATCTAGTCCAATAGATTATCAGCTATATGCTCGAATGAACGTTATGGGCATAACTGCAACGGCATATCGCCACACCTTAATGCAGGGCTGGCTATCAGGTGCATAATCTTATTAATATACATATCGGGTTTTATACATGATTTATATTTTCCTAATGATACAAGTTAAGCAAATGCCGGATGTTGAGTAAAATAATCAACACTTTTTGTAGCGGACGATATCCTTAACGGTGCATCGCCAAGTAGTAAAATCGCTTTCCGCAAGATGTAAATCCCTATATTTGAAACCGTCTGTAAGACGTGTGTATCACTATGGAAAGTTTATTCAACCCTGCCGTGCTTTGGTTCATCATTGGCTTTGTGCTCTTCCTGCTAGAGTTTGCGGTGCCGGGGCTTATCCTGGTGTTCTTCGCTTTTGGTGCCTGGGTTGTTGCCATCATGTCGCTCTTTACCGACCTGACAATCAATAACCAGATCGTATTGTTTATCACTACTTCGCTGTTGTCCGTATTGTTCTTCAGGAAGTGGGTAAAGCGTATCATGTACTCCGGCAAAGCCTCTACGGAGGTGATGAAGGATGAATTCATAGGCAAGACTGCAGTGGCAGAGACCAACATTGCCCCTGCTATGAACGGTAAGGTTACATTCAAGGGCACTATGTGGGAGGCAAGCTCACAAGACATGATCTACAAAGGTGAGAATGTACTGATCGTTGGTAATGAAAGTATTATCTTAAAAGTAAAATCAACCAAAGCTATATGACCGCAGGCACTATCATTCTCTTAATACTCGCCATTTTCCTGTTTATCTCTTTTGTACTCACCTTCAAGGTGGTGCCGCAGCGGTCTGTGTACATCATAGAGCGGCTGGGTAAGTACAGCCGTACGCTGGAGGCAGGCTTTCACATACTGATACCCTTTATAGACAAAGTAGCCTACAAGCAAAATTTGAAAGAGCAGGCGATAGATGTGGCTTCGCAGATGTGCATCACGAAAGACAACATCGCCGTAGAAGTAGATGGTATACTGTACTTACAGGTGATGGATCCGCAGAAGGCGTCTTATGGTATCGATAACTATCGCTTTGCCGTAATACAGATAGCGCAGACCACTATGCGCAGCATCATAGGTAAAATGGAACTGGACAGAACTTTTGAAGAGCGCGAAACGGTAAATGGAAGCATAGTAGAAGCAGTAGATAAGGCCAGCGATCCATGGGGTATTAAAGTATCGCGCTACGAAGTAAAGAACATATCGCCGCCCCAAAGCATACGCGATGCCATGGAAAAGCAGATGCGTGCCGAGCGCGAGAAGAGGGCGCAGATAGCGGAGTCGGAAGGTGATAAGCAAGCCAAGATAAACAGGGCCGAAGGTGATAAGCAGGAAATGATAGCCCGCTCGGAAGGTGAGAAACAACGCAGGATAAATGAGGCCAGCGGTACCGCATCGGAAATAGAAATGGTGGCCGAAGCCACAGCCAAGGGGATACGTGAAATAGCCAAAGCCATCAACGAAGAAGGCGGTATCAATGCAGTGAATCTACGCGTAGCCGAGCAATACCTCAATGAGTTTGGAAAGCTGGCAAAGGCCAATAACACCATGATCGTCCCTGCCGACCTTTCGGATATTGCAGGTGTGGTAACGAGCATCACTTCAGTGCTAAACAAAACTAAAACGGAAACACCGCTCATTACGAAATAAGCCAAAGCGATCTGCTGATTATGTGCAGATGAAATTTCTTTGCAACGCCTTGTAAATCAGTGCTGAACTGTTATTTTAGCGAAAAATAACACACACACACACACTACTATGGACTCGCAGAAAGTTGAGATGTACATGATGAACTACAGCAAGTATGTAGAAGGCGATAAGCTGATGATACTAAAAGAAATGCTGCAACGTGCCGACGACTCTAAATTTATGAGATTACAGGCTATCAGCCTGAAAGACCCGACCATGATGCTGATCGTTTCGCTTTTGGCGGGCGGTCTTGGTATCGATCGTTTTATGCTGGGCGATACAGGCATGGGCATTGGCAAACTGCTTACATGCGGTGGCCTGGGTATTTGGGCCATTGTCGATCTTTTCCTGATCATGGGCCGCGCAAAGGAGCGAAACTTTGAGATGATAGCCGGGGCGCTGGCCTGATGCAGGGCGTAAAACGTAACCGGTTTTACATAGGGCTCTCCCTTTTTCTTCTTGCCGGGTGGGCATGGCTGATCTATAACCTGATGTATTCACCTGTCGATAATCTGACGGTGTGCATATTTAAGAACGTTACAGGATGGCCATGCCCGTCATGCGGCACCACAAGGTCGGTATTGGCCGTTATGCAGGGGCAATTATTGGAAGGACTATGGCTTAATCCTTTAGGGTTGCTTGCGGTTACCAGTCTTATCGTGCTACCGCTTTGGCTTGCTTACGATCTGCTTCGAGGGAAGGAGTCGCTGTACTCATCGATCATCGCTTTTGAGCATTATTTTAAACGGTATAAACTCGTACCCATACTATTTATACTATTCATCGCCGGCAACTGGATATGGAATATCTACAAACACCTGTAACAAATAACCCCGACCTTTCGGGCTACCAGCCAACTGAAAGCGAAAGGGAGAAGGCATCGAATGGCTACCTGATGTCGCTGGTGGCTAATATCGTGGGCCTGCCTATTCCTATTATCAACCTGCTGGCTACGCTCATCTTCTTCCTGGCCAATCGTCGTTCAGGCTTATTCGTTAAGTGGCATTGCACTCAGGCATTGCTCTCTCAGCTTACTATCTGTATTATCAATTCAGTGGCATTTACGTGGACGATGAACGTACTATTCAGCAACGCGGTTGTTTCTAATAATTACATTGCTTACGTCATCACGATACTCATCTTCAACCTCGCCGAATTCATTATGAACATCAAGGCTGCTATCGACGTACGAAAGGGTAAACATATTGAATTTTGGTTTTGGGGACCGCTTACCAATGTGCTATTAAAAACAACCTGATGAAGAAGCTCACCATACAGTTTGTTGTATTCGTAGCAGGATTCTTTGCCCTGTGGTTGGCATTAAGCCAGGTTGATTGGTTAACGCTGTTCAAAGTCGCAAAGCTAAGCAAGGCACATCAAAAGGAGTTAGGAACCTATGTTCTTAATGCTTACAATTTTGATAAAAAGCAGTTGTCAGACAGCCGGTCTCAAAAGATCATTGCTGACCTGAAGAACAGGATCTGCCTGGCAAATCAGGTAGATATAGCCACTATTCAGACCTATATTTTTCACGATGCAGAAGTGAACGCTTTTGCTATGCCGGGTGGTAATGTGATCGTGAACACTGCGCTAATAAGCTATTGCGACAACCCCGATATGCTGGCCGGCGTACTGGCGCACGAGATAGCGCATGTGCAAAAGGAGCATGTTAACAAAAAACTGATCCGCAATATTGGTATGTCGTCGCTGTTGCTGCTGGCCGGTGGTTCGCAGAATGCAGGGGTTATAAAAAGAATATTACAAACGCTAACTACCTCCAGCTTCGACCGGGATGATGAACGCGAAGCCGATAGGGTAGCTGTTAGTTATTTGCAACAAACAAAAATAGATCCTTTGCCACTTGCTGCTTTCTTTGCCAAAATGGACAAACACGCTGGCGCAGCGCCCGATCTGCTGGACTGGGTAAGCACGCACCCCGATGCGGCTGAACGAGCAGCAAGTGTTCGAAACGCTGTTGGTAGCACCAACGTATTTCGTTCCTCAATCGACTCCGCATCCTGGACATACTTACAGCAGCAATGCCGTTGAGCAGACAAATCATTATTCAATAGGGTAATGAACTGCAGAAGCTTGTTTATACGGTTTGATACAGCCAAAGCTCTTCTCCTTCCAGCTCGAAAGTGCTTTTGTAGCGCAGCCCCAGCTTTTCTATCAGTTTTACCGAGTCTGCATTATAGGGTACCGTAAATGCTGCGATGGTGGTGAGGCGAAGCGTATCTTTTGCATAATCTAGTACTGCGCTCGCACTTTCCAGAGCATAGCCTTTGCCATTATGTGCGGGCAGGAATGCAAACCCGATATCGGTATGCTCCAGGTAGTCGCGTTTTATAAGGCCACACATGCCTATGGGCGTACCGGTGTCTTTTAAACATACCAGCCATAAGCCATACCCGTGCTGCACATAGCTCTTCATAGGGCCGTTGTTCAGATACCTTATGGCGTCTTCTTTTGAATGAACATTTCTATCGCCTATGTAGCGCAACCATCCATCGGTATTGAGCAACTCTATTATAAATGCACTGTCAGCGTGCGTTAGCTCCCTGATCGTTAGCCTTTCTGTTTCCAGTATCTGTTTCATGCGTGCGGGTACAAATATGGGATATATACTTGTCAAAAAGACGGAACCACGTCAGTATTCTATCCTTCTATTAGATTTGCAGGATGGACTATTTTAAACGGCTGCTAGGGTTATTGCATATAGAACGGGAAGAGGACAAGCAATCGTATAAAAAGCTGCTGGAAAACTCGTCGGTGGCCGAGCGCAGGGCCAATGGCCTGGCATGGTACCCCGTAGCTATACGCGGACAGGAGCTAAGCCGTGCCGAATACCTGACCGTAGAGCTGGAACGCACTACGCACCAGGATATACCGCACCAGCTACGCTTTGGCGTATCGGCGCTTCTGTTTTCCAACCACGATGCTAAGAATGATAAGATAGAGGGTACCGTAACTTTCCAGGGCGGCAACCGGATGAAGATCGCATTCCGTACCGATGAATTGCCTGATTGGGCAGACAATGGAAAGCTAGGGGTCGATCTGTTGTTTGATGACAATAGCTATGACGAGATGGAAGCCGCGTTGAAACTGGCATCTACGTTGGCAGAAAAATCAGAACAGGCACCGCTCATACAGATACTCACTAACAACAAGAAACCGTCGTTCAGCTCTGACGTTTCTTATTTCAATCACCCATCGCTAAACCCTTCGCAGCAGGAGGCCGTTTCTAAAATACTATCGGCAAATGAGTTAGCCATTGTACACGGCCCGCCCGGTACGGGTAAGACCACCACGCTGGTACAGGCCATCAAGGCGCTGACAAAGCAGGAAGGGCAAAAGATACTGGTAGTGGCACCCAGCAATGCGGCAGTAGACCTGTTGAGCGAAAAGTTGTCAGACGAAGGGCTGAATGTACTGCGTGTGGGTAACCCAGCAAGAGTATCGCAGCGACTATCGGCACTGACGCTGGATGCTAAGATGGCGGAGCATAGCAGCATGAAGGACATCCGCCGCATGAAGAAGCAGGCTTCGGAATTCAAGAACATGGCCCATAAGTATAAGCGCAACTTTGGCAAGGCGGAGCGGGAGCAGCGCAAGGCGTTGTTTGACGAGGCCTACCGCATCATGAAGGATGTAGACAATACCGAGAAGTACATTGTAGATGACCTGATATCGAAAGCCCAGATCATCACTGCTACACTTGTGGGAGCCAACCACTATACTGTACGCAACCTGAAGTATCATACCATAGTGATAGACGAAGCAGGGCAGGCCATAGAGCCCGGCTGCTGGATACCTATATTAAAAGGGAAGAAGCTGATCATGGCGGGTGACCACTACCAACTTCCGCCTACTATAAAGTCGGTAGAAGCAGCAAAAGGCGGCCTTGCAGAAACACTGCTGGAGAAAGCGGTAAAGCTGCACCCCGAAGCCGTAGTGTTGCTGGAAGAGCAATACCGCATGAATGAGCTGATAATGGGCTATTCTTCGAAAGTGTTTTATGAAGGCAGGCTGAAGGCACATCCATCGGTGGCGGGACATACAGCGCTCAAGGGTGACAGTCCCTTGTCGTTCATCGACACCGCAGGATGTGCCTTCGACGAAAAATCAGAATCGACAAGCATCTCCAACCCCGAAGAAGCAGCTTTCCTATTCAAACACCTTACCCTGTTGGTAGCCGAATTGAATAAACATTACACCGCAGTGAATTTTCCCTCGATAGCCATCATTTCGCCCTATAAGCAGCAGCTGCATGAGCTGAATGAGCAGTTCGCGCATACACCTGAGCTGCAGCCATACATCAATAGGATATCCATCAACACCATCGACAGCTTCCAGGGGCAGGAACGGGATGTCGTCTACATCAGCATGACGCGCAGCAACTCGGATGGTAACATCGGGTTCCTCTCCGACATCAGGCGTATGAATGTAGCCATGACCCGTGCAAAGAAGAAGCTGGTAATAGTAGGGGATAGCGGTACGCTATCCGTCGATCCCTTCTACGAAGACTTTGTAGCCTATGCCCAGCAGCATGATGCCTACAAAAGCGCATGGGAATTCATGGATCTATAAAAAACTAAGAACGCCGAAGCATCTGCTCCGGCGTTCTTAGTTTTATGTAGTTGCCTAAACCTATTTCTTCTCAGGCGCTTTCTCTATCAACTCCATAAACTGATCCAGCTTCGGAGTGATGATTATCTGCGTACGCCTGTTCCTTGTTTTGCCTGCTTCGGTATCGTTATTGGCAAGCGGGTTATACTCGCCGCGTCCTGCTGCGGTCATACGCTTGGGGTCAACACCATGCTGGTTTTGCAGCGCCTGTACTACCGACGATGCACGAAGCGCACTCAGGTCCCAGTTGTTGCGTATGTTAGGTTGAGAGATAGGTACATTATCGGTGTTACCTTCTATCAGCACTTCGTAGTCGTTATGATCTTTAATGATCTTCGCGATCTTGCTAAGCGTAGCACCCGCAGCGCCCGATATTTCATAGCTACCCGAACGGTACAGCATATTGTCAGATAGTGATACATAAACCACACCTTTCAATACTTGCACATCTACATCTTTCATTTCTTCGCGGCTCAGTGAGCGTGTCAGGTTGTTGGTAAGTACCATGTTAAGCGAGTCGCTTTTGTTCTTGGTATTTACCAGGTGCTGTATGTATTTGTTAGAAGCGTTGATCTCGTCTACCAGTTTCGAGATATTAACGCCACCTTGTGTAGATGATGTAAGACATTTATCCAGCGCAGCCTGTAGCGATGACAGGTTATTGCGCTCAGCCGCCAGTTGTTCTTCCAGTCCGCGCATGCGGGTTTGGGTAGAAGTCAGGTTGGTCTGACATTCCTGGTTAGATGCAGTCACCTGGTTTAGCTTCAATTGCGTAGCTGTATGCTGGCTTTGCAGGTCTTTGTATTTCTTTTGACTAACGCATCCGCCTGCCAGTAGAGAGCCAGAGAGGATAGCGATGGATAAAACAGATAATCTCATGTTTTGGTCTATTTGCGGGCTAAAGTAGTTTTTTCATTTAGAATATTACAACCTGATTTGAAACATTATAAAATCGTTAAGAAATAATGTTTTTGATAATCAATAGAATATCGTTTTCGGTTTATTTCAAAATTGATCTCTGCTCAATTCTTCTGTGCAGGTCTTGTACAAACGGCAAATAGTCGATAAAAGTATCCGGCTTTACTACATAGTCGATAGCGCCCGCCGCCAGGCACTTGTCAATGATGGAGCGTGTGGACGATGTAGAGGTAATGATGACAGGTATGTGCTTGTATTCCGGATTCGACGTTACTTCTTCAATGATATCCATTCCGTTCTTACCCGGCATATTCAGGTCCGAAAGGATGATGTCGGGCAGGTTGTTCTTATGTTCTTCTAGATAGTTGAGCAGAACATCTCCGTTATCAACTTGCGCTACAATATCAAAAAGCCCTGATGATTCAAACCCCTCCCGCATAAACATTTGCTCATCCTCATCATTTTCCACCAGTATGATCCTGTATCTATTCATGTGTGCCGCTCTCTTAATTTTCGTTTAGCGTAAAATAAAAAGTAGTCCCTTTACCCTTCTCTGACTCCGGCCATATTTTCCCTTTATGCCTGTCTACTATCTTTTTGCAAATAGCCAGCCCTATACCGGTGCCAGGGTAGGTCTTCTCCGTGTTCAACCGCCTGAATATCTCAAACACTTTATGCAAGTCCTCTCGGGCTATGCCTATGCCATTGTCGGATATGGCAAACTTAACATGATTATCTTCTTTATGCGCTGTTATTTTTATATAGGGTTCTGTATCGCTGGTAAACTTTAGTGCATTGCCCAGCAGGTTTTGTATCAGTTGCCCCAGTTGCACTTTATCTCCCGGCACGGTTTCCAGGTCGTTCTCTATCAGTATTTTCGCACCGCTCGACTCTATGGAAGACCGGAGGTTTTGCATAGCCTGGCTTATCAGCATGTTTACATTTACGTCCTCTGTTATCAACTCGTCTTTGCCCAGCTGCGAGTAGTGCAGCAAATTCTGTATCAGCTCGCGCATGCGGTTGGCAGCGCCTATCGATTTGCCTATATATACTTTCAGGTCTTTGTTCTGCTCCGCATCCAGTTTCATGTCTATTAGTAGCAGGAAACTCTTTATGGTCCTGATAGGCTCCTGCAGGTCGTGCGACACGATGGAGGTGAACTGCTCCATCTCGCGGTTGGTATACGATAGTTCCTCGTTTGTTATTTTTAATTCATCGGCCAGCCTGCGGTAGCGGTCGTGGCTTTGCTTCAGTGCGCGTTCGTTCTCTTTGCGCTCTGTCAGGTCCTTAGTTACCTTAGAGAAGCCGATGAGCACACCACTTGTATTGTATACGGCGGTAATTACCACATTTGCCCAAAAGCGCGTGCCATCCTTGCGCAGTCGCCATCCTTCCTCTTCATACTTGCCTTCTGCTATAGCTACCTTCAGCTCATGCGCGGGCTTGCCATTCATGATGTCTTCTTCAGGGTAGAAGATAGAAAAATATTTACCGATGACTTCATCGGCAGTATATCCTTTAATGCGTTTGGCACCTTCATTCCAACTCGCTATTCGCCCTTTCTCGTCCAGTATAAAGATGCCATAGTCGGTCACCTGCTCTACCAGCGACCTGTAGCGCTCTTCGCTCTGGCGCAGGCGCTCGTCGTTTTCCTTACGTTCGGTGAGGTCGCGCACTACTTTCGAGAAACCTATGTGTCTATTCTGTTCGTTGAATAATGCAGTAATAATGACGCTTGCCCAGTATATAGATCCGTTCTTCTTTACCCGCCATCCTTCTTCTTCATATTTGCCGGTTTCAATGGCTATTCGTAGTTCGCGTTCGGGTTTGCCGTCGCCGAGGTCTTCGGTGGTGTAGAAGGTAGAGAAGTGTTTGCCAATGATCTCGGTAGAAGTATATCCCGAGTTGCGTTTTGCACCATCATTCCAGGTTAATACGTGACCTGTACAGTCCAGCATAAAAATGGAGTAGTCCCGTATAGTCTCTACCATCAGCCGGTAGTGTTCTTCACTTTGTCGCAGGCTTGTTTCCGTTTGTTTCCTTGCAGAAGTATCCCGCAGTAAGCAGCTGTACCCGCTATGCTGATGTTCATTGTCGTGAATAGCTGCAATCGTCAGCTCTCCCCAAAACAAATCTCCATTTTTCTTCGATTTCCATCCTTCTGATATAAACTTGCCTTTCTTCCTGGCTTGTTCTAGTTCATACTCCGCCTTTATTAAATCTTCCTTAGCCTCGTAAAGTATAGACAAAGGTTTATTGATCATCTCCTGCTGCGTATAGCCTGCTATTTCGGTAACGGCTGGGTTGGCATATCCCACAAATCCGTCCTTATCCAGCATGATCACTGCATCTCTGATACTATCGAGTAGTAAATTTCCGCTATCTGTCATCGTTAAGCCTTCCATGTCATTTCCGTTTATAAAGTTAAACAATAAAGGGCGGTATTACCAAGTTCAAATATGGGCATGGTAAGGCTCTCGGGCGTTTTGAAAGTTACACTTTTTTAAAAAGGATATATAGTTTGTTATAACTCTCTATCATTGAATTAATTAAATCTTATGGGGCCATCTCAGGCTTTTTTCGGCTACCGCTCTAACTGACATCCCTTTTTAATAATTACTCCTATATTGGCGGCCATGATCGAAATTATCCATGCAGGCATCGATGATATAGCCGTTATTCGAAGGCTGGCAGAAGAGATATGGTTCCCTACTTACCTGCCTATATTACCCGAAGGGCAGGCTGACTACATGTTCGGTAAGTTCTATACAATTGAAGCCTTGCGGGAGCAGATGCAACAGGATGGACATTCATTTCTATTGGCTTATGACGAAGGTGTTCCAGCGGGCTTTGCGTCCTACTCTCTTATTGCAACCGATATTGTTAAGCTCCATAAGTTGTATGTGTTGCCTTCCACACAAGGGCGTGGAATTGGGGCAGCATTATTGGATCAGGTAAGTGATGAGGCACGCAAACTGAGCGCTACGAAGCTCATATTATACGTTAACAAGTACAACCACTCCGCACAAAAGTTTTATGAGCGAAAAGGGTTACGCATATTCAAATCTGAAATAATAGAAATAGGGCAAGAATTTGTAATGGATGACTATGTTTTAGAACTGAATTTATAGTTTAAGCCTTATGATTTTTTTAACTAAAGGCAGGTGTGCTATGGCATGCTTTTGCTTAATATTCAATCAGTTAAAAACGACAAAAGTTATGGAACTGAACAAAAACAGAACGGGACAGAATCCGATGGAAGAAAAGACAGGCGTACCTGGTCAAGGACAACAGCACAGTCAACGCGAAGGTTTTAACGAGCAAGAGTACCAGAAAGGCCTTGAGCCAGAACTGGGTGAAGTAGGCTTCGAAGAAGATGACATTAGCATTGATGAGTCAGAAGACACACAGTGGGAACAGCCAAACCGCAAAGGTGGCGCACCACAGGAGTAGAAAAAAGTTATTGACTCGATCTACGGCTATAAAAAGAATAAGCCCTGCGATATCGCAGGGCTTATTCTTTTTATAATATTAGATACTAAAGTTCGTCTTCTTTGACTTGTTCCAGGACATCATACAGTACGGTCGATCCCATATGATTAGCCAAGTCGCCACCTGTTTCATATTTATACTGATAGTAAAGGCTGGTTTCCAGCGCCCAACTATGGTGTACCAGCATCGTCAGGTCTTGATTACCCTGCATCGTATGTACTGGTAATTCAGTAACATATCCCTCAATAGGTGCGAAGCAGAGTGATACAAGGATGGTAGCATCTGAATTGCCACCTTCTAGCTCTTCGCGCATTTTTTCTGCATCGTCTATTGCCGCACGGCGCGCAAATAACGGCTCTGATGATCTGAACACCCTGGAGTAAGTTGTAGACACATTGTCATTGTGTCTCTCCACCTTTACGACTTTGTAATATAGTTCCATGAAAAGATTGATCTGGTAGACAAAGATGCGAAATCTTTACAACGTCGGCACAATCTGTCTTTTAAATTTATCCGGATTGTTCTTAACTTTCCACAAACCCCACATAATGAACTATAAACAAATATTGCTCGCTATTGCTACGATGCTATTTATAGCCATATTCTTCCATACTGACCCTTACGAGCAATGGTATAATGAGCGTGTGAAAAATTTTGGTTTAGCCATCAGCGATGAGGTGGCGCAGCTCGATTACGAAACCCGTAAAGAAGCCCGGTGGGGTGCACCATACCTTGTATACAAGACAATATGGAACAAGAATAATGGCGCATACCGCGATATGTTGATAATGGTGCCACAGGGCAAATATGACAAACGTTTCGGCGCAGGCTACGTAACGCCTGAGCCCATCACTGCATACTATTTTACAGGCCAGCGAACGGTATACCATCACCGCGAGGGTGCCCGTAAGGCTGAAGCCGTCATGCTATACGATAGCAGTTCTTTTTATCTGGCTCCGGTTACTGATACATCCATTATTTCACAAGCTATCGCCGTATATACCAAATCCTAAGTTTTTATCGCTATGAATTTTTCAGGACTTTTTTTGCTTGGGCTGGCGCACTTTCTTGCTGGCAGAGGTATTATCAGTATGTTTCGCGTTAAAGAAAAACTATTGATTACCATATGTATGTCCCTTATTGTCGGTACAGTATGTTTTTGCGCACTGCCCACCATATTGGAGGTATGTCATATTCCTATTACCAAGGCATCGGTCGCTGGTATCATTGCCGTTTTTGTTGCTGCTTCTTTTGGAACACAGGCCCATCGGCTAAACTATTCAATCTTTAAAAAGGTTCCGCCCTTCCGGCTTCGATTGTACGAGATCATTTTCATTTGTCTCTTTATCGGGCTTATGATACCCAGTGTATGGCGTTGCTTTTACTATCCGCCTGCCGCACGCGATATACTATCAGGTCCCGAGCCATTAGCCGAATACACAGTGCGAGAGCACAAGATGATCAACTCCGTATTCAGCCTGGACCTTTGGGGGACAAATAACCAGCACAAGCCTCCGTTTATATGGGGACTCCAGGTGATATACAAGCTCTTCGTTCATCAGTTTGGGCAGCTGTGGCTTAGCATATTAGTGCTTAGCTTCCTTACCTGGCTATACTGCGTACTGCGCGATAAGATACATCCATTGTTCGTAGGTGGTATTATGCTATACTTTATTGCTATGCCAGATCCGTATGGCTATACTTATATCATCTTATATGACTATAGCAATATGATTCTCTTTGCACTGGCTGTATATTATCTTGTGCGGCACCTGATGAGTAAGGAGATGAACTTGTTCTACTTTTCAGCATTCCTGTTTGGGCTTGCAACGCTTATACGATCCGAGACTTTAATATTTGCCGGAATGTTCTATCCGTTGTTGCTACTGGTAATGATAAAGGATAAAGTGCCGATGCCGAAAATGGCATGGAGAGCCGGTATATTTATTCTGCCATCATTTTTCTTTTACTATGCATGGATAGGTATTTTTCTGAAGTATTACATGCCCGGAGGCTTTGAATTGGATAACCAGGTTACAACCGATTGGGCTAATGTCGCACCGTTGTTTACGCGCATGAAAGAGATAATAACAGTATTGCTTTTTAGTAAGAATACGAACTTTCTATATGGACACATACACTTTGTTTTTTTAGTCGTTTTTGTGGCTGATTGTGTCATCTACAGAAGATTCGATAAGGTGCGTCTTTTCTTTCTTTATGCAATTGCAGTTGTGTACATAGGGCTGCCTGTTATGGGCTACATCACTCCGCTTTTCGACCTTGTGAACACTACCAAGCGGGGTATGTACAAGATATTCCCTATTATGGTTTTCTACATGGCAAATAGTCCGCTGCTACTGAAGTGGTCGGGGGCATTGCGTTCGTACGAACAGCCTGCGACTAAAGATGTCGTAAAGCCGCAGCCGGTGGCCGCGGTTAATCATCCATCCATCAAAAACAAAAAAACAGGTAGGGCCACAAGACGGTAGCAAATGGAGTTTTTTACGTAAATCAACACAGCTATCTGCCGGTTTACTATTTTAGGCATATGAATAATATCCCCATGTCAGCCGACGAGGCAATGTATTCGCTATGGCAAAGCTCAGGAAAAGCCATTGTCGCAGCGCCGGATGAGTGGCACTGGCAAGTATACCATCTGTCCCTATACGGACGGGGGATGGAAGAGGCATTAGATATGCTCTACAATCGTCGTCCTGATTATAAAGATTTTCAGGACTGGCTGGGTGAAACTGAGCCGATGACCGATGATGTTCTTTTTCCCGGTGATGTACTTAGTGAAGAAGATCTGCAAAGTTGGCATCGTGATGGATATATAGTTGTAAATAATGCAGTGCCTGAAGACGATTGCATTGCTGCAAGATCAGCTATATGGCAGTTTTTGGATGCAGATGTTAATGATGCAAATAGTTGGTATAAGC
The DNA here is from genome assembly GCA_004144175.1 of Sphingobacteriales bacterium. Classification (GTDB taxonomy): domain Bacteria; phylum Bacteroidota; class Bacteroidia; order Chitinophagales; family Chitinophagaceae; genus Polluticoccus. Next base: position 68,820 of record SEFT01000012.1, read on the forward strand.
CCAGCAATGGAAAGAAGGGTATGATGCTTAGTTTCTTCCGGCATCCGGCACTAGATGCTGTAAGGAGGAATGCAAAGGTGAGACGGATATATGAACAACTGTATGGGACAAGAGAAATATACCTGCTGATAGATAAAGTAAGTTTCAATCCGCCTGAGATTAATGGATATAAATTTACAGGTAGTCCTCTTCATTGGGATGTAAGCTTGCAACCGCCGGTTCCTTATGTGCTGCAGGGCTTTGTCTACCTGAATGACGTATCTGTTACCGATGGTGCTTTTCATTGTGTACCCGGATTTCACTATCGGTTGGAGGAATGGCTGAATGCCTTACCTGCCGGGGTAGATGCGAGGACCGAGGCAATAGGTACACTAAAGGCAACCCCTATAACCGGAAATACAGGCGATCTGGTCATATGGCAACAAGCATTGCCCCACTGCGCAACACCCAATACGGGGACTGTACCAAGACTGGTACAATATGTTGCTTACAAACCGGTACAGCCCGTAATACACCAACAATGGAAATAGACTTCTTCAATCAGAAGTGTAATTATTATAAAAGTTGCCAATAAACCACAGCCTTAAAATATCCTTAACGTTTTAAAAAAGTATTTAACGTAATTTTGCGCCAGATTGCGAACTATAATGAGATAATGAGTACTAGAAATACAACATATAGCCTTCCTGACCGTAATTGGATGGCTGTGCTCGTTGTATTAGGATTCATCATATCATCATTCTTTTTGCCTTCCCGTGGGCTTACCCCCATTGTCTATAACGGTTCTTATGATGTTGTGCAGTTCTCACACGACAGTGGTTCGGGTGTCGATGTCCTTATCAAAGAAGGTAAGACCTCGCGCAACATCCACCTGCCTGTAAGGGGCAAGGCCAAGATAAAAGGGTTTTATAAGCAGTATTTTTCTACGGCTTCGGTACAGTTTACCGTATTCCGCCGCTATATAGTTCCTTTAGTTACCTCTTCTGTTTCAGAAGTTTCTAAGCCGGATTATTATAATTTCCTCTTCCGGCTTACGCCTTTCTAATTAGCCAGTGTCCATACACTTTTATACACTTCTTTGCCTTCCGCAGAGGAGTAGTTCTGCTTTTATCTCAATTATCATTCATCTCCCCCCTTAAAAACCCGCTTGTAGACATGGGTAAACTGGCATTTATATATGTGCCGCTGGCCGGACTATTATTTTCGTCTTGTGCTGCGGATAAAGAAACTAAAACGAAAAAGGCTGAAAAGATCCCGATTGTAAAGGTTGTAGAGCAAGACATAACGCTTGATAAGGTATATGTGTCCGACATCCAGGCTATTCAGAATGTAGAGATACGCAGCCGTATCTCCGGCTTCCTCGAGAAGATACATGTGGACGAAGGCCAGTATGTGCGCAAAGGCCAGATACTATTTAGCCTAAGCGATGAAGAACACAAAGCTGAAGTAGCCAAAGCCGCTGCCGCAGTCAACAGTGCATTGGCGGACGCCAAAACCACCGAACTGGAAGTGGAAAAGGTGAAAATGCTGGTAGATAAAAGAATAGTATCGGGTACCGAGTTGGAGGTAGCCAAGGCAAAATTGCGCGCTACCCGCGCCAAGGTCGAGGAGGCCCGGGCTACGCTTACCCACGCACAGGCCCGGCTGTCCTACACAACCATCCGCGCCCCATACGAAGGCGTGGTTGACCGCATACCGCTGAAGGTGGGCAGCCTGATGGAAGAGGGTACGCTGCTTACCAGCGTTTCCGATATCAGTTCGGTTTACGCCTATTTCAACCTGTCGGAAAACGAATACCTGGAATACCTGCGCGCCAAATCGAAGAACGGGGATGCGGGAGAAACGGTCGTTAACCTGATACTGGCCGATGGCAAAGCCTACGGCAGCGCCGGAAAGGTAGAAACAGTGGTGAGCGAGTTCGATGAAAATACAGGCTCCATCGCCTTCCGCGCAAGGTTCCCCAACCCGCAACTGATGCTGAAGCATGGCGCTACCGGCAAGGTAAAGCTGACCCGCGACGTGGAGGATGCATTGATGCTGCCGCAAAAAGCAGTATTTGAGATACAGGATAAGAACTACGTATATGTAGTAGACCGTTCCAACAAGGCGCGTATGCGCAACTTCATACCCAAGACGAGGGTTGGCCAGTACTATGTAGTAGAGTCGGGGCTGGACGAAGGCGACAAAGTGGTATATGAAGGCATACAGAATATACGCGATGGCATGGAGATAACTCCGCGCATAGTGCATATGGATAGCCTCAGCACGAAACAACATATTCTGTAACCGGTAAAAAAGTAAACCCTGCGCCGATACGTCGGCCGGGCAGGCTTTTGCCTAAAATTATTACTCATGTTCGATAGGTTTATAAAACGGCCGGTGTTATCGTTGGTGATCTCACTGGTTATTATACTGCTTGGGGTGCTGGCGCTATTCGACCTACCCGTCACGCAGTTCCCCGATATTGTGCCGCCGTCCGTTATCGTGACGGCCAACTACACTGGTGCCAATGCCGAGGTATGTACTAAAGCAGTAGCCACGCCGCTGGAGCGCGCCATCAATGGTGTGCCCGGTATGACGTATATGTCAACCGTTACCAGCAACAACGGTATGACCATCATCCAGGTCTATTTTAAAGTAGGTGTAGATCCGGATATTGCCGCAGTTAACGTACAGAACCGCGTGACTACGGTGCTGGATGAATTACCAGAAGAGGTGATAAAAGCGGGTGTTACTACCGAGAAAGAAGTGAACAGTATGCTGATGTACCTGAACGTAATCAGTACCGACACTACTGCCGATGAGATGTTCATCTACAACTTTGCCGACATCAATGTGCTGAAGGAACTGAAGCGTATAGATGGCGTAGGCTTTGTAGAGATCATGGGTGCACGCGACTATGCCATGCGCGTATGGCTGCAACCCGACCGGATGCACGCCTACAACATATCTACCGAAGAGGTGATAGAAAGCATCAGGGCGCAGAATGTAGAGGCAGCGCCGGGCAAGACGGGTGAAAGCTCGGGCAAGATGAATCAGCCGCTCCAGTATGTGCTGCGCTATACGGGTAAATTCACAAAGCCGGAGCAATACTCTGATATAGTGTTGCGTGCTAATAACGACGGATCGGTACTGCGGCTGAAAGATATAGCCGAAGTAGAATTTGCGTCGCTTGACTATGATATGACCTCGATGACTGATGGCCGCCCGTCGGCATCTATTATGATTAAACAGCGTCCTGGGTCTAACGCGAAGGATGTGATCAACAGCATTAAGACGCGCATGGCCGAGCTGAAGGAAACATCCTTCCCTCCCGGCATGACCTACAACATCAGCTACGATGTATCGCGCTTCCTCGATGCCTCTATCTCCGAGGTACTCAAGACGCTTGTGGAAGCATTCCTGTTAGTGTTTGTAGTAGTGTTTCTCTTCCTGCAAGATTTCAGGTCAACGCTTATTCCTGCGCTTGCCGTGCCGGTAGCGCTTATAGGTACGTTGTTCTGTATGCAGATGCTTGGCTTCTCCATCAACCTGCTTACACTTTTTGCGCTGGTGCTGGCTATCGGTATCGTGGTCGACAATGCCATTGTAGTAGTAGAAGCCGTACATACCAAAATGACGGAGGAGCACATGCCGCCGATGCAAGCCACCCTATCAGCTATGAAGGAGATCAGCAGCGCGATCATTGCCATCACGCTGGTAATGTCGGCGGTATTCGTGCCGGTAGCATTTATGGAAGGGCCGGTAGGTGTGTTCTATCGTCAGTTCTCGCTGACGCTTGCATTTGCCATCGTTATATCCGGTATTAATGCCGTAACGCTCACACCCGCACTTTGCGCACTGATGCTCCGCCATCACGACCCAAACAAGCCGCAGAAAGGCTTGTTCGGCCGCTTCTTTGGCAAGTTCAATAAAGGGTACGATAAACTATCGGGCAGGTACGCAGGCCTTATTGGCCGCATTGCCGGTCGCAGGGTGGTTACTATGGGGTTGTTGCTTGTGTTCTTCGCAGCTACCTGGGGCTTCAATGCTATATTGCCATCGGGCTTTATCCCTACTGAAGATCAGGGGATGATCTATGTGAACGTAACCGCACCACCCGGCGCTACGCTGGAGCGTACCGAGGAGGTGTTGAACGGCATACAAAAGGCCACAGCCAGCATCGAGTCGATTGAGTCTATCTCCACCCTGGCAGGCTTCAGCCTGATGAGTGATGTGGCAGGTGCATCTTACGGTATGGGTATGATAAACCTGAAGCCATGGGATGAAAGAAAAGAATCGCTCGAAGAGATCATTAAAGCCCTCGAAGAACGCTCTAAGGGTGTGACGGATGCGAGTATACAATTTTTTCCGCCGCCTACGGTGCCGGGCTTTGGTAATGCCAGCGGGTTTGAACTGAGGCTGCTTGATAAGACAGGCTCTGATGATCTGCAGAAGACCGCAGCCGCTACCAAGGACTTTGTAAAAGCGCTGGATGAATCGGATGCTATTACAAATGCGTTTACCGGTTTCGATGCCAACTTCCCTCAGTACCTGATACATGTAGACCAGGAGATGGCTGCCAAGAAAGGTGTCACCATCGACAAAGCGCTGACCACATTGCAAACACTGCTGGGCAGTTACTACACCACCAACTTTATCCGCTTCGGGCAAATGTATAAAGTAATGTTGCAGGCAGGGCCACAGTTTCGAAGCAAGCCCGAAGATGTGCTGAACCTGTTTGTGAAGAACGATAAAGGCGAGATGGTTCCTTATTCCAGCTTCATACGGATGGAGCGTGTATATGGCCCCGAGCAGGTGACGAGGTACAATATGTACACATCGGCCATGATAAATGGCGAATCGGCTGCGGGCTTTAGCAGTGGAGATGCCATTGTAGAAGTAGAACGCATAGCTAACGAAAAGCTGCCGAAGGGCTATGGCATAGAATGGTCAGGGATGACGCGCGAACAGATACTATCGGGCAATCAGGCTATTGTTATCTTCCTTATCTGCCTGGTGTTCGTGTACCTGCTATTGGCTGCACAGTACGAAAGCTTCCTGCTGCCACTGCCGGTAATACTATCGCTGCCTACCGGGATATTCGGCTCCTTCCTGTTCCTGAAGCTGGCGGGCCTTGAAAACAATATCTATGCACAGGTAGCGCTGGTCATGCTCATTGGCCTCTTAGGTAAGAATGCCATATTGGTAGTTGAATTTGCCATACAGAGAAGAAACGAAGGCGCTACCGTACTACAATCGGCAGTAGAAGGAGCCGTATCGCGTCTGCGACCCATCCTGATGACATCCTTTGCCTTTATTGCTGGTCTTATACCACTTTGTATAGCGACAGGTGCCGGCGCTATGGGCAATCGGTCGATAGGTACGGCGGCAGCAGGCGGTATGCTCACGGGTACACTGTTTGGCGTGATACTGGTGCCTGGCCTCTATGTATTATTTGCAAGCATAGGCGATAAAAAACCAAGAAAAAAAGGAAACGGAACACATGGCCACCACCCGCCAGCTGCGCATACAAGCGCCGCAGATGGAGGTTCATCAAATTTAATTCTTGTACAAAAACAATAACTGAAGATATGAAGTGTCCGCATTGCAACGAAACGCTGATGATGTCAGAACGATTCAATATAGAGATAGACTACTGCCCCAGGTGCCGCGGTATATGGCTGGATAAAGGAGAGCTGGAAAAGATGCTGGACTTTGCAGAGCATAAGTACGCAGCAGCCAAAGTGGAGCCGCAAAGGGATTATCTGGATAACGAGTACGAACTGCGTAAACGGAATGAAAAGTTCTATGGCAAGCAGCATAAGAAAAGAGGGTTCCTGGGAGACTTGTTTGACTTTGACTAAGCACAACAAAACATGAACATTATAACATTAGATAAAAGCAAACGATACCTTGGGCTGCTGGCTGTAGTGGCATTTTTGGCAACGGGATGCAGTAGTATGCGTATCGTGTCGATGCCGCCGGATATGCAGGTGCCGACCGACTTTGCAAGCAACCACACCGTGCATGGCGATAATACGGTGAGCAAATCGCGAGTGTTTGCCGATCCCTTCCTGGTGCAGTTGGTAGATATAGCAGTAAAGCAAAACCAAGACGTGCAAATAGCTATGCAGCGGATAGAAGCTGCACGCTCGTTCTTCAAGATGAGGAAGGGCGCTATGCTGCCATCGGTAGAAGCAGCGGCAAGTGCATCTGCACAGCGGTATGGAGACTATACCATGGAGGGTGTAGGAAACTTCGACACCAACCTGTCGGGTAACATAAGCGAAGATCAAAAGATAGCGCTGCCGATCGTCCCATACTACTACCTCGGGCTGCGAAGCAGTTGGGAGATAGACCTGTGGGGTAAGCTGCGCAATCAGAAGCATGCTGCCTATATGCGCCTGCTGGGTGCCGAGCAAGGCCGCAATCTGGTTGTGACCTCGCTTGTGGCCGAAGTGGCATCGCGCTACTACGACCTGGTAGCGCTGGATGAGGAGCTAGGCATACTGCAAAAAAACATGTCGCTGCAGGACAGTGCTGTGCGCGTAGCCGAAGTGCAAAAAGAGGCCGGCAGGGCTAATGAGCTGGGCGTGCAACAATTCAGGGCGCAACTGCTGCGCACAAGGAGCCTGCTGCTACAAACCGAGCAGGATATAGTAAGAACAGAAAATGAGCTGAACTATTTATTGGGCAGGTTCCCGCAACCGGTGCCGAGGACGAAAAGTTTCATGGATCAGCCGCTGCCTGCAACTATGGTAGCAGGTTTGCCGCAGGATATCATGAACCGCCGCCCCGATGTAGTGCAGGCCGAGCTGGAGCTGAAAGCTACACAGGCAGATGTTGCAGCAGCGAAAGCAGCTTTCCTGCCTTCGCTAACGTTAGCGCCTTTCTTTGGTTACAATGCGTTTAATAGCGCATTGTTATTCAACCCGGGCTCACTGGCCTACGGCGTGATAGGCGGACTGGCTGCACCATTACTCAACAGGAGTGCAACTAAAGGAAACCTGACACGCTCCGAAGCGGAAAAGATGGAAGCATACTACCGGTATAACCGTACAGTAATCAATGCGTTTCAGGAAGTGCAAACTACACTCACCAATATGCAGAACCTGAGACGCATCTATGACCTGAACCAGCAAGAAACACAAGTTCTGTCTGATGCTATTGGTACATCCAATGAACTCTTCAAAGTAGGCTATGCAAATTATTTGGATGTGATAACTGCGCAGCGAAATGCGCTGGAGGCTGAGATAAACCAGGTAGAAACCAAGAAAAGCCTGTACATTTCCCTGATAACACTTTACCGCTCCTCGGGAGGAGGCTGGTAGAGATAACGGAGCAGAACCAAATAGATGATAGAATAGGTAAATTATGTTAGAACTATTTCACAACCTCACGAATCCTGAATGGCTAATGCAGTATGGAGGTTTGTATTTTGTAGCCCTTATTGTTTTTGCCGAAACAGGGCTGTTCATAGGCTTTTTCCTGCCGGGCGATACGCTGTTGTTTATTGCCGGTATGATGATAGCCGCTGCGCTGTCACCCTTTGATTCATCGATAGCCAATCTTGCATACTGGGTAGCCCTGATTGCGGCGGCAGGTATTGTGGGTAACTATGTTGGCTATTGGTTTGGCAGGCGCTCCGGCGATATGCTCTTCCAGCGGAAAGATACCTGGCTGTTCAAAAAGCGACACTTGTACCAGGCCAAAGAATTTTATGAGAAAAAGGGCGGCGGGGCTATCGTGTTAGCACGCTTCCTGCCTATGGTTCGCACATTTGCGCCCATCATAGCAGGCGTAGTAAAGATGGACGCTAAGAAATTTTCGTTCTACAATATCGTAGGGTCGTTAGCCTGGGTAGGCAGCATTGTTAGCGCTGGCTACCTGCTGGGTGAAAATGCATGGGTAAAAGGCAACCTGGAAAAGATAATAATAGGCATAGTCGTAGTAACAACCACACCTGTGTTAGTGAAAATGCTGAAGGGCAGGAAGAAGCCAACGATGGTAGTACCCCTGCCCGTGACACAGGCAGAGGATACTGAAACAGATCAGCAAACGGAACCAAAGTAAGTATATAGCAAAATATAGTGTTAATCAGATTCCTCATATCGCTTATTGTCCTCTGGGGGCTTGCGCCCGCCGGCACAGCGCTTGCTGCTGTAATGCCGGCCACGCAGGCCATTGAGACGGTAAAAGAAGACCGGAAGAAAGAAACACCTGTCTTTGCCTGCAAGCAAAGCGAACCATCTTTATTCCTGAGCCGCAGGGGCGGCGGATCGGGCCCCCTGTGCCAGGCACCGGAAGACCAGGATTTCCCATACTTCTACACATCAATAACCGGCAGCAGACTAACTGTACATTGTAGTTGGTCGGCCATTACCACTATGTATGCGCGGCTGCTGTCGGTTTTTAATTTCCCTCAACGCATTTCCTTATATCCCCGGCATGTTTACTGGTGAATGATGCATGGCCTTGCAGGCATACGCAGCATCATTATTTATTTAACCGATAAAAACCATAAACATGGACGGAACATTATTGATCGCATTGGCGATAGTTGGCTTTATTGCCCTGATAGTAGCAGCAGTTACCATTAAATCTCAAAAGCAAGCCGCAAAGCGCAAGTCGGATATGCTGGACGTATTCAACCGCATAGTAGCCGAAGAGCAATTGACCATAAGCCAGAAGGAAATGCTAAAGCATAGAATATTCGGCATCGACGAACTGAAGATGGTGCTGATAGTAGTACAAAGCAACGAGGATGTACATTACGACATCATACAGCTGTCTTTGCTTACCGGTTGTCATTTAAAGCATGGTGGAACGAAGATCACAGAAAGGAGCAAAAGCGGCAAGCGCACTTCAGAAGAACATGTGAGTGAGATATTTCTGTCGCTGACGCTGGAGAATAAAGCCGTAATAGACATACCTGTATACAAAGAACTCTACGATGGCATACTGGAGAAGCAGAATCTCGCGAAATTTGGCGAGAGGTGGCAGGGTATTATTCGTAAATCTTTGATCAGAGCTTAAACATTATTACTTATGGTTCATTTACCCGCGTTAATAACAGACCTGGGGCTTATCCTTTGTGCCGCATCGGTAGTGCTCATCCTGTTCAAGAAGCTAAAACAGCCGCTTGTACTGGGGTACATTATTGCCGGCCTTATCGTGAGCCCCAATTTCAAACTATTTCCAAGCATTGTAGATACGCATAATATAGAAGTGTGGGCAGAGATAGGTGTTATCTTTCTGCTGTTCAGCCTGGGGCTTGAATTTAGTTTTAAAAAGCTGGTGAAGGTGGGGGGCACGTCTTCCATCACCGCTTTTGTGCAGATCATGTTTATGATCGTGGCCGGTTACTTTACCGGCCGCGCTCTTAACTGGTCGCAGATGGATAGCATCTTCCTTGGTGCTATGCTTTCCATGTCGTCCACAACCATCATTCTGCGTGCCTTCGATGAGCTGAATGTAAAGAATAAGAAGTTCGCAGGCATCGTATTCGGAGCGCTTATCGTGGAGGATCTGGTAGCTATTGTATTGATGGTACTACTTTCAACCATTGCCGTTAGTCAGCAGTTTGCAGGTATGGATATGGCGTTCTCCATAGCAAAGTTGGCGTTCTTCCTCATACTATGGTTTGTGGCAGGTATCTTTTTTATCCCAACTGTGCTGAAAAAAGCGCGGCCGCACCTCAACGATGAAACAATGCTCATCATATCGCTTGGGCTATGTTTCCTGATGGTGATACTGGCCAGCAAGGCAGGTTTCTCACCGGCTCTTGGTGCGTTCATCATGGGGTCGATACTGGCCGAGACCACACAGGGTGAACGTATAGAGCATCTGATAAAACCTGTGAAGGAATTGTTCGGCGCCATCTTCTTTGTATCGGTAGGTATTCTTATCAACCTGCAAACATTGCAGGACTATGCGCTGCCTATTCTCGTCATTACTTTAGTAACGGTCATTGGTAAGACCTTCAGCACATCGCTGGGTGCATTGATATCGGGACAGCCTTTAACGCAGTCGGTGCAGGCTGGTATGAGCCTGGCACAGATAGGCGAGTTCTCGTTCATCATAGCATCGCTGGGTATATCGCTGAATGTGACCAGCGGGTTCCTTTATCCGGTCATTGTTGCGGTATCGGGTGTTACTACATTTACTACGCCTTACCTTATCAAGGCATCTACACCGGCCCACAACTGGCTACAGCAAAAGCTGCCGATAAGGCTCACCAATAGCATAGAACGATACAGCTCTGATGTGATGGCCATAAAAACTGCCAGCGACTGGAATGTGATACTGAAGAGCTATCTCTTTCAGCTCATCATCTTCTCAGTAATAGCTATCGGCGCATTGCTGGTGCTCAACAATTATGTATTCCCATCAGTAATGAACTCGGCCTATTGGGTGCGTATAGGCACGGTGCTGGCTTCACTGCTGGTAATGTCGCCATTTATATGGGCCATTGCCATAAAGAAGATACAGCCCGAAGCCACTGCACGCCTGTGGTCTGCACGAAAGTACAAAGGGCCTTTGCTGATGCTCCAGGTCATCCGGTTGTTTGCTGCGTTATTCATAGTGGTAGCCGTAGTTAGCGGGCTGCTATCTTCATACCTGGCGGTGGCGATGCTGATACTTGTGGCTGTGATCGTGGTCGCGTTTCACAGGAAGATGGAGTCGGTATATGATCGTATCGAATCACGGTTCATTTCCAACTTCAATGAGAAAGAAAACCAGGCCGAGCAGGACAGCCGAAAACACCTGGTGCCCTGGGATGCGCATATTTCTAGTTTCACCATCAGTCCGGAGTATGTTGGTATTGGTAAGCCACTATTAGAGTTACAGTTGAGAGAAACGCTCGGCGTTAACATCGTACTGATAGAGCGCGGCACTAAAGTGGTAAATCTGCCGGATCGCTACGAACAACTGTACCCCAATGATGAGGTATATGTAATAGGTACAGACGACCAGTTAGAGTCTTTCCGGAAATATCTGGATGAAAAGACGGTGGCTACCCAGCAGCAGCAAAGCAAACAGGATATATCGCTGGAGCTCCTGGAGGTGAAAGACACCTCTGACTTTGCCGGAAAGTCGATTAAGGAGTCGGCTATCAGGGAGCGTACCAAGGGGCTCATAGTAGGGCTGGAGCGTGCAGGCGAGCGTATACTGAACCCCGACTCGAATGTAGTGTTACAGCCATTCGACCTGCTATGGGTGGTAGGTAATAAAAAGCGGATCAGCATACTGGCGGGGTTGGGGCATGTATAGTTACATATTGCAGTGGCGCTGTATCATCCGTTGCCAGTGCCACGCCTTTTGGAAGAGTGTCTTCATCTCCGAAAGCCGGTCATGGTGGCCGTCGTAAAAAGGAATGTGGAACCGGCCTTTGGGCGTTGATAGCTGTATCTCGAGGAAGATCTGCTCGATGTATTCTTTGGCCTCCTTATGAAATGGAATACACGGCTGGGTTACATTATTTTTCTGCACGATCTTGCAATGATGCAGGTAGTTAAGGTTGATGAGTTCTGTTTCTATATGGCCTGATTCCATTTTTACAAAGAGCAGCAGTAGTTGCTCTTTGTCGAATGCCAGGCCCCAATGACGGCGTATGAGGGCAGTTGTCCTGCCCATGCCATATTCACTGCTACGGGCTTTCAGCTCCTGCGCTATTAGTTTGTGCCTTATAGCATATTCAATAGCACTGCCCCTAAAAACAAGGAATATGATTGCAAGTATAGCTGATGCTGTTACCATGATATGCAGAGATAATTATAAGAGCTACCCCGCCAAGGGTAGCTCTTTGTTATTACTAAGGTTTCCTTCCTATTTGTTGGACACATCGAGTATGCGAAAGCGTTTGAGGCCCGCAGGTACTTTCCATTTTACCTCCTCTCCTTTCCTGAACCCGATGAGCGCAGCACCCATAGGGGTAAGTACCGAAATTTTATTGAGCTTCATATCAGCATTGCCAGGCATTACAATGACAAATTCAAATACCTTTTGCGTATCCTGATCCAGTACCGAAACCCTGGAGTTGAGCTTGATGGCATGGAGCGGAAAGGCCTCTTTCTTTACGATGACGGCACGCTTCAATTCATGCGCGAGTGACATCTCGTCGTTACTGTCAGGCAGCATCCCTACATAGGGCTTTAGCAGATTGTAGTCTTCTTCGGTCATAATTACCGGATTCAATTCCTGTACTTTCATAACGCTTTGTTTTTAGTTTAACATAGAGGCCTTGAGCCAGTTGTCCCTAAGCCTGTCGTCAATGTGAGTGAAATATATTTCCTGAAAACTCCTGGTACGTAGTGTATCTACTTTGCGGAAAAAACGGGAAGCCTGCACATCCTTCAGCGACCTAAAACCACAGGCCTCCATCATTTCAACCACGGCATGTATGGTGTTCTCGTGGAAGCTGGCTACGCGTGCCCGTTTATCTGTTAGGCTCAATCCTTTATATAGCGATCGGTTTTGCGTGGCAATACCTACGGGGCACTCGCCGCTATCGCATTTCAGCGCCTGTATGCAACCCATCGATAGCATCATGCCCCTTGCACTGTAACACAGGTCGGCACCCAAGGCAAGTACCTTCAATATATCGAAGGCGGTAATGATGCGCCCAGCCGCTATGATCTTTATTTCCTTTTTCAGGTTGAAGAGCTCCAGCGTTTGGGTTACAAATGCAAGCGCTTCATAAAGCGGCATACCTATGCTATCGGTAAACTCCAGCGGGGCTGCGCCGGTACCGCCCTCCGCACCGTCAATGGTTATGAAGTCGGGTACGATACGCGTAACGACCATAGCGTTGCAGATGTCTACGAAGTCCTGCTTATCGCCGATGCACATCTTGATGCCCACAGGCTTGCCTTCCGACAGATCTCTGAGGAAGCCGACGAATTGCACCAGCTCAACAGGGTTTGAAAACGCCGAGTGGGCAGGCGGCGAGTATACCGTAGTACCGGGCATTACATTGCGGATATTGGCTATCTCAGCCGTGTTCTTAGCAGCAGGCAGTATGCCTCCGTGTCCTGGCTTCGCGCCTTGCGATAGCTTCAGCTCTATCATCTTTACATCCTGCTGCGCTGCCCTTAGCTGGAACAGCTCTGGGCAGAACTTACCTTCTGCGTCGCGGGAGCCGAAGTAGCCGGTGCCTATCTGCCATATCAGGTCTCCACCACGCCGGTGGTAGTTGCTGATGCCGCCCTCGCCGGTATTGTGTGCAAAGCCACCCAGCGCAGCGCCTTCGTTCAGAGCGCTGATGGCTGTTTTGCTGAGCGCTCCGTAGCTCATAGCACCTATATTGAGGATGCTGGCCTTATAGGGCTGGCGGCATAGTCTGTTGCCTATCAGCACCCGCAGGTCCTTCTCTGCCACCTGCACTGGGAACATTGCATGGGCCACCCACTCATGCCCCGGCAGCTTTGGGTCGTCCTGCATACCAAAGGGCACCGTTTGCCGCTCGTTCTTTGCCCGTTGGTACACAATGGACCGCTGCCTGCGGTTGAATGGTTTGCCATCCAGGTCGGACTCCCAGAAGTATTGGCGCATCTCAGGCCGTATCGACTCGAACAGGTATCGAAGGTAGCCCAGCAACGGATAGTTGCGAAGGATGGTATGCCGATGCTGTTGGGTATTGTATATGGCTAATATGGTCAGGGACAGTGTAAAGGAAAATGCCCATAGCCAGTTGCTATCGATCAGGAGCGCGGCAAGCAGCACGGTCACGTTCAGGGCGAAGACGCCTGAAAGTATAATGCTCTTAGCCGAGACCCTGTTAAGATCTCGTGACATGATATGAAATTTAATACTGTAGAAAAAGGATATACCGAAGTAAGTCCCCCGGTCCTTAAGAAGTTAGCAGGCCGGGGCTATAGTATTAAAGTCCTTAAAGTTGGAGAAGTAATATAGCTTGTAGCAAAAGCAGTGGAAATGATTCGGGTGGTCATAATGCACAACAACATCCTGCTCAACTTTGTGCAAGTTGGCTATAGATCTGGATGTATGTTGTAACCTTATCATAGCAACTACAAAGTTAGCCATTATTTGTAATCGAGGTGTTAAAGTTCATTGTTTAGTAATGGTTTGACTTGTTGTGGATTCCTTGTAACTTTTCGGTATGGACGAAAGATATATTGTGCCTGCGCAGACACGTATTGGCCATGTACACCTTAAGGTGGCCGACCTCGATAGAGCACTCGAATTCTACTGCGGACTACTGGGCTTTGAGGTGACCACGCTATACGGCACTCAGGCTGCCTTTATATCTGCCGGGGGCTATCATCACCATATAGGCCTTAATACCTGGCACAGCGCAGGTGCCCCGCGTGCTGCACAGGCAGGCGTAGGCTTGTACCATACAGCCATACTTTTTCCTACCAGAAAAGACCTGGCTGTCATATACGACCGTCTCCGTAAGGCGCACTACCCATTATCCGGTGCGAGCGACCATGGTGTATCGGAAGCGATATACCTTGACGACCCAGATGGCAACGGCGTAGAGCTATATTGGGATCGCCCCAAAGAACAATGGCCGGCGAAAAACGATGGGTCGTTGGGGATGTATACACGGCCACTTGACATTGAAAGCCTGCTCGGCGAGCTCCATAAGTAGTATGAGCACCCGGAATAACACTACTGGTATACCAACTCACTTTTCTTAAATGTCTTCGCCCACTTATCAACGAAGGCTTTTGACAAGGCCTTTTCTTTTATGGCTACTAAATTGGTATAAAGAGACGTGTTGCCCTGTATGATATAGTATAGCTGCGACTCGGGATTAGGGTCATCATTAAAGCTGGCTGCTTCTATCTTGAAGATGATCCACGGGTGCTTTGCATCGTCGTTGCGTTCTATTATCGTTATTTTAGGTTCGATAGCGCGCTTCTTTGCCTGCTCAAACATCAGGTTCGTTGCAACATTCATGGGTACATTCTGTACGTTCTTTATCGATATCATAGTGCCGAGTATCGTCCATTTTTCCACTGTTTCGTTGCCGGGCACTAACTCTATCATGTGCTGCTCCTGCGTCTCCTGGTCCGAGCCTATTTGCCATTTGTATTCATCGGGCCAGTCGATTTTCAATTGCTCACTCTTTTGTGCAAAGGCAAAGCTTGTAACTGCGGTGAACAGTGCTATTAGCAGGGCAGATCTTAGGTTCATTGTTAGTGTGGTTGTTTGATTAAATAATAGTTTTGCAGCGTTGGCTTTTTTTTGTCGCTGTTTACCTTAGCGCGAAGGAGACCGGTATAGTTATGCAGAGTG
Source organism: Sphingobacteriales bacterium (assembly GCA_004144175.1). Classification (GTDB taxonomy): domain Bacteria; phylum Bacteroidota; class Bacteroidia; order Chitinophagales; family Chitinophagaceae; genus Polluticoccus. Next base: position 84,069 of record SEFT01000012.1, read on the forward strand.
GTACGGGCCTCCCATTCTCCATTGCCGGGCTGCTGAAGCTGGCGCCCCTTATTACCCGCGCAGCCTCTTTGTCAAGCACGGGGTGGGCGCTTTTGTTGATTACGATATTTTCGATAGTCCCTTCGGCGGTGATCGTAAACGACATTGTTACCTTACCCTCAATGTTGTTCTCGACAGCCACCGATGGATAACGCAGGTTTTTCGCAATAAGGTCAATGAGGTTTTTTGCCGATGTGGCAAACTTTGGTGCCTTATAGCCACGGGCATCATTATCTTCGAAATAGTCGTGTACACGTCTTCCCGTCACATCACAAGACTTTTCTGAGTATACGAGATCGAATGCGTAGTCTATCGGCTTAGCGCCCTTATATTTCCAAACGCCTGCGGGCTCTTTGCCCTTGTATGTTTCTGTGCTTACTACCTCGTCTTTCCTTATGTTCTTTACCATGATAGTCGTGGTGCCATCTGGGTTCTGTAGTACGGTCTCACTAAATTTTGCCTCCTCTCTGCTGGTTTGTTTTTCGAGAGACCTGCTGGTGAAATAGCGCGTGTGGGAGGTCTGGCAAAATGCCGCGGCGGTAATGCATACTGCCATGGCCGTTGATATGAGTTTTAGCATAGCTGGCAAATGTGTATGGATAAATATATGCATTGCCTGTTGCATTTGCTAATGTGCGGCACTAAATAATCTGGCTCTGTTATGTACATTTCCTGAATCTGCACAAATGTCGTTTTCATTAATGGTTTTGCGTTGGTATAGTGCATATATGATGGCTGCGCACGGTGCTGTAATGCTGCTGTAAAGCTGTCGTTAAGCTGCTGTGGTGCTGTCGCCCTGCTGCTGTGGCGGTGCTGTTGTGGTGGCGCTATGCTGTCGCTGTGCTGCTGCGTGGCTCACGGCTATGCCGTGGGTAGCTTTTTTTGTGGCAACGAACATTGGTTATGGTGTGTTTTTGTCATGGCCGTATTTGCGGTAAGCACAGGCAGACCGCAACCTTTCGGTGCAGTCTTTGCGGAGTGGGGTTGTTGTTCGTTAGTGTTACCCTTATCGTTTGGCGAGTAAATCCCTGATGGCATCAAAGGTGGTGTGGGCCTGCACGCGGAGGTTTGGGTTGGCTTGCAGCCGGTCTAGTGCGTGGAAAATGGACTTTTCTTTATAGTCGGCACAGAAGGCCATGCTTTGGTGAATGTTGGGCGGGGACAGATGCTTGCTTACATCAGGCGCTCTTTGTATGGTCGCCTGCTTTAGCTGGCGGTGCATCTCTACCTCTTTGGTGCTGTAGCCCGCATTTATGCAGTCTTTTGTTTCTTCCTCGTCCGATACCTGTTCGACAGGTACTTCACCGGTAGCTGATACATCTGTGGCTTCCGCCTTTTGTTGTTGGTTGCGCCTGGTGTAGCTGAGGGTTGATACCAGGTGGTTATCTTCTACCGCCAGCAGTTCGTATATCTCTATCATATCCTGCAGCAGTAGTGCAAATGCATCGGCTGCCATACCTACCTGGCCCGCCAGCCTGCGCATACGTGCCTGGCTATGCTCTATACGCATACCTTCTTCACGGTGCGTTATTTCCAGTATCATCCAGTAGGTGCCGTAGCCCGCCGGGCCATGGTCGCCTACGAGGGCTGCTATCTTTTCATTATGGCGCGTGTCAGTTGAATGGCGGAGGGTCTTTACTCTGGGCATGATTCATAGGGTTTATACATGCAAAGATGAGCGATTGACAAGTGATTGTGGCTTTTGCACACCCCCTTTGTTTGCGGGTTTAGCCAATCAGGAGATTGGCAGCCAAGCCGACGTCGTCAGAGACTACGCCGAATTGGAAACACTTGCGCTAATGATGGAGGCTACTGATAGCCAGGCATATGCACTGGATTTGTTTCTTATATTGAAGGCATGGAGAAAATGATATGGCTGATCTTCATGGCTTTCATCGCTACCTCATCTGGCTGTGATTATTATGCGCGCAATAAGGTAATTGTGATACAGCCACTGGGTTCATTTCCATCTGGCTTGACGCAACACGTGTATAAGCAGCTAAAAAAGATAAACCCAACCACGATCATAAGACAGCCCATAGCGCTACCAGCTGAAGCATATTACGCCCAGCGAAAGCGATACCGGGCCGATTCGCTCATTAGATATCTGGGACGGCATATTGGATCGGATACGATCGTGATCGGTATTACAGACAAAGATATTAGCACTACTAAAGGCGCTGTAGCCGACTGGGGTGTAATGGGCCTTGGCTATTGCCCGGGCAGATCATGTGTAGTATCTACCTACCGACTTTCGCAAAAAGACCTGCCAACTCAATTTTACAAAGTAGCTATTCATGAACTGGGCCATACACAGGGGTTACCGCATTGTGCAGAAAAGACCTGCTTCATGCGAGATGCAGAGGGTGGTAATCCCTTGAATGAAGAGTACAGGTTTTGCGCATCGTGCAAGACCTATCTTACGCGGAGGGGATGGAAGTTGAGATAGGTACGTTTCCTCCAGTTCGGGATGTTCCCAAGGGCATCCGGAATACATGATATAATGCCATTCTACAAATGGGCTTCACTAGCGTTTTTGCCGATGGTAGAAGTTTTAGCTGTATACCCCTGAATACCTATTAGAGAACTGCTTCATATCGACAATTCGAGATGCCTTGCTGAACATCTCGGACAACGAAGTAGTAGAGTTTAATCTGACAATAGCTTTTGTAGGTATACCACGTCCAGGTTACGTCCGAATTTATCACCGACTTTTTGAAAAGTAGCGCAGTGATGATAGCCGCTTTTCTCAAACAGGCGTCTACTCGTCATGTTTTCACTACACAGCCCGGCAATCAGGTTTTGTATATCGTTTCTCTTTGCAAACTCTTCCAGGTGCCGTACCGCAATATGGCCTATCCCTTTTCCTGTATAATCAGAATGCAGGTAGATATTGATCTCAGCCGTATGACGATAAGCTTCCTGTTTTTTCCATTGCGATACTGCACAATAGCCAATGACCTTATTGGCAGTAACGATGGAAAAGGATTGATAATGAGGCTGGGTAAAAAAGACCTTCTCGGCCATATCCGATGCTTGCAACGGTTCCTTATGAAACGTCACGGTCGTATTAAGTATATAGTAATTAAGTATGTCGGCAAGCAGTGGGAGATCTTCAGTCTCAACTTCTTTAAAGGTGCAATCCATGCTCAAATGTAATGCCCGGAAAAAAATATTTGACAAATTTGAAATCAATCGTAATATTGCGATTGATGGGAACGACAAAGACAGACTTATTTACTAAAGAGCAAAACGAGATCGCCTTGATGATGAAAGCAATCGCGCATCCGGCCCGTATTGCCATCTTGCAGGAATTGCTAAAGATCAATGCCTGCGTTTGCGGTGATCTGGTGAATGAGCTAGGCTTGGCCCAGGCTACTATATCGCAACACTTGAAAGAACTGAAGAGTGTAGGCCTGATACAAGGTACCATTGAAGGCACAAGCGTTTGCTACTGCATTGATCCGGTTGTCTGGAATGAGTATCGACAAGTCTTTACTGACTTTTTCATGGTGATGGATAATACTAATAAGTGCTGTTAAAAAATTTGCCCAAATCAATCGCAATATTGCAATAAAGAGAAAATTGACAATCATGCAAACAGACCAAGAATTAAAAGAACTGGTACGCCAGAAGTACAGCGAAATCGCTTTACAGGACAAAGACACTAATGCTGCCTCTTGCTGTGGCGCGAATAGCTGTTGCTCAACAGAAGTCTACAACATTATGAGCGAGGACTATACAAAGCTGGAGGGCTATAATCCTGATGCCGACTTAGGTTTGGGTTGTGGTTTGCCTACAGAGTTTGCCCGGATCAAGCCGGGGGACATAGTGATTGACCTGGGCAGCGGAGCAGGCAATGACTGTTTTATTGCCCGGTCGCAGACCGGAGAGACCGGCAAAGTCATTGGCATTGACTTCACCGAGGCAATGATTGCCAAAGCCAGAACAAATGCCGAAAAGCTGGGCTATCACAATGTTGAGTTTCGCCAGGGCGATATTGAACAGATGCCGGTAGGCGCGGGATTAGCGGATGTGGTGGTAAGCAACTGCGTCTTAAACCTGGTTCCCAACAAACGTAATGTGGTAAGCGAGATTTTCAGAGTGTTGAAAACCAACGGGCATTTCTCTATCTCCGATATTGTGCTGATCGGCAAGTTGCCGGAGAACCTGCAAAATGCCGCCGAAATGTACGCCGGCTGCGTAAGCGGCGCTATCCAGAAAGACGAGTATTTGCAGATTATCCGGGAAGCAGGCTTTGAGCATATTACCATACAAAAGGAAAAGGCAATCTTCATTCCTGATGATATTCTGAGCCAGTACATGAACAGCGAAGAAATTGCCGCCTACAGGGCAAGCGACACGGGCATTTACAGTATTACCGTTTACGGCAGGAAACCGAATTGTTGCACACCCGGTAGCGGTTGCTGCTAAATACCAAATGGATGAAACAGAATATAACTGCATACTTAGGGCGGCATAAACGCTTCGGTATAATCCTCCTAGGCATTATTTGCCTGAACATGATCTATGGCTTTGATCCGCGCTTTACCATTATCAACCTGCTATGGATAGGCATTAGCATCATCAAAATTGACAAGCTATGAGAAAGTTGCTTTTTGTTTGCATCGAAAACAGCAACCGCAGCCAGATGGCGCAAGCCTTTGCCATTATATATGGCAAAGGCAATATTCAAGCATATAGCGCAGGTTCCAAGCCAAGCGGCAAGATAAATCCCAAAGCTATCGTTGCCATGCAGGAACTTAGCTACGACTTGTCCGCCCACACTAGCAAGAGCATTGATGAGGTGAAAATGGAGGCGCCTTTCGATGCGGTTGTGACCATGGGCTGTGGTGACGCTTGCCCATGGATGCCGGCTAAACAACATATAGACTGGCAAATTCCCGACCCGCGCGACATGGCACCCGAACAATTCAACGAGGTGCGCGATATGATAGGTGGTTTGGTAAAAAGACTCATCGAGCAGCACCCCTGAACTTCAGTTCCAACCGCTTGCGCGCAGGCTTCCTCCTTTTTCTTGTGACGGAGGTTGCCTTCCGATTTTCCGGGGACAGCAATATACACTCGTAGGGCGTCTTTTGAGATACAGCATGGTAATGACTGCCAGGGTCGAGATGCTCTGGCAGCCTTACCTCACCCCCACACAACTACCGTCTATAAGTATTAATGATCTTGTGATAGTAATACTATCCTGATTTGCTATTCATGACAGTATTACTATCTTTTTGAAATAGTTTGTTGCTTGTTTGCACTGTAAGCGTGATAAAAAATGGAAAAGTCCGGTATAGATCGTATCGACTGACCTCCATTTTGTCCTTCTTCAAGGCGATTCGTTCCTTTTACAAAGCGGAATATGTTTGCCGATAGTATTGCATTCTTCTCCTATTCTTGTCAGGGATATAAAGTTTAATAAATCGAATGGCCGTCTTGCACTGGTTTACATCCCACGTTATTGTCGCTAGCTGCTAATGGCTCGCTAATCCGAAGATTGGCAACCAAGCCGCCATAGTCAGAGGCTATGCCTAATGGGGGGTTAGATAATGAGGCAAACAAATCCTACTACTACTGTGGAATCAGTTTTCAGGACAGAGGACGGTTTTGCCGCGTCCAGGATTTTTCCTCGTGGGGAGACTTTAAATATATTTCCCTGGTAGTCGTCGATAACCAGGTTTTTGCTAACGATCAGTTGCGTTATTATAGCAAAATTGTTATTAGCTCTACGCACGGTGTCGTAGGCTGCAAGCGTAAATTTTAGCCAGGGGCGGTTAATGTTTAGCGCTACTATGTCTGCAGAAAAATTGTAAGACGGACATTGGAAATTGGTTCGCCTTTTAGCAGATCTGATTTTGCTGATATTTTGTCGTTGTGCAGCAATATGGCTCCACGTTTCTGGTATAGGCCAGGGATTCACAGTTGCTACACAAAACTGTTCTCCGTATCGCGGATTGGTCAATTCGTGAATGTCTATTATTGCGGCATCTTCAATAAGGTTTGCCCGCACAACCCGTTCAACAAGGCCCCCGTTTGCAAGGAATGCCGTTGTAGTGGTGCTGAATTGAGATTTTGGTATAGCAATATTTACCAGCTTTGAAAATAAGTAAGCTTTATCGAGTTCTGTCGGTGATTCAAACACAGTGCCGTAGGCAACGAACGACAGCGTGTTGAAATCAAATGGTATACCCGGGCATGTTGTAATCAGAAAACTACTTCCGGCCTTCATGCCCGGGTGATACTCAGGTATTTTTAAAGCCTCCCCGATCTCCTGCCTGACAATTCCGTGAAACCGTACACCTCCGGTATTGCCGGATGTATATACAGGCCTCTGGCAGGATGATACAACAAGGAAAGCTAAAAATATTAATACCTTATTCATTTGATACAGCTATTGCCTATAGTTCGCAACCGCTTTTGTTTAAACCCAGATATCGCCTGGTTTTTCTGTTGGATTCGGTGTGAGTGGCAGCTTATAACATAGGAACGCAATGATCTGGTATCCCTTTATCGTTACAGTATTGCCATCAATGGTAACGTTTTTGCTTTTCTCAGTCGATTCGGTCGTTGTCTTTCCGCCAATAGAGAACGGCCCCCAACCCACGCTTACATCTGTATTGGTCTTTAGATAGTTTTCTGATACGTGGTCTGAAAATGCTTTAGAAGTAATCTTCACATCTTTTATCCATATGGCTGTTGTTGGATAGGCAGGTAGAGGGCCAACGCCTTTGCCGTCGGATACGGTACCTAAAGTAGACTGAGGCCCGAGTTTCCACCCCTGACTCAAAATAAACTCAGGAGAGAACCAGTTGCGCATGATAGGCGTCTGTGTTATGGAAAAGGAAATTTTCAAGTCGCTGGTATCTTTGTTTTCCACCGTGGTTTTATTATTTACCTCAGTTCCGGCTTTCACTTTCCAGAATCCCCAGCCAAGGTTAAGACTTGGGTCGGTATCTACTTTCTTTACACTGCTAAAGGTTTTGGTTTCAGAATTACTAAACGTGACTTTTGTCCAGCCTTCTGCTTCTTCAGATGCAAAGCTTGTAGGTATAACTCCTGTAAAGTAAAAATCTATATTGCGCTCGGCATCTGTCAGCCTGTTTGTAGCGGGATCCATGCGCGCCTGCATTTCTGCCTTGATGATTGTCGCATTTTTCTCCTGTATCTGCTTAATATATGTGCGGGCTCCTTCTACCTCGTTTTTATATCCTTCCGCGGCCCATTCTTCCAGCTTGGTCTGTACACGCTTTTTATAGGTAGCGCCATTTCGCTGAAACTCCATATATGCAGCTTTTTCTTCCTTGGTTGCTTCGGCAGGATTGTACAACGCTGCTTCTACCATCAGCTTGTTGAATTCCATTGCAGCGTCTTCATAGGCCTTCTTGCTCTTTTCATAGGCCTTCACTTTTGCACTGACCATGTATTTTTTCACCATCACGCTGTCATCGTCCTCGTCAGGCACTTCTACTTCCTTACCCAAAACAGCACGATTTTTATCCAGTGTTTTTTGCTCGCTTTCGGTAAGTTCCTTGTTGCGTACCTGCGACTCGTCGAGAATTTTTTTATACACATCCCAAAGCATACTGCCATTGGCGGCGCGGAAACGCTGCATTACATTTTGTTCGGGTATAATATTGGCGAGTTGGGCAAAGTCGGCAGCTTGTTTCAAAAGCTCCGGATCGCTGGTGCCTTTGCCAAGAAATTTCAGGTCTTTTGCCTGTACAGGTAAGCCGGGCGTGCACCATGCCAGGTAGTTGGCGTTAGCCTCTGATTTTCCTTCTTTGGACGAGTCGCTGTCCTGGACAACACCGGTTACAATGCCGGAAATTTTTGTGAGTAGTGCCTGTAAAGCGTCTTTACTGTTTGACATGAAGATTGATTTTAGAAGTTAAAATTTTGGCAGGCCTGACCAGGTGCGCATATACCTGTTCCAGATCTGTTTTTTTACATTTTCGATACTCAACTGCGTCGAGTAGATACTGCAAAACAACTTATTGTATCGTGTAATAGACAGAGCGAAACTTCGTGATTGCCAAAACAGGCATTTACATGGTTGAGCGCAGGTAAAAATACCTGCCAATCAGTAACGGCAGATGTTTGGGGGCAGTAAAAGAGTGGTGTATAGGTATAGATGCTGTTAAATACCCGGAGTTTTTTTTGGAAACCCTATTTCATACAGGTCGTTTGCTATGGCAAACACAACCAGCCCGGCCGTATTCCTCGAGTCGGTTTTGGCAAGCAGATTATTACGGTGGCCATCTACAGTACGCGGACTAATATAGAGCTTCTCGGCTATCTCGGTTGTGGTGTACTCCATGCAGATCAACTTTAATATTTCGACCTCTCTTTCGGAAATATCTACCGGCATGTTATTGATGGTACGAATAGAACTATTCTTGCTTTTGTGCCTGTAGCCTTCGCGCATGGCCCGTACAGTGCTTTCATTGAAATAAAAGTTGGTTTTGTTTACGGTTCTTATTGACAGTACTACTTCCTCAATATCACTATTCTTTTCCAGATAGCCTGCCACGCCCAGAGCTACCATTTTGCTTATGAATCTGTATTGATTGTAAACGGTGAGTATGATGATTTTAATAGCCGGATATGAGTTTTGCAGTAATTCAGTCACCTCCATGCCGTTCAGGCTGGGCAGGTTCATGTCCAGCAATACAACATCGGGCAGATCTTCCTGTTCCGATAGCCATTTCATGAATGATGCTCCATCTTCGTGTTCAGACATTACCTCTATATCCGGCTCTCGTTCCAGCATAGCTCTTATGCCTTTCCTGAAGAGCTTTTGATCTTCCACTAAAGCAATCCTTATTGTTGTCATAGTCCTTTATGTTTCCTTATAGCAAATATGAATACTGCAACCTTTGTTGATGCCGCTTTGGATATCGCAGGATGCATTTATTACCTGAAGTCTGCTTTTGATATTGTACAAGCCCATTCCGCGGCCCGCCACCCGGGTGTCAAACCCTTTACCGTTATCTGTGTAAATAATATGCAGCTCATCTTTTGCCTGTTGCATAGAGACCGTAATTAAAGTCGCATCGGCATGCTTCAGGGTATTGTTCAATAGCTCTTGTATTACCCTGTATAAAGATAAAGCAACATCATTATGCAGACGCTTTGGCATATCTTCTGCTTTGTTGCTATATATGATCTCGACGCCAGATAAATGTGCAATATTTTCACATAGCTCTTCAAGTGCATCTGCGAGGCCGAACAGCTCTATGCCCGGCGGCAGCAGCTGATGAGAAATATCCCTTACGCGTGAAATGATGCCGTCAATATCTGCCTTTATATCCTTATCTGTATTGGGGATGACCCTTTGTATATGCAACCGAAGGCTGGAAAGCATACTGCCTATTTCATCATGCAGGTCGCGGCCAATGCGCTTACGCTCTTCATCCTGGGTATGTACTGATGCTGCTAATAGTGCTTTTTGGTGGTCCATTTCCAGAAGCTGCAGACTTTCCTTTTGCTTATAGAATTGCCACCGGTACCTGATATAAAAGAACACAATGGCAGTACCCAAAAGAAAGGTTCCTGCCATGCCCAGTATCACCATCACATATATATCAAACTGTTCGTTTTGCATAGTAGAATCCGACTGCAAATAAGATGTACATCAATAGCACCATGGATGCATGGATATTCCAGATAATTGTATTTAGCGATACATTAGCCAATATATAGTTGCCGCATATAAACAGGAACAGGGAACCGGAAAAGTAAAGCAATAGTCCGGCGTTTATCCAGGTCACTGTTAGCTTCTGTGGAATAGCATGCTGGTCGTCGAGCGCTTCTTTAAAATAGATGATAGCATAGACCATGATCAGTATTGCCTCTGCCGATCTTGAATAACTATTGTACTCTGATATAGGCTGCCAAAGCAGCATATTAGTAAGACAGAATACTGTGAAAACGACAGCTATTATAGGTAGTATCAAATGTAATCTTCGGAAAAACAATTGTCGGAAAAATATAGATAACAGGGAGAATTCTAAAATTGTATACACGTGAAAGACAGGCATGTTGTTGATGCCTTGTGTAGCCAGCGTTTTCACTATGACATTGGTAAGGACGCCCAATAACAGATACCCGATAAACCATTTTAGCGCTACGGGCAGGTACTTGTACCTCCGCAGCGCTATGGTTAAAGGCAATAAAATTCCCAGGGGTACTATCACGCCCATATATAAGTGTAAATACATGCAGCTTTATTCTTCTGCTTTTGCGGGTTCCTGGGGTCCATACAGAACGCTGGCTTTGTCACATAATACAGGGCAAGGCTGCGTGAGGTCGAATATATAGGTGCTATCGGGGGCTCCATCGGCTCCATGCAAGATGTCTTTTTCTCCGTCGGGTACAGCCGTATCCGCTACTATCGGTACTATCATCAGTTTCAGGGAGCCAGGGTTGTCAGGCGCATCGGCTGCAAGGTAGGCCCGCACAGCTACTGCTTCATCAATTGCGGCAAGGTTTCTGATGTCTTCAATAGGTATACGGAAGCTCCGCAGGATATCCTCAGAACCACTACCCGGAAAAGTGTTTAGAAACAGTTCTCTCCAATTGGCGCATTTTTGCACGGCATAGTGGATCGGCATGCTTTTGACCTTAAGGCTGCTATTTATTTTCATCTTTTTGGTGTTTGCTACAAAGCAACAAAAAATGTTTGCTAAATAAGCATAGTAGTTAGCTGTCTGCGTCTGCTGCCCAAGCTGCGCTTACAACTAAGGACTTGCTGAGGTTGATAACCGTAGTTTAATTTTGGAGCTTTAGTTGAGCCTGCATTCACTTGCGAAAACCGGATCAGAGCCGTGCCTGGATATTGCTTAGATGATTGAAAACAAGCATGTTCTATTGAAAGTGCGTAAAGTTTTAGTTTCAGTAGTGGTTTTGTTTTGGTTTGATGGCTGTATAATAGCTGTACACGCTGCTGTGATGGTGTCGTAAAGCTGCTGCTATCCTGCTGTTGTGGTGGCGTTGTGCTGTTGTTGTGCTGGTGTTGTGCTGCTGCAAAGGTGGTGCTATGTTGTTGTGACTTCGTTAGTTCTGTTTGTTGTAGCATAGCCTTCGTTTATGGCGTGTCTTAGTAATGGTTTGTTCATCGTAATAAACACATGCAGACCGCGTCCCTCCGGTGCAGTCGTTGTTGTGTGTGATGTGTGTTGGCCGGTGGTTGCCTTTGTTATTTATCCAACACACGCCTTACGGCATCGTAGACGGTGGTGGTGCGGTTGCGGAGGGTGGCATTGGCTTGTAGTCGGTCAAGCGCGGTAAATACCGATTGCTCTTTATAATTGTTGTAGATGTAGAGGCTCTGGTCGATGGCTAGCGGACATAGCGAGCGCCATACATCCGGCGCTCTTTGTTCTACCACCTGCTTCAGCCAGTGGTGGGTCTTTATCTCCCCGTCGTTATACCCGCGCCTTATATATGCTTTTATTTCTTCGTCCTGCGCTATTTGTGCTACAGGCACCTCGCCGATAGCCGGGTCTTCATTGGCTTCAGATTTTTGTGGTTTGGCGCGCCGGGTGTAGCTGAGGGTTGATGTAAGATATCCATCTTCCACCGCCAGCAGCTCGTATATCTCTATCATGTCATCCAGCAGTTGTGCAAATACATCGGCTGCCATACCTACCTGCCCTGCCAGCCTGCGTATGCGTGCTTTGCTATGTTCTATGCGCATGTCTTGTTCGCGATGCATTATCTCCAGTATCATCCAGTAGGCGCCGTAGCCCGCAGGGCCATGGTCGCCTACGAGGGCTGCTATCTTTTCATTATGGCGCGCGTCGCTTGAGTGGCGAAGGATCTTTGCTCTGGGCATGGCTTCTAGGGTTTATACATGCAAAGATGAGCGATTGGTAGATGGTGTTGGCTTTTACACACCCCCTTTGTTTAGCGTGTGTAGAAGACTTTTGCAGCAAGCTCGTTTACTACTATTCGGCTTCAACGGCGATAGCACCGTTCATCGTTTGGAATGCTATCGAACTAGTTATGCAAGCACAGGTGGAAACACTTGCGCCAATTGAGGCCGGCTGTAATTAGTGTTCCCAACAGGAAAGTTTGTGAACTTTTTGCTGAACGATTTAAAAAAAATCTCGACAGTTAAGCCAGTCTGAATTGACTAGGTTGAACCACTAAGCTGCTATGTAATACAGGGAATGCTTTTTAAGGATTGTTATTGGTTATAAAAGCGACGAACCTTAGAAGGCACTCGTTCTTCCCAATCTTCTGACTTGATATGGAATGCATGCCATTGCTTTTGGGGATTATCACCTTCATAATAGAATTCGACAAAAGTATTGTGACCGGCATCAAAGTTAAACAGTTTCTCTTGACCTCGACGGCTATTGAAGTCAGCAATTGCCGTGTTTAGAAGTCTCTGTGCCTCTGCTCGATTACAAAGAAGCGCGAAGCGGTGGGCCAATGTCCAACTCCATTTTCACCGTGTTTTGCGGATAGGTTAAAATTTCTAGCACCTCCTGCCATAGCTACCCAAGCTAATATATTGTCCAGCGATCCAACTACTTCAACACTATGTCTCTTGAGATCGTCAGGAGCTATTGCGACATAAACCGTTTTCGTACCCGAACTAATTGTCTGCGAAATTATAGCTGTTCGATGTGGAGGTTCAATAGCAGAAAAAGCATTATCAGTAATGTGTTCCAATGTAGTATTCGCGCCGGCAAAATGCATTTTAAAAACATGGGAGTTTACTCTGGAACCCTTTGCATTCTGCAGCGCGCGATCCAGTAAACTTGCTTTTGACGTGCGAAACTCTTTATGTAAATCTTCACAATTCCGGACGAATTCCTTCAATTGTGAAGGTTCATACAGGACAGTTAATTGGTGTTGATACGCGAACTCAGCTAATCTCACAAGTATGTGCAAATATTGATCTGGGTGTTCCGTATATGCTTCCCAATCTAAATCCAGAATTATATTTAAATTGCGATACACCTAAAAGCCCATTAAAAAATTTCGGTCGATTTGAAACTGGTCAAAAAAACCTGTAGGTGGATAAATTATTTTGCCATCTTCTTCAATCGGCACGGCTTTACATATGGTCTTATGTTCATCTTGATCTCGTTTAAAATAATAAATACGAGTGCATTCCCGGTCAATCCCTTTCCCTTCTGTTTCGAACTTTTTACACTGAACCAGAATACCATTTATTATATGATCGCTGTGAGTTTCCAAAATTATCTGAACACCAGCTTGACTAGCCAAACAGATTAATTCGGTGAGTTTTGCTTGCCCAGTCGGATGAAGGTGGGCTTCTGGATTCTCGATAAAAAGCAATGTGCCTGGTTGGGCAGAGAGAATAGCCACGATAATAGGCATTACATATGTCACTCCGAAGCCAACATTCTCGGCCTTGATGTCATCTGTTTTTCCACGGTTAGTGCCAGTTTGAAATTGGTACCTAAGTTCATAACCGAGATTGCCATAGTCTTGAATGACAATATCAATACCTTCACTAATTTCTGCCTCCCATGCCGTTGTTTGACTAAGCAAATCTGACGAAAGGGTTAGAGGACTTCTTAATTCTGGTATTACGTCTAAATCTCGTTTTGAACTAAGGAAATGTACAAAATGTTCTGCGCGGCCCGCAATCACTGAAATTTGGTTATAAACTTCAACGACAACATCGTCTTTTGGGTAGGATGGCTGCGGCCCCATTCTACCTGCACTGATAAATTGGCAGGATTTTCCGAACAGACTTTGTTGACTTAATTGAGCGCGGTCATATAGGTGGTTTGCTGCGGGGGCTTGGTACATAACTGTTTTAGTTAAGTCAGCATCTCCTGATGAAAACGAAAACATGAACTCTTGGTGGTCTATGTTCAAACGGAATGTGATTTCATTTTTATCACTAAATTGATACAGCGCATCCTTTCCCGTACCGACATTTACAGGGTTAGATTTAAAGTCAAGGTATGCAAATTGATCATTTACGAAAAACGACTCCCTTAACAATAGTAGTGCATGAATAACTGACGATTTTCCTACTCCGTTGGTTCCGCATAGCACGTTCAGATTGGATAAAGAAACTTCGGTTTTTCTGTGAGACTTGAAATTTTCAAGTGTTATACCTGTTACCATATTGCGTTAGTTACCAAATTGTGAATCTTCTCATATCGGTATTTCACTCTCTCTTTTGCAGCCGTTCCTGTAGTAATGGATTGCGAAAAGCCATGCTGATGGTGAAGTGCTACAAACGCATTTATAAAATCTTCTTTGTGTTGCTTAAGAATATCTCGCTCAAAATCGTTCAACTTGGCGAAAATAACACTCAAAACCTCGAAAAGCGACTTATTGATTGGCTTGCGACGTCCGTCAGACGTTCGAACTTTTCTAAAAGCATCTCTCCCGAATATTTCAATTGCTAACAGCATTGATTCATTAAAGGCATATTTAATTTCTGCCTGCCGAACAATATTATCTGGGATTGCTTTTGTACCTAGAGTCATAAACGTATCCATATCAGGCTCGTACTGTTCATGTCCTATTAGATAAAACGAAATAAAACGGGTAACGAAATCTAAATCTTGTTGCCTTTTAGTTGGTACAGAATAATTTGTTGCAGATTGAAAGTCACTCCCTTCAACAGAGTCGGGCGCAACGAGACTTTCCAAAAAATCAATACGAAATCCCTGAAATAATGCTGTTCGTATTTCTTGAGGCTCCAACTCAATACCCCCCTGGTTAATTCGGCTGAAAATATTGTATTTAACCTGATCAGGTGTTCCTTTACCTATTAAGTTAATCGTAACCTGATTTGTCGATATGCGACGTTGAATATCTCTAGGTAGTTCTGCCCACGTTTTATTGTTAAACTCAGTTCTGAATTCCAAGTCAATGAGTTTGAACGGCTCTGCATGTTTACCAATAGTCGCTTTTTCAGTTCCCCCTAATATAAAATGTTCCAATGTGCTCACCCTCTGTAATCCATCAATTACCCGCCACTTTTTATCTTCTCCTTCATCAAAATAAAAAACTGGGGTCGGAAGGTTAAGCATCAGAGACTCAATAAATCTGCTTTTTTCTTTTGATCCCACAGATTGGGCAATCGTTGATATTTCGGTACAAGAATTTCATTGTACTCAAGCATATCTGCCAACTGCCCAATTGTTCGAGGCGTGATGTTAATGTTGATTTCGTTTGGGTTGAAGGGAACTTCGTTGTGGACCAGATCGTTGCCTTCTTCGGCTTCAATATCATTTATTTCAGTATTGTTAATGTCCATACAAAATCCTAATCATAATTTATGCTATAAATAATAACATTATTAAAATCCAAGCTACTTAAAGTTTTTCGCATGCTAAAATCATTCTGTAAGAAGGATCAAAAAATGTAATCCCCATGTTGTATCAAATAAAAAAGCAGTTATGAACCTTGGTTCGTAACTGCCTTTTTTAAGTGCCCAGAACAGGAATCGAACCTGCACTCCCTTGCGAAAACCAGATTTTGAGTCTAGCGCGTCTACCAATTCCGCCATCTGGGCCTAAGCACATCCGCCCTGCTTTTATGCATTGCGGGATGCAAATGTATCCATTCTTTCCTGAATCCGCAACAGGTATTTTTTGCGGAAGTAGTAGTCTTTTATTTGTAATAGCAGCTCATTGCTTTGGTCGCCATTGTCAAACCTGTCGAGCAGGGGAGCAATAGCGTCCTGCCATTCCTGTAGCTGTGTTTGCAGCATGGTTTGCGCCTGTTGTTGCAGGCCGGTATTGGCAGGTTCCATTTCGTAATCGCTCAGGGTTTCGTTCAGGTCCATCATTTCCATCAGGAAGGCAGGGGGCAGGTTATACTTTTCTTCCTCTTCCAGCACGCCATGCAGCTTCAGTATATAGGCCATCAGCGCATCGGCACTGTTCAGCGTTTTATATGCATCATTGTTCATGGCCGACATACGGAGGGCTTCGGCGCGGGTGGCGTCATCGGCCATCGTAAAGCGGTCGGGGTGGTAGCGGCGGCTCAGTTCATAGAACTTTGTCTTCACTGCTGCGGCATCAGGGCTAAAGCGCACCGGCTGCTCGTATAGATCGAAGTAATTGGTCATTAGTTGTGGTCGGTATAGTATACCTTATCTTTGCGGTCACAAAAGTAGTTAAGATGCTTCGTATAGGACTCGTCAGAGAAAGAAAAACACCGCCGGATACACGCGTGCCACTTACCCCTAAGCAATGTGTAGAGGTAATAGAGCAATACCCCGATATAAAGATCGTGGTAGAGCCATCGCCCGACCGCGCCTTCCCAGACAGTGCCTACACCGAAGCCGGCATACCCTTACAGGAAGACCTGAGCGATTGCGATGTGCTGCTGGGGGTAAAAGAGGTGCCAGCCGATAAGCTGATACCCAACAAGACCTACTTCTTCTTTAGCCATACCAAAAAGAAGCAGCCGTATAACAAGAAACTGATGCAGGCGCTCATAAAAAACGGCATCCGCATGATAGATTACGAATGCCTCACTCATGCCGATGAGCAGCGCATACTGGGCTTCGGGCTGTATGCGGGTATCGTGGGTGCGCACAATGGCCTGATGACTTACGGCAAGAAGTTCGGTGCGTTCGACCTGCCTGCTGCGCATAGTGTAGGCACGTACCAGGAGCTGCTGGACATCTATGCAAAGACCAAAATGCCGAATATAAAGATAGCTATGACGGGCAGCGGTAAAGTCGCTGCTGGTATACTGGAGGTAATGACCCACCTGGACATCGAACCGGTAGAACCCGAAGACTACCTGACGCATCAATACGAGTACCCGGTATACACGCACCTGAAGGGTAGCTCGCTATACTCGCGGAAGGACAATGGCGAGTTTCACCGTGATGACTTCCATGCGCATCCGGAGAATTATAAGTGTGTATTCTCGCGCTTTGTGCCGCAGACCGATATATTGATGAACGGTATCTACTGGGATAGAAAGATAGCCCGCCTGTTCGAGAAGCAGGATGTGCAGCGCAAGGACTGGCGCATCAGTGTGATATCGGACATCACCTGCGATATAGATGGCTCTGTGCCGATCAACGTGGGCGCATCCACAATTGCTGATCCTGTGTATGGTATTGATAGAAATACGCTGGATAAAGCACAGCCCTTCCGGAATACGAAGGATGTGATAGATGTAATGGCCGTAGACAACCTGCCGAATGAGCTACCTGCTGATGCCAGCCAGTACTTTGGTGCGCACTTTGCTAAGTTTGTACTGCCCGAGCTGCTGAATGGCGATAGCGATATCATTAAGCGCGCTACCATTTGCGAGAACGGAAGGCTTACTAAATATTACGAGTACCTGAGCGACTATGCTTACGAATAGTCGTTAGCTCTGCAGTAGTTGCCTTACGGCGCTGTTGATATCGGGGTAGTCGAACTGGAAGCCCGTGGTGGAGCTCATTTTGTCGGCACTTACGGTGCAGCTCTTCAGTACTTCGGTGCTCATTTCGCCCAGCATCAGTTTTAGGGCTGCTGCGGGTACAGGTGCCGGTATGGCCAGCCCGCCTTTCTCCTGGGCTATGGTATCCATCAGTTTTTTATTGGTCACCGGGTTGGGGGCTACAGCATTGTATATGCCATTGATATCTTCATGACGTATGCAGTGGTATATGAAGCGTACCAGGTCTTCTATGTGTATCCAGCTAATGACCTGCTTGCCGCTGCCCAGTACGGGCTTCACGCCGAACTTTACCG
This sequence comes from Sphingobacteriales bacterium, assembly GCA_004144175.1. Classification (GTDB taxonomy): domain Bacteria; phylum Bacteroidota; class Bacteroidia; order Chitinophagales; family Chitinophagaceae; genus Polluticoccus. The sequence goes on from SEFT01000012.1 coordinate 101,828, forward strand.
GCTTGTAAAACTCTTTGAAAGCGCCGGCTTCTCTGCCCAGCACTATGCCAAAGCGCAAGATAGTAGTACGTACAAAATCGGCAGCTTGTATGGCTTCGTGCTCCCATTTTTTACAAGTATCGCCCAGGAAGTCGTCTGCATGGCGGTCGCTCTCATGGAAGGGTGCGCGGTTGTTGTCGGCACCGTAGTAGCCTATGGCCGATGCAGAGATGAAGGTCTTGCAGTTGGGGGCATGTTCGCGCAACTTATCTACCAGGAAGGCAGTAGTTTCTACACGACTTTTAACAATTTCTTCTTTACGCTTCTTGGTCCAGCGCTTTTCAGCGATGCCGGCACCTGCCAGATGTACCATAGCATCTACGCGCTGTATGCAGGTGAGGTCGCATTTGTTTTCGCGGGGGCTCCAGTAGCAGTAGGTGATACCGTCCTTGCTCTGGTCTTTCTTCTCGGGGTTTCGGGTAAATATAACTACCTGGTTGCCAGCATCGCGCAGCAGCCGGGTTACGTGGTGCCCTACAAATCCTGTTCCCCCTGTTATGCCTATCGTCCTCATCTATACCTGTTTATGTTATAACCAAATTCCGCTGTTAAAGTTGGCGCAAACAGTACTAAAAAACTATACCTGTTTGCAGTGTTGTTTGTGCAAACTGTTTTCGTAATGCGAGTGATTTACAGCAATAAATTTAAAGCTATGTAAAAAGAAAAAATAATTTTAATTTCAATACAATAAAGGTTGACTAGTGCCGTTTGTTTTATAATTCACTTATTGTTTACCAATCGTTACAAAACATGAATAAAACTTTACGCAAAAAACTTATCGTATCTAAAGAACAAATACCTGCGCGAATGGAGAAAGAGAACAGCAGCGAGCAGCTCATGGAGCTGATGCAGGACATGAAGGGTGTATGGAGAGAAGCCGCAACAGACCTGTTGCAGCCACGCCCCGAAGCAGTAGCCCAGTTGCTAAAGAAAGTGCTACACTAATTCGATCACTGTTATTTCGGGTAGTATGCCCAGGCGGCCGGGATAACCCAGGAAGCCAAAGCCCCTGTTCACATACAGGTATTGGTTTTCCTCTTTGGTAAGGCCTGCCCAGTTGCGGTACACATACTGCACCGGGCTCCACTTAAAGCCGGGTATCTCTATGCCAAACTGCATGCCGTGTGTATGGCCTGCAAAGGCGATGTCGATGTCTTTGTATTCGGTACGTACCTGTGCATCCCAGTGCGATGGATCGTGCGACAGCAACATCTTGAACGGCACGTTCTGTTCGGGTAATCCTGCGTAGGCTTTGCGCATATCGCCGTATTTAGGGAAGCCCGCTTTGGCGCCCCAGTTCTCAATGCCTATAACGGCTATCTTGTCGTTGCCGCGGTTCAGTATCACGTGCTCATTCATTAGCAGGCGCCAGCCCATGGCAGCATGTGTCTTCTTCAGCCATTCCAGGTTGGCTACTTTGGCTTGTGCCGATGGCCATTCTACATAGTCGCCATAGTCGTGGTTACCGAGGGTAGAGTAAACACCCATTGGTGCCCGTAGCTGCGAGAATATATCGGTGTATGGTTGTATCTCATCAGCCTTATTATTTACCAGGTCGCCGGTGAAGAAGATCATATCGGGGCGCTCGGCCATTATCTTGTCTATGCCGCGCTGCACCGCCTTGTGGCTATCGAAGCTGCCCGAGTGGACATCGGATATCTGTACTATTTTGAGCCCGCGGAAGGACGCAGGCAGATTATCGAATTTGATTTTTACCCTGCGTACCTGGTATTTATAACGGTTGGTGATGCCATAGATGAAGCTAAGCAGTGTAGCCCCGCCCAGCGCCATAGCCAGGTGTGTAATGAATACCGAGCGCGGAATGCCGTTGCCTGTGGTGGTAGCTGGAACCTGCTGCTTTGTTTGAAAGAATCCCGCTATCCATACAATCAGCCTGCGTATCTCGTCGCTCAGCATCACGGGCACCACTACTATCTTGCTCACCATATAGCCGATGACAAACGCCACGTAAATATTGCGGGCCATGTGCGGCATCTCTGCCCAGTTGATCTTACGTAGGAATATAAAGCTGGTCCAGGCAACGAGCGATACCAGAAAGTGAAATACGATGATAGACACACGCGCCGCGGGCGGCATATGGCGCACGGCCAGGCGTATCACGATAAAGCTATAATATTCGCCCAGGATGAGCAGTATAAGCGGGATAATAAACCGGGCTGGCATCTGTTGGTATGGTGCTGATTAAAATTTCAGAAATTCTTCTATCTGTTGGATGATCACTAGCTCTGTAGCGGGCTTCAGTATGTCGCCTGCTTCGTTTATCTCGTCGTTTATACGGCTGATGGGCACTTTGTTGTACAGTACGTTCACGCGCAGGTAGTGCAGTATGTTGGTCATATGCTCCATGCCGCGCAGGTTGCCCGCACGTCCGTCGGCTACGCCTACCAGCATAGCTTTCTTATACCACCAGCATTTCTTGATATCGCTGTTGTCAAGCATTAGCTTGAGTATGCCGGGGAAGCTGCCATTGTACTCGGGCATTACGAATACGAACTTTTCGGACGGTATCAGCAGGCGTTCTTCGGTAGCAATCAGCTCAGCGCTGCGGTCCCAAACGTTGAGGTCTTCCAGCGTAAGCAGTTGTACATCATCTGCCCGTTGAGACATCATGTTGTAGTACAGCTTTGCCACTTTCAGCGTCATGCTGTCCTTTCGGTTCGTTCCGGATATGATCGTGATCATCTATCTAATGGGTATCAAAAATAAGGGACAAAGGTATATGGTTTAGCGGTGGGTGGAGATAACCATGGTTGAACCACATATTTGCATTGCTGATATGGAAGAATGGAACATTTAAGGGCATGAAATGTTTGTTTGCCAGAAGCATTAGAAGCATTTCAATAACATCAGAAATTGTAACATATTAAGGGTATGGTGTTATTTTCCACATTCCTTTTTATTAAATAGGGAAAGTCGTTTTATCGCGTTAATTTTGTAAGAATACTGTAGATAGTAATAAAAAAGCTAATCCATTCATGAAGTTTACTTTTTATGGTCATTCCTGTTTTGCGATAGAAGTAGCAGGAAAGAAGCTGTTATTTGACCCATTCATCACCGGCAACGAACTGGCAAAAGACATCGATGTGAATACCATCGAGGCTGATTATATACTGGTTTCGCATGGCCATAGCGACCATGTGGGCGACCTGGTAAGCATTGCCAAACGTACCGGCGCTACCGTCATAGGCGCGTACGAAGTAGTGGCATGGGCGCAAAAGCAGGGCTGCGAGAAAGGCCATGGAATGAACTTCGGCCCGTTCAATTTTGAATTTGGCGAGCTACGGTATGTAGTAGCGCATCACAGCAGTGGCTTGCCCGATGGCAGCTACGGCGGCAACCCGGGTGGCTTTGTACTGAAGACAGCAGAAGGCAACTTCTACTTTGCCGGCGATACCTGCCTGACCCTGGACATGCAGCTGATACCTAAGTACTTTGCAAAGCTCGACTTTGCGCTGCTGCCCATCGGCGGAAACTTTACGATGAATGTAGACGATGCGGTGATCGCTTCGCAATTTATCGAGTGCAAAAAGATCGTTGGTGTACACTTCGATACATTTGGGTACATCAAAATAGACCACCAGCAGGCTAAGGACAAGTTCAAAGCTGCCGGTGCCGAGCTGATACTGCCTGAGATAGGCCAAACAATAGAACTATAAAGCGCTGCCTGAAAAGCAGCCGTACGATAAACTATAACTGAGGACGGATAACAACGAGGAAATGGCTAAAGTAATAGCGATAGCAAACCAGAAAGGCGGGGTAGGAAAGACGACAACAGCAATAAACCTTGCTGCCAGCCTGGCTGTGCTCGAATATAAAACACTGCTGATAGACGGCGACCCGCAGGCGAACAGCACTACGGGTAATGGCTTCGACCTGAAGAATATACAGCTGAGCCTGTACGACTGCATGGTGAACGACACGCCTATATCGCAGGTGATACTGGAGACCGAAACGCCGAACCTGTACCTGGTGCCATCGCACCTGGACCTGGTAGGTGCTGAGATAGAGCTGATACACCACCCAAACAGGGAGTATGTACTGCGCAAGGCGCTGGAGCAGCAAAAGAATGAGTACGATTTTATCATCATCGACTGTTCGCCTTCTCTGGGTCTCATCACTGTAAATGCATTAACTGCTGCGGACAGTGTAGCGATACCGGTACAGTGCGAATACTTTGCCCTGGAAGGCCTTGGTAAGCTCCTGAACACGATCAAGATCGTGCAGACGAGGATCAATGCTGACCTGCAGATAGAAGGTATCCTGATGACCATGTACGATGGCCGCCTCCGCCTGTCGAACCAGGTGGTAGAGGAGATCAAGAACCACTTTGGCGAGCTGGTGTTCAACACCATCATCCACCGCAACACCAAGCTGGGTGAGGCACCAAGCTTTGGCCGTCCCGCGCTGATGTACGATGCGGACAGCACAGGTGCAATCAATTACCTGAACCTGGCCAAGGAAATACTGCAGAAGAACAACCTGACCAAAATAAAGAACGAGGATAAAATACTGGAAACTGACGATCATGTCTCAGAACAATAATAAGAAACAGGCTCTGGGAAAGGGAATTCGTGCCCTGCTCAATACAATAGATGAAGAGGTAAGCACTACCGAGAAGAGTGTGCCCAGCGTATCGGGCAATAATGCAGGCAGTATCATGCGCATACCGGTCGACCAGATAGTGGTGAACCCTAAGCAACCCCGCTACGACTTTGACGAGCAGGCATTGCAGGAGCTGTCTGAAAGTATAAAACTGCACGACATCATACAGCCGGTAACGGTGGTAAAGGTGGGTGCTACACAATACCAGCTGATATCGGGAGAACGCCGCTGGCGCGCTTCTAAAATGGCCGGGCTGAAAGATATACCTGCCTATATACGCACTGCCGACGACCAGCAGATGCTGGAAATGGCACTGCTGGAAAACCTGCAGCGCGAGAACCTGAATGCGATAGAAGTAGCCCTGAGCTACAAGCGCCTGATGGACGAATGCGACATGACACAGGAACAAGTGGCCGAGCGCATGAAGAAAGAGCGCAGCACGGTAACCAACTACCTGCGCCTGCTAAAGCTGCCGCCTGATGTACAGAAAGCCGTACGCGATGGTCAGCTGAGCATGGGCCACGCGCGCGCCATCATAGGTCTGGAGCAGGTAGATCAGCAACTGTATGCTTACCGCGAAGCTATAGAGAAAGGCTTGTCGGTAAGGCAGATAGAGCAATTGGTAAAGAACATGACGGATGGCGAAAAGTCATCTGCACCTGCTACAGCATCGGCGGCTGCAAAACTGCCTCCGGCGTACAAACGTATTGAAGATAATATGGCTTCGCATTTTAGCACCAAAGTGAAGCTGGATAGAAAGAAGAATGGTAAGGGTACTATCGTAATGGAGTTTTACAGCGATGAGGACCTGGAAAGGATCATGGAGAAAATGCATCTCTGATTTAAGTCAAAAGTCAAAACTGAAAAGCTAAAAGTAGTTAAGTCGAAAGTCAAAACGGAGAAGCTAAAACTGGTGATGTGTGGATGGGAGTGTTAGTGATAGTTTTAAAGCTTTTGAGTTTTGACTTTCTCTTTTAAATCAAGCCCAAGTTTTGGCTTTTGCATGGTAGCGTGCCATCACTTTTTGGTTTTGACTTTTAACCTTTGACTTCTCTACTATAACATGGATCTAAGCAATTGGGAAAAACGTTCTAAAGAACAGCAGAAGGCTTATAAGCGGATGCTGGAGAAGGGCAATAAGAATAAGATTCTGAAAGCCCTGCCCGATCTGCATGAAGAAGCGTTTGAACAGGTAGATTGCCTGAGCTGTGCCAACTGCTGTAAGAACTATTCGCCCCGTTTTAAGAACCCTGATATCAAACGCATAGCCAAACGCCTGGGCATGAAGGAAGGCGACCTGGTTGCGCGATACCTGAAGCTGGATAGCGATAATGATTATGTGCTACAGCAGTCCCCCTGTCCCTTTTTAGCTGCCGATAATACATGTGATATATACGAAGACCGCCCCAGCGATTGCCGCCGCTATCCATATACCGATGAAGATGTAGTAATAAAGCGCGTACCGCTAACACTGAAGAATGCTACTGTTTGCCCGGCTACGTTTATAGTGTTAGAGAAGTTGCTGGAGTTGGAGGGGGGATAGTCTCTTAACTTTTTGCCCTGTGAAACCGTTGAATGAGATATCTAAAATATAAATCCTACTCTAAAACCTGCCGGTAAATTTATAGTGTTAGTAATGCCGTCGTTGACACTGTAGTAGCGAAATTCGCGATCTATCTGATAGGCCGTTGGGTCTATCTTACCAGAGGTTTGAATGTTTCTGTGTTTGAAGCCGACGCCGGTATAACATTCTAAGACGAAAAAGCTGATATGTACTTGAACACCAATCTTGAAATTGCAGGAGTAGGATTTTTTGAACACGTCAAAATCGTCCCAATAAATATATCGTGCTGAGTTTTCGTACCTGCTGCTTTCTGTACTCTGTACATTCAGGTGCGATAGCTCTATGCCTGTAAACAGCCGCTCATACTGAGGTGCACCAAATATCTTAGACCTGCTTGATTGAAAAAAGTACTTCTGCTCAAAGCTCCAGCGGTGACCCTGATAGTTAGTGAAGGTAGCCATGTCCAGGAACTCATGCATGAACGCTACGCCAACATAGCTCGACCACTTACCATATGCACGTTCGTAGCCAACATCCACACCGGGGTTCACGGGGTCTATCATCCTGATGGGCATTAGCTTTATTTGGTTCATGCCAAAGCCGGCGTCATTTTGAGCCGTAGCCAACTGTGCTAAAAAACAAAGAACGGCTGTTAGTATGCATAGTCGATGTAGTATAGCGTATTTACGTGGTAGCATAATCCAAGATAACATAATTGAATCAGGAAAAAGAACAGCAGCGCCCGCTTCCGCAACGGCAGCGGTTTTCAAGGTTGGCACGGTAGTTTTTATACACAGTATGCGAGCGATTGTGATAGTGATGAAGTGAAAGAGAAAGTGAGATTGGTGATTGTGATAGAAAGGTTTATGTGAGATTGGAAGAACGTGTGATGATTGAATTCATGATCGAAAAAAAGGACTGCAGCTATTGCAGTCCTTTTTCGGTTTATGTTGAGTGCTCTTTATCTTTTTACAATTACCAGCCTTATAAACAGTAGTGACAGCACAAGTGTAACCGGCGTAAAAACCAGCATCTCAAAACTATTTGTGGAAAGCAGATTACCGATGGTGTTCATTGCAAATAACCCTGCTAGTAGCCAGAGTATTATGCGTATTACTGTTCTATTGACCGGCAATTGCAGATAGCCTGCATGTACGGCTACTATTGCTATCATAAAGATATTGATGAGGATGGACATAGTCTCGAACTTGACCATCTGCTCTTTAGTTTGCAGCCTGCCGCCCCATACTATGTTGTATGGAATAACGCCTGTCAGCACAAGTATATGAAAGATGATGACCAGCGACAAGATGGTAATGATGGTATGTATAGCAAGCCGTTCGGAAATGAGATTTTTCATCGGTGCTGCAAAGATAACTTGCCACAGGCGATTATATAGAACAAGAAAGCCACCCTTTGTGAGAGCGGCCTTCGAGAAGTTGTGAAAGGAATTTCTTGTTTATCTCAATACGCGTACACCCTCCGAAGGGTTAAATGTACGCTTCAATGAATCTAATACCCGTGTAGTATCTGCTGCCATAGCCGATACCGGCATCACTACATGGTAGCTGCCATTGCCTGCCGGCACCATCGATACTTTATTGCCATAGCTATTGAGCTGTGTGGTACGCTTGGCCGCTTTAGCGCTGTCGGTATAGGTTTTCAGTACCACGCTGAATTGCAACATACTACCGTTTTGTTGTATAGTGCCGGTAGCTGTGGCATCAGGTGCGGTAGCCAATGTGTCCGCTAGCTGCATAGTAGTATCGGCTGTCACAGGCACTTGCTGCACCTGTTGTACGGTATCTATTGGTTCCGGTTCGGCAGGTTCAGCGGGCTTTGGCTGCATATAGTTCATACCGAAGATGATAGCAGCTATCACCAGTATCGCAAGTACGATAACAATAATGATCTTACCCCAATTGATGCTGCCACTCTTGGCCTCATCATCGGGCTGATAATTGTATGTTGTACTACTCACAGTAGAAGTCTCCTTAGGTGTAACCGTGCTGCGCGTAGCACTCTTAATTACCGGTACGCTTGGCGGCGTGTACTGCATGTGCGGATCGGTAACGAATGCGATCTTACCATTGTGCTCTACAAACTTGCCAACTGCAGGTATGATCACATCTTTACCCTCAGCAAGGGCAGCTCTCGACTGCGTGCTGAAATCGCGCAGTGCGTTAGATGCTTTCGAGATGCTGATCTGCTCGGCAGTGGCAATGAAGTTAGCCAGGTTATCGTCGATAGAACCGGCAGAAGAAACTACTACTTCGTATGTAGGCGCCTGTAAAGCCTGTCCGTCATAAGAAGCACTCTTCTTACGCAGCTCCAGGTTGCCCAGTCCGTGTATGTAACAGAAATTGTTCTTCAGCAGGAAAAGCCCTATATATTTCGCAACGTCCATCGTTAATGATCGGTGAATTCGGTCTGTAAGTTAAACAATAGGTTGAAATATCAATAAACGTCTTTGTTTTAAAATTTGACACGTACGCCGCCAAAGATATTGAAGCCAAAGGTTTCGTACATATACCAGCGCTGGTACCTGTTGTTGAGCAGGTTGTTTACCTGCGCAAATGCACCTATGCGGTCGGTGATCTCATACTCTGCAGATCCGCCAAGGTCCAGTATGGGGTTTAGTTTCTCTGTTACATCACCACGTTTCAGTGCATATAGCTGATCCATGAACAGCAGGTAACCCGTTACCGTCAGCTTTTTCAGCGGTTTTACCATTACATCACCGGTCATCCTGATAGCAGGCTCATGCCATACGCGGCGGTACGTTTTGCCTACGAAGTTGACGAAGGCGGGACTGAGGCCTACAGAGAAAGTGTTGGCAATTTGATAACGCGCAGTTCCTTCCAGCACTATCGCATTTACCCTCGGGTCGTAGGCTACTACAAACTGTTTGGCATCACCAAACGTATCGTTGATGAATAAAGGCAGATTGCGGTATTGTTTCCAGGCCAGCCTGGCATCCAGCGCTATATGGCTACCGACATTGGTACGGCCTGAAACGTACATTTCGTTGGTACGTGTCTGGCGTATTTCATAGTCATTGCGCATGAATGGATTGCGGGTGCTCAGTTGTTCGTAGGTATTCTGCCTGAGGTCCGAACGGTAACCGGCTGTGAAGTTTATCTGTGTATTCTCGATATTGAAGTTAGCCCAAATGTCGGGTAGCAGGTAGGCCATGCCCCTGCCAAACGTAGGGTAAAGGCCTGCATAACCTACAATACCACGATTGCGAAACTTAACGCCCGGCGTGAGCTGGAGTATATTGTTGTTCTGGCTGATGTTGGCTGTGGGCTGCGCGTATTTTGCAAACAGGATGTTGAGGCTCATTTGCAGCGTGGTAGCCGTATCGAGATCATAAGACACGGGCATCTTCAGGTCGATGGCTGTTTCCGTAGCATCATAGCGGTCTTTGTATAATGAGAAAGCCAGTGATGGATTATAGTTAATGCCCATAAAACCTTCACCTTCATTCTTTGTACTTACGCCAAGGTTGATATCGGTAAAACTTTGCCTGATATTTTCGCTAGGGAAATGCAAAAGACCATGGTCGTAGCCATAATAATGATAACGGCTGCTGCTTACGTCTACAAAACCGCTATGCGCCATGCCGTCTCTGTGCAGTGTACCATTGGCAGTAAGACCCGTGCGCGAAGCCCGCTGCTCATAGATATGCCCACGACGCGAGTTGTGTTGCAGGTTAATAGCTGTTTCATAATCCTCACCGCGGAATCTTCCGATGCCCGCATCTATCAGGAGTGTCGACAGATTGCCGCCGCCTACTTTCAGGTAATCGGAGTAGGGCAGTACTACAGAGTCTTTACCCAGCGCCAGCGGGCGTAGCGGGAAGGAGTTGTAGCTGTACAACAGCGTCTGCTGTGGCACCTGGTAGGTAAACTCAGGGCGCGATGTATCGGCAGGCGGCATCGATGGGCTGATGACCGGCTTGTACACTTTGCGCAGCTCGGGCTTGTACGATTGCAGCACTTCTATTGTAGCGCCTTTTACCGTATCGGGTGTTATGGTTTTTGCAGCAGCTTTTGGCTCCGCATTTTTATTTTTTTGTGCTTGTTGCTCTGCTTTCTTTTCTTTGGCCGACTTACGGGTGTTTTTCTTTGTCTCCGTCTTTGCCTTTGGCTTCTTTGCAGCCTTTCTGCGCTGTGCCGAAGCATCCTGCGAGAGTGCTGCCAATAGTACCAATATCAATATGCTTTTAAAACGCATGTTGCTCCTTTCTTAATCTGATAATTTGCTTTGTTTTTTCTCCAGGGCTTTTGCCTCTTCCAGCTTCTTAGTTGCTTCTTCCTTCAGTGCCGGTATCTTGGCATTCTGTACGATGCTCTGCAATGTTGCTACGGCATTGAAATAGTCGTTCTGCTTTACCAATATGTCTGACAGCAGGATGTAAGACTTCACCACCCAATAGTCGTTATCGCCCGAAAGGCGGATGCTGTTGCTGGCGGCGTCTTCGGCTTCTTTCAGCTTGCCTTGTGCCAGGTATATAGCGGCTACCTGGTAGCGTGCCTCAGCAGCCAGTGCCGACTTGCGCGAGCCAACCAGTTGTTTGTACACTGCCAGTGCTTCATCGGGCTTATTAGCTTCCTGCAAGCCCCTGGCCTTGTATAGCTGCGCTTCCTGCTTCATGCTCTCGTTCACGCCGGGTATGGTCATCAGCGTATCGGCATACCTGCCGGCCAGCTCTTTCTGGTTCAGGTTGTAGTTGCTCTGCATCAGGCCATAGTAAGCCTGTTGCAGCGATTCCTGGTCCATAGCGGTGCTGCGCAGCGTTTGATAATATTCTGCTGCACCTTTATAGTCTTTCAGTGCATAAGCTATGTACGATGCCCTGCGTGCGCTGTTCTCGGTATAGTCGCTCCATGGCCTGTTCAGTACCGCCTTGAAGTGATTGAGCGCATCGCTATACTCCTTCAATTGGTAGTGGCTTTCTGCTTTATAGTAGTTTGCCTTAGTGGTAAACAGACCGGTAGGGTATTGCACCATGTACTCCTGGAAGGCTGATTTTGCCTGCGCGTACTTACCTGCTGCAAACTGTGCCTCGCCTGCGGCGTAGTAAGCCGAGTCGATAGTTGGGTCGCCCGCAGCCAGTAGGTTGTTGTCCTTTACCAGCTTGGCGTATGCACCCGGTTCGTTGCGCTCTATATAAATGCTCTTGAGTGCATCCAATGCTGCCTGGCGCTCTTCGGACGATGGATAACGAATAACTACCTGGCGGTAGGCATCGATCGCATCTTCTTCTTTATTGAGCTGGTCGTAGGCGAAAGCTGTACGTAACCATGCCTTCGGCGCTACGGAGTTTTTGCCGTTGCCGTTCAGTATTGGCTCAAGGGTAGTAATGGCTTTCTGATATTGGTTCGTCTCTATCTGCATCACTGCCATTTCATAACGTGCATCGTCGGCATAGGCCGAACCGCCCCTGTCAGAAAGTGTTTGCAGTAATGTACTCTTCTCGGCATTGCGGCCCAGCATACCGAGTATAGTGGCCTTCTGGAAGCGTGCATAGTCTGCATCTGCACCATCGGCTACGATTACTTTGTCGTAAAGCGCCAGTGCAGTATTGAAGCCCTTCAGCATGAACACGGCATCGGCCTCGCGCAAGGTGGCTGTAAGTGCCGACTGTTGACCGGCATCAGGCGCCTGCTGTGCGCGTATAAAGTATGTTTGTGCCGATGGATACTCCTTTTGCTCCAGCGATGCATAGCCCATCATCATGTAGGCATCATGCGTAGTGGCAGCGGGGCTAAGCCAGGTAAGTTTCCTTTTGTTGTCAGCTCCCTTGTCGAGGAACTGCTGTGCATGATATAGCGCATCCGCATAGCGCAGCGACTGGTAAGCTATCTCTCCCTTCCAGAAGTGTGCTGCCGCTTCGTAGGTAGCGTCTTGCGGCTTCTGTAGGCTTAGGCTCAGCATACTATCGGCCATCGATAGCTTGCCGTTCTCCATGTGCTGCAAGCCATATCCATAGGTCACCTTTTGGAACACATCCCAATACAGCTTATCGCGGTTGGCTACCTCTTGCAGCAGGTTGTATGCCTCCGGGTAGTTGTTCGACTTGATAAGGATATCAGATAATAAAGTATTGGACTCATCACGATAAACAGATGCAGGGTAGTCTTTTTGCAATGTGCGTATCTGCGCCATGGCCTCGTCGTTGAACCCGAGCTCGTAGTTCAGCCTTGCAGCCAGCATCAGCGATGCTTCGCGCTGCGACTGGTTGAATGGCATATCAGCGCAAAAGCGGAATGCGTTACGCGCGCTTTTCTTGTCGCCGGTTTTCAGGTAGCAGTCGCCCAGCAGGTACATGGCTGTCTGGCCCAGTGTATCCTGCGTGCTGTTCAGTAGCTTAAATTTTTCTATCGCATTTTGCCACTCGTTTACGCGGTAGTAGGAGTATCCCATTTCATAGAGATCTTCCTTGCGTATCTGGTCGGCATTGTTGTAGTAGTGTTCAAAGTAAGGCAGCGCCTCGCCATATCGGCGATCTTCAAAAAGTACCTGCGCTGCCAGCAGATGCAGCTCTTTATCGTAGAACATCTTCTCCTGCCTTTTTATCAGGCGCTGTGCGTCGGCGAGCGCCTGTTTTTTATTGCCCGTGAAGTAGTGTATCTCTGCTATGTAGTAAGGTACTATGTTGCGGTACTCGCGCTGCTCCTGTATCTTCTCGAAGCTGCGCATAGCGTCCTGGTACTGCCCCTGGTTGTAGGCCAGCAGGCCGTAGTAGTAGTTACCCGCTTCATTGTACATACCTGCCAGTTCTTTAATGGCGGCAAACATGGTTTGCGCCTTATCGAACTGCTTATTGTTGAAGTAGGCATAGGCCAGCTCGAACTTGGCATCTATGATCTCTTCGTTACTGAGGTTCGCTATACCGGCCAGCTCGTAGTACGGGATGGCAGCCTGCAACTCATTCTTGCGGAAATAGTATTGCGCCAGGGCATGTGCCGTACGCTGCTTGTATACCGGGTTGGCTGTAGAGGCAATGAAGTTTTTAGCAGAATCGGCAATGCCGGGTGTGGCCAGCTTCAGGTTTGCCAATGTTATATAATACCGCGCATGTTCTAACGCTGCCTGCGGCGGGCGGGCCACATTGTCGTGGTAGCCATGCAGGTACTGCTGTGCTGATTGCACGGCTACTGCGTAATGACCATTATTGTATTGTTCCGTTGCTGTTCGCAGCCACTTGTATTCGGGCTGGTCGGGCATGTGCCATTGCGCCGGAGCCTTGCTGCCCATCAGTATCGCTACTGACAAACATGCAAGGCTCCGTTTTATGATCCTCTTTCTTTTTTCTGTCATTCAAAAAATCGCATTAAAAATTCCATGTAACGTTGATGCTCGGGAAGATAGGTAATTGATATACGCGTGTATTCTCCGTGCGGTCTACGTAGAAAATATTATCTCTGTTGTATATGTTGCTTACACTAAACGTAGCTTCGATGTTAGATGTTTCTGATAAAGAGAACTTCTTGCGTGCAGACAGGTCCATCCTGTGGTAGTGCGACAGGCGGCCACCGTTGATGGTAGTAGAGTACAGCAAGCCAATAGATCCGTTCTGTGTAGCAACCGTATTAGTTGTAGCACCCTGTGTAGGGTTGAGCTGCTCGTAGAAGCCCTGCGTCTGTGTGAATGGGAATGGTGAGCCGTAATTGAAACGGGCCGAAAGTTCCCAGTCCTTATTCTTACCTGCGGTATAAGCAACCAGCATGTTCGAGTTCATACGGCGGTCGAATGGCGGCGGGAAAGCCTGTGACAGTGTTTTACCTCCCAGTGAGCCATTGTCATTAAGCGTAACGATGTTTTTCTCCAGTACGGTAGTTGTGTATTCTATTTTTTGGTAAGATACTACACCCCACAGGTACCACCTGTTCTTATTGTATTTGGCTGAGAAATCGACACCATAAGCCTTACCGAAACCTGATGTGAAGTTAGGGTCACTGGCCAGGTATTTGATACGGCTCAGTTCTACGTTTTGGTTAAAGTTCTTGTACCACGGTTCCAGGTTCAGTTCTACATCCTGTATGTCCACCTCTATACCACCAAGCGCATGATACGCACGTTGCAGGTTGCTCGTAGCCATTTTTCCCTTTGTATCGTAGATGCGCTCATCGGGGCTCAGGATGAAGCCGGTAAAGAAGTTTACGATATCGCGGTCGCTCTTGGTGCTGATGATGTTTTGCGCATACATACCCGTAGCAAATTTCAGACGAACGTTGTTGCTGATGTTGTACTTAAGACCAAGACGCGGCTCGGGTGAGATATCAGAAGAAGCAGCATAGTACTGTAAGCGGAAACTGGGTTCGAAGACCAGCTTTTCACCAAAGTTCTTACGGTACATCAGGTAAAGCGCTCCCAAAGTATTTCTACGATTGAGTTCAGTAGGTGTACCTACTTCAGTAAAGTAAGTGAGAGCAGTGTGCTGGTCGCTTACCTCGATACCATACTTCAACTGGCTATACTTCGGCAGGAAATAGGTGAACTCAATTCCACTCTCGAAACCGTCGATGCTGCTACTGCGGGTACGGCCACCACCCGTAGACCCGGCTGAGGGCAGGTAGTTGGGGTCGAATAGACTAATATCATAACGAGAGATTGCGAAACGACCGCTGATAAGAGCAGAACTGCTACCCGGGGTAACAACGAATGTAGCGCCACCACCACGCGCCTTCCAGCTAAAGTCGCCGCGCGATGAGTCAGTGTTTGGTTTGAATATTTTTGCTTTATCGTCGAAATTGAAACCAAACAGGTTTAGCTTGCTACCGTTTTCGCCGCTAAATGTGATCTTACCGTACAGGTCGGTAAAGCCATAAGGCAGCCCGCTTTCGAAAGGCTGGCCGAACGCACCGCCATATATAGATTTAGACGTTTGGTCGAGATAGCTATGCTTTGCTGAAAGCATGAAAGTAATACCAGATCCGCCTTCTGTTTTTGGCTTTTTCAGCGGGCCTTCGAGCATGGCACGCGCCATGATAGGCGATACAGAAATTTTACCTGCCAGGCGGTTCTTATTACCGTCCTTCGTACGGATGTCTACGATGGCTGAAGTACGGTTGCCGTA
The DNA here is from genome assembly GCA_004144175.1 of Sphingobacteriales bacterium. Classification (GTDB taxonomy): domain Bacteria; phylum Bacteroidota; class Bacteroidia; order Chitinophagales; family Chitinophagaceae; genus Polluticoccus. The sequence goes on from SEFT01000012.1 coordinate 117,142, forward strand.
CTGGGCATTAAAACCTGCGGAGTAAACGTCCACATTGCGTATCGCATCGGTCTCGAATACGGAATACAGACCGATAGAGTGGAATGGATTATAAATGGTAACACCATCGAGCAAGATACCTGTTTGCGTAGGAGAACCACCACGTATATATAGCTGGCCACCTTGGTCACCGGTAAATACCACACCCGGTACTACCTGCAGGAACTGGGCCACATCGGGCTCACCACCGGCGCTTGGCAATAGTTTCATTTCTCGCGGTGTAATGGTAGTAACACCTGCGTTGATCTGAGTTACTTTTTCTGTTTTGCGTGCTGAGATCTCTACGCCTTTCAGCTCGTTTTGACGCGTGCCTACGAACAGTTTTTTAGTAACGATGTCGCCCGCCTTTATAGTAACGGTTGTTTTTGCAGTATCGTAACCGATGATGGTGGTGAACAGTGTATGCGTTCCCTCAGGCGCCTGTATAGAGAAGTAACCGTTCACATCGGTCTGCACACCAACCGTGGTGCCTTCCAGTAATACATTGACAAAGATCATAGGTTCGCCCGTAGCGCGCTCGTACACGAAACCTTTGATGGTACCGGTCTTTTGAGCAAAAGATACGAAGGCAAGGCATAACAGCAGTACAGATAAGCACGTGCGTTTCAGCATATAGTTTCAGTCGTTTTTGGAAGGCTTAAAAAATTTCGCACGGTAAAGTACAGCTTAATGTTTTCGTGCGAAAGCAGCAAAGATAGGAATTACACTATAGTGACCAAAAGCGAGTAAACTACGGTTGCTGATATATTTTAATGTGAAATCTTGATGACACTTATACTAAATTGGCAGCATGAAAATATTTTCGGCAGAGCAGATAAAAGCCTGTGATGCCTATACAATAAGCGAAGCGGGTATATCATCGCTCGACCTGATGGAGCGGGCGGCAGGAAAGTGTGCGGAATGGATCATGATGCATATGCCCAAGGATGCGGTATTCATCGTATTGTGCGGTACAGGCAATAATGGCGGCGATGGGCTGGCCATTACCCGTATGCTGCATGCACAGGGGTATGCGGTAAAGGCATTTCTGTTGCAACTGGGTAACGGCATGAGCCTGGATTGCAAATTTAACCTGCAAAGGCTGCAAAAAGCGGGGGAAGACCTGGTGGAGACACTGCAACCTGAAGCACTGATAACCGATATACCCGAAAACATTATCATCATAGATGCCATACTAGGCACGGGGGCCAACCGCGAGGCGGAAGGCTGGCTGGCAAGGTTTATCAGGTATATAAATCAAACACCTAATAAAAAAATAGCCATAGACATACCCAGCGGTATGCCTGCCGATACGGTGCCCCGCGCAGGCGCCGAGCTACTGCGCGCCGACCATACCCTAAGTTTTCAGTTCTGTAAACAAACCTTTTTGCATCCCGAGACCGGTGCGTATACAGGGCAGGTGGAAATATTGGATATCGGGTTGAGCACTACTTATGTAGAGGCTACAAGTACGCACCTGTATACCATCGACGAAAAACTGGCGCGGAAACATTACCTGCCCCGTATGCCGTTTACACATAAGGGTACATTTGGTACGGCCCTGATAGTAGGCGGCAGCTATGGAATGATAGGCGCTGCCGTGCTGGCGGTAAAGGCGGCTGCGCGTGCCGGGGCAGGCAAGGTAAGGGCCATAGTGCCCGAGGTGGGCTACCATATTATGCAGATATCGGTACCCGAGGCCATGTGTATTACCAGTGGTGAGCGTTTTATAACAGACATTGCAGGCTGCGGAGAGGCGAATGCCATAGGGATAGGGCCGGGCATGGGTACCAACGACAAAACGGCAAAGGCTTTTGCTACCTTCATCGAAGCGCTGAAACAGCCTGTATTGCTGGATGCAGATGCGCTGAACCTGCTGGCTAAACAGCCCGACCTGCTTCATAAACTGCCGCCGCACTGTATCCTTACGCCACATCCTAAGGAATTTGAGCGCATGTTTGGCAAGACGGCCAATACCCAACGCCGGTTGGAACTGGCCCGCAGCCAGGCAATGCGCTATAACTTCTATATCGTACTGAAGGACCGGCATACAGCGGTGCTGACACCCGAGGGGGATTGCTACTATAACCTGACAGGAAACGCAGGCCTGGCCACCGGTGGTAGCGGCGACGTGCTGGCGGGCATTATTACCGGACTGTTGGCGCAGGGCTATACTTCGTTTGCCGCATCTATATTAGGCGTATACCTCCACGGCCTGGCAGGCGACTTTGCTTCATTCGAGCATTCAAAAGAAGCTATGCTGGCAGGGGATATTACGATACAGTTAGGGAAAGCTTTTAAGACGCTGGAGATATAAATGCAATGCTCAAACAGGAAAAGATAAAGAGACTGTTAGGATATATAAATCCCTTAACGCTGCTGGCGATTGTTTCGCTTGGAGTTGTTATACATGGATTAGTATTTTCAAGAGATCAAGGGACGGCTGGGCTTATGGCTTTTTATTTTATACCTCTCGGGACATTGCTGCCACTGCTGTTTAATTTTCTAATAAATTTTGGAACTAAGGATTTAAGGAAACGCCTATTACTACAATTTGTAATAATAGGCGTGTATCTATTTCTTATAGTGAAAGGTAGATAAGAATCGTTCGTTACTTAAACTCATAACCAATATCCTTTCTATAATACCTGCCTTCATATTCTATGTGCGCCGCATTCTCATAAGAGGTCTTTAATGCATCCTGAATGGTATCTCCGTATGATGTGATGGCGATGACACGTCCACCACTGGTTACGGTGTTGCCATCCTTTAGTGAGGTGCCTGCATGGAAGGCGATGCTGCTGTTTACTTTATCGAAGCCGGTCATCACCCTGCCCTTGGGGTAGTTGCCGGGGTAGCCTTCCGATACCAGCATTACGGTGCAGGCTGCGCGTTTATCGTGCTGTACGGTTACTTCGTTTAGCTTGCCTTCGTGCATTTTTACGATCAGCTCTACCAGGTCATTCTCCAGCCGGGGCATTACTACCTCCGTTTCCGGGTCGCCCATACGGCAGTTATATTCTATTACATAGGGTTCACCTTTTACGTTAATGAGGCCAAAAAAGATAAAACCCTGGTAGATGATGTTTTCTTGTTTCAAGCCTCTTACGGTGGGTTCTATGATGCGCTCTGTTATCTTTTGCATAAAAGCATCATCCGCAAATGGTACGGGTGATATGGCGCCCATGCCGCCTGTATTAAGGCCAGTATCGCCTTCGCCGATGCGCTTGTAGTCTTTAGCCTCTGGCAGACGTACATAGTTAGTGCCGTCTGATAGCGCAAATACGGAAAGCTCTATACCATCGAGGAACTGTTCTACTACCACCTTCTTACTGGCATCGCCAAATTGGGCTTCCTTTATCATCGTCGTAAAAGCCTCTACTGCTTCGTCAGTGCTTTGTGCTATGATAACACCTTTGCCTGCTGCCAGTCCGTCGGCTTTTAGTACGATGGGTAGGTCATGTTGTTTTAGGTAGGCAATACCTTCTTCAAAGTTCTCGTCCGTAAACTCCCTGTATGCAGCAGTAGGTATATTATGGCGCTCCATAAATTTTTTGGAAAAAGCCTTGCTGCCTTCCAGTTGTGCCCCTTCCTGAGACGGGCCTGCAACGATGATGTGTTTCAGCTCCGGATCGTTCTTTACAAAATCGTATATACCCGCCACCAGCGAATCTTCACCACCGGGGAAGAGGATGTCGATGCGGTCTTCGAGGCATACCCTTTTGATCTCTTCAAAGTCGGTAACGGAGAAGGGTAGGTTGGTGCCGTATTGTGCAGTGCCTGCATTGCCGGGGGCAATGAACAGCTCTTTGCACAATTTGCTCTGACGAAGTTTCCATGATATGGCGCACTCGCGGCCACCCGAACCCAGTAATAATATATTGTATGACGACATGTAGCAGTTTTTCAAAATGTGGCTGACGCCGAACGCGTTGCCGATATTTTGGTTATTTTGAAGCCTCAAAAATATTCAAAGCACCGTTTTTTCTTTAATAAATTTTATACACGCATATGGATGAGCAAAAGGTGACCACCGCAAAAAAACACCCTAAGGGCCTGCCGTTCCTGTTCTTTACCGAGATGTGGGAGCGTTTTGGCTACTACCTGATGCTGGGCATTTTTGTACTATATATGATAGATGTGGACAAAGGCGGCCTTGCCATCAACGATAAAAACGCCGATGATATATTCGGAACTTTTATTGCATTCACCTATCTCACACCGTTCCTCGGCGGTTTCCTGGCCGATAGGAAACTGGGGTATATACGGGCTGTATATATAGGTGGTACGCTGATGGGGCTGGGGTATATGGCACTTGCCTTGCCGGGGATGTTGAGCTTTTACACAGCTGTTGCTTTGATTGTAATTGGTAATGGCTTTTTCAAGCCTAGTATCTCAACTCTTTTGGGAAATCTGTATTCGACTCCGGAGTACAAAGACAAAAAGGACTCGGGCTATAGCTTATTCTATATGGGTATCAATATTGGTGCCTTTACCTGTAATATCATTGCAGCCTTTATGCGCAATAAGTTTAGCTGGCAGGCGGCATTTTTTACAGCAGGTGTCGGCATGTTCGTAGGGCTTATCGTATTTACAATCGGCCTCAAACATATACGGCATGCCAATGTGCTGAAGCCCGTGACAAAGGAAGACATGAGCATTACCAAAGTATTCAGCGTTGTGTTTCTTCCGGCAATAATAGCAGGCGTACTGGGCTGGATGATACCTGGTACTATTTTCGGCACCGATAGTACCGATGCATTCATTTTTGCTACCATACCTGTTATATTCTTCTATGTATCGCTGCTGCTGCGCGCCAATAGCGATGACAAACGCCCGATAGCTGCGCTACTCGCCATATTTGCAGTGAGCATGATGTTCTGGGCCGTGTTTAAGCAAAACGGTACGGCGCTGACCCGCTGGGCTAAATACTATACTGACCGCCAGATGCCCGCTGCTATAGAAGGTCCGGCACGCGACCTATACCTGGCAGAAACGGTAAGTAGTAAAACGGACTCTGTTTCGGTATATGACGATCAGTTCCGCCCGGTGAAGGTGGATGGTGCGGTGCAAAAGGAAATGGGCCGGGATGTTTACTTTAAAAATATACCTGCTGAAAGCGTTCCTGCCGATGGTGGAGATGTATATCTGATGAATACGGAACTTTTCCAGTCAGTTAACCCGGGATGGGTAATAGCCCTGACGCCTGTGGTCGTGGGCTTCTTTGCGCTGTTGCGCCGCAGGGGTAAAGAACCAACCACACCTGCCAAGATCGCATGGGGGCTGCTTATATCTGCATTATCCACACTCATGATGGTGGGGGCTGTATATGCGGGTAGCAATGGGGCCATTAAGGTTTCGCCGCTATGGCTGGTGGGTTGTTATGGCGTCATTACCATAGGTGAACTGTTTCTGAGTCCGATGGGGCTTTCGCTGGTATCGAAACTGAGCCCGCCGAGGCTTACGGCGCTGATGATGGGCGGATTCTTCCTTTCAACATCCATAGGCAATAAACTATCGGGCATACTGGCCAGCCAGTGGTACAATTACGAGAACAAAGCGCAGTTCTTTCTGTTCAACTGCTTCCTGCTGCTGGTGGCAACGGGGCTGGCCTTTGCTATATTGAAATGGCTGAACCGGATCATGAAGGAGAAAAATCTCAGTTAATGCTTATATATCTGAAAATACCGCCGCTGGCGGTATTTTCGTTTCAACACCTTTGCTGGTAGCAGATTTTTACTATCTTTCGCTATTCAAAAAAATCAATCTGACATCAAATTATGTCGAATAACAATTTGTCGAAGAATGCGGACGAATTAGCAGGCGTCGCCAGCGACCGTCCTTTTGGCTTAACGGATGATAATTCAAAGAAGGGCCACCCGACAGGGCTGTACCTTTTGTTCTTTACCGAAATGTGGGAGCGCTTCAGTTACTATGGAATGCGCGGTATCCTTATCCTGTATTTGACAAAGACATGGCTGGAAGGTGGTCTTGCCATCAGCGAACAAGATGCAGGTTTGATCTACGGTTTCTTTACCGGGTTCGTTTATTTCACGCCGCTTATCGGTGGCTGGCTGGCCGATACTTACCTGGGCCAGCGCAAGGCGATCACCATCGGCGGTCTTACCATGATGCTGGGGCAGTTCACGCTCTTTGCGCTCAATACACATACGGGCCTGTATCTCGGTCTGTTCCTTCTTATAATAGGTAATGGTTTCTTCAAGCCAAACATATCTACCCTTGTAGGTAGGCTGTATGCCGATGGCGACCCGCGTCGCGATTCGGCATTCTCTATTTTCTACATGGGTATCAACCTGGGTGCGTTCTTTGCGCCACTGGCGGTTGGTTTGTTTTCCGACAACTGGTTTGCAGTAAAAGATGCTGCGGGCAATATTGTAACCTATGGTTACAAATACGGCTTCCTGGTAGCGGGTCTTGGCATGCTGCTGGGCCAGATCATCTTTAATATGTTCGCTAAAAAATACCTGGGCACCATTGGCCTGCATGCTGCCAAAACAAACGTTGGAAGCGGTGGCGGACATGAAAATGCAGTAAGGCCGGTAACGAAGGAAGACAAGCAGAAGATGACGGTTATCTTCATCCTGACAGCATTTGTTATCTTCTTCTGGGCAGGTTTCGAGCAGGCAGGTTCTTCGCTGAGCCTCTATACCGATAAATTTATCGATAGGGAAGTAGGCGGATTCCTGATTCCTACTTCATGGTTCCAGTCAGTAAACCCATTGTTCATCGTAGCCCTGGCTCCGTTGTTTAGTATGTTCTGGGTGTCTAAAACAGGTATGAAAATATCTACCCCTGTGAAGATGGGTATGGGTATGATACTGCTGGGTGTGGGTTACTTCTTCATGCTGGGCGCTATTGCCGAGCGTGGCGGCGATGTGCAGGACGAGGCGATCAAAGCCGGTCTGTCATGGCTGATACTCACTTACCTGCTGCACACGATTGGTGAACTTTGCCTGTCGCCTGTAGGTCTCTCAGTAGTTACAAAACTGGCGCATCCTAAGTATGCATCGCTGATGATGGGGGTGTGGATGCTGGCTACATTTATCGCCAACATCGTAGGTGGCTTCCTGGCTTCTTATGTTGCTGAACTAGGTGCTAATGCCATCTTCACCACCATTGCCGGATTTGTTATTGTACTCGGCCTTATAATGATGGCTTTGGGCAAACCAATATCGAAAATGATGCACGGTGTGAAGTAATAACACACCAATAATATTCAAAAGCAGGGCTTTATGTCCTGCTTTTCTTTTAAATTGTAACATCAAAAAAACTCACCCGGAAAAACTTAACTAACATATGAGCCAGCGACAAACAGCCGTAGGCAATAATGAAGGCAATGAAATATTTGCCGGCAACGATGACGGATTAGCTAAGATCCAGAATTTTGAAGGGAAGTATCCCAAGCAACTGTGGGCGCTGTTCTTCTCCGAAATGTGGGAGCGCTTCTGCTTCTATGGTATGCGCGGTATGCTCACCATCTTTATGGTGGAGAAGCTGTTGCTGAGCGAGAAGGACGCCAACCTGCGCTATGGTGCCATACAGGCATTCGTATATGCGTTTACGTTTATCGGTGGCCTGTTTGCCGATAAGGTGCTGGGTTTCCGCAAGTCGCTGGTATGGGGTGCGCTGCTGATGATCGCCGGTAGCTTTACCGTTGCCGCTGCGCCTGAAAACCTGTTCTATATAGGCACCTGTCTTACCATCGTAGGTACTGGTTTCTTTAAGCCCAATATCTCTACGATGGTGGGTGCGCTGTACCGGTCTGATGATGCGCGCAGGGATGCCGGGTTTGGATTGTTCTATTCGGGTATCAATATCGGGGCATTCCTCGGTGGTATATTGATGGTAATGGTGGGTAAATATTACTCCTGGAGTATTGCCTTTTCACTGGCGGGTATCGTGATGATCATCAGTATGATCACTTTCATTCTTACGAAAAAGAACCTCGGACCTATCGGGCTATCGCCGCTGGAAAAAGTACCGGAAGGTAAAAGGAAAACCTATGAGATAGCTGTGTATATAGGTTCGCTGCTGGTACTACCAATCGTATGGCTGCTGGTGACCAATACTGCGTATACCGATATGTTCATGTACATCATTGGCCCGGTAACGCTTATCTACCTGTTCATGGAAATGAGAAAATACAGCAGCGTAGAGCGTAATAAACTGCTTGCTGCGCTGGTGTTTATCATCTTCTCTATCCTGTTCTGGGCATTCTTTGAGCAGAGCGGTGGTTCGCTTAGCTTGTTTGCCTTGTATAATTTGCATCATAGCTTCTTCGGCATCAACCTGGATCCCAACGTGGTGAATAACTCCGCCAACTCAGTATTTGTTATCATCTTCAGCCCGATAGCGGGATTGATATGGGTAGCATTGGCTAAAAAGAAACTGGAGCCGAATACGGTCGTGAAATTCGGATTGGGCTTTGTGTTCCTGGCGCTGGCATTCTGGGTGTTCTTTTACAGCCGCAATTTTGCCGATGCCAATGGCCTTACATCGCTGGAGATATTTACACTGGCATACTTCGTTATCACATTCGGTGAGCTTTGCCTGTCGCCAATCGGCTTGTCTATTATGACCAAACTGGCACCTAAGCCCATGCAGGGCCTCATGATGGGTATGTGGTTCCTGGCGAGCGCCTATGGCCAGTATGTGGCCGGACTGCTAGGGGCCGGTATGGCTACCGCAGACGAAAATGCGCCGCTTACTGATAAGCTGATCGCATATACGGACGGTTATAAGCAACTGGCTATTTATGCACTTGTGGCAGGACTGGTGTTATTGATCATTTCGCCGCTGGTGCGTAAGTTGATGCATGAGGTGAAGTAGAACGTAATTTAAGATATTGCAGAGAAGCCGGACATGTTCCGGCTTCCGCTTTTTTGTGCGGATAATATCGTTTTTTTGTACCCATATACTATGGAAAAGTTTGCAGTCATTGTAGCCGGGGGTAAGGGTTTGCGCATGGGTAGCGCTATACCAAAACAGTTCTTGCCGCTGGCAGGAAAGCCGGTGTTGTATCATACGATCAACGCCTTTAAGATGGCTTTCCCGGATATACAGATCATACTTGTACTGCCACAAGACCAGATCAGTATGACGCAGATGGTACTACAGGCGTTCCCCGACCGTATAGACCTGACCATAGTGGCCGGGGGAGAGAACCGCTTCGATAGCGTAAAGAACGGGCTGGAAGCAGTGGATGAAGATGCAATTGTATTTGTGCATGATGGTGTACGTCCGCTGGTATCGCCGGAACTGATACGCGCCTGCTACGAGCAGGCAGTAGAGAAGGGCAGCGCCATACCCGCCATAAATGTAGCCGACAGTATGCGCCTTACCGAAGGCGAAGAAAGCAAGCCCGTGAACCGCGACCACCTGCGCATTATACAAACTCCGCAGACTTTCCAGTCGGATATACTGTTGAACGCCTTTACGCAGGACTATGATCCTGCCTTTACGGATGAGGCAACCGTGGCCGAAGCTTTTGGTACGAAAGTTTACTTGATAAACGGTGAGCGCAGCAATATAAAAGTAACCACACCGGAAGACCTCATTATTGCCGAAGCGCTGCTAACCGCCAGGCATCATGCGTAAGATATTCCTCCTTTTTTCTGTATTGTTTTCCCTTACTGCACGGGCGCAGTACCAGGATACCAGTGTATTTGCGTATCCCATACAGATGGATGATGTAGTGGTAACCGCAGCTCGGGGCGGCTGGGATGTTGCCGCATTTATCAGGCGGGTGCAGACGGATACAACTTTTTTCAAATCATTCAAAACGCTGCGCGTCAAGTCGTTTACCGCGCATAACGACATCAGGGTATATGATAGCAAGGGAAGGGTAGATGCGTCGCTGGTGAGTAATACGCGCACCAATGCTGCCAATGGCTGTCGCACGATGGATGTGCTGGATGAAAAGACCACTGGCGATTTTTACAAGCGCAATGGTGAATACAAATATTATACAGCCGACCTGTATGCGTACCTGTTCTTTACTAAAGGGCGCATCTGCAACCAGAATGATATAGTAGGGAACACCATGCAGGAGCGTGGCAAGGGGCAATTGGAAAAAAGCAAATACCAGCTCAAGCAACTCATCTTCAACCCCGGCAGCAAGATAGATGGCATACCCTTTATGGGCGATAAAGCAGCCATCTTTGAGCCTGACCAGGCAAAGAAATACGATTTTAAACTGAACTCGGAAGAGTATAATGGGGTGGAGTGTTATGTGTTCAAGGCCATACCCAAGGCCGATTATGCAGACGATGTAGTTTATAATGAACTTTCGACCTGGTTTCGGAAGTCAGATTATTCCATCGTCGCCCGCGATTATTCGCTTTCGTACAAGACATTAGCTTACGATTTCGACGTACGTATGCAAGTGCGCACCAAACTACTGGGCGACCGGCTGGTGCCAACCAACATATCATATGATGGCAATTGGCATGTATTTGGCAAAAAGCGCGAACGGGTGAAGTTTACTACGACACTTAGTTATTAAATTTCCCATATAACATACCCCACTTTTTCTGAGTAATTTCGCAGTCCGAAAAAATGATTGCGCAAAACTCGATACAAGAAGTGATGAATCGTGCCGATATCCTGGAGGTATTGGGGCAGTTCATACGTTTGAAGAAACGTGGCGCCAATCATATAGCCAATTGCCCCTTCCATAATGAGAAGACCCCTTCTTTTTATGTGTCGGGCGCTAAGGGTATCTACAAATGTTTTGGCTGCGGTAAGGGTGGCAACGTGGTCACCTTTATACAAGAGCACGAAAAGCTGACCTACCCGGAATCTATACGCTGGCTGGCCGACTACTACAAGATAGAACTGGAGGAAAGCGAGAAAACGCCCGAGCAGCAGCAACAGCAGCTGGCCGAAGAAAGCCTGCGCATCCTCAATGAATGGGCCGCGCAATACTTTCAGGATACCTTGCTGAATACCGATGAGGGGCAGGCAATAGGACTATCGTACTTCAAACAGCGGGGCTATAAGAAAGATATTATCGACAAATTCCGGCTGGGGTATAACCCCGAGGAAGGTCATGCTGTATATAAAGCCGGTAAGCAAAAAGGCTACAGCGCTGAACTGCTGGAGAAGGCCGGGCTGGTAAAGAACCGTAATGGTCAGTACTACGATGTGTATCGCGGCAGGGTGATCTTCCCGATACAGAGCATGACAGGCCGTGTGCTGGGCTTTGGTGCGCGTATCCTCAAAAGCAACGAAAAAGCGCCTAAGTACATCAATACTCCCGAGAACGAGCTCTACAACAAGAGCCGCATTCTCTACGGTATGTACCAGTCGCGCCAGGCAATCAGCAAGCTCGATGAGTGTTTCCTCGTAGAAGGCTACACTGATGTCATTAGCCTGCACATGGGTGGGGTAGAGAATGTGGTAGCCAGTAGCGGTACATCACTTACGGAGGATCAGCTACGCGCCATAGGCCATCTTACCCGCAACCTGACCATACTATACGATGGCGATGCAGCGGGTGTAAAGGCTGCCCTGCGCGGGTTGGATATGGCGCTGGGGCAGAGCTTCAACGTGCAACTGGTACTGTTGCCAGAGGGGGAGGACCCTGATAGCTTTATACAAAAGTCGGGTGCTGCAAGGTTTCACGAATATGTAAAGGAGAACAAACAGGACGTGATCGGCTTCCGTATGGAAGTAGGTATGCGCGATGTAGGGAATGACCCTGTAAAGAAATCGAAGCTGGTAAATGAGGTAGCGGAAAGTATCTCGCGCATCAACAAAGCCGAAGACTTTGCGCTGCAAGACCACTATATAAGAGAGGCCAGCCGCAAGCTGAGTGTAGACGAAGCAGGCCTGGTAAACCTCATCAACAAATATATACGCGAACGGATAGACCAGGAGAGCCGGCAAAAACGCACAACAGAGCGTCTGCCGGAGCAAGAGGCTTATCCCGAATACGACACCATTACCGAGCCGCAGCCCGAGATACAAAAGAAATCGAGCGATGAGGCACAGGAGTGGCAGCTGATACGGGTACTGATAGAGCACGGCGCCAAGGTGATGGAAGGGTATGCAAATGCGGCAGACTTCATCTACCAGCGCATAGACCCCGACCTGATAGAAACGCCTATGGCGCGGCAGTTGTTTGATATCTACTTCGCCTTCCGCGAGGCTTACCAAACGGTACCGGATATGAGTTATTTCGTGAGCTACCCCGACCAGCAGATACAGCAGCAGATGTCCAACTTCATGCAGGCTGGCGAGGATGTGAGCCCTAAGTGGAAAGAGAACTATGGCATTGAAACCATGCATGGCGATCTTAACTACATCAATGAAGTAGAAAGCCCTGTGGCCTATTTTGAGATAAAGAAACTGAAAGGCATACAGGCCGAGGTGTGGGAGCGGATAGGCAAAGAGCAAGACCCCACACGTATGGCTGCATTGATGAAGAAATTCCTGGAGCTTAAAGAATCAGAGAAAGACATGCTGAAACGTATGCATACTGTCATCTTTAAAATGAGAAACTAAGCCATGGCCCGCATACTCGCACTCGACTACGGAAAGAAACGCACCGGCATTGCCGTTACCGATCCGCTAAAGATCATTGCCACCGGCTTGGCTACTGTGGATACCAGTGAGCTGATCGGATACCTGAAAAAATACATGGCGCAGGAACCTGTGGAGCAAATCATCATAGGCTATCCGCTCAACTTTGATGATAGTCCTACCAATGCTACACCGCTGGTAGATAAGTTTATTGGTAAGTTTCAGCATGTGTTCCCAAACCTACCAGTAGAGAAAATAGACGAGCGGCTGACCTCGAAAATGGCGTCAGCAGCCATATCGCAAATGGGGCTGCGCAAAAAAGCGCGCGAGCAAAAAGAGCTGATAGATACGGTGGCCGCCGTAATAATGCTGCAGGAATACCTCGAAAGCCACGCCTAATCCTTACCTTTGTTTGCTATAATTTAATAATAGATGATTTTGCCAATTGTGGCCTATGGCCATCCGGTATTGAGGAAAGTAGCTGAGGACATTACGCCAGAGTATCCGGAACTGAAGAAACTGATAGCAGATATGTGGGAGACCATGTATCATAGCAATGGCGTGGGTGTAGCCGCCCCGCAGATAAATAAGGCGATACGCCTCTTCGTGATAGATACGGAGCAGATAGTAGAAGGTTTCGACGAAGAAGACAAGCGTGAATACCCGAATGAAAAACCTACGAAACAGGTATTCATCAATGCACGTATAGTAGAAGAGTCGGGCAAGAGCTGGGCCTATAACGAAGGCTGCCTGAGCATACCCAAGGTGCGCGAAGACATCAGCCGCCTGTCGCATGTGCGCATCCGCTTTATGGACGAGAACTTTGTAGAGCAGGAGAAAGAGTTTGATGGCATTACCGCGCGTGTGATACAGCACGAGTACGACCATATAGAGGGCAAACTATTCATCGACTACCTGCCGATGCTGAAAAAGCGCCTTATCAAGAAAAAACTCGAAGACATTAGTGCCGGTAAGGTGAGGGTAGATTATAAGATGACATTTAACAGATAGTTGATTTGTCTTTCTTTAAGATGGTTGACTGAAGCAAGTGATGAAGCTGACATTAATTATACTGTTACTGGTTGTAGGTTGTAGCAGTGCATTTGCACAGAAACTTCCGTCTCATGCTACAGGCGTTTTAGATAGCCAGGGCAGAATGATTTACCGATTTGTTGAGCGGTTGCCTTTCGCATATTACGACGTGTCAACGTACATCTCAAAAAAGCTCAAATATCCGGATAGTGCCAGAAAAGCTAATGTGCAAGGCGTCGTTAATGTTGGTTTTTTTATAGATACTAAGGGCCGAATACAAGGTGTGAAAATTAAGAGTGAGGAGCGCTTAGGCTACGGGCTTGAGGAGGAGGCAATGCGTGTAATTCAAAGCTTACCACGATGGGTTCCTGGTAGGCAAAATGGTCGTAAAGTCAATGTATATTACACCATTCCGATAGGCTTTACCCTTGAATAAGCTGGACGTAAGAAGCATTATTTTAGATTTTCCCGATATAGCCATACTTTAGCACCACATTTGGCACCCGCTTTACAACATAGCGAAGAAGAACTGGTTTCCCTGCTCAAGACCAAGAGCAAGGAAGGCTTCGACTATTTGTATAAGAACTACTCAGCGGTGTTGTATGGTCTCATACATAAGGCAATCCCCGACGAGCAAACTGCCCAGGATGTATTGCAGGATGTGTTTGTAAAGATCTGGAACAATATCTCGCAGTTCGACCCTGCAAAAGGCCGCATCTACACCTGGATGATCAACATAGCCCGCAATGCCGCCATAGATAAGCTGCGCAGCAAGGGCGAAGTGATGAAGGCAAAAATCCGTACAGACGAAAACGCCGTATATAGTATGGAGCAGGGGCAGAAGACCGAGCAGCGGATAGACACCATAGGGCTAAGGAAAATAGTGGAAGGCCTAAAGCCTGAATACCAGACGATCATTAACTTAGCCTACTACAAAGGATATACACTGGACGAAATATCGAAAACCCTGGACATTCCGCTGGGTACGGTAAAGACCCGTATGCGGCATGCCATGCAATTGTTAAGACAAAACTTTAGTAACTAAACGCAGTGAACACGAAGGAATACATAGAATCGGGCATTTTAGAAGCCTATGTGCTGGGGGCGCTCTCCGAAGGGGAACGTGCCGAGGTGCAGGCTGCTATGGCGCGGTATCCTGAAGTGGCTGCGGAAGTAATAGCCATAGAGGCAACTATGGGCATGCTGGTACAGGAAACTGCCGATGCACCACCCGCCTTTATGCAGGATAAAATATGGAATACGCTACAGGCGCAAAGCGGTGGTAGTGCATCTGCCATAAGCGATGCCGCACCCATCGGTATGACCGAGCCACCGGCCGGGCCGAAAGTAATACCGATCGTAGCGCCTGAAAAGAAAAGCAATAGCTGGCTGCGTGCTGCTGTGTGGATAGCGCTGGCAGGCAGCTTGCTGACGAACTTCTACCTGATGAGCCAAAGCGGCAAAAGCAGCCGTGAAGTGGAAGACATGCAGGCAAAGGTGAACACTATGAACGCCCGCCAGGAAGCCATGCTGGCGCAGATAGACATGTACCAGAAAGAGCGCAGTATGCTGCTGGATACCGGTATGAAGACCGTAGTGATGCGCAGCACACAGCCCGGCAAAGAAATGGGCGGTATGGTCTACTGGAGCCGCAGCAAAGGAGAAGCCTACCTGGCACTCCACAATATGCCGATGCCCCCCAAGGGCAAGCAATACCAGCTATGGG
The DNA here is from genome assembly GCA_004144175.1 of Sphingobacteriales bacterium. Taxonomy (GTDB): domain Bacteria; phylum Bacteroidota; class Bacteroidia; order Chitinophagales; family Chitinophagaceae; genus Polluticoccus. The sequence continues at coordinate 132,464 of SEFT01000012.1, forward strand.
TAATGCAAGACGGCAAACCCGTAGATATGGGCGTTATAGCCAACGATATGGTGACCACCAACGGCATGCAAAAAATAGCCAAGGCCGTAGCCTCCGGCCAGGCATTCGCCATCTCGCTCGAGAACGAAGGCGGCAGTCCTACGCCTACTATGGAGCAGGTGCAGGTAATGGGTGCTGTGGGGGCATAACTACCTTCCTGCATATTCAGAATTTCCAGCACATATTTACAGTACTCAAATCACGCCTTTCACTTGGAGCGTAGTTATTCCCTTATAAATCTACTATGTATAGGAGCATTGCCATCGATTGTAAAACTGATGATGTAAGCCCCGGGCGTTAGGCTTCTTACGTCAATTGTCTCTTGACGTACCATACTTTGTAGAACGGCGCGGCCAGTGAGGTCGGTAATTATGTATGGCGTGCCTTCTGGCAGGTTTACAGTAAGATGGTCTGATGCCGGGTTAGGGTATAACCGGATGTTACCGGCTGATGCAATGTCTTTAACGCCTACACCTACCTGTATGGTTCTGTAAAAGGTGTCAAAACCGCAAAAGAAGTAATTGCCTACGATGACACGGACGGTGTGCGTCACGGCACTTTTATAAGTGTGGGTCACGGTATCCTCACCCATGCCGGGATTACCGTCTCCCATATCCCAATAATAGTGCCCTGCGGTGTCGCCTAAAAGGCTGAATGTATATTTGAAGCCATCAGACGTCTTAGCTACAATAGAATCAATTTGGGGTGTTGGCCTTGCGTAAACGATCGCCGTATTAGAAAAAGCCGAGTCGCCGGATGAAATGCAACTCGTCTTTAGCCGGTACTCATGTGCTCCAGACAGCGTTTGAATGAAACTATATGCTACCTGAAACGGCATATACATGTCGGCTTTTGTGGTGCCTCGTGCGCCTGGTATATCGGTAAATGGGAGGCCGCTCCCCCAGGGCCTGGTTTGCCATTGGTTTTCTACACCGTCTTTACCCTGAGATGATCCGCTTGCGTGAAAAAGCTGGTAATGGCCAAGGCAACTGTCACCCACAAACTTGCCGATGGTACCGCCCACAAGAGTGGAAGGACATGCAATGGTATATTCGTCGGCACCGCGGTAATAGACCGTGCGCGGATGGCCATCAATATCATCGGTTACGGACGGTAATGTAGCGCCATAGATGCTGCTGTTGCCAATTACATCGCTGGAAAGATGCAGGTTGAAGCCGGACCGTGTAAAGCTTATCTGCACACTATCCGAGGCAGATTCGTTAGCATTTGTTTTTGATGCTTCGGTTTTGTAGTCAGTCCAGGTGTTGTAAGGTATGCCATTAAGCATGGCAATTCCCGTATGGCTGTTATAAAAATTGTGGTTGATGGTAATCGCCCCTTCTCTGCGCATATCGAGCGCTACATGGGCTGCATTACTACCGCCTCCGGCTCTGTGGTTAAGGAGGATGTTGTTGCGTATATCATATATGCTACCAGTATTATTTTCTGTTCTCCGGAAGGCGCTGGACGTCATCGTCGTAGTATAGAGTGGGTCATACGTCCCTTTAACCACCACAGTATTATGGTAAACATTTGCCGAGGTTTGTTCGGTACCGTCTATCCATATGCCGGATAGGTTTGTTGCTATGTCTTCGTACGGAAATAGATACTTCCTGTCGGAAACAAATGAGTCAGCCCTTGTTTGGATCATATTATTGGCGGTGTGTAGCTGATTGGTTCCGGTTGCCCTGATATAAATGCCCGCTATATTCCCGGAGTCCTGTTTCATAGTTATCGTATTGCGGGTAACATACACGTTGCCCGAAATGCTATCAAGGTCAATAATTCCCCTGGTGTAGCCTCTTTGTGTAAATACGAGGATGTGGTTTGAGTCTATCGATATTCCAGATGTGCCGCTACGAGCATTGATAGCATTGCGATAATCTAAAAAATCATTATTTCTTATAATGTTGTTGCAGTTTGGATTTGCAAGACTGCCTTCCGATGCGATACATTCGCCAGTTGTTCCGAAGAAAGTACAATGCTCTATGATGTTATTTGAATTTCCTTCGGTATTGGTAGGCGACTTACCAAAATAGAAATAGTGCCCTTTCTGTGCGGGATCAAAAAAGGTTGCCTCGTTAATATAAAAATTCCTCACGATGTTATTAGAGGCGCCGTTTTTGAAGTGAAAAAGCTGCTTAGTCGGGTGTTGCATAATATTCCAGCTAAAGCTTGCCTCAAATTCGATCCAGTCCGCATCGTCAAAGACAAAGCAGTCGGTGCTGTCAATACGCTTAAACTTGAACGGCGCAAAGCTTCCGGTTATTTTGATCTTATTATTGCTGCTTGCACCTGCTTTACTTGTAAAGACGATGGGGTAGTGCTCAGTGGTATCCGTATAGTTATTTTGAATTTGGATGGTGTAGCTATGCGAGATAGAGGCAGGAATTGCTGCATAAGCACTCCCGATAGAATTGTGCGTGCTAATGAAAAAGCCGTTTTCATCCAGTAGCCACACCGGGTCTGTTTGTGCAGCGGCGCAAAGGGACAGACACAAAAACGTTAGTAGGGAAAATATAGGTTTCATATGGAGGATTATTGTTGAATAAAGGTATGGTAATTGGCTGATTGTGCAATGATGCCTTGTGAACCACGAGGATATACTCTTGCGCAAGTATCAATCCTTCATATTACACGCGCTCATCATTCCCACACGAAAGTGTCGATTATACTTTCATTATTCTATGCCAAAATTTAAGCCGACCTTTATGATGCTAAACAATGGCACATGTGTGCGCAACGTATAGCCGGCAAATTTAAAGCATGACAATTAGTGATGGACATCACCATAGCCCATACGAACAACGGAAACGTAAAGACATCTTCTTTTTTACCGCATCAGTGATTGGCCTCGCTGCTATTGTAGGCTGTTACTACAGCATGGAAGAAAACTATCTCAGTTTTTTGCAGTGGGTGATCATTAGCGGAGTTATTATTGTAGGATACCTTTGGTATATAATATGGCTTGCATATAGCAATGGCAGATAGTTGAGACAGTAATCAATTGCCGCAGCAGTGGGTATCCTGAATACATGATATAGATATGTGCAGGGCTAAAGGCACCAGTACGAATATGGAGATTAGTATACCATCGGAAGTTGTTGCTTTATGCCGGCAAGATGTAAGCTTAACTGAGTTGCTGCTGACCGTCAGGCTGGCAGTAACTTAGTTAAGCCCTGATAAAATCCACTTCTGTTATTTCTTTATCGTTTACCAGCATAGCCTCCTCCAAATCTTCATTTAGTTAATAACAAAATGATCGAGCGGAGGATAGTGCATATAGTTCTTCCAATCTATCGAGAATACAGTCTTGAGCTTTGTCGATAGTTGTCTTATTGTATCCGTTTTGGTGATGAAAAGATTGGCTCCGTTTCTGTAAGCCTGCTCCACCGTCTTTTCATTTCCACTCGATGTATACATGATTACAGGAAGCCGATCGTATTTCCGGTCTTTTCTTATCTCGGTGATACATGAAATGCCGTCTTTGCAAGGCATGTGCACATCGAGAAACAGGGTGTCGGGAATGCGCTCTTCCAACAGTTCAAACAATACATTTCCATTCTGTGCATGTCGCATATCGACTGGTACATCTATCTCTTTCAGCGCCATTTCAAAAACTAAAACGTCATCAAGGTCATCTTCTGCAAGTATTATATCCTGTTCCTTCTGCGCCATTTTATTTAGCTTCATTTTTAGCTTTTCACAAAGTTTATTGCATACAAAATACACCTATTTCTGTTTTGTAGAGCGGATTACATTTTGCAATGCAAAAGGTGTTGGTTAATAATGATTTGTGTTGTTGTATTCAGGGTGTCTGGCGCGTTCGGCAGTTGAGACTATAATATAATGTGGGTACTGATACGTTTAATAAGCCCTGAGATGACGCCCTGTTTTTGCATGCTGTTAGCTATAGTGTAACTAAAAATGATAAGTCATTATCAGGAATTAGATATTAAGCAGGCACTTCTTACTGACGGGCTATCGAATCGTTACATCGCATAGGTTAACTGGGGGGAGCTTAACTATGTTGCTAAGTAACCTTTCATTCAGGTACACTATCTCTCTGGCTTATTTCAATAAGAAAAGATGGTCAATCTTTTAGCATCATGATATGCAATTAACTGTAAATTTCCTACCTTACTTCCCAAATTTTTAAACCTTCAGTTATGACCGGGATGTTGATTTTTTTGGGGTTGATATTGGCCCTGCTGTTTGCTATTTGGAACAAAAAGAAGAAAGCAGCAAATAAGGTGAAAATACTCGATAGTGTACCTGGCTTTACTGCTGATGACAGTGCTATGTCTTACGATGAGAAGGAATTAGTCGCTATAGACCGTAAACGCAACCTGTACTGCTTTATTGACGAGAAGAATGAGTATGAGCTGGTACCGTTCAAGAATGTTACCAACTTTGATAAAGTAAGTACACACTGCGAGGTTTATATCAAGTTCTTAGCGATCAACTCAAAGAGAGCTGTGTATAAGATAACGTTCTTTCTGCACGGCAAGAGTGTTACAAACATAAAGGATGCATACCAGAAGGCCGAGCACTGGTACGATCTTATCCGGGTTGCTGCAACAGAAGATGCAATTAACGACCAAAGAGAAAAGCAAGAGCAGCAGTGGTAATGCTGAAAGAAGAGAAGTATAACTATAAAGAAAAATTAGACAGAAATGACCGTAGACGAAATTATACACCAGTCGTTCATATTCGCAATGAACACCATTAACGAAAAACAATTGTTGGGCTTACCACTGGAGATGATAGAGAACTTTGCAACCGGCATTATGGCCAATGTAGAGATTCAGGATGCTACACGCGAACAGATACAGGAAGCCCTGTCTTCGGGTGTGCCTGACCAGGATATTATAAGTGAGGTAGGTACGCAGCTGTATGATATACTGAAAGAGCAATTGGGCGATACGGCGCTATTCGGCGGCGGCAGTAATATGAACTAGTATTACAAAAAGTAGGACTGCGTTAGAATTTATTAAGCTCCATTAAGGAGCTTTTTTTGTTGTACAAAAGCAAGAACGCAACCGGCACAGATTGCGGCAAAATCGCTACCTTGGCAGTAGCTAATTCATACAAGATCCTATGGGCTTTTTTGATAAACTATTTGCCGAATTCATCGATATCATTGAGTGGGTCGATAAATCTTCCGATACACTGGTTTGGAAGTTTCCCCGCTACCAGAATGAGATAAAGATGGGCGCTAAGCTCACCGTGCGCGAAAGCCAGCTGGCGGTGTTCATGAACGAGGGTAAAATAGCTGACGTGTACCAGCCCGGCATGTATACGCTCAGCACTCAAAATATGCCAATACTTTCTACCCTCAATGGTTGGAAGTATGGATTTGACAGCCCGTTCAAGGCAGATATTTTCTTTGTCAGCACCCGTCAGTTTACAGGCATCAAGTGGAGTACTAAGAACCCCGTGATGCTGCGCGATGCAGAGTTTGGGCCTGTGCGCTTGCGCGCTTATGGCACGTTTGCATTCCGTATATCCGACGCTGCTATGTTTATCAAAGAAGTTGCAGCTACCAATCCTACCTTCAGCGTTGGCGACATAGCTGCGCAGATCACCAGCATCATCGTATCGCGGGGCATGGATGCCATAGCGGAGCAAAAGATACCGCTGCTAGACCTTACATCAAACTATGACGAGGCTTCAGCTGTAATAGCTAAGAAGATAGGGTTTGACATGGCTAATATGGGGCTGGAAATAACTCAGCTGCTAATAGAGAACATATCGCTGCCTCCTGAGGTAGAACGCGCTATCGACAAGCGCAGCAGCATCGGTATTGTGGGCAATCTTGGGCAATACACACAGTTCCAGGCAGCCAACTCGCTGGAAAATTCGTCAGGTGGCGGGCTTGCAGGTATGGGCATGAGCGCCGGGCTGGGTGTAGCCTTGGGTCAGCAGATGGCAGGCATGATGCAGGGGCAAGGCAGCGGGGCAGTGCCTCCACCGATAAATGCTGCGAGCAATTTCTTTATAGTGATAGACGGCAAGCAACACGGGCCGTTCAGTATGGAGAAGTTACAACAGCTGCAAGCTGCACAAAGCCTTACGAAGCATACATTGGTATGGAAGCAGGGTATGAAGGACTGGACGCTGGCATCATCGGTCGATGAGTTATCGCATCTGTTTATAGCGCCTCCGCCACTTCCTGTACAATAACAAGGTATTGAAGAGCCACTTTGTATGCTCCTCCTGCTATGCAGCGAGGAGCATTTATTTTTTAGTTGTCACGGGTATAGATAAGTAGTATTTATTGCCCTCTTCCTGCTTGCATACCCTTAATTGAAACATGTGCTGATCGTCCTTTTTGTAGTCTGTCACTTTGCAGCCAACTATTTCGTGCTTGCGCTTAACCACAAAGCCGGACTTTTTTAGCTCTGACAATACCTGCTTATAAAAGCTATTATCGTAGAATGCATAGGTGATGTGGTGGCCCGACAAGTAATTGTCGGTTACATATTCGTTGAATTCTTTTTGGCAATCGGGGCTGTACTTGCTGTATTGATGCCCCTCCACAGAGCCTGTCTGATCGGTCTCGCACACGCCAAAATTCTTCGACTTAAGGAAGCTGTCTGTACTTGCCTGCGATACATGATTGAGGGCTACTATGTCATGTAAATGCAGTGACTGGCCGTGTGCTATTGCACTTAGCATTAGCGGGCATAGCGCAAAGAATATTTTGAGTTTCATATCATCGCCGGTTTATGCAAATGAAGTTAATCTGGTTACTTAGTTTTTGGAGCGACACAAATAATATATATACACTAAATGCTGTTGGCTGCTCCATAACACACTATAAATCAATCTTGCCAGCGAGATAAAATGCCCCAAAATAGCTGATGGTCAAACTCCGGCGACATCTGATAAAACAGTTTAATTATTGATAATCAACGAAAAATGATTTTTCGGGTCAATTGGCATAATTGTTTAGTAGCAGTGTTATCAGTTTATCCGAAAAAACTTATTTATGAAAAAACTTTTTGCAATTGCATTTGCAGCATTTGCGTTTGCTGCCTGCGGCGAGACCGAGACAGAAGAAACAACGGTAATGGCCGACACGATGGCTACTACTAACACCACTGTAACTACAGACCCTGCTGCCACAGGTATGACTGCTACTACGCACACACCGGGCGATGGCGACGTAACGTACAACAGCGGTAAAGTACAGGTGTATCGTAACAATACCTGGGAAGAATCTAATGAAGATGTAACACTTGGCAACGGTACAGTAGTACGTAAGACAGGCCGCATCGAAAGAGATGGTAACGAGTATGAGTACGAAGAAGGATATGTGATAGACCGCGATGGTAACGTGTGGGACAGAACAGGCAATGCGATAAGCAATGCATGGGATGCTACAAAATACGGCGTAAAGAAAGCTGGTAAAGCTGTAGGTAACGCTGCTGAAAAAGTAGGTGAAAAAGCTAAAGACGCAGTAGATTAATAGCTGCTAAGCTAAGCTTGAAATAAAATTGAAGAAGGCCATCCGATGTGGATGGCCTTTCTGTTTGTCAACGAAGTCGACTTGTAATGCCAGGGCTTAGTAGCTGGCTAAGCTTAATAGATAGAGAAAGGCCATCCACATCGGATGGCCTTTCTCTGTGCCAACAACTTGACTTGTATATATCAGGCTACTGCGCGTTCGTTGCAGTGGCTGTTGTAGTAGTTCAGTATCGAGTTGGCTATGTTGCGTTCTTCGCTGCTAATGTTATAAGGTACTTGGCCGCTTGCAAAGTTGTATTCACCGGTGGCTGCGTCGTACGTCATATAGTATATCCCTTTCAGCTCGTCTTGTTCAAACAGATCTACCGAGTAGCACACGTCGTCGCGCAGGCAGTGGCGGAATATTTGCAGGTTGCAAGGCTTGCCTGCTATCGAGGTCGTCATAGTTAAAGCTCCTTCCATAGTGTCTCGTTTTTCTTCTAATTGTTTATAAGTATCGTCTGCTAGTTAAGGCAGTGGTTGTGAAAATGCTGCATGATAAAGTCGGAAATAGACCGCTCCTGCTCCAGCAGCGAATTATTGTTGGGCGACGGTGTGAAATTATAAGTCGATCGTTCACGATCCAGGATCATAAACTGGCATTCTTTCGTCTGCTCACCTACTATCACCTCTACCGAGTAAAAGACCAGGTCTTTGTTGCAATGCCTGTCTATCATCATCTTCACTTCCTTTCCTGCAACCGGCAACTCGAATATTAATGCTGTTTCCATAACTCACAATTCCTTTCTCTCAGTTATGTTAAAATCAAAAACGTGCCAAGGCAATATGATTTCGTTAATAGGCTGATTTTCAAGTAGTATTTTGTTGGGGTGTGCCGGACGGGCTAAAGGTTGCAATGAAAAATGTAGCTGAAGGGATATTGGCGTGGCGTGAAGTGCAAAAGAAAAAGCCCGGCATTCCGCCGGGCTGTTATGATATTAGTTGTTTTCTGTGTGTTGTTTGAAGTTGTCGAGAATGGCCTGCCAGCCTGCACGTTGCATATCCACAGGGTTCTCGGCCTCCGCATCAAATGTCTCTGTGATCTTTGTTCTGTCACCATCGGCTGAGAATACAATCTTCGTTTTGCGGCCATCGCCCATGGTATAAGATATAAGCTCGTTTGGTACCACCTCGTCGTACACGCCGCCGAAGTCGAAGCCGAAGCTGCCATCCTTCGCTTCCATGCGGGTAGTGAAGTTGCCGCCTATACGCAGGTCATTTTCTGCTTTAGGAGTGTGCCATGTTTCGGTGGCCGTACACCATTGGGTGATGTGCTCCGGGGCATTCCAGTACTCCCATACTTTTTGTACCGGTGCGTTTACGGTTGTTTCTACTGTGATGCTGGTTGCCTTCGTTTCCATATATATTCTGTTTTAGTTGTTGCTTATGGTACAAAGTAAGGTACTAATAACGACACCGATGGTGGCTGAATAAGCCAAAGAAAGGGCTGTTTGCGACAGTTAATTATTGCTTTACGCACTCCGTAGTGCGGACGCGCTTATAGACCTCATTCGGGGCGGTAGTGCTACTGTCAGACAGGCTCTGTGCCTTTTCAAATGCATCTATGTTCTCCTCGGTAATGCCGCAAGCAGTACTCGTGTCTTTTACATCTACTATTGGCTTGCCGTTGCGGGTGTTGTACGTATGATTCACACAGGTCCAGCAGTATTCTTTATTCTTTTTGCATGCCGTTACTAATAATAGGGCCGTGCAGCAGAGGATAAGGTATTTCATAATAGTGGCGTTTGTAATAGTAAGATAGGTGTTTCTGTTTATTTCTACTCTGGCAATTCAGGCTTTAGCACGTAGATGGCGTAAGGCTCACCACCCGGCAGCGGTAGTCCTATGCGCTTAAATCCATTCCGCTCCAGCAGCTTTATGGAACGGGTATTCTCAGGATGCGTGTATGCTTCTATGGTTTGCAGTTTCATTACTTCAGTTCCGTATTGCAGGCCTGCAGCCAGTGCCTCCTGCATTAGCCCCATGCCCCAGTAGGGTGGGTTGAGGCTAAAGCCGATCTCGCCCTTGTCGTTCTCGCGGTCCATATTCCAGAAGCAAAAGCCGCCTATGATCTTTGTGCTGCCCTTCAGCGTGACGCCCCAGTTGATGGATTCATTTGCCGCAATGCTGTCGTTGATGCGCATGACCCAGCTTGCAGCGCCTTCCAGCGTTTCCGGTGGACGGTTGATGTATTGATTGATCTGCGGGTCGGTGCGCTGGTAGTAGATGTCATCGACGTCGTCATCGGTAAGCTGCCTCATAATGAGCCGTTCTGTCTCTAATATAGGAAAGGGATCAAAATTGTATTGTGTCATTGTGTAAGGTATTATGCTTTGCAAGTTACAAACTAGTATTTCATTTCGATATGCTCCGGTATATCAAGTTGCCATAATCCCGGAATGCCTGGTAATCATTACTGCACATGCCGGAATATATGCTCGATCACAAATGCCGCATACTTGCTCGATATCGTTTTTATAAAAAGCGGAAAGTCGATATGCGCCTGATCATCTGCCGTATCTGATATGGTTCTGATAACTACAAACGGAATATTGTATTCATAACAAACCTGAGCTACTGCGGCACCCTCCATTTCTATACATAGCACCTCGGGTAGGGCGTCGTGGAGCAGTTGCTTTTGTTGGTTGCTGGCGAAGAACTGGTCGCCGCTGGCTATATCGCCAATAAACAGCTGTGGAGTAGAGATGTTGAATTGACTGAGGACGTCATTGGTAAAGAAGTTGTGCAACGTTTTCTGTTCCAGCATCTGGCTGATGGCAGCTGCTGCGAGGTTTGCATTGGCCTCGTCTGGTTCGAAATATGTTTTGCTGAGTAGCGGTATCTCGTACCGCGGCATCAGCGGCCTGGCATCTACATCATGTTGTATCAAACGGCTGGCCAGCACCACATCACCTACGGAAAGCCGCTCATCGATTGCACCGGCAACGCCAATGAATATAAGCTCGGTGATATGAAACTTGTGTATAAGCGTTGAGACTGTAGCGGAAGCAGCCACCTTGCCCCAGCGCGAGAATACGACAACCGTATCAATGCCCCCGATCTTGCCAGAATAATACGTTCGCATGCCGGTACTCGTTTCGCTGACATCTGTCATCAGCTCCACTATGCTGGTTATCTCTTCGGGCATGGCGCCCATGATGCCAATTATTTTGTTACTCATATTTTGCTATAAGACGTCACGATCTTAGCGCGAAAGTAGGGCTTCATTTATTAAGTGGGGTATTGGTACCTGGGATTGTTCTGTGTATAAATCTCCCGGTATTACAGTTTATTTGCGCTTAGTATGATGAGGGAATATCAAATACTGCCTTATAGGCAAGCTTACAAGCCAGAAGTGGTAGATGTATGGGAGCGGTCAGTGCTTGCTACGCACCATTTTTTGGTAGCAGGTGATGTCGGTCTGTTTAAGTCGATTGTAGAAGACATAGACTTTAGCTCGTTTCCTGTGTATTGCCTGGTGTACGAGGATGCAGTTGCCGGTTTTATGGGTATTGTTGATCGAAAGCTGGAAATGCTTTTCCTGGCACCCGAAGTATTCGGCATGGGTTATGGCCGCAAGATGATGGAGTTCGCCATAACGCACCTAAATGTAAACGAAGTGGATGTAAACGAGCAAAACCATGATGCTGTGAAGTTTTATGAGAAGATGGGCTTTGTTACATATGAGCGGACGGAGAAAGATAGTATGGGGAAGGAATATCCTATACTGAAGATGAAGTTGCGAGCCTGAGCTGCCAACGGGTAATATTCCCATTGCCACCCCCGTACTTTTACCCTCCATGCAACGCTCGTATCTGTCATAGGTTTGCAAACGGCGTGTTAATGACGCTGCTTCACTCACTATTATAAAAATGACGAACATTATGAGCTATGCTATTGTGGATGCAAAATTGCCCAAAGACACATCCACCATACAGTCCCTATTCTCAGGAACCTTCTCCGACATAACAAGCCTTGAAATAACGCTGGAGGATGATGCGACAGGTACGGCCAATTTTGCTATATACGAGAATGGAAAGGAAGTAGCCAGTGCACGTGTTACAGGCGGTCAGTCGTTGCAATGGTCGCCACAGGAAAGCTCGGTAGTGAAGTATTATGTGAACTACTACGATGGCGACGACCTTGCAGAGGCCAAGGCAATAGCTACCAATATGTAAGAAATGAAATTGCCGCAGAAGATAAGATCTGCGGCAATTTCATTTGACTTGTTAGTACCGTCTATGATTAGTGTTGTACCGTTATCATTTGGCTATGTGTGCCGGCGCTTGTATTTATTTGTATGATATAGCTGCCGGGCTGCATAAATGATACATCGATGCTTTTTTGCGTAGTATTTGCTTGTTGCAAAATCTGTCCATTAAGGTTACTGATAGTGTAGCCGGATAATTGTTCGTCGCCAGCGAAGTTAATATGCAAAACATCATTAGCGGGGTTAGGGTAAACGTTTGCATGCGGCGCTACATTTACGTCGTTTACCGAGGTAGGGAACTGGATGTTGAGTAGCTTTAGTATCTCTGTAGCTACTTGTACAGGGCGTACGTTCTTGCCGGTTACTACTTTCTTGTCTACGATCACGCCTTTCGATTTGTCGGGTAGGGCGCCTTTGTTTTTCAGCTCTTCGGTTACGTCTATGCCGTGGTGCTCGGTATAGTCGTTGGTTGTGAGCTTGATTCCATCTACCAGCGGCTTGCCGTTCGACAGCTTAATGGGTATAAGGCCTGATATGCCGTCGCACACAGCTGCAACGATGCCTCCGTTTTCATAGATGCTCTTTGCAATAGCAGCCACATTGTCGGATGTCGGATAATCTACCAGGCAACTGATGCCGCCTGCATAGTATATCACATTGTACTTCGATGCATCTACCTGCGATGGCTTCAGTGTGTTCTTTACTTTATTGCGCAGCTTCTGTTCATCGTCGGCACTTATGGGTAGCTGAAACGGATCTTCAAACAAGGGTATCTCGCCACCTTCAAGGCTTACCACGTCTATGTCATCATGCGTAAAGCCGTATTTACTCACCTTGCTGTAGAAGTCTACCACTTCAGGAAAATAACATCCCCAGCCGCCGCTGTTGTATTTCAGGTCGCGGTCGCTATTGGTAGTAACGATGAGGATCTTTTTGCCACCATTGATCTGTGCGGATGCGAAGCCATGCATCAGTATAGTGCAGGCCATAAGCGAAAGCTTTAGTAAGTGTTTTTTCATTGCGGAGTATTTTATTTCCCGTAAAGAAAACAGCTTTGCTTATTGCTACCCCTATTGTCAGCAAAGTATGGCAGTTGTTTTACATCGCTATGAAAAATGTGTAGGGCCGTTTAGTTTTTGGTTAATTGATAAAAACGAGATGTGTGGCATCGACCGCAAAATGTAGGCGCGACGCTGTATTTTTGCAAGCTTTATTATGAGAAAGATATTATCGGCCTGTGCAATGACTTTGGTGTTAGGCGGTGCGGTGCATGCACAGGATGTTGACTTGGGGTTGAATGCCGGTTTTGCAGATTATCCCGGCTTAGGCAATAAGGGTTTCTACATGTCAGGAAGCTTTTCGTTGTCAACAAAGCACATCGTCTTTGGGTTTGGCGTAGACTGGCATAATCGCGAAGACTATGGCGCCAGAGCCATAGTTCCGAACATATCCATCCTGCCTAAGATCGCGATCGAACGCTCGTATTTATACATCGGCCCTATGGCAGGGGTCATTATGGTAGACTATGACTTTCCTGCCCGTAACGCGCCTGCCAGAGATGTAAGTACATTCCTCGTTGGCGGTAGGATAGGCGGCAGCGGCTACCTTACCAAGAGGCTGGCTCTGAATGTAGATGTTTCGCCCAGAATACTGCTCGACAAAGAAAATCCTAACCTCAGATACTATCCTAGCCGTTATATGGCTGTATCTGCAGGGCTAAGGATAAGGTTGTAGCTTATCTATCTTTTTACCTTTATCTCAAAACGTTTTGGCGGGGCCATGTTCCAGTCTATTTTCCGCTCTACCTCCCATAGTTCTTCTATCTCACTGGGGTCGAGGGTGAATTGCGGGTACACATCTTCGTTGTCGCTGATGGCTACGAAATAGTAGTCGCCCTTTTTAGAGTCTTCATATTTTTCGCGCTTCAGGCGTTTTATCATAATGCGGCTGGGCGTCACTATCACATGCACAAAGAAGTCGAAGGTTTGGTGCCAGTACTCCGGGTCTATTTTCTTTGCTATTACCCACATGCCATCGCGCAGCCCTTCGGGTTGATTCTCCTTGTTGTATACTTCCATGCTATCGCCGCTCACCTGGAATACGCGGAACCTGTCGCCTGCATAGGGTAGCCCCGGTATATCGAATCGTTGTAGTTCATCCAGGTAAACAGGGTCCATAAAATGCTGCGCGTAGCCTGCCTGTGCGCGTATAGGTACGGCCTTCAACGCATCGCGCCTGCTGCCATCTACCGCCTTGTTGCGGCGTATTTCTTCGCCGGTGGTATGTGTGGGTTGCTGCAGGTTTTCAATAGTATCGGCATGTAGCAGTGCATCTACATCTATATCGAAATGCTCTTTCAGGCCTGCTTTAAAGTCAGCATCCATATTGGCCTTCGACAGCTTTGCGGCGAGTGTTTGCCGGCTTATCTGCAGTTTCTCTGCTGCCTGCTCCTGTGTATATCCTTTCAGTTTCAGCAGGTGCTTTATTTCGCGTTCAAGGTTGAGTGCCATTGATCAAGACTTTCAAATTTTATATAAAAATATATTTAGTGATTGATTGCGGAGTTGTATTTTGTATTTACATTTGTAATGTCATTTGTAAATATTGAATGAACAATTTGCATGACAAATGTACTGTTAATGTAAATACAAAACAAATTTCTCAATTGGAGTAAACCTAACAACAATGATAAAGCTAAGTAACGAAGACAAAATGCACTTGGCGCGCCTGATAGTAGATCAGCTAAAGCCTCTGATAGCGCCACCGGCAACCGATGCGAAAGAAACACCACTTGATACAAATGCCATTATGGAGCGCCTGGGCTTAAGAACGCACCCAGCCTTTCGCAAAGCAGTAAAGGATAATAACGTACAACCTGTAACGATGATCGGAAAACGGAAGTATTACCTGCCATCGCAGTTTGGGTTGTAAGGTATTCTATGTACCAATGCCCTCTCCGCCCCGTAAAGAGAAAGCCCCCTCCGCCCCCTA
>SEFT01000064.1 GCA_004144175.1 Sphingobacteriales bacterium
GTTTTCGCAAAAGCACTACCGCGATGATGCAAAGCGGAGCGATGATGCCCAGGTCGAGCGCATAGGTGATCTCTGTTGTATACGTTTCGATAATTGCAGGAGGCCGGCCGGATTGCAAGCCATCCACAAAGACTTTTTACGGTAGGTGTCACGGCTAGCTATAATGAAATACAGGCTGTTGGTAATTACAATTCGACCTCGGCACAAATGACAGTGAAAGGGTATCTTACGTTCCCTCCATCTGGCGTAATTGCTCAGACTACGATTTTGGTGGAAAACAGTAAACTTTGGGGAACCGGAGACCTACACTGGTAAGGTCGCGATTATGGTAACAATGAATTACAAATACAGGTACGTCGGTATCGCGCTAGCGTACCTGTGCTCCTTCTGGCTTGCTTCCTGTCGTCCACAAATGCGGAAACCATACAGCGGGGTAGTGTACCAGCGCACAAGGATTTTAATAATACGGCCTCAGCCTATGGGGAAGCGCCTTTCTTTTTCGATCAAAAATTCTTGATCAAAGACAGCGCAATAGTTGCAATCGTCCAAAAAGTAAGTTATAGAAGCGAACCCGGACAACCCGTCACTGTGGCCTATCCCGTTATCTACTTTACACTTATTGATCTGCCAACGAAAACTTTCTACAACTTCGGATCATTCTCCGATACTGCATCCATCATTGAGGCCTATAGACCGGACTCGACTGGAGCAGCTAAGGGGGGGTGGTACATATTCATGAGGCATACACAGCTCTATCGGGGCAATAAGCTGGCCTTAGCCGACACAACCATTCTCGGAAGAAGGTTTAAACGAATCAAAGGATCGCGAACCATAACAATTCCGGATGACGAGCTTTACACTCCCGACGAGATCGTCATGTACATGGACTGTAGCAGTGATGGGAGGATTTTGCACCACCCTAATTCTATTTCAGAGGAGGGTGAATGCCCAGTAGTCATGGTTGAAAGCTTTCGGAACGGCAAGCCGATTAATTACAACATCTTCGACTATAGTCGGGAGCCGCTAACCCGCGAACAGTCCCGTGTGCTTGATGCCTGGCTGGCAAGGGTAAGGAGAAAATGACATCGTATGATTTGCCGGACCTTTTTAGCTTACTGAACTCTGTGCTTCTCTTTCCCATATTATCGAAAGTTACTGCAGGTAAGCTGTAAGGTAGTCTCCGAAATAGTCGGCCATACCAGGGAAGCGGTCTTTGGGTGAATAGAACGCCCAACCCTTTGCGGAGTACATAAGATCCCCGTAGAAGTATCGATCGATTAGGAGCTGCCAATAGGAGCCCCCGGCAGTTACCTCCACCAGCTCGCCCCGATATTCCCGCCCCTCAAATTCAAAGGTTATGGGTATGCTCCACCGCTGCAAAGTACCAGCCTTACGGCTTGCAACCACGTCAGAATAGAGAGAATAAGGGTTTGCAGTATCTTGGTGGTAACCAACAACCAACAACGATGCGCTTCGGCTCTTTATTCCTACTTCTATTCTTGGGCGCTTGCACTCCAACAGTCTACAAGCTAAAGGGTAATTATGGTAATGGCAATTTTGAGCAAGCAACCACAAAAGGTAAAGAGCAGGTGTGGAGCAACCTTATTGACTTCTTCGCAAAAAACGGGCTCTCCATTAAGATTATTGACAAGTCTAGCGGGCTGATCACATCAGAGCCTACACGCTTAAAGTGGTCAATTGAAGACGATAAAGGCAACTTGTACGACCCAAACGCCTGGGTTGCCGTTGCGAAGATGAAAGGGATGAACGGTCAGGTTGTTTCCACCGCCTTCCGCGTTGTTGCTGAATGGAATGTAAGAGTCAAAGACGGCCCCAACGGATCAACCTTAGTCGGCGTCAACTTGGTTAATGCTCAGTATATGACAGGGCCAGCTGGTTCCCCTTATACCCTTTATACCCCAGGCTCCATACATTCGACCGGTGTCTTTGAGAATACGATCTTCAACGCGATAAAATAGGCGGCGCGGACGGGCCCCGGGTTCCAATCCAAGCCGGATCACAGGCCGCTCATTCGAATCCAGTCATCCCGACGATAGAGGTACCAAGCAGATACGAGCGCTACATCGTCGTTTTGGGCATCTGAGCAGTTTGAATCCGTATGGTGTCTAAACAAGTGTCCAAACAGGGTATCTAAACGGCAAGGATCAGAATCGAAGCAGCAGCGAATGTGGTCGCCAGTTCGAACGCGCATTGTCGCCAATGTTTAAAACCGGTGCAGGGTGTTCGAATCCCATAGGTAGAACCTGATAAAACCTAACATTCTCACGCGTATAGGAGAGGCGGGTATTTGTCCAATACCTGGAGCCGGTGCATAATCGAACACTAGAAAAAACATATAGGCGAAAATGGGGAAAGGGAAAAGAAGGGGCAACCAATCGGGCAACTATCTAAAAATGAAAATCCCTAAACCGTTGAAAGTAAAGGGATTGTACTGCATTAAATGTAGCCCCACTAGGAATCGAACCTAGATCACCAGCTTAGAAGGCAGGCGCTCTATCCATTGAGCTATGGAGCCAAAACGGCAGGCACACGGAGGTGCCCGCCGAAAGGCAGCAAA
>SEFT01000027.1 GCA_004144175.1 Sphingobacteriales bacterium
TACCAGCAGAATGCAAAAGGAAGGTTCAGCCAGCAAATAGACCTCAATGGAGCTACCCCGGGCATCTACTTCCTACAACTGAATGCCGATGGCCAAAAACAAATACAAAAAATGACCGTTAAGTAATATTGAATCTCACAGGTATAAAAAGGGGTAAGCCGTCGGCTTACCCCTTTTTCTTTATTGGTTTATAACTCTTTAATTGTTAAGTACGGTTGTTTCTTTGTTTACCTGACCTATCAAAGCTTTCTTTCATGCCAATAGGAGCTGAAAAAATCATAATAATCAATATCTAAAGGCTTTTCAACAGCCTACAGGCCTTGAAAACCTTACAAATAAGGCACTTAAAACTTATTCACTGACAATGCAGAGGGTTATCCACAGGCGGTTGATTTCTATTTCGATATTGGAATGCTCTTTTGAATAATTTCGTAAACCGATTTCGACATAGAATCGGATCCTAACAACTTCAATTTAACTACAAATAATTTTTTACCCGATGGATGCAAAGAAGCAACAGGGCGGCGGCCTCTCTTTTCAGCGCCAATACACCCGCGACGGCATTACAGCCTTTGACATGTTTGAGTACGACTATCGTACATCCGTGATCCGTAACCCGAATGGGGAGAAGGTATTCGAGATGACGAATGTCGAAGTACCGAAGCACTGGTCGCAGATAGCTACAGATATCCTTGCTCAAAAGTATTTCCGCAAAGCGGGCGTACCTCAGCCGGACGGTAGCCTTGGCCGTGAGACATCGATCAAGCAAGTTGCGCATCGCCTGGCAGGTTGCTGGCGTACATGGGGCGAAAAATACGGATATTTCGCAACTGCTAACGACGCACAGGTATTCTACGATGAGCTTGTATATAGCATCCTTCACCAAAGCTGTGCGCCTAACTCGCCACAATGGTTTAACACGGGCCTACATAGCAGCTACGGTATCGACGGTAAGCCACAGGGCCACTATTACGTAGACCCGATCACCGGCAACCTAGAGCGCTCTAAGAATGCATACGAGCGTCCGCAGCCGCACGCTTGCTTTATATTGAGCGTAGATGACGACCTGGTAAACGAAGGCGGTATCATGGACCTTTGGGTACGTGAGGCACGTATCTTCAAATACGGTTCGGGTGTCGGTACTAACTTCTCTCAGGTACGCGCCGAAGGCGAAAAACTGAGTGGTGGCGGTACATCAAGCGGGCTGATGAGCTTCCTGAAAATAGGTGACCGTGCTGCTGGTGCGATCAAAAGCGGCGGTACTACACGTCGCGCTGCCAAGATGGTATGCCTGGATCTGGATCACCCGGAGATCGAGCACTTCATCGACTGGAAAGTAGAAGAAGAGAAGAAAGTTGCTGCGCTGATAGCTGCAGGTTATGCTTCTGACTACGAAGGCGAAGCTTACCGCACCGTATCCGGCCAAAACTCTAATAACTCTGTTCGTATACCGAACGAATTCTTCCGCCGCCTGGCCAATAGCGAAGATTGGGAAATGACTGCCCGCAGCGATGGCAAGGTGATGAAGAAAGTACCGTCTAAGCAACTATGGGATAAGGTAGCCTACGCTGCATGGCGTTGCGCTGACCCTGGTACACAGTATGATACTACAATCAATGAATGGCACACATGCCCTGAAGGTGGCCGCATCAATGCGTCTAACCCTTGCTCGGAGTATATGTTCCTCGACAATACAGCTTGTAACCTGGCATCGCTCAACCTGCGCCGTTTCTTCAACGAAGCAGACAATTCTTTCGATGTGCAGGGCTTTGAATATATGACCCGCCTGTGGACCGTAGTACTCGAGATATCGGTACTGATGGCGCAGTTCCCTTCACCTGAAGTAGCACAGCTGAGCTACGACTACCGTACACTGGGTCTGGGTTATGCTAACCTTGGCTCTATGCTGATGGTAAGCGGTATACCTTATGATAGCGAGGAAGCGCGTGCTATTGCAGGTTCTATCACTGCTATTATGAATGGTGTTGCTTATCGCACATCTGCCGAGATGGCCAAGTCACTGGGTGCATTCCCACGCTTTGCCGAGAACCGCGAGCACATGCTGCGTGTAATGCGCAACCACCGTGCAGCTGCATACGATGCTACCGAAGCATACGAAGGCCTGGAAACAAAACCAATGGGCATCAATGCAAAATACTGCCCGGACTACTTGCTGACTGCTGCTACTAAAGCATGGGATGAAGCTGTACAGATGGGTGAGCAATATGGCTACCGCAATGCACAGGCAACAGTGATTGCCCCTACTGGCACCATCGGCCTGGTGATGGATTGCGATACTACCGGTATCGAGCCTGACTTTGCACTGGTTAAATTCAAGAAACTTTCGGGTGGTGGCTATTTCAAGATCATCAACCAATCTATACCTGCTGCCCTTAAGAACCTGGGCTATAAGGCAGACGAAATGGATGCGATCGTAAAATATGCTAAAGGACATGGCACATTTGCTGGCGCTCCTTTCATCAACCACCAAACGCTGAGCGAAAAAGGCTTCATAGCTGAAGAGCTGAAAAAACTGGATACTGCTGTAGAAAGCGCATTCGAGATAGGCTTTGTATTCAATGTATATACACTGGGCGAAGAATGCCTGCAGCGCATAGGCTTCACACCGGAGCAATACTTCGCTCCTGACTTCAGCCTGCTGGAAGAACTGGGTTTTGGTGATGACGAGATAGAAGCTGCAAACGACTATGTATGCGGTACTATGATGATGGAAGGCGCTCCTTACCTGAAAGAAGAGCACTTGGCCGTATTCGATTGCGCTAACAAATGCGGTAAAAAAGGTGAGCGTTATATACACGCTCATGGACACATCCGTATGATGGGTGCTACACAGCCATTCATCAGCGGCGCTATCTCTAAGACCATCAACCTGCCGCACGAGGCTACGGTTGAAGAAATTAAAGATTGCTACTTCCTCAGCTGGCAGCTGGGCATCAAAGCCTGCGCACTATACCGCGATGGTTCTAAACTGAGCCAGCCGCTGAGCAACAAGAGCGATAAAAAGAAGAAAGAAGGTACTACTAAAGAAGAAGCAACTGCCGTAACAGCTACTAACGCTGCTGCCAGCCAGATAGTAGATATGAGCCAGCTCACGATATCCGAACTGCTGGACGAGGTGAACAAACGCGTACAGGCCAGCCCCGATACACAGCTGAAGCGTGAACTGAGCCGTATCGTAGAGCGTAAGCAGCTACCTGCTAAACGTCGCGGATATACCTTTAAAGCTAAAGTTGGTGGTCAGCCGCTCTTTGTACGCACCGGTGAATATGGTGATGGTACACTGGGTGAGATATTCCTGGATATGGCCAAAGAAGGCGCCACTATGCGTAGCCTGATGAACAGCTTTGCGATAGCTGTATCGGTAGGCCTGCAGTATGGTGTACCGCTGGAAGAATATGCAGATAAATTCACTTTCACACGCTTTGAACCGGCCGGTGTGGTAGATCACCCGAATATCAAGTCTGCTACTTCGGTGCTCGACTTCATCTTCCGCCTGCTGGCTTACGAATACCTCGACCGTACAGATCTGGTACACGTACCGGACCCGGAAAGAGTAAAACGCGAAGAAGAGCCGATAGCACAGGAACTTTCACAGGTACGCGTTACCGCACCTCAGCAAGCGCCTAAAGCAGCAACTACACCTGCAGCTGCACCGGCTAAGAATGTAGCCCCTGCTATAAAACCGGTAGCAGTGAAAGTGCAGAACAGTGCTGATGTGAAAAAGCTGATGGGTACCAGTGCTGACGCACCTGCTTGTCGCAACTGCGGTAACATTACCCTAAGGAACGGTACCTGCTATATGTGCCCTAACTGTGGTACTACTACGGGATGTAGCTAATAAATTTGATTAAACTATACAAAGCCTGCGATGAATCGCAGGCTTTTTTCTTCCCCGTAGTTACATGATAGCATTACATTTTCTACTCATTATGAAATTTGGCACATTCTGTGTTTATTGCAATATATAAGCCAATGCATCATTTTATGATTACCCGGTTTTTTTCCATTATACTAATACTGCTAATCCCATTCATAGCCATAGCCCAGCGTGGCCGCGACAATGGCCGCACGAATTATAATAACAATACAAGAAACACCAACGGTGCTATCACTGTCTTTTCCCCCGATCGGAATCCCTTTTACCTGGTATTGAATGGTGAGCGCATGAACGATCAGCCGCAGACTTATGTCACAGTGCAGGGGCTACCGTCGGATGTATATAAGCTGGAAATAGAGTTTCAGGATGCCTTTATACCATTGGTACGCGAAGAGATCGAAGTATCCGGCCGTGCAGTATCCAACATGTACCAGATAGGCTGGAAGCGCAACCGGAAACCCATATTACTACCTGCAAGTTATGCCCCTATGACGGGCAATAGGTATGTAATGGAGTACAGCACCTACGACTCCCGCAATCAGCGCTCCAGACGCCCCTACAAAACGGCTATGGGCCCGCGCGACTTTGATGCTGCCAGAGCCACCATCCGCAATATTTCTTTTGACGAAACTAAATTGAAAACAGCCAAAGGCATTGCATCTACCAACTTCTTAACGTCAGACCAGGTACTTGCTGTTTGCCAGCTATTCAGCTTCGAACAGACCAGGCTGGAGTTTGCCAAGTTCGCCTTTGCCCGCACGGTCGATCCCGGTAATTACTTCAAAGTAAACAGCGCTTTTAGCTTCAGCTCTACTACCGATGATCTCAATAAGTTCCTGTACGGTATGTAATTAATGCCCTCCTTGCCTAAGAACGCTGCAATTATTCCAAAAAGCCAATACATTTGTATTAAGTTTTAATACAAATTTTATCTCTCATGGATGACAGTCATGAACAGTTGCGCTATCCGATAGGGCGCTACGAAGCTCCGGAAAGCTTTGAACCGGAAATGCTGAATGATTGCATTGCCTCGATAGAGGCGCTCCCTAAATGGCTGGACCTCTGCATCGAAAACCTGGATGCCGAGCAGTTGGAAACACCTTACCGCCCCGGCGGCTGGAACATCAACCAGGTAATACACCACCTTGCCGATAGCCACATGAATGCCTATGTAAGGGTAAAGCTGGCACTGACCGAAGAGAACCCTGTGGTAAAGCCCTATGAAGAAAAGCTATGGGCAGAGCTACCCGATGTAGACCTGGTGCCGGTCAATGTTTCCATTACACTATTGCATGCACTACATATACGGTGGGGACAACTGCTGCGCAACATACAGGATGGCGACTGGGAACGTACCTACTATCACCCTGAGCATGAGCGTAATGTGCCACTTTGGGAGGTAGCCGACATATATGCCTGGCATGGCCGCCACCATATGGAGCAGATACGCCAGCTAAGGCAGCGTATGGGCTGGGGCTAGCAGTTCCTGTTGGACTGTTAGCGATATGATTGTAGATTGCACCAAAATTTTTCCGTTATGCAACAAGGCCTGCTCCATCTTCACAACTTCCTTCGCTGGGTAGTATTGCTGTTTGCCCTGCTTACCATCATCCGCAGCATGGGTGGCCTCGGTGGCAAAAAGGCCTTCACCAGCGGCGACCGGAAGACAGCCATGTTCCTGATGATAAGCGCCGACATACAGCTGCTGCTTGGTTTTGCGCTTTACTTTATGAAGGGCTGGGCAACTGTGATAGCAAGTGGCGCTGATATCATGAGCAATAAGTACAACCGCTTTTTCGCGGTAGAGCACCTTACAGGTATGCTTATCGCAATCATCCTCATACATATAGGCTACAGTTCTGCAAAGAAGAATATACCCGATGCAGCCAAGTTCAAAAAGCTGTTCTGGTTTACGCTCATAGCTGTTCTTATTATCCTTATTACTATACCATGGCCGGGCCGCGAGCTGATAGGCCGTCCGCTGTTCCCGGGCATGCACTAGTATATATATGCTCCGGAAGCTGTTACAGCCCATCTATACAGCTATCGTTCTGCTGACCTTTGTGATATGCCTCTTGACCGCATTCCCATTCTTTTTGCTATTCGGTAGCATGGGAACTGCTAAAGGCAGGAAGATCATATGGCATATTGTGAGCACTTGGGCCAAAGGCTGGCTGTGGTTCATTGGTATGCCGCTCAGGAGGCTGGGCAGCGTGCCCAATGACGGTAAATATGTATTCGTAGCCAACCATATTTCCTATCTGGATACGATTGACGTTTATGCAGCCATCCCTACCTATTTCCGTACGCTGGCCAAGATCGAAATGTCGCGCATCCCCATATTCGGCTTTGTATACAAGCAGGTAACTATATTAGTAGACCGCGAAAGCGCACAGGGACGCGCCCGCAGCATGCGCCTGATGTGGATGACACTCCGAAATGAATGTAGCATCTCCATATTCCCCGAAGGCACTTTTAATGAAACAGATGCTCCTCTGAAGCATTTCTACGATGGGGCATTCCGCCTGGCTATCAGCGCCCAGATACCTATTGTACCGCTCCTCTTCCCCGATACGGTAAAGCGCTGGCACTACAGCGGCTGGTATAAGCTGTGGCCGGGTAGAAACCGGGCTATTTTCCTCGACCCGGTACCGGTCGACGGGCTGGAACTCAGAGACTTACCCATGCTGAAAGAAAAGGTGTGCCGGCTGATGGAAACAGAGCTGGCAAAGTACGGTTACCCTAAGTCGTAAATACCCTTTACCTTTGCGCAAATTTTATAGTTTCCACAATGGCTTTGCAAGTAGGTATCGTAGGACTTCCTAACGTAGGTAAATCAACATTATTCAATGCAGTGAGCAACAGTGCCAAGGCACAGGCTTCCAACTATCGTTTCTGTACCATAGAACCCAATGTAGGGCAAGTAGATGTGCCGGACGAGCGCCTGGCAAAGCTGGCCGAGCTGGTGCAGCCGCAGCGTGTAGTGCCTACTACCATCGAGTTTGTAGACATTGCCGGCCTGGTAAAAGGAGCCAGCAAGGGCGAAGGACTAGGTAATAAGTTCCTGGCCAATATCCGCGAGGTAGATGCCATAGTGCATGTGATACGCTGCTTTGAGGACGATAATATCCTGCGCGAAGAAGGAGACATCAACCCCGTAGGCGATAAAGAAATAATAGACACAGAGCTGCAACTAAAAGACCTCGACAGCGTAGAGAAGAAGATGCAGCGCTACGAGAAAATAGCCAAGAACGACCCTAAAGCTAAACGTGTGTACGACGTACTGGTAAGCTGCAAGGATCATTTATACCAAGGCAAGAACATACGCGGCCTGCAACTGGAAGGCGAAGAGCTGGAAGCAGTAGCAGACCTGTTCCTGCTTACCAATAAACCGGTGCTGTATGTAGCCAACGTAGACGAGTCGGCGATACATACGGGCAACAAATACTCTGAAGCCCTGATAAAAGTTGCTACGGACGAAGGCGCCGAAGTGATCGTAATGAATAACTCGATCGAAGCGCAGATATCGGAACTGGAGGCTGTTGAAGATAAAGAGTTGTTCCTTTCAGAGTACGGCCTTACAGAGCCTGGCCTCAACCGCCTGATACGCGCCGCTTACAAGTTGCTTAACCTCATCACCTACTTCACGGCCGGTGTACAGGAAGTACGCGCATGGACCATCCACCGCGGCTGGAAAGCGCCACAGGCTGCCAGCGTGATACATACCGACTTTGAGAAAGGCTTCATCAAGGCAGAGACAATCGCCTATAACGACTATGTACAATACAAAAGTGAAGCTGCCTGCCGCGAAAATGGCAAACTGCGCATAGAAGGTAAGGAATACCTGGTGCAGGACGGCGATGTACTGCATTTCCGCTTCAACGTATAATTTCTTTTTAGTAAATAGCTACCAGGCCGTTTTTTACAGCATATAGTGCCAGTCCTGTTCGCGAACGCACATTCAGCTTCTCGAACAGGCTGTCGCGGTAGCCTTCTACCGTACGGTGGCTCAGGCCCATCTGTTCAGCAATTTCTTTATAGGTCAGGTCTGTACAGCTATGCTTCAGAAAGTTTAGCTCCTTCTCGGTAAGCGCCAGAACCGGCTCTCCGGGGTTCTTCGATTCACGCAGGATGTTGTTTGTTATCAGGTCGCTGTGGTAATAGCCATCCTGATAGATGCTTACAATGGCATCGCGTAGCTGGTTCGGCTCTACATCTTTCAGTACATAGCCATGCGCTCCGCTACGCAGCATCTTAATGATGTTCTCTTCATTGTCGTACATCGACAGCGCCAGCAGCTTTATCTTCTTGTACTTTTCCCGTATAGCCTTAGCTGTATCATAGCCATTCATCACGGGCATGTTGATGTCCAGTATGCATACCTCCGGCCTTGTGCGGGCTACCATGATCTTTTCCAGCAGTTCTTTTCCTGTGCTGGCCTCCATCATCGGCTCTATCTCGGGGAAGCCTGATAGTATCTCGAACAAGCCTTTGCGAAACAATGCGTGATCGTCTGCTATCGCTACTTTTATGGGTTGCATTGGCATCATACTTCAGCGGGTATATCTAATGTAATAGTTGTACCTTTTTCTTTTTCAGAGGTGATATCCAGTTTACCCTTTAGCAGTGCAGCTCTCAGGTTCATATTGTTCAATCCCAGCCCTGCTTCGCTGCTCTTGTTTTCATTCGTATCGAAACCCACTCCATTGTCCTTTACCGATACTGTTACCCGTTCGGGGTAATACTTCACATGTATATTCAGCTCATCCGGATTGCCATGCTTTAATGCATTCGCAATCGACTCCTGAATGATGCGGAATATGAGCAGGTTTCGCTCTTGTCCCAGCGAATAAGGTACGCCGTCGGAGTTAAAGTTACAAGCAATACTCTTTGCCGACGAAACATAGTTGAGTTCTTTTTTGATGACCTCAGACAACTCTGCATTCAATATGTAGCCGTCATTTGCAGT
The DNA here is from genome assembly GCA_004144175.1 of Sphingobacteriales bacterium. Classification (GTDB taxonomy): domain Bacteria; phylum Bacteroidota; class Bacteroidia; order Chitinophagales; family Chitinophagaceae; genus Polluticoccus. Next base: position 8,868 of record SEFT01000027.1, read on the forward strand.
ATGGCTCAGGTTACGCAGGTCGGTAATGGCCTTTGTCATTAGTTCCGTGCTGTTCTGTATATCCTTCAGCGTTCCTTCATCTTTGGTATTACGGGCTATCTTGTATAGCTGCAGCTTTACCAGGCTCAGTACCTGGCCAATGTTATCATGTATCTCTTCTGAGAAATACCGGAAAGCCTGTTCCTGTACCTCAATGCGGCTTTGTAATAATTCGCTTTGGTATTGGTGAGAGAGTTTCTGCTTTTCGAGCTTGTGCTGGTATTGCTTGCGCTTTTGTAGTATCACATATAGAATGGCGAAAAAGGCAAACAGTGTGAACAACAATGTCCCAAATATCAGAACCGCTGGCAGCGACGATGAATTCACTTAGCTCGCATTTTCCTGTAAGATAAAAACACTACAGCAAATCCACTATAAATTAATACACTGATACTCCATATCATGTACGCAATCAAGGTTGCCTGATCATGCATAGTAAGACCAATCAGCCAGTGAAAAAATGTAAAGCTCCAGAATACAAGGAAAAGTGCGCTAAACCAGAAAACAGGATTACGGCCAATGTCCACTTCATCGCTCGCCAGAAGCTCGTAGAATGTAAATAGAGACATTGCAATGATCACAAACGACTCTAACATTAGAAAATTAGTATTTAGGTATTTCCAGGGAGTTTGTATGAAAAGAGAATTAAGTATACCGATTACAATACCGACAATACCAACTGACAGCATCAGGTTATTCTTTCGAAAGCGTTTACTTACCGAGTTAAAATAGAAGCTTATAAGAAATAGCTGGATAATAGAATATAGATGATAGATGATCAGGTTATTTCTGTATAAAATGGTAGCACCGACTGCCAACCATTCGACCAAGCAAGTAGTCCCAATATACCAAACAAGTATTTTCGTTGAGCGGTCCATTCTCTTATAATGAACGAAACCGCACAACGAAGCTAATAGTAATAAGGTGCAATAGATAAATATTAATTTTAGTGTCATGGTAAGCTATAAGGTATCACGAACCGCATCGCCAAAAGCCGGACACAGGCTAGGGCATGGTGACAATTGATCCAGCACAGAATTACCATTAGGACCACCTAGTACAATATTCCCGTTAGCGTTTACACCTGCAAAAACCAATGTTGGCCTGTTGGTTCCATCTATAGTAGAGTTGCCAAGCGCCACTTTCATGGTTACGATAGATGTGTCCTGCAAATAAGTACGCAACAGGTTCGCATCAAGCGTAAACGACTTCACATTCACTTTTCCATAAGAGCCTGCGTCGAAATTGTTCGTAAGAAAATCGTTGATTAGTCTGTTTGCCTCGTCGACGCTGATGAATGCACCGCTAGTTTCTGCCATAATTAATGCTGTTTTTGATGTGAGTAATGAAGGCTTAAAGATAGTAGTCCGCCAAACGAAAGTCCACCGTTAAAAAACGGTATTTTTTAAAAAGTTTTAATGGCCCATCCTGTAACCCCCTCAACCCAAAAGGGTTAATTTTAGTATGCCAATACTTCTTAACTTCACCCGTCTTTTAATATTCCCAATGAAATACTTACCAATTCCATCAAAATTATACACACAGAACAGGCAGCGTTTCATCAAAAAGATGAAGCCTAATTCCATAGCCATCTTTCCCGGCAATCCTATATTGTCTACCAATGGCGACGCTATCTATACCTACCGTCCAAATTCAGATGTGATCTGGCTATCAGGCGTGGTGCAGGAAAAGTCGATGGTGATACTGTACCCCGACAACCCGGACCAGAATGCACGCGAGGTACTGGTACTACTGCGCCCTAACGAGCACCTGGAGAAATGGGAAGGCCATAAACTACGCAAAGACGAGGCGACGGCTATATCGGGCATAGCCAACGTACAGTGGCTGGATAGTATAGATGCTGTGCTACAGGTAATGATGCATAACGCCGATAGCGTGTACCTGAATACCAACGAGAACGACCGCCTGGATACAAGCCTGATGCGCCCCGACCTGCTCTTCGTACACGACTTTATGAAGCGTTTCCCGCTGCATACGTACGACCGTGCAGCACGCATTATGAAAGAGCTGCGTGGCGTAAAGACAAAAGAAGAAGTAGAGGTAACGAAACAGGCAATAGACATTACCGATAAAGCATTCCGTCGTGTCATGCAGTTCATCCGCCCCGGTGTGATGGAGCATGAGATAGAGGCAGAGATAACGCACGAATTCCTGCGCAACCGCGCTACGCGCCATGCTTACGATTGCATCATAGCATCGGGCGACCGTGCGCGCGTGCTGCACTATGTAGAGAACAACCAGGAGTGCAAAGACGGCGAGCTGATATTGATGGACTTCGGCGCAGAGTATGGCAACTACGCTGCCGATATGACGCGGACGATACCCGTAAACGGCAAGTTCACCAAGCGCCAGCGCGAGGTATATACGGCGGTGCTGGATGTACACAATTTTGCCAAAAAGCTGTTGAAGCCGGGCATATCTATCATCGACTATACCAATAAGGTAAATGCCGAAACAGAAAAGCAATTGCTGAAGCTTGGACTGCTGAACAAGAACGACATCAAAAACCAGGATCCCGCTAACCCAGCGTACCGCAAGTACTTCTACCACGGCGTATCGCACCACCTGGGTATAGACGTACACGACCTCGGCACCCGTACCGAGCCGCTGAAAGAAGGCATGCTGCTGACCGTAGAGCCGGGTATCTATATAGAAGAAGAGCAAATGGGCATCCGTATAGAGAACAATATATGGCTGACCAAAACAGGCAATATCGACCTGTTTACCGGTATACCTATTACAGCCGATGAGATAGAGGCTGCAATGAAAAAGAAGAAATAATCTACATCTGAATAAAACTGGAACGCGCTGTATGATGTCAATACAGCGCGTTTTACTTACTGCCTTATCTTTGAAATTAAGTACAGCACTATGAAAAAGATCCTTTTGCTCGCTTTACTGGCAGGTATTTGTGCCACTGCGCAGGCGCAGAAGTTCTATGCGCGCGCGGGTGTGGGTTATGCCTTTACACATGCAGGGCAAATAGGTGGCACCACGCCCAGTACGCAACAGCTATCACCATTCATCAGTGGCAGCCTTACGGGCGGACTCACAGGCAGCGATTTCACCATCAAAAAAGTTTCTTTCTCAACCGGGCCTGCCGTAAGGGTAGCGGGTGGATACATGTTTAGTAAAAACATTGGCATCGATCTGGAAGGTAGTTTTTACCTGACCCCTGCTGAGCACAAGTTGACTGTAAATGCAGCAGGTAATACCTCAACTACCACCTACACGCAAAAGGCTACCCTACCGATACTACTTACTCCTGCCCTGGTATTGCAAAGTGGCGGCAACAAGCTTAACGCATATACACGCTTTGGCATCACCTTGCCGTTGAGCGCAAAGACGCAGGATGAGGTTAATACAGTTTACAATGACAGTTCGCGTAGCTCCCTGTTAATAAAAAGCACCCAAAGCCCCCGCTTTTCAATCGGTTTCTCTGCAGCTGCGGGCGTCAAATACCGCCTTGCATCAAAACTATCGGTATGGGCGGAGGCTTCTCTGTTATCTATGTCGCTTTATGCAAAAGAATCAGAACTTACCGAACGGGCGATCAATGGCGTGAACAACATAGATCTCATTCCGCAGGACCAGCGTATATATAAGTACGAGTTTACGGGTAATACCGCCAACAGCGCTTATTACACATATTCCGTGCCTTTCAGTAATATTGCTACATGCATAGGCATATCCTATGATTTTTAAGTATTTACAACAAATGAGAAAACTATTTTTTACCGCTCTTACTCTGTCTCTTTGTGCATCGGCCGCACAGGCGCAAAAGCTGTATGTGCGCGGTATGCTGGGCTTCGCGGTTGCCAATGCCGGCCAGACGACTGACGATACACGATCTCCGCACAGCGGCAGTATGTTATATACGGCGCCCAGCACAGGCGCCACGCCTGTTCTTACAAGCTTTAAGCTAAAGTCTGTCTCCTTCAATACCGGCATACAAACTTCCTTAGCGCTGGGCTATATGTTCAACAACAATGTGGGCGTAGAGCTGGGGGCAGATATTGGTATCGCTCACATTGAACACGAGGGGCAGATAACAGCGCCATCCTCCAATAGCAGTGCTTATACAGTAACGCAGTTTTACAGCCAATATGTAAAGAACCCGATCATCCTTACGCCGGCACTCTGCCTGCAGTCGGGCGGTAAGAAGATTAATATCTATACGCGCGCAGGATTAGCTGTACCCGTTCGATCTAATATTACTACCGAGATAGGGCAGATAACTACGGCAACAGGTACTAACTCATCCCGCAGTATCAACCTTGGTTACACCACAACTACTGCATTCAGCCTTGGTTTTTCGGGTGCAGCAGGCGTAAAGTACGCAGTAAATTCAAAGCTGCAATTAGGCGCAGAAATAAGCGCAGTGTCCTTATCGCTCTACCTCGACAAGCTGGAATTTACCAGCTATTCTGAGAACGGGGTGGATCTGTTTTCCCGACTCCCTGAAGAATCGAAACGTATATCTTACGGCAAGTCAGGCGGAAGTGGTGTAGAGCCTACCTATTCAGTTCCGTTTAGTAACGTCGGGCTTAAAGTCGGTGTGTTTTATACTTTGAAGTAGATAGCAATCCTCGTATAATAGAAACAGAGCGCGTCGTGGGACGCGCTCTGTTTCTTTATATAAATGTATCGTTTATCGAAGCCTGTCCATCGACTTTACCAGTTTTTCATCATTCCTGATCGCCCTTATAGCCATTATCAGGAAAATGATAGCAAGTACCGGCAGTATAGAGCCTATCCAATAGCTGCCACCTGTGGGTGCTGATGTTGCGTTATTAGCGTTACTTACGCGCATCAGCGTCATCGAAAGAAAGCCCATGGTAAATACCATGCTCAATAGAGCCATCAACCGCTGCTTCTTCCTGTCTTTAAAAAGGAATATAGCTACCAGCGGAAGTATCGTAATGACCAATCCTATTAGCAGCGATGGATAGTGACTTACTACATTCAGGTTCCTTGCGCCTGCTGCTACAGCTGCTTCGTCCACCCTGTACAGGTCAAAAACAAAAAGACCGGCATTGCACAAGGCAGCAAGCAATAGCCAAATGGATTGTATTCTTTGTATCATAAAATGATCTTATTCAGATTAGCAGGTTTAAATATACTTTGTTTACCCTGCTAAAAAAACTGTTCCTGTTACTGTTTAGTTTATCTGTTTCTTACCGAAATAAGGCTGAAGCGCTTCGGGTATGTTGATGCCTTCCGCCGTCTGGTTGTTCTCCAGCAGGCAGGCCATGATACGTGGCAGGGCCAGCGAGCTACCATTCAGCGTGTGCACCAATTGTGTTTTACCCGAGCCATCTTTATACCTGATCTTCATACGGTTGGCCTGGAACACCTCGAAATTCGATACCGAACTCACCTCCAGCCAGCGTTCCTGGGCGGCGCTATATATCTCAAAATCGTAGGTAAGGGCCGATGTAAAGCTCATATCTCCACCGCAAAGGCGCAGTATACGGTAATGCAGCCCCAGCGACTGTATCAGCTTCTCTACGTGTGCTACCATCTCTTCCAGTGTGTCATAGCTCTTATCCGGGTGCGCTATCTGCACCACTTCCACTTTATCGAACTGGTGCAGGCGGTTCAGGCCGCGTACATCCTTGCCATAAGACCCTGCCTCGCGGCGGAAGCATGGCGTGTATGCCGTCATCTTTACCGGTAGTTCCTGCTCGGTCAGTATCGTATCTCTGTATATATTGGTAACCGGTACTTCGGCTGTTGGTATCAGGTAAAATTTATCCTCCGTTACATGATACATCTGCCCCTCTTTATCGGGCAGTTGGCCGGTACCATAGGCAGTAGCCTCATTCACCATATAGGGCGGACAGTACTCGGTATATCCTGCGTCGATATTGTAGTTGAGGAAATAGCTGATGAGCGCGCGTTGCAGCTTTGCACCCTGCCCTGTGTACACGGGGAAGCCACTGCCCGTTATTTTATTACCCAGCTCAAAATCGATCAGTTTATACTTCGCCGTAAGCTCCCAGTGCGGTAGGTTATTGGCCCCAAGATTAGGGTTGGTGCCGCCCATGCGCACTACTTCATTTTCCTCCGGCGTTTTACCGGCAGGTACGCTGCTGTGCGGCATATTGGGCAGGCGCAGCAGGCTGTCTTTCAGCTCTGCGTCGAGCGCATCCACCTGCTCCAGCAGGCTTTTTGATTGTTCTTTATTGGCCGATACTTGCGCTTTTAGCTGCTCTGCTTCTTCCTTTTGGCCCTTAGCCATCATCTGCCCTATGCTCTTCGATGCCGAGTTGATAGATGCAGCCAGGTTGTCGCTTTCGGCCTGTACGTGCCTGCGGCGTTCGTCCAGTTCCAGTATCCTGTCTACCAGTTCTGTTTCTTTGAAGTTCTTCTTTTTCAGTCCTTCCAGTATCAGCTCTTTATTTTGCCTTAGCAGTTGTATGGGCAGCATATCACGGTTAAATTGTGTGGCAAATATATACAAATGAAAAGACCTTACAGGGCACAGCCTGTAAGGTCTTGGTATTATTGGTCGTTACCGGCTATGGCACTTCTACCACATTCAGTATCTCATTCAGTATATGTTCACTTGTTATGTTCTCAGCCTCAGCCTCGTAAGTAACGCCTATGCGGTGGCGCATCACGTCGTGGCATATAGCGCGCACGTCCTCCGGTATTACATAGCCCCTGCGTTTGATGAAGGCGTATGCCTTGGCAGCCAGGGCCAAGTTGATGCTGGCACGTGGAGAACCTCCATAGCTGATGAGCGGCTTCAGGCGCGGCAGCTTATAATCTTCAGGGAAGCGGGTAGCAAAAACAATATCCAGTATATACTGTTCTATTTTTTCGTCCATATACACCTCGCGTACCAGTTGGCGGGCGCGCAGTATATCATCGGTGCTTACTACAGCATTGATCTTCGGACTGCCCTGCGGATTCAGATTGTAGCGGATAATGTGCCTTTCTTCCTCTTTCTTCGGGTAAGAGATCACCACCTTCAGCATGAAACGGTCTACCTGCGCTTCGGGTAGCTCGTAGGTACCCTCCTGCTCTATCGGGTTTTGCGTAGCCAATACAAGGAAAGGTTCTTCCAGCTTGTACGTGCTGTCCCCAATGGTTACCTGGCGTTCCTGCATGGCCTCCAGCAGTGCGCTCTGTACTTTCGCCGGGGCGCGGTTTATCTCATCGGCCAGTATAAAGTTGGCAAATATAGGCCCCTTACGCACTGCAAATTCGTGTGCCTGCGGGTTATACACCATGGTACCCAGTACGTCGGCAGGTAGCAGATCGGGGGTGAACTGTATACGTGCAAAGCGGGCATGTATAGCCGATGCCAGCGACTTTATCGACAGCGTCTTTGCCAGACCAGGTACGCCTTCCAGCAGTACGTGTCCGTTGGCCAGCAGGCCTATCAGCAGCCGCTCTACCATGTACTTCTGGCCTACAACGGTCTTATTCAGCTCCATCGTAAGCAGGTCTATAAAAGCGCTCTGCTGATGGATGCGTTCATTTAACTCTCTGATATCGGGAGATGATGTTTCTAATGGTTCCATATTAGGTTATGAATACGGCTATTTAATCAGCAAGATATTACATCTCAAAAATATTACGAACACTATTTCGGGCGCTGTTAAAACTTGGTTAAACCAAAAACTGCTAGTTTTGATGCCATGGAAAATTTTGAACAGCGCTGGAAGCAAGTGGAAGTAACTCTGCAAGAGCGCTTTGGCAAGGTGCCCGATATGGAGGGAATACTCTTCCTGATAGGCATCAACGAGCTGGGTGAAGTACGCGAATTTTCAAAAGAACAGAAGCAAGACCTGATGCACATAGCCGTATGCTCATTACTCAGCCGTAAAGGATATTACGAATATGCCGGGCTCGATGCAGAAGGATGGCCCCACTATAATAAGCTTACCTCGGTAGATGCCAGCAACATGCAGGCGCAAGAGGCATTGCTGAAGGAATGTGTCGTGCTTTATTTTGAAGAATAGCTATTTAGCTAACAGACCACCTAAACAAAAAATGCCTCCCGCAAAGGAGGCATTTTCTATTTCAGTTATTACTGATACTTATTTTACCACTGACAGACGTTTAACAAGTCCGCCTTTTTCAGTTTGAATCTTAACATTGTAAAGACCGGCAGCAAACGTGCTTACAGGCAGGTCGATAACATTGGTACCGGCAGCCAGTTGCTTAGCATCTTTGGTAAATACAACACGGCCGGTAGCATCTATCACCAATATTTGTACATCCGATTGGTTCTCGAGCGACAGTACTACAGATGTCTGGTTTGTAGCCGGGTTAGGATACAGGTCAGCCATTGTGAAACCTGCGTTCTTTTCTTCAACGCTTGTAGGCCATTTAGCTTCGAACACTGCAGACTGAAGTACTTCTTTAGTGTTGTTATCCTGCAGGAACACTACCAGGTTGCTCGCCATAGGGTGCGTAAAGAAGGTATAGCTACCTTGTTTTACTTCCAGGCCATCGGTCCAGCTGGTATATTTCGAGCTGAAGTTGAAGCTTTGAGCAGCACCCGATGTCATGCTCGGTATAGCTGTACCATTACCATTCGGCATCATCAAACGCATAACATGGAAGTAGTCTCTTTGTGAAGTAGTAGCTTTTTTGTTTACATACTCTTTTTCTACTGCTGCAACGTGCAGGCTATAGTTACCCGAGATGTCCATATGCGATGTAACTGCGATCGAAGCTTTCAGGTTTTCTTTGTCTACGATCGTGTAGCTACCGGTGATCTCAACAGGTGTGATACCGCCTTTGCACTCGTCGATCTCTGACTGGTCGCCGGAACCACCAGCAAGGCCATGCGTATAGTGATCAGGTATGCTGTTTACACCATAGTACGATTTTCTTACATCGCCATGTGGGTTGTATGCAGCATCGTTACCCGGGCTAGGCCAGTTCATCTGATACTTAATGATGTTGAAGTTAGCAGTCGATTTGTTTACGTTATTCATTTGAATAAGCGGATCGAATGATACGTTGAAGGCTGCGCAAGGAGGACAAGTTGAAGATGTAAACTCTTCGATAAAGCAAGGCTTGTCTTTTACAGTACCTGCGCCAATGTATGACACGGTAGCAGCGTTGTCATCAGTAAAAGGATCTGTTGCGCCATTTACTTGTGTAATGGTAACATTCAGATCATGCTTACCCGTAGCAACACCAGTGAGGCCTGTGCTGAAAGTAAGGCTGGAAGCTGCACCTACCGCTACATTCAATCCGCTGAATGTTTGTGTAACAGGCGTACCGCCGTCTACGCTATAAGTAGCTTCGATAGAGGTAACCGGAGTAGAACCTGCATTCTCAAATGCAAATTTCACAACCGTACCATTGGTTGCAATACCATCACCGTTGAACTGAGGTACCGTAACGCTTTGAAGCGCTACTTCGCTTGCAGCTTTGTTATATACCCTGATATCATCCACTGCAAAACCCGGCAGTTGCACCTTAGCATCGTAGTAGCTGAATGCCAGCATTACCGAAGGCTCGTTATCGTATGCAGCAAGCGATATGTAAGCAGACTGCCAGCCGGCTAGCTGACCGCCCAGCGTAGAAACGTGTTTCCAGGTAGTGCCGCCGTCTGTAGAAGCAAGTACACGGGCAGTTTCGATAGATGTACCTCTGCGTGCATTAATGAAGAAGAAGTCAAAACCCAGTGTAGCACCTGTAACGCCGGTAAAATCCATGTCTGGCGTTATCAGCACACTGCTGTCATTATCTGCAGCAGTTACCGTCCAATCGTCCACTACAGCATAGCGGCTGTGTTTAGGCAACTTCCACCCTCCGGTACCTGCAAAGTTGATCATGCCTTCAGCTATCGCCCAGCCTGCGGTTGCCGGTGTCTTAGTTGTCCAATCCGTTGGCAATGTTTTGCCTACTGCTGTTGTCTCAAAGTTTTGAGACAGGATTGTTTGCGCCATGCTTTGGCCACATATACCCAACAATAACCCTGTAACAAGAGTAAAGTGTTTTTTCATTCTGTTGAATTTAGAACGTCTAAGTTACGGAATCTGAACATACAAGCTTCACATTTTTATAACAATCGGTTTTATTACTACATTTGCATCGTCAATCCCGCAAATGCGGGATTGCCCGGGGTGCCTACACAGTACAGGCTGAGATCATACCCGCTGAACCTGGACCGGGTAATGCCGGTTAGGGAGAGCAAAATCAGCTCGGTTTATTCTGTCGCATCCATTTGTATTGGGAACGTAAGGGCCTGCGTTCGTATTACAGGTGGTTTGTGTGCAGTTGAAGACCGGAAATGCATGGCGCCCCAGATTTCGTCAACAATGAAATTTTAGCCATGCGCCAATTCAACAAAACAATTTTTTCCATCGCAGCTATAGGCTGTGGCTTGTCATCAGCACAGGCACAAACAGGGTCAGGCGACTCTACCATTTCCAAACAAGAACTGCAGCCCGTAGAGGTACGGGCGCTCAGGGCAGGCTCTAACGCGCCTTTCGCCAAGACCGACATTACCGCCAAAGACATTGAAAAGAACAATGTAGGCCAGGATCTGCCTTATCTGTTACAGTACACGCCATCAGCCGTAGTTGCCTCCGATGCCGGTGCAGGCGTAGGCTACACAGGCATACGCGTACGCGGTACCGATGGTGTGCGCATCAACGTAACACTAAACGGTGTACCTATGAATGATGCAGAATCGCAGGGTACATTCTTTGTCAACTTTGCCGACATAGCTTCCTCTACCAGTTCTATCCAGCTACAGCGCGGCGTGGGTACTTCTACTAACGGGCCGGGTGCTTTTGGTGCTACCATGAGCATCAGCAACCTGCTGCAAAGTGAGCAACCCGGCATTGAGCTAAGCAATAGCGTGGGTTCGTTCAACACCTGGAAGCATACCCTACGCGCCGGTACGGGGCTGCTGAACAATGGCCTGCAATTCGATGTAAGGCTGTCCAAGATCAGCTCCGACGGCTTCCGCGACCGCTCGGCCAGCGATCTTAAATCGCTCCAGCTGACTACGGGATGGAAGATCAACCAAAAAACTTCGCTCCGCTTTATGCTGATGAGCGGCACCGAAAAGACAGGCCAGGCCTGGGCTGGAGTGCATGAAGCGCAACTGAAGGATAGTACTGCACAACTTACCCGCCATTACCAGCATAACCTCGGTGTTATGTACTTTACTCAGCAGGACTCTGTAAACCTTTTCCAATCGGACCCGCGTAAGTACAACTACTTTACCTACAAGAACCAAACGGATAACTATCAGCAGGACTACTACCAGTTTTTCGTCGATCATAAGTTTTCCGATTACCTGACGGGTAATATTGCCTTCTTCCTTACCCGCGGCCGCGGCTATTACGAAGAGTACAAGCCCGAGGAGTCTTTCAGCAGCTACGGATTGTCTGATTTTGTCAGTCCTTCCATGCAGGATACCATCAGCCAAACTAACCTGGTGAGGCAGCTATGGCTCGATAACCATTATTATGGTTCTGTATTCTCGCTGATGTATGCCAAAAACAACACCCGCCTTACCCTCGGCGGCAGCTATAGCGAATACAAAGGCGACCATTACGGTTTTATAAAATGGGCACAGTATAACGTACCCGACGACTATAGGTGGTACCTGCTGGATGCGCAGAAGAACGACTTCAACACCTATCTGAAGGCAGAACAAACCATCAAAGACAAGCTGACCGTATATGGCGACCTGCAATACCGCAACGTAGCTTATGATATCAACGGCTTCCGCAAGAATCCTACGCTGACGCCATTTGTGAGCTACAATTTCTTCAACCCCAAAGCAGGCGTCAGCTATCTGTTGCGTAATAGTGCAACACAGCGCCAGCGCCTGTATGCATCAGTAGCTGTAGCCAATAAAGAGCCAAACCGCGACGACTTTGAAGCATCACCCATCAACCTGCCAAAACCCGAGCGCCTTACCGATGTGGAAGCAGGCTACGAGATCAACAGGAAAGCATGGAGTGTTGGTGCCAATGCCTACTATATGATGTACAAAGACCAGCTGGTACTTACAGGCAAGATCAACGATGTAGGTGCCTACGCACGCACCAATGTGGCCGAGAGCTACAGGGCAGGCCTGGAACTACAAGCAGCCGTCAGGCCGGCAGCGTGGCTGGATGTATTTGGTAATGCTACCTTCTCTCAAAACAAGATCAGGAACTTTACCGAATATCTGGATGTATGGGATGATTTCACGCAGGAGAGCATCAACCACGGCACGACCGATATAGCCTTCTCGCCAAATGTTGTAGGCGCAGGCGGTATCAGGCTCGCACCATTCCGCAACCTGCCTAAAGGCCAGCGTTTCGAGATAGAGCTAATGGAAAAGTATGTGGGCAACCAATACCTTGATAACACTGGCAACGAAGGCCGCAGCATCAGCGCTTACTACCTTACCGACGCCCGCATACGCTACAGCATCGGCATTAAGCCATTCCGCGAGGTATCGGCAGTACTGGCCCTCAACAACCTGCTGAATCATCAATATGAAAGCAATGGTTACACGTACTCTTACAGATTTAGTGGTACCACCTATACAGATAATTTTTACTTCCCTCAGGCCGGTTTCAACTGGCTGCTGGGTGTTACCCTCAAGTGGTAAAACCTTCTGACGATAGGGATCATGAAACGCCGGGATAACACCCGGCGTTTCTATTGCAGTTAACATATCCTTAGTAACGAATAAGGTAACTTTACAATAACTGCCATTTTTACATTGGTAGGCTATTTGATACACTTACACAAACAAAAGGAGACAAAATGTTAGGTTATTATCTGATTGCCGGTATTATGTTCGTCGTCGGGCTTATTGTAAGCAATCGTCTTAAAAGCAAATTTAAAGAATATTCGGAAGTGCCGCTGAGCGAAGGCCTGAGCGGTAAAGAAGTAGCAGAGCGTATGCTGCGCGAGAATGGTATATACGATGTACAGGTTATTTCATCGCCCGGCTTTCTGTCCGATCACTATAACCCGTCTGATAAAACGGTAAACCTGAGCCCCGATGTATACAGCGGGCGCAATGTGGCCGCTGCGGCAGTAGCCGCCCACGAGTGCGGGCACGCTGTGCAACATGCCACAGCCTACAGTATGCTGCAACTGCGCAGCAAGCTGGTGCCGGTAGTGCAGATAGGCACCACCCTGTCGCAATGGGTGATACTAGCAGGTATTGGTTTTATGGGTTTTGGCGGTGGCAACCAGACTATACTGCTCATAGGTATCATCCTGTTCTCTACCTCTACTATTTTTTCGCTCATTACCCTTCCGGTAGAGTACGATGCCAGTAATAGAGCGTTACGCTGGATGGAATCGACCCATCTGACCAACCGCAGCGAGCATGACAAAGCTGCCGATGCGCTTAAATGGGCGGCGCGTACTTATGTGGTAGCTGCCATAGCTTCCGTAGCCACGCTTTTATACTATATTCTCATCTTCCTCAATCGCAGAGACGACTAATATTTAGCTATCTTTGCATAATAAATCATTGCAATGTTTGTACAGCAATTATATACCGGCTGCCTAAGTGAAGCAGCCTACTTTATAGCCAGCGAAGGCGAAGCTGCGGTTATCGATCCGCTGCGCGATGTGGATGCCTACATCAAAATGGCGGAAGAGAAAGGCGTGAAGATCAAATACATCTTTGAAACCCACTTCCATGCCGACTTCGTAAGCGGACACCTTGAGCTTTCTAAAAAAACAGGTGCGCCTATTATATACGGTCCTAATACCGAAGCAGGCTTTAAAGTGCACGTAGCTACCGATGGGGAAGTGTTTGAGATTGGCAAGCTGAAGATGCATGTGATGCACACACCCGGCCATACTTTGGAAAGCACTTGTTACCTGTTGGATGACGAACAGGGAGCGCCTTATTGCGTTTTCACAGGCGATACCCTGTTTGTAGGTGACGTAGGCCGCCCCGACCTTTTCAGTGGCAACCTGAGCAAGGAAGAACTGGCAGGCTTTATGTACGAGTCGCTGCAAAATAAGATCAAGACGCTGCCGGACAATGTGATCGTTTACCCGGCACACGGCCCCGGCTCATCTTGCGGTAAGAATCTTGGCCCGCAGACGTTCAGCACCATCGGCGAACAAAAACAGGGCAACTATGCCTTGCAGGATATGTCGAAAGACGATTTCATAAAGGTGGTAACGGAAGGCCTGTCGAAGCCACCGGCCCACTTCCCGATCAACGCCCGCATCAACAAGGAAGGGTACAGGGAGATGGACGAAGTAATGGACGTAGCTATGCGTGCGCTATCGGTTGCCGACTTTAAGAATAAAATAAGTGAAGGCGCCTGGGTGCTCGATACCAGGGCAGCTACGGTATTTACCGAAGGTTTTGTACCGGGCGCTATAAGCATAGGCCTGGATGGACGCTTTGCAGAATGGGCAGGCAGCCTGCTCCCTTTCGATCAGACGCTGATACTGGTAACAGAGCCGGGCAAAGAACAGGAAAGTGTGGTACGCCTTGCCAGGGTAGGTATCGATAAAGTAGAAGGTTACCTGGATGGTGGAATGGATGCCTGGAAAGCTGCCAATGAACCGCTGGATATGATCATTGACGTAGAGCCGGACGAGCTGGCCATGGACATACCGCACGACAGCAGGCTGGAAGTGATTGATGTTCGTAAGCCAACAGAATTTGATACCGCGCATGTGAAAGGCGCACACAATGCCCCGCTGGATACGCTGATGGACCCGCTGAACGTAGCAATGATAGACAGCGATAATAACCTGTATATCCATTGCGCCGGCGGCTACCGTTCTGTTATAGCAGCATCGCTGCTGAAGCGCCAGGGATACCATAATCTGCGCAACGTGCTGGGTGGGTTCTCGAAGATGAAAGACGTGAAGAAAATGCCGATTGTTACCCCCGCGCAGCAAAAAGTATAACTTAATCGTATATCAATAAAAAGTGAAAGCCTCCCCACCCGGGAGGTTTTCGTTTTTAAAAAAAGTATGGAGGGGGGTGCATTTTTACACTTATAAAAGTATATTTGAGACAATCTATTAAAATGAGCATGAAATATTTATCTGCTATCTGCATTTTTGCAGCTATTTGCCTTGGCGGCAATGTAGCTGTACGTGCGCAGGGAGATTCCGATCCGGGATTTTCAACTATAGGTGCTATGCGCTCAATGCCTGATCTGATGATCGCCGATGATGAATTTGAGGTTCAGCGGATGCATATAGGTGTTGGCAATACATTTACAAAAGGAGACCAGGATACCAAGATATACATACCGGCGCTGGAAATACGGGTTCCGTGGCAAGACTACGGCTATTTCGACCTACAGCTACCTTACTATGTAGCTGTAGGTGACATAGCCAGCGTATCGGGCATCGGCGATCTGTCTTTTGCGTATACGCATGAGATCAGGCCTGAGTACTTCCCTGATTGGTCTTATCAAATAACAGGTGGTTTTAAAATAGGTATGGGTACTGCCGACCTGCAAGACACTAAGACCCGTTCATTACCTATGGTGTACCAGAGCAATTCGGGTACTACCGACTTTATCATTGGTGGGCACATCAAGTACAAGCAGTACTTTGTTGTTTCGGCAGCATATCAGCAGCCTTTCGTATACTACAATGAAAACGGCTACAACAGGCTGGCTCTTGAAAACGATTTTGTTTATAACAATCCTGCATACCCTATGGCAAGAAAATTACGTCGTTATGGCGATGTGATGGTTCGTGCCGAAGGTATACTTACCGGCAAGCGTGCCGGTGTATCTGCGGGTCCATTGGCATTCTATCATCTGCACGATGATATGTATACAGACCGCCAGAACAGGGAGATCCAGATAAATGGCTCTGCAGGCTTCACTTTAAATGCTTTTGCTTCTGCTTTTGTACGCATGGGTCGCAAGGCCGAGTGGAAACTGGATGTAACCGCATCTGCACCGCTTATACAGCGCGATGCAATACCTGATGGCCTCCGCCGCGACTGGGTTGTAACGCCGCGTATTACTTACTTCTTTGGCCAGCGTACTTTGCTTTGGTAAAATTTCAAACGTATTTATTCAAAGGCAGCTATTGTAGCTGCCTTTTTTGTTAAGCACAATTTTATTGTTTACTTACCTGCAAGTAAGTATATTTGCCTTATAGATGTCTGATACGCGGCAGGATATATTATCACTTGGCGATAGCCTGATAAGGCAGCGGGGCTATAATGCCTTCAGCTACCAGGATATCTCCGGCAAATTGGGTATCAAGAATGCAGCTATCCATTACTATTTTCCCAAGAAGTCAGACCTGGCCATCCATATCATAAGGGCTACACACAGTCGTTTATCGAGCTTAGAGGATTCGAATAAAAGCGCTCCCGCCTTACAGAGGTTGAAGGCTGTCATCGAAACATACACCGTCAGCCATAAGGAGAACAAAGTATGCCTGATGGGTGCGTTCGCTTCAGAGTTCTTTTCGCTGGACGAAAACGTGCAGCAGGAGCTTAGAACGGTGGCAGCAGATATTCATAAACTAGTTACAACCATCCTGGCTGATGGAAAAAAGAACGGCGAATTTCGTTTTAAAGAAGTGCCTAAAGTAAAAGCCATGCTTGTTATTACTAACTTGCTGGCCGGTTTACAAATAGAACGTATTACCGGGAAGGATGAATTTACGGTGATACAACAAAGCATAATAAAAGATCTTACAACATAATAATTCATATGAAACGTGTCGTAATAACCGGGATGGGCACCTTGAACCCGCTGGGAAATAATATAGAAGAATACTGGAATGGACTAGCTAATGGCGTAAGTGGTGCAGGTCCTATTACGAGGTTTGATGCATCGAAGTTCAAGACCCGCTTTGCATGCGAGGTAAAGAACTACGACCCCAATAATCATTTTGAGAAGGGCGAAGCGCGCAGGTACGACCTGTTCGCACAGTATGCGCTGGTAAGCGTGGCTGAGGCACTAAAGAACTCCGGACTGCTGGAATATGCTGACCTGAATAAAGAACGAGTAGGCGTTATCTGGGGATCGGGCAATGGTGGTATCGGTACACTGGAGCACGAGGTAACAGAATATGTAAAGGGTGACGGAACACCAAAGTTCAACCCCTTCCTGGTTCCGAAGATGATCGTAAACATAGCTTCCGGCCTTATCTCTATCAAATATGGCTTCAAGGGTGTAAACTATGTAACGGTTACAGCCTGTGCGGCCTCCAACAGCGCTATATCAGCTGCTTTTGATAATATCCGTTTGGGCAAGGCCGATGTAATGATAGCCGGTGGTTCTGAAGCACCACTTACACATGCGTCTGTAGGCGGCTTCGGTTCCATGAAGGCGCTCTCTACACGTAATGATGACCCTAAGACGGCATCGAGGCCATGGGATAAGAACAGGGACGGTTTTGTGATAGGTGAAGGCGCCGGAGCACTGGTGCTGGAATCGCTGGAGCATGCAACCGCACGCGGCGCGAACATACTGGCCGAAATAATAGGTACGGCTATGACTGCCGACGCGTACCATATATCGGCTACGCACCCGGAAGGTGAAGGTGCATACCGCGCTATGAAGCTGGCTATGGACGAAGCCGGAATAACGGTGAATGATATAGACTACATCAACGCGCACGCTACGTCAACCCCTGTTGGCGACCCGAGCGAGGTAATGGCTATTGGGCGACTGCTGGAAGGCTCGGATAAGAAACTGACCGTAAGCGGCACCAAATCGATGACAGGCCACCTGTTGGGTGGTGCAGGTGCAGTAGAAGCAATTGCCAGCATCCTGGCTATGCAATACAGCCTTATACCGCCTACTATCAATATTGAGGATATGGACGATAACATCAATCCGCAGGTAGAGATCGTTGCTAACAAGGCGATGCCGAAAGAGCTAAACATCTGCATGAGCAATACATTTGGCTTTGGCGGCCACAACGCCATAGTTATATTCAAGAAGTGGTCGGGTAATTAATATTACCTACGTACAACATAAACAAAGCCTGCTGATGTCAGCAGGCTTTGTTATTCTATATCATTTCAAGCACTTTTTCGGGTGGCCGGGCTACGATCGCTACCTCGCCCTTCTCTACGATTGGCCGTTCCATCAATATGGGGTTGTCCAATAATGCCTGCAACCATTCTTCCTCACTCAATTCTTTGCCTTCGTATTGATCCTTATACACAGGCTCACCTTTGCGGATGATATCAGACGGCTTCATCTTCAGTTTGTCTAACAATGCCCTTAGCTCATGCTCACTCAGCGGATCGGACAGGTACCAGCGTACATCGTGCGGTATGCCTTTCTCCTGCAATATCTCCAGCGCTCCGCGGCACTTGCTGCACTCGCCGTTGTGGTAAATGATGATACCGGTCATGGCTTAGTTGAAGATCATTTCTTTTACATCATCGGCTATCGTCAGGCGGCCGGCAGTTTTTGCTTTGATTTCCTCTATTGTTACACCCGGTGCATATTCTATACAGCGGAATCCATCAGGCGTAACATCGAATACACCCAGGTCGCTCACGATCTTCTTTACACACTTTACGCCCGTAAGCGGCAGCGTGCAGTTGGGCAGCAGTTTGCTTTCGCCTTTCGGGTTAGTGTGCTGCATAGCTACGATGATGTTGCGCGCAGAGGCAACGAGGTCCATAGCGCCGCCCATGCCTTTTACCATTTTGCCGGGTATCTTCCAGTTGGCTATGTCGCCATTCTCAGATACTTCCATGGCGCCCAGTACGGTCAGGTTTACCTTACCGGCACGTATCATACCAAAGCTCATAGCGCTATCGAAGATAGAGGAACCGGGCAGCTTAGTGATCGTTTGCTTACCTGCATTAATCATATCGGCATCCTCCTCCCCTTCGAAAGGGAATGGACCCATACCGAGCAGGCCGTTCTCGCTTTGCAGCACTACATTCACCCCTTCAGGTATGTAGTTAGCCACTAGTGTAGGTATACCGATGCCCAGATTCACATAGAAACCATCCTGTAATTCCCTGGCAATACGTTGTGCTATTTGTTCTTTATTTAAAGGCATAAACCCCTCCGCCCCTCTGCCTACCGGCAGGCAGGCTAAAGGGGAACTTTATTTTAATTATTTAGAATTAAGTTTCTTCATTACAAATTATCTGCTCCCTACCAGAAGCCCCCTTTAGGGGGTTGGGGGGCTTTTTCTTGTTGTCCTTTGCTCAATCCTCTTTTCATAATCCTTACCCTGGAAGATGCGATGTACATAGATGCCCGGAGTATGGATGAAGTTAGGATCCAGCTCACCCGGCTGCACCAGCTCTTCTACCTCGGCAATGGTGATCTTACCAGCCATCGCCATCATGGGGTTAAAGTTGCGGGCGGTGTCTTTGTACATCAGGTTGCCCATGGTATCACCCTTCCACGCTTTTACGATTGCAAAGTCAGCATCGAAGGCATATTCCATCAGGTAGTCCTTACCATTAAAGTTGCGTACTTCCTTGCCATTTGCTACCTCGGTGCCTACACCTGCCGGGGTGAATATAGCTGGCATACCGTAACCGGCAGCCATGCAGCGTGTAGCCAGCGTGCCCTGTGGCACCAGTTCTACTTCCAGCTCGCCGCTCAGCAACTGTCGCTCAAATTCTGCGTTCTCACCTACATAAGATGAGATCATTTTCTTCACCTGCTTTTGTTGCAGCATCAGCCCTATGCCGAAATCATCTACACCGGCATTATTAGATATGCAGGTAAGGTTATCTACCTTTTTGCGCACCAGTGCCGTAATGCAGTTCTCAGGTATGCCGCAAAGGCCAAAGCCGCCCAGCATGATTACTGCACCCGATTCTATATCTTTTATTGCCTCATCAGCATTGGCAACTACTTTATTCATGTAAACGGAAAGTTTGCACCAAAGCTAAAGGGAAAATCTGAAAGTGTGAAAATCTGAGCATATTAGCCGGTGAGCATTATACGACAGCGAGTACCTTTGCTATAATGCTACAAAAGATTGAAAAAATCCTCTGGATACTGTTTATTCCCGTTGTTATAGCTACCCTTTATAAGGTGCTTCCGGTTGCCTTTATCGCCATTTTGGGGTTGGTGCTGGGTATGTTTTACACTGTATTTACGCTATTTCTCATCAACGGCATACGACTCGGAAACGCATTAGACAGTGCTTCCTATAGGTCGATAAACGGTTTGAGAATAGTGGGGTCTATTTTTCTCGGATTTTTCTATTCAATTGTGCCTATTACGGTCCTATTTAAGTCGCTACACTGGCCGGGCGCCCAGATCAATCTTTTTACCGGTATTTTCTGGATGTTAGTAGCGACGATAATTGCCCTCATTAAAAGAAAGCGTTCGGGAGAGGCGTTTTACAAGAGGGTATTAAAGCGAAATCTGTTCTTTCTAACCATATTGCTTGCTACGTTATTGGTGTCCATAGCGTTCTAAACAAAGAAGCCGGAACATAGATGTTCCGGCTTCTTAAAAATGTCTTTGGGTTTTATGACCTATAGCTTTATCAGGTCGTCTGTTTTGCGATCGTAAAATTGATAGCTGGTGATGGGGGCATTGTTATCTACCACTACCTTCACACGCACCTTGTACTTCCAGTACCACTTCCATAGTATGGAGTTGAAGAAATATCCTTTAGTGATGTAGGCGTTCATAATAGGATGCACATGCAGCGCCAGTTGGCGGTGCCCCTGATTGATGAGGTATTGCAGATCCTTTTCTATGTCGTCTACCAGCAGTATCGATGGCCCTATCTTACCGGTGCCTTTACATGTAGGGCATACTTCGGCCGTAGATATGTTCAATTCCGGACGCAGGCGCTGGCGCGTGATCTGCATTAGCCCGAACTTGGATATCGGCAGTATGGTATGCCTTGCCCTATCGTTAGTCATGAACCCTTCCATAGCTTCCAGCAATTGCTTCTTATGGTCGGGCAGCTTCATGTCTATGAAGTCGATGATGATGATACCACCCAAGTCGCGCAGGCGCATCTGGCGGGCTATTTCCGCAGCAGCTTCCAGGTTGGTAGCAAGCGCATTCTGCTCTTGTCCGCCGCCTTCTGAGTTGCGGGTGCCGCTGTTCACATCTATTACATGCAGCGCCTCGGTGTGCTCTATAATTAGGTAAGAGCCGCTCGACATGTTTACCGTCTTGCCAAACGATGCCTTCACCTGCTTGGTAACGCCGGCATGATCGAATAAGGGCTGTGTACCGCTGTACAGGCTTACGATCTCTTCCTGGTCAGGCGCTATGCGTGCGATGTACTCCTTAGTTTCGGCTACCAGCTTTTTGTCATTGATGATGATCTTGCTGAAGCTAACGCTGAGCAGGTCGCGCAGGATAGATGTTGTCTTATCCTGTTCGCTGAGCACTAGGTAAGGAGGCTTAGCGCCTTTCAGGTTCTGCTGTATGTTCGCCCACATTTCGGCAAGCGATAGCAGGTCGGCATGCAGTTCTGCAGTATTCTTACCTTCCGCAGCCGTACGCACGATCACACCAAAGTTCTTGGGCTTGATAGACTCAACGATGCGCTGCAAACGCTTGCGCTCATCGGCTGAATGTATCTTACGCGAAATAGCGACCGTATCGTTAAAGGGCGTCATGACCACAAAACGCCCCGGCAGGGATATTTCGCAGCTCAGGCGCGGGCCTTTTTGAGAGATAGGTTCTTTCAGTATCTGCACCAACACCTCAGGCTTCTGGTTCAGTACATCGGTTATCTTGCCGGTCTTTACGATCTCTTTTTCGTTCTGGAACTTACCAAAGTCGCTACCCCAGGGCGTGTCTCCGTGGAGCGCCTGTTTGGTAAACTTCAGCAGCGAACGGAAATACGGACTCAGGTCGGTGTAGTGGAGAAAGGCATCCTTCTCGTACCCTACATCTACGAAAGCGGCATTCAGCCCGGGCATCAGCTTTTTTACCTTACCGAGATAAAGATCTCCTACGGCAAATTTATCCTGACCCCGCTCATAGTGCAGCTCCACCAGTTTTTTATCCTCGAGCAAGGCTATTTCCACGCCATCGCCCGCGGCATTAATAATAAGTTCTTTGTTCATGCTACCGTCTTTATTCCTATCCTGCTCGGTCCAATGGCTACAATCCGGATGTGACGAGGTACTGACTTTAAAATATATCAGTTAATGACAAAACCCTACACCTTTTGCCAGTGTGCGTACACACGAATGTTGCAAAAGGTGTAAGGATTGCCTTACAAGAAGCTATCTATATAAAGGAGAGCAGGAGGACCCTGTCTTTCTTATTTGTTTTTCTTCTTATGACGGTTCTTTCTCAGACGCTTTTTACGTTTGTGAGTAGCTATTTTATGTCTTTTTCTTTTCTTACCACAAGGCATAGCACTGTTAATTTTAGTTATTTAAATGAATTTATGTACTGGTCAATATCCCTGCTAAAATCAGGGTTATTCACGATCTTCTTTGTTTGTTCAAAAAGCTCTATCGCTTTTTCCTTGTTCCCTTTGCCCTTATATGCTTCCGCCAGGAAGTACATGGCCTCTGTATTCTTCGGCTCTATCTTCAGCACTGTTTCAAAGCGTTGTATGGCTTTGTCAAACTGTCCCGATTGAATAGCAAGGCGGCCGAGCATCAGGGTTGCAGGTACATTGTCCGGCTTCTCGCGGGTAATACCCAGTAAAAGCTGTACGCCCTGCATCGTTTCTCCTGTCCCTTCTATATAGCTTGCAGCGAGTGCCATTTTAGTGGTATCGTTGTCCGGATTTATTACCAGGGCGCGTTTGAAGCAGTCGATAGCTTCCTGCGCTTCCCATGTAGCAATTTCCTGCGAGCCTGCATCATGTATCAGGTCCAAAAAGAATTGGCCTGCAAAATTGAGACTTTTTTCCGAATTCTCCAACTTGGCTGCTTTTGCAAAATAATATGCTGCAGCAGGCATCTGTTTGTGCTGCTGCCAGGTCTTGGCCAGACGCGTAAAAACAGAAGCCATGCGCGATGAATCGTGCATGGCTTTAATTTCATTTTCTATGGCTGCTACCTCTTCGGCTGCATGTTGCGGCAACTTAGCACGCGATGCAGCAAGAATAGAATCGACAGAAGCCGCTTTTGCAGCATGTGGGCCATCATGAGCACCACCTTCGGCTGAAGCCATTGGCATTTCGCCATTCTTCTTGGCCGGGGGTACTGTATTACCACCCCAATATAATAGTGCAATAAGCCCTATTGCAGCTGCAATTGTAATATAATGTGCCGGTCGCAATTTTTATAATTCTGAATTTCTGCGCAAAGGTAGCGAAAACAGAATTGCAGACCTGCTTATCAATCAATTTATTAGTTCTGCTCTATCAGGTCGCTTTCTTTGTGCTCTACCAGCTCGTGCTTAGATTCTTTCACAGCTTGTACAAACTCTTTTGCAGGTTTGAAGGCAGGGATGAAATGCTCCGGAATTTCAACTGCAACATTCTTCTTAATGTTACGGCCGATCTTAGCAGCGCGCTTTTTCAGGATGAAGCTACCAAATCCACGTACATATACAGGTTCGCCTTCTACCAGCGAAGTTTTCACTTCTTTAAAGAATGCCTCAAGCGCTACCAGGATATCAACTTTAGGAATACCAGTTTTTTCTGCGATGCTGCTTACTACGTCGGCTTTTCTCATAATGGATGGATTTTAAAAATTTAAAAAGATTTAGAAATGGTTTGTTAATGATTTCGTTTAAAATGGATTGTACCGTTTATGCGAAAAAAACTATACCACCGTTAAACATTATAACAACAATTGCACCATATCTTAACAAAGATAAGTTATATGTACCTACAACAACTCATTCATTATCAGCAAGATAAATTATTTAACGCTGAAAACCGCTAGAATACTTACGTAGATACAAAAAACCCATATAAAACATCTGGTAGTTAACTTCAGGCAGAGCTAAAGTAGCATCTCATCTTTTATTGCCATTAAAAGTTTCTTCAAAAAGTACCAATTGTTT
>SEFT01000065.1 GCA_004144175.1 Sphingobacteriales bacterium
GTGCCGCCGTCAGTTGAGGCTTCCAAATGCCATGTAGCAGCAGCATCGGTTCCGTAAGAACCATGATTAACAGTCACATAGCCAACACCAGTCGCAATGTCAAAGTTCATTGCGATCACGCCGGCAGTTTGCAGACGTGCAGCCTGGTTCCCGTTTTTGGTATCAGCAGCGCTACTACCAATTAACGCTTGAGAAAAGCTCCAACTGCCAGAGGCTAGTGTGACATTACCAAGAGCATAGCCTCCTTTAGAACCCACTTCAAATTCCTCCCACAGTCCGACTGTGGTAGAACAGGAAGTCTGTGGAACGGTTCCGTCAGTTTTGTAATTAACATTGGTACCGTTGTTGGTGTACGGATAGATCTTGAAGTAATAAGTTGTGTTTTGCGTAAGGCCGGCAATGGTGACAGCTTGCGCACCTGCTGCCACATTTAAATTGCCGCTGCTGTTTGTCACAAACGTACCATCTGTTGGATCGGTAATCGATGCAAAGTCAACATTGCTCCATCTGATCAGGTAACCATCAGGCGTTGTTGTGCCGGTAGCATCTGTCCATGATAGCGGAATGTTACTGGAGGTTGTTGTTCCGCAAGCAAAACCTGTTACATGGTTGGACGGTTCGGGTTTAAAAGTCGTAAAGCTAACTACAGCCGTATAGGAAGTGCCAATACTGTTGGTGGCATATCCCTTAAAATATACGGTTACGCCGCTTGGCAAGCCGCTTAGACTCGTTGTGAAAACTCCAGTTGTTGTTCCGCCTTCCACGATATTTGTCACGCCGGTACCACCTATCGTAGGGTTGGTGTTCGTTGTGGACCACACGAAACCGCGTGCTGTGATGGCTGAACCTCCCGTTGCACTTGCATTTGCTTCAAGGGTAGCCGAGTTAATTGTCACATTACTTACCACAGGAGAAATTATCGACGGCGAGGTTGCGCCGCTGCTAGCCGTTAAAGAAAAATTATTAATCC
This sequence comes from Sphingobacteriales bacterium, assembly GCA_004144175.1. Classification (GTDB taxonomy): domain Bacteria; phylum Bacteroidota; class Bacteroidia; order Chitinophagales; family Chitinophagaceae; genus Polluticoccus. Next base: position 971 of record SEFT01000065.1, read on the forward strand.
CCATACCATCATCCGCACCACTTGCGTTAAAGTCATTCCAACGAATGAAAAAGCTGGTTCCGTTTGGAATATTTAAGCCTGTGATTGTATAGCTTATGGTCGCTGAATGTTGAATGCTTCCGCTGCCAGTTACTTGGCCGGGATTAGCATAGTCAAGAGCATCAATATCTGTCCAAGTACCGGTAGTTAAGCTGGTTGCCGAGGTGCTGTACTGAAAGTCAAGCCGATCGATTCTACTAGCAGCACCCACACGCCAAGTTTCTCCTGTGTAAGAAATGGAAAGACTGGAAATTGTGCTGCCAGTGTTATTGGTAAAATAAAAACCAAAGGTAGGAATTACTGAACCGGATTGCAATCCGCCCAATGTACGATCCGCATTTCCTGTTGCTCCAAAGTTATAAGTGTCGCCAGATGTGCCACCGCCACTACCAACAGTAATAGTTGTATTAGCCCCTGTTCCACTTTCTGAAAAAAACCAACCTTGCAATGTATTACTCACATTGTTCAGGTCACCACCAGTAACGTTAGCTGAAGTCGCCGTACCCAGCCCATCAAAACTTTGACTGTAAGTGGTACCGGTTAACGAATATTGCGCACTGGCACAAATACTAATTAGAAAAAATAATAGAAAGGAGTAAATCTTCCTCATAAACGGATATATTTAAGTGATTGATTACGAAATCAGGTTTCCAATCGGAGAAAGATTATTGGCTGTCTTTGCAGAGGATTTGGCTAGCGGCGGCGAAACTATA
>SEFT01000066.1 GCA_004144175.1 Sphingobacteriales bacterium
ATCCTGGGTATGGATGAAAGCCCGATGGGTAAAGTAATTGACGCTGAAGTTCCTTTGGCTGAAATGTTTGGTTATGCAACTTCTCTGCGTTCAGCAACGCAAGGTCGCGCAACCTACACTATGGAGTTTTTGAGGTATTCAGAAGCTCCGCGCAATGTTGCTGAAGAAGTGATTGCAAAAAACGGATCGCGTCACGACGCTGATTAATTTCATGTTTCATCTTGTTAGAGGATAGAAAAGTGGCTAAAGAAAAGTTTGAACGTAACAAGCCCCACGTCAATGTGGGCACCATCGGTCACGTAGACCACGGTAAAACCACCTTGACTGCAGCGTTAACACGCGTGTGTGCAGAAACCTGGGGCGGTAAAGCCGTTGCATTTGATGGTATCGACAATGCTCCAGAAGAGCGTGAGCGCGGTATTACCATCAACACGTCACACGTTGAGTATGACTCACCTGCGCGTCACTACGCACACGTAGACTGCCCAGGCCACGCCGACTATGTTAAAAACATGATCACCGGTGCAGCACAAATGGACGGCGCGATTCTGGTATGCGGCGCAACTGACGGCCCAATGCCACAAACTCGCGAACACATTCTGTTGTCTCGTCAAGTAGGCGTTCCATACATTGTTGTATTCCTGAACAAGGCTGACTTGCTTGCAGCAGATTGCGGCGGCGTAGGCACCGAAGAATACAACGAGATGTTGGAATTGGTTGAGATGGAATTGCGTGAGCTATTGGCTACCTATGACTTCCCGGCTGACGATACCCCAATCATTCCAGGTTCTGCCTTGATGGCATTGAACGGTGAAGATGACAACCAATTAGGCACTTCAGCTGTTAAGAAGTTGGTAGAAACTCTTGACTCTTACATTCCTGAGCCAGTACGTGCAATTGACCAGCCATTCCTGATGCCAGTAGAAGACGTGTTCTCTATCTCTGGTCGCGGTACTGTGGTAACAGGTCGTGTTGAGCGTGGCGTGGTTAAAGTCGGTGAAGAGATTCAAATTATCGGTATTACCGATACTCAAAAATCGACTTGTACCGGTGTTGAAATGTTCCGCAAGTTGCTCGACGAAGGTCGTGCTGGTGAGAACGTTGGTGTTCTGTTGCGTGGTACCAAGCGTGATGACGTACAACGTGGTCAAGTATTGTGTAAGCCAAACTCTGTAACACCACACACCAAGTTCGTCGCTGAAGTGTACGTGTTGTCGAAAGATGAAGGTGGTCGTCATACGCCATTCTTCAAAGGTTACCGTCCACAGTTCTACTTCCGTACGACTGACGTAACAGGCGCATGTGAATTGCCAGAAGGCGTTGAGATGGTAATGCCAGGTGACAACATTCAAATGTCTGTGACCTTGATTCACCCCATCGCGATGGAAGAAGGCTTGCGCTTCGCTATCCGTGAAGGTGGTCGTACTGTAGGTGCTGGCGTTGTTGCCAAAATCATTCAGTAATTAGTTAAAGACCTTGTAAAAAGGACGCCAAATCTGGCGTCCTTTTTATTTAAGGTAATGAGTGCAGGTAATATTTTGGGGTGATTTTAACCGCCTAAATATTGTCTATTTTTCGTCAACATTCTGTTGACAACCCGGGTCTAGGTCATTAAGATTGCGCCTCCTTTTGAGGGGCTCTCTTTTGAGCGCTTAGAGGGTGTTCTTTAAAGCTAAATAATTGGAGTTTGGTTCATGCAGAATCAACGTATTAGAATTCGCC
>SEFT01000035.1 GCA_004144175.1 Sphingobacteriales bacterium
GTCCATTCTTCGCCCAGGTCGGCAGCAAGTGTATCCTGCTTGATGTCCTGCAGCTCGCGCAGCTTCTTTATATTCCTTCCGTGGTGAATCTTTTTGTCCATAGAACCCTGTCATCAGTGATAAGCCAAAGATAATAACAATTGTGAGGTAAATGCATAGCGTATGCGCATAAAACATACCGCCTCAATACATACAATATGCCTGCGCAGCATATGGCATCCCTGCGCATTTGGTTTATTTCGCAGTCTTATACACCAGTGCACACCATGCATCTCCTCACCATGACCATCAAAGACATGTACTACCATGATTTTGCCCATGCCGCGCACGAGCTGTCGGCCTATATCGCCAGCCTCGGCATATTCATCATATCGCTGCGCAGTGGCCGGGTGGTGAGCTACACGCCCGCCGATACCAACGACTTCGCCCTCTGGCTGAGCGCCCACCACATCCGCGACATCAGCAAAGACAATGGCATCCGCCGCAAAAAGCACTACTAGACCATAGCCATATGCAGCAGCCCCCAACCATAGCCATCGCCGACGACTACGAACCGCTGTGCCGCGAACTAAGCCGCATGCTGCGGGCGCTGGGCTTCGGCATATGTATACAAGCCACTCACGGGCAGGACTTATTGATGCAGCTTGGGGCGGCTGCATCGCCCCTGCCCACCCTCTGCCTGCTCGACATCAACATGCCGGTGATGGATGGTTATGAAACAGCCCGCCACCTGAAAGAGCTATACCCGGAGATAAAGGTGCTGGCCATGTCGTTCGATAAAGAGCCGCAGGAGATAGAAAAGATACTACAGGCAGGCGCCCATGCATTCATCTTCAAAGACAGCCCGCCCGATGCATTTAAAGAAAAGCTGCTGGGGCTTTGTGATGGTGATGTAACCCGTTCGGCGTAGACGCTTGACTACATCACCCCGGCTATCAAACTCCGGATTGGCGTATGCAAAGGTTTGCTGGCTGTTTAGGTCTACATTTGATGGAATGGAAAAGTTTATCATCATAACAGAAACATCGGGCGACGGGCAGGTATGGGGCAGGATAACCTATAAAGATGCGCTGCTGACCGCAACCGCCGACAATATAGATGAGTTGCAGGAGCAACTTGCCGATCAGTTGGAAGAGTTCTACGACGTACCTGCCGACCAGATAGAATTTGACATAGAAGAACAGCCCGGTACATAGGCACGGCCTGGTTGCTCAAGCGGAACGCTCACTTGTACTGCTATCCCATATTATCCCACTATCGGGCGCAGGGGGTATTCGTTGCTGAAAAGGGGGTTGAAAGGCAGGAGGATACTTATGACAATAAGATATCTTTGAGCTAAGCCTTAGCGTATTAGCTATTTGTGCAGGTGGGGTATGGTACGCTGGCACCCTTTTGCTCCCATGTTTAGCAAAACAACAAATAACCATGGGACAAAATCCAACACCAAATCAGCAGGGTAACGACAACAAGCGCCAGGAAAGCAATCAGGACAGCCAACAGCAGTCCGGTGGCAACCAACAAGGCCAGACACAGCGCCAGGACACAGGCAGCGGTCAGCAAGACATGCAGAACGACCCTAACCGTAAAGAGCAAACGCAAGAGACTACAAAGGAAAGCGGTACCGGCAAGAACAGCGGTGCGCAGAACAAGCTTTAAGCGATATATAACACCTAGCAACAGCGAAGCCCCGGAAACGGGGCTTCGCTGTTTTTATATGTGGTTGTTGTATTTCGCGAAGGCCTGGGGCCTGCGGCTTTAGCCGGACAGCAATAGCAGTAATGCCGTTGTAACTCCTTTTGTAGCTATTGGTGCTATTGTAACGGCGGTTGGGTTTTGGGTGTCTGTAGATGCGCACCGCTATGTAGGCAGGGCAGGCAGCATCTTACAGCAAAACGGACTGGCCATACCCATCCAAAAAGCCGGATAAAAGCCCGGTAGCGCCTTAGGTTATTAGCCGGGCCGATTGCTGCTATGCAGCGTCCGTCGCGTCGCTCTCTTGTGCGTTCGGGGTTCTACTGGGCATCACTTATTACGCGGATAAGAGTGGAAAATGCTTGCGCTAATGGGAGAGGATAGCAATGATAATTGTTACTTTTACCCTCATGCCTTCTGCATCATTAGCTCGATACATCAAAGCTTTTATAGGGCTTCGCGTAGACAGGTCAAAAGGAACACCTGCTCCGCACAAGGCTATATTATTGCTTGCAGTTATTGAAAGTATTGAGAATGGCGAGATAACAGATAGTAAAGTATATATAACGCCTGAATTAGTTGCGCGTTTCAAAGGCCTATGGACACAGCTGGTATCCGATACCGGATTCGTCCCAAGTTTTCAATTACCCTTCTTTCACTTGCGCAGTAGCAGTTTCTGGACATTGATACTCAGGCCCGGCTGCCAGCTACTGCTTACAAGCTCGTTGTCTATTAGGAGCTTTACGCAACTTTGCGAAACTGTAGCCTATGCGACCTTAGCTGACGATCTTTTTTTATTGCTGACAGATGCAGAGAGTCGGGCAACTTTGAAGCAAGTGCTTTTACAGGCCTGGTTCGGCAGCCAATCTGTAGTTAGCGTAAAACAGCCTTATTTGTTTGAGGCCGTTGAAAGCCAGATGCTTCGCGAATCGTCTGCTGAATATATACGGCACATTGACCAGTCGGACGAAGAAGAAATATTTGTACGCAATGGTGTATTCAAAAAAATGGTACCGAAGATATACAACAGCACTTGTGCCATATCAGGCATGCGTGTGATAGCTACCGGCGACGTGCAGATGATCGATGCCTGCCACATCGTACCATTCTCCGAATCGCATGATGACACTATTGGTAATGGTATATCCCTTTGTCCGAATCTTCACCGCGCTTTCGACCGCTTTCTTATTACTATCGACAGCGATATGCGTTTACTTATATCGAAAAGGTTTGTAGAAGCCGATAGCGCCTACAGTATAATGCAGTACGAAGGAAAGAAAATACTACTACCGAGCGAACAGCGGAATCATCCTGCTACCACTAGTTTAGATTGGCATAGAGACAGATTTATTAAAGTAAACAACCTATAGGCTGGTATTTATTTCGTGGCCATAAGTCGAAAAGATTTGCGTTATAGGGAAATGCCATTAAGGTGATCAAAGCGTCAACAAGTCCTTAGTTGCAAACTAAGGACTCGTTGACGGCTTTCGTTCTAATAAGCTTCCAACAGCTTTTTCTTCATAGCCTCGGCTTTATTTTTTGTATCTGCGCTATAAAGGTGAATTCCAGTTTCATCGATTATTGTAGCTACTTTGGCTGCTCGGTTTTGTTTGCCTTTTGTAGTCTTTAATTGTTCTATTTCTGTACGTTGGACAGAAATGTAACGCAGCATAGAGTCATACAAATATTTATCGCTAAATGATTGCCAATTATCTAAAATATCATTCGACGTTTCTACAATCTTAATCTGCGACTCAGTAACAGGTCTATCGTAGTAGGCTTCCCGGTATCGAGCTATGGCAGAAATCAATGCCTGTTTTAGAGTTGTTGCATTATAAGTGCTGAGTTGTGTAAGCCTTTCGCGGAGAAAAGCAAGACGGCTCGTCACTGTATCAGGACTGGCAGAGTATTCGAGGATGTAAATTGTTTCTAACACTTGAATTAAGACACCTTCAATCTGAAGCTTGGCAATTTGAACTGCGCGCTTTGGGACGCTGCGACTTGAACTGCTTGCAGCTATTTTCCTTTTACCTTTTGTATTCTTACTGATCCAATAAATAATAACACCCACTGTTATTAGACCAATGATAGCATCCATAGCTGATAGCATTTAGATAGGCAAGATAGTAAAGGCTATTAATAAAAAAACACCGTTAAAAGACGGGGTGAGAACATGGGTATCCATTGCTATCTCTCACACGATTTTCTCCCGTCACTGCGAGGCACGAAGCAGTCTCGCGATAACATGGGTTACGCCAATCTGGAGATTGGTAGCCGAGGCGACGTCGTCAGAGACTACGCCGAGCGACGCTCTAGTAGGTCAAACCTACTGTTAAACATTTTTCAACGTTCTGTTTATAGTTGTATAGTATTCTCCAACAACTAAATCGCTATTATTTAAGGCTTCTGTTATATATGACGTAGTATAAATTACTTGATAATCATTTGTGCTGAAACTCTTGAGTCTCTCGATTAGTATCTTTTGGAAATTTTGAGCCCTCCGTTCTTCTATACCTTTATCCTCCATGTTATCGGCTAAAATAAATCGGGGATATCTCATCTCAGGAATTTTCAATGAGGCAAGAAAAATCGCAAACCGAGCTGTTATCTTAAGATAAAAGTTTGAGCTTGCCGAATACTTAGAGTATTTACTATCTAAAAACGCGATGTTATTCGAATAGTCAATATGGAAGTCATTTGCATTTTTGAATTCGTCTTGCCTGTGTAGGTCATTATTTAGCAAATAAAGCGCCTCTTGCTTAGTTTGCAATTCTATTTTTTCTCGAAGGATATTCTGACCTGTTTCAGTTTTGAAAATGAAAGCATCGATAGTGTCCCTCTCTCGCATCAGTTCGTCACGGCGCTTTAACAATCCGCTATAATAGTTCGCGTTTTCTAGCATTGTCCTATACTGCAGTATCTCTCCATCTGTAAGTCCTTTTTGTACGTATAAGTTTTCAATTTGTTCCTGCTTACTTGTTTTCACATCAACAATCTCTTCATCAAACCGCTTTTGCAAATCGTCAAGTTTGCCCATTTCCTTATCTAACGTAGGCTGCAGAACGCCTATTTCTTGTTTTAGTCGCTTTTGAATTGCAGTAGACTCAATTATCTGGAAGCTGATTTCTTGCTCCATTCGCCGCCCTTGTGTCTTTCCGAACGTGGTATCAACAGTTTCCTTACAAAGCCTGCATGTTGATTCTGTAGGGCCAATTCTGTCCGGTTCTTTAATCTCAGTAAGGCAGTCCGGGCAATATAATAAAGGAAAACTGCTAAGAAACTCTCTAGTAACTAGCGAATTTTTTAATGCTTTGAGTTTGTCATTTAAAGAGGCAATGAAATATTCGTTATCAGCTATTTCGTAATCAATTGTGTTTATCTTCTGCTGAATCCTGGTCACTAAACTCCGTTGGACAATAATTTCATTAGAAAGCTGTTGGTACTTAAAATCATCAATTTGCGTATTGACACCTTCTGTTGTTGTTTTAAGTTCAGCAATTTGGCCTTCTATATTCTTAAGCTGTTGTTGAGCATTGCTGATCATGCTTTCAACATGGCCAGGATTAAGCAAAGTGGAGTCGGAAAAAAACCCCTTTGTTGCCTTAATTTCGCTTTTAATTTCGTCGATTTCTTTTACAAGCTCTTGTAACCGCCGTCTGTTTTGATACAGTTCGTCATTGTATATCCCAAGCAGCAACTCTGCAGTTGTTTCCCTAGTTATCTGCGAGTCAAATTGCTCATAATAAAATAGCGAACTGGTTGGCGAGTCCTGGTCTATATACATCAAGCGTAGCAGCTGATGTATTGTAATATTGCTGTCACCTTTAACAGTTGGTATGTTCAAGTTGTCAAATATTACATTTGAAAAGCTCTTAGCTTCAGGATACGAATTATAACCAAACTTTTGCCAGTTCTTATCAGGTGGCGGATTTCTAGACTCATCATATTTACCCCAAAAAAAATACATAGGAATCCGAGACTTTACCTTGCCGCTATCGTCCAAATCTATTGTTCGCCTGATAGTCATTGTAGCATCATTCATTCGGACCTGCGCAAACACCTCTGAACATCTTTTTGCCTCAGGCACAAAGTCGTTAAAGTCCCCTCCAAGTATGAAAAAAATAAAATTAGTAATTGTAGATTTACCGCTACTATTGTCTCCACGAATGATGTTAACCCCTTTATGGAACTCCTCATCGTAAGCCAAACTGCCGCTCATCGAGAATACTACCAGCCTTTCAATAAACAGATTGTTACGTGTCATATTTGCTGACCATCAATTTAGTCCTGCTTTTTAGCCCGTCGGGACCAAAAAGCGAAATTGTTGAAAAATGCAGCGTCATCAAAGCAATCACATTTTGTTCTGTATAACTCAACTCTTCAAATTTTCCATCATATTCTCTTAAAAGGGAGTCAGAAATAATAGATACCCTATTCTCCTTTAATAGGGTATTGTCGATTATTCCGTAAGAGGCAAGGCAGTGTATTGCTGTTAGTTGATATGGTTTTAACTTCTCAAATACTTTGCGATTATCGAAAACACTATTGTAAGGGTTATCTTTTTCTTTAATGAACCTCTTTCTCAGTTTTCTGATTTCATCATCTCCTTTCTTTAAGGTAATGCTATGGACTTGGTTTGGAAACAACAAATAGAAATCCCAAATTCTCAATCTATCAAGTTCGAGGAAATTATCGCGTTTAAAGCGAGTCAGGATGCGTACCATCCTGTAAACAGCATGGTAGTAATCAAATGCCTGGCTGTATATTATCATAATCCGCCCAGTTTAAATGGCATTTGCCAGTCAAAAAGAATATCATCCCATAGATATCGTCAATACTGTAATTGAGCAATGCATCATCTTGACCGTCTTGATTAATGAGATGAAGGATTGGGTTCACAATCCTTTCTAATACGTGTTGCTTAATCGTTGCCGTTTCAGTGTTGGCTTCGATCAACGGTTCTATATAGACTTCGAAATATGAATTGATGATTGCAAAAATGTCTAGGTCTATTAGTTGAGCCGTTTCGTACAGTCTGCTTTTTTCCAGCTTTTTAACGTATAGGTGCTTTCTGTACGTAGCTCGACTTATATCTTTTTCAGTAAAGCCCCCATCTCTAAGCTTTTCCGGCATGCTTCTTCCATCCAGCTGAGTATCATATTTGTGAAAAGCTTCAATAAAACCATTATATCGGATATCGAGGTCTACTTCTTCTTTAAGCCTTTTAAATCTTTGGCCAAGCCGTGTAAGATTTGAAAAATTAATGTTACCAGTTAGGTTGTTAACATTGACCTGCTTTTCAACGGCTGCCAAATTTTTTACATCCTGCTTTTGCGGTTCCATTACATCTGAATATTTCCCGTGTTTTGCTGTATGTTGATTTGCTTTTCAACATTTTCAGAACTGATATTTTGCTGAAAGTTGCCGCTCAAAGTTGTTTGCGCTTGCATTACCTGTTTTTGCAGTTCGGCTGCAAACTCAGGATTATTAGTCAACTCTTGCTGTAGCTGAGCCTGAAAATCTTCCTTATTTGTTATGGCACTATCTTCGACGTTAGAAACGCCCTTAATAACAAATGGCTTTTTAATTATGCTCCAAATATCTTCGCCAATTTTTCGGGCAATACCCTCACCAGTTTTTGTCAAAAACGGCTGTGCTAAAGTATATGCTGTTAACGCTAATGTAGTTATATCCATAGGTATATGTGCATTTAAGTTATCGATTTCTCACGACGTCATCAGTATTCGGTGTTTGTTTAAAGTACTGCACCAAATATTTTCTTCGATAATAATAGAACAATTTTATTAAACTACTACCGGGAAAAACACCCTATTTTACCCGCTCGGCGTAGTCTCTGACTACGCCGCCTCGGCTACCAATCTTCAGATTGGCGAAACCATATACCTCGCAGTCACGAAACCACACAAAAAAGCCGCCCTGCGGGCGGCTTTGCAATTATTTATTATCGAGTAGCTTTTGTAGTGTGTCTATTGTTTTCTGGAGCATTGCAGTTTTCTCCCGCTCTGATTGTAATAGCTGTTGATTCAGCTTTTTATTCTCTTCCAGTGCCTCAAGCCATTTTTCACCTGTATTAATAGTGTAACTACCTTGATGGTAACCCATATTACCATTGCTGGTGCTATTGTCGCTAAAGTTGTTGGTTACGATATTCACTACTTCATCGTCCTCAAGGTTTTCTATAGCTTTTACAGGCATCTTTAGTGCAGCCGCTACTTTGTGCAGCAGGTCGGCATCTATCACTTCCTTATCCTCCAGTTGCGATATTTTCTTCTGCGTCCATTCTTCGCCCAGGTCGGCAGCAAGTGTATCCTGCTTGATGTCCTGCAGCTCGCGCAGCTTCTTTATATTCCTTCCGTGGTGAAT
>SEFT01000036.1 GCA_004144175.1 Sphingobacteriales bacterium
TTGAGTGAATATCCTGCAGGCGCAACAGAAGCGCTTGTTGAGCATACATTGACAGCAGCACCAGCACCATAAGTATCACCATCCGCATCCGCATAGAACGGATAAGTCTGGTTAACAGTTACAGTTACAGGAGCAGCAGCTACTGAACATCCGGCTGCAGCAGTCGCAGTAGCCGTATATGTAGTAGTCGTTGCTGGCTTAGCATAAACAATTGCAGCGGCACCGCCTGTATAAGGTGTAGTCGCCGAAGAATCAGTGTAAAGCCCTGTCTGTGGAGTCCATGTTACTGCCTGTTGTGCAGTTCCTGAAACTTTCACATTGTCAATTGCCCAATAGAAGCCCCATGATGATACATAATTGTATCGGATTTTGAGGTTCGGCTGGTTAAGATAAGCACTTAAGCTTACCGATGCAGGAGCGGTAGCTGTTGCGCTGCCCACGGTAGTACCTTTATAATCAACGAGCGTGGCCCATGTAGCACCTCCATTTGTTGAAATTTCAAGTTTAACCGTGTTGTCAGCAGAATAAGCAGCATAGTAATGCTCAAAGGTTAGCGTCGCGCTGGTAAATCCAACCGTACTGAATGCAGGCGAGGTCAGTACCGTATTTGTTGTTGAACCGCTTCCTCCTAAATCAGCATTGGCATAGATAAATTTACCACCCTCAGTTGTAGTGAAGTTAGTAAACGGCCCACCGGTAAATGGCGTAGTCTTAATACTCCAGTTTGATGCTGCAGGAGATGACGGACCGTTAGTTATCGTCCAGGTTGGAGCGTTTGAATTGAAATTCTCGCTCAGGGCCACCATATTCGGAACATTTCCGCCTGTTGCGGTCAACGTGATCGCATTGTCGGTAACACACATCGTTGGCGCTGCGGGTGAGACGCTCAATGCAGAAGGTGTCGGATTAACGTTGACGGTTATTGACACGGTGTTCTGACATTGTGATCCACCCGTTTGTGAACCGCTCAAAGTATAAACGGTAGTCGCAGAAGGATTGAAAGTATATCCTGTTGCGGCAGTTCCGCTTACGCCAGTTGCCGGCGACCAAGTGTAGGTATCATAATTAGTCAACGGTGACGAAATGGTCACTGCAGACGATGTTGCACCTGAACAAATTGTGGTCGAAGGCGAGCTTAAGGTCAAAGCAGGCGCTGTATTAACCGTGGCCAAAACTGCAGTCCTTGCAGAATTACATCCGGTGCTTACCACTACATTATAGAAGAAATAGTAAGAAGTACTTGTAGCGGATCCTGTCCAGCTACCTGTTACAGGCGCCGGTGCTGAGCCATAAGGATAAGATATTCCTGTAAAGTCTCTTAGCAGGCCGCTCAGTCCGGTATAGGCTTTTACAAGAAGCCTGTAACCCGTACCTGCCGGAACAGCAAAATTGATTGGCACCGTCACAGGGGTAGAAAGTCCTGTTCCAGTTACCGGAATCGCTGCGGTCGAGGCAAGTTCGGTTCCTGTCGAACTATATAATCCTAAAGTGATCGTTCCGGTTCCAATAGGGTAAATTACTGCTGAAGTCAGCGTAAGGCTTGACGATGCAGTAAATACGATACCGTAACCTGTCGATATGAAGTTTCCATCAGCGCCCGTAGTTGACGCTTTACCGGTGTTAGTTGTAGTCCCGCCAACTGTCGCACCAACATAATACGTAGTATTTGTCGCGATCGACGGAGTATTGAACGTACTTCCTGTCGCTAATGGCACGCCACCTGTTGCAGCCGCATACCAGTTCAGGGTCGTTCCCGCAGATCCTGTTGCGCTAAGTGCAACTGATCCGGCGCCACAACGTGAATTTGGTGTTGTTGACACAACCGTTGGGTTGTTCACACCAATCGTTACACTGTTTGAGTCGCTGAACAATCCGCTGTTTGAACAAGTAACCCTAAAATAATACGTTTCCGGTGCGCTAATCACTGGAGTTGTATAAGTCGGGTTGGTTGCTCCTGCGATCAGGCCGGCAGAATTGTACCACTGCAAACCTATTCCTGTCGCACCAGTAGTGTATCCAGTAGCAGTCAATGTTACAGATCCAGATCCGCAAACCGCAGTATTGTTGGTCGAAATCGTTCCTGCGACCGGCGTACCTGAACAAGCAGGTGCAACAACAATGTTAAGCATGTAATCTTCGGTTTCACCATAATTAGTTGCCGTACACGCACCTCCTGCAGTATAGGCAGTATCGCTTGCACCGCGGATTCTAATCCTGGTCAACCCTGGTGTTGCAGTCAATGGAACAGTCCAGTTGTATGTCAGTGTGGTGTTACCACCGTTTGCGCTTGTCGCAAGGCCGACATTCTCCGTCGCTTCGAATACTCCATTTTGGTTGTAGTCGATCCAAACCGCACTGTACTGAGTACTATCACCTCCGAAAGATATTGCAGCTGACATGCTTTGTCCCTGGGTGACGTTCAATGGCGTATTGTTATATAATACGTACCACGGCGAGGCTCCAGAAGAGGCTTGGGTAATGTTTGTAGATGCGGTAACGTTTGTAATTACAACATTCGTCACAGTGTCAGAAGATCCACCGAAAGTGGTGGTAGGAGTACAATACGTAAGTATACTTAATTGTCCTGCATTCGAATTAACCGAACATCCATTGGATGTAACGATTGCGCGGTAGAAACGTGCCGAACTTGCGGTCGCTGTTGAACCGACGTTTACGGTCAATGTTCCTGAGGTCGCACCTGTGTACGTTAATCCTGTTGGCGTTGCATCGGCAACATTCGTGTACGGTCCGCCAACAGCAGTAGCATATTGCCACTGGTATGTTGCAGAAGGATCCGCTGCAGTCACGCTGAATGTTGTGCTACCCGGAGTGACTACACTTGCCGCAACAGGCTGTGAGGTTATGCCCGGAGTATAGATCATCAGTTGCGCAGCCGCTGATGAAGTACTTCCGCACGCAGGATTTCCATTTATAACAGCATGGTAGAAGTACGTTCCTGCCGCAGGTGTTGCTGCAGTTGTAGCTACGTTTAAGCTGGTTGTAGTGGCACCTGTATAAGTTGCACCGGCCGGTACGCCATTAACAACGTTAGACCATGATGATCCGTCATTTGAGTACTGCCATTGATATCCTGTGATAGTGCCGGTTGCTGCAACGGTGAAAGTTGCATTTCCTCCGGAGTAGCAGTTTGTCTGCGTAGTAGGATCAGTCGTAACGGTAATTCCTTGTGCCACAGTTAGTGTAGCAGCATTTGACGTCGCGCCATTTGCAGGCCCGGTTACAATTGCCTCATAAGCCCATCCCGTATTCGCTGTCGAAACTCCGCTAACCGTCAATTGATCGGTCGTCGCGCCGGAATAGGTAACGCCGCCGAATGTTCCGTCAACAATTGGTGCAAAACCAAGTCCCTGATCTTCATACCATTGATAGCTGTTAACAGTTCCGGAACCTACAACGGTGAATGTAGCAATTCCACTACCGGTACTGCATAAAGTCACAGGCACCGGATCGCTTGCAATTCCTGTATCGCCCACATTCAGGGCAGCTCCGCTCGATTCAAAATCACCGCACGGACTGGCGCCTGTAATTAGGACCCTGTACATATTTTCGTTCAAGTCTGACGGCGTATTGTGGATCGTAAGCGTATTAGTCGTCACTCCGGTGTAAAGGGAGCCATCCGCAAGATCGCTGTAAACATCTCCACCATCGGTTGAAACCTGCCATTGATAAGCAAGGCCGCCAGTTGCAGAAACTGAATAAACAGCGTCGGTACCGGTTACAACAGTTTGGCTTACTGGATTTGAAGAAACGATTGGATCATTAACAGTTACTGTAGATGAAACGCTTGTAGTACATCCATTATCGGTCACTGAGTAAGAAATGGTAGCTGTTCCCCCGGCAACCGGAGTTACAATACCATTGTTATCTACAGAGGCAACGAGTACGCTTGATGAACTCCAGGTACCTGCTGGCGTAGGGTCATCGTAGTCGGCAGTATCACCGCCGGCACAAAGTGTTGCATCGCCATTCACAATTGCAGAAACTGACGGATTTGTATAAACAAGCAGTGATGAAGCGCTTGATCCGGTTGATACCGCGCTGTTCACCACAATCGGCCCTTCAGTTGAAGTTGCAGTGAGCGATACAATAATAGTAGTATCGTTTACCACAGTGAACGGAGTTGATACGCCATTTACTGTTACTGAAGTAGCACCTGTAAAGTACTGCCCTGTCAAAGTAACCTGAGTCGTTGCCAGATCAGCTGAACAAACCGAAGCCGGAGTAAAGCTGCTGATAACAATTGGCGGAGGCGTCAAAGTCCATGACAAGGTGAAATCGCCCGAGTTTGTGCTATATCCATCCTGAACCCAGAAAACGGTCTGAGTTGTTCCGGTGGTATTGGTCCAGTTAACTACACTTTCATCCGGATCATCCGTACAGGAAATTTCTGTTGGAGCCGCACACGTTCCATAAAATGTGGAGTGTATGGAATCGTATGAATTGCTTTGGCTCATCGACAATGCATATCCTGGTGGAACCGTAATACTATAGTAACGGTCCGGAGCAGTACTGCTGCTACATGATGGCGTGAAATCATTCGCATAGCCAACAGTAGAACCTGAAACAGGTGAAGTCAATGCATCAAGTGAAGTAGCTCCGGTACAAATGTCGTCGGCTGGCGGCGGCACTGTTGTAAAGCTAAACTCAGTACATCCGGTTGCCGCGCCATTAGCATTTCGCGGTGCAATCGACCAAAAGTAAGTCGTTCCAAATGCTGTATTGGTAATGTTAGCTGTTGTACCAACAATATTTCCAATATTAGTAAGTGCACCGCTGGTAGTACCAAAGTAAACATCGTATGATGTTGCGCCGTCCGAAGCAGTCCATGAAATTGGAATTCCACCGCCGACTTGTGCGACGTTTGTTGCACCGTTAGCCGGAGAAACTGGAGTGCTGCATCCTGGCGCGGTGAAAATAAACGGCCCTGTCCAGGTACTGAATCCGTCAACCGTACAATTTGCACGAACGTAATATTCGTAAACCTGTCCGGCAGTGAGATCAGTCACGTCGTATGCGTTTGTTGTTACTGCAACTCCTGATCCTGTCGGAACTCCGGAACCTGCAGGCTGGACGGCAACTTCCCACGCACTTTCAGCGCAACCAATGCTCCACTGTAATGTAGCGCTGGTTGAAGTCACGTTCGAAGATGTCAGTGTTGAAGGCTGCGGACAAGCAGCAGCTTCGGTGATGGTAACCACGTAATCTTCTACTTCGCCATAGCTGTTGTTTCCGCAAGGAGTTACGTCGATACCGTTAGTGGCGTACATACATCTTACGCGTAGCCTGTGAGGACCTGTCGCAGGGTTACAAGCCAAAACTATCGGGAATGAAGCTGAAGAGCCAAGAACGCCGGCAGTTCCACTACCTGTTACCTGACCATTTGAATAGCCGATCCTTTCGTTGGCTGCAAACGTACCGTCATCATTATAGTCAATCCAGGCAGCATAGCCTTCTGAATATTGACCTGCATAAACTGTACACTGGTAGCTTGTGCCTGCTTGAAGAGTTGTAGTTAATGTGGGGTTCGTGGTGTAATCAGAATAACCGTTTCCTCCCGCTCCGCTCGGACATCCCGTACCGGAATTGTTGTCGAGAGTGTTCAGGGTTACCCTGGCTATTACGTCTCCATCTGTACATCCGGATGTGGTTGTCGGCACACAATAGGAGCTTCCTGCACCGGTTGTGAACGTGAATGTCGAACATCCGACGGCATCGCCGTTTGCATTTTTAGCAATTACGTTCCAATAATACTGCGTGCTGACCTGCAAAGGAGCGGTCGGAGTATATGTTGTCACTGTCGACGCCACATTCGTGACGAATGGAGGTGTCGAACTTGTCCCAAAATAAATGTCATAACTTGTCGGAACTCCGGTAGCTGCAGTCCAGCTTAAAGTAGGATTCCGAAATACATTAGTGGCGTTGTTGGCGGGGACAGTTGTAGTAACGCAATCCGGTGGTGTTGTGGGCTGCGCTTCAACGGTAAACGTGTAATCTTCAGTTTCACCATACATATAGGTGTCGCAGGCAGAACTCGCCGCAATGGCCAAACTGTAAGATGAACGCGCCCGTAGTACGGTTGCACCAAGCTGAGCGTCCACTGGCACGTTTACCGTACCGGTGTAAATCCATGGCGAAAAACCATCGGCATCTGTCAAAGCGACAAATTCGCTCGACTCAAAGGAGCCATTTGCGTTCCAGTCAATCCAGACACCTGCATATTCAGTTCCACCGTCAGAAACACTGACAGAAATAGGATAGCTGATACCTTGTGTAACATTAATGTTGGTACCAAGGTAGTTCGAATACGACCCACCGGAAATACAAGACGATGTATTGTTGGCTACGTTCGCAATCGAAACATTCATGATATGGTCTCCACTGCCACAACCATTGCTGGTTGTCGGCGTGCAATAAATTACGCTGGTTCCTGTGGTAAACGAATTGACCACACAACCTGTAGCGGCTCCATTAGCATTTTTAGGTACTATCTTATAGTAATAAGTTGTATTTGCGGCCAGCAACGAGGATGGCGTGTAAGAAGTATTCGTCACGTTTGCGGCAAATGCAGGTGAAGGACTTGTTCCAAGATACACGTCGTAATCCGTTGGGACACCAGAGCCGGGGCTCCACGAAATAACAGGATTACGGGCTACGTTTGTTGCCAGGTCTGCCGGAGCATAACCCGAAGCACAGCTCGGCGGAACCGCTGCCACAGCTCCAACAAATTGAATTTGTGCCAAAGTACTGGTGATACCTGTTTCTGTTGGTGGCGCAGTCGGATCAGGGTTAGTACCGTCGTTATAATAGTAAATTGCCCTGTTCGTGCCGCCTGCATAAGACCTGAACGCTGCAGTACAGCTCCAGCTTGGCGAATTTTCGTCAACAGCAACGACTATGTTGCTGGTTCCATCATAAAAAAATGGAGAAGACAACGTCAACTCCATCCAGTTTCCGGCAACAGGCGATATTGTACCAGAATATACTTGTGTCATTGATGAAGAAGGAATCCAGTCGCCACCACCTGTAAAAGATGTTTTTGATGTTAGTCCGAGATAGACGGTCCAGCTGTTCCAATTCGTGATTGTCGTTCCACTACTATCGTAGTAAAACCGAATCTTCGTGATGTTGCCAGCTACCCCATTGCCTGCCGCATACTCTGCTGCAGTTACAATCTGCTGGGTGTAGTTATAACCGTAGCAGGTGTAAATTGGCATTTGGGTGTTGGTGCCCGTGCCGCTGCCAATCGGTATTGTCGATTGTCCGGCGGCGGAATGAATTCCAACTAATGAAACAAAAAATAAACAGAACGCCCAAAGCGTTCGGTTAATGGAGAAAACCTTCGGCGGTGAGCCAAGAAGATCTCCCACATCCTTTTTGAGCCAGGTATCCCTACCACAGCCCAAATGATTGTAGTTTATATTCATAAATAAAAAAAATTGGGTTAAATAATACGTTAATATAAAACGAGTTAAGGTTATGTTAAGTGAAAAACCATTAAAATCGTCCAATGGCAAACATTTATCGATGAACTACAAAGTTTTAACAAGGTTTTTTCACCGTGTTTATTATTTACATATTACTTTAACAATTACGATCGAAAAAATTGTCGTGGTGGAATTGCCAACATAAATTATATTATACTTTTTAGCCAATGTATTGCGCTTTTGATAATAAAAAAAGCCCCTCCGTTTCCGGAAGGGCTTTTTAATATTGATGTGATTTTATTATCGCTTCACGACGCGCAGTGTTTTGGCCTCATCGCCCTGAGTTACGATTACATTGTAAACTCCCGACGGGTAGCGCTCGCCCACTGTCAGTGTTTCAACTTCTGAAACCAGTACTTCGCGCGACTCAAGCAATCTTCCGGTCATATCGTAAACCTTCACATTGATCGGGCTTTCCATCGAGGTTTTCACATTGATGGCAAAACTCTCGGCAAATGGGTTTGGATATGCCACCGCTGTAAATTCGGTTGCAATTGTTCCTGCCTTCGGACCTTCCGGCCTTGCGAATCCCGGCGAGGTGATCTCGCACGCATCGCTGAAGGTAGAATA
>SEFT01000067.1 GCA_004144175.1 Sphingobacteriales bacterium
AATGCGATTACTGAATTAACGATCCAGTTGCAAGATCCCTTACCGGCGGGCAATTATAATCTCGTGATCAATAATGGAAGCGATGGAAATACAATTCATGATGTTTGTCAGACACCATTAACTGCCGGAGTTTCTTTTCCTTTTACCATTGTAGGGCAGCCCCCGCCTGTGATAGATACGATCCTGTACAATGGATGTGCGCCTTCCTTACTTAAAGTAGCATTGAACAAAATTGTAAGCTGCGGGTCCATTAGCAATAGCGGTTCGGAGTTCTCTATTTCTCCCGGGGCGCATCCAATTGCATCCGTACAAACTTCTTGTAGTGGAAGTCCGTCTGCGACCGACACGATCCTTATTCAGCTTCAGAATCCTTTGCCCTTTGGTAACTACCTATTAACTGTAAATAATGGCACAGATGGCAATACCCTGGTAGATACCTGCGGCACCTCGATGGTATCGGGCTACAATTTTCCTTTTGTGATCAACCAGGTTACAACTGCTCCGTCAGTTCAGACAATTACTTTTGATGAATGCAAACCATTTCAACTTGTTGTTAATTTTGATAAGCCGGTGGCATGTAATACCATATCGCCCAACGGATCTGAGTTCGCTATCAGCCCTGGTGCTTTTAGCGTCAGCGGAATTTCTTTAAACTGCGTAAATGGGATGGCGACGCACGCAGTGCTCACACTATCCGGCAACCTGCCGGCAGGTAATTTTAATCTGCTGATAAATAGTGGCGCAGATGGTAATAGTATTGCTGATAGCTGCTTTGCATTTATAGCTGCCCCTTATTCCTTTGCGTTTGCAACTACACGGGCACCTGCACCAGTGTATGATTCGGTGCAGTATGACCGATGCAGCCCCAATACCCTTAAAGTTTTTTACAGCAAACCGATCCTATGCAACAGTGTTATTTTGAATGGCGCTGAATTTTCCATTACCGGTCCCGCAGCGGTTGCTATAACAGGCGTTACGATGGATGCAACCTGCAATAGCGGATACACCAACTGGGTGGCACTGAATCTGTCTCAACCTATTAATACCATGGGCACATTTGTGCTGCATAATGTTGCGGGCGCAGATGGCAATAGTGTTCAGGATACCTGTTATGCTTCGCAAAATACCAATGAAACGATTGCTTTTAATGTGCTTGGCAAGCCGGCGGCAAATTTTGCAGACGTCCTCCAGTTTGGGTGTGTGATGGATACCCTCGTAGTTTCTCACCCTGGTGGTAACGGAATAAATTCATGGCAATGGACCTTCAGCGATGGAACGATTCTGACAGGTCCTGCAGTAACGCATATGTTCCCTGTCTCGACGGTTACCGCAGCTGTTCAGCTAATTGTTTCCAATGGCGTGTGCAGCGATACTTCATCCCGTACTTATTCGCTAAACAATGCATTTGCTGTAGGTTTTACCAGCAGTGCCGATACGGTATGCCGTAGGAGAGATATTATTTTCACCAATACATCAACCGGGAATAATCTTAACTATACATGGAACTTCGGTGATGGCAGCAGCTTTAAGGGTCAACAGCCTCCTCCGCATAGCTATGCAGCCGCGGGAAATTATAGCGTAACCTTGACTGCAGGTAACAATCATTTTTGCACAAGCGACTCTGTCAGGATAGTACATGTAACGGATA
>SEFT01000068.1 GCA_004144175.1 Sphingobacteriales bacterium
ATTGCCAAAAGCAGGGCAGTTGTAATGCTATGAAGCCGACAAACAAACTGCAAACAACATAACTTTATTGAACGTCAGAATTGCCAAGTCCCTGCCTTCGGCAATACCTGAGACGTTGGCTGCTATGCAGGTGCAGATATACATTAGGTCAAATGGCGTAAATTTGTTTCGGTGATGTACTTGGTAGACGAATATAAAGATGCAATTGAAGCATTGTGCCGGCGGCATGGTGTACAACGCCTTTTTGCGTTTGGATCCGTGTTGTCGGACCGCTTTTCTGAGCAAAGCGACGTCGACCTACTGGTGGAATTTACCGGCGTTGACCTTTCTAAATATGCAGATAACTATTACAGCTTCAAATTTGCCCTGGAAGAGATGTTGGGTCACCCAGTCGACCTCTTAGAATCGCAAGCTATCCGCAACCCTTTCTTCAAAAAAAATATAGAGGCCCAGCGCCAGCTTCTTTATGCAGCTTGAACTAAAGACTTGGGCGTACGATATTCTCACAGCCATTCAAGAGATCGAAACATTCTTGCTGGACGTAGCTGACTTTACATGCTACCAAGCAGACCTGAAGACAAAGCGTGCCATTGAGCGCAACCTGGAGATCATTGGCGAGGCAGTGAACCGGATGCTAAATCTACAGCAGGACCTGCCATTCACCGATGCACGAAAGATTGTCGATACCCGCAACAGGATCATACACGGCTATGATTCGGTTTCAGATGAAGTCATCTGGAGCATCGTTACGAGCAACTTGCCGACTTTGAGACTGCAGGTGGAAGCGTTCCTCGGATAGCACAGCAGCCAACAGCAGCTTTTAGCAATTGCGGCTTGACTGCAAAGGTTCGCGGTCATATCTTTAATCAGCTTTGGTGCAGTAATGAGGCTAACAATCATCGAATGCCGCAATTGCTTAAAACCCTAAAACGTTGTGCGCAACTCATGAGAACTTACTTCATCATATTGTCGATATTATTTTTTGGTAGTTGTTCGATAAGCAAAACGAGCTCCCGTCCTCAGCCTACATCGAAAATCTTGACATTAGAAAGAACAGGTATAATGGACACAATAACAGTGGTGCTCAGTGGTCACTATATAGATATTGAAGACAATAAAAACGTCACTGATGCCTCGATAAAATTGAGTAGAAATGAAACGGTTGCGTATGTTGCCTTTAGTAATTCGCTTGGCAATTTCAAGTTCAACCACATTCGTGCGGGTCGTTATCAAATCGAAATGGCTGCTTTGGGGTATAACACAAAAGATACAACTGTGACATTTGCAACTGGTGAAATATGGAAATTGGAAGTGGGTTTATCCAAGTGGAGTGAAGAAATGCGTCGCAAGGTCAATTTTTGATTGGTTTGAATGCGAACTACCTAAGCGGCGATGCGCACAACAAAAGTTTTGCAATAAGCTGGCGGACGGAAGAGCAACCCACGCAGTCCTTAGTGTTCTTCACCATTTTCTCGCTACCAATCGTTCAGATAAAAATAATAGGGTTGCTGGCCTTCGTCTCTGACGAAGGTCCGTCTGCACAAACCTTCGGGCAGTAGGGCCAAACTATGGCCAGCATTTCTAAATGGTTCAGAATACAACTGCCAGCAGTTAATTTCCCTCTCTCAACTTTTTCCATTTCT
>SEFT01000001.1 GCA_004144175.1 Sphingobacteriales bacterium
ATGTGGCCAAGATGGATGATCAGGTAGGGCAGCAGTTCTACTACACGCCTAATACCAATATGCTGGAAAGCATATCCGACCCCAACGGCATCAGCTTTACGGGCAATCCCGAAGAATATACCGGCATACGCGATACCAGTGAATATACATATGATGAAACGGGTAACCTGGCCAAGGACCTGCGGCACAACCTGCACATTAGCTGGCTGCATACGGGCAAGGTAGCCTCTATCGTAAAGCCCGCAGGTGGTGTTATATTCTTTTACGATGCTATGGGCAACCTGGTGAAAAAACTAGACGGGGTTAACAGCAAGAACATCTTTTATATACGCGATGCGGGCGGCAACCTGCTGGCCGTGTACGAGGCCAGCAGCGCGGTGCCAGCACCCGGCATAGGCATAGGTGGTGGCGATGCGCATATAGTGGAGCGCTACCTGTATGGCCGCGAGCGTGTAGGTATGATACATAACGAGAATCTGGTGACAGGGCCTACGCCTGGCTTTAAGATAGTAGACTTTGAGCTGACCGACCACCTGGGTAATGTGCGTGCTACGATAGAGCACCGCCCGGGGCAGCAGGGGCATCCTGAGCCTATTGTAAAATCGTACTTTAACCACTATGCCTTTGGTGGTCCGCATCCCGATCGCGTATACAATGGCCTAGACTCTCGCTTCGGCTTTAATGGGCAGGAAAAGCATGATGAG
The DNA here is from genome assembly GCA_004144175.1 of Sphingobacteriales bacterium. Classification (GTDB taxonomy): domain Bacteria; phylum Bacteroidota; class Bacteroidia; order Chitinophagales; family Chitinophagaceae; genus Polluticoccus. The sequence goes on from SEFT01000001.1 coordinate 705, forward strand.
TTCATGGGCATGGGTTATTTGAATATTGCGAAATACTGGGTGTATGATACACGTACAGGCCGAAGGTGGAATTTGGATCCTGTAGATCAGTTGCCATTTAGTAGTTACTCTACTTTCAGGGATAATCCAATATACTATGTAGATCCTGAGGGTGCCGATCCCCGAGATAGAGCTATGGAATATGCTAAAGAGCACGGCATTAAAAAATTTGATCTCATTGAAGATAAATCTGGATCGGTTTGGCTTAGCTGGAAGGACGGAAAGTCCCACTGCTTTCGAAAGAAATTTGAGCAAACTTTCGCTGAAAAAGCCGTTGACTTCCTTTCAAATTCTCTTATCCTTGAAGGATCAGGAAAAGTCGACATAGGTGTTCAGGTTGGCGCTAACGGAAATCCATTCGGCATAGATTTAAAAGCTGAAGCAATATTAGCTAAATTTGACCTCATTTCAGCAAAGGGCAATTTGAATCCATTTTCCAAGCCTTCTTATCAATATGATTATGCAGGTAAAGACGGAATAAAAGTTACTCAAAGAGTTGAAATTAGTGCAACAGCCCCGACTTCAGGTAAAGCTGCGAAAGTTGGAGGTTCTATTAAAGCAGAGCGGACATTCACAGGACATGAAGGGTACTTTACGGATGAAAAAATCGATATAGCCGCCAATGTTGGAGCGCAAGTAGAATTGGGGTCTGGCAACACTAACCGCACCCAGTCGAGACTTAATGAAGCGTTAGACCGTAGTGGTTTGGTAAGAAATCCAGAAATCAAATCAGAAAAAAAGGTAGCAGGTCTTGAAGAAAACAACGAAACTACTTGGGAATTCGGTGTTGGAGGTGCGTTTATATTAGGTTGGGAACTACAGGTAAAAGTTGGGTATAAAAATTAATATTAATTATATGAAATGCTACGGTTTAATTATTCTATTCTATTTTTTATCTCTTGGATGTGGTTCGAGTGCATCAAACTCGCAAAATTATATTACACAAAAAGATTCCATTCTCGAAACGCATTACAGTGACGGTGAAATAATGACTAGGAAGATTAGGACAGATGAAGACAGTATATTGATTTATCAGCATTATTCAAATAGTGGTAATTTAGATACTCAGGGGTTACTAATATCAGGAATGAAAACTGGCGTATGGAAATTCTATAATAATGATAACATTGTGGGATGTGCATACTATTTTAATGACACAATCACATTCAACCTTGATAAAGATGATTTCATAACAAAGCATATTTGTTTTGAGGGCACAAATATGTGTATATCCGCTCCGTTAAGCTGGGAAATTGGAAACATAGACAAAAAGCTCCATTATGTAAAAAAAGAATGCAGAGATAGCTTTTGTCCCAATTTAGGTATAACTGTAGATACTGTCAATGGGGATTTGGAAAGCAGAGTTAATCGAGATCTTAGTGCATTTGAGAAGCGCTATCCTCAAATTAAGTTTATAGACAAAAAGAGACTTCTAATTGATAGTAAGGAGAGTATCCGAATCGGATATATATTTTCTTCTCAGGGTAACAACTTGGGTGCATTATCTACTTGGATAAAAAATGGGAAAACTGTCTATATAATAACGGGTATCGCAATAAATGAGCCAGCAGGTGAGTTTTTAAAGCTGAGAGGAGCTTTTGAAGAAATGTCTACTTCGTTTAGAATAAAGTAAAATTGTAAACAGAAATCAAGGCAGATATCTCATTATTTCGGGTTCCAAGAGGTATCTGCTTTTTTTAGTTCTTTTCCAGAGTACCCCATGTAGAAATATATCGGCTCTAGACCTGTAAAGTCAAATTCATAAGCGGTTATCATTGAGCAAATTACTAGAGGGTTAAGCCCATTGTCTACAGTGACAGTAAGGAATTCAGAACTCAAAAAAGCCTTTTTTGACCTTTTATACATACCAACTTGTACATTGTTTTTGAAAATTGAGACACAGAAGCCTTTATGCATGAAGGCTTCATATAAGTCATTTTGATGTCGACAGAAATATTTGCCGTCCTCATGTTCGATTGCTGAAGTACGACCATCAATTTCCATCTCATGGTAACTGGTGTTAAAGAATCCTCGAGATTTCCACTTCATTATGGATAGAGGTTCTTTTCGATCCAAATCTCTGTAAATAGCTTTTTTCCCATTGTGGAATATCCAACGACCATAAAGCGTAGCATAAAATAGATGATGGCCGTTCTCGTCTGCAAAAGCAAAATAATTATATTCCCTAATTACTGTTATTTCCATTTCAAAATGTGAACATAGCACATGCTATTTAATTATGCCAATTTTTTGAGTAATAATATATATGTATGGCGAGATGAGTATAGCGAGCTTAGAATAAGAACTTCTTTAATTGTGGTGTTGAGTGTCTCACCGGACACTATTTTTTTAGTGATATGCGCACAATGTAGGCGTTACCCGGCCGTTCCTTAATAAGAGCCTGTACAATGGCAATATGTCGGCCATATAGGAGTTAGTTTAGAGTGGTGTCAGGTGTTTCACCTGACACTTTTCTTTTAGTGGGTATATGCGCTATCTGTATGGTAGCGGTCGGGTAGGTGTAATACATAATGAGAACAAACTGACGGGCACGCCGGGCTTTAAAATAGTGGACTTTGAGATAACCGACTACCTGGGCAATGTACGCGCCACTGTAGAGCACCGCCCGGGTCAGCAGGGGCATCCCGAGCCTATCGTAAAATCATACTCCAACCACTATGCATTTGGCGCCCCGCACCCCGACCGTTTGTATAATGCACTGGACGTGCGGCATGGCTTTAACGGCAAAGAGAAGCATGATGAATTTATGGGTGTAGGTAAACTGATAAACTTCGGTGCGAGAATGTATGACCCCATAACGGGTAGATGGTGGGCAAGGGACCCACTAGGAGCAAAGATGCCAGGTTGGAGTTCCTACTCTTTTTCATTCAATAACCCAATTTTATTCATCGATCCAGATGGCGAATATCCGGTTATAACAATTACTAAGCAGAAAGCGGGGAGCGCGTTACAAAGGGTGATCGGATTTACGGGATCAAGGAAAGAGCAATATACGAAGGTAGATTTATACAAAGTTGTGGTCACTGACACCGAAGACAGAAACTTTAAAATGTCTTTTACTGTAACACGAGATGCTCTTGCTGTTAGAAAAGGTGACGCGAAAAATGGACGTATGGTAATGACAAATGTAGCTTTCGAGCCCAAAGACGGCAGGATAAATCATTATACTGGCAAACCAATAGTCTATCCAGTGAACGACGGTACTAAAGCACTGAAGCTAACACAGTACAGTTCGGAGGTGATACATGCAGAACCGAACAATGCCTCTGTTGAACTAGGATATAGAACCAAGGCGGATGTCGCTGCTGGAATAATGATACATGTAGGCGGTGTGTATGAACATGCTGATGGATCTACGTCTTGTGCAGCTTCCGAGGGTTGTTTTGGAATTACAGATGGTAATAGTTCAGATGAAAATCCTTCAAATGAGTATTCTAATGGAATATTAACTACCATTGTTAAAAAAGCAAATCAAAGTAAGACTAACAAGGGGAAGATTGAAGTGGTTATCGAGAAAAGAGATGAGTCAGAACGAGTAGAAACTAAAACTGAAAAACAACAATAAGATGAGGTACATTATTAAGTTAGGTATGCTTAGTGTCTTTGTTTCCTGCACATCTACTACTAAGAACACGTCCCAAAAATATATAATTACTCGATATGTCAAGGCTGAATCAAGCTATCGTTATTCAGATGATACAATAAATTACCGCTCTAATAACTATAAGCCTCTCTTAAGCGCTGAGTATCATGATGATACACTTGCTTCTATCAAATTATTTAAGGCAGAAGGAGCTATTTTCTATAGCATTGATAATCTGAGAGATGACTCGACGTTTTTAAATACGCTTGATATTCCCACAAAAAGAACTATTGAGTTTATTGGCGGGAAGATTAAGGATAATGAAGTGATTTATGAGATAACTGAACAGGTTAATGACAGTGTTTATTCCTTACGCCAAGATACACTGATATTATATTATATAAACTAAATTCCTCCGTGTAATATTTTATATTTGTGGTGTCAGGTGTTTCACCTGACACTTTTCTTTTGTAGTAACGTGCGTGCAACGGTAGAGCACCTCTGCTGGCCATCTATGAGGCCAGCAGCACGGTGGGCGTCCCTGGGATAGGCCTGGGTGGTGGCGACATACATATAGTAGATCGCTACTTGTATGGCAGCGAGCGTGTGGTTGTGATACATAATGAAAACAAGCTGACGGGTACGCCGGGCTGCAAATGGTAGACTTTGAGATAACAGACCATTTGGGGAATGTACGTGCCACTGTAGAGCACCGCCCAGGGCAGCAAGCACACCCCGAGCCGATTGTAAAATCATACTTCAGCCACTATGCCTTTGGTTCCCCGCACCCCGGCCGTGTATACTAAAGGTCGAATGCTATACCGATGATTCTCCTGTAAAAGCTCAAGGCAGAATGATATTGGGAAGCTATTATTAGCACACTTGTCGCGCCTCCTTTAAATGAAAAGGAGGTGTGCAAACCCCGCTCTTCTTCGCTTATTCCTCATCTTTACACAAACCCCATCATACGATGATCAACACTATTCTTCATTTCTTTTCAAGAAACGGCAGCTGCTATATCCACTCCCGTGCTAATACAGAGATAATACATCATTACCGGGCGTGTTTTTTAGCAGCACAGCATCCACGTACCGTCAGCGCAGGAGCCAGGCAAGAGCCGCACAACAGCAGCTATGCAGCAGCATTACAACAGCATTGCAACAGCGTACGCACGCATCATACAAGCATGAATAATATATTAACCGATTAGTGAAACTGTTTTTTTGATATTGTACGTGTTAATCTTGTTTATAAGCTATAAAAGGAGCCAATAACCTCAGGTAAACATACAGCATAAACAGAGCGAGCATAAAAAAGGGTCTCGCATAAGCGGAGACCCATTTTAAAAAAGGTGAGCTGCTATTTACCAGTCTATATTTAACCTCATTGTCATAGTGTTTCCTGCGGCTTCTATTCGCACCATATATATCCCCCGGGCCAATTGGGTGTCTACACGGATGGCGCCATTTGCAGGGTACAGAGTGCCATTGTAAACTACCTGGCCAAGTGTATTTATTATTTGCACATTTGCAGTCGCCGATTCAATACCTGCAATAGTGAATGAACCGGTATTAGGGTTCGGGTATAGCGTCAGCAGCTGTTTGTCTCCTTTGGCAATACCGGCAGGGAATTGCATCCATACAGTGTCAGAGGCATTTTTGTTCTGTGCGCAAGGGTCTTCGCTAATGATATCCACATGTACCATGTCGCCAAACGAAAGCCCGGAAGTAGCCCATGTTGCATAGATGGCACCTGTTTGTAGCACGCTGTTCTTATACCATTGGTATTTGGGAGTGGTGCCGCCGTGTAGCGTATTAGCAGTAAAGGTAACAAGGGTGCCAGGATTGACATTTAATCCGGGGTTGGCACTAATATCTACTTGTGGCACAGTAACGATCGGCAGTACGGTCATGTTAAATGTATCGGTACTTGGCCCAGGCCCAGATCCGGTGCAGGTACCGCTTGTAGTAAGGATACAGTGCACTTCATCACCGGAATTGAGCCCTGCGGCAGTATATGTCGCAGATGCAGCAGAAGGTACGGGTACGCCGTTAAGATACCATTGGAATGTGGCGCTGGCGTTTGGTATAGTTGGAAAGGCAACAAATGTAGCTGTAGAGCCAAGGCATATGGTATCGTTAGGGCTTACATAAGCCTTGATGCCAGGCGCCGGGGTTACAACAACATTTACTGTTTGCGGTGCAGACGTGCATCCTCCAGATGAGGCCCGAACGGTATACGCTCCTGCGTTCACAGGTTGCACTGATGCTATTGATGGGTTTTGAAGGGTTGAGCTAAAACTTGCCGGTCCTGCCCAAGTGTAAGTTGCACCTGCAATCGATGATGCAGTAAGGCTAAGTGTGCTATGCTGGCATGCAGGGCTGTTTGACGAAGCTGTTACAGAAATAGTTTTTACCCTGATATTTTTGCTGCTGGCTACCGACTCATCAAAAGGATTGCTTACCCTAATGCGTACACGGTAACCATTGCCAGCTGGTGTATTGAACGGAACAAAGCCCTTCATGGAACCTGAAGTAGAAGAACCTGCTATACTTGCGATTACCGTAGGGGCAGCAAAGCTACCAGTTGCATTCGATAGCTCTAATGAGAAAACAGAAGAAGATGTAAACGGTGCTCCCAACTCGATTGCGTAGCTTACACTAATGCTGTCTCCACCGCAAACCAAAGTATCGGTTTGTAGTATCTGGATACGCGGTGCAAGCTTAATAACTACGGAATCAAGTAAGTAATAAGCATCACTGCCATTAACAGCAAATGGCTGCCTTGGTGTTGTTGCATCAGGTAAAAAATTACCTATTACAATATTGTCGTAATTTGAGTCTGCTACAAAGTATTCTGAAACCCTTGTCCAGTTTGTCTGGTCCATGATCTTGCCAGCAGCGACAAATGTGATTTGCGGAATCTGAGATATGTCATTAGTAGTATTGACAAAGTTTGCGCCATTGTCAAATAGAAGGATGCTGGGAGCAAATGTACCTTGATCTGAAACATCAGCCAATGATACAGACATTGAAACTTCATACCGGCCACCTTTCTGCAATGGTGTAATAGCTGCTGTTATATATTCACGAAAGTTTGGAGTGCCGTTATATGTTACAAGTCCCATATAAGCAGAGCCATGTGCCGGAACCTGATAACCATTCCAATTAGTAGGAACGCCTACCTGAATGCCCGTATAGCAAACGTTGTAATAATCGGGGCTTGCAGCCGAATAATTACTCCAACTTTGACAATTTCCTACTTGGCCATACATAGTAGGGCATGTAGTGTAGGTTTCAAAACTACCGTTCGGCACATGGTTTACTTGGGCAAAATTGGTGAGCGGCAATAGAAGTAAGAATAGAAAAAGATTTCTCATGCGTGAAAGATATAAAAAAGCAAATAAATAGACTAGTCTAAAATAATGATAAGTAGTGATTTGTAAGGCTTTTTGTGCGTAGCGAATATAACAAAATGGTGTAGCCTATTTAAGGTTGGTAAACACTACAGTGAGTATCACTATGCATTGTAGACTAAATTTAATTAAATACAAATGGTTAATAGTTGCGTTGGTCTATGCTGCATCTACGGACTGAAATAGAATGAGCGACAATTACTGCTAGGATCACATTTTTGCGCTAGCTGTAAGCCCCTTTAAGCAGAAAGTTTTGAGCTATAAGATTTCCGCTAATTTTCGATAGTATGTTATTGCCTTTGGAATATGCGCGCCGTGATATCGTCACTGGGTAAATCTGGAAATCTACATTTGTTCATGTATTTGCCAATAAGCGTTTTGCCAGTATTCTACTGTCTGAACAAAAAGTAAATTACCATGTTTCAAGGACTGTACTCGCCTTCTATGGCTTCGCGAGTCCGGTGTATGAAGCTGTTATTGGCTCAGCAGTAATTACTATATCTCCTTTCGTATTAAACGACAAGATCCAAAACGAATAGAAGCATAAGCTGCTTCTTTAGATAAAAATATTTATATAAGATTTCCAGACGGTCTAATGTGTGCGAATTCGTACGCTGACGGTGTGCTCGCCATAACATTAGGAATATTTGACAAAAGACAAATTGTCAACGACGGGAAGCAAACATTAGTGTTGTTTAAAGTCTATTATCTGGATTCATGAAAGCTTGACTAAAACTTCATAACAGACTATTGTCGGAAAATGTTCCAGTAGCTAACTCTGATTGCTAAAGTCTATTTTGATCGAATTGGCTGCAATCTGCTTTTTCTCGTCAATTATCTTAGCATATACCTGTGTAGTTTTGAGGTTTTTATGCCCGAGCATCTTTTGCACTGTATAAATGTCTATACCGTTAGTAAGTAGCAACGTGGCGTAGGTGTGCCTGAAATTGTGAAAGGTAATATTCTTAGCTATCCCCGCTTTAGCCATCCATTTTACCAGATGAGTATTCATGTAAGCTGAATATTTCAAACCCGCGAAAACCCTGTCAGATGGTTTCCCCCTTTCCCCTAATAGTCCAAATGCTTGTTCTGAAATAGGTAATGTCTCTACTCCTTTAGTCTTTTGCTGCCTAAATTGTATGAAGTATCCCCTTTCCCGGCTATGTTGTATTTCACCCCAAATCAGTTTTTCTATATCTGAAAACCGTAACCCAGTAAGCGCAGAAAAGATAGCGGCCTGTTTTAGTATAGGCATCCCGCAGTCTGTCTGTACAAGCTTATTCAATTCTTCAATAATAAGGTAGTCTCTTTTTGTTTCTTCAGTTCTCGGATTCGATAGTTTAGCATTGATATCAGTTTCCAGATACCCATCCTTATATGCTTGTTTAAGAGCGACCTTGATCTTGTTGAAGTATGAAACCACTGAGTTCTGTGACAATGTAGCCTTATTGCTTCTTTTGCTCTTTACTGTTTCCAGATATTCTTTGAACTTGTTACAACCTTGAACGGTCAAATCACTGAATGATAGTGTGCCTCCTGTAAAGTCAACCAGATAATTTAGAGCGCTTCTCCAATTGTCAGAATTTGTCCCTTTTCTCTTCTCAGCAAGCGCTTTGAAATATGCAACGAAATCAGATTTCTTCTTTCTATCCGACAAGAACCCGAAATCACCTTTTTGTATGTCTAACTGCCTTTGTGCTTTAATGCTTTCAGCAAGTTGTAAGGTTTCTTTATTGGTCTGCCTGTCAATAGCTATTTTGGCTTTATCGTAAACGTATAGACCCAAAAACTCCCTGCGTGTAAGTTTCCCTGTATCCGGGTGAACGATCTCAGGATAGAAATCTAGATATAGGCTATGCCTGTCTCCAGAAATCGGTTTCTGCCTAAGTGTGACTTTCGTTGCCATTTATGCCTTTTTATTGATCTGAGGTACAAATTTGTACTTCAGGTACAATAAAGGTACAAAAAGGTACAAAACATCACAAAATAACGCGCAATAAATGAAGGTTGTGTGAAGTGGTCTAATGCATGTAATAGGCTACAGTGCCGGTTTTCTTGTATTTTATGGTCGTTTGTTTTGCACTGGTTACTTTCCGATACAGAACTTACTAAAGATATAATCCAGCTTGTCTTCGGTGGTGATCTCGCCGGTAATTTCGCCGAGATAGTGGAGGGCGCGGCGGATGTCGAGGGCTACGAGGTCGCCGGGGAGGCCGGTGTCCATAGCCTGCCTGATGTCTTGCAGCGACTGTAGTACTTCTTGCAGGCTGGCGTAGTGGCGGGCATTGGTAATGATGGTGCCTTCGGTGCGTACGTTGCCCTCTGCAACAAGGTCGTATAGTGACTGGCGCAGCTGCTGTATGTTTTCCTTGTTCTTTGCAGAGAGTAGCAGCACATCGCGGCGCTGCATGGGTGTGGCCAGGAGGTCGGCCTTGTTGCCTGCCAGTATGTACTTAATACCCTGCGCTTCGAAGGCCTGCTGCTGTGCGTTCAGCTCCTCATCAGTCGTAGTGCTGGCGTCGAAGAGGTATACGACGATGTTGGCGCGGGTCATGGCCTCGCGGCTGCGCTCCATGCCTATCTGCTCGATGGCGTCGGCAGTGTGCTCGCGTATGCCCGCCGTGTCTATCAGGCGGAAGAGCAGGCCGTTGATGTTAAGCGTCTCTTCGATGGTGTCGCGGGTGGTGCCTGCTATCTCGCTTACGATAGCGCGCTCTTCGTTGAGCAGGGCATTCAGCAGTGTGCTCTTGCCTGCATTGGGCTTACCAATGATGGCCACGCTGATGCCATTGCGTATCACATTGCCCAGGCTGAAGGAGTTGACGAGGCTCTGCGTAGCTTCGGTGAGCCGCTGTATGAGCGCGTAGAACTGTGTGCGGTCGGCAAACTCCACATCTTCCTGGCTGAAGTCGAGCTCCAGCTCTATAAGGGCAGAGAAGGTAATAAGCTGATCGCGCATCTGCTTCAGGTCATCGCTGAAGCCACCGCGCAGGTTGTGCATGGCCGCCTTATGTGCCATACCCGATTGCGATGCGATAAGGTCGGCCACGGCTTCAGCCTGCGTCAGGTCGAGCTTACCATTGAGGAAGGCCCGCTGCGTGAACTCACCCGGCTTTGCCATAGCGGCGCCGTTCTTCACACAGAGGTCGATGACCTGCTGGAGGATATAGTTAGAGCCATGGCAGGATAGCTCCACCACGTCTTCGCCCGTATAGCTCTTAGGTGCCTTGTAAAGTGATGCTACCACCTCGTCGATGGCAGTGCCATTACTATCAACAACGCGGCCGAAGTGGATGGTATGCGTAGGCTGGCTAGCCAGGTTCTTGCCTTTAAATATCTTATCGGCAATAGTCACGGCGTCGGTACCGCTGAGGCGGATGATGCCTAGTGCGCCTTCGCCGGGGGGCGTGGCCAGGGCCACAATGGTTTCGTTGATTGCATACATGCGGTGCAAAAGTACCTCAATAGCCCAAGCCCTCAAAAAATGGTAAATCCTTTGCACATTTGCAGGTATATGAGAGCAGTGATACAACGCGTAACCAATGCCAGCGTAAACATAAACAGCGAACTAAAGAGCGCCATAGGGCATGGCTATATGATACTGCTGGGCATAGAAGCTGCCGACACGCAGGAAGATGCCGAATGGCTGGTTAAGAAGATAGCGCAGCTGCGCGTGTTTGCCGACGAAGCGGGGCTGATGAACAAAGACTTGAAAGATGTAGATGGCGAGGTGCTGGTGGTAAGCCAGTTTACGCTGCATGCATCGTACAAGAAGGGCAATAGGCCGTCGTTCATCAAAGCAGCAAGGCCCGAGCAGGCCATACCGTTGTATGAGTACTTTATAAAACAAATGGGAGCAGCCATTGGCAAGCACGTAGCAACGGGTACCTTTGGCGCCGATATGAAGGTAGCGCTGGTGAATGACGGTCCGGTAACGATACTGATGGATACACAGAACAAAGAATAAAAAACGGGCTGCCGAACGGCAGCCCTTCTTCATGTCAAGTATCTCGACTTACCGGAGGATATTAAACGGCCTAGATACTACGCCTGCTGCTGTAGCAACTCTTATGACATAAGTTCCCGCTGGGATAGAGGAAACATCAGTTGTCTCTTTGTATTGTGTGCCGTCTGTAGGCTGTGTCCAGCTGCGTACCATGCGGCCGTCGGTATGGCAGATGGCTATGGATAGTGGTTGCTGCTGTGTTGTTTCGACTGAGATGGTGAGTGTATTGTTTGCAGGGATAGGATAGAGCTTTAGCCTGGTGCCATTGTCTATTTTTTCAGGCACGCCGAGGTTGAACTCGAAGTACGTCCATTCTGTTTCTTCATCATGGTCGTCCCATGTGCCCAGTTGCGGTATCCAATCTATGAACATCCGGTAAAGAGGCTGGTGATGCCTGTTGTAGGTTGTAACAGTTTTTAGGTACGGTGTATCTACTCCGTTTTTTACCCGGTAGCTAATGGTCGTATCGGGGTCGCCGTTTGCATCAAAGTGATTTTCATGCCTGGTAGTGTCCGGGGCAATTGTAAAGGCAATACGGGGTTTATCGCCAACATAAGACTGGTATAGCTCTCTCCTGTTCACCTGCCATACTCCGCTATTGTAATAATAGTATATGTGTTCCGATTTTTTTCCGTTGTCGTACACCAAATCCTCACGGGTAAAATAGGTGAATAGCCTCTTATCCAATCCGCTGTATTCTTTCGTCACCAAACGGCCGTCGGTCGAATAATGGAAAGTCTCTTTCTGCAACATAGCACCCGTTGATTCGTCAAATACTGTTTTGTCGGCAACCTGCCCTGCAGCATTATAGGTATAGATAAGTTTTTTGAAAGCACCAGGGACGCCATTGCTGATGTATTCAGACCTCATCTCCGACAGCTTGTTGTTTTGATAGCTGTAGTATTCGCGGGTATGTATATTCTTGTTTGCCTCGTATACTTTCATTACAAGGCGTCCTTTATTATCAAATGTATTGATCGTGCGGAAACCCGGGTCGGACGTTGATGTCCAGGAATCGTACTTCCAGTCCTGAAAAACATCATCCCAGCAATTATCGCCGCTGTAGGAATAAGAAAAGGAATAATTTCTATTGCCACCCGGGTGTACCCTGTAATAGTGGTTTTCTTGTACCAGGCGTGATAAATTACCTGTAGTCTTATTTGCTGTTTTGGCAGGGCCGGACTTTACGATAAAGTCTGAAGGCAATAGCGAAGATGGATCCTGCTGTTGTGCAAAAATGCCGTTAGCAGCTAACATAAAAGCGGCAGCGAGTATAGATTTCGTAGTGCGCATAGGAGGGGGGGTTAGGATATTAATACAAGTTAAACATAATATATGTGCTTGTTAGATACTGATGCCGCTTTTACATTGGGGTGACATAAAGCTGATTTGTCCTTTCTTTGCATGAGTTATGATATTCGACGATGAATACTTTATGCGGGAGGCGCTGAGGGAAGCCAAGCGTGCATACGAAAGCGAAGAGATACCCGTAGGTGCCGTAGTAGTATGGGGTACTAAAATAATAGCGCGCGGGCACAACCAAGTGGAGCAACTGAATGACAGCACCGCACATGCCGAGATCATAGCAATGACATCAGCCTTCAATGCGCTGGGCAGTAAGTACCTGCCGGAGGCTACATTGTATGTAACGCTGGAGCCCTGCCTTATGTGCTGCGGCGCTATGTACTGGGCCAAGGTTGGGCGCATTGTGTACGGTGCGTCGGATGTAAAGAATGGCTACCGCAAGACCACGGGCGAGAACTGGCCCTTCCACCCAAAGACGGAACTGATGAATGGCATACTGGCCGATGAGTGCGCGCAGTTGATGAAAGATTTTTTTGCAGCAAGAAGATAAGCGAAGATGTATAACTGGTTACAGGCAGAGGGAATTACTATACATACGTTAGAAGAAAATAAACCGACGGAAACTATTGCCGGCGAAAAGCGAATAGGGCTTTTAAAGAAGGGAGATATGGTATATGCCTTCTCCGCCACCTGCCCGCACGCAAGTGCGCCGCTCTGCGATGGCTGGCTGGATGCTCAGGGGCGTATCGTATGCCCGCTGCACAAGTACCGCTTCGACCTTGCGAACGGGCGAAACACCAGCGGCGAGGGCTATAAGCTAAAAACCTATCCTGTTGAGGTAAGAGAGGAGTATATTTACATCGGCTTTATTTAAACAACAACTACTAACCAGACATGATAGCACAACCCGCATACCTGAAATATGGCAGTACCATAGGCATTACCTGCCCCGCAGGCTATGTATCGGCCGATAGGGTAAGCTTTGCCATAGAGACCTTTAAGCTGTGGGGCTTCAAGGTGAAGGTTGGGAAGACGGTTGGTAACGAGTTCAACTACTTCTCGGGCGATGACGATATGCGGCTGCAAGACCTGCAAGCGCTAATGGACGACCCGGAAGTGGATGCTATTGTAATGGGGCGTGGCGGCTATGGTGTCAGCCGCATCATCGATCGGCTGGACTTTGCTGCATTTACTAAAAAGCCAAAGTGGATATGCGGGTTCAGCGACATCACTGTACTGCATAGCCATATTCATGTGCTATTGCAAACGCCTACGATGCACAGTCCTATGTGTGGCGCCTTTAAGCCCGATACAGTCAATTCAGACCATATCAAGAACTTCTATGCGGCGCTTACCGGCGAGTCGCTATACTATCATGCGCCTGCATCGCCCTATAATAAATTGGGTGCTGCTGAAGGATTGCTGGTGGGCGGGAATCTTGCTATACTGGCGCATCTCACAGGCTCGGTGTCGGATATAGATACATCGGGTAAGATCCTCTTTATAGAGGATATAGGTGAACACCTGTATAATATAGACCGGCTGATGCTGAACCTGAAGCGTGCAGGAAAGCTGATAAAGATAAAAGGGCTGGTCGTTGGCGGGCTTACCGATATGCAGGATACCGAAAGGCCATTCGGGCAGGAGATAGAAGATATTATACTGGATAAGGTAAAGGAATACGACTACCCGGTATGTTTCGGATTCCCCGTAGGGCATGATGATATCAACTATACACTATGCCTGGGCAGGCAGCATAAGCTGATCGTAACAGCGCAGGGTACGCAACTGGAGCTGGTGAAGAACCTTGCTTAGTTTATCATAGCACGCCAGGCAGTCATGCCGCCGGTAAGGTTATACAGGTTATGATAACCAAAGCCTTCCAGCCGCTGTATGACGATGGAGCTGCGGATTCCTTTTTCGCAATACACTACTACATCGCCCGTCTGAGGTATCTCGTGGCGCAACAGCATTACTTCTCCTACGGGTATATTGCGTCCGCCGATGTTGAAGGCGGTATGTTCCCATGTTTCGCGTACATCTATCAGAATGAATGACTTATCTTTCTTCTGCCATTCTTTCAGCTCTTCTGGTGTGATTTTTTTCATAACGGATGTAAAGCAAAGTTAAAACATAACTGTATGAAAAGACTCTTATTGCCAATAGCGGCATGCGCCCTGCTATTGGCCTCATGCACAGATGCACCCGACGCCGAAAAAGCAGATGCCACCGATGCCAAACAAGTAGAGCAAGCCGCTGCTACTGATGCCAGCTATACCGTAGATGCGGCACAAAGCACGGTAGAGTGGGTAGGCACTAAGCCAACGGGCCGCCACCATGGTACGTTCAAGATCAAGGAAGGTAACCTGATGGTTGCTAACGGCAACATCACCGGCGGCAAGTTCATCATCGATGTGGCATCGATAAAAGCCGACGACCAGGATGCGGAAGGAAACAAAAAACTGGAAGGACACTTGGCAAGCGCAGATTTCTTCGATGTGCAGAAATTCCCGAACGGAACATTTGAGATAACATCGGTAACGCCGGCAAGCGGCACTGCTAATGTAGGCGATACCAGCAAGATCGTTGCTACACATACCATTACCGGCAACCTTACGCTGAAGGATGTAACTAAGAGCATCAGCTTCCCTGCTGCTGTTACTATGACAGACAATCAGGTAAACGCAGATGCAAACTTCAACATCGACCGTACACAGTGGAATATGAACTACGGCAGCGATAAATCGCTGGGAGATAAATTTATAAGGCCAGAGGTGAATCTGAAGATACACCTGGTAGCTACTAAATAATAACGGTAAACTGAGTAAAAAGAAAGGAACCATTATGGTTCCTTTCTTTTGTTATTGTTCGTTCGATTCATTTAGCGCCAGCCACAGCTTGTCCTTCAGCTCTTGTATACCCATATTGGAGGCTGAGGAGATGAAGATATGCGGAATGTTTTTTGGCAACGTTTCTGCAATTGCCTGCTTCAGCTCATCATCCAGCATATCGCTTTTGCTGATGGCGATGAGTATATTCTTATCCAGCAATTCCGGATTGTACTGCTCCAGCTCATTCAGCAGTATCTCAAATTCTTTTGCATGGTCGTTGCTATCGGCAGGTATCAAAAAGAGCAGTACCGAGTTCCGCTCGATATGGCGCAGGAAACGGTGCCCTAGGCCCTTCCCTTCCGCAGCACCTTCGATGATGCCCGGAAGATCGGCCATGGCAAACGACTTGTTGTCGCGGTAGGGTACGATGCCCAGCTGCGGCGTAAGCGTTGTAAACGCATAGTCAGCAATCTTTGGCTTCGCAGCGCTCACGGTAGACAATAGTGTTGACTTACCTGCATTCGGGAAGCCTACCAGCCCTACATCGGCCAGTATCTTCAGCTCCAGGTATTTCCAGCCTTCTATACCCATCTCGCCGGGTTGCGCATACTCAGGCGCCTGATTGGTAGCTGTAGCAAAGTTGGCATTGCCCAGTCCACCTCGGCCGCCCGGCAGCCATATTACTTCCTGGCCTTCCTCCAGTATCTCGGCCTGTATCTCGCGTGTCTCCTCATCTATGGCTATGGTACCCAGCGGTACTTCAATGATGATATCTTCACCATCGGCACCGGAAGAGTTGTTTTTGCTGCCCTTCTCACCATCCTCGGCATGTACATTCTTGAAGTAACGCAGATGCAGCAGCGTCCATAGCTGCCTGTTTCCGCGGAGTATAATGTGGCCACCGCGGCCTCCATTTCCACCATCGGGCCCGGCTTGCGGGTTGAACTTAGTGCGCGCAAAATGCGAGCTGCCTGCGCCTCCTTTACCCGAGCGGCAGAATATCCGTATATAATCTACAAAGTTTCCTCTTTCCACTAGGCCGGTAAAAGGTAGTTATCTATTTCTTTTGACAATAGCTTGAATGTATCGTCGATACCACCATCACCCTTGATGCGCTCCAGCTTACCCTGCGTATGGTAGTAGCCTGCAACAGGTTCTGTTTTGCTATGGTATTCTTTAATGCGCTTGATGATCACTTCCTCGTTATCGTCGCTGCGGCCCGACGACTGGCCACGGCCTACCAGGCGTGTTATCAGTTGCGGCTCGGGTACTTCCAATGCCAGCACCAGGTCTATCTGCGTTTGCTTGAACTCAAGCAGTTTATCCAGCGCCTCGGCCTGCGCGCGTGTACGGGGAAAGCCGTCGAACACGAAACCGCGTGCTTCGGGTGACTCATCTATCTTGCTGCTGATCATACCTATCACTACTTCGTCAGGCACCAGCAAACCTTGATCCATGTATTTTTTTGCTTCTACGCCAAGGGGAGTCTGACGACTAACCTCATCGCGCAGGAGGTCTCCGGTAGAGATGTGCTGCAACTGGTAGGTAGTAACAATGTTTGCCGATTGTGTGCCTTTACCACTGCCCGGAGGACCAAACAAAACTAAATTGAACATATAATATATAATGTTTTAACGCCACAAAAATAAGTATCCGTTTGGATAAGCCATGAAAAGAATATGCCCGGGGTAGTATTATGCTATAATATAGCGCCTATTTTAAGTATAAACGGGCATGATCTGCAACTATTAGCAGCAGATAGCCATGAAGGGATATATCGGGAGATTGTTACCTGATTACGGTAATATTTCCTTTTTTACTCACTTTCGATCCGTCTTTTAAAACTGCTTGCAGTGTGTAGGCAACAATGCCCGTTTGTATACTTCCGCCATTGTTAGTGCCATCCCATCCTGCTTTAGCGTCGCTTGTTTCGAATACAAGCTGCCCCCATCTGTTGTAGATGCGAAAATGCAGTTCAGAAACCTCTTGTGACCCATAGATATACAGGATATCATTAGCACCATCGCCATTGGGGCTGAAACCCGTTGGCAGATATAATCGAAAGCTGTCACAGTTTACGTCGACATTAACGCCATCATGATCCTGGCAGTGTGGTAAACCAGCTAAGGCGAAATAGGAACCTATATGCGAAGTATTCGCATTCGGTATCATTATATCCAGTCCATCGGCCCGCAAACCGGGGCCGTGCCATTCCACAGGATAGTTCCAGTTCACCACAGCATGAAGCCTGATTTCTTCGCCGCACGCAGGCTTGTTTACAAACGCTTCTACCTCTGCCTGCGGATAAATATGGATAGGCCGGCTGTAGTAACTGGTATCATAAGGATCGGTGGTAATGATCCGCAATTTGTAAATGCCCGCAATAAACTCCTTTGGTATCTTCCAAATAATGGTGCCTGAAGTCGTGTCTTTCCGGATTGGAAGCAGAAAGGTCGTGTCATCAGGACCGATTAGGGCAGGATGAAACTCATTATCTGCTCCAATATCTGCAGAATCCGAAACGATATATCCTATTACAAGGGTATCACCTAAACAATGCGGTCCGCCATCGGGTCCGTTGGATTCGGGAAATATTAGTAGTAGAGAGATAGAGACGCGTTTAGCTATTGCACCTCTAAAATTTTGTCCGGAGGAAACGTATATCTGTAACAGACTGTCTTCTATTAAGTAGCGATAGAGGAACGATCAAACTATGCAATCGAATAACTTGACGCTGTTGATGTACCTTCAGCAATAGATTGTTTATGTGTTTATATACTCAGTTGATCTTTTGCAGAACAAATCATCTAAGCATCAGCTCTTAGATAATAGCAAGCTCCTGATGCTGCTATCGTATTCTTTAAACATTCCCGGCTGCAGATCATCTATCGTTATCTTACCGATGCTGTATCTTATCAAACGAAGGGTAGGGAAACCAACAGCTGCGGTCATACGCCTTACCTGCCTGTTCTTGCCTTCTGTTAGTGTAAGCGCTATCCACGATGTAGGTATGTTCTTACGATAACGGATAGGTGGATTGCGTTCGGGTACATCCGGTTCCTGCTCTATCAATGTAGCAACGGCAGGTTTTGTTTTGTAAGGTTTGCCATCTACCTGTATCACTACACCTTTCTTCAAATTGCTTAACGCTTCTTCCGTTACGGCGCCATCAACCTGCACATAGTATGTACGCTTGTGTGCATATGCAGGATCGAGCAACTGATGGTTCAGTGCTTTATCATTCGTAAGTAATAGCAAACCTTCGCTATCATAATCGAGACGGCCAACAGGATAAATATCTGTTGATAAGCGCGGAAAAAAATCTTTCAACGTTTTTTTATCACCCTCGGGCGAAAACTGAGAAAGTACGTGGTATGGCTTATAAAAGATGATGTACTGAAACATAAAAAATGATGACTGGCTGAAACATGCTGCCTGCAAGGCTTTCAGGCTATATAAAAGAAAAAGTCCGGCTTGTTTTTCAACCGCCGGACTTTATAAGGATGGGTTAGTAAGTACAATCCTATCACAATATTAAAAAGAAATTTTTCTACTAAAAAAAAATATTGAAAATATTTTTTCGCGATGTTGAAAAGCTGTTGACAACTATGATGGCATTACAAACATTTAATGCTTAAAACGTGATGCAAATAGCAGTGATGATACTACCAGTCTTTATCAATTTTCACAGGAGATCCTTTTGTTTTTTGCATCTTGTCCTGTAAGTTTTTTTCTTCCTGTTGCAATGCATTCAGCAACTGTTCCGCCTGCTGCTCCGATAGCTTGCTGGGTTGTGGTTTGCGCTGCTGGTCTTGTTTCTCTTCTTCTTTCTGATCTTGGTTTTGATCCTGTTGTTTATCCTGGTCTTGCTTCTTCTGATCTTGTTTGTCTTTATTATCCTGGTTCTTCGGATCTTTATTCTGATCCTTCTGGTCTTTGTTATCTTTCTTACCATTCTTGCCACCGCCGCCACCGCCTTCTTTTTTCATCATGGCCAGTGCATAAGACAGGTTGTATTTAGCATCGGGGTCTTGCGGATTATTTCTTAACGCCTGCTTATAAGCCTTTACGGCATCTTCCCATTTGCGTTCCTGCATATAGGTGTTGCCTATGTTGTAGCTGGCAGCGCTCTTGCTGTTCTTATCGGGTGCCACCTGCGTGGTAGCGCCCATCACTTTGCGCGCTGCTTCGTACTGCTTTTGCTGGTACAGTGCATTGCCCATGTTGTGCATGCCGGTAACATTCTTCGGGTCTTTGGCAATGGCTTCCTGGTAGGCTTTAGTTGCCTCCTGGTAGTTGCCTTTCTCGTACAGGTTATTCCCTTTCTTCAGTTCCTTCTTCTGTGCTGTGGCCAATATGCTAACAGATACCATTAGCAATGTTATTATACTCCTTATCATATAGCACGTGTTTTTGCTTTCTGGTTTGCCCCCGGCAAAAACCATTCGATCATTATTAATACTAAACCTGCCAGTAGAAAATACTGGAAGTAACTTTTATAGTCGGTGAAGATAACAGCGCCCAGGCTTTTCTGCTCCATGCCATCTATCTCTTCTATTAATCGGCCTGCCGCATCTTCGGTATTGTTCAGCAGTGTATAAGTGCCTTTACCTGCGCCTGCTATGCTTTTCAGTTCATCTTCATTCAGCTTACTTACTACGGGGTCGCCATTCTCATCCAGCTTCATCGATTTTGTTTCAGGGTCGTATATGGTAGTGCCCTGTGGTGAGCCAATGCCAATGGTATGTATCACTACGCCCGATTCGCTGGCCTCTTTTGCTTTCTTTATGGTCTCTTCATCGTGGTCTTCACCATCAGAAATGATAACCAGCGATTTATATTTCCGCTCCTTTTGAGAGAAGCTGCGTAGCGACAGGTCAATAGCCTCACCTATTACGGTGCCTTGTGTAGGTACCATATCGGGCTTTACGGTTTGCATCATCATCTTCATAGCACTGTAGTCGATGGTGAGCGGCACTTGTAAGTAAGAGCGGCCCGCGAATACAATCAATGCTACACGGTCGTTCGTCATCTTATCGAGCATGTGCATAATGAGTTGCTTGGCCCTTGCCAGCCTGTCGGGTTGTATGTCTTTTGCCAGCATGCTTTTACTTACGTCCAGCGCTATGATCACGTCTACACCCTTGCGCTGTACCTTATCGGTCTTAGCCCCCATCTGCAGGTTGGCCCAGCCAATAATGAGACATGCAAGTGCGATGGTGAGCAGTATAAAACGAGAAGTACTGCGGCCTTGAATGTAACCGCGTATCTGCTGAACGATCAGGTACTCATCTCCCAGTTTTTTCAGCTTCTTCCTGCCCCAAAGCACCTTGAGGATAAAAAACAGGATAAGCAGCGGTATGACACCGAGGGCTAACAAATGTAATATGTGCTGAAAGCGAAGCATAAGTATGGTTGACGAACTACAAATTTAATCGGAGCGCACAATTTATCGATAAATAGAAATTATGAATTTTAAATTCTTTAACAGGAATTTCCGGCCTCTGATAATTAGCCGTTCAAAGCGTAAATTTGTGCCATGCAAGAATACCTGAAGGGGTTGAACGAACAACAACGTGAAGCTGTAGAACATTTACAAGGCCCGCTAATGATAGTAGCGGGTGCCGGAAGCGGAAAAACAAAAGTACTGACTACCCGTATTGCCCACCTGATGCACAATGGGGTGGACTCATTTAATATACTGGCGCTTACCTTTACCAATAAGGCTGCGGCGGAGATGAAGGAGCGTATTGAGAAGATACTGGGCAACTCTGAAGCGCGTAATCTATATATAGGTACCTTCCACTCGGTGTTTGCACGCATACTGCGCGCCGAGGCGCCAAAGCTGGGCTATCCGAGCAACTTTACCATATATGATACCGATGATGCCAAGAGTGTAATAAAAGGCATCGTATCGGACCTGAATCTGGACGACAAACACTACAAGCCTGCCTACATCTACAACCGTATATCGGCAGCGAAGAATGCGCTGATAGACCCGGCGATGTATAAGCAGGACAACTACATACAGCAGGAAGATGCAAAAAGCAGTCGCCCGCTGATAGGAGATATATATGATGCTTACAGTAAACGCTGCTTCCGCAACGGGGCTATGGACTTTGATGACCTGCTGTTTAAGATGTATCTATTGCTGACGCACTTCCCCGATGTGCTGGCGAAGTACCAGCATAAGTTTAAGTATGTGCTGATAGATGAGTACCAGGATACCAACGTAGCGCAGTATCAGATCATCAAGATGCTGGGTGCGGTGCATGAGAACATATGTGTGGTAGGTGATGATGCGCAGAGTATCTACTCGTTCCGCGGGGCTACGGTGCAGAACATCCTCCAGTTTCAGGATGACTATGAGGATGTAAAGGTGGTGAAGCTGGAACAGAACTACCGCAGTACACAATCGATACTTAATGTTGCCAATAAGATCATATCGAACAACCAGAACCAGATACCTAAAAACCTGTGGACAGATAACAGCGAGGGTGAGCGCATAAAATTGGTACGCACGCTGACCGATAATGACGAAGGCCGATTTGTAGCAGATGCCATCACCGAGATGAAGCTGCGCAATCACTATCATAACAAAGACTTCGTTATCCTCTACCGTACCAATGCGCAGAGCCGATCGTTTGAAGAAAGCCTGCGGAGGATGAACATACCTTACAAACTGGTGGGTGGTGTATCATTCTATCAGCGTAAGGAGATAAAGGATTACCTGGCCTACCTGCGCCTGATCGTAAACCAGCAGGACGAAGAGAACCTGAAGCGTATCATTAACTACCCTGCACGTGGCATTGGCAAGACCAGCCTCGAGCGCGCTATGGTGGCTGCCAACCATTATGACAAACCCCTGTGGGAGATGCTACAGTTCCCGGATACAGCGGGACTGAAAGGTGCGGCTGCATCTGCTATAGAGCAGTTCACTACGATGATCAAAAGCTTCCAGACGATGCTGGAGAAAGGCAATGCCTATGATGTAGCTTTTGCCGTAGGTAAGCATACAGGGCTGGTGGCAGAGCTGTATAACGACAAGTCGGTAGAAGGGCTGGCGCGTTACGAGAACGTGCAAGAGCTATTGAACTCGATAAAAGAATTTACAGAGACGCCTGATGAAGAGGGAGAACTGAGAGATAAAAGCCTCGGCAGCTACCTGCAGCAGATAACCTTGCTGACTGATGCTGATAACAATAATGACGAAGACCAGGATGTAGTGAAGCTGATGACCATACACGCCGCAAAGGGCCTGGAATTTCCTTGCGTTTTCTCAGTAGGGTTGGAAGAGAATCTGTTCCCGAGCTCTATGAGCCTGTACGACAGGTCGGACTTGGAAGAAGAGCGCAGGTTGTTCTATGTGTCTATCACGCGTGCTAAGGAGCGTCTTTGGGTAACGTATGCAAACAGCCGCTACCGCTTCGGCAACCTGATACAAAACGAACCAAGTCGCTTTATAGAAGAGATACCGGACGAACATCTGGACAGGACCTTTACAGGATCGGCACATAAGGCTACAGGCTCGGTAAATGCCTTTGGTAATATGATGAACCAATCGTTCGACCGGGTGCCATCGCTGAAGAAACTGGCCGATAAGCTGCAACAGAAGCAAGCACCTGCCGCCAGCCATACACCATCGGCCGACTTCAAAGCCGATAACCCGATGGCTATGGAAGTAGGTATGGAGGTAGAGCATCAGAAGTTTGGCTTGGGGAAGATCGTATCGCTGGAAGGCGGCGCGAACAACCGCATTGCCACTATAGAATTCCAGGGAGGACATGGGCAAAAGAAGATCATGCTAAACTATGCAAAGCTGAAGATCATTAAATAGAGAAAGGGAGCTAATAGCTCCCTTTTTTAATAGCATAATATCGTTTAATCGCCTCCGCCGCAACCGCCACAGCTGCTGCAAGAACTACCACCGGATGAACTGCCACCATCGCCCCCTGAGCCATCACGGCTGTTGAGGTTTTCTACCACGGGTATAAAGTACATGGAGAGCGCTGTTGTGCCAAGGAAATAATACCTCCAGTCCCAGCGGTCATGTTCTATCTCATTGGTTGCTACCTTGGCCTGGTAGAGTTTCAGTATGGGACCTACCGCTACCTGATGGGTAAGTCTGCGTAAAAAAATGACCGATACAATTACCATCACTACTACCACAAAGCAGATGATGTCTACCGGCTTTTCGCGCTGTGTACCCGTAATAACCCGGACAATACCCAAATTAAGTAGGAATAACAGCCATCCGAAGTTGAGGTAGAACAGCTTGCCAAATACTTTGGAATTGATAAGATGGTCTTTAAGTGTATCCATTGTACGATAGGTAGTTGTAAACGTGGGTTTACTTATAAGCATTGGCAACAACTTTTCATAACTTATGGTTCCGTATTCTTTCAGTGTTTGTAGTATAGTAAATTCTTCCGGCGAGTGGGTTCCTCTATCATTATCGAATTCCAGCTTTTGAGGATACGGTGTAACATTGATGTGGCCCTTTTCTACAAGCCTGTTTACCAACACATGTATTACTTCTTCCCGTTTTTGAGATTTCAGGTAAGTTAGCTCTATGGGTAGTAGATTATTCAAAACGAATACGTTGTTCCAGGAGCCTGTAAGTTTTATGAGGTAGGATGTATTATAGACATCCAGCAGTGCTAAGCTAACCACGAATAGCAGCAAAAGTGTCATTACGAAATCCGGATTACCGATGTTGACATAAAGTGGGCGCAGCAGATAGTAGAATAGCAGCAGGATCAGCGGAGAGACAAATATCGTTCGTGCAATTAGTGGTATCAACTCCACTTTTGCCTGCTTCATTTGTAGCGAAGAGAGCATATTGTTGTAAGCCCATATCTCATCAGGTAGTTCTCCAAATACCTGCGTGTACAGATTTCTTGTCCGCTGACTCGCCAGTAAAAATTTTTCTGACTCGTCTTTGTTGTGGGTAGATGGTATGTGTTGTATAAACTTGCCGATGATGCTGCATAAGCGTGAGTAGGATTCAGAAAATATCAGGTGCTGGTGCCATACCTGGTCTACTATTTCGGAGGGCGATACCATCGTAGCGGAGGTGCCGGCCAGATACATAAATTTTTTGTACTCGAGTATCGCTTTTTGGGTGAATGCTTTTGTCCAGTTTTGTTCGTGGGACAGCCTGGTGGAGAAGCCGTATTCGCTTACAGGGCCTTCCAAATCGAAGTTGAGGATGTTTTGCCAGAGGGTTGTATTCATAAATCAGGGTTATTTGTGGCAGTGGTCTTAGTAATTTCTATTATTTCAGTTTCAAATGTTCCGTTTTAAAAAGAGCCATAAACAAAAAAACCGGCGTTCAGCCGGTTTCTTATTTTTCAAATCTCATTTCGTGTAGCATGTACTTTTCGTCTTTCATCTTTAGCACGATGTACAGCTGATATGTACCGGCGGTTGTGGTAAGCTTACCGATAACGTATTTAGAATTGCTGCCTGATACGCCGCTCTGCATGATCACAAAGTCTTTTACAGTATTCTTACTATAAAAGTCTTTCAGCACCATTTCGGCCTGGGCACCACTATAGGTAGCCTGATTGTTGTTCATTGTTATGGCAACAATCTTATCGAAATACTTCGTTAAGCCGGGTACGTTAGCACTCCTTATATTGTTAGCCACGTCTTCCAGTACCTGTGCCTTGGCTGACACAAGCAGGAGGGTACTAAGCAATATGGTTAAAAAAGTTCGTTTGTAAAGTTTTTCCATCCAGCGCAATTACAGTAACAAATACTATTGCATCAAAAAACCTGCCAAAAAAGCGGATTCTTTAACTTTCTCTTACAATTTACACAAAAATGCTGATTGTAAGTATTGAAGGTAACAAAAATATAACTAATTCTCTCAATTTAATATTAAGTCTTTGTAAAGCAGCAGTCTAAAATATCATAAATAAGCTCTTACGATGAGCAATAGCAATATCGTATTTTTGCGCCCATGTCGAAAAAAGCAATGCTGATCATTATGGACGGGTGGGGCCACGGACAAGTTGCCGGTGCCGATGCCATAGCTAATGCTAACGTTCCGTTCGTTTCTTCTCTATACAATAAGTACCCTCATTCAGAATTGATTACCTGCGGTGAGCTGGTTGGTTTGCCGGACGGGCAAATGGGTAACTCAGAAGTAGGCCACCTGAACCTGGGTGCAGGCCGCATTGTGTATCAAGAGCTGCAGCGCATAAATGTAGCAGTACGCGAAGGTGAGCTGGAAGCAAACCAGGTATTGCAGGCAGCATTTAATGTAGCAAAGACTAGTAGTAAGACGCTGCACCTGATAGGGCTGGTGAGCGATGGTGGCGTACACTCGCATATAGACCATGTAAAGGCACTCTGTGACCTGGCTAGGAAGGCAGGCGTTACGGATGTTGCTATACATGCCTTTACCGATGGCCGTGATACCGATCCTAAGAGTGGCCTTGGCTACCTTACAGAACTTCAAGAGCATATTAATAATACAGGAGCATATATTGCATCGGTATGCGGGCGCTACTACGCTATGGACCGCGATAAGCGCTGGGAACGCGTGAAGCTGGCTTACGAGGCACTAACGCATGCTACAGGTGCACATGCTACCGATGCATTACAAGCTATAGCAGCTTCTTATGAGGCAGGCGTAACGGATGAGTTCATCAAGCCGATCATCATTTGCGATGGGTATGACAAGCCATTGACTACCATCAAAGAGGACGATGTGGTGCTGTGCTTCAACTTCCGTACCGACAGATGCCGTGAGATAACGGTGGCGCTGACGCAGGAGGCATTCCCCGAGCAAGGCATGCAGCCGCTGAACCTGCACTATGTAACCATGACAGAATATGATAAGAGGTATAAAAACGTTGGTATCATCTTCAGCAACGACAACCTGAACAACACGCTGGGCGAGGTGCTGGAGCAGCATGGCAAAACGCAGATACGCATAGCCGAGACCGAAAAATACCCGCACGTAACTTTCTTCTTCTCGGGTGGTAGGGAAAAACCTTTCGAAGGGGAGCGCCGTATCATGGCACCATCACCTAAGGATGTAGCTACTTACGACCTGAAGCCGGAAATGAGTGCGCCTGAATTGACTGCGTTGATACTACCGGAGATAGAAGGTGAGACAGCGGACTTCATTTGCCTGAACTTTGCCAACGCCGACATGGTAGGCCATACCGGAGTGTGGGAAGCTGCTGTAAAGGCTGTAGAGACCGTAGACCACTGTGTATCGCGTATTGTACCGATGGCGCTGGAGCACGGATATACGATCTTCCTGACGGCAGATCATGGCAACTCTGACTATATGAAGAATGCCGATGGCTCACCTAATACAGCACATACGCTGAACCCTGTGCCGCTGTTCGTAATATCGAACGACTATCAAGGCCCGGTGCGGAATGGTAAGCTTGGTGATTTAGCGCCGACTATACTGAAGACAATGGGCATTACTATACCCGTAGAGATGACCGGTGAAGTATTGACGGATTAAACTACTTGTTTAATAGAAATAAAAAATGGCTGCCTAAAGGCAGCCATTTTTCGTATCGTTATGTCCATTACTTCTTCTTGGTCTTATACTTCGCAATCAGGTCTGTTACTGCTGTGCGCCTCATGTTCTCGGGGTTCAGCTCTGTAAATATCTTCAGCCTGCTGGGTGAGCCTTTCAGGGCCTTTTCCAATTGCAACGCAGCTTCTTTAGTCTTACCCAGCTCGAACAGCGCAGCTGATTGATAATACCTAAAGTCCGGCTTATCGCCGCAATGCTCACGGGCTATTTCCAGTTGGGTCAAAGCCTCGTCGTAGTAGCCTGCAATGTACAGTCCCTTTATCAGCGCCATCCAGGTTGTTTTATTGCCCGGCTTCAGCCTAACTGCGTTCAGGTAACATACCAATGCTTCGCTCTTTACATCCAGTTCCATCAGGCAATTGCCGATGGCCATGCAGTATGATGCATTCTCTTTATCGAGGTGCAACGCCACAGAATAGGCCTTTACAGCCTTTTCCCACTGCTTTTCACGTGCGTAGGTCTCACCTATTTTAAAGAAGATAGAATCATCTTGCGGGCTTAGTTGCGATGCCTGGCGGTAGTAGTACCGTGCCTGCTGAAAGTTTTTCTTCTTCTCCCAGCAATAGCCCATCGCTTCGAAGATCACATCTTCGGGTTTGGCTATCTCCAGATGCTTCTCCAGCACTTCTATAGCTTTCTCATACCACTTCATGCGCATATAGGCATCCGCAAGGTTGCGGTAGGCAAACTCAAATTTCTCATCAATGGCTACACAATACTCGTAAGCGTCGATCGCTTTTTCATACAGCTTCAGTCCCTGGTAAGCAGCACCAAGGTTGAACCATGCAAGTGCATTGTATGGGTCTTCTTCGGTAAGCTGGGTGTGCAGTGTTGCACTTTCTTCCAGCCTTTCAGTAAACTCGGCCCAAAAGCATATTTTCTGCAGCGCCTCTTCGTTACGCCTGTCTATCTTTATTACGCGCTTCAGGGTGTCAAATACGGCATCAAACTCTTCACACTCGTCGTATACATCAGATAGCTCCAGCAATAATTCAATCTTTTCCTTACCGCTGAATTCGTTTGACTGTTGTTCGAGCCATACAGCGGCCTGATCATATTTGAACTGTCCCAACAATATATCCGAACGGAGTAATGCCGCATCCAGATTGTGGTTATCGTATTGCTCCATTTCATCGAGCGCCTTTAGCGCCTGACCGTATTTCTGCGCCTGGGTAAGTATCTCTGCTTTTAAAAGTAGTATAGAGGCGGAGAACGGGTAGTACGTTCTGCCGATATCGCAAGCGAGCAGTGCCTGCTCTTCATTGCTATTCTGTAAAAAATATTCTATTACCTGTTCGAACTCTTCTTCATCCATCATGCTGGCTGCCTCTCCCTTCTTTATCAGTTCGTAGCGCTGCAGCAATTCGTCAAGTGAGCTCCATTCCTCATCAAAGTAGTCGTCATCAAACATAGCATCATCCTTTATCCAAAAATAGTCAAATTATGTGCCATTGCCTATAGGTAATTGTTAACATAATATCATAATTCACATGCAACTAACACTAATAAAAAAAGCCGCTTATCTGACTGGATAAGCGGCTTGTATAAATGAATTATAATATTATATTACTATTGCTGTACGCGTTGTTCCAGTTTGATGGTGTGGTATACCATAGTGTCGGTAATGACATGGTACAGGTAGCCAAATGTCTTCTGTGAGCGCACCACATCCCAGCCTTTTGCATAGATGAAGTAGTTACCTCGCTTCAGGCCCGGGAACAATGCCCGGTACTGTGTGCCATCCCATGTGCAGTACACAGAGTCGTCGAACGACGATGGCATATCCAGCGAATTATATTTCAGGTATACCGTGCAGCTATCGATGTTGATGCTGTCGTGTATCGGCACAATACGCAAAGTTGTCATGCCACCTTTACCGGCCACGATCGGCTCTTGTGGTGTAGGGGTAGGATCATCCTTATCGCAACTATATATAGAAACAGATAAAACAGCCAGTAAAAGCACGCGGCTCAGCCATGAAAATTTCATGCAAAACAATTTTATGGAAGTTGAAGATACAAAACGATTGTAAAATATTATAGTATCTCTATAAAACTGTTATTAAGGATTTTATACCTACTCATACTTCGTGGTAACTGTGTTGCTCGGGGCGCTTTCGTTCCACAGCCTGTCGAGAGCTGTAACTACGTATTTGGCCTGTTTAAACTTAGCAGCGTCGGGGTCGATGTACTCCTTGCCCGAGGCAATGGTTACAATACGGTCGGCACGCTCCAGGTTAATGGCTTCGCCGACAGCGAAACGGTATACAACAAAGCGTATAGCAGGGTCTTTGCTGCTACTTGCTTCCCAGCGCAGTACAGTGCCTTTTGGTGATGGATTGGCCTTCACTACAGGTGCAGGTGGCGGAGTGCTGTCTATCCACTTCATCTGCGGTGGCAGTGCAGGGAAGGCATTCAGTTTTGCAATACTGTCGGATATGGCGCTGCTCAGTTTGTCGAAATTGGAAGAACTATAAAAGGCGTAGCCCGGGTTTTTCGTCCGGGTGCGGATGTCGCGCATTTGCCAAAGCAGCTCTTTGGTACCGGCCCAGGGGCCTTTTGTGGCGTTCAGCATACGATATACACCCAGTCCGTAATACATATGGCGGGCATAGGCATGTTCGTCCCACCAGGGCATTAGGATTTCGAAAGCTACGAGGCGGTGTTCGTGCTCCCAATAGAGCTGGGGCAGCAGATAATCTATCCAGCCATTGCGCTGCCAGAGCAGTACATCGGCATACAGGTCGTCGTAGTTGGTTTGGCCGCCACGGGTTGGCGATCCTTCGGGGTCTTTGCTGGCATTGCGCCATACGCCAAACGGGCTTACACCAAATTTTACCCAGTATTTTTCTCGTTTGATATTGGTATTGAGCAGGGATATGAACAGACTCACGTTATCGCGGCGCCATTCGTCGCGGGGCTTGCCTTTGCCGTACTTGGCATAGCTGCGGGCATCGCCAAACTCCACGCCTGCTATGCGGTAGGGGTAGAAGTAGTCATCCAGGTGTACCGCATCTATATCGTAGCGTTTTACCACATCCATGATGATGCGCAATACATACTCCCTGGC
This sequence comes from Sphingobacteriales bacterium, assembly GCA_004144175.1. Classification (GTDB taxonomy): domain Bacteria; phylum Bacteroidota; class Bacteroidia; order Chitinophagales; family Chitinophagaceae; genus Polluticoccus. The sequence continues at coordinate 30,546 of SEFT01000001.1, forward strand.
TTCGGGTAGTCCCGGGTCTAGCTGGCCTTTGCCGCCGTAGTTGATCAGCCAGTCGGGGTGGCGGCGTGTAACGTGTTCGGGCGGGTTAGGGTTCTTTTTGCTATCTGTCAGTGCGCGGAAGGGATTGAACCATGCATGGAACTCCATGTTGCGCTTATGCGCCTCTTCTATCATGAAGGTAAGCGGATCGTAATATGGAAAAGGCGGCTGGCCCTGTTTGCCGGTCAGGTAGCGGCTCCATGGCTCTTCTTTCGATTCGTAGAAGGCATCGCATGCGGGGCGCACCTGTACTATTACGGCATTACAACCCAGCTCCTTTAGCTTATCGAGCCTTGCGATAAACTCGTGCTGCTGCTGGTAAGACGGCAGGCCGGGCTTAGAAGGCCAGTCGATATTAGATACCGTGGCTATCCACGCCGCCCTGAACTCGCGCTTCGGGTATTGTGCACGGGTATGGACTGAAAAAAGAATACAGGCAAGCGCTAAAAAGCAATAACGATCAATAATGTGCATATGGGTTGGATGAAAAGGAGAATCAAAGATAAACTATACTGCTACGATGGTAAAAACGGCAAAAAAACTAAGCCAAAAAAAGACCGGCGAAAGCCGGTCTCCAGTATATTATTAAATAGAAACTTACTCGTCTTCCACTTTTTTCTTCTTAGCTGTTTTCTTAGGCTTTTCTTCGCCCTCGGCAGTTGGCTCGGCTGCTTTCTTAGCTTTGGTAACTTTTTTAGCAGGTTTTTCTTCGCCGCTTGTTTCTTCTTCAGTTGCTGCTTTTTTGGCTTTAGTAGCTTTTTTAGCAGGTTTTTCTTCTTCAGAAGTTTCCGCATCAGGCGCTGCGTCTTGTGCTTCTTCGGCCTGTGGAGCTACTAAGTTCTCAAAATTCAGCAGGTCGTTCGATTTCAGCAGCTCATACCACTTTACCATCTTCTTCATATCGCTTACATACACGCGATCTTCGTCGAAGGTAGGGTACACGCTTTTGAAGTAGGCTTTAACAGCGTTGTTATCGGCCTTTTTAGTGTCGATAATGCTGATAGAACCCTCTTTTTCCTTCATTTGCTGGAACACCTCGTGCAGGCGTACGTTGTCGCCGGTAGTGTATACTTCTATACTCTCCAGTGGCGTTACGTTGTGCAAACGGGCCGAGATGAACTTCGTGCTCTTGTCCGAAAGGTTACGAACGATAGCGCCATCACTTTTGGTGGCCAACAATTGGTAAAGACCGCCCAAACCGGTCACTGCGACAATTTCTCTGTATTCCATACTATACTTTGAGGGGAGCAAAAATAAACCTTTTCGCTTAACCTGTGTATTTATCTTTTTTAATTATTATTTGTTTTTCAAAATTCGTGCCCTGTGGCTTAGCGTACCAGTATGATAGTCCCTTTGTATTCAACCTCTTTGTTGCCGCCATTGCCGCAGATACCGGTCATATAATAGAAATAAGTACCCAGGTCCTGTGGCTCGCCGTTATGGTAGCCATCCCAGCCTGCCTTAGGGTCGGTAGTTTCAAATACCATTTGCCCGTAGCGGTCGTATATGGCGAAACGCTTTACTAAAAGGTCTCCTTTATAAAGGACTTTTGCACGGTCGTTCTTGCCATCGTTGTTGGGCGTAAAGGCATCGGGTATGAATATCTTGCAACAGTTATCGTAGTTGACGGCTGCTCTGGCGCTATTCGTACAGTTGTTGGCATCGGTTATCAACACCGTATATTCTCCATTCGCAAGCCCGGCGATGCTGCCCTCTGTGCGTGGCGTCGGGGTGTTCCATAAATACTTGTACGGAGCTGTACCACCTTCTACTGCCAAAGAGATAGCACCACTATTGTCGTAGTTTTCGCAGTCGTTGTTCGATAGCGTTTTTGCCTCGGCCATCAGCATAGGTGGCGCCGATATGGTAAGGCTGGTGTCCACCGAGCAATTAAAACTATCGGTAATGCTCATTGTATAAGTGCCAGGTGCAAGACCGGTCCAGATGGCGTCGGCTTGAGGGCTGCTGCCGTTAACGCTGAAAGAAAAAGGCTGGAGACCTCCATCGGGCGCAATTCTCAGCTCTCCATTGCGCGAATCGTGGCAGCTTACATTTTTGGCAGCGGCATAGCCAATTTGAAGATCCGATTTCCCGACAAGCGATATCAGTGTATCAATGGTACAGCCATTGGCATCCTTCATAAAGAAGTTGTACGTGCCCTGCGGTATCCCGCTCAGATCAGGATTGCTGCCCGACGGGCCGTTTACCCAGCCATAGCTATATGGCGGCGTACCACCTTTACCATCCATATTAAACCTTCCATCGGCTTTGGTCTTGCAGGTAGGGTGCTCAAAGGAAAGGCTTGTGAGCTCCATTAGGGTAGGCTGAGTCAGGACAATGAGTGTGTCCTTGGTGCAACCAAACTGGTCTTTCAGGTGGATGGCGCGTGTGCCCACACCCAGCCCGGTGAGCACATTGCTGGTCTGGCCCAGGTTATTGTCCCATGAGTACATATAAGCAGGTGTACCGCCTGTACCGTTTACGACTACCTGTCCCGATTTTTCTCCGAAGCACAATACATTGGTCACGGCCAGTGTAAATGCGAGCGCCGGCGGCTCGGTGAGGGTGAGTGTCGTATCGAACTGGCAGTTATTAGCGTCCTTTACCCGGAAGGTAAATGTACCGGCTTTAATAAAGTTCAAGGTAGATGATGCCACGAATGCACCTGCACCAACGGCATATGTATGCGGTGTAACCCCGCCTGTGCTGAACATATTGACAATGCCGCTGGCCGCACCATTACAGGTGGGGTTGGTGACTGAAACACTGCTGGTAAGCTTGGAGGGCTGTGTGAGCGTTACCGTAGTATCTCTTTTGCAGCCGTTCACATCCTGAATTTTTACCACATAGGTGCCTGTCTTTAAACCAGAGAACGTATTGCCGGCGCCATAGGAGCCGGTGCCCAAAGCATAGTCATATGGATTGATGCCTCCGCTTGGCGTTGCGGTGATGGAACCCGTGCTCTGTCCGAAGCAAGGAACATTTGTAGCTGTCAACGTTGGTCTTATTATCAGCGAGTCAACAATATCTATCAGGGTGTCCTTGATGCAGTTCTTGCTATCTCGTACGCGGAAGGTATAAAAACCTGAGGGTAAGGGAGTGAAAGTAGCCGAAGAAACAAAACCGGAAGTATTATAATTATAAGTATAGCCGGGAACTCCGCCTGCCCCGGTTAATGTAACAACACCATTGGCAAGCGTGCTGCAGGTTGACTGCTTTACAGCGGCTGATATTCGTAGCGGCGTTGGCTCGGTCATGGTCATGACCGAATCCCTGGTGCATCCGCGCACGTCTTTTACATTGATAGTGTAAGTGCCTGCATTCAATCCTGTAAGGGCATTGCTAGTTTGGAAAGTACCTGAGTTTATTGCGTATGTATAGGGTATGGTGCCGCCTGTGGGTGTTACCGTAAAAATGCCATTTGCGTCACCATTGCAGTTGGGCTGCGTGGCTGTAATGTTGGCGATCTTCAGTATGGCAGGTTCTATAATGGTGATGGTAGTGTCTTTAATGCAGTTATTGGCATCTTTTATATGCACTACATGTGCGCCTTTCGTAAGGCCGCTAAATGTATTAGCAGCACTGTAAGTGCCCGCATTGATTGCGTAAGTATATGATGGCGTACCACCTGTAGCATTCGTATTTATGACACCATCGACCTGGCCAAAGCAGGATATGTGTGTGATAACTGAAGGCGTGGTAATAGCTGTAGGCTGGGTGATGATTACATTGGTATCGAGATAGCAGAAGTTGCTGTCCTCGATATGGAAGGTATGCGTACCGGCAGGCAGGCCTGTAAAAGTATTGATGGTACCCAGCGTGCCTGTGCCCAGCTTGTATTTATAAGGCGACTTTGCGCCAAACGCAGTAAGCGTGACCGCACCCGTAGTGGCACCATTACAAAGCACATCCGTCACAACGGCATTGGCATGTACCGATACTTTATTCGGCAGTTCTATTAGTGTATCGCGGGTGCAATTGTTGTCGTCTTTGATGTGCAGCGTATAGCTGCCGCCAAACAAGCCGCTAAATACATTAGTGGTGCCGAATGTGCCTGCATCCAGTGCGTATTGATAGGGTGTTTTTCCGTTCAATCCATTGACGGTTATTACGCCACTATTATAATAGTTGCATGGAGGCTGTACGAATGTAACGTTGGCGGCAAGTGGCAGAGGGTCGAGAAGCGATACAGTTGTGTCTTTGACACATTGGTTAGTGTCTTTGATGTGCAGTGTGTATGTTCCCGAAGATAGCCCTGTAAAGGTATTGGTACTGCTATAGCTGCCGGTGCCAAGTGCATAAGTGAAGGGTGGTCCGCCGTTGGCACCACTTATAGTGATACTACCATCGTTACCTCCATGGCAGGTTGGCTTTACCATTGCTACCGAAGGAATGATAGCAGGAGGTGGAGCTATAGTAATGGTGGTGTCTTTATAACAGCCATTATTATTGATGAGCCTTATAACATAAGTTCCGGGGTCGAGGCTGTCGTATTGCGTGCCCGTGACACCTGTAAATGTATGGAGTGTTGTTGATCCCTGTAGTATATTGATGGTCCATGGAGAAGAGGCATCGGTTGGTGTTATCGTAAATCGCCCGGGCCTTACGCATGTGGCTTTGCCGGTAAGTGCAAATGACAACGTAGGCAAGGGTAATACCGTTATGGTGTAGGCCTTGGTTTGTTTGCTGGACAGCGGACAGCCTGCGTCCGTAAAAGTGATAAAGAATGTATAATTACCCGGCGTCACGCTACCGATATTCCAGTTAAAGGTACCAATAGGAGTGGCTGTGTTATTGCCCGAAACCGTGTAAGTGGCACCGGTTGGCAATCCTGTTGCCTGTACATTAATGGCATCCAGGTCGGGGTCTGTAGGGTTTACATTAAAGCTGATGTTGCCCGCCGAGCGGCAAGCTTTTACGGTTACGGTATCTACTATAGTGCCGCCTACTATACTGCTTACATTACCGTTAGGCGCGCTATTGGAGCAGTTATTAAGCACCACGAAAGTCATTTCGCGCATGCTGGAACCTACCAGAGTGGTGCCTCGGTATTCTTCTACTTTAGTTACCACAAGGCTTCTTTGCACCGCATTGGGTGTAAAGTTGAGTTGGCCGTTAGTAGTGCTGAAGCTAAAGGTACCCGTTGCTACTGCCAGTGGCGATGTGGCTGAATAACCGGTAACATAGCCTACTGAACTGCCTGTAGTGGCATCCAGGCCAGGTACCAGGCTGTAGGTAAGCGCGTCGCTGTTGGGATCGACCGTGCCGGGGTTGTAGCCTGCGGCCTTATTGATACAGAAGAACGGCGTAGGAATGGTAGTATAGGTAGGGGAAGAATTGGCACCCGACAGATTGTTGAGGGTAGCCTCTAATCGCATAGTGGTAGATGTAGAAGGCGGCGGAGCAGTGATATTGGTAATGCTGGCGCTGCGGCCTGCCTGCACCGTGCTGGACATCATGCCATTAAATACGAATTTCCAGTTAGCCGATGTAGTACCCAGATTTACATTGCTCGAGTAGGTGAACTTCTTAACACCCGGTACGGTACCGGTGGTGCTGACACACGTGGTGCTGCCGAGCTGCGCGGCGCAAACAGGGGTAACTTCTACACCTGCGCTGGGCGCCTGTATGGTAAGGCTGGTGGTAGTTACGAGTGTTGTACCATTATATATCTCAACAATGGGGCTCGATGAAGAGAGCGTATTAAAGGTGCTCCCAAAAGTGATGTTACAATCTCCATACACCACCATCGTAATGTTGTATGTGTTACCACTAACATGCGTATAAATAAAATCGGCACCATATATATGCGATGCATACAGCCTGGCAAAATTGCCGAGCAGTATCAGCACAGTAAAAAGGACTATGCGTAAACTTCTTTTCATATCAACACTTTATATCTATTAGGACGAGCTTTTTTCTACTATCCTTCAACTACAGGCAAAAAGACACGAAATACTGTTAAATTATCGGGATAATGACTGGCCTCATTACCAACAACTTAAATATTTCAGTTTTATGACAAAATTAATGAATAGTAATTATCTCTAATTAAAAATTGTTGGGCAAAGCTAGGCTGGTTGCGGATAGAGCCCTTATGAAAATAGACGGAAACGGAAAACTAATAGACGGACGTGAAAACATCAGAATAGCCTCTTATTCTTAATAACAGAACTGACATATACTGCAAGGTCGGGTGATGGCTTCAGTATCAGTATCATACCGCCATAAATAACTATGGCAATAGCAGAACGGACGATCGCGTCGGCGCCTGCGGCCAGGTACTGAGATACGGTCGACGGAATAAATTGATAAGTTAGCAGAAACTGGTGCGCACTATTGTAGAGTGAGGGAATAAAGTGAATAATGGCAATCGTGATGATACCACTGAAAAGTATAGAAAGCGTACCTCTGGTAAATGTTTGCAATCCCATCTTCCTCCACAGATAGCCGTATTTAATCAGGTTGACGATAATGAGGCTGATAGAGGTGCTACAGGCAGCGCCTACTATTCCATACCGGGGTATCAGCGCCAGGTTAAGCGCGATGGTACAAATAACAAGTCCTATAGTGAGATAGAAGTTGAACCTGTAATGCTTGGAAATACTCAACATCTGGTCGTTGAGTCCTGTGGCGGCTTCGACCAGCCTGCCCGCGATCAGCACCAACACGATCGCCCCCGCAGCTTCGTACCTCGGGCCAAGGACCGACAGATTCTGAAGATTGCCGATAACGATTGCCGCCATACCTACGCAAACCAACTGGATATTAACACCCGAGCGATCAAACAGATCTTTTACCTTTTTCAGGTCTTTTTCCTCAAAAGCCTTTATAAGTAGTGGAGTGGCCGCGGTAGCCATCGCACGGTATGGTATCTGGTATATGGATATGATAAAGCTGGCGGCACTATATACTGCTACTGCCACCATTCCATTTTTATCCATGGCTCCTACCATTAGCACGTCGACATAGGCCAGCAGATTGAGGGAAGCATTAAGAAGCGAATGGAAGAATGCAAAATCGGAAATGGACTTATATTCCTCGCGGCTGAGGCGAGAGAAATCGAGCGAAAATTTAAAACCACCTGTATTGCGGGCCAGTATAAAAAGGCAAAGCACGGGTATAGCATGTACCAATATGCCCGCTATAATGAAGAAATCGACGCTGATGGACCCGATCGCAAAAAGGATGATGAGCAGAATATTCAATATCCTCAATACCACCTCGCGCATGAATGTAGCCACCGCCACCTTCATTTGCGAAATAAGGAACTGCTCCAGCAGGGCAAGCCATCCCCACAGCAGGGTATAAAACGGCAGCCACAAGAAATACCGGCTTACCAGTTCAATATCTTCTTTTTGATACAGCGGTACGATGATGGGTTTGAGCGCCACAAAGGCCATACCGAGTATGATAGAAAGTATAAACGGAGCAAGTACGCTGATCGTAATGAGCAGCGGCCGGCCTTTGCTTTGGGGCGGATATTTTTCGATATAGACGAGTAAGGTTGAGTGCATACCCATGAGTACGAACTGCGACCCCACCAGCGCCTGGTTCTGGAGATTGCGCGAAAAGCCGAATAGCTGCGGGGGTAATAAACGCGTCGACAGCAGGATGACCACAGCACCCAGCAGCGCACCCAGAAAGGTTACAAGCGTAGTTTTTATAGACTGGCGAAAAACGATCCCCATCGCTCAAAAATAGCTAATTGCCTGTGTTTTAGCGGGTGAAAAAGCTGTAAGCCTTTATCAATCTCTGTGTGAAGCATTATATTTGGCGACGAAAGAACCACGATGAATAAAAATCTTGTATTTGATATAGGTACGAATAACGGTGATGATGCCCTATTTTATGCTCATTTGGGCTACGAGGTCATTGCAATAGATGCCGACCCTACCATTATAAAGAACAATACTAAGAAAATAAACGACCCTAAAATCCAGTTCCTGAATTGTGCCATAAGCTACAACGACAATGAGATACTGGATTTTTATATAGATGAAGACGACACCAAGAACTCGCTGATAAGCAAAAATGTAGCAGGCAATAACACCCTGAAAGAAGTAGTAAAGGTGACGACCCGCACACTGAAATCGCTGATGGAAGAGCGCGGGGTGCCTTATTACTGCAAGATAGATATAGAAGGATATGACCCCGTAGCTATACGCTCCTTAAAGGGCATCAATGAACTACCGCCCTTTATGTCGGCCGAGGGTGAATGCAAGCCCGATAGCGAAAAATTCTCGGAAGACGGGGTACTGGATGTGCTGGAAGCATTTAAGGAGGTAGGTTATAAAAAATTCAAGCTGGTAGACCAGACGACGCTGACCGTACTAAAAAAGGATGATTTCTACATAAAAAGAACGCAGCTGAGCTACCACCTGATGCGCAAGCTGCAAAAGATGACCGGTGCATACTCGCGTACCTATACCAATATGCAAAGGCTGACAAAAGAATATAATTATCCATTCAAGTTTGCTGCCTCAGGACCTTTTGCTGAAAAACTGGAAGGAGAATGGATAAGGTATGAAGAAGCCAAGGCGCTATACCTGCATCACCGCAGGGCTTTTTTCTCGAAAGAGGTGAATAAGCCATTTACCTTTTGGGTAGATTGGCACGTGGCCAGGTAGGTTATGAGTTATCGTATCTGCTTACCCAATAAGCGGAGTGCAAGTACTTTTATATAATATCTCGCCATTTCCTTAGCAGTGAAGATGACCTTAAAGAATTGATAATAGAGGCCAGTACCCTTGCGTTCGGCCATTATTGTCAACTCGTGCTTTAGCATGGTTTGCAGTAGTTTCTGGCGTTTACCCGGGTCGGTGCTGGCGTTGGCTATATGCACTGCCGTAGTATCGGCCAGGAAATAGTTTCCGTAACCTGCGGCTTGCACCTGGTAGCCCCAGAGGTGATCCTCACCATACATAAAGAAGCGCTCATCGAGTTTTTGCCCCGGCAGCTTGTCCAGTATATCGCGCGGGAACATCAGGAAGGCTCCGCTTAGCCAGTCGCAGGTTGTATTAAAATCGCCCTTAAAATATTGGTTGAGCATCAGTCTCGCACGTTTGCGGTAAGACATAAGCATTAAGACCGGACGCGCCAAGTCCAGCAACTCGTTCCTAATGCTGCGGAATTTCCGGGCATTGCTCTGGTATTTTCCGTCTTCGTACACCAGCCTTGCGCTTACAAAACCTGCCTTCGGGTTATTCTTTATATAGTTGGCTGTAATGCTAATGCTGTCTTCTTTAAGGTAAGCATCCGAATTGAGCAGCAGAATCATGTCCCCTGTTGCCCGGCTGATACCGAGATTATTTCCTTTGGCAAAGCCGCTATTCTCGGGGTTCCGTACAAGCTTAACGTCCGGGAATTTTTGCAGGAACATGGATGCATCGTCTTTTGTCGAGGCATTATCCACCACTATGATCTCATAGGCTACACCTTTGGTATACCTGATGATACTATCGATACAAGCGCAGGTGAGTGCAAACGTATTGTAGTTGACTATGACGACCGATACAAGCATGGTTCAGAAGCGGATAAAGTATGGTCCGCACGATGGAGTGCTAAGATAAGGCCTAATGAGGAGCGACAAACGGTTAAGGGCAAAATCGTTTACATTTGTGAAAACAAAAAGGATTAATGAAGAAAGCATTAATTACGGGTATTACAGGGCAGGATGGAGCATACCTGGCGGAGCTATTGCTGTCGAAAGGATATGAAGTGCATGGCATCAAAAGAAGAACATCGCTAATAAATACACAACGAATAGATAAACTATACCAGGACCCGCACGAGAAGAACATCCGGATGACCCTGCATTACGGGGACTTATCCGACTCTACCAATATCATACGCATCATACAGCAGGTGCAGCCTGATGAAATATATAACCTGGGTGCCATGAGCCATGTGCAGGTAAGCTTCGACGAGCCGGAGTATGTGGCGAATGTAGATGGCGTAGGTACGTTGCGCATCCTCGAAGCTATACGTATACTGGGACTGGAAAAGAAGACAAGGATATACCAGGCATCTACATCGGAGCTTTATGGCCTGGTACAGGCAGTGCCGCAGTCGGAAACGACTCCATTCTATCCGCGCTCGCCCTATGGTGTAGCAAAGCTGTATGCTTACTGGATAACCGTGAACTACCGCGAAGCTTATGGTATGTACGCCTGCAACGGTATCCTCTTCAACCACGAAAGCCCGCTACGCGGCGAGACTTTCGTTACCCGGAAGATAACCAGAGGTGTAGCAGAGATAGTACTGGGCCTGAAGAAAAAAGTATGGCTGGGAAACCTGGACGCGCAGCGCGACTGGGGCCATGCTAAAGATTATGTAGAGGCTATGTGGCTGATACTGCAGCAGGACAAACCTGAAGACTATGTGATAGCTACCGGCAAGACAACAACGGTGCGTGAGTTTGTACGCATGGCCTTTGCACACGCAGGTGTGGAGCTGGAGTTTAAAGGAGAGGGCGCTAAAGAAGTAAGTATTGTGACCAAAATAACCGGCGATGTAGTAGGTGTGAACGTGGGAGATACGGTAGTCGAGGTGGATGAGCGCTACTTCAGGCCTACGGAAGTGGACCTGCTGCTGGGCGATCCTGCAAAGGCTAAAGAAAAGCTGGGCTGGGAGGCAAAGTACTCGCTTGATGAACTGGTAAAGGAAATGGTAGATTCCGATATAGACCATTTCAGGAAAGAAGTATTGTTGAGAGATTCCGGTTACCAAACCTTAAATCAGTACGAATAATGGAACATGGCAGTAAGATATATGTAGCCGGGCACAGAGGTATGGTAGGTTCGGCAATCGTTAGGAATCTGAAGGAGAAAGGCTTTGATAATATCGTTACCCGTACGTCGGCAGAGTTGGACCTGAGGAGCCAAGAGCAGGTAAACGCCTTCTTTGAGCAGGAGCAGCCGGAATATGTTTTCCTTGCAGCCGCCAAAGTGGGCGGTATTATGGCTAATAATACCTACCGTGCCGAATTTCTGTACGACAACCTGATGCTGGAGGCCAATATCATCCATGCATCTTATGTACATAAAGTAAAGAAACTGCTCTTCCTGGGTAGCTCCTGCATATACCCAAAGATGGCACCGCAGCCATTGAAGGAAGAGCACCTGCTAACCGGGCTGCTGGAACCTACCAATGAACCGTATGCTATTGCTAAAATAGCCGGTATAAAGCTTTGTGAATCTTACCGCGACCAGTACGGCTGCAACTTTATAGCCGCAATGCCAACAAACCTGTATGGCCCCGGCGATAATTACCACCTGCAAAATTCGCATGTGATACCGGCCATGCTGCGCAAATTTCACGAAGCGAAGGAGTCGGGTGCAGGCCAGGTAGAGATATGGGGTTCGGGTACGCCGCTACGCGAGTTTATGTATGTAGACGACCTGGCAGAAGGATGTGTGTACCTGATGCAGCACTATAACGATAAGCTGTTCATGAACATAGGTACAGGCGAAGAAATAACGATCGGTGACCTGGCAGCTACCATTAAAGAGGTAGTGGGCTATGAAGGGGAGATCGTATTCGACCGCAGCAAACCGGATGGCACTCCACGCAAGCTGATGGACACCGGCCGCCTGCATGCCGCAGGTTGGCAGCACCGGGTGAGCCTCAAAGAGGGCTTGAAGATGACTTACGAATATTTCAGATCGGAGATACTGGCCAATACTGCTAAGGTGTAAGGATCACTTTATCAGCTTTAGCTTGTTTTTGAAAAGATCGATAAACGGAACTGCAAAGACCGCATACAGGTAGTAGGGCAATGAATAATATTGCCACACGAGCCAGGTGCGGTCTTTTTTTAGCTGCTCATCGCGACGTGTGCTGGATAATCCTTCCTCTCCGAACGAGGCAACGACTATGTCGACATACTTTAGTTTCAGGTCGTTTTGAGCGAATATTTTGAGGTTGAATACGTAATCGGCCATTATCTTATACGTCATATCATACACACCCAACCGATCGAAGAGCGCCTTTTTATAGATGATGGCCTGGTGAGAAATATTCTTCCAGAAGATCTCTTTACGCGTAAAAGGGCCGCCCGATATTTTTTTCTGCTCCGTTAGCCAGATGTTGCCATACACCATATCAGCTTCAACGGTGCCGGGCTTGCTAAAGATGTCTTTAAAGACTTCATTATTATACAGCTCATCGTCGCCGCCCAGGAAGTAAACCCACTCGCCGGTGGCAGCGACAATGCCTTTGTTCATAGCATCATAAACGCCCTTGTCTTTTTCCGAGATCACCTTGAACGGTCTCACATGTTGCAGCTCCGACAGTATTTGTAAAGTATTGTCTTTAGACAATCCATCCACAACTATCAACTCTACGCTTGGGTAGGTTTGATGCAGAACGCTTAAAACTGCAGTTTTTATGGTTTTACCGGCATTATAGGCCGGTATTATCACCGTTATCAGGGGCGCATTGCTCATTTGGCAGATGGGTTTCTTCTTACAAAAATGGCATCTGCCTGTAGCACTTCGTTGGTAACGGGTGAATGGAGCTGCTCATAGTTGCCATGATAGGCAAATCCTAGTCCCTTAAGCATGTAGTATATATCGTCAAATAGCTTTTGGTCTTCGTACAGGGTCTTGAAGGAAACCTCGCACATAATAAGGTCGGCCTGTTTGATGACCTCCATCCCACCGTTTATTACCCGGTCTTCAAACCCCTGCACATCCAGCTTTACAAATAGCGGCCTTTTTATGTCGGCAGGCTTCACTACGTCATCCAGCCTGTCGATATTAATAGTGATCTCTTTACCGGACGACGCTTTGTCAAAATGATCCATATGATCGCCCAGCTTTAGCATCGATGACGAGGCACTGTAATCGTTCAGGAAAAAGCTGGATGTTTCTTTTTTTTCGCCCAGCCCCAGGCAATGGGCCTTAAAACCTGAGTCTCCAGCAAAGTTTTCGTTTAGCTTATTATATATATCAGGTATCGGTTCGAAAGAGATGATTTGAGCGGCAGGGAAAAAGCGGCGCATTTTCATGGCAAATTGCCCTTCATTAGCCCCTACGTCTACAATGGTTTTAAAGTTATAGTCGATCAGCCACTTATTGTCTTTGCGCCAGTTGCCTCTATATCGTGCTTCAATATTAAAATATTTGTATACCAGCCTGGCCAGAGTCTTAAGCATATATGCGGGCAATATGGTGTATTAAGAAAATATACTTGATATGGTTGTAAAAATACTCGAAAGATGCTGATTATGTGCGATTAAATGAATATTCCGGGAAGTATAAAACAATATCGGAGATAAAACATAGGGGACTTGTATTTTCCTGCGATACCGTTACCTTTGTACATTCCTAAAAAAGCGCTTGAAACATAGCTATTAGTTTATGAACTTTTTATTGTTGGCAGTAGATCAGCAGACGCCATACAGCTATTTACCGGTAGCCCTTCAGGTTTTGGTGGCTATAGGTTTCGTTGTCGTTATGATGATCGTGACCCACTTGCTGGGCCCTAAACGTAGAACAACGGATAAGCTTATCAACTTCGAGAGCGGTATACCTTCTGTGGGTAATGCCCGCCAGCCGATGGCTATCAAGTACTTCCTGGTGGCTATCCTTTTCGTACTGTTCGATGTAGAGGTGATCTTCTTCTACCCTTATGCGATTAACTTCCGGGAGCTGGGTACGGAGGGATTCTTTGCTGTACTGATGTTCGTAGCCTTTTTCCTATGTGGATTCATATATATAGTAAAGAAAGGGGCGCTGGATTGGGAAGACTAATATTGATGATTATTTAAGAGTTAGGGGCATATTTTTTTGACTAGTACTTATTTAATGATTAAAATTTTGATTTATGGGTCGTCCGGTTCAATATAATACGAATGTGAAGTTGGCAGAAATACCGGAAGGGTATTCGGGAGAAGGCTTTATGGCCACCTCTTTTGATAAAGTGATAGGTTTAGCTCGTAAGAACTCGCTCTGGCCTTTACCATTTGCCACATCTTGCTGCGGTATCGAGTTTATGGCTACCATGGGTGCCAACTACGACCTGGCCCGTTTCGGCTCGGAGCGTATGGGCTTTACCCCCCGCCAGTGCGATATGTTGCTGGTAGCAGGTACCATTGCTAAAAAGATGGCTCCGATACTTCGCCAGGTATACCTGCAAATGGCTGAGCCCCGTTGGGTTGTAGCCATAGGCGCATGTGCATCGAGCGGCGGTATATTCGATTCTTATTCAGTACTACAAGGCATCGATCAGGTAATACCTGTAGATGTGTACGTTTCAGGATGTCCTCCGCGCCCTGAGGCGATACTGGATGGTATTATGAAAATACAGGATCTGGTGCAGAACGAGAGTGTGAGAAGAAGAAATAGTGACCATTATAAAGGCCTGCTGAACAGCTACGGCATACAATAATATCAAAGGCTAAAATCCGGTTTGAGGTTTTGACTTTTTGACTTTTGACTTTATACAGTTATGGCTTTGACCAACGAAAGAATAAAAGAACGTATAACAGAAAAGTTCGGTGAGCAGATAACCGAGTGGGAAGAAAGCTATGGAATGCTTTCTTTTCGTGTGCCTGCTACGAAGAACTTGGAAATAGTACAGTTCCTCTATCAAGACGAGGAGCTGGGCTTCCGCTTTCTGACTGATCTTACCGGGAATCATTTCCCCGAACGTAAGGATGAAGAGCTGTGCGTAGTATGTCACCTACACAATATGGTGGCTAACGCAAGGATACGTGTTAGAGCTTATGTGCCGGTAGCGCAGCCGGATATTCATTCGCTGACGCCGGTATTCTCCGGCGCCAACTGGATGGAGCGTGAGACTTATGATTTCTTTGGGATAAACTTTGTAGGCCATCCGAACCTGACGCGTATACTGAATGTGGATGATATGGATTACTTCCCGATGCGTAAGGAATATGCAATGGAAGATCCTACACGTGTAGATAAGGATGATGAAATGTTTGGCCGCGGCGGAACTGTGGTTTAATTAATAAATATCGACAGAGGACTTGCAATGTCTGACCAAAAACATATACAGCTGGCCGACGAATCGTTGGCAAAGCAAAGCACTACGCTAAACCTGGGGCCTACGCACCCGGCCACGCATGGTGTGTTTCAAAACATACTGGAGATAGATGGTGAGAAGGTGCTGAGTGCAGTGCCTACGATCGGGTATATACACCGCGCATTCGAAAAGATTGCTGAACGCCGTCCGTACTACCAGATCACACCGCTTACCGACCGTCTTAACTATTGCTCGGCACCTATTAATAATATGGGCTGGCACCTGACGATAGAAAAGCTGTTGGGTATTAAAACGCCAAAGCGTGTTGACTATTTGCGTGTGCTGATAATGGAACTGGCGCGTATCGCCGACCACCTGATATGCAACTCGGTTGTGGCGGTGGATACCGGTGCACTTACCGGCTTTACCTATGTGTTCCAGTGGCGTGAGCTTATTTATGAGATATATGAAGAAGTGTGCGGCAGCCGCCTGACTACCAACATAGGCCGTGTGGGTGGGTTCGAGCGCAACTTCTCTGAGGTAGCTTTCCAAAAAGTTCAGAAGTTCCTAGATACCTTCCCGAAGGTGATGAAGGAATTTGAAACCCTCCTTACCCGCAACCGTATCTTCATGGAGCGTTGCATAGGAGCAGGACCAATAAATGCGGAGCGCGCGCTGAACTATAGCTTTACAGGGCCGAACCTGCGTGCTGCCGGTGTAGACTATGATGTACGCGTAGCGCAGCCATACTGCTCTTACGAAGATTTTGACTTTAAAGTGCCTGTAGGTACTACCGGCGATGTGTACGACCGCTACCTGGTACGTAATGCCGAAATATGGGAGAGCTACAGCATAGTGCAGCAGGCAATGAATAAACTGGCACAACTGGAGAAAGAAGATCCATCGCAGAAGGAAGTATTCTATGCAAAGGAAGCAGACAAGTTCCACCTGCCGCCTAAAGAGGATGTGTATACGAAGATGGAAGCATTGATCTTCCACTTTAAGATGATAATGGGTGAGATAGACGTGCTGCCGGGTGAGATATACAACGCAGTAGAAGGTGCGAACGGAGAGGTAGGTTACTACCTGATAAGTGACGGAGGCCGTACACCATACCGCCTGCACTTCCGCAGACCATGCTTTATTTATTACCAGGCATATCCTGAGATAATTAAAGACGGTCTCCTAAGTGATGCGGTTATTACTTTGAGTAGTCTCAATGTAATTGCAGGAGAATTGGACGCTTAATTAACAACTCTAAATAAAAAAGGCCCCTTTAGGGGTTGGGGTTTATGAAATTTTCGCAAGAGAAATTAGATAAGGCAAAAGAGATCATGGCACGCTACCCGGAAGGGAAGCAAAAAAGTGCGCTGATACCTTTGCTGCACATAGCTCAGGAAGAGAACAACGGCTGGCTGGACATCGCTACCATGGATTATGTAGCAGAGATACTTTCTATCAAGCCGATAGAAGTATATGAGGTAGCTACCTTTTACACGATGTTCAACCTGAAGCCTGTTGGTAAATATGTATTTGAAGTATGCCGTACGGGGCCTTGTATGCTCAACGGCAGCGATCATATCATAGATTATATAAAAGACAAGCTGGGCATCAAAGAAGGTGAAACTACTCCCGATGGAATGTTTACCCTGAAACCGGCAGAGTGCCTGGGCGCTTGTGGTTATGCACCTATGATGCAGTTGGGTAAGTTCTACCGCGAGCACCTGACGAAAGAAAAAGTAGACCAGATAATAGACGAATGCAGAAGAGGCGTAGCAATTGTTAACTAAGCCGATGCGTACTGTTGTAACTATATTATTGCTCTTTATTTACAGTACTGTAATGACGCAAGCCGGAGCAGACGACGTTAGAAAGGCAATCACAGAATTGAATAAGGCATTACTGCAAAAGGATTCTGTGACGCTGAAGAAACTATCGCATGAGAACCTGACTTATGGCCACTCCAATGGGTGGATTGAGACAAGGCAGGACGTGATAGGTAATCTGTATAACGGTAAGCTGACCTATACTAAAATAGAACAGCAGGAACCGAAAATATGGATGGAAGGCAAAACGGCAACGGTAAGAAAGGATGCAACGGCGGCAATACTGCTCGATGGCAAACCGATGGAACTGAAGCTACATGTGCTACAGGTTTGGGTGAAGACAAAGAAAGGCTGGCAACTGGTAAGCAGGCAGAGTGTGAAGTTGGGATAGAAAATTAGAAGTTCATTAAAATTCAATAACAACCGAAGCATAAGCTTGGGTAATTATAAAAGAGCCCTGTTGGGTTTGGGATTGTTTTATGGCGATCAAATTATTATTAGAGAACGCACACATTGAGGGAATTCGTTATTACGAGGCCTATCGCAAGAACGGTGGTTACCGTGCAGTGGAGAAGGCCTTCAAGATGACGCCCGATGAGATAGTGGAAGAAGTGAAGAAGAGCGGCCTGCGTGGTCGCGGTGGTGCAGGTTTCCCTACCGGTATGAAGTGGAGCTTCCTGGCTAAGCCGGAAGGCGTTCCGCGTCACCTGGTATGTAATGCGGACGAATCAGAGCCGGGTACTTTTAAGGACCGCTACCTGATGGAGTTCCTGCCGCACCTGTTTATAGAAGGTCTTATCATCAGCAGCTTTGCGCTGGGCAGCAATCTTACGTATATCTACATCCGTGGCGAGTATTCATGGATACCGGATATACTGGAGCAGGCCATACAGGAAGCAAAGAACAATGGCTGGCTGGGTAAGAACATACTAGGTAGTGGATTTGACTGTGAAATATATGTGCAACGCGGTGGTGGTGCCTACATATGTGGCGAGGAAACAGCCCTGATCGAGAGCCTGGAGGGTAAGCGCGGTAACCCGCGTATCAAGCCGCCATTCCCGGCCATACAGGGTGTGTGGATGAGGCCAACCGTGGTAAACAACGTAGAAACGATTGCCGCCGTAGTGCCGATCATCAATATGACCGGTGAGGAATACGCCAAAATAGGCATAGGCCGATCAACCGGTACCAAGTTGCTTTCGGTTTGCGGTAACGTAAATAAGCCGGGCGTGTACGAAATAGATATGACCATCTCGGTAGAGGAGTTTATCTATTCGGACGAGTACTGTGGCGGCATACCCAATGGCAAACGCCTGAAGGCATGTATCCCTGGTGGTTCGTCCGTACCGATAGTACCGGCTAACCTACTATTTAAGACGGCTAAGGGTGAAACGCGCTACATGAATTACGAAAGCCTGTCGGACGGTGGATTTGCTACCGGTACGATGATGGGTTCGGGTGGTTTTATCGTATTGGACGAAGACCAGTGCGTAGTGCGCCATACCATGACGCTGGCGCGCTTCTACAACCACGAAAGCTGTGGACAGTGCAGCCCATGCCGCGAAGGTACCGGCTGGATGTACAAAATACTGAAGAACATAGAATACGGAAAAGGTAAGATAAGCGATATAGACCTGCTTTGGGATATCCAGCGCAAGATAGAAGGTAACACCATCTGTCCGCTGGGCGATGCCGCTGCATGGCCCGTAGCCGCAGCCATCCGCCACTTCCGCGATGAGTTTGAATGGCACGTGCTGCATCCTGATGAGGCGCAGAAAAGGAATTTTGGGTTAGCGCATTATGCAGATCCGCTACCAGTAGTGACTGCCTAAGTCAAAACTCAAAAGTGAAAAGCTAAAAGTGGGTAATGACATCAAATACCGCTGTTATCAGTTTTCAATAAAAATGATAAGGTATTTGAAAAGCAAGAACTGGGATACTTTTAGCATGGTGGCTGCAAAACAAGTAATGCGTTCTGCAATGTCTGTAGGTGCAAATGTGGTGGAAGCTGCTAATAGTTCTTCGAGGATTGAGTTTAAACGGTATTATGAAATAGCCTTAAAATCCAGTAATGAGACGAAATACTGGTTTTGCATCATAAGGGATGGATTTGAAGTGAAAGATGAAGTTTTAAAGGAGTTGTTGAAGGAATGCGACGAGATATCTAAAATATTGGCATCCTCCATTCTGACAATTAAAGCGAGTAAATAATTTTTTGGTTTTGACTTTTAACTTTTGACTTATATATCATGTCTGAAGTACAGAATTTTAAAGTAACGATTGATAATATAACGCTCGAGGTACCACCCGGTACTACGATACTGAATGCGGCGCGCATGATAGGTGGTGAGGTGACTCCCCCTGCCATGTGCTATTATAGCAAGCTACAGGGCAGCGGTGGTAAATGCCGTACCTGCCTGGTAGAGGTAAGCAAGGGTTCGGAAAAAGACCCCCGCCCGATGCCGAAGTTGGTAGCCAGCTGCCGCACTACCGTGATGGATGGAATGGAAGTGAAGAACATCACTTCGGAGAAGGTGCTGGACGCACGTAAAGGTGTAGTGGAGATGTTGCTGATAAACCACCCGCTGGATTGCCCTGTTTGCGACCAGGCCGGTGAGTGCCATCTGCAAGACTTGAGCTACGAGCACGGAGGCTCGGGTACACGCTACGAATTTGACCGCCGCACGTTTGAGAAGGAAGACATAGGTGAGTATATATCCCTGCACATGACCCGCTGTATCCTTTGCTACCGCTGTGTGTACACAGCCGAGCAACTTACGGAGCGCCGTGAGCATGGTGTGCTGGAGCGTGGCGATCATGCCGAGATCAGCACACTGCTGGGCAAGTCGCTGGATAACGAGTTCATAGGCAACGTAATAGACGTATGTCCCGTAGGTGCGCTTACCGATAAGACATTCCGCTTTAAGAACCGTGTATGGTTTACCAAGCCGGTAGATGCACATTGCAACTGCACCAAATGCAGCGGTAAAGTAAGGCTGTGGATGCGCGGAGATGAAGTGTTCCGCGTGACGGCCCGCAAAGACAAATGGGGCGAGGTGGAAGAATGGATCTGTAACGACTGTCGCTTCCACAAAAAAGATGTGAAAGACTGGACTATAGAAGGTCCATCGAAGATAGACCGCCACAGTGTAATAGGTCAAGGCCACTACGTAGGGCTTAAGAAGACGCCTATACTGATAGATAAAGTGATAGGTAAGAACCCTAAAATGCTGATGGATATACACGATGTGAGTGACGTGAACAAGCCTGAGATACACCTGTCTCAGATACAAGGCCCGGCTCATTCGGATGATTTCCAGAAGAAAGACAAGTAAAAATTTAACGAACTAATTACTTTTGCGCCGTTATGCTGCTACTGCAAATAGATTGGCCTTTTATCATAGAGAAACTTATTCTCATATCTGTGATCCTCGGAGCATCGCTTGGCATTGCCATGTATGCTACCTGGGGCGAAAGGAAAGTTGCTGCTATTATGCAGGATCGTCTCGGCCCTAACCGTGCCGGCTTTATGGGTCTGTTGCAGCCACTGGCCGATGGGGTAAAGCTCTTCTTTAAAGAAGAGATCATCCCTGACCAGTCTACACGTGTGCTGTTTATCCTCGGGCCATGCCTGGCAATGCTTACAGCGCTTATGACCAGCGCTGTAATACCTTGGGGACCTGATGTTGAAATTGGGGACCGTATCGTTTCGCTGCAGGTGGCAGATGTAAATATTGGTATCCTGTTCGTATTTGCCGTGGTGAGCCTTGGTGTATATGGTGTGATGCTGGGTGGCTGGGCTTCTAACAACAAGTTCTCGCTCCTTAGTAGTATCCGTGCGGCATCGCAGGCTATCTCTTACGAGCTGGCTATGGGCCTCAGCCTTATTGCGCTGCTGATGATGACCAACTCGCTGAGCCTGCGCGACATCGTTGCACAGCAGCATGGCTTTTGGGAAGGCAACTACTTTACCTGGAACTTCTTCAAGCAACCTTTAGGCTTCATCATATTCCTTACCTGCTCTTTTGCAGAATTGAACCGTGCTCCGTTTGACCTACCGGAGTCGGAAAGTGAACTGAACATGGGCTATCACCTGGAGTACTCTTCTATGAAGTTGGGCTTCTACCTGTTCGCTGAGTACATCAACCTTTTTGTAAGCTCGGCTATACTGGCTACGCTGTTCTTCGGCGGTTACAACTTCCCGTTCATGGATGAGGTAGCGGGCGCCGTGCCGTCGGTGGTATTTGCCCTTATTTGTGTACTAGTACTTTTGACAAAAATTATTGCTTTCATACTGTTCTTCATGTTTGTACGCTGGACGCTGCCACGCTTCCGCTACGACCAGCTCATGAAACTGGGATGGAAATCCCTGATTCCGCTGGCGCTTATAAACATGATCATAACAGCAGTAGTAATACTTTATGTATTTAATAGATAATAGAGTCAGAACGAATAGTGATGATTGATTTTTGACCGGACTTTATAATTAAAAAGAAAATGCAAAAACTAACTAACAGATCAGCTGCCGTTGACCGGAGTCCGATGACTTTCAGTGAACGCATCTACATACCTTCTATCATGAAAGGTATGGCCATCACTGTTGGCCATATCTTTAAGAAAAAAGTTACCGTAAGCTACCCGGAAGAAAAACGTCCGTTTAGCCCGGTATTCCGCGGCCTGCACATCCTGAACCGTGATGAAGCGGGACGTGAGCGTTGCACAGCCTGCGGCCTTTGCGCACTTGCCTGCCCTGCCGAAGCCATTACGATGGAAGCAGCAGAACGCAAACCCGGAGAAGAAAACCTGTACCGCGAAGAAAAGTATGCAGCAAAATACGAGATTAACATGCTGCGCTGCATCTTCTGCGGATATTGCGAAGAGGCCTGCCCGAAAGATGCCGTGTACCTGAGTGAGACGCTGATGCCTTCGAACTACAGCCGTAAGAGCTTTATATATAAGAAAGAAGACCTGCTGATCCCTCACCCTAAAACGCAAGACGGCGCTAAGTAATATTATGAGCATCTACGAGGTATTATTCTGGTTTCTTACCGCTATGGCTATCGGTTGCGCACTTGGGGTTATCCTCAGCCGCAACCCGATCAACAGCGTATTGTTCCTGATCGCTACATTCTTTGCCGTTTCAGGCCACTATCTTTTAATGAATGCCCAGTTCCTGGCCATCGTAAATATTATAGTTTATGCCGGTGCCATCATGGTACTCTTCCTGTTTGTGATCATGCTCATGAACCTGAACGCGGACACAGAGCCGCAGAAGAACCGGTTGGTGCAGTTTGCGGGTATCATATCGGGTGGAGTACTCTTCCTGGTAGTGTTGGCAGCGCTTAGCTCTAGCACACGTGGGTTCGTAGAAGAAACTTCGACAGACATTGGATTGATAAAAAATCTTGGTAAGACGCTGTTTACGCAGTATGTGTTACCATTCGAGATAAGCAGTGTGCTCTTTTTGAGTGCGATGATAGGTGCGGTGGTGATTGGTAGGAAGGAATAAATCCAGCCCTGGCCTAGAGGGAAAGCCCCCTAGCCCCTAAAGGGGGAATCAGGTAGAAAATAAATTTGATAACCTTCTTAGTCAATATAACTAAGAAACAAAAAAAGCCCCTCTAGGGGTTTGGGGTATGCCGATACAGTATTATTTGTTTTTGAGTCTTGCGTTGTTTTGCATTGGTATTGCAGGTACGCTGATGCGCCGCAACGCCATTATCATATTTATGTGTATCGAGCTGATGCTGAATGCGGTGAACTTGCTGCTGGTAGCGTTCTCCAAAATGCATAACGATGCGGCTGCGCAAATATTCGTGTTCTTTAGTATGGTGGTAGCTGCCGCAGAAGTAGCGGTTGGTCTTGCGATCATCGTGATGATGTACCGCAAAGTGCATTCGGTAGATATTAATATCCTGAACAGATTGAAACACTAGGCTGCTGTTCTTGCAAAAGAGAATCGGTCCTTGTATATATTATTAACCGCGCTGCCGTAAGGCGGTAAAATTTAAAAGCTCCCTAAAAGGGGTTTGGGTATGACCAACTTAGTTTACTTAGTTCCATTATTTCCGCTGATCGGGTTTCTGATCAACGGCTTAGGCTGGAGAACCATACCAAAAGGTGTAGCCGGTGCTATCGGCAGCCTTACAGTACTGGGTTCTTTTATCGTATCGCTTCTTATTTTCTTCGAAGTAAAGAGCAGCGGCAGCACTACTGTCGTTCACCTGTTCGATTTTATCCAGTCGGGTAAATTATACATACCGTTCAGCTTCCAGGTAGATGCACTTTCGTCGCTCTTCCTGCTGATCATTACAGGTATTGGTTTCCTGATACACGTATATTCTACTTCTTACATGCACGATGACGAGGGAATGGTGAAGTATTTCGCCTATCTCAACCTCTTCGTATTCTCGATGTTGCTGTTGGTATTGGGTGCTAACTATCTTATCATGTTCATCGGCTGGGAAGGCGTAGGGCTTTGCTCCTACCTGCTTATCGGTTTCTGGTTCAAGAACAGGGATTATACCAATGCTGCTAAGAAAGCCTTCGTAATGAACCGCATCGGTGACCTTGGCTTTTTAGTGGGTATGCTGATGGTACTGTACAATTTTGGCACACTTTCTTACCAGGAGTTCTTTGGCAAAATAGGCAGTATCGATGCTCCCGGTGCAGTAGGCGATAGCCTTTATACCTGGATCGCTGTTTGCTTCTTTATAGGTGCTATGGGTAAGAGTGCTCAGATACCTTTATATACGTGGCTGCCCGATGCGATGGCGGGTCCTACCCCGGTATCTGCACTTATCCACGCCGCTACGATGGTAACTGCCGGTATCTATATGATAGCCCGCAGCAGTGCCCTGTATAACCTGGCACCGACAGCGCAGGCCTTTATCGCCATCATTGGTGTGGCTACGGCTTTACTAGCAGCAACTATCGCCATCAAACAATATGATATTAAGAAAGTACTTGCCTACTCTACGGTGAGCCAGCTGGGCTTTATGTTCCTGGCGCTTGGTGTAGGTGCTTACACTACTGCCGTGTTCCACGTAATGACGCACGCCTTCTTCAAAGCCCTGATGTTCCTTGGCTCGGGTAGTGTGATACATGCGATGGGCGGCGAGCAGGACATCCGCAAAATGGGCGGACTAGGTAAGAAGATGCGTATCACGCAGATCACCTTCCTGATTGGTTGTCTCGCAATCGCAGGTATCCCCGGTTTTTCCGGCTTCTTCTCTAAAGATGAGATACTGGCTGCTGCATTCTCGCATAACCCGATATTATTCTACCTCGCGCTGGCAGGTGCCATGATGACCGCATTCTATATGTTCCGCCTGTACTTCCTCACCTTTACAGGCCCGTTCCGTGGTACACACGAGCAAGAGCATCATCTGCATGAAAGCCCTGCGGCTATGACCATTCCACTCGTAGTGCTTGCAGTGCTTTCTATCGTTGGCGGTTATGTTGGTCTGCCTCCGGTTATCAGCGAGCATCACACGCTGGAGCATTATCTGAGCCCTGTGGTAACTAACTTCCGTATGCATCATCTGTCGCACGCCACCGAGTGGATGCTGATGGGACTGTCTACGGGTTTGGTTGTCGTAATGATCGTTGTTGCGTACACCATTACCAAGAAGCCAAACTTCATCCCGAATACCGGACTTGCCAGCGTGCTGGAAAACAAATGGTATGTGGATGAACTGTATAATGCTATTATCGTACGTCCGCTGGAAGGTCTGTCGAATGTGATGTACCGTTTTGTAGAGAAGCTTGGCATCGACGGACTTGTGAACGGTGTAGGCCGTAGCGTACGCTGGGGTAGCGACCGTGTACGCCTGCTGCAAAGCGGCCAGGTGGGCTTCTACATATTTGTAATGGTTATAGGCATGACCGTCGTTTTCGCCCTTAGCTATTTCTGGATTCAATAAGATATACAACAGCAAACTGCAAACACTGCAATTAGCACTATGTTACTAACACTACTCATACTCATACCATTACTGGCCGGTGCGGTAAGTTTTGCGATAAATGGAAACGGAGCGAAGGGATTGGCGCTTGTCAGCTCACTGGCTACGCTGGCTATCTCGGGTATCATCTGCGATGCGGATGTAACATCCTTCAGCACACCATGGATACCACGCCTTGGCACACAATTCAGCCTGCTGGGCGATGGCATGAGCAGTATGCTCTGTCTGCTAACAGGTATTGTAATGACAGTGGTTATCATCGCCATCTGGAATAAAGAAGTAGAACGCCCGGGCGCTTTCTACGGACTGATGCTCCTGTCACAAGCGGGTATTACAGGTGTGTTCCTGGCTTATGATGCTCTGTTATTCTATTTCTTCTGGGAGCTGGCGCTGATACCTGTTTACTTCCTGTGTTCTCAGTGGGGCGGCGAAAAACGTATTCCGGTTACCTTTAAGTTCTTCGTTTATACATTCGTAGGTAGCCTTATTATGCTGGCTGCCTTGATCTACTTGTCGCTGCAAAGCCCGGGTGCAGATGCTTATTCGTGGCAGAACATTGTTCGTGCCGGTTCTTCATTACCGGCCAGCGAACAGAAATGGCTGTTCTGGATGATCTTTATCGCATTTGCCATTAAGATGCCAATCTTCCCGTTCCACACCTGGCAGCCCGATGCTTACGAGCAGTCGCCTACACCGGTAACGATCATCCTAAGCGCCCTGATGGTGAAGATGGGTATGTTCGCGGTGATACGCTGGCTGCTGCCGGTAGTGCCCGAGGGTGTTGCCTTCTGGTCGGATACGGTAATTACACTTTCTATTGTAGGTATTGTCTACGCTTCGTTGCTGGCGATTGTGCAAACAGATATTAAACGCCTCGTTGCCTATTCATCCATAGCCCACATGGGCCTGATGTGTGCTGCAGCTTTCGCGAATACACATTCGGGCATGCACGGGCTGATGGTGCAGATGTTCAACCACGGTATCAACATCACAGGTATGTGGCTGCTGGTACATATGGTAGAACAACGCTGGGGCACGCGTGATATGACCCGCCTGGGTGGTATGGCCAGTACAGCTCCAC
The DNA here is from genome assembly GCA_004144175.1 of Sphingobacteriales bacterium. GTDB lineage: Bacteria > Bacteroidota > Bacteroidia > Chitinophagales > Chitinophagaceae > Polluticoccus. The sequence goes on from SEFT01000001.1 coordinate 56,447, forward strand.
AAATGGCAATTGCTTTAGTAATTATATCTGTAGCGAATGTGGCACTGCCGCTGACCAACGGATTTATAGGTGAGTTCATGCTGTTTAACGGCCTGTTCGAGAGCCAGTCGCCTTATCATATTACATTTATGGTAGTAGCGGGTCTGGGTATCATCCTGGGTGCTGTTTACACCCTTAACATGGTGCAGCGTACGGCTTACGGCAATGCTACTGAAATGGTAGTGGCAAAAGACCTGACGGCAAACGAATATCTTGGGCTGGGCGTGATCATAGCGCTGATACTTTTCCTGGGCGTATATCCTAAACCGCTACTGGAACTGACAGCAGGCGCAGTGAACCAAATAATACCTTAATAACAGAACTTATTTATACAACATGAAGGCAATTATTGCTGCTACTCTTATAGGTGTCGTGCTCATGTTTACCGGGATACTGGTAAAAGAGAAGAAATCGGCGGTGACCATAGCAACCGTGCTGCTGTTCCTGTTGCTCGGCGTCAATGTATGGGAACTTGTGTCGGCGGACGTGAATGCACCGCAGATGTACTTCAACAACATGCTGCGCATCGATAGCTATGCCTTGTGGTTCAACACCATGATGACCGGCTGCACCTTTCTGTATGCCTTGCTGGTAGGTAAAGAGGTAGCTAAAGTGGGTACGCATGTAGCTGATTATTTTGCGCTTATCAGTTTTATCCTTTGCGGTATTTATCTGCTGTCGGGCTATAATAATATGTTGATCCTGTTCATAGGTATCGAAATACTTTCTATACCTCAATACATACTGGCAGGTAGCGACAAGAAGAACCTGAAAAGTAGTGAGGCTTCACTCAAATACTTCCTGATGGGTGCTTTCTCCACAGGTATTCTGCTGATGGGCATTACGCTGCTGTACGGTGCCACGGGATCATTTGATATTATCGGGTTTACCTTTCTTCAGTCCGCTGAGTTAAATCCACTGGCACTGGCAGGTATTTTGTTTTTGATGGTGGCTCTATCATTCAAGGTTTCAGCCGCGCCGTTCCATATCTGGACACCTGACGTATACGATGGTACACCTACACCTTTCACCGCCTTTATGGCCACGGTTGTAAAGGCCGGTGCCTTTATTGCCTTCCTTCGTTTGTTCAGCGTAGCATTTGGCTCGCTCAGCAGTCATTGGATGATGATACTGGCCATTATTACGGCACTTACACTGCTTATTGGTAACATCACCGCTGTATTCCAGCAGAGTGTAAAACGTATGCTGGCTTATTCATCTATCGCTCAGGCAGGCTTTATGCTGTTTGCCATCATAGCTGTAAATGCTACGGCGTGGCAGGGCATGATCATCTATGCAGTGGCCTATAGCGTGGCTACTATAGGTGTGTTTGCTGTGCTCATGAAGCTGAAAGACTACACCTACGACGGCTTTAACGGCCTGGCGCGTAAAGAGCCTGCGTTGGCTTTCTTTACTACTATATTCCTGCTGTCGCTGGCAGGTATACCGCTTACGGGCGGCTTTATGGCTAAGTTCTTTGTACTACAGGCAGCAGTAGAGCAGGGTAGCCTGCTTTGGCTGGTAATATTCGGTCTGCTGATGGCGGCGGTAAGTGCTTACTACTACTTCCGCGTTATCATCGCTATGTACTTCAAAGAAGGTACGCCCGAGCTACATGCAGAGGTGAGCGGCGGAGAAAAATTCCTGCTAGCTATGACCTGTGTTCTGGTGATACTGATAGGTGTTGCACCACAACTTTTCCTGAATAATATATAATACTCAATAGCTTCTTTTCGTTATAGATGGCCGGATATTCCGGCCATTTTTTATGAAATATATTGCCCTTGCCTCCCTTGCCGTACCTCCCTGCCTGTTTTCTATTTCGTCGGGTGTGAACTTGTATAAAATACAACCCATAGGCGTATTTACGCTTTTATGCGAATTCTGCTTCTTTATCGGATTGCAAATAGCTGCGGGCGTGGTTTTGGGAAGGCTACTCTGCTGGTTGTTTGGCGAGCATCCTTTATCATCGTATTATGGGTTCTTGTTTATCGCCTTGTCTTACACATTCGGCTACTTTTTTAAACTCTATCAGATCCATCAATGTTGTTAGAAAAGATTTTGGTAAAGAGCTTTGCTGCTTTTGGTGCTACATCACTTTTGCTCATTCCTTACTTTGCAGCCATGTTCGCATTAGGAGAGAGCTATGATCCTTTCAGGCCGGATATAGATACCAAATTTGCTCCCGGATTCAGCCAACTGAAATTTGACTCGATCCACCCGGGAATGGATAGCACAGTAGTGCTTAATATTTTAGGCAAGCCAATTTATACATATGGAGATAGTGTAACGACACAATGGAGTTATTCATCGGATGCAAAATGCAAATGCTATGATTTAGCATGGCTTACCAAGGTCATTATATTACAGGATGGAAAAGTTATTGACAAGTTGGATGGCGTTGCGTTCGACTAGCATTTCTGTTAAAACCCTTTAACGCCTGCGTTCTATGATTATGCGTAATTTTGTGCAGTAGTGGCCGGTGGATAACGTGCACGATTTACCCACATCTGTGTATTTCTTTCCGCCTGCAAATTGACAACCTGCACTACTTTCGGTGTGAACAGGAAAACGAGGAACGTATGGATATCGAACAACTCATGCCACATGTTGAAGCGCTGATATTTGCCAGCGAGCGTCCCCTTACTCAACTAGAGATGGTAGAGATGGTGAGCGCTGCATTGGAAGAATCTGTAGAGGCTGAGCGTATCGCTACTTGTATAGAAGCCATCCGTGAAAAGTATGACGCTTCTTACTATCCTTTCCAGCTGCGCGAAGCGGGTGGCGGATACCAATTTTTGACCAAGAAGGCGTACCATAAAACTGTATTGCAGCTTAACGGCGACAAACATATTAAAAAGCTGTCTTCTGCTGCCATGGAAACCCTGGCGATCATTGCTTACAAGCAGCCGATCACCAAATCTGAAGTAGAATTTATACGCGGGGTGAGTGCCGATTACTCTATCCAGAAACTGCTGGAAAAAGAACTGATCGTTATCACAGGCCGTAATGAGAATATGGTAGGTAAGCCCCTTACCTATGCTACGTCTAAGAACTTTATGGATTACCTGGGCATCAACGGTCCTAAGGAACTTCCTCAGCTTAAAGACATTAGCAATATAGAGATCGTAATGCCTACAAACGGCAGCGAGGCGATACCGGATGAAAATACTAACCTGCTGGTAACAGCTGATGGTAGTCTGGAAGAATCGCCGGAATAAGTCTTTTTTCATAGTGTTGATAGACCCGTCCGGTTCGTCCGGACGGGTTTTTTTGTTTGGCGGGCGCCACTGCTTATTTTTGCGCAAACGCCATTCATGAACGTCCGTGCCTTTGCCTGCTTACTTCCGCTTACTGTTATACTCCAGACATACCAGGCAGATGCCCAAAGCCGTGCAGACCGCAGAGTAATAGAGCAACTGAAAAAGGACATCGGCTACCTGGCGTCGGACGAACTGGAAGGGCGCGGTACTGGTACCGAAGGGGAACGTAAAGCCGCAGCCTACATAGAAAAGGCATACAAAGAAGCACAGATAGCGGGTTACAACAACAACTATATCTATCCATTCACCTTCTCTACAGGTAAAGAGATAGCCAATATCGCGCACATTACAGTAAACAGCGATCGTATCAAGATGCCGGAGGAAGGTTTTTTGTTACCTTTTAGCGCTAATAAGCGTGCGTATAGCGAAGTGATACCCGATGTGCTGGAACGTGGCAATGTGTGGCTGATGCCGCTATACGAAGAAAAAGAAGACGCGCAGGATGCGCACTTTGACTGGGAAAAAGCAGCTTACGAGAAATGCAAAAGTGCCATTTCGCATGGTGCCAGCGGGGTACTGCTATATGACAACTATGGCGCAAAGTTCCCACCGGAGTTCAACCCGAAATCGGAGTACGATGTCCTGGATATACCGGTAGGCTATATCAGCTTCAAGGCCTACCAACAACGCTTTAATGAGAACCAGCAGCGCACCACTATGCCGAACTTGTCGGTAGAGCTAAACAGCTATCTGAAGAAGGCTGAAATAACAGGCCACAACGTGGCAGCATTCATCGACAATAAAGCCCCATATACGGTAGTACTGGGTGCACACTACGACCACCTGGGCTACGGCGAAGATGGCAACAGCCTGAACGCCAAGAAAGACAGGCAAATACACAACGGTGCCGATGATAATGCCAGCGGTACGGCTGCGTTGCTGCAACTGGCTGCGCAGATAAAGACGGCGAAACTGAAACATTACAACTACTTGTTTATCAACTTCTCGGGCGAAGAGATGGGGCTAATTGGCTCAAAGGCAATTGTGAAAGATGCCAAGCTCGATAGCACGAAGATCGCATACATGATAAATATGGATATGCTGGGCAGGCTGAATGACAGCACGCACAAGCTGACCGTAGGCGGTATAGGCACCTCGCCGGTGTGGGGTGGCGTTATCAACAATAAACTGAGCAAGAACTTCAAGATGGTGATTGATAGCTCTGGTGTAGGGCCGTCGGACCATTCTTCTTTCTATTATGCAGGTGTGCCGGTGCTGTTTTTCTTCACCGGTATACATAGCGACTACCACAAGCCCAGCGACGATGCCGATAAGATCAACTACGCAGGCGAGGCGCAGGTGATAAAGTACATTTACAGCGTAATAGAAAAGATGGACAAACAATCTAAGCCGGTATTTACTGCTACCAAGCAAAACTCAGTAGGCAAGGTGCGCTTTAAAGTTACGCTAGGCATTATGCCCGACTACTCATTTGCAGATGGCGGTGTGCGGGTAGATGGTGTAACGGAAGGCAAGCCGGCCATAAAAGCAGGTATAAAAGGTGGCGACATCATTACCCAAATGGGTGAGCATAAAATAAACGGCATGCAGGGGTATATGGAAGCATTAAGCAATTTTGCAAAAGATGATACGGTAGATGTCACTATCATGCGCGATGGCAAGCCAATGCAGGTTAAGGTAACTTTTGAATAACGTATATAGCAGGTACAATATTTTTACTCAAACAATCATATGAATCTTCTTGTTGCAATGCCCGATTTATCCAGCCCGGGTGTCTGGATCAGCTTATTAACACTAACGTTCCTTGAGATCGTACTGGGTGTCGACAATATCATTTTTATATCAATAGTGGCAGGTAAACTGCCCAAAGAAGAGCAAAAGAAAGCAAGGAATATTGGTCTGACTATGGCCATGGTATTCCGTATTTTGCTGCTATTGGGTATCAACTGGATCATTGGCATGAAAGATCCTGTGATACATATACCTTTCATAAATGAAGAAGGCCAGCCGCTGGGCCTCAGCATCAAAGACCTGATACTGATAGCAGGAGGTATCTTCCTTATCGTAAAAAGCACGCTGGAAATACACCATAAGCTACAAGCGGTTGAAGACCATGGCAGCGGTAAGGCAAAAGCCGGTGCTGCCCTGAGTTCAGTTATCGTTCAGATCATACTAGTGGATGCTGTATTCTCCTTCGACTCGATACTCACCGCCATTGGCCTTGTGGATGAAGTAGCGATCATGATCGCTGCCGTTATCATCTCAATGGGTATTATGATGGCTTTCTCCGGCCCCGTATCGCGTATCATCAATGCGCAGCCTACGCTACAAATGCTGGCGCTGAGCTTCCTGGTAGTAATAGGCGTAATGCTGGTTGCCGGTGGTATACACGAAGAGATCAGCAAAGGCATAATCTACTCTTGCCTGGCTTTCTCACTGGTCGTTGAGATGCTCAACATACGCCTGCGCAAAAAGAAAAGCTATGTAGAGCTGCACGACAATAAGATAGACGATGAAGTAATGAACAAAAAATAGTTCTAATTACTTTCTGCCGTTTCGGTCTGGTGGCGGTATAGTGCTGCGTATTTGCCATTGAGCTGCATGAGCTCTGCATGTGTGCCTTGCTCGGCTATCTGGCCATGATCCAGCACTATTATCTTGTCGAAGTTCCACAAGGTAAAGATGCGGTGCGTGATGACGATGGTCGTCTTGTCTTTCTGGTAGGTATTTAGGTTTTCCAGAATTCTCTTTTCGGTCTGTGTATCTACAGCCGATAGCGATTCGTCCATCAGCAGGATGTTGCTGTTCTTAAGCAGTGCTCGTGCAAGCACCATGCGCTGCTTTTGTCCTCCCGATAGCATTACGCCGCGTTCGCCTATTACGGTCTCATAGCCTTTGGGCAAACCGGCAATGTCTTTTTCCAGGTCGGCCAGATGTGCAGCGTGTTTTACATCGCGCTCAGTCGCGTCTTTGCCGCTGAAGCGTATGTTGTTGAAAATACTGTCGGAGAAAAGAAAAGCCTCCTGCGGTGCGTAGGCTATCTGTGTGCGGAGGTGTTGCAGATCATAGTTCTTTACCGGCACACCATCAACCAATACTGCACCCTGCTGAGGATCGTACATACGCAACAATAGCTGGGCTATTGTAGACTTGCCCGAGCCGGTACGGCCAATGATAGCTACCCGATCGCCTGATTTGATGTGTAGTGAGAAATCTTTGAGCGCCGTAATGCCGGTATGCTGAAAGGTGAAAGTGACCTTATCGAAACGTATTTCTCCTTTTACTTCATTTTTTATAGCATCTGCAGGGCTCACAATTTCCGGCTTCGTATGCAGGAACTCGTTGATACGCTTTTGCGATGCGCTGGCGCGCTGTATCATAGAAGCTACCCAGCCAATGCTGGATATGGGGAACATAAGCAGGTTGATGTAAATAACAAATTCGGCAATATTACCCGCGCTTATCTTTCCCTGTATAGCCAGGTATCCGCCTATCAGCACGGTGCTCAGCATACTCAGGCCAATGAACAGGTTCATTGCCGGGAAGTAGATAGCCTCGGTAAGCGACAGGTTGATGGCGCTTTTGCGGTAGTCTTCGGATGTTTTGGTAAAGAAGCGCAGCATATTATGCTCCTGCACAAATGATTTTATGACGCGTATGCCTGAATAGGACTCCTGGGCAGTAGTGGTAAGGTCAGATAGCTGCGATTGTATCTTTTCGCTCTTCTTAAATATCAGTCGGTTGACGATGTAGATAGACAGCGCCAGCAAGGGCAAGGGTACCACTACATATATGGTTAGCAAGGGATTTACGCGCAGCATACCCCATATGCACATGATGGATAGCACGATAAGGTTGGTGCTGTACATGATGGCAGGGCCGGTGTACATACGCACCCGCGAAACGTCTTCCGACATACGGTTCATCAGGTCGCCGGTAAAGTGTGTTTTATAGAAGTGTGTATGCAGTTCCTGGTAGTGGGTGTATATCTCATTCTTTTGGTCGTACTCTATAAGGCGCGACATTACGATGATCGTCTGGCGCATAAAGAACATAAACACGCCGCGCATCAATGCTAGGCCCAATAACAATAATCCATTCCAAAGTACGAGCTTAAAAACATAGGAATTCATATCGCTTTTCAGCGCTGTACCGTCCAGCATGTGATAGGTATCTATGTTAGACTGTACCTGGTCGAGCACATTACGGATGATGACCGGCGGTATTACCGCAAACAGGTTGGAGATGCTTACAAAAGCCAGTCCCAGTAACAAACGCCATTTATATCGAACAAAATATTTATTCAGCGAGCCCAGATTACCCATAGAGCGGCAAAGTTCCGTTATTTATTATAAATAGGGTTTCGGGATTGTAACATGGCAGTTTTCTATACATTTGCGCTCTTAATACTATTCATACTATGCGTGTAGCTGTTGTAGGCGCCACCGGGTTGGTTGGCAGTACCATGTTGCAAATACTTGCCGAGCGGAATTTTCCCCTTACCGAACTGATACCTGTTGCCTCTGAAAGGTCGGTAGGTAATAAGGTATCTTTCAATGGCAAGGAATACAGTGTGGTAACCGCAGATACGGCAATAGCTATGAAGCCGCAACTGGCTATCTTCTCGGCAGGCGGCAGTGTATCACTGGAGTTGGCACCGAAGTTTGCAGAGATCGGCTGCTATGTGGTAGATAACTCCTCGGCATGGCGCATGCATCCAGAGAAGAAGCTGATCGTACCCGAGGTGAATGGTTACATGCTGCAGAAGCACGATTATATTATTGCTAACCCCAACTGCTCTACCATACAAATGGTAATGGTACTGAAGCCATTGCATGACAAATACGGTGTAAAAAGGGTAGTGGTAAGCACGTACCAATCGGTAACCGGCACCGGGCAAAAGGCAGTGCAGGAACTGCTGGACGAGCGCGCAGGCGGTAAAGGCCATGGCGTGTACCCGCACCCGATAGACCTGAATGTGATACCGCATATAGACGTCTTCCAGGACAATGGCTATACCAAAGAAGAGATGAAGATGGTGCTGGAGACCTGCAAAATAATGGGTGATGACAGCATCAAAGTAACGGCTACCACTGTGCGCGTGCCGGTAATGGGCGGGCATAGCGAGAGCGTAAATGTGGAAATGAAGAATGACTTCGATGAAAGTGAGGTAAAAGAACTTCTATCAAATATGAGTGGTGTGGTGGTAATAGACAATCCTGCCGAAAAGGCCTACCCGATGCCGATATATGCTGCCGGTAAGGATGAGGTATTCGTAGGCCGTATACGGCGCGACTATTCGCAGCCCAATACCCTCAACTGCTGGATAGTGGCTGACAACCTGCGTAAAGGCGCGGCTACTAATGCCGTACAGATAGCTAAATACCTGCATGCGCAGGGATGGATCTAAGAGGTGCCAGAGTAAAATTTTGGCATAAAGACTTGTCATGCAATTGTAAATAGTTTTTTCTAATAATGTCATGGTGTAAGTGTGGGGTATCTTTGGGGTCTAAACAAGCTTTAGATGAAAATAAAATCTCTACTCTTATTAACGGCATTATCGGCAGGTATTGAGGCGAATGCGCAGTTGAATGTATGGGCAACAGACTCAATTGAGATGGGTGCTAACTATGCCAATGATGTATTTTATAACCTGAAGAACGGCAATAAAAAAGTGCAGGTGGCCAATGACTGGGACCTTGCTTTCCAAATGACTGCTTTCGGTGACTCAGCATTTAATGCTACTATCAGGGCAAACCACGCCAAAAAGAAAGTTGAAGTTTATAGCGTACACGTAGACAGCGCAGGTTTTGATGCCTATACCGCGGCAGATACTGCCGGTATGCTAAAGCCAACAATGCAACAGGTGAATAACGAAGTAAGCTGGGGTGAAGGTGCATTTTTCCAAAACCGCGATGCAAGCGATCTGTTTGACTACGGCTGGGGTAGATACCAGGGTTCGCCTAACCACAACCTGAGAGGTGACTCTGTGTATGTAGTGAAAGTTGGCGCGGCAGCTTATAAAATACTGGTAATGGACTATACCAGTATAGGACCTAATATCGGCTACACATTCAGGATAGCTGCATTGGATGGCTCGAGCGACAATACTGTAAATATCAAAAGAAGCACTCCTACAGATTTCAAAACCCGTCTTTGGGCTTATTATAACATAGCCAGCAACACGGTTATTGACAGAGAGCCAAGCAAAACCGATTGGGATATGCTGTTTACACAGTATGTAAAGAAGGGAATTTTCGGTCCGTCAGGCTTGCAGGTATATACAGGCGTGTTGGTAAATCAGAATGTAATGGTTGCTAAAGTACGCAAGATGGGCCTGGATGCAGACACTGCTAACTACATGAACTATATGTCGTTGTTTACAACAAAGACAAATACGATTGGTGATGACTGGAAAGTGTTTGACCAACCAAATATGAAGTATATCGTTTCAGACTCTACTACCTATTTTATTAAAACAAATGATGGTGCTTACCATCAACTTCTGTTCACACGTTTCGACGGAGCATTCCCTCCATTTACAGGTAAGGTAGTTTTCGATAAGCGTAAGCTGACCCAGCCTACTGGTGTTAAAAGTCAGGTACGTGACATAGAAGCATTTGTGATCGTTCCTAACCCATCGGTAAACGGTAAGGTAAACGTGATGATAGATGTAAAAGAGGCTGCGCAAAATGCTAGACTTGTTATAACAGACATCACTGGTAAGGTCATTGAGAATAATGCTGTGATATTGACTACCGGATTGAATGCGCTGGAAGTAAAAACTTCAGGTCTTGTTGCCGGCTCTTATTTCGTGACCATTACAAATGGTAGCTGGAAAGTTAGCGATAGGCTGATCGTACAATAATTAATCCCATCTTCCCTAAGAAGGAAGATAAGATCAACCATATACTAAGCCCGGCTGCCTTGAGGTTAGCCGGGCTTATTTTTAAATTGAATGTTATGCTTTTGAGGTCATCAAGTTTGCTTCTAATGTTGCTGTTGCTTACCGGCTTGTGCTTTGCACAGGAAGGTATACGTATAACGGTGCTGGAAAAAGATAGCAGGCAGCCTGTGATGCTTGCTTATGTAAATGTGTACAATCCTAACAGATCGCTGCAAACTACAGAGCAAACGAATGAGCAGGGAACAGTAACTGTCCATCCTCAATACCCATGCACGATAGAAATAGTTGCAATGGGGTACGAGCCCTATGCACAAAACTTTCACCGCGCACCTACTAACCCGATACTCGCAGTACTGCTGGTAAAGAAATTCAGCACGATGAATGAAGTGGTGGTAACGGGGAATGCCCAGCCTACCCGCCTGAAAGATGCATTATCGAATTATCAGGTAATCTCGAAAGAGCAGATACAGGCTATGGGGGCCGTTACGTTAAACGAAGCGCTTCGCAATCAGCTGAACGTACAGATATCGAACGACGCCATACTGGGTAGCAATATGCAAATGCAGGGGCTAAGCGGCAATAAAGTGAAGATATTGGTAGATGGTGTTGCGCTGAACGGACGCGAAGCAGGTAACATCAATCTATCGCAAATAAATCTGAACAATGTAGAGCGCATAGAGATGATACAAGGCCCTATGAGTGTAGTGTATGGTACTGATGCATTGGGCGGCGTGATTAACGTGATCACCAAAAAAGAGAATAAACGCTATGGCATCAATGCAAGCACCTACTACGAAACAGTAGGCAGGTATAATGTAAATGCCTCGGTAACGCATAAAATAAAAGAAAACCATCAGCTGACCATTGGCGGAGCCCGTAATTACTTTCAGGGCTGGGGATACCGTGATACGCCTGTCATAGCCAGCGGCGGGTATAAAAAGCTGGTACAGCGCAATCTTTTCTTCAAGCCCAATGAACAGTACGTAGGGAATGTGGCCTATTCTTATACGGCGCCTTCTTCGGGCTTTAAGCTGCATCTGGCTTCGGACTATCTCAAAGAAACGGTTACCAATAAAGGCAGCCTCGACGTATGGAACTCATTTGAAGCCAGAGCTAAAGACGAATATTACTACACTACCCGCTCTATGAACCGTGCGTCGCTGAGCGGCCGCATTGGCAAGACAGGTACATGGCAAAGCCAGAATGGATATAATATTTACAACCGCATCCGCAGCTCATACATCGTAGACATGACTAACCTGCACGATAGCCTTAGTACGGCAAAGGGTGCGCAGGATACATCGAGGTTTGATGATGTGATAAGCCGCAGCAGCTATAGCAATAACTACAAAAAGCTAAGCTATACCGTAGGCTATGATGTGACGCTGAGCTTTGCCAATAGCATGAAGATACCGATGAAAGATACAAGCATCATGGACTATGCTATGTATACTAACGTATCGATACCGCTATTAAAGGAGAAACTAACGGTACAAGGCGGCCTTCGCGCAGCGCACAATACCGCCTATAGTGCACCTTTAATACCTTCTGTCAATTTATTGTATACGCCTGCAAAAAATATGCAGCTGAGGGGTTCGTACACGCAGGGCTTCCGTGCACCAAGCCTGAAGGAGCTATACCTTAGTTTTATAGACCAAAACCACTACATAACCGGTACGCCGGGCCTTAAGGCGGAAACGAGCCATCATATGCAGGTTTCGGCATCTTACCAGGCTTACGAAAAGCAGGCCGACTATCTTCAATTCATTGTTACGGGATATTACAACGATGTGCGGAACGGCATTATGCTGGTGCCTGTATATCCTGATGACCCTACCAGCATCGAATATGTGTATGGTAATCTCTTCCGCCAGCGTAATACAATAGCGTCTTTGCAGGTGGATGGACAACTAAAGAACTTCCATTTTCAACTGGGCTATTCGCGCAACTTCACGGTGGCGGAAAAGGGTTATTATAATGGATTTAATACAGGGGAAGCCACGGCTACCATACAGTATGCCTGGAAGAAACAGGGGATCAACTTTAACATCATCAACAAATTCCTTGAAGCTCGTCCGCGCGTAATCCCCGGTATCGATGGCGTACCAACCTACAATGGGCACCAGAATGCCTATAACATGCTGGACCTGACTGCCGAGAAAGGCTTTTGGAAGAAACGCGTGCAGATAGTTGCCGGTGTAAAGAACGTATTGGATGTAAGACAGGTTAACGTAACGGGCGCGGTGATCACAAACAGTGCGCATGGCGGTAGTGGCGGCCAGGGCGGCTTCCTTCCACGCAGCTTCTTTACTACGCTGAGACTTGCCCTTGATTAGATGATTTGATGATTAGCTGATGATACATAACAGAAAGGACGCTCAAGTGAGCGTCCTTTCTGTTATGATTACCGTACAAGTATTAGCAGATTTGATAATTAGCTAAGTAAAATTAGTATGCACTTATCTTATTCACTCTCTTCTCGTGCCTGCCGCCTTCGAATGGGGTAGACAGGAAAGTCTCTGTCATTTTCTTAGCATCGTTCAACTCCATAAAGCGGGCCGGTATGCAAAGTACGTTTGCATTGTTGTGCTGGCGCGATAGTGAGGCCAGTTCGTCGTTCCAGCAAAGTGCTGCGCGGATTCCCTTGTGTTTGTTGGCGCTCATGCATACGCCGTTGCCGCTGCCGCATATCAGTATACCTACTGCCGCTTTGCCTTCCTCTACCATGGTAGCTACCGGGTGTGCATAGTCGGGGTAGTCGGTACTGTCGGTGCTATATGTACCCTTGTCCTCGACCTGCCAGCCCATAGCCGTCAGGGTTTCCTTGATCGCCTCTTTATAGTCGAAGCCGGCATGGTCAGAACCTATTACAAGCGGCAGCTTTTGATCAAAAACGTTTGTATTCATCATTGTTGTTTTTTATTTTAATTCCTTTCTTCTTTTCTCTTTCACTACACGTTCGCTTATGGTGATGCTGGTTTCGTATAGTATCATCAGCGGTATAAATACCAGCCATATGCTGAACCAATCGGGTGGAGTAATAACCGCAGCAAGTACCAATATCACCAGTATGGCATAGTTACGTTTCTCCCGCATGATCTTCGGGTTGAGCATGCCTATGCGCGACAGGAAAAATACCAGTACCGGCAGCTCAAACACCAAGCCCATACCTAGTACCATGTCGCTCATAGTGTCGTAGTAGTTCGACATGGTGATGATATTCTTGAACGATGGGCTAAGCTGATAGCCTGCAAAGAAGTTGATGGTGAATGGAGCTATTACATAATACGCGAATAGCACACCGAAGAAGAACAATAAAGAGGTCCAGAATACGATACCCCTGGCCGATTTAAGCTCTTCAGGCTTTAATGCCGGCTTAATAAATTTCCAAAACTCCCAAAAGACAAAAGGGAATGCGACGATGAAGCCGATCATAAATGAAGCCGAAAAGGCCATCATGAATTGGCCGGAAAGCTCTGTATTCTGAAATTCCATCCGTAGGTCTTGCAGGCACAGTGCCGATATACCTATAGACCGGGAAAAATCGCAAAGCAGGCGATAAGAGATAAAATCAGGGTGAGCAGGCCCCAGGATCACATGGTGAAATATGGTCTCAATATTGAAAAAAACAACAATACCGGCAATGACGATGGCCAGCACTGACCGGATGATATGCCAGCGCAACTCCTCGATATGGTCGGTAAAGGCCATTTCACCGGATGGTCCGGAATTGCGTTTTTTCAGGAAAATATCGACGATGCTCACACTTTGCGCTTACAGGGCGCAAAGTTAGGTAAATTAAGCCTCAGCCATGTATAGATTATTAATAAAGAGCGATACAGGCACAAAAAAACAGCAGTATCATACTGCTGTTTCCAATTATATAAATAACGAGAATTTTATTTGTATACTTTAACCGAGCAAGTATAGACTTCCAGCTTTTGTACCTGCTGTTCGCGGTTTAGCTTTCCTAGCTTGTTAACCTTAGGCAGGCGTATGTTGTGGCCGTGGATGTTAGAAACCAAGTCGAGCAGTGCTTTAGAGGTGACTGCATACGTAGTACCCGCCGATTCACTTTCCTTACCGGTGATCAGGCCAATCACGCTACCATCCTTATCGAGTACAGGCGCACCACTTTGGCCGGGGTTAGCAGGCAGCTCCAGGCGATATTGTATAGAGTCGCCTCTAAAGCCATTTTTAGCACTGATGTAACCTTCGTTATATACGATGTCCTCCTGCGGAAAGCCAAGCGTATACACCCGTGATCCTAAACCTTTCTTAGAAGATGCAAATGTGTAAGGGATTTCTCCTTTACCAAAACGGAACGACTTGTCTTCTACTGCCAATATCGCAATATCCGCCTTCTGGTCGAAGCCCACTACTGATGCTTTATAATACTGACCATCTCGGGTTTGGATATAAACAGAGTCTGCACCTTCGGTTACGTGGTAGTTGGTTACCAGATAACCATCATTGCTCAGGGCAAAACCGGTACCGCCGTACTTGGCCGGTGCCAGGGCAGGCTTTTTCTGATCGTTTATATTGCTGATGATCTGGTTTTGAGAACGCTTGTATGTTTCCAGGTCGCGGCGCAGAAGGCTGTATTGAGAATTCATACGGCCGTTCATGTTGCGTACCGCCCACACAGTAGATAGTGAAGTAAGCAGCGCCATACCTGCTGCTATAGCCGCCGTGCGCCAATAGTGCGTCTTTAGCGGAATGGTACGGCCCGTAGGCGTAACCACCGTTTCCTGAGGCTGGCTCTTCGCAGTTTCTTTATGAACATCCTGTAGCATAGCACGGAAGTTCTTGTGGCTGCCGCTATCCTTCAGGGCGCGAAGCATATTTATGCTCTCCTGAAACTCTGCTTTATACACAGGGTCAGCAGCCATTTTTGCCTGCAATTGCGTTAGCTCATTGCCGGGTAGTGCACCCGATACATAAGCCTCAGCCAGATTCCATATGTTATTGTCGATAGACATTCTATATTTTACTTTGCCTGTGCTCCAAAGAATAGTTTTCTAAGGCGCGTAAGGCATTTATATTTTTGGGTCTTGGCATTCTCCGAATTGGTATATCCAAAGTCTGCTGCTATATCCTGCATGCTCTTATCCTTGTGATAAAAAGCTTTAAGTAAAGAACTGCAAGGTTCACCCAATTTATCCAGAGCGGCATTCAGCTGCGTATAGTATGCTTCGCGTTCGCGATGCGCACTTATATCGCCATCTGCTGCCCAGTCCATACGGTCATCCTGCCCGGCACTATCAGGCAGCCTTACGGGCATCTTCTGATACTGCTCTATCTTTTTATACCACAGATTCTTACTGATAGCAAAAAGATAGGTGCCTATTTTACAAGTAAGCCTGAAATCTTCATTCTGGGCTTTCTCGTATAGTACTACCATAGCCTCCTGGTAAATGTCAGATGCATCATCCTCGCTGCCATTGTTGCCTTTTATCCATTTGGTAATGGTGTTATAGTGCTGCCGGTATATCAATTCCGTTGCACTACGCTTACCGGCAGCCAGCTCCGTCAACAATTGCTCCTCTGTATGCATTGGGCTGTACACTTATTAATCCGATTTTTTTGAAAAAGTAACCCCTTCTGAAAAAAAAATAATGTTAAAGCATTGCAAATGCGTGGTAATTGTAAAGGTACGCCGTAGCCAGAAGTTTTTTATGATTTTTTGTTGCTGATAATCAGCGTGTTATGTAGTTTTTAAAACTTTTTTCACAAATTTTATGAAATGGCGGGTTACCTTTTTCTGTTTCGCGGATAAATGGGAAACACAGTCCAAAAAAAACTAACAATTATGAAATTCGTAAAATTCGGAATCTTCGCACTGTCAATGGGTATGTTCATCGCTTCTTGCGGCGGTAGCGAAACTGAAACTACTGAAACAACTGACACAATGGCTACTGAAGTAGTTGCTCCAGCTCCAGAAGTTGCTCCAGCTACAGTTGATACAATGAGCGCTGCTCCTGTAACTGCTGACACAACTACTGCACCTGCTGCAACTCCAGCTCACTAATCATTAGTGCAAAAATAAGTAAAAGCCATCCTGCGAAGGATGGCTTTTCTTTTTGTGCTCACAAGTATAGTGCATAAAAGAAGCCGCCTTATAAGAAGGCGGCGTAGTATCTATTCTTTACCGGCTATTATCAGGACAATTTCTCCCTTGGGTGGAGTTTTGTCGTAATGCGCGGCTAGCTCCGTTAGTGTGCCTTTCCTTGTTTCCTCAAACATCTTGGTAAGCTCCCTGCAAACTGCTGCCTGCCGGTCGGTACCCAGGTAGGTAGATAATTCTTTAAGCGTTTTCACCAGCCGGTGCGGAGATTCGTACAAAATAATAGTGCGTTCTTCCTCAGCCAGCTGCTTCATCAGGGTTTGCCGGCCTTTCTTTACCGGGATAAAACCTTCGAATACAAAACGGTTGCCGGGTATGCCCGATTGCACCAATGCAGGCACGAAAGCCGTAGCGCCGGGCAGGCATTCCACTGCAATACTATTCCTGATACACTCACGCACCAGCAGAAATCCCGGATCAGAAATGCCCGGAGTGCCTGCATCGGTAATGAGCGCATAGGTTTTGCCTTGCTGTATCTGCTCTACAAGGTAGTTGAGCACCTTATGCTCGTTGTGCTGATGGTAGGGCGTAAGTTGCTTCTGTATGTTGTAGTGCTTCAGCAATACCGAGCTGGTACGGGTGTCTTCGCACAAAATGCCATCAGCCTGCTTCAATATCTCTACTGCCCGGTAGGTGATATCACCGAGGTTGCCAATAGGAGATGGTATGAGGTAAAGACGCATTCGCTGTATTAAGCTTCAACAAGTGTAAAGTCGAAAGCTTCCATTACCTGGTTGGCCAATAGTTTTTTGCAGGCTTCCTGTGTCAGGCGCTCTGCTTCGTCTTTGCTTGCAGCTTCGATGTTCAGCGTAATGTGCTTACCTACACGTACATCCTGCACCTGCGATAGTCCCAGGTTGTGCAGGCTATTATTCACTGCTTTCCCTTGCGGGTCCAGCAGTTCTTTCAAAGGCATTACATTGATGTGAGCAGTGAATTTCATATCTATTCTTCTATTTTATTTTCTTGTGGTTTGTAAACGAGTGACAATACCATATACAGTACAAATACAAAGAGTACTGTAGCCCAACCTGCAATTGGTGCCAGCGCCACACCTGCGATGAGCAACACTATTTGCGGCCATATATGCTTTACGCTGAAATTTGAAGGTATTAATTTGATAAAGCGGATCTTAGACACCATAAGCCAGCTAAGCAATCCAATTATTACGTACAATATCCAGGCATTTTGCAGGAAAGCTCCTATACCCATTGGGTTGTACCAATTGATAAGCGGGAACGAGGCAATGAGCAAACCGGTAGCAGGTATAGGCATACCCATGAACGAGTTGCGTTGCACATTGGCGGTAATGTTGAAGCGTGCAAGCCTCAGCGCGCCGCAACAGGCAATAAGAAAAGCCGGAGCCATGGCAAGCATGTTTGCATCAAGTGCATCTTGGCTGGTCATTTGGGATGCCCACAGCATTTTGAACAAGATCATCGAAGGGGCTACGCCGAATGATACCATATCGGCCAGTGAATCGAGGTCTTTACCGATGGGAGAAAAAATATTAAGCTTCCGGGCTACGAAGCCATCCAATACATCGCATACCGCCGAAACCAATATGCAGATGCTGGCATAGTAGGCCTGCTCTGTACCCGTTACCCAATAAGCGCCATCGCCATATTGGGTAAGGAAGGGTTGTGAATTAAGCACAAACACAATGGCTAGGCAACCTGAGACCAGGTTGGCTAGTGTGAGCAAATTAGGTAAATGCTTCATGTGGCATCAAAAGTAGCAATCTTACAGCAATGTGGAAAATCAATAAACATATAATGATTAACCTGAAATACATAAGCCGGAACGATATGTCCCGGCTTGTGCCATATGTAAAGTTTCAGATTTATTATTCGGGTGCTACCAGCCTAAAGCCGTTACCGTGTATGTTCACGATCTCTACTCCGCTGTCGTTGCGCAGGTATTTGCGAAGCTTCGCTATGTAAACGTCCATACTGCGGCCATTGAAGTAGGTATCGCTACCCCAGATGCGCTTCAGTGCCGACTCTCTCGGTAGAAGATCATTCTTATATTCGCAAAGCATCAGCAGCAGTTCGTTTTCTTTTGGAGAAAGCGTCTGAGACTGCCCGTCGTGCTCCAGCGTACGCAGTCTGCTATTGAAGTGATAGCCGCCGATAGTGAACTCAACCTGGGCGTGCTGTTTTTCCTGCAGCTCCTGGTTACGTTTCAGTACCGCTTTTATTTTATGCAATAATACTTCGCTATCGAAAGGTTTGGTGATATAGTCATCCGCGCCCAGCTTATAACCGGTAAGGATATCGTCCTTCATGCTTTTAGCCGACAGGAAGAAAAGTGGCACTTCAGGATCAACGTTTCTGATCTCCTCTGCCAATGTGAATCCATCCATATTCGGCATCATTACGTCGAGCAGGCAGATGTCGAATTTTTCTCTTCTGAATGCCGCAA
The DNA here is from genome assembly GCA_004144175.1 of Sphingobacteriales bacterium. Classification (GTDB taxonomy): domain Bacteria; phylum Bacteroidota; class Bacteroidia; order Chitinophagales; family Chitinophagaceae; genus Polluticoccus. The sequence goes on from SEFT01000001.1 coordinate 75,228, forward strand.
GGCCGAGGATACCATCCCTTGCCAGTTCTACTATAAAGTCATTAAGCTCGAGGTAATTCTTAAGTACTTGTCCGAAGTTCGTATCGTCTTCTACGAGCAGTATTTTAAACTTTTCTTTTTCCATCTATGATATATTAGTGCCAAATATAATAATGCAAGTTAGGTTTCTTCACAGAAACTTTTGTTAAAAGCGCGGGCAATTTATTGTTCTTCTCGACCCCATTTGGCCATACAGCCCCTGATATATCACTGACATTTCAAATGCACCGTTGCCTTTATTTTCAACAGAAAGACTCGAAACCGTATAATCGTAGCTGAACATAAGTTTGGTATTTGCATACTCCATACCGGCAACCGCAATAACAGATTCCATTACTCTATGATAAGCGCCCAAAATAAGCTGAGTCGGCCTTTCTTTAGGTCCGCCCAAATAAAACATGCCAAGGCCGCCTGCAACCGCCTGGTATGACTTAGCCTGGTAGGTAAAATACAGCGACGGATTTAACACAAACACCTCATTTATACGGAGTTGGGCATCAATATTGAGCGTCGGCCTCATGCTTAGCTTATTCTCTCCTGCGTTATTGCCCGTAGTGCTGTTGTAGAATGTTTCAGTAGGCTGGTTTACATGCGCCACACCGGCACCTACTTTAAAGTAGACCGCTTCGTTGGGAAAAAAGGCATAATTGACACCGGCACCCACATCAATAAAATTTGTTTTTATGATACCATCTTTCTCGCCATTTAGCTTTGTGGGGTCAAATCTAAATCCGTCCCATTGCATTCCGTAAGATAGCTTATTAAAATTCAGGCTTCGCTGTGAATAGCCAACAGACACGCCTCCTGATATCATACTGACCTCTGACAGGGATAAATGGTAAGCCATACACCCTTCGAAACGGGTAAGCGAAAGCTCGCCATCGCCCGCCTTATCGTTAAATATGGCCCCACCAATACCCAGCCAGTTGGAGTAGTCGTGGTTGCGGGCAACCTGAAAATCTCCGTATGCCGAGAAAGTATTGTATGGCACAATGCTGGACCATTGGCTGCGATAGTTACCACCCAGCCTGAAATCCTTGTCGCTCATCAGCGAAGTATTGGCCGGGTTTAACAGCATGGGCGCATTATAGTATTGAGAGAAATGTATGCCTTGAGCAACCGAGCGTTCTGCAATGGTACCCAGGCAACATGCAAGAACGCCTGCGATGATATATGAGCGTGTGCGTTTTTTCATAAGTGGTTATTTAGCGGTTATCTGATAAGGGTAACGTTGCCTTTTTTATTAAGTACGGTTCCGTCGATGAATGTAATATTCAGTGTATAGGCGTATGCTTCTACATCCTGTCCGGCACCGTTGTAGGTACCATCCCAGCCAATTGCTTGGTCTTTCGATTCGAAAATCTTCTTGCCCCAGCGATTATATATCCTGAACGTCATCTTATCGATCGCATATCCATATACAAAGAGTATGTCATTTTTTCCATCGCCATTGGGGCTGAAGGCGGTTGGCACATCTGCTAATGGCTGCACATCAGCAGGCACCAGCTTGCATACCGTATCTACGCAGCCCTCAAGGCTGGCTACAACCAGGCATACCGTGTACTTGCCGGTACGTTTGTATTGCTTGGGTGCCGGGCTATGTTCGCTGCTACCCGTGTAATCACCAAAGTCCCACTGGTACTTAACGGCACCTGTCGACATATTGGTAAATGTTGTGGGCTGATTCAGTTCTCCGTCTATGGGTGCAAAGAAGAACTCTGCGGTTGGCCCGGCCATCACTGTAAATGTTTTTTCTACAGAATCAATTTTGTTGCAACTCGTTTCATTAATGGCAAATAGCTTGATGGTATAGGTGCCTATACTGTCGTATTGATGGATGCCTGCGGTACTTGTAGAAGAATCGCCATCTCCAAATGTCCATAAGTATCGGAGCGCTTTTCTGGAACGGTTTCCGAAAGCTATCGGAGTTTTTGTACATACCAGATCAGGCACATCAAGAATTGCCATTACGGAGTCGCTGGAAAGCTGTAACATTTTGCGAATGGTATCAGGAGAGTTACAAGCCGTGGAATCGATCATTACCATCGTTACCGTGTAAGTGCCCGCATTGGCAAATATGTGCTCCGGAGGCTGTACGCCATTGTAGGTAGTATTGTCTCCAAAATCCCAGAAGAATTTGGTGTAGGTCGTAGACCCCGGCGTTTTACTAAAAGTAGAAGTGTTTAGAAAAGTTGCTTTAAAAGGCGGGCAGTTCTGCACATTCTGGATATTAAAGTCGGCCTTTATCCGCATGGTATCTACCCGTATAGTCAAGGTTACCGTATCTCTTACTTTACAAGCATTGGGGTTTACAGCTATCATACGCACGCTATAGGTACCTACTCTTGTATACATATAGATGGGATTCGGTAGTGTACTTGATGCATTGCCATCGCCAAAAAGCCATTCGTAAGAGGATGCATTAGACGACGTATTCTCGAACTGTACGGGATCTCCCAGGCATACAGTTGCATCGGGCCGGGCTTGTGCTATAGCATTAACTGCTCCAAGATTAAACTCCATTTTTAATGCGGCCAGGTTGCAGTTCGAGCTTCCGTTCTTAGGACTGTAACTGGTAGCTGTTGTTGGCATAGTAGTACCACCTCCGGCACCACACCCGCCACATATCGCCTGGTAGATGACACCGTCCTTATTGAATCTGCTGGTGCCGCCATCAACATGTTCGCTGCCATCAGCATCAGAACCTCCATAAAACCCTGCAAATAGCAGACCGGAGGCATTTCTGCCTAACGCAATAAAATAAAAATCGTCACCATCAGTAGTGCTTTTGAGTAGAGCAGGAGGTGTGGCTCCCATTAATACCGGCATGCCGTTCGTGTTTCCCTTTTCACCTGGGAAGTCATCACTGCCCCAGCCTGATATGTATACTTGCTGACAAGTGTCTACCAGAAATGCTACAGGTGAGATATTGGGGACATTTGCATTTACAGAGCCAAACACCGTAGAGTATATGACTGTCGAAAGGTCGTTATTCAGCTTCATTACAAACTGATTGGCTCCTGTATTGCTATATGCCGCATTGATCACCGGGAAGTTTCCATTGGACTGACCCATCGTATAGACGTTGTTCTGGTCATCTATCTGTATGCCGTAGCACTGGTCGTAGGCGCTTGTGCCTATGTATGTAAGCCTTTCAAGCGGATATGTACCGCCATTCTGAAAACGTGCGATGTAACCATCGATATCACCTTGCCGGCCGTTTTGATAAACCGACCCCGTAGACATACCATTGCTCAGCGTACCGCCTGAAACGAATATCTTACTTTCTGTCTTGTCTAAGGCTAATACATAGCATGCGTCGTCATCAGTTCCGCCAATATGGTTACTCCATAGCAGAGCGCTCAGATTATTGTTTAGCTTAAATACAACACCATCCTGCAGCCCTCTGTGCCCACCACCACTTTGCGTTGGGAAATCAGTTGATTTTGTTGATGCAGCCACGTATATATTACCTGCATTGTCGGTTATTACTTCGCTTCTGCCATCGTCGCCAAAATTATGTTTCAACGATCCTACCGTATTGGGGATATTGCTAATGTTGACACCATCATCATTGGAGCCTCCAATGTATGTTGACCCAATAAGCGCTGAACCGGCAGAGTTGAACTTGGTAACAATAATATCAGCAGTGGGGCTACCACCGATATGATTGTAGGTTGCATCGTAAGCATTTAGTACAGGAAAATTATCTGAATAAGTTCTGCCAACTACTGTTAGATTCCCGGCATTGTCCACGACCATACTATGGGGCTGTTCGTTACTTTTACCTCCCAGGTAGGTAGAGTATATTAGCGCTGTACCCGTAGCATTAAATTTGCTGATAGCAATATCGGTGGGCGTACCACCGCTACCACCTCCATAGGTGGCCTGGTATGCACCAAGTACAGGATAGCCATTAGCGACAGCAAATCCCCCTGCATATAGATTCCCCTGGTTGTCAAATGTAGCAGTGAAACCAAAGTTGTCGGCGCTGGAACCGGTAAATGTTGTAAAGATCATCGTCGGGTCTATTACCAGCAATTGCGAGTGGTCGTATCCGTTCGGGAAAATATAAGTAACGAAGTTATCCCTCACCCGATATTTGCAGGAAACTTCTCTGCGTTCACCATCGATTAGCTGATAGGCATAGGGTGCTTGTTCAATGACATTACCGAGGCTGGTGCGCACCATTAATTTTCCATCTACTACTGAAAGGCCATCAATGCCATCGTAGCGTAGTTTTATTACATCAGCATCTGCCCCAGGGCTCACCAGGAAATCATACTTTACCTGTCCGGCTTCAGATGCTATATGCATATCGATACCAGCATAAATGCTTTTGTAATCTACCGCATGGTATGGATGAAGTCCGGTCTTCCAGCGAGTAGGATCGTTGCCCAGATAGTAATTGTAGTAGTGTTGTTGCGCTTTATTGCCAGTGACTGCTTCCGGCTTTAATGCACCATCGAAGGTTATCTTATATGCATGGAAATTGAGTGTAGGAGGTGTACTGGTTTGCCCATGCTGGTACTCATGCATTTTAATCGCATTCTGCGGGTCGCCTATTGCAAATGTAAATCCGTTCGACTCGATGTATATATCGCAATTGGGCGTGCGCGATTTGAAGAGGAAAGGTTCTTTCCACTGTCCTTTATTCTCTACAAACTCTACCGCACGATGATCAGGGTTTGCAAAAGAAATAAACGGGTAACAGCAAAAAAGTAAAAACAGGTAGTAACCTTGCCTCATCAAAATAGCTTTAATAGTAATTCGCTATATAAATATACCGAATTTAGCCTATAGCAGCAGGTTTAAATGGCGAATACCAATTGTGGTTTGAGAACGGATAGTATCTCAAGTACTTAAACAGAAAAGGCAAGACGCTGCCACCACTAGATTTATTGTCTTTCAGTTAAAGATCAGTTCACGATCTTGTTGGCGCAGCTACTGCTTGCAAATGCTTCAGGCTTGGCCTTAAAGGCAAAACCCATACCGAGTATATAACCCATAGCCTCCTTAAGTGCCTCGTTGCTCTTGAATTGTGGGTTGGTGTTTATATCCGCATGTACTTCCATGTCTACATCGTATAGGTTGAACAGATCGCAAAGCTCGTATGCGATCTCGATGCTCTTTGCTACTTCTACCAGCATACGCTCTTTAATGCTGAACTTCTGCAGCGTCTTATCGTTGCAGATAAACATAAATCCGCCATGCTTCTCTCGCAAGAATACAATTACAGTGGCAAACTCTGTTTCGGCACCTCTTACCTGAGAGTCAGTACCTACACAAACTTTTAAGCGGAATCCCTTATTTGTCTCTCTAATGATTGCCTCTTCAACAGCTTTCTTTACCGGAAGGTGTAGTGGTTCTCCACTAAATGTACGCCATAACATAGGCATTTATTTATTTATACTAAGTTAACAACAATAATGTTATCAAAACCTTAGCCCGGCGTTATTATAATATGAAATTCACATGTTATAAACATCGAATTTTGCTCAAATGAAAAGGCCCTCCTGAGTGAGTTGGAGGGCCTTTCGTACAACTTGCAGGGCTATCTATTGCTTAGAGAACCTTGCTACTCTTACTGTATTTCCTTCTTCCTGCACACGGATGCTATATAGCCCGCTGCGTAGTGAAGTAACATCAATATCTATCTCATTGCCGCCCGGTGCATATACAAAGTGATTAATAACTGCGCCTTGCATATCTGTAACGTAGGCATGTATAGGCTGTACTGCTACAGTTGGCAGCACCACGCGTGTCTGGTTTACTGCTGGGTTAGGGTACAGCAGCAGGTCGTGCTGATGATTTTGTACTAAAGTAGCCACTTCGAGTTCTGAGTATTTTGGCTTTATAGCTATATCTCTAACCGAAATGCCTGTACCAATTAGTCCGATATATTCTGTTTCGCCGGTCATCGGGTTCAGTGTGTATATCTGTGCGTAAGGGTCGCCATTCAGGTATGTATTAGCCGTGATATAGCCAAGATCTTGTTTTGTTTCTGCATCATAGTAGATATCAACCTGACCGTTTGCATATTCACCTGTGCCAATTATTTTGTTGATATTCAGTACGCTGTTCATAATGCCGGTAGATGGCTTGTTGAAGCTAACTAGGGCACCTGTACCATAGTCGATACCGATAAGCTGGCTGTTATGTGCTCCGTAATAATTATTGGTATATGCAATAGCACCCAGATTTGAAGCCGTACCAAAGAATGCATCTGTTTCGGCATAAGTATATGACTTATCTGTAGTAACAACCTGACCGCTTACAGGGCTGATGCGTACATTAATGCCATTACTTCCGGAAACACGTACGTAATCACCGATCGGATCGAAATCGAAGCCTGTTATGGCTGTGTTGCTATTACCAAGTGCTAGCTCCATAGGAGTACTGCTTACAGCATAAGCATTACCTGTCATCATATCGATGTTATAGAGCTGTGCCTGGCCGTTTTGCGGATTGTAACCAAGGCCGTAAAGAGCCATATCTTTTGGTCGGAAATCGATCGCCATAATTGATTGACCAGCGGTAGTACCATGTATCCAGGTAACGCGACGAACAACATCAGGACGTTTTGTATCGAAATGTATCAGGTTGCGGTGATTGGCAGTAAGCGCGACACCCATATTTCCATCAACATTTGTTGGTATCTCGTTGTCTATTCTTACAGCAATATCACGCAGGTCTTCAGTGCCTGTACCTATTGCACCTATGTCGGTTGTATTACCCGTCGTTAAGTCAACATTATAAATGTGGCTACCGGCTGTATTCTCTGGGCTGGCTACCATATATATACCGTTAGAACGGTCAGTTTTATTAAAAACGCTTTCGATGCTGATACCGCGAGTGCCGGCAATAGCACCTCCGATGTTTCCGACTGTTGCGACATGGCCACCGGCATTATTAAATGCTACAAAGGAGTTACTTGCCCTGTCATAGCCGTACATCTGTGTATTATCTGATCCGAAGAAGTTGTTGATGTAGGTAGTAGCCGCTACATCCATTTTGCCACTCTGGTTTATGTCATTATCACCAAAAGCCAGCTGATCTGAATTGATCATTGCTCCATTGCTGCTATTAACCGTATATCGGCGTCCGGTACTTGTAGTAATAACTATTTTATAGACGGATGACGCATCAAAATTAAAACCCAGATTACCAGGGGTGGTACCCAATGGTAAATTAAATGTATTACCTATAGGGCTAGCTGTGTAGGCAGTTCCCGATGTATTTATCAAATATAGTTGCGCTGTATTAGAAGTTCCACGATAACCGAGGCCATAAATGGCGCCGTTTGCAGGGTTGCCATCTATTGCCATGAGCGTTTCACCTGCGGCGAGTCCTTCTACGGCATATGGCCCTTTAATACGACCTGCATCGTTCAGGTCGGCAATCAAAATCATTTTGTTATTGCGGGTAAGGCCGTAAATCGTTTCAGCCCCCGCCAGCGGCACCTGCAAAGCTAATAATGCTCCCACCGCCACAGTTTGTAAAATCTTTCTCATAGCATCAGTTTAATTTATTGCAGGACAGTTTATGCGCCCTTGATGCTACGGAAATCAAATTTGTGCCAGTAGTACTCGATGGATTGGCTGATAATAATCTTATAAAATATCAGATGTCTATGGAACTGTTTTACTGCAAAGTGAAGCGTTTAACATGTGGATAACAAATTTCTAAAGGCGTGTTAAAATATTAAGCAGGTATGAAATCTTCTGATATTGAATAGATTAGCTTGCTATCTATCTCTTCGTGATATAATTTTAGAAATTGGTACACGCTTTGCACAAGCTATAAAAACATTATTATGAGAACCCTGATCTCCACTATTGCATTGATGCTCTTTACTGTATTCACTTTGTCAGCACAAGAGCTAAGCCCTAAAAGCGTAGCGAAGTCTGATAATATAGAAGTGGTGTATGGACAACCCTCGAAGCGGAACCGGGCTATCTTTGGCCAACTGGTACCGTATGGAGAGGTGTGGCGTACCGGCGCAAATGAGGCGACCACTGTAGAACTAAAAGCAGATGCTAGTTTTGGCGGCAAGCCGGTAAAAAAAGGAAAGTATACATTGTTTACCATCCCCGGTGTAAAGGAATGGACGGTGATACTGAACTCAGAACTGGAGCAGTGGGGAGCGTACGAATACGACAAGCATAAAAGTAAGAATGTGGCAGAAGTAAAGGTGCCTGTTTATACATTAGATAAGACACAAGAAAAGCTGCAGATCAATCCGAAAAAGGACGCTTTGGTAATAGAATGGGACCAAACAGGCGTTTCTATTCCTGTAAGTTATTAAAAGTCAGTCGTTTAAAATAAAACAGGACGGTATCGATAACGTCCTGTTTTATTATGGATAAAGCCACAAATCTTATTCGTCAATCCGCCAAGCCATTCCGTGTGTTATGACATTGCAGTGCAGTTCACGTTCCTATATTTGATTCGGGATTAAAGCCATGAACAAGCTTTAATACATTAAAATAACATAGGTAAACGGCAATGGCGGCAAGCTTTCCAGCTTGCTGCCTTTTTGTTTTAGGCATCGCTCCTGTTGCCACGGATTATAGCAGCAAACAGCAGGATAAAGATGGCCGCGCCAACTATCCATACCCAAGGGTTAGCATACCAGTTCGTAGTCGTTGTCGACTCTGTACGTGTTACATCGATGTTCAGGCTTTTACCTTCTTCCTGGGCAAAGCTGTATACGCTAACAAAAAGGCTCATGATCATCAGTGTAAGCCTGTTCACAAATTTTACAATGCTCGTTTTCATATTCACGTTTTTATTTGTTATACTATTTTATTCAATACATGTAAGAATAAAATAATGCCATAGCAGTTTCTGCATTATGTAACGCTATAAGTTTGTTGAGTGTAGTACCTTTATCCTTATTATTGCTACATGAGAATAGTACCGGGAGAAATTAAGACTGCACAATTACACGCATTCATGCTGGGTGCCGTTGCCCCAAGACCCATATGCTTCGCCAGCACTATCGACGCTGATGGTACTGCAAATTTGGCTCCTTTCAGTTTTTTCAATGCTTTTGGCAGCAAGCCGCCCATACTTGTTTTTTCGCCGGCCCGCAGGGTGCGCGATAACACTACAAAGCATACGCTTGAGAACGTGTATGCTAATAAGGAGGTAGTCATCAACGTGGTAAGCTACGATATGGTGCAGCAAATGAACCTGTCGAGCTGCGAGTTTCCAAGGGAGGTGAGTGAATTTAGCAAAGCGGGTTTTACGCCGATTGCATCTGATACGGTAAAGCCGTTTCGTGTCAAAGAATCACCGGTGGCGATGGAGTGTAAGGTATTGCAAGTAATAGAAACAGGTACGGAAGGTGGTGCTGGTAACCTGATCATTTGCGAAATTGTATGCATGCACATCGATGATAGGGTGCTGACCGATGACGGTAAGATAGACCCGCACAAAATAGACCTGGTGGCACGTATGGGAGGTGACTTCTATTGCAGGGCTTCTGGTGATGCGGTATTTGAAGTGGCGAAGCCTAATACGCAACTAGGGGTAGGCATTGATGCACTACCCGGCCACATACGCGATAGTAAAGTGCTTACGGGAAACAATCTTGGTATACTCGGTAATAGCACTTCTATTCCACTTGTCTCAGACATATTGTATGACGACCGCCTTGCGCAGATCATCAGAGAATACGATGCGGATAACGCCGGAAAAGAACATGCGCTGCATACTTATGCAAAGGAAATGCTGGATGCCGGAGATATTGAAAAAGCCTGGCAGATTCTGCTGGCAGCAGATACAAATAATTAAGAGTCAGCCTTATAAGTGTTGATTGTTAATTGGAGGTTAACGGTATGCAAAGTCGTGGTTAAACATGTTAAATAATTTTGTACCTCTGAAATACTACACCATATTTGTATCACGGTTGCAATGAATACGTAATCGCATCAACAACGCTCTCTCTTATCCCTTATATGTCAGAAGGGTCCTCTCAAGGACCCTTTATTTTTTACACGATCTGTTTATTGTCTTCTACTCCCATCAGTAGTGCCCAAGGCTTCAGCTCTGTTACATGCTCAAATATGATTTTAAGCATAGCGCTTACTGGTATGGAAAGGAACATGCCAGCTACTCCCCATAGTACGCCGCCTATAAGTACCGAAACAATGGTGATCAGCGCGTTCATTTTTACTTTATCACCAACTACCTTAGGAAACAGGATATTGGCATCGAGCACATGAATTACGAAAAGCAGTGCTGCCGCCTGAAGCGCCAGCTGCGGTGTGCCATGCACCATCGTAACCAGGAACACCAGCGCGGCCCCTATGATGATACCCAGGTATGGAATAAAATTGAGCACGGCAGCCATCAGCCCCAGGAGTATAGAATACTGAACGCCTAAAAGCCATAATGTTACGCTGTTGGCTATAGCCACAATTACAAACTCTATAAGCAAACCTATAAGGTAACCATTCGTTACGCCACGGGTTTCCATCACTACTGTATGCACTTTGTGCTTGTGGCGCTCAGGAAAGACCGCCAGCAAGAAGCGAAGTATCAGCCTGCGGTGGTGGAGTATGAAGTAGCTGTAGATAAAGACAATGATGATCCAGAATATAATGCCCGAGACTTGGAGGAAAATACCCCCGAAAGACATGGCAGCAGATTCCAGCATATTGTTTATGGTGCTTCCCAAGTACGTTACCTGCTCGGTGCTATCCAGCTGATATTCTTTGGCTATCCAGTTTTGGACACCTTGCATCCAGTTGTTCATATTCTTTTGCAACAGTGGGATATCGTGCGAGAACCGGATGATTTGTATGGTGATAATATAAATCAGGAAACTGAGGCAGGCCACAAAGGCCGATATAGATACGAAGGCTGCCGTGCTACGGCTCATGTGCGCCCTTTGCTCCAGCCTGCGGGCCAGGGGATAAAGCAGAAAAGATATCATTACCGCGAAAAATAGCGGTATTAATACACTCTGCGCTACATACAGCAAGTACACAATAAGTACTATCGAGATAAGTATGAAAGCCAGCCTTGCATAGAATGGGAACTTGATCTGATTCATTGCAATGTGATTTTAAATATAACTGTGCCAATATTGCACAGTCGGTTCTAGCGGCTAAGCATCAGCAGAGAAATAATAATTTAGAAATACGGCTTGGTCGCCCTAGATGATTATTTGCTAATTTTACAACAGGTAAACCGATAGTGTGTTAAAGAAGCGATTTCAAAAGGAGCTAATAGAGGCAGGGTGCGATGAAGCGGGCAGGGGATGTTTGGCAGGACCTGTGTTTGCTGCTGCAGTGATATTGCCTCATAGTTTTTCCCATCCGCTATTAAACGACAGTAAACAGCTAACGCATGAAGAGCGCGATGAGCTGCGCCCCATTATAGAAAAAAAGGCATTGGCCTGGGCTGTTGCGTCGGTAGATCATGAGGAGATCGACCGCATCAACATTTTAAAAGCTTCTTTTAAGGCAATGCACCTGGCGGTAGATCAGCTGGCGGTTCGCCCGGAACTGCTGCTAATCGATGGTAACCGCTTTACTCCTTACTTCGGCATACTGCATCATTGCATCGTGCAGGGCGATGCCCTCTATCGTTCTATTGCAGCTGCGAGTATACTTGCCAAAACGCATAGAGACGAGTACATGCTGCGCATTCACGAAGAATTTCCCCACTATGGCTGGAAAGAGAATAAGGGCTACGGAACGCCTCACCACCGCGCGCAACTAAAAATACATGGACAATGTACCTACCACCGCAAAACCTTCCGCTGGGATAAGTCAGAGACAAAGGTATTAGCTAACGGGGAGGCATATCTCGAAAATGGCGCCTGATGGGCTGTTGTCTTTAATGTAAATACGTCCTTTGTGCTGCTGCACGATCTTGGCCGTAAGGTAGAGCCCTAACCCCGTGCCTTTCGACTTGCGGGTTTCTTCATTACCGACACGGTAAAATTTATTGAATATTTTCCCTTTTTCTTTATCGGGTATGCCTGGGCCCTGGTCGGCCACCTGTAGTATAGCCATTTTGTTCTTATTGGTCAGGGTTACCTGTATAGGCTTGTCGGAAGGGGTATACTTTATCGCGTTTTCCAGCAGGTTGTTTACGGCCATCTGCAACAGCAGCTTATCGCCCATCAGGTCGCTGTTTTGGAGTATGCCTTCTTCCATACGGCCGGGGTAGCGGCTGGCGTAGTCTCGCACGCTATCATCTACTATATCGGTAAAGCTCAGTTGTTCTTTTGCGGGTATATATTGCCGGCCTTCCATCTGCGAGGCCAGCAGCATATTGTTGCAAAGGTCATTCAGCCGGTTTGCTTCTTTGATGCAGCGGTCCATCAGCTGTTGCTTCTTATCCTCGTCGAGTTGATATTTTTGCAAGGTCTGGATGTTGAGCTTCATGGCTGCTATAGGCGACTTGAGTTCATGCGTTACTGACAACATGAAGTTGTTTTGCTGCCGCGAAAGACGAATACTTCTTTTAAACGAGGTAAATACAACCGCAGCGCCAATGAGAATTACCAACAGAAAGGTTGCACCCTCGCCAAAGTACTGTTTAGTTCTTCTGTCGCGTTTATCCGTTAGTTCCGTAAGACGGTTCTTATAAAAGGCGCTGTTGTATGTGCTGTCTACAGATGTATTCAGGATGATAAGCTCCTGAGTATATATCTGCTCGCTTTGCTTGCGCAGGCTGGTACCCCAAAACACAAGCGCAGCTATGATATAGCCAAGCAGTAGTAGATATAGGGTAGTGAAATAGCGCATAGCATCCGCTGAATTTATAGTTAGTTATGGCCAGCCTTTTCTACCCTAAGGCCTACTTGCAATATCTCGGGCAGCGGGTTTACGCGCATGTTTTGTTCCAGCTTTATCTCCCAAGTGCCTTTTTTTCTGAGTATGGCCGTGTCACCTTCCTGCGTTATGGGCATGCGCTGCTCCCATATTTCGCCCATGCCACGCCCCAGCCATTTACCATCGTGCTCGGCCAGTGGCACTTCTATCCTGCTTCTCTTAAAAACAGTATCACCGGGTGCTTTGGTATGTATCCACATCCAGATATTAGAATATGGGTAAGCCTCGGTATGCCTTATGACGAAGTATATATTATACAGTGAGTTGGAGTCGGTAATGTCGAACTTAAAAGATGGCTGGTAATTGTATTGCCAGCTATTCTTCGGGATAGGATATTGCTTTTGATATACAGGCGAAGGAAGGCATCCCGTAAGGAGACACATCCCTATCAATAAAGACAATACAACTCGATACATGAATTTTATAATAATTGCAGCAGCTGCAAAACTACGTTAACTACAAATTTGGTGGCTATAGTATGTTTAAGACCTGTTCCTTGGCTTTTTCCAGTTCGTCTTTCATACTGATGACGAGCTGCTGTATCTCGGCCTGATTGGCTTTAGCGCCGAGTGTATTTATCTCGCGGCCTATTTCCTGTAGTATAAAGCCTAGGATCTTTCCTTTGGAGGTGCCTTCTTTTTCTACTGTAGCGTAGAAATATTGGCAGTGTTGCTTTAGTCTTGTTTTCTCTTCCGAAAAGTCGATACGCTCCAGGTAGTAGATCATCTCCTGCTCAAAGCGGTTGGGGTCGATGCCATCTTTACCCACCGCATCCTGCAAAGATTGAGATATCCTGCTGCGTATTTTATCAGAGCGTTTGGCTTCCAGCGGCAGTATAGCTTCCAGCAGCTTTTCGATATTCTGTATCCGCTGATGCAGGTCTTTGTGCAGGGCGGCACCTTCATTTTTGCGATGCTCCATCAGGTGGGTAGCTGCTTCTTCCAGCACCTTCTCTACTTGCAGCCAGTCTTGTTCCGGCAATACATCCTGATCCGCAGCTACTACTTCGGGCATACGCATCAAGGTGCTTAGTATATTATCCTCCTGTATGCCCAGCTTTTTCGATATCTGCTGCATGCTTTGATAGTAGAAGATAGCCAAGTCAGTATTTACCACCATTGGCTTAGCTGCGCCATCCTGACGGATGGATATCATCAGATCGATAGTACCGCGCATCAGCTTGTTGCTGAGCAGGGTTCTTATATCCAATTCGTACGACCGGAGTATCGGTGGCAGTTTGGTAACAATATCAAATTGTTTGCCGTTCAGCGATTTCATTTCTACTACTACGTGGCGGCCATTTACAGTAGCCTCAGAGCGGCCAAATCCTGTCATCGAGTACAGCATGTCGAAAATTATTGTGGAAACAAAAAAACGAAGCTTTTGGTATAAAAAGAACTAAAGTAAACTATTAAAGTAAAAAGCATTTAAAATACTCTTAAAACGGGCTTGGATACTAGCTATAGCAGAGATAAATAGTTATTTTTGTTAGCTACAAAAGAAAGTCTGGATGCGCATCATTGCACTCATCATATATATATTATTGGCTTTGCCTGCCCTAGCTCAGCAGCAGCCCAGCCGTTCCGACCTGGAGAAGCGGCGGCAAAGCATCATGGAATCTATCCGCATTACGGAACAGCAACTGGAAGCTACTAAGAAGGACAAGAATGCTACTATGGGCCAGCTGCGTGCGCTGAAGAGCAAGCTTGCCGAGCGCCAGCGTTTGATCAATAATATGAACGAAGAGATCGACCATATTAACAACAATATCAAATCTTCTTCGAACGAGGTAACTAAGCTGCAACAGAACCTTGAGGTGCTTAAGATGCGCTATGCACAATCAGTGCGATATGCATATAAGACCCGTAGTTCTTACGACATGCTGGCTTTTCTGTTTTCATCTGACGACTTTAACGAAGCTATGCGCAGGCTGAAGTACCTGAAGAAATACCGTGACTATCGCAAGCGTCAAGCCGAAGATATACGCCTTACCCAAAACAGGATAGAAAATAAAATAACTGACCTGAATCATCAAAAGAGCGAGAAAGACGTATTGCTTACTGCCGAAGAGCAGCAGAAGAAAGTACTGCAAAACGAATCGAACGAGACGAACCAGGTTGTGCTTCAACTGAAGGGCAAGGAAAGAGAACTGATGAATGAGATAGCTGCAAATAAGAAGTCGGCGAAGCAGCTCGATAGGGCGGTGGCAGAGATCATACGCCGCGAAATGGAGATAGCACGTAAGAAGGCAGAGGAAGAGCAGCGCAGGCGTGCTGAAGAAGAGGCACGCCGTGCAGCAGCCAATACTGGTGGCTATGGCGCTAGTTTGCCGGGAGGACGTACGACCCCTGCCAATAATACATCCAAGCCGCCTGCGGGCAGTACGGCTAAGTTGCCTGGCGGTTCTGAGACGAATGCTCCTGTAGCTAGTGCGCGACCTAAGCCTGCACCGGTTAGCTACAATTTATCGATGACGCCTGAAGCTGCGGCACTTTCCAGCAGCTTTGAAAACAATAGGGGACGATTGCCTTGGCCGGTTGAAAAGGGTTTTATCTCTGACGCTTTTGGTACACATCGCCACCCGGTAGCCGAAAAAGTTATGATAGAAAACAATGGTGTAGATATTACCACCAGCAACGGAGCTACAGCAAGAGCGGTATTTGAAGGTACGGTCTCTAAAGTATTCTATATTCCTGGTATGGAATGGAACGTGCTGGTGAACCATGGGCGCTACTTTACACTATATTCTAAACTCGCCAATGTTACTGTGAAGAATAACCAGGATATTAAAACTAAGCAGGTAATAGGCACCGTAAGTAACAATGAAGAAGGGCAGGCAGTGATGAACTTCCAGGTATGGAAGGATGGAGCAAAGATGGACCCTGCCGGTTGGATAGCACGATAATTTAAAAGCTATATAAAAAAGCGCCGTCCCGAGACTTCGGGACGGCGCTTTTTTATACAGTCTAAACAATTATCTAAATTCTGTCTTTGCTGTTTTCGAGCACAGCTTCCAAAAATTCTTTCCGTTTTTCCTGCTCTTCAGTTTCCGTTTGTTCCCTGCTGCGCCTCTGCCAGTCAGCAAAGAAGTGCGCCAGCGGCAGTGTCAATAATAATGCAATGATCAGAAGAAGCATTACTAAAGATAAGGATTTTTGTAATTACAAAATATCACTTATCGCTTTCACTAGCTCAGTACGCGTTATAGGCACACCTTTTATCTTGTTAAAGCCCACAGCATCAATAAGATAGCGGTCGCGAATAACCTTTATTAATTGTCCGTTATTTATTTCCGGTATCAACACTTTCTTGTATTTACCCAGCATTTCGCCCAAGTTTCTCGGGAATGGGCGAACATAACGCAGATGTGCATGTGCCACCGCCTTGCCCTGCGCCTGCAACTCTGCCACTGCGCTCTTGATAGCGCCATAGGTAGAGCCCCAGCCCAGCACCAATATATCGCCTGTTTCTGGGCCGCTGTCCAGTGTTTGCAGTGGGATGTAGTCAGCTATCTTCTCCACCTTTGCTTCACGGGTCTTTACCATATGCTGGTGGTTCTCGTTATCGTAAGAGACGTTACCCGTAATGTCTTCTTTCTCCAACCCGCCTATACGATGCTCAAGGCCTGCAGTGCCCGGTACGGCCCAGGGGCGAACCAGTTTTTCATCCCTTTTGTAAGGCAGAAATTTCTCTTCGCCTTCGTCTAGTCCTTTCTTAAATGTAACCTTGATCGGCTCCAGGTCGTCGCTCTTAGGGTAGCGCCAGGGCTCAGCGCCATTAGCGATATAGCCATCGCTCAACAGGATGACAGGTGTCATGTGCTGCACAGCTATGCGTACGGCCTCGTAGGCTGCAAAGAAACAATCGCTGGGGGTAGATGCAGAAATGACCGGCATCGGGCACTCGCCATTGCGACCGTAGTAGGCCTGTAGCAAGTCGCTCTGTTCTGTTTTGGTAGGCAGCCCTGTTGATGGTCCACCACGCTGTATGTTTATAATCAGTAAGGGTATTTCCAGCATCATGGCTAGGCCCATAGCTTCTGTCTTCAACGCCATGCCGGGGCCCGATGTAGTAGTTACACCAAGGCTGCCGCCATAAGAAGCGCCTATGGCAGAAGTAATACCTGCTATCTCATCCTCAGCCTGGAATGTACGGATACCAAAATTTTTCAGCTTCGACAGATCGTGCAGGATGTCAGATGCAGGTGTAATTGGGTAAGTACCCAGGAACAGCGGCAGCATCGATTTTTCACTGGCAGCTACCAAGCCGTAAGCTAATGCGGTATTACCTGTAATACTGCGATACTTGCCCGGTGGCAGCTTCGCTTTCTCCACCCTATAGCGTGTTGAAAAAGCCTCCACAGTATCGGCATAGTTGTAGCCGGCCTGTAGCGACCTGATATTACTTTCGAGTATCTCCGGCTTTTTGCCAAACTTGTCATGCAGGAAAGAAAAAGTGCTGGTAAGGTCGCGGTTGTACAGCCAGTACAGGAAGCCCAGTACGAACATGTTCTTCGCCCTGTCCTTTTCCTTTACACCAAGCTGAATATCTTTCAGCGCTTCGCGCGTCAGTTTCGTAACGTCAATCTTATGCAGCTCGTAACCTTGCAGTGAGCCATCTTCTATCGGGTTCACACCGTCAGGATAATTAGCAAGCCTAAGGTTTTTAGAGTCAAACCCGTCGGTGTTTGCTATAATGATGCCGCCGGGCTTCAGGCTTTTCAGGTTTACCTTCAGCGCTGCGGCGTTCATGGCCACCAGTACATCACAGTTATCGCCCGGTGTAAAAATCCTGTTGCTGGAAAAATGGAGCTGGTAACCGCTCACCCCCGGTACCGTACCTTGCGGGGCGCGTATCTCGGCCGGGAAATCCGGGAATGTAGAAAGGTCATTACCTATAAGCGCAGTATTGTTGGTAAACTGGCTTCCTGTAAGTTGCATACCATCACCGCTGTCACCGGCAAATTTTATTACAACATCTTCAACGATCTGAGTAGGAACAGACATAAAAATTAAATGCTGCACAAAGGTAGGCTTTTTAGCGCTCAAGGCACTATCTGGCGCATATTACATTCAAATGGAGGCATAGCCGTAAATAATTCATTAGTAAACGGTAATAGTGCCTCACAGCACTGTCAAAAAAGGGTTGGATGCAAATTTCACCCATACCCAAATTGCTATTCCTCGGGCTTTTAGCGTAGGTTTGCTTATACAGTTTGTTTTATATCTCCGCATGCGTTTTTCGAGACTGATCTTAGTTTTCCTCGTATTTTTTTTCAATACCGGTTTGGCACAGGTTTCACCTAATGCCAAACAACCCCGCATACTTGTTTTGGTGGATGGGTCTTCGTCCATGCTCAATTCCTGGCAAAAAACTGACGACCGCTTTAAGGCAGCCGGATTAATAGTAGAAAAACTGATAGATAGTATATACTCGGTGAACGACCAGGTGGAGTTTGCTCTTAGGGTATATGGGCACCAGCACCCTGCACAGGAAAACAACTGTGTAGATACAAAAACAGAAGTAAGATTTACCAAGAAGAACAAAACCCAGATGGAGCTGAGGATGGCAAGCCTGCATCCCCGTGGTGTATCGCCCATTGCTTATTCAATAAAGCAGGCAGCAGAAAACGACATGCTGGACCCTGATAATAATACTTATAGCCTGATATTGATAACCGACGGGGGAGAAAGTTGTGGCGGGGATATATGCGCTGTAGCCAGGGAACTACTGGAAAAAAAGATCAGTTTTAAACCATACATCCTTAGCCTGGTAGACCATGCACCATTGCGCCAACAGTATGAATGCCTGGGCGAATATATACTGGTGACTAAACCGGGCGATATACCTTCGATGGTAGGGAAAATAGTAGACTCGTACAGGCCGATGCTAGCCATGGCTAAGATAGACCCTAAGCTATTGCAGACGGCAATAGCTGCTGCTCCAAGCCCGCTTAAAGTAAAGTCGCCGGCATTCAAAGTAGCGGTTGAGACTGAAAAAGCGCCTGAGCCGCCAAAACCACAAGTACCTGAACCAGCACCATTGCCTAAGACTGAAATAAGCAACCTGGCACTGGCGCAATCCAGGCAGTTTCCTCAGATGTTTGTGATACAGGCTTTCCGCCCGGTGGCATTACCACCTGCAAGGATACCCGTGGCTGAAGCAGAGCCGCCTATTGTAACAACTATAGCTGTTACTACACCAGCACCTTCAGGGCCTACAAGGTTAGTAATACCGAATACGAATAAAGGTGAAGCTCCGAAGTTAGAGGCTCCAAAAACGGAGGCCCCGAAACAAGTGCCGCCAAAGGCGGAGGCTCCAAAACCAGAGGTACCCAAACCGGTAGCTCCAAAGCCGGAGGTTGCCAAACCTGTGAAGCCCACGCCAAAGCCAACCGTGGCCACGAGCGCCAAGCCTGTAGTAGAGCCAGAACCTAAGCCTAAAGAAGCCACGTTTACAGTTGACAGAGAAGACGCTAAGGAGACAACCCTTGAGGTTTACCTTACTAATGGAAAAGGGAAATTTTATAAGACTACACCACAATTGCTATTACTGGATGCAAAAACAGGTAAGCCGGTATCTAAATTCTACCGTACAACAGATGCATCAGGTAATCCGGATCCGCAGAAACAAATTACGCCGGGCATTTATAACCTGACCGTAGCCAGCAAATCAAACCTGGTAGTGAAAAACGTAGAAATAAAAGAGTTTGCACGGAACAAGGTAAATATAATCGTCGGGAAGGCATCGCTGATAT
This sequence comes from Sphingobacteriales bacterium, assembly GCA_004144175.1. GTDB lineage: Bacteria > Bacteroidota > Bacteroidia > Chitinophagales > Chitinophagaceae > Polluticoccus. The sequence continues at coordinate 94,881 of SEFT01000001.1, forward strand.
TTACCTACCAAGGCAACCTTAAGCGACCCGTAAATGAATATGTTGCAATCGTCAATCGTCGTTTTGAAGCTGGCCCTACCATCAGGCAGCAGTGTACGCAGGAACTAGAGTACGAGCCGGGCAACTATTATATTGAAGTAAATACCCTGCCTATTTTCAAAAGAAATCTTGATCTGGAATTTGATTACACGTACGACTTGCAAATACCTGAAGATGGATTCGTGAACTTTACAAACACAAATGCTGTTGGTAAGGTACGCTTGTATATGCCTCTGGGCGACCAGTTTTTGCAGTTTCATGCGCTAACTGTGCCAGGTAATGCAGATGGGCAAAAGCTCAAATTACAGCCGGGTACTTATGAGGCACATTTTATAAAAAATCCTAACCTGCCATTACAAGACGATACAGTGATAAGATTTAATGTGAAGAGTAATCAAATAACTGACCTCGAACTGCAATAAACGCACATGTATGGATGACATAAAGATCAGGCAAATAGCTGTTGATGATGTGTACTATTCACAGATATATGATTTGAGAGAAGAGGTGCTGCGGAAGCCAATAGGCCTGTCGCTGAAGAATGAGGACCTGAGTGGCGATGCGGACGACATTATCCTTGGTGCGATACTGGATAACAAAGTTGTTGGCTGCCTGATGATACATCCTACAGATGCAGTGCACAAGGTAAAGATACGGCAGATGGCTGTTGCAGACGAATGGCAAGGCAAGGGGCTGGGCAGGATGCTGATGACCGAAGCAGAGCAACATTCGTGGCGCAACAACAAAACGCATATTATTCTTCATGCCCGCGTTACCGCTCAGCCGTTTTATGATAAGCTCGGATACCATACTACGAGTGATGTGTTTACGGAAGTAGGCATACCACATGTGGTAATGGAAAAAATGAAGCCTTGAAGCTAAAAGCGTCCAAATTTTCGCTGCAGTATTATACTTCTGTTCACGACCTTCCAAAGAGTTGGGACGACCTGTTGCCTACAGGACACTACCTGGAGAGACTCCAACTGGCTATTTCTGAAAGCGCCGCACTTCCTAATATAACTCATGTTTACATTCAGATCTCGATACAAGGGCATGCCGTAGCTGCTGCCAGTTTTCAGGCACTCCGCCTGCAATCGAAACATCTGAATGAAGAAACATTTAAGCCGTACCAGCATACGCTCTGGTCGTTGTTTACGGCGATACGCAAGCCGGTATTACTCGTTGCCGGTCATCTGTTTCGTCATGACGTACAATCCTATTATTACGATAGTAGCATGTCTGCTTTTGATTCATTTAGCATTTACCAGGAAGCCATAAAACTTGCATCGTGCCGCACATGCGCATCGGCGGTGCTGGTGAAAGATGTAGATGAGCAAATGGTAACGTACTTCCAGCATTTTGCGCCAAAATACTTCATGCTTCGTAATGATATTTCGATGGAGCTGGAGATACCGGAAGCATGGAATGCCATAGCAGACTATGGGCATGCCTTAAAGCATAAATATGCGCAGCGATACAGGAAAATAAGACAGGCCTGGCAAAACGTCACTGTTGCAGAATTATCGACACCTGAAGTGTTGGGCAGAAAGCTAGAGCTGTTTGATCTGTACAAGCAAGTGAGCCTGAAACAGCAGGTAAGACTGGGCTTTCTAAGTCCGGACTACTTGCCTATGCTGAAGGAGCAAAACGGAAACGCGCTCAAGGTATGGGCTGTGTTTGAAGAAGGTAAAATGGTGGCCTTTTTCAGCGCGTGGGTAGAAGAACAAGCGCTGGATATGTTCTATATCGGGTTCGATTATGAGCGCAATAACGAATTGCAGCTATACTTTAATATGCTGTTCTTCGGGCTGGAACAGGCCATACTGCTTAGCAAGCAAAAATTAATAATGGGGCGTACAGCACTGGATGCCAAAGCAAGGATGGGATGCCGACCCAGGTACCTTAATACGTTTCTATATATCAAAAACGGCTTAGTGCGTACACAGGTAATGCGGATGCAGAGCAATGCTTCGGCAGGCGAAGGTGAATGGGAGCAAAGGCACCCTTTTAAAAAGTAACAAACTGTCCGCTTATTTCTATTTTAGTATCTGCTATGCCCGCTACAGATAAAAAAAACCTTGACTTTATATTTTTTGTAGCATTGCTACTGCTGGGTTGCATCATACTGTATCATCATGTAATATTCCTATATCCGGCCTATATGCACGACTGGGCGCAAGCCGACCGCCTTTCACTGGCTATTAATTTTTATGACAGGGGAATGAACTTCTTTAAGCCCGCTACACATAGCCTGTATTCTATCGATGGCATTACAGGCGTGGAGTTTCCCATCGTCAGCTATTTAGCGGCTGCACTTGGCCATATATTTGGCAGGGGGGCGATTAGTACTTGTTTCCGGGTGCTGAATATCGGTATAACCTGTTTGGGATTGTCTTTCCTTTTTGCCGCTGGATATCGTATTACGAAAAGCTTTTGGCTGTCGGCCTTTATACCCTTTTTTATTTTCTGTGCGCCGGTGTATAGTTACTACACGTCTACCTACATGCCCGACTCAAGTGGTGCGTCGGTGGTTTTCATCGGCTTATACTTTATGCAGCAATATTTGCAGAAGCGCGACAATCGAAGTCTGCTATCTACCATAGGCCTGCTAACCTTGGCAACGCTCATGAAGACATCTACGGGCATTTACTGTCTGGGCTTTCTATCGCTTGTCTTTCTGCAATATACTCTTCAGCTTAAGCGTCATTCTTTAAAGCAACATTTAATAATAATTACATCCACAGTAGGCGCAATAGCAATGATAGTTGGGTACTATCTGTATAATAACTATCTCAACGAGAAATATCAAAGTACTTTATTCCTGGCAAAGGCGAACCCTTTTGATAACATAAAGCATATAAAAATATTTTACTATGATTTTTTCCTGAACGTCTGGATGTTTGAGTATTTTTCCCAATTGCAGTACGTGGTACTTTTTACACTCGTTATCCCGGTACATATATTCCTTACAGTGCGCCGTCTATGGGAGCATCTTTATTTGCTTGTGGTCTTCTTTGTGGGAGCAATAGCAATGTTATACTTGTTTGGCGGGCAGCTGTTCCATCACGACTATTATATTGTTTCTATTGTTATGCCCGTTATTGCATTCTTTTTATTGATTGCCGTTTCTTTATTGAATAGTTACATTCCTGCGGGGAGGTTAAGGCTGCTGCCCGCTGCTGTAATAGCAGTTGTATGTCTTTCTTTATTCCATTATGCTTTGGCTGACTTCACCAGAAGAAATGACCCGGTATTCTTAAAGAAGACATTCAACGTGGTTGAACCTGTAAGCTGGGCAGCTCATGGGAAGGAGCTTTTAGGCAGCCTGAATATTCCTAAAAATGAACACATTGGTGTGCTAAACGAAGAGTCCCCCAATCGTGCGCTTGTATATCTGGACAGGCGGGGTTATCACATACCGGGTATATCGTGGATATACAATGTGGGCATGGCAAAGGATATTATGATAAAGAACCGACTCAATGTAATGGTATGTAGCCGCAAGACCTGCAACTACATGAGGGAGCATGACCCCGAAGCATATGCAAGGTTTTTCGTCCCCGTCGTTATACGCGAGGACTTGGCAGTATTTAAGCTAAAGCCGCAAAACTAGTGCGCCTCCAACCAATTACCACCTGAACCCGTCTCCGCTTGTACCGGTACATCGTGCGGCAGCTTCATAGCACTTTCCATGCTTTCCTTTATCAACGGTTGTATTTTTTCTACTTCATTCATCGGCACATCAAATACCAATTCATCATGCACCTGTAGTATCATGCGGCTGCGCAGGTCGGTCTTTGCCATAGCATTATGTACATTTATCATGGCCAGCTTTATCATATCGGCGGCAGTGCCTTGTATGGGCGTATTTATGGCGTTTCGCTCGGCATATCCGCGCACGGTCTGGTTGGCTGAATTGATGTCACGTAGGTAGCGTTTACGTCCATAGAGTGTTTCTACATAACCCATCTCTTTAGCAAAGTTGATGGAATTGTCCATATACTTCTTGATAGATGGATATTGCTGGAAGTAGTTCTCGATGATGGTCTTTGCTTCTGTGCGGCTTATGGCAAGACTCTCGGCCAAACCGAAGGCAGACTGACCGTAGATGATGCCAAAGTTGACTGCCTTGGCAGCCCTTCTCATATCAAAGGTTACATCTTTCTCTTCTACACCGTATACTTTGGCAGCTGTAGCCGTATGTATGTCTTTGTTTTCTTTAAAGGCTTTTATCATTTGCTCGTCGCCGCTGATGGCAGCGATAATGCGTAGTTCTATCTGCGAATAGTCGGCTGATATCAGGCACCAGTCGCTATTGCGCGGTACGAAAGCTTTTCTGATCTCCCGTCCCCTGTCGGTGCGTATAGGTATGTTTTGAAGGTTAGGGTTATTGCTGCTTAGGCGCCCCGTGACGGCTACCGATTGGTTGAAGAAGGTATGCAGGCGGCCGGTCTTGGGGTTAATAAGCGTAGGTAGCGAGTCTACGTAGGTGCTCTTAAGCTTGGTGAGTTCGCGGTATACAAGTATATCTGCAACTATCTGATGTTTGTTGCGCAGCTTTTGCAGTACGTCTTCACCTGTGGCATACTGGCCCGTCTTTGTTTTCTTGCCGCCGCCTTCCAGCTTCATCAGGTCGAAGAGTACTTCGCCAAGTTGCTTCGGCGAGCCAAGGTTGAACTTTACTCCCGCATGTTTATAAACGTTTTCTTCTGCGATGTTGATATCGCGCTCCAGTTCCTTAGAATATTGCTGCAAAAAGCCTACGTCTATACCTACACCCTCAAATTCCATATCCTTAAGTACAGGCACTAGGGGATTCTCTACTTCGGTAAATACTTTACGAACGCCCTTTTCGTCCATCAGCTTATCAAATACCTGCTTCAGCTGAAAGGTTACATCCGCATCTTCGGCAGCATATTCTTTTACCTGCTCCAGCGGTGCATCGCGCATGGTAAGTTGGTTCTTGCCTTTCTTACCGATAAGTGTTTCTATAGATACCGGCTGATAGCCTAGGTATTTGGCACTGAGCAGATCCATGTTGCGTTTGCCATCAGGCTCCGATACATAATGCGCCAGCATGGTATCGAAGGTCTTGCCTTTAAGCGCGTGACCATACCATTTCAGCATGATCAGGTCATACTTAATATTTTGCCCTATCCACAGTATATTTTCATTGTCAAATACAGGCTTAAAGCGCTCCAGTACTTTTAATGCTGCTTCTTTTTCTTCCGGGATAAATACATAATATGCCTCGCCCTTCTCCCAGCAAAAGCTCATCCCTATCAGGTCGGCCATGTTGGGATCCAGCGCTGTGGTCTCCGTATCAAAGGCAATTTCTTTCTCCTGCAGTAGTTTTTGCACCAGTTCATCAATGGCAGGAAAGTCTGTTACTAAGTGATAAGTATGCAGCGTATTTTCAATGTTATTGGACGCCATAGGCACCAACTCTTCGGCTACTTCCGCCAGGGTCTCTTGACGTGTAACTGTAGCTGTCGATGCGGCAGGTGTACGTTGCTGTATAGGATTGCCGAAGAGGTCTGTAACAGCGGGCTTTTCGCCACCACCGCCGAATCCTTCGCCTAATATGCGTTTGCCTAGTGCACGGAACTCCAGCTCATTAAATATTTCCGTGAGTGCTTCTTTGTTGTGCTCTTTTACCCTAAAGTCCTCATCGTGGAAGGATACGGGTACGTCCGTAATGATCGTTGCGAGCTTTTTCGACATAATAGCCAGGTCTTTCCCATTACGCACCTTTTCACCCAAAGCACCTTTTATCTTATCAGCATTGGCAATTACGTTTTCCAGTGTGTCGTATTCTGCCAATAGCTTGGCGGCAGTTTTTTCGCCCACGCCTGGTATGCCGGGTATATTGTCAACCGCATCGCCCATGAGGCCAAGTATATCTATTACCTGGTCTACACGTTTGATGTTCCATTTTGCCATTACCTGTTCGGGGCCGATGATCTCGACAGCGCCACCCTGATAGCCGGGCTTGTAGATAAATATATTGTCCCGCACCAGCTGCCCATAGTCTTTATCGGGCGTCACCATATACACGGTATAGCCCATGTCTGCTGCTTCGTGTGCCAGTGCACCTATTACATCATCAGCTTCGTACCCATCTTTCTCCATGCAGGGCAGGTTAAAGCCTTTTACGATATTCTTGATATCCGGTATAGCCGAAGTGATATCTTCAGGCGCTTCCTGTCGGTTGGCCTTGTAGTCTGTAAAGTCGGTATGCCGCTCCGTTGGCGCCATGGTATCAAATACTACGGCAAGGTGAGTGGGCTTTTCTTTATTAATGAGGTCGAGCAGTGTAGTGGTGAACCCGAATTGTGCATTCGTGTTTCGTCCTTTGCTGGTGATGCGTGGTGTGCGTACCAGTGCATAGTAAGCGCGGTATATCAGCGCCATGGCATCGAGCAGGAACAGTTTCTTTTCAGACATGTGGGCTAAGTTAGCTCAATGTCTCAAATTCTGGTAAAAACGATAGCTGGCGTTGGACAGATAGAAAATAGCGGTATTTATCAAGCTGTCGTCTCCCACTCATACTCTTTTTCTACTCGCTTTTTCAGGCGCTGCACCAGCATCAGCGTAGCGGGGCAATAGCTGAGGTTTTGAGTAAAGGTATCATTGTAGTCGTCAAAAGGCTTCTTATTGTGATGGGGGAACTCTGCACAATCTACAGGCCGTACTTCGTAGATCGAACACTTATTATCGACCAGGAACTGGCAGGGTTGGGTTGTATTTACCCAGTCGCCGGTGTCCTTTTCTTTGTGCAGCCACTTTTGTGCAAATTCCTTAGGCGTCATGCCCAGGTGGGCGGAGATTCGGACAATATCCTTTTTAGTAAAGGTAGGCGTCATAGCCTTGCAGCAATTGGCGCAAGCGGTACAATCCACTTCCTTCCATACCGACTGGTCTACTTCAGCTACCAATGCAGGAAAGTCGTCGGGTACTATGTCATCCAGTTTTTTAAGGAAAGCCGATAGTTTACCCTTCTTACGGGACGACCGTATTTTGAATTGCTGCAGATCCATATCTACGTAAATATAGGGCTTCGATGTTCCGGATGCTTAAGCTTTTTTCCACAGCTTTAGTATCTGTTCTGTATGGTTTTTTGAGCGTACTTGTTTTATGATGTGTGCTATTTTGCCCGCTTCATCTATCAGGAAAGTCGTACGCTTTATGCCCATGAATTTATGACCGTATAGGTTCTTTTCACCCCATACACCATACTTATTCGCGATTTTCAGGTCGGTATCTGTAAGCAGTGTAAATGGCAGCGTGTACTTCTCTTCAAACTTTTTGTGCTTGGCAACATCATCCGGGCTTATGCCCAGTACTGTTATGTCTTCATTTTTAAGCGCCGCAAAGTTATCTCTCAGGTTGCAGGCCTCTATGGTGCAGGTCGGGGTGTCGTCTTCAGGGTAAAAGAATATTGCTACTCTTTGTCCTTTAAAGTCTTTGAGCGAAACTGTATTCCCGTCCTGATCTTGTGTTTTAAAATCCGGCGCTTTGTCACCGGCATTCAGTTGTATCATCTTAGCGTGTGAAGTTATATTTTAAGCTATTGGTATTTCCATTTTCATCGGTTGCCGTTACCGTCAACTGATGTTTACCTTTCGGGCAACGCTCATCAAAGGTATATATCCAGGTATTCCCTTTTTGCTCAAAGCATAGCCATTTCCCGTTCAGTTCTGCACGGAATTTCTTAACCGATGTGGTTTCGTCTTTGGCCATAAAGCTGATGCTCTTAGCACTAGCCAGGTTAGCGCCATTGGCTTGTACGGCTTTAAGTGTCGGAGGGGTAGTATCTGATACCAGCCAATAGGTACCAAAGTTGCGAACTTTTGTTTTATACCAGCCTTCTTCAAAGCTTGTTGCTTTCCCGCTTTCGTCTTTGCCGTCGCTGTACATCAATGCCAGTTTGCTCCTTAGCTCGAACGGTACCGGTTTATTTGGTTTAATAGCCAGATCGGAATAGGTATGTATGGGCGTATTGGGGTTGTGTATGCTGTATTTGTCAGAATACGAGGCGGCACTTGCATTTGCAGTAAAGGTGAAGCAAACATTGTCGTATATGGCTTTATCATCCAGTGTCAGTTTTACATTAGGATGCTCAAAGCTATTGGCCTGATTTACTTCGAAAAGGTCGGCCGGGCATACTAATGCATTGCCGTTGGCTTTGCTTCTGATATAGAATGACACTGTTGAGAGGTTGTCGTAAGCATCCTTAAGCTCGATACGAACCTGATGTGGCTGACCGTCGCTTAAGAGTAGCGCACCTTTATTTTCGTTCAGCTTAGGATATACATGCTGGAGAAAGTCGCCCGGCAAGCGGAAAAGCAGTTGTATCCAGCCTCCATTTGTTTTCCTGTGGCGGTAGTCTACAAAAGCGTGCAGGTATCTTGTCTCTTCGTAGCCAATATCGTCCAGCAAAATTTCTGATTGCAGTACATCGTCAAGGTATACGTCTGCCTGATGGAAGTTAAGCGTATTGGTACTTCCATTCATGAAGTCATTTACATTGATGCCAATGCCTGCCAGTGTCGTATTCACAATTGCAGTATCGCCTGCTACATTGTAGTCGCCGCCTTTGTTACGTAGCGAGAGGATCTGTGGCCGTTGTTCATAGATACTGTTGGTCAGGTCGTATAGTGCTATTTGCGTAGGTTTCGGTGCTATGTTATCAGGTATATCAAAGCCGAACAATTGCGGATTGAGGGGATGCTCCGTTTTACTGTCTCTGATCTCGAAGTGCAGATGCGGCGCTGTAGAACCACCCGTATTGCCCGACCAGGCTATTTGCTGGCCTTTCTTCACCGGAAACTGGCCGGCGTCCAGATTTATGTCCACTTCCCAACTTTCTTTTTTGTACTGCTCACTGCGCATATATTGCTGCACCGGCGGCATAAACTCGTTGAGGTGGGCATACAGCGTGGTATAACCGTTGGGGTGGGTAACGTACAGCGCATGTCCGAACCCGCCGCGTTCCATTTTTATGCGCGATATGAAGCCCTCTGCCGCTGCATAGACAGGCAGGTTTTCTTTTGCTTGTGTTTTTATGTCAATGCCGCTATGGAAGTGATTAGGGCGGCATTCGCCAAAATTACCAGCCAGCGATATAGGAATGCCCAGCGGATTTCTGAAATAATTTGTAGGATATGCTGGCGACTGTGCCCACAGGCTTGGGCCAGACAAGAGTAGAATAAGTACGGAGTATATCCTGCGCATAGCTGCAAAGTAAAGTTGTTTAGCTATGAAAAAGGAATCGTACCAATAGAAGCACTGAAGGGTGTATATAAAATGCTGATTTTATTAAGGATATGAAAAGCCTTAATTTTACGCCGCATTTCGATATGTCTCAGGAACAGCTAGGCAACCAGAACGAGAAGAAAGGATTCATAAAATGGCTAAAAAGATTAGGCATTGCAGGGTTCCTTTTTTTTCTGATAAAGGGGCTTATCTGGCTGGCAGTATTATACGGCGGCCTGCATGTGGCGGGTTGTTAGTATTAGTGAAGTATAGCCTGCAATACAGCCAGCGACTTAATGCTACCCATATGCTGTGTATGCTGATGCAGGAACTCAATATACCAGTCGAGCAGCCTGAATCTTGCAGCCGAGTTTAGCTCTACTTTATCCAGCTTTGAAAATTCCTCCGTATTCAGCAGTTCACTTAACGCGCGGGCATCGTCATCAGACACAAATGGTTTTACCGATGGTGTCGAGGCAGTGAATGCACCCTCCTGTAGGTTTAGGTGCGGGGTTTCGGCACTGAATGCTCCCTGAATCTCATATCCTAAAAACCGGCTTAGCTGTGCAATAAAATAGATCGGAAAATTACCTGTTCCGGAAACCGGCAGTTTATCCAGTGCTTTAAAATATTCGATCACGAAATCAAATACCTCGGGCATAGGTGCCTGCTCGGGCAGTAGTTTGAGTAATACCTCTACGGAGAAGAGAGCGATGCTGTTCTTTACAACTTCTTCCTGTAGGTTTTGATATATATAAGCAGGCTGATATTCGCGGATGCGTTGGAGGTTCTTGCCGGGCTTGTGATAAACGGTTAGGTCTAATAATGTAGCAGGCTGCAACAAGCCTGCGCGCTGCTGCTTTGCTTTAGCATTGCGCACTCCTTGTACCAGATAAGCAACAACGCCGTAACGCTCAGTGAATATGTTTACGATCAGGCTGGTCTCGCCATACTTTATGGAACGTAATACTATGCCTCTCGTTTGTTCTATCATACTTTACTACTCCATAAAAACCATCTTTCCAACGCCCGACTGCGAGCCATCCCTGTTCGTTACAAAGATGAGATATACGCCCGACTGCGGCCTGCGGCCTGTGTAGTCTTTACCATTCCATATAGCTTGGCCGCCCAACGCCTTCGTGCGGTACACAAGCTGGCCTGATATATCCGTTATGCGTACGTCTGCATTTTCAATAAGGCCTTTTATTGCAATTGTACCAGTATAGCCGCTTGGCACCGGGTTAGGATAAGTTACCGCTTTATCCATGGCTTCAGTTCCCTCGGTAGAAGTGCCCCGGTAGCTTACCAGCCCTTCTTCGGTGCTGATATATACGTCGCCGGTTACCTGGTCAATCGATATTTTCTGGATGCGGTCGGACGGGATCGGGCTATTAGCTGCATTGAAGCGTGATATGACTTTATCGCCGTCGGGTGATATCAGCCAAACACCATTATTAGTACCTATCCACTTGCGGTTATTGCCGTCGGTAGCGATCGTGCGTACTACTTCGTTTTGGAAGAGGTAGCCCGCGAAGTCATCATATTTCACGGTGTTGAGCTTAGCCTCACACTTTGCTTCGATGACCTGGCTGGGGCAAGATACAATGCCGATACCTGTAGCTGTACCTATCCAGATAGCGCCATTCTTGTCTTTATCTATACAGTAAACCGTATTGTTAGGCAGGCCACCAACGCCTTCGCCGGCAACCAGCATTCTGCTGGGCGGGACTGATTTTTCATTATATACTATTACGCCACCTCCACGCGGTGCGGTGTACCATTTCTGCCCAAAGTCATCTATTACCATAGTGCCGGCCGCATTAGGTACGCCGCCCGGTCTTGAATATGGTACAGAATACTCCGACCATGTTCCGTCCTTGGTTTTAACAGCTAACTCATGAGTTCCTCCAAACATCGTCATCCATAGATTATTCTGTTCGTCAAGGGCTAAGCCGCCGATAACACGCTTGCCTTGCGCTATGGCTGACTCGTCGAGAATAGAATTTTCATTGAACTGCTCGTACGTACCCTGGTCTGGCCTTAGTACTACTAATCCATTTTGGTGCGAACCAAGATACACAGTACCGTCATTAGATTTTACAACATTGGTGATGTCGTAAACTTTATTGTCGAAAAAGCCGGAATTGTAGTTTTTCCAGTTTTCATCTTTAAAACGAGACGCGCCAAATGGATCGTTATTGAACTCCCACCTCTCGTTAAATCCGCCATGAGCGAGCCACACCTCTTTATTGTTAGCATAAATATCGAATGCGGTATTAGTAGGTGGCCCTGTGGGTGCAGCAGTTGCAAATATGGCTCCACGTCCTTTTCGCATTCTCAACCCATTAAATTCGTCGGCTATATAAACTGTAGAATCTGGGTCTGGATTTTGTGACAGCTGAACACCATGCCCATCCATCAAAATATTATCGAGTGAGTCATAATTTGGTCCGATTTTCCTTAGCGCACCCGTAAAGTTTTTAAAATTCCGGATTACCCAAACGCCACCCAGGCCCTTGTCAAGCCGCCTGGTTGTGGTATCAGATTTATAAACAAACTTTAAACCGCCCGGCTCCAATGCAAAGAGGCTATCCGGGCCTGTCACAAATAGCTTGTCGTCCTGATTTACTGTGCTGATAAAATTTCTAACCGTGTCCAACCCCGTCCAGGAGGCAAATGCCTGAAGGTTAATACTGTTCTTGTTTGCGCGATACAACCCCCTGGCCGTAGCTGCGTAAATATCATTGCCCACCATGGCTACTTCGCGGATGGCTATATTCCGGCCATTGCGTGTAAAAGAATAGGTCTCTTTTACTTCTCTTTTCTCGAGGTCGACAACGATGATACCTACATCAGTACTTACGTAAGCCATGCCGTTGTCAGTCAGTATCTGGTTGATGGTCTTTGACCCGGCAACTGATTTTAATTTAAGATCGGGAAGGTTATAGAATGAGCCGTCTTTGTACAAGTCGATATTGCTATTGGTATATCCAAGGATGACCGTACCGGTAAGTTTGTCGTAACCAATACAAGACATGCCGATATCGGACATGCCATCAACCTTGCTGAAGGATTCCAACTCATCGTTAGCACCAAATATATAAAAGCTCTGTTTTGTGGCAACGTAGGCAGTGGTACCGCTCATAGCAACACCCACCGAGGTGGAATAAGGAAGATGTGATCTCCAATATCCTATAGGTCTGTCTTGTGCCTGTGTGGAATTTAGGGCCGCAATGCTTAAAAAAGATACAGATAAAAACTTTCTAATGTCCATAGAGAAATACAGATACCAAATGTACTGAATAAAACGCTACAGGTAGGTACTATATTGCTCTGTTTACGCTATGGTGACCGATACCTAGGTTGTTGTATTTTGATTGGTCAAAAGGAACTCTATCGTGCGCGGGAAATAAAAATGCTCGAGCTTGTGTATGCGTGCGGCAAGGCTATCTGCATCATCGTCAGCAGAAACAGTGCAGCTCGCCTGTACTATTGTATCGCCACTATCGTATGCTTCGTCCACATAATGTATAGTGATGCCTGAGACTTTTTCCCCGGCAGCTATTACTGCCTGGTGCACGTGATGGCCATACATGCCTTTGCCACCGTACTTGGGTAACAATGCCGGATGTATATTGATGATGCGGCCTTGAAAAGCGGATATAAACCCCTCCGGTATTTTCCATAAGAAACCGGCAAGTACGATCAAGGATGGGTTATGACTTTGTATTTGCGAAACAAGCGATAGGTCTTGAAACGATTGACGGTCGATGACGATTGCAGGTATGTTTTCATTTTTTGCGATATCCAGTATGCCCGCATCCTTTTTGTTAGATACGATAAGTGCTACCCTGGCTAATCCGGTTTTCTTAAAGTAGTCTATAATGGCAGCGGCGTTTGATCCTTTACCGGAAGCGAAAATGACAAGTGAGCGCATAAGTGAAAAGTGGCTGCTAAAATAGCCAAACTGTGAGTGCAATCCTAAAATAGCGCTGTGCCTGTTTTTGCACCGTATGTTTTTGGTAATTTCGATATACTTATGAGCAACGAGAAGCTTAGGATAGATAAGTACCTATGGAGTATACGTGTATTTAAGACCCGATCGCTGGCGACAGCGGCCTGTGATGAAGGAAAAGTAAAACTGAATGGAGACTCTGTAAAACCCGCTAAGCCGGTATCGATAGGCGATAAATATGATATAAGGACGCCCGCCCGTAAATGGACCATTGAGGTAACAGGACTGATCCACAACAGAGTGGCCTATGAGGAATCGCTAAAGTACTATACCGATATTACCAGCGAAGAAGACAAGGAGTATAACCAGTATGCCGGAGCCAGTTTCTATACCGGAAAACGGTTAAGCAAAACAGGCCGCCCGTCTAAAAAACAACGGCGCGACCTGAATGATATATTAGGCTCCGATAGCTTCGGGCCTGATGAGAACGACTAGTAAATTGCTGTATAGTTACCCCTCTGGGCCAGGAACCAATCCTGGCCATTATTTTGGCTACGGTATATGCCTGTATTGGTAGCCAAGAATATCCAGCTGGTATTAGTGGGCGTATTCTGCTCTTCGGCTTTATATATCCTGTCTTTTGCAGTTATACCACGTACGATAGTACCGCTTTCCAGGCCATTGTTGGCAGGTTTGAAGGAGTTCGAAGAAGGATCGAACCGATATACGCCGCCACCGAAGGTGCCTACAAGCAATGTTTGCTCAAAAGGAGCGTAAACGCAGGTATAAGCGCTATTTGGCAAGCCAACATATTGCGTCCAGCTGCCACCATTGTTATTGCTGTACCAGATACCGCTGCCCGCGTAATCAGCTATGATGAGCGTATTGGCAAAGTGCGACAAATAAAATGTGGTTGATCCGCCAACCGCAATAGGCGCACCTGTGGGCTCTATCCAATTTGTACCGGCATCTTTTTTCATGAACAATCTTTTGCTTACGGGGTCAAATGCCCACAGCTCATTATTCTTAAGCTGTGTAAACGACGTGATCGTGTAGCCGCCAGGTATACCGGGTGCAAAATTGTAGTCACCTGCCCATGTGTTGATAGTGCCATCCTTGCTATACATCATGCCGCCGGCTACATTGCTGGCCATATATATACGACCAAAGCCCCTGGGGTAGATCACCATATGCTGATTCATAGCAAAGATGGCCGGTGCCGGTTGTATAAGGCCTGTCGGGTCAATATTGTTGAATTGTTGTCCCTGGTCGGTACTTACAAATGCAAAATTTTTAACGAATACTACATTATCGCCAACAGTACTGATAGCGCGCGTTGGAACGCCATCCGTGGCTTTGGTCCAAAACATACTGTAGTCTGTACCATCATTTGAATTATATAAAAGACCAGAACTATCGCTCACAAATAAGCTGAAAGGCTTTACAATAACATTGTTATTGCTGTATGTATTATAGCGTTCGCAACTGCCAAAACCAAGAGACAATAAGCCGATCAAGGCCAGTTTATAGCCGGAAAGACGATTATGCATCGATAAAATTTTCACCAAGTTTAGAAAAAAAACCGAATAAATCAAGTACATATACATAGACAGGTACATATTGATCAGCGGTTGGCAATTTTAGGTAGTAATTACAGCTTCGGGCAATCCCATCGCCTGCTGAGCAAAAATTAAAAATCCCGCTCTGTAAAAAGCGGGATTTAAAAATAGATCTTTTAATAATATTAGAAAGGCAAATCGTCAACATTTTCCGGAGACGGATTGTAAAAATTCGAAGCATTGCTTGGAACTCTGTTACCGTCGTTATTCATATTCTGGTAGCTATTATTTTGCTGCATATTGCCTGATGGCTGGCCTGTGCTCGAAGCACTTTCAATACGCCATGCATCCAGGTTAGTTATGTAGTTTACCTTACCGTCACGCTCCCAACGGTTGCCTTTGATATTGAAGCTTACTTTTATAGCATCACCTTCATTAAAGCGGTCGAGGATATCACATTTATTTTGTACCAACTGCATTTTTGCAAAGTTGGTATACACATTACCATTGATCTCTTCGGACAATTCCATTACAAACTCGCGCTTCCTAAACCTGTCATTTACATTCTGTGTGTCGTACTTTACCAGCAATTTACCTGTTACTTCTAAACTCATATTTATATATATATTTAATTACACGATTGAAGGAATAAATCCTGCTACAAAGATACTAATATACGTGCGGATGGGAAATAAAAAAAGTGCCGTAAAGGCACTTTAGAATTTAGAGGGGAGGCAGATGGGAATCGAACCCACGACCTTCAGAACCACAATCTGACGCTCTAACCGATTGAGCTACTGCCTCCGTGATTGGACTGCAAAAGTATAACTTTTTAGAAAATAGCACTAATTTTTTTTGAGCCTACCCTAAATGGCTGGCTGGCACAATATTGCAGTTTTAACAAATTATCCATGGTTATGCTATTATATTTGCGCACTTATATAAAAATACATATGCTCAAAAGGTTTGCCTCTCTGCTGTTATTGTTGTTACCCACAGCACTGTTTGCACAAGAAGTAGAGAAAGGTGGCGATCAGCCTGAAAAAAGGAAGAGAATGTCGAAGCCATCGCGCGACTTCGTGATGCTTCAGTTTACATACGAGGGCTGGGCTAACAAGCCGGATAGCGTAAAGACAGGCGGTATAGGCCGCGGCTTTAACGCCTACCTCTGCTACGATTTTCCATTAAAAAATTCCAATTTCAGCTTTGCCGCTGGCGTAGGTATTGGTACATCTAACGTGTACCTCGACAACCAGGAACTGTCGCTGTATTCGGCAACCGATTCGGTTGCACGTTTCCTGCCTGAAACACAATCTTACAAAAAATACAAGCTGACTACTGCTTACCTGGAAGCTCCTTTTGAGCTGCGCTTTTTTGGCAATAAAATGAACCGGAATAAAGGTTTTAAGGCTGCTGTTGGCTTCCGCGCAGGTACGCTGATAGGTGCCCATACCAAAGGTAAGCTGGACAACAATGTGGTATATAAGACCAATACACGTAATCACTTGGAGAACTGGCGATTTGCTACTACCGCACGCATAGGCTGGGGCAATTTTACGCTGATGGGTTCTTACAATCTTAATAAGCTGTTTAGCGAAGGTGAAGGACCGCAGATCACCCCATATTCATTGGGTATCTGTATTACCGGCCTTTAGTAGAGAAGCTATCTTTAAAATACTAGCTGCTGAATTTTTTCAGCAGCTTTTTTATTAGGCTTTCCTTCCTGGGCTTGGGTTTGCCATCGTGCGTTAGCTGATGATCGAAATTATATTGAAGCTTACCGGCATAGATCATTTTTTCGCTGTCGCCTGTTGTTTTCAACTGCCCAATAAACTTCGGTGCAAACTCATTAAGCGAAGCGTTAACCGATACTGTACAGTAGCCGGAAAGTCTGGCTGAGGGCTTATTGTCATTTACGGGAGGCTTCCCATTTTCCGATAATAGGTCGATGTGGTAGATATCGGGATTGAGCTTGCGCAAACGCTTAGTGCCTTTTCGCTCATTGCGCCAAGGGTGTTCGCAAGGCTCCAGTTGCGCCATCAGGAAGTCTTTATTCCATACAGAGGCCTGGTGCGACATCAGGTATTCACTTTTCTGGTTGTCGAGTTTAGCCAGTCTAAAATCAGAAATAAATCTGTCCGTCGGTAGCGTCTTATATACTTCGGAGCTGTTCAGCTTAAAAAGTAAGGGCTGTTTCTCCAACGTAAAATCAATGACGCCATTTATTGCCTCTGCAGGAACGTCTTTATCCAGCCACATATCTTCCTGTAGATACAGTATGTAGGATTCAGGTATTTGTTCCAAACCCCTCTTTAGCCTGTCCGACCATTCACCTCTTCCGGTTTTTATATTCTTGAACGGCGCATTTACGTAATCTTTCTCTTCTGTAAGAAAATAGTAACCGGATATGCGAGTGTCGAGTGGCCAGCGTTGCGTAAAGAATTCGGCGAATCCCTGGTATAGTAATTCATATCTGTCGCAGGCATGTACTACTATGGCGATCGTCCTTTCAGGCATTGAATCCGGTGTTTACAGTCTTATATCTCATACGCTGCTCCCTCCATGGTAGCATGTACATTTGGAAAAATAGTGGCGGCTTCGTCACGGAATGGTTCCAGGTCTTTGTACTTCGAAGAGAAGTGACCCAGCAGCAGTTGCTTCGCATTTGCCATCAGCGCTATCCTGGCTGCCTGTATAGCTGTGCTATGGAATCGCGCTTCTGCCTTTGCTGCATCTGCCTCCAGGTAAGTACACTCATGGTATATCGTATCTGCTCCTTGTATATGCTGAATAAATGAATCAGTAAAAATGGTATCAGCGCAATAGGCATATTTTTTCGGCATAGGACCGTCGGTAGTCACCCACTCATTTTTCACCACAAAGCCGTCTTTTCTTTCGTAATCTGCACCTTCTTTTAGCTTATCGTAGTAGTACGCAGGTATTTCGTACTCTGTGCATTTTTCGGGCAGTATTTTCCGCCCTCTTGTTTTTCTTTCTATCAGGAAGCCGTGGCAAGGTATACGATGACTCACAGGGAAGCAGCTCACTTTAAATGACTCATTGTCAACGAGTACGGCATCACCTTCGGGCAAGGGATAGAAATGAAATGGGTAAGCCAATACTGTATCAGCTACACTCAATATCTCCTTTAATATTCCCTCAAGCGAGGCTGGCCCGTACAAATGGAGTGGTAATGTGCGCCCCAAAAGACTCATGCTATTGATAAGGCCCGGCAGCCCGAAATAATGGTCGCCGTGCATATGGCTGATGAATATATGCTGCAACCTGCGCCACTTAAGTCCGTACCGCTGCATTTGTATCTGCGCGCCTTCACCGCAGTCTATCATCAGCAGGTCGCCATACACAGATACTACCTGTGATGTAGGGTGACGGGCAAAGGCCGGCAGTGCTGAGTTATTTCCTAGGATGGTTACTTTCATTTCATCCGGGCTTATGCCCATTAACCTTGTGAAAAAATTTCCCGGGCTTTAAGGTTCGTCTTCTTTAAATAGGTCACGCTCCAGTATTTCCATACTCACTATGTCTATTGCCTCTATGGTAGTAGGTGCAATATTAATGACCGTATCCAGTTCTGCTGCCTTCAGTTCTTTCATCACAGCATCGTTAACGGCAGTGAACACGAGCGACTGCTCATTAGTATAGCAATGCTCATGGAGGCCGGCTAAGTCTTCAAATGACGCATTGTCTGCATCGAGGCAGTTGTGTAAGTCAATAATGTAGTTGGTACTGCCGCTTTCGGCAAGCTCCCGACATTTCTGGTGGAGGGCTGCTGTCAAATTAGCATTCAAGTGGTTTGTAACAGGTGTAATATGTGAATATGAAGGCTTGGTATCAATTTTGAATTCCATTTAGTCAAGGTAGTTTTCCGGTTGAGAAAAAGCTATAATTGAGACGCTAAAATTAACACATCTTCCCGCATTTTCTTTCGTATATTGTTAGAAAGGACTACAGGCAGAAGGTTAAGTAAAGTATGCAGGCATAGTAAAACCCAATACTGATTTACTCCCTTTATCGTTAACTTTATTTATCAAAACTAAGGACTAACTAATGGATTCTAATTTCTCACCAAAAGTTAAGGAGATCATTTCCTACAGCCGCGAAGAGGCTCTTCGGCTGGGTAATGATTTCATAGGTACCGAGCACCTGCTGCTTGGCCTGATACGCGAGGGCGATGGCCTTGCCGTACGCGTACTCCAGTCGATGCAGGTAGACTTATTTGACCTGCGAAAAGAACTGGAAACAGCTATCAAAGACAAGGGCAACAGGCCGCTGGCAAACATCAACAGCCTGCCGCTTACAAAACAGGCCGAGAAGGTGATACGCATCACTGTGCTGGAGGCGAAAGCACTCCGCAGCTCTACTGTAGAGACAGAGCACCTGATGCTGTCTATCCTGAAAAACAAAGAAAATGTAGCTACTCAGATACTGCATCAGTATGATGTTGATTATGAGCGCTTTAAGAATGAACTGAGCATTCTTCAGGGTGAAAGCCCAAGAGCTGATTATAACGATCAGGGTTCGGAAGAATTTGAAGAAGATGACGAACGCCGTCAGTTTCAGCAGCGTCGCCAAACTGGCAATGCGAAGTCTAAAACACCGGTACTTGACAACTTCGGACGCGATATAACCAAGCTCGCCGAAATGGGGAATTTAGACCCCATTGTTGGCCGCGAAGAAGAAATAGAGCGTGTGTCTCAAATACTTTCGCGTCGTAAGAAAAATAATCCGATACTGATAGGTGAGCCGGGCGTTGGTAAAACAGCCATCGTTGAAGGCCTCGCGCTTCGTATCGTACAGCGCAAAGTTTCGCGCGTGTTGTTCGACAAACGTGTCATCAGCCTCGACCTTGCAGCGCTGGTTGCAGGTACTAAATACCGTGGCCAGTTTGAAGAGCGCATGAAAGCGATCATGAACGAGCTGGAGAAAAACCGCGACGTGATCCTGTTCATCGATGAGATACATACCATAGTAGGTGCGGGTGGCGCTTCTGGTTCGCTGGATGCTTCCAATATCTTTAAGCCGGCACTCGCCCGTGGAGACCTCCAATGCATCGGAGCATCTACGCTGGATGAGTACCGTATGTACATCGAGAAAGATGGCGCACTTGATCGTCGTTTCCAGAAAGTGCTAGTAGAACCGCCTAGCGTGGACGAAACTATCATAATACTGAACAACATACGTTCTAAGTACGAAGAGTTCCACAACGTAACCTACAACCAGGAAGCAATTGACGCCTGTGTGAAGCTGAGCGATCGCTACATGACTGACCGTCTGCTGCCGGACAAGGCAATAGACGTAATGGACGAGGTGGGTGCACGCGTACATCTGAAGAACATCAATGTTCCGCAGAACATCCTTGACCTTGAGAAAAAGATCGAGGACATCAAGCAGGAGAAAAATAAAGTTGTAAAAAGCCAGCGTTTTGAAGAAGCTGCGGCGCTGCGCGACAAAGAAAAACGCCTGGGCGAAGAACTGGACAGGGCTAAAGCCGAGTGGGAAGAAGAAGCGAAACACAAACGCTACCCGATACACGAAGAGCATATTGCCGAAGTGATCAGCATGATGACGGGTATACCGGTAATGCGTATGGTAGAAGCGGAAAGCGCTAAACTACGCCGCATGGGCGATGACCTGAAAGGTGCAGTGATAGGACAGGACGAAGCGATATTAAAAGTGGTGAAAGCCATCCAGCGTAACCGTGTAGGTCTTAAAGATCCGAAGAAGCCAATTGGTTCTTTTATCTTCCTGGGCCCGACAGGTGTTGGTAAAACAGAGCTTGCCCGCGCGCTTGCCCGCTATATGTTTGATAGTGAAGAAGCGCTGATACGTGTGGATATGAGTGAGTACATGGAAAAATTCTCGCTCAGCCGCCTGATAGGAGCGCCTCCCGGATATGTTGGTTACGAAGAAGGTGGACAGCTTACTGAAAAAGTACGCCGTAAGCCATACTCGGTAGTGCTGCTGGATGAAATAGAGAAAGCACACCCGGATATCTTCAACATCCTGCTGCAAGTATTGGACGATGGACAGCTTACCGATGGCCTTGGCCGCAAGGTTGACTTCAAGAATACGTTGATCATTATGACATCGAACATCGGTGTTCGCCAGTTGAAAGACTTCGGTACAGGTGTAGGCTTTAGCACTGCTACTAAAACGGAGAATGCGGAAGAACTGAGCCGTGGTGTAATAGAAAAAGCGCTGAAACGCACTTTTGCACCGGAGTTCCTTAACCGTATAGATGATGTGATCATCTTCAACTCGCTTGATGAATCGCATATTGGCCAGATCATCGACATCATCATGAAAGATGTGTTGAAGCGCTTGAATACACTTGGCTTTACGCTGGAACTCAGCGAGACTGCCAAGAAGTTTATAGCAGAAAAAGGCTATGATCAGCAATTTGGTGCCCGTCCGTTACACCGTGCCATCCAGAAGTACCTAGAAGACCCGCTGGCGGAAGAGATACTGAACCACCGCATTAAAGAAGGTGATACAGTAAAAGCTGACTACAATGAAGAAGAAAAAAGGATCGTGTTCACGATCGATCATCCTGCTAAGAAAGAGGAGTCTGCAGCGCAGCCCGAATAATAGCAGTGAATAAGAAAAAGGAAAGCGGATGGTACAAACCATCCGCTTTTTCTTTTTTGATAGGGTAGATAGGTAGCTCTACGTTATTTAAATATTTTAAACACCTGGTCGTTGATGTGCAGCAGATATATGCCTGGCATTAGATGCCTGACGTCCAAACTGCCATCAACCATTTGTGTTTGCAGCAGGATGCGGCCACTTATATCGGTCAGCACTATATCAGTCTTTTCGGTTGTTTTAATAAATAGTCGGTCTGTCACCGGGTTAGGATAAACACTTACTTCGGGTTTGGTTACAGCAACGTCGCCAATACCTACAGGCTTGTAGAAGAATTGGAAAATTTGTCCATTTTCAGGAGTTCCGGTAAGTCTTGTTTCAGAACTGGTATCGGCTACCGGTGATGAGCAGGCACCCTTAAGCCATAGATTTTTCATGCCTATGGCTGGACCGCCGGCGTTATGATAATAACTCCATTCCTCATTCATAACGCTGCTCTTCCCAAATCTTATCTCCATAGTTTTGTCGCTCTCATATAGCCATACCTGATAGTTTGCGTAGTCGGCGCCGCTCATGTCGTGGTCGAATTTCACGTTTCTATATTGCAGCTTTACAATTCTATTACCACTTTGGCCTGATATCTGGTAGCTATATGTTCCATTTGAATGCTCAGTGCCAAAAGACTCCAGGTGCGATTGCTTATCGGCTATATTGGAACTTGTGGTGCTAACGCTGCCCCGGACAGTCACATACAACATATTATCAGTTACGCCTGCTACCGCTACTTTGAAAGGTAATCTGATGGTGTCGACATACTTGTTTGGCCCGGTTAGAAACGGAGTTCCGTCATAGAATTCTGAGTATAAATAATTGCTTGTGTTTAGCCGGTACATTTCGCCCTGGGCAAAAGAGCAGTAGCCTGCAGCAATCAGCGCAATTGTAAAGATCGTTTTCATACGCTTTGAGTTTTAGATGATGTAATAACCCAAAACTCTATCATTGCGGGGTAGCGGCTATCCCCCTAATTGCGTGAAAGGCTTGTATTCATAATAAATCCCCCTTTGGCTAACCCCCGGCCTTTATCGTGGCGTTTTATGATTGGTTAGTAACAGTTGTCCTAATTTTGCAGCCATCGTTATGAAAGGGTTGGTTGCAGTCTGCATATTGTTGTTTTCTGTTTTTAATTGCTGCAAGGCTCAGCATCATATCATTGGCAGAAAAGAAGAAAGCCGCACGCTGGCCTGGAGCGACTTTGCAGGTATCCCTGATCCGACCAACAATTCACTGGCGCACACTTACTGGCGTGTGCATTACTGGATAGAAGATACAACTATGCATGGCGATACAGTAAGTTGCAACTTTCGCATACATGTAATATTTGATACCAGCCGCAGCTGGGTGAAACAAGGAAAGGGTATTAATGAGGCGCTGCTAAAACATGAGCAAGGCCACTATGATATAGCAAAGCTCTGTGGCAGGGATCTAAAATTCCGTTTTGCAGCGCTCGTGCTTTATAAGTACGACTATGAGCAGAAGGTGAAGCGGAAATTTGATGATGTATTCCAGAAGTATGTTGACATACAACAGCTATACGACGATGAAAGCAACCATGGCCTGAATGAAGAAGGACAGCAAAAGTGGAATACGGTTTTTAGAAGAGAATTTCCTGATGGATAGCCGTTTTACAAGAATTTTGGAGAATCCATATCCAGTATGCCCGAATGTGGCCATGGTCCTTCACTCTTAAGCTTTACGTGCGGCCAGCTTTGCCAATCGACTTTTACTTGTGTAGTCGCAACAAGGTTCTGTAATACGATTTTCAGATCAGCCATACTCCATACGTCATCATTAGGGTCATTGTCCTTTCCTTTGCTGGCTGCAATGGCTTCGGAGGCAACCCTAGAAAGAACGATTGTAGCACACGGCGGACTCCAGCAACCTAACCCGGAGAATACCGAATGCACCCTTGATGCTACCTCCATACCGCCAACAGAATCCATAGATACAGCGCAGGCTAATGGCTTGCCAAAGAAGCTAGGGGTATGTTCGTATGCGGTCATTACTTCTACAAAACGCTGAAGTGGCGAGCCAAAGCTATTCCAATAGTTGCCGGTAACAATAAAGAAACCGTGGTACTGCGTAAGCGTTGAGCAGACATCTTCGATAGCAGGCATATTGTTGGTAAGCGTGAGGACGCCAGCAGTCATATTCGCCTGTTCATTAAGATAGCCCAAAGCCTGCGATACGATCTTGCCAGAATTACCTTCCTTGCCGCGAATGGAACCGTTTATGATCAATACCTTTTTCGTGGTATCATGGGGCATGTTTTACGTGTTTGAGTTCAATTTACGGGAAAACAATACAGCAATAATTAACCTCGGACAAAATAAAAACAGTGTGGAATCAGTTATAATGTACCTATGACTCGGCTAAGGCAATTATTCCATTGCACACGCTTTTATATACGTCACAGCTTCGCATCACTGACGGTAAGCTGTTGCTTCATATATGGTGCGCTACAGTATGGCCTCGCTCCGCTTTTGGCGTGGTTGCCGTTGAAGGCGATAATCTCTGTTATTACTTTGTACTTTCTTTACCATTACGACGGTAAGCAGATGTATCATTACTACAATCTACATATTTCTGTAAGGAAGTTATTGGGTGTCTACCTGGCGTATGATCTGCTTCTGTTCTTTGTCGTTGTTTGCGTCGCCAATGCTTTTCGAAGTGCCTAAGCTTATAGTAGATAGCGTGCAGATAAGCGTAGGAGATAGAAATCTCGTGACAGATTTGTATCTCGAATGTAAAACCGGAGAAGTGATTGGCATATACGGGAGGAATGGATGTGGCAAGAGTATGCTGTTTAAAAGCATCTTTGGCACACATACGCCGCAGCAAATATTTGTAAGCATCGACGGGAAGAAAATCACCAGGCCATATTTGCGGCCAGGACTTATGGGGTATTTGCCACAGTTCCCCTTCATGCCTGAAAGCACAAATATCAAACGGTTGTTTATCGACTACGGCAATCATCCAGATGATTTTTTCAATCGCTTTCCGGATGAAGCATGGAAATACAGCATGAAGTTGGGCCAGCTTAGCAGCGGACAGGCCAGGCTTATAGAGTTTTATCTCATCCTGACAGGGCAATACCAATTTGTGCTACTAGATGAGCCATTCACCTTTATAGCTCCAGTACATATCGAAACCTTTCAACGCATCATATCTGAAGAACGGAAGAAGAAAGGCCTACTTATAACAGATCATCAACACCAGTACGTGCAGCAACTAGCCGATAGAGACTATATACTGGATAATGGAGCACTTAAAGCTGTCAATATTTGAAACATGCGCTCAATAAAAAGAGGAGCGTAACTATACGCTCCTGCTCTCTCTTTATTGTTGGTTTAATTACCAGTGGAAATCTATACGGTAGCTCAGATTAGGTAACATACCCAGCTGATATACTGTTTTTACTTTTCCAGCATCTGCATCGAAGTAAGAGAAATAGTAATTGCTGCGGTTTGTTACATTTTGTATATCAAGCTGGATGGTGTGTGTGGCTTTTTTGTTGTTGATCTTGTAGTACACGCTGGCATCCGTACGGAAGTACGCAGGTGTCTGTTTGGTAAAGTATTTGTCGGCTACAAATTCGGTCTTACCGTTTGCCATTGATTTATTGATATCGATAACAGACTCGCGTAAGCCACCGCTGAATAATACTTTACCGTTCAGGCCGATGATCTTACGGCCGCTGGCAGTCAGTGGGAATTCCTTACCACCTATCAGGTTTACTTGATAGCCACGATTGAACTGTGAATTGTATGTTCTGCCTGCATAGTCGGTATAGGTAGCCTTGTAAACCGAACCGCTTGCCAGTACATAATAGTTGTTAGCAAATGGGCGCTCCAGGCTCAGATCAACACCATAATTGTCACCGGTACCCTGGCTTACCAGTGGCTTGTTTGTCGATAGCAGAGAATACATATCGTTTGCATTCAGCAGCGAGAAGCTTTTGTTGCTATCTGCTTCTACAGGTATATTGTAGTGCCTTTGATAGTACACTTCTGCTTTCAGGCGCATCTTCAGCGGCAGTGTGGTTTCGTAGCCCGCTACGGTATGCAGTGCACGCAGCATGTCCAGGTCCTTATTTGGATACTTGCGGGTTTCGCCGTCTTTTATATTCTCAAAATAGTAGGTTGAGATGTGCTCAGGCTTACTATGCAGTCCAGCCGACAAGGTGAATTTATTCTTATTAGGGGCATAGGTTACAGAAGCTCTTGGCTCTATCGCGTACTTCTGGTTCAATGCCAAGTAAGCACCATGCACACCACCTACTACGGTTACCTTTTCCGTTACACGCGCACGCCACTGCAGGTATGCCTGGTAGAACTGTGTGCTGCCATCGCCGGTCAATATATCCTTCCATTGCTTTTCAGAAGAGATGTATAGTTTATTATTCATGTCGTAAGCCAGGTGCTGTGCAATAACCCCGGTGCGGAATGTATGCCGCGCATTCAGCTTCTGGTTATAGAGTACCGAAGCACGATAAGCGGTATTCGAAGACCTTGTATTGCTGGTGGGTACTTTATGATATCCTTCGGCCGGGTTGAGTGTGTCCGACTGCTCGGTGTGCTGATCGTAAGATCCGGATATGATCGTTTTCAGGTAAGCATCTTTGTGTATGAAATATTGATGCGATATACCTACGGTGCCCATTTTGCCCCTGCTGTCGAAAGAGACATTCTCCGTATCATCATTCCATTTTGAGCTATCAGCAGGTGCATTTTGATAGGCTCTGTTATAACCACCGATACCAAACGCTGAGAATGTTCCTGCTTTTTCTGTCGGCAGATTTATTTTGAAAGACATATCCTGATAGTCAGGCACGGTACCGCCAAGGTCCATAAAACTTTCTATCAGGTCAAGTGTAGAGTAACGGTAGTTGAAAAGGTAAGATGCCTTCTTCCCTTTTTTGAAGGGCCCTTCGGTTGCTATCTCCGCGCCTATGGTACCTATTTGCACCGTATGCTCGTAGCGCTCGGTATTGCCATTGCGGAAATTGAGATCAAATGCACCTGCTGTAGCGTTACCTATCTCTGGTGCAAAGGCTCCTGTATAAAAATCAGAGTTACCCAGTACGTTCGCATTCAGCATACTGATAGCGCCGCCAGTAGCGCCCAGTGAGCTAAAGTGATTCGGGTTGGGTATCTCAATACCCTCCAGGCGCCACAGTACACCTTTAGGTGAGTTGCCGCGAACAACGATGCTGTTATCCATATCGCCGCTGTTAGATACGCCGGGGAAGTTCTGCGCCATACGGGCAGGGTCAGCGAAAGAAGCTGCATATCTGCGTGCTTCATCTACCGAGAAGGATCGCGCGCTTACTGCTGCAAATTCGTTCATCGGTTTTATCCGGTCTTTACCCGCGCTTACAGTTACTTCTTTCAGCTGTTTCAGGCTTTCATTCATGGCTATGTTCAGCTCCAGTTCTTTCCCTGTTATTACCATTGCTTCGGGCGCAGTGTAGGTTTCGTAACCCATAAAGCTGAACTGGAACGACTGGCGACCTACGGGGACATTGTTAAGGATAAAATAACCATCATCATCTGTAGTGGCATTGACCTGGTTGTTGGAGAGTAATATGACAACGACGCCCGGCATCGGTTGCTTGGATGCTGCATCCAAAACACGGCCATGTACTTTTTGCGATAGTTTGCTTTGCGCAGTAGTTACTGCGGTTTGTGTGTTTTCTTTTTCCTGTGCCACGGCTGTGGTCTCTATTGCCATTGCAGAAGCTGCGAGGATCAGGAATTTATTTATCTGCTTCATAAGAAGATTTTGTATCAGTTTGAAATAGGACAGCTTTATTTGCTATTACCCCTATATGGGCTGAAAGATTTTTTTAGGAACTAGAATTTAAGTTGCACACCTGCTACACCACCTACGTAAAAGCCATAGAAATTTCCTTTGCTCCAGTCGCTCCACAGGTAGCTGGGTACGATGTCTTCGCCACTATAGCTATTGTCATAGATCATCATATTGATGGTAGGGCCGGCAAATATTTCAACATTACTACCCAGCTTTATAGCAGGTAGTACACGTAGGGTAGACTTCATGTTGGCATAGTTCCACATGTCGCTAAGGCCTGTGCAGCTGGCTTCAAGGTTCAGTCTGAAGTTTTTTGAAATAGGCAGGTGCGCACCAAAACCAGCTTCTAAAGCGTAGAGTGTGTTGCCACTGTATCTGAAGTTATAACCCGCACCTATGATGCCATATAGCCTGCGGCTGCCCGAGCGCAAAGCTGCTATCGTCGTCATGCTTTCATCTACAGTCACACCCATATGCTTTTCGCCATTGCGAATGATGTTGATGAGGCCTATGGGGTATTCGCAGCTATCCGCAATGTTCATAAAGCCCGCTATCTGTGCTCCTTTTACTTTGCCGGCTACATTTACAAAGCCTGCTATCTGCGTATTTGCTTCAATAGCTACGTTGGCAAAGCCCGCTGCCTGTACCGGTGTTTCGCCTGCTACGTTTATAAAACCTGCTGCCTGCGCGCCTTCTACTTTTTCGCCTATATTGGCGAAGCCTGCCAGTTGTGGTCCCTTTACCTGCTCGGCTATATTGATGAAGCCAGCGCCTTGCATGTCTGTACGCTCGGCTATAT
Source organism: Sphingobacteriales bacterium (assembly GCA_004144175.1). Classification (GTDB taxonomy): domain Bacteria; phylum Bacteroidota; class Bacteroidia; order Chitinophagales; family Chitinophagaceae; genus Polluticoccus. Next base: position 122,968 of record SEFT01000001.1, read on the forward strand.
TAATGAACCCCGCCAGTTGCGCACCATCTGCCTGTCTTATGGAGATATTTCCAAAACCTGCCAGCTGCGCTCCTTCAGCGCTGCCCGTAAGGTTCATGAAGCCTGCTGCCTGTACACCTTCTGCATGGTTGTTTACGTAGTTCATAAAGCCGGCCAGTTGTGCACCTCTTGCACTGTCATGAATGAAGTTGGCAAAGCCTGCTGCCTGCATACCCTCGGCATCTTCCATTATCATATTGGCTATGCCTGATGCGCAAAATGCTTTTTCCGATTTTGACATGCCCGCTATCACATGTAGCGATACATCGTTGGTATAGTCCTTGGCCATTACACCATTGCTGCTGATGGGGAAGATGAAGCCGATATGTAATGGACTTCTAAGTTCTTGTGCGAAAGTGGAACTAAGAGTAGTAAGTATGAGTGCGATTGTACTAAGTAACGTTTTCATTTTTTTCTGTTGTTTGAAATACGACAACAGAAAAGAGAACTACCCCTATTGTATCCGCAACAAAACTTTAGAAGATGCTGATGCCTACATGCCCGCCTATCCAAGATGCAGTGGTCTCATCGCGGTAAAGACTCCGTACACCATTACCCGGTATTTGGGTACGGAAACCCTCCGCGGCAATGGTAGATTCGGCTACATATAGCGATATAGAGGGGCCTGCGTAAATGGCTAAGTAGGGAGTGATATGATAAGTAAGGTCAGCTTGCAATTTCATTAGATTATTCACGTTCCACTCGCCGAGAAAAAGATACTGTGCAGTCAGTTCAGGATTGATGGAAAGATGTTTTGTGAGTGAAACTTCTGTGCCCATTCCGTACCCCCATGTTACTACTTTGTTGGCTCCGTCACCATTCCAGCCACCCAGCAGAATGCTATACAGTTTCTTATTGCCAGCTTTGAATGTGGCATTGTACCTGGTAAGCTCATTGATGGAGTAAGAAAGCTTATGATAACCTTTTCTTACAAGGTTTAGGATGCCTATGCTGTAGCCTGATGAGGTATCGGCTATATTGATGATGCCTATTTGTACGCCATCCAGTTTTCGTGCATAGTTGAATAGCCCCGCTATCTGCACGCCATTCATCTCCTTTCCTGCAATATTACCTAGTCCTGCTATTTGCGTACCATCCACATTCCTTGCGCCGAGGTTGGCCAGCCCGCCTATCTGCACTCCATCGGCGTCGCCACCTGTATAGTTCGTAAGCCCAGCTATCTGCGCTCCATCGGTTTTTAACCGCGTATAGTTGGTAAGGCCTGCTATCTGTGTTCCATCCACATCATATTGCACATGGTTGTACAGCCCTGCTATTTGTGCGCCATATGCGCTTCCCAACAGCATATTGCTTAGACCAGCAACCTGTACGCCGTCCATCGAATCCAGAACATGATTGTACAACCCGGCTATCTGAGCACCCGTTACCCTACCTCCAGTTACGTTGAACAAGCCTGCTATCTGCGTATACTTAGCCTCATTTTTTACAATATTAAATAGCCCCCCTACCTCTACACCCTCCACACCCGCTGCATAGCCGCCAAATATGTTGAAGGATATTTTATTCGTCACCTGTCCGCCCATCTTGCCATGTGTGCCAATGCCGGGCAATACAGATGCCTGGTAGGGCATCTCTACAAAGAACTTATTGATGTTCAGGCTTTGCATTTTTTGCTTTCCTGACAAGAAGAACTTTCCAAGCCAGGTGTCTTCTACGCCCGAATGTGGGCTAATTACTATGGAATCGAGTGCAAAGGACTTGGGAGCTATGGATAATGTCAGCTCTTGCTCGGCACCCGGCTTTACAGATAGCGAAGTATCGCTGTACCATGCTTTGCTGATACTAAGGGTAGCAGGCTGCATGCGGTCTTTTAGCTTCAGCTTGAAATAGCCCTGGGCATTGGTGAGTGAGGCTACCAGCTGGTTCTTTTCATATACGCTGGCATTCTCTATCCGTTCACCGGTGGTTTCATCTACTATATATCCGCTGATATACCAGTAGCCGGGCGAGCGTTGCAGGATAATGTAGTTATCCTTCTCTTTGTATTCTATACTGCCATCAAACAGTAGATCTAACAGCTGTCTTACCGTTTTGTTATTCGAATTTATAGTTACCAGGCTGTCTTCGCGGATGATATTGCTATTGTAGGAGAAATAGAAATTGCCTTCTTTTCCTATGGATTTGAGGACTTCCTTTACAGGTTTTTTATTGGCTTGTATCGCCACTATTTTATTCAGCAATTGCTGGGCAACTGCTATATGTGAGAACAAAGCAAAAATGATAACTAACAGAAGCTTGTTAAAGCGAAACATGGTTAGAGGTTATAACTACTTTATGAAAATATCCGACCCCTCTCTGCTTATGCTCACGTTATTATACGTCTCTCCTATTATGCTCAATATCATATCCAGAGATTCGTTGCTGAAGGTAGTGGTGATCGGCAGGTTCTTTACTCTGTCCGACACCTTTATATGTACACCATACGCTTCGCTCAGCACATCGGCCAGTCTCCAGAGCGGCGTGCCGTTGCAAACAAACTCTTTTGTGCGGTAGTAGTTATATAATTCGTCATCACTGGTTTGTTTAATAGGCTGGTCTTGGTTTTTCAGTACGGTAGCTTTTTCATGTCGGCTCAGTTTTACCCCAAAGTCTTTCTTTGCCACTTCTACAACGCCTGTTTCTACTATGACCTCTGTTTTTTCGTCAGAGCCTTTGATGTTAAAAGAAGTCCCCACTACCCTCACATTTACATCATCCACCTGCACAATAAAAGGTTTGCTTTTATTCGGCGTTACATTAAAGAATGCCTCACCTTCCAGTGTCACTTTTCTGTTATCCCCGTCAAATGATTCCGGGTACGTAAGCACAGATGCCTTATTGAGCGTAACAACAGAGCCATCCGGCAGGGTTTGTACCAAAGTGCCGCTCTCCGACCGCAATGCAATCATAGCAGGCGTGCCATTGCCAATGAAGTAATAGAGCAGGCCCGCCATACCTGCTAGTAATACAATGGCTGCTGCTACACGCATCCAACTCATATTCTTCTGTGGTGGCGGCAATGGTATTGTCTTCGGGGCAGTATGTGGCTGGCGGGTGCGTTGTTTAAAACGTTCCCAGGCTTCGTCCTCATTTATGTTACTGGCAGCCTCCAGCTTTTTACTCTGGGCCCATATCAGCTCAAAATGCTCAAAGTATTTTTTGTTTTCAACGCTGTAGTTGATCCATGCCTGCACTTCGGTTTGTTCTTCTGCTGTTGCCTCTCCTAACAGGTATTTCACCAGCAGCTCGTCGTTCCCTTGACTATTGTTCTTTTTCACGTTGTGGTGTCTTTTAGAGATTAAGCAATAAGAATATAAGGGCAGGTAGAAAGTCAGCAAGCTTTTCACGGAGTATACGCAATGCCTTTCCCATTTGGTTCTCAACTGTCTTCACCGATAGCCCGAGCCTATTTGCTATCTCGCGATACTTTAGCTCCTCAAAGCGGCTCATCTGGAATATGGTGCGGCACTGCTCCGGCAGATCGCGTAGTGCCTCGTCGATTTTCTCCTGCAACTGGCGCAGACTGGCCGAATCAGATGCTTGCTGCAACTCGCTGGTATGGTAAGTGGCATGCGACTGATATGCCGATTTTACTTTCGTATGCTTTATATAGTTCAGGCATTCGTAGTATACAGACCTATATAGGTAAGCCGAAAGCGACTGTTGCACCGTCACTTGTTCCTTTTTCTCCCAAAGCTTGTAGAATACGTTTTGCACCATCTCCTCGGCAGTAGCTTCGTCTTTCAGTATGGTGCAGGCATAGGCATGTAATGCCTTGAAGTGACTCTTAAAGGTCTGTTCAAATACAATTGTACTGTCGGCGCTTAACGTATAAGTGCCGCCCGGTTCATTTGCCATCTTAATGGTTGGATATCCGGGGCCAAAGATAAGTGCTTCTGTCAACGATTGCCATTTATTAACTGACAACTCAAAACAGAGATACCCCTATTCCTCTTTAGAAAAAAATTTTATTCGGATGTCCCGATTATTCCTGTACGGTAATAATTCCCTTCAGCAATGCCTGGATGGCAAGCCCTATCCGGCTGTTCACTTTTAGTTTTTGATACATGACGTCTCTGTATCCTTCTACAGTGTGTATACTTACGTTCATGTATTCGGCTATCTGTTGATAGGTAAGATCGGTGCAGCAGAGGCGGAGAAATTCCGACTCACCGTCGGTGATCATTAGTTTGCTACGCGCGTCGGTATCCCTGCTCCTGCAAACGGTATGTGTATTATCGAAATAGCCGGTATAATGGATGCTAAGCAACGCTTTTTTTAACTCCTGCGGGTCTGCATCCTTCGTCATGTAGCCGTTAGCGCCTGCCTTAAATACCTTAAGTATGGTAAATTCATTCTTGTAGATAGAGATAACAAGTACCTTGATATCAGGCCAGTTCTTGCGGATGTATTTCAAGGTATCATAACCATCCATTTTGGGCATCCCAAGGTCGAGGATGCAGATGTCGGGGAGTATAGTAGACTCTCTGAGCCTCAAAATCATTTCGCCTCCGTCCGCCGCATCAAACAGCACCTCAAAAGAATCCATCGATCCTATCATCTCTGCCAACGCCTTCCTGAATAAGGTATGATCGTCAGCCAGCGCTATTTTAATGGAAGTTTTCATTGCCGCATCACTCCTGGAATCTCATAAATATAAAGTTCGCTTGATTTTTTCATATGCAAACTTATTTGTGTAAGGACGGGCAGGAACGTCGCAAAAAAACTAAAACAAATTTAAAACTTGTTTTAATAGAATAGATTTATTTTAGGCTACTTTGTATCGAGGCCCGACTCCCTCAACAACTGTAAATAAAGCTGTTCTTTTTCTTCGAGACATTTGTAGTATTTGTCTTTGAAGCCGCCGTCATCCTGCATATTGGTTAGCATGTGGCCACGACCGGAGAACAGCCAATTCAAATTTATATCATGGAATTTATCAGCAATATCCTCAATGATCTGGCAGCTGGGGCTTGCATTTTCGGTATTAAAAAGACGATATAGTTTTTGAGGAGAGTTGTAACCCAAAATAACAGAGAGATCAATTATACCAAGATTCTTGTAGTCGAGATACATCTTCAGCCGCAATACGAGGTCCCTCATCGTAATGGATAGTTATCTAAGTTTTTTAAATTTTGTTTTAATTACAACTTTCCCCCGTTTAAAAAATGGCAGTTAGATTACTCATAACTACCTTTTCGGCTCATAAAAATAGTTTTGCCGTTATTATCAGCCAAGAATTTTTACTGCATAGGGGTAAAAAGCACATATTACGTTATGTATAAAAGCAGCATGGGAAAAATCAGGTCAACATCAGTCCGCTTGCCTTTGCAGTTTTTTCAAATAGCAGTTTTAATACACTAATTTTGCATTCAAAGTCAATATAATATGGGGCAGCCCGCCGCTACAGAGGCAGCTTTTAAGGACCTTTTCAACCGGGAGTATAATAACCTGTGCAGGTATGCGCTTACGTATATGCAAGATGAAAATCTTGCGGAAGACATCGTACAGGACACTTTTATTAAAATATGGGAGCAAAAAAAAGAACTGATCGCCTCGAATGAGATCAAGTTCTATTTGATAACAGCTGTACGGAATAACTGCATCTCGGCACTGCGCAAACAAAAAACGCAGCAGGTGCATTTTACTGATACGACGCCGGAACCTGATCCCGAGCCATTCATTACCACTACTCAGCACTATGAGATGGCAAATGAACAGGCCAGGAAGATACGGGAAGCGCTAAACCAGCTGCCGCCGAAGTGCAAAGAAGTTTTCCTGCTGATAAAAATGCAGGGAATGAGCTACAAACAAGCAGCTGAAACATTAGGTATTTCCGTAAAAACCATTGAAAATCAAATGGGTAAGGCTATAAAGATAGTGAGGGAATTGGCCCTTAGCCAGCCAGTATTGCTGTTTCTTGTACTGGCGGTTAAAAATTGTGTAGAAGGAATAGGGGTTTTGCAATCAATAAACGTTTTTTAAAAAGGGGATAGTATAACAATGAGTGAACAGATATATATAACCATTGCCAAAACGCTGAGCGGCGAGGCCACAGATGCAGAGAAAAAAGAGCTGCAGGCCTGGCTGGCTGCCGATGAGGCGAATGCTGCAGAGTACGAGGAGCTGACCGGGGTTTGGAGGCAAACGGATGAAGTACTGCAGCAGCCGGCGTTTAATACAAGCGCAGCATGGGAGCGGGTAGCAGCAAGAACAGTAGATATTCCGGCACAGCAAGAGCATTTAAAGAAGGAGCCAAGGCAAACGAAAACTATAGCATTTCCATCCTGGGCTAAATTGAGCCTGGCGGCGGCGGCAGCTGTGCTCATCGGGCTTTTCGTTTTCAAACAGGTTTCAGGCCCTGATATGATCGTTGCGATGGCTGAAAATGGAAACAAAGAGGTTGTCCTTCCGGATAATTCTCATATAACGCTGAGAGAAGGCAGCAAGCTCAGATACCCCGAGGTATTTGCAGCCAATGAGCGCCATGTAGAGCTGGAGGGGCAGGCATTCTTTGATGTGACGCGTAATGAAAAGCAACCTTTCGTTATAGATGCGCAATCGGCCACCGTGCAGGTACTAGGTACATCGTTCGATGTAAAGGCAGATGAACAGATGGCCAGCGTGGTAGTAGCTACCGGTAAGGTTAAAATGTCGATGAGTAAAGATGCCAGCCAGGCACTAATACTTACGCCGGGCGAGAAGGGTTCTTTGAAAAACGGAGAACTGAAAGAAGAGCTGGTAAGTGCAGGCAATTATTTTTTCTGGCGGACCGGCACCATAAAGTTTGACGGAACACCGTTATTGGTTGCACTAAAACAATTGAGCGATTTGTATAACGTTGAAATAAGATCGAATATTCCTGATGTTACAGGTTTGGATGCGAATGGTACCTACCAAAGCTCTGATTCTGTTGAGAAGATACTTAGTGAGATATGTGCATACTCAGGTTTGCGCTTGATGCAGGAAGGAGATAGTTTCACCATCAATCTGAAATAGTAAATTTCAGAGATGAAGAAGTGGGTAGTACTTGTACTGGTTTTCCTGGGCCACCTTTGTGTGCATGCCCAGGAAAAGTCGTTATTGGCACTGCCATATCAGCCGTCATTCCAAAACGGGACGATCGGCGCTTTCCTGGATGACATTCAGCAACGTGCTGGTGTAAACCTGTCTTTTAGCTCTAATGTTGTAAATGCTGACCGACAGGTACAACTTCAAAACAGGCCATACACAGTACAGGAAGTCCTTAACACAATTCTGGATAAACAGAAGGTAGGCATCGTAGCACAAAAAGAGCGGATATTGCTGATACCAGCTGCAGAAGCCCGAAAGCTTATCCGGAATTCTACCTTTACTGTGAATGGCTATGTAAAGGAAGAGAGTAGTAAAGAAGTGCTACTGGGTGCGGTGGTTTTTGTGCCGGGTATACAGGCAGGTACGGCTACCAACAACTACGGATTTTATAGCCTTACCCTACCCGAAGGGAAATATACCATGGTCTGTTCCTATATAGGATATAAGACGGACACATTCCAACTGACACTGGACGGTGATAAGCGAATGGACTTGCAATTAAAGTCGCAAAGCAGCCTGTCTGAAGTTAAGATAACTACTGAGAAAGGAATGTTGCCTGGGCATACACAACTTACTTTCGACGACATTGATAAAAAGCCAATGCTGCTGGGCGAGTCGGATGTGATGAGAGCATTGCAAAACGAGGCAGGTGTACAGTCGGGCATGGAGGGTAGCAACGCGGTATATGTACGCGGTGGTGAACCGGGACAGAACATGCACCTGCTGGATGGTGTGCCGCTTTATTATACCAATCACTTTGGGCTTACCTCTATTTTCAACGCTGACGCCATCAAGTCGGTTGACTTTCACAAGGGGGCTTTCCCTGCACGCTACAGCGGCAGGTCTGCATCTATCATTGAGGTGAATACGAAAGATGGCGATATGCAGCGCTGGGGCGGGCAATTCAATATGGGTTTACTAAAAGCGAGCTTGAATATCGAAGGCCCGCTGATAAAAGATAGGGCCTCAATAATGGTGTCGGGACGCCGCACCTGGATAGACGGACTTTGGAGGGCATTTACAGACGATCTGAAGATCGACTTTCACGACCTGAACATCAAGACCAACTATATCGTAAATAAGAACAATCGCGTTTATCTTAGTTTTTATACGGGGCGCGATCAGTTGGGGATGGATGCGACCGGGCAGACTACCAACAACAGAAGCGGCAATACGATCTTTTCGGCAAAGTGGAATACTATCGTTTCTCCCAAATTTTTCCTGAATACACTCGTCACATACAGTAAGTTCAGGTACACAGGCAAGGGTACTCAGGATATTATATTTGAGGATTCTGTGATGACCAACTATTCCTTTAAAATGCGTTCTTCAATAGACGAAGCAGCTCTACGCCTGCAAGCGCATTGGTATCTCAACCGGTATCACCACATAGAAGTGGGTGGTCACTATTCCAAGACAGACTTCATACCCAGCGTATCAGAGTCGGCATCGGCTTATACGGGTGGCGCAACAACGCTGGTTGAGCCATTCAAATCAAACGAGCTGGATTTTTACCTGGAGGATAATATTAAGTTGAGCGACAAGTGGACCATACGTCCGGGAGTGCATTGGTCTAACTGGTATAATACAGACCTGAACTATGCCAGTATGCAGCCGCGCATATATGCATCGTTCTCCCCTTCAAGACAACACACGATACATGGCTCCTTCACACAGATGACCCAATTTTTGCATTGCATCAATGGCTCATTGCTTACTAGCGTGCTTAGCAGCACTAATGTAATAAACTGGAATACCGAGGCATGGTTCCCAAGCACAGAAACGATACTGCCGGAGGAATCGCTGTTGGGTACACTAGGGTATATGGCAAAACCGCTGAGCCATCTCGAATATGGAATAGACTTTTACTACAAGGACATACTCAATGTGCCTATGTACGACTCACGTAAGTTTATCTATGACAATACTATATCCTGGAAAGAGAAGATCATCCAGGGTAAGGGATGGAGCTATGGTATGGAAGTTTTCGTAAAGGAGCACATAGGCCCCATACGCGCTTCGGTTGCCTACACGCTGTCGTGGAACTGGCGCCAGTATGCTCAACTGAATGAAGGTAAAGCATTCCCTTTCAGGTACGACCGCAGGCACAATGTAAAAGTGGCAGTACTGTATCAGCCGAATAAGCAATTTGATGCAAGCGCCAACTGGACATTTATGACCGGAGAGGCCATCACACTACCGGATCATTTGTTCCCCGACTTTGATAACAACTTGGGTATTGACCAGAACGGCACCAACTATTACCCATCACTATACAACTATACCTATAGCTCTGTAAATAATTACCGGTTACCCTCGGTACACAGGCTGGACCTTGGTTTTAACTTCCATAAGCAAAAAGGAAAGAGAGTGGAGCGCACATGGTCGATAGGTATGTTCAATGCGTACGGCCGTACCAATATCATGTATGTACAGATACAGAACGATTTTCAGAATGGAATAAAGCTTACAGGAAACGGTTTCCTAAAATTTATTCCATTTGTCAGCTACAAACTCAAATTCTAATGATCATGTCAAGGCAAGTACATTTCTTTTGTTTTATGCTGTTTGGAGCGCTGTTGTTTACATCTTCCTGCACCAAAGATTTGAAGCTGCCCTCATCAGGGCAAAAGAAGAAGATTGCGTTGTTTGGCGAACTGGTGGCGGGCGATAGTATTACCATACGCGGAGCGCAATCGCTCTCCTTATCTACCAATGACACAAGATTTGAACTGCCGTCAGATCTGTTTATCAATGTTGCGGAGGGCACAAACAATATTCCCCTTTCCGGGACCCCTGATGACCTTTCTACCTTAATATTTTCTATCCCTTATAAGACGGTGCAACAAGCCTTTTCCGGCCGTATCTATACCGTAAGCGGTACGCATAGCACTATGGGGGTAGCTACTGCTACCGTAAAAATGCCTGCTGCATTTACAGCTACTTTAGAAGATACGAGCAGCACACTATATAACTCTACTCCAGTATTTAAGGTATCCATAAGTATAGACGATAAAAAAGGAGAGCGGAATTTCTATGTGATCGAAGCGGTGGCCCAGACCGTAGAGTTTTCGACAATTGAGTATCCCGGCACTCCTTTTCCGATAATTATTAATGATACTAACTACACAAACTTCTACACACGACAAACAATCTACTCTAATGACCCGGCATCGGAGCATAGGCTGAGCGGTACTGCTTCGAGGCTCAACAAGCGCATTTTGTTTTCGGACAGCCTGTTTAGAGTAAATCCGTATAAGACGGATATCTATATTCCGGTTGTTACTTATCCCGATTCGTTTGTGTATTACCAACCTCCAAAACGGACGATCGTATCTGTGAAGTCGGTTTCTGAAGATTATTATAATTTTCTAAAATCGTACGAGCAGTATGAACCTGTGAGCGGTTTTAATACCAGTGCGCCTGTACGTATGGACGGTAATGTACAGGGAGGGCTTGGCATGGTAGGCGGCGTATACCGTCACCAGTTTTTCTTCTGGATACCGACGCAGTAATAAATATCCCTGATTTTAAGGGTTGATATAGGGGTTTTATCAAAACTTACGTTTCTATAATAAATAAGATAGAAAAAGAAGCGTATGAGATCAGCCCAATTCATATCCTGCTTACTAACCATGGCATTTCTGCCAATGCTATTGTATGCACAGAATGTTACCGTCAGTGGATATGTGACCGAGAAGAAAAGCGGTGAGCGCGTTACGGGTGCTACGGTCTACATTTCCAAAAAGAATATCGGTACCAGTACTAACACCTATGGCTTCTATTCGCTGACCTTTCCGGCAGATAGTGTAGAGCTAAGAGCATCATTCCTGGGCTTCCAGCCTTTCTCTGTCAGCCTGATGGCGAATAAAGATGTAAAGCTGGATATAGAACTCGAGCAGAGCAAAGACCTGAAGGAAGTAGTGGTAGTGGCTCAGAAAGATGCGATACAAACCCGTACGCAAATGAGCGCTATCGACCTTCCCATATCCACGATCAAATCTCTGCCTGCATTTTTGGGCGAGGTAGATATTATGAAGGCTATACAACTACTGCCGGGAGTACAAGCCGGTGGCGAGGGCTCATCGGGCCTGTATGTGCGCGGTGGTAGCCCTGACCAAAACCTGATATTGCTGGATGGTGTACCCGTGTATAATGCCAGCCACTTATTCGGTTTTTTCAGTGTTTTTAATGCTGACGCTATCCGTAGTGTAGATGTGATAAAAGGAGGCTTCCCGGCGCACTATGGCGGGCGTCTTTCTTCTGTGATTGACATCAACATGAAGGAAGGGAATAAGAATAAGCTGCATGGCGAAGGTGGTGTAGGCATTATAGCCTCACGCCTTACACTAGAGGGGCCTATACAAAAAGGTAAATCTTCCTTTATGGTATCTGGTCGCCGTACTTATGTAGATGTACTGGCTGCGCCATTTATGCGCGGCCCAGTAAAGGCCGGCTACTACTTCTACGACCTGAATGGTAAGGTCAACTTTAAGCTGGGCGCTAAAGACCATATATACTTTAGCGGCTATCTGGGCGATGATAAGTTTTATGCCAGCGAAAATAATGCAGAGGGGTTTGGAGGAAGCAGTACCAGTTTTAATTCTCAACTGAAATGGGGTAATATCACCGGTGTAGGCCGTTGGAACCATGAGTTCAATAAAAAGCTGTTTGGTAATCTTACTACCTATTATAGCCAGTACAAATTCTTAGTTTCGGCGCGTGAGAAGAGCACAATATTTAACAGCAAAGAAGAATTTTCCATGTCCTATTCGTCGGGTATCAACGACAAGGCCGTGAAGTATGACTTTGACTTCATACCGGGCGCAAATCATTTTGTAAAGGCTGGCTTAGGGCTCATAAATCATACTTACAAACCGGGAATACAAAGCTCCAGAATTACGTCTTCTCTTGTTACTTATGATACCACTATTGGTGCAAAGGATATTAATGCCAATGAAATGGATGTGTATATAGAGGATGATATACGCATCACCTCTAAGCTTAAAACAAATATTGGTGTGCATGCTACCGGATTTACTGTAGGGGGTGAATTTTTCAAGTCAATTCAGCCACGAGCAGCTGTGCGGTACCTGATAACAGATGACCTGAGTGCAAAGGCTTCATATGTGCAAATGAGCCAGTTTATCCACTTGCTAACTAACGCTTCTATTGGACTGCCAACAGACCTATGGGTACCTGTTACAAAGAAGGTTCCTGTACAGCAATCGCAGCAAGTAGCTGCAGGCCTAGCGTATACACACAAAACAGGCATAGAGGTTAGTGTGGAAGGTTACTACAAAACCATGGATAATGTAATAGAGTATAAAGAAGGCGCAAGCTACTTCGGCGGCAGCAGCAACTGGGAAGACAAGATAACAATCGGTAAAGGTCGTAGTTATGGTGGTGAGTTGTTTATCCAAAAGAAGAAGGGGCAGTTTACGGGTATGTTGGGTTATACCTTATCATGGACCAACAGACAATTCGCTGATCTGAATAATGGTAGTCGTTTTCCGTATAAGTATGACAGACGACATGATTTTAAAGTAGCAGGTGTATTTAAAGTAAATAATACGATAGAACTAAGCGCTGAATGGGTATACGGAACCGGCCAGGCCGTAACAATACCAACCGCAGTAATACCGGGACTGGATGGCGGCCTGGTACAGCTATACGGCCCGCGTAATGGCTACAGGGCACCCGCATATCATCGTGGAGACATAAGCGCTAAGTTTAGTAAGACACATAAGAATTGGGAAAGCGCCTGGATCGTCAGCGTATATAACGTATATGATCGCCGCAACGCATTTTATATCTACAGTACTACAGGCCGCGAAGGTAATACCGTATTCAAGCAGGTAAGTCTGTTCCCTGTTTTACCATCCATAAGCTATCAGTTTAAATTTTAAAAATAGCCAGACATGAATAAGATTGTAAGGTCGTATATGCCATTGGTGGCTGCTGTGGCGCTGCTGTCGTCGTGCGAGAAGACCATAAAAGTTAATACACCTCCGCATACTTCTGCGCTGGTAATTAATAGCAGCACCATGACAGGTGAGACAATAAGTGTTGCCGTAGGTAGAAGCGCAGGTGTTACATCATACAAAACCTCGGCAGACCTGAACATCAATAGTGCAACAGTGGTACTCTCCGAGGATGGCGTACCTGTACAAGCGCTTACCTACGATCCGGTTAGCAGTATGTATAATTCTGCCTTGGTTGCCAAGCCTGGTAAAACCTACTCAATAAAGGCGAGTTTTGCGGGGTATACTGATGCCGAGGCGACAACGCTCGCTCCTGGTACAGTTAAGATAGAAGAGATGAGGGTTACGCCGAATGCCAGAGCAACAAGCAATGAGCGCCAGGACGAGTTGTCAATTACCTTTACCGATCCTTCGGCAGCAGGTGACTACTATATGGTTACTATCCACTCATTACCACCACAGGGCCCCGATTCAAATAATATGCAATACAGCTATTCAGAATGCGTGTATTCGCCGGATCCTAGTATAGAGAGCATTTCCAGCGATGAGATTGATCAGAATACCTGTCACTCTAGCGAGGGCCTGTTTTTCAGAGATGAGCTATTTAACGGCAAGCGCAAAGAATTGAAGTTGTATGTAAGGGAAGGGTTCTCCCGAGCATTCTCGGTAATTGACAACGACACCCTGCGCCCTACTATTACACTGTATCATATGTCCGAGGCTTACTTCCGTTATATGAAGACTGCGCAGGCTTCAAGGCAGAATGAAGGAAATCCTTTTGCCGAACCTGTGAGTGTATATAGTAATATAAAGAATGGCTACGGCATCTTCAGTGTGGTTAGCAGCGATGAAAAAGAGATAAAATAGAAGAAGTTAATGGGTTGTATAAGTGTAGGGGCTGCATCTGCAGCCCCTTTCTGTTTAGTATTCCTTGTTTCTTAATGTTGAGTTGTAAATTAGTGCCAAACATGCAGGAAGATATTATCAGGCAAAACTATCAAGCAACCCGTAGCGAAAGAGAAACCGCCAACGGCCATAAAGCGTTTACTATATGGCTCACCGGCTTTTCTGGCGCGGGCAAATCTACCATAGCCAATGCAACGGAGCAGATACTGATCAAGTCGTCGGTACAGGCATTTGTGCTGGATGGTGATAATGTAAGATTGGGTCTTAATAGTGATCTTGATTTTTCGCGCAAAGGACGGAAGGAGAATATTAGACGGGTAAGCGAAGTCGCCAGGCTATTCAATGATGCAGGTATGGTTGTGATCACTGCATTTATTTCGCCCTACAGGTCCGACAGGGATCTTGCACGTACGGTCATTGGTGTTGATCGTTTTATAGAAGTATTTATAGATGCATCGTTGCAATGCTGTATGAGCCGTGATGTGAAGGGCTTGTACGAAAAAGCTCAGCAAGGTCTAATACCAAACTTTACCGGTGTGAGCGATGCTTACGAAGTGCCGGAAACACCAGACATCCGGCTCCATACCGACGTTGAAAGTATACAGGAATCAGTAGATAGATTAATTTTGCTGCTTAAGAAACGTAAACTGATACCCTGATGACACATTTGGACGAGCTGGAGTCAGAAGCGATATTTATTATAAGAGAGGCATATGCACAATTCGAAAATCCTTGTATCCTTTATTCGGGCGGCAAGGATTCTATCGTTCTAACACATGTTGCAGCCAAGGCTTTTTTGCCTGCCCCAATACCATTTACATTAGTACATATTGATACCGGCCATAATTTTCCGGAAACGCTTAACTACCGTGATGCGTATGCTAGAAAACTTAACGCAAATCTTGTGGTCGGCTCCGTACAGGATAGTATAAATCGTGGTACTGTGGCCGAAGAGAAGGGGCCGCAGGCTAGCCGCAATAGGCTGCAGACAACAACATTGCTGGAAACCATCCAGCAACATCAATTTGATGCCTGTTTAACCGGTGCCAGAAGGGATGAAGAGAAAGCACGCGCGAAGGAGCGGATATTTTCGCATCGCGATGCTTTCGGACAATGGCAGCCCAAGCACCAGCGCCCCGAGCTTTGGAACATCCTGAATGGTAAAAAGAGCTATGGTGAGCATTTCCGGATATTTCCGCTCAGCAACTGGACGGAGCTGGATATATGGCTGTATATTATGCAGGAGCAGATAGAACTGCCTGAACTTTATTATGCACACGAACGGGATTGCATTATTCGCAATGGTGTTATCCTTGCAGTTACAGAACATATTTCATTAATGCCTGGTGAGCATCCGCAGGCTATGAGCATCCGCTTCCGTACTATGGGCGACGCTACTATTACTGGTGCAGTACGCTCAATGGCTACCAATACACAGCTGGTAATAGAAGAGTTGCTCAACTTTAGCGAAACGGAAAGGGGAAATAGGATGGACGATAAACGCTCGGAAACCAGCATGGAAGACCGAAAAAAGGAGGGCTACTTCTGATGGAACTACTACGCATTATTACAGCCGGCAGTGTCGATGATGGTAAAAGCACGCTCATAGGCAGGCTGCTTTATGATTCTCAATCCTTGTTAACCGATCAGCTTTCAGCGCTGGAGCGTTCCAGCAAGAAAAAGGGTCTAAGTGCAATAGATTTCTCTTTGCTTACCGACGGCTTGAAGGATGAGATAGAGCAGGGCATTACTATAGATGTAGCCTATCGCTATTTTGCCACAGGCAAGCGTAAATGTATTATTGCAGATACGCCCGGCCATGTTCAATATACCCGCAACTTTGTTACGGCAGCTTCAGGGGCTAACCTTGCTTTATTATTGATAGATGCCAGAAAAGGTGTAACCGAGCAAACACGCAGGCATTCACTTATTGCTTCGCTGATGGGCATTAAGCACTTGGTTTTCTGTATTAATAAAATGGACCTGGTTGACTACCAAGAAACTATTTTTGAGGATATCAGAAAATCAGTTACTGAGCTGGTTTCAAAGCTTGAGATATATGATGTCCGCTTTATACCCATGTCCGCACTGCAGGGCGAGAACCTCGTGCACCGATCGGATAAAATGCCGTGGTACACAGGTTGGGGCTTGTTAGAGACATTGGAGAACACCCACATCTCAAGCGACCGGAATATGATAGATGGAAGATTCCCGGTACAAACTGTGATACGGGTAAATACATCTGAAACACCTGACTACCGTGCCTATGCAGGGCAGGTATCGAGCGGTGTGTTTCGCGTGGGCGATGAAGTTGTAGTAATGCCGTCCGGTTTTTGTTCAAGGATATCGAAGATATTCGGAGCGAAGGGCTATGCTGATACTGCTGAGCCACCACAATCTGTTTCTATTATTTTGGAAGACGATATTGATGTGAGCCGGGGCAATATGATCGTCAAAAAAAATAACCATGCAAGTGCGCTGCAGCAAATAGATGTAATGCTTTGCTGGCTGGATATGTCGGTCATGCAGCTCGGCCGCCGGTATGTAGTGAGGCATACTACGCAAGAGCTCAAAGGAATGATAAAAGACGTGGTATACAAGATCAATATCGATAGCTTCTCGCGTAACGAAGATGAAAAAGAGCTTAAAATGAATGATATTGCACGGGTAAAGCTGCAATTAAGCCAGCCACTGCTTTGCGATACATACCGGCTTAATCGTATTACCGGTTCTCTCATTCTTATAGATGAGCAAACTAATAATACTGTGGCCTCGGGAATGATAATGAATTAAATGAATTAGCATATGACTGCGACTATAGGACTGGAAACAGTGTTAGTAAGAGATGATAAAAATTTCCTCGCCAACCCTGTGGGTGAAGAAATGGTTGTAATGGATATGAAAAGCGGAAATTATATAGGACTCAATCCTGTTGGTGCGCATATATGGAAGCTCCTGGAGACGCCACAGCCGGTTACTGCTATCATTGCCAACCTGATGGGCACGTATGAGGTGGATGAAGATACCTGTCGCAGCCAAACGCTTGAGTACCTTGATAAAATGGCCAGCCAGGGTTTGGTGCGTACTCAAGCTCGGTAATAAAACGAATGGGCCAACTTTAAATGATGAAAAATTTGCTAACGGTGGCTATCTGGCTATTTATTAAGGCAGTTTTTATATCGGCCATAGTTCGCTTCACACTGCTGTTTCTTCCATTTAAAAAAGTACTGGGTTGGTTGGGTGAGCCTGGCAAGGAAACACCACAAGAGCTGATAGTATCAAACACGGTATATGCAGGCAAGGTCAAAACCGCCCTCTGGCGCTGTAATAAATATACTCCTTGGAAAACAGAATGTTATGTGCAGGCGTTAACGGCCAGAATCTTATTACGTCAAAAAGGAGTTCCATCTACTATTTACATTGGGTTCAGAAAAAATTACGATAGCCAATACGAGGGCCACGCATGGCTAAGGTCCGGGGAGTTAATTATAACCGGAGAAAAAGGTTACACTTCTTTCCAGGTGCATTCTTTTTTTTCCTGAACGCTATCTTGGTGCTGACACTAATTAAATGCACAATTCGTTTTCTTTGCAAACCGGGTTGGACAAAAATAACATACACCTATGTATCAATACCATGGCTTCGGGCTGAATATAGCATCGGAAATTGAAATGCCGGAGTTATACGCCTATGCGTTCGATAAAGCGGATGTCACAATACATCTTGGGAAAATACCAGAGCAGCTTGAAGGCAATGCTGTAAAAAGGGCCTTTTCATTGATAGGTGAGCACGAATACACATTGCATGTAAAGAATGTTTCACGCTATTATGCCGGTTATGGCAATAAAATTATAGTGGAGCCATACCAGGGTATTGATGACCGTAGTGTGCGTATTTTTTTACAAGGGACCATCATGGCCGCTATTCTATACCAGCGGGGCACCATACCGATGCACGCTTCAGCAATAGAAAGAGCGGGTAAGCTCATTCTTTTTGCAGGCCATTCCGGCGCCGGCAAATCTACTTTGCTCGCACATTTAGCGGTTAAAGGGCACACAATATTTACCGATGATATTTGCGTACTACAGCACGACATAGCAAACAATATAATAAGTGGTGCAGCATCGTATCCTATGGTGAAGCTCTGGGAGGATGCAATCAACAAAATAGGTAGTGAAACCTATGATAAAGAATTTAAGGTCCGCCCAAATCTGCCGAAGTATGGACATTTCTTCCATGATAGCTTTAATCTTAAAACGCTTCCTGTAAGCAAAGTTTTTATATTGAATCCCGCCAGCTCAGCAAAGGAAATAAATTATAAGAAGTTAAATGCTTTAGAATCGTTCAAGCGGGTAGAGCGGCAGGCGTATAGATATAGATTTGCCACAGGCGAAAGATTGCGCGGTCTGCACTTTTCATTAATGGCATCCTTAACTAACACAGTGCCGGTAATAGAAATGAGCCGTCCTGCAGGCTTTACAGGAGACATTCACGAATTTTCGAATCTAGTAGAAACACTGCTATAGTATGGCAAAAGAGCTATTTCCGAATAAAATCATCTGGCTTGCGTCTTACCCTAAATCCGGTAATACCTGGTTTCGTGCTTTTCTTTCGGCACTGATGGGTGGAGGAGAAGTAGAGATAAACAGTATGAAGACGGATGGTATCTTTTCATCGCGCGAGATATTTGAGATAATAACGGACATAGATTCGCACGACTTGTATGACGAGGAAGTGAAGCTTATGCTGCCAAGTGTTTACCGCCAATTAGCTGCTGAGCGAAAACAAACACAAATTGTAAAAGTGCATGACGCTTATTCATTTAACAAAGATAGTGAGCCGCTAATACCTGCCGACGTTACACATTGTGCAGTGTACATTATACGTAATCCGCTTGATGTTGTCGCTTCACTGGCCAACCATAATGGCACTACTATCGATCAGGCTATAGACCTGATGAATAATAAAGAAGGGTGCCTCGCATACCAACGGAATAACCTGAACATAGCCTCGCAACTCCGGCAATTAATGTATGACTGGAGTAGCCATGTAATTAGCTGGACGCGTGTCACTGATTTTCCGGTATATGTTATCCGCTATGAAGATATGCTTGGCGATTCGCTAAGCTCATTTAGCCGGGTGCTAGATGCTATCGGCTGGAACTATTCGCAAGAAAAAATTAAAACAGCCGTAGATGCCAGTAGTTTTGATAAGCTTAGCAAACAGGAAAAAGAAAAAGGATTTTTTGAGAAAAATAAAAAAACCTCCAGGTTTTTTAGAAGTGGTAGTAGCGGTAATTGGGTTAACGAACTGACTGAAGCGCAGGCAAAAAAAATACTGCTCGCTCATAAAAAAGTGATGGAGCAGTATGAATATGTAATTAACCTATAGCCTATACCGGAACGCTAAGAAGCGCTACCAGTGCCCCCAAACGGAGTTGGCGCACTCTCCGGATAAGATGAAATAGACCCAGTCTTAACGATGTCTTTACTTATAACTTCAAGCTCAGGCTTTATCCAGTCTTTTTTTATTTCTTGATTCATGTTCCTATTTTTAAATGTGTCGTTTCATACTGATACAGAGCCCGAAAATAGTGACTATTTATAAAATTTGAAAATTTTTTTCAAACCATCTTAACGAGTCAATATGTAGGTAAAGCGTAACATGCTCATTACGTGGTGTTAGCAGATCATTTTTAGGCATACGCAATAATATAGCTTTTGCTAATTTTTGCCTTTTATGAAGCTCTTCTTTAGTTTTTCGATAAGGTGCTATGGTAGTGTCTTTTGTACCCCGCTTTAGTACCGCTTCAGGCATGTACTCGTTCATCGACTTCCGGAAAGTACTTCTGTTTATATCACCTCCGTATTTCATATGGTTGGGCATGGATAAGTAAAACTGTGTTAGCCGAATATCTGCCATAGGAAACCGCGGCTCGAGTTTAAAGTATATCCCATATCTTGTTTCAGACTCCATACGCATGGCTACTTGTGTTTTGAGTAGTTTGGCTTTCAGGAAATGCCTGTAGCTCACAAAACGGTTTTTAAAGTCCGGATCTTGCCACCGTGCATCTCTTCTCTGATATCGATACTGCAATGGTATGGAGAACGGTGTATGTGCAGTCTTGCCTAGATTTACCAGATTCCTGATCTTATGAATGTTATAAGCTATTGTATAAGGCAGCAATGGTGTTATTCTTGAAAATAGATCACCAGCGCTCTTTGCAGATGTGAAATATTTCTGATACATCCCTTTGTCCAATAGGTCGAGATAAAAGTGTTTCCCCTTATAAGTGACCATTTCATCTCCAGGGAATCCAGAAAGCAGCGTACGCACATTTTTTTCCATTGCAGACCTCTTTAGGTCTACCAATGAGGGCATATTCCACATCTCTAATCCATCATTCACATCCAAACCGAAATCTACTTCTTCAACAGGATCCTTGTAAAAATTGTCTGTAATAAAGACGGGATTTTTTATCCTGTTAAAATCTATGACAGCTTCCATAAACCTTCGTTCGCTTTTCTTTATTGCAGCTTCGTCTTTGATATGCGACGCCAGCGTGCTGGAAAACGTGGTTAAATGGTTACTACCCGAAAGCTTGCAAGCGGCACCCGTGATAGCTGAAGAGTCTAAGCCACCACTAAGCTCTATCCCAAGCCCGAAATTTGTACGAAGTCGACATTCTACAGCCTTTTCAAAATGGTACTTCAACGCTTCACAATAGTCTTCCGGTTGTTTTAGTAATGTTTCAGTTTCAGTATCCAGCGTCCAATATTGCTCGATCTCGAGTTTCTTTTGAGCCTTATTCAGTATCAATATATGCGCAGATGGTAGCCTTTTAATATGCTTATATAGCGTGTTAGTCGGACCCTGTTCAGGTGGCAAATAAAGCTGGTTATAGAAAAAAAGTCTATTTATCTCTTTGTTTGTATCTGGTATAGCCAGGATGCCTTTTTTTTCTGAAGCGAAAGCAAATATCCTTTCATCAACGTAGTAGAAAAACGGTTTTACTCCCATATGGTCGCGTGCGCAAAACAGCGTTTGCGTTCTTTCGTCCCAGATAGCAAATGCAAAATCTCCGATAAGATGCTTTATGCAGTTGGTGCCATACTTTTTATAAAGCATAAGTATGATGGAACTGTCCGGAATACTTCTTTCTTCGGGCGTTTTAAGTCCTAATTTCTGGTACAAGTCTTCACGGTTGTCTATCCTTGCATCGGCAGTAATAGATACGCTACTTTCGATATCATAAAAAGGGAGTCTTTCGGAAAGGGACTCGGGTGTATTATAAAGCATAAGATGCCCTAAACCGGTGCAGTCCTGCCGCCAGCAACCTGTCGCATCGGCCTTCCAGTGTTGCAATCTGTTTTGCATGATGTCCAGATCGTCTGCTTCCACCGATCTCTGATCCAAATACACTTTGCCAAATATTACGCTCATGGACAATAAAGATAGGCAACAGGTTTAATTGCCTAGTTGCCGGCCCTTTAAAAAACCGTATTTTTCTGCATGTCGCGCAGGTATAAATGCTCCATCCAGTGCCAGCATGTTTATATTTAATAGCTTATTGCCTTTGCAGACGACCTGCAAACATTTGTTGTGGTTAGCGATTGTTCCTGGTATAAATGATGCACTATTTACCGACTTGTCCTTGCTTACCTCCGCATCGATGATCTTCACTTCACTTCCTTGATAAAGTGTTAGGCCCCCCTTATTCCACGGATTGCAGGCTAGTATAATGTTCAGGATCTCGCCCAGCTCCATCTCTGCCCAATTTATCAGTACGTCATTTAGTGCAGGTCGGCGGTAGTACCTCGAAGCGACTGTACTTTGCGGCAACGGACTTAGTTTTTTCTGCTGGGCATGGTGCTGCAAGATATGCGCTACACCTTCCAATGCTACATGGGCCAGGATAGTATGTGCTGTGCCATAATTGATATGATAGCCACGGAGAATGTCCTTCGCCCATACGACAGGCCCGTCATCAAATTTTTCATTAATCCTATGTATAGTTACCCCGAGGGTGGATGCGTTGTTCCTGATTTGCCAGAATACAGGGTTAGGTCCGCGATAGGTGGGTAAAGGTCCGAAATGAATATTGTAAACAGCGTCCAGGAGCAAAGAAGGCAGCTGTTGTATATCTATTAGATGACTATAGCCAAGGATAAAAACGATGTCAGGATTAAGCTCCTTTATCCAGGTATATAGCATAGCAGGTTCCCACTCGTATAGAGGTACCGACATAACCTGGCAGAAATGCCGGAGGGCAGAGGTGCTGTCTTTATCGGAACAGGCATCTGCAAAGACAGATGCCTGTATCCTATTGTTTGCACATAGCTGCAGCAGTGGTACTGCATATGCAGCATTTGATATAACGCCTATTTTCATCTACGCTGTATACGCCTTTTAGCAAATATAGTCTGTGCCAGGCTCCTTCAGTATTATTGTTGCGATGGGTAAATACCCTGTGTTGCAATAATATAATTAATGGTTGTATAGGGCATACGGTTTTCATGCGGCTGAGAACCTCCTGCAGGCGTCAGCGAGTCCGGTAATAAGCCCTGTATCGTTTCCTCGACAGAGTCGGGCAGGTAAAAAAGCACGGTCTTGTTATTGGTAGTTGGGTCTACCGGATTAGCAAGGTATGCGTTTGATGCACTTACCTGGGTGCCGGGCGAATTGCTTACAGAAAACGTATGCTGGTGCGCAGGCATTTGTGCAGTGGTTAGTGTTACTGTTTCTACTCCTGCACTTTGCCCTAAAACATACGTTGTGCCAGTTGTAGATCTGCCCTGACTTACCGGCACACGACCCCTCAGGTCTGGCAGTCCAAACGTGGTTTGGCCGTCCCCTCCGTAAGTGGTGCCGAGCAATGTGAACAAAGCGTCATTCTCCGATATAGGCAGTAGGCTGCCATCGCATGCAAGCCAGCCGACGGGGGCAAAAGTGCCGGCGAAAAGTCTTATTTCTCCTAAATAGTTTTCCATTTTTTAGTTTTTTTAGCTTGATTATTTAGTCTCTGCTTGGGAAAATACCGGATATGCACATGCAGATATTTACCGTCTGATAAGGCATCATATTGGTGTGAGGCTGAGATCCGCCTGTAGTGGTTATTGTGTTTGGTTGCAATGCTACCAAACTGGTTGGCTGAGGTGTGTAGCCGTTTACAGCATACAGCTGCGATGTTTGGTTGCCTACAAAAACGCCTAACTGGGTGAGGTGATCATCATTATTATTGAGCGGGGTACTTCCCAGGCCGTCGTATGCCCGTAGCATATGGTTGTGCTGCGGGATCTGGGTTGCCAGCAATGTTACATTTTCAGTCCCGGCTGTCGCACCCATGGGGTATGATGCGCCACTTGTTGTATTCGTTCCATCATCCAGCATTACTTTCCCCTGTAGGTTGGGTAAGGCAAATGTGGTTCTTCCGTCACCACCAAAGGTTGTTCCGAGTAGTGAAAATAAAGCCTGATTGGTATTGATAGGCAAAAGCTGACCATTGCATGCGGCCCAACCACGGGGTACGATACCAAATGCAAATACGCGTATTTCGCTAATATATGCTTCCATTTCTGATGATTTTGTTTGAACTCGTTAGATAATAATTACGGCCGTTGAGGGAATACGCCTTCAATAGCAATACAGTAGTTGACAGCTACAAACGGCTGCATATTGTCATGTGCCTGGTTGCCACCTACTACACTAACTGCCATAGGATTTAAATTGACATTAGCAGCCGGTGTACTGGGGCCAAATGAACGACCCGGAACACCCGTAGTAGCTGTTGGACTTGCTTTTGCAAAAGTGTTTGAGATATAGGATTGATTTGCCGTAGGGGTGTTTGTAAGCGTGTTGACCGGCTGTGCTGCAGTGCCTCCATTAAAGGTATGCGTGTGCATGGGCATCTCGGTAGAGATAAGCTGGACACTGTTTTCGCCCCCTTGGTCTCCTACATCGTAGGTAGTGCCAGAAGCGGTGGATTTTCCGGCACCTATTGCTGTGGCACATTGCAGGTTTGGCAGTGCAAATGTGGTTTTACCATCTCCGCCGTAATTGACGCCTAAAATGGAGAATAAAGCTGTGTACTGTCTTATTGGAAGTAGTTGCCCGTTGCATTGCGCCCAGCCCCTTGGGGCATAGTTACAGCCGAAAACTCTGATTTCTCCAACAAATGGTTCCATGTTCTTTAAGTTTAGTGATTAATTATTGGTTGATTTGATAACTTGAACTGCTTGAATGATCCTTATTGAAGGGCAAAAATGAAAGCCTTTCTCGAGATCATATAAGTAGGTTGTTTAGTGAATTTCACCGAGGAATGCGTTCATGTGTGTTGGTTTTAATGGTTAAAAAATATCGTCAAACAGGTAAGTCAGAGGTTGATGCTATCGTGTCTCTCTCGATATATAGTTTGCGGTCTTAATGTGGACACAAGATAGCATTGTAAACAAAGGCTGTCAACGGGTATAAATACCCGTTTTTTATTACCATTATTCCATATGATATATAAAAATTATATTTTTTGAATACTATTAATGTATAATTTCCGTTGAGGGTATTGTATTGGCACACTGCGAAAAGCTTAATTACGCATCTTTGCAGATGCTTTCAGCTTATGACATAGGCCGGCAGTTTTCGCCCGAGGTAGGGTTTCTCGTACTCTGCTGCAGGGTATATCTTAAAACTACCGGCATAGATACTCTGCGCACTTACGTAGCGGAACAGCATATCGACTGGAGGCATGTTCTCAAACTGGCGCGCTACCATAGCCTTCGTCCCATTATCCATAATGTTGTATCTGCAGGCGTGCCGGGAGTAGGTGAAAAGTTCGCAGATCGACTCCGGGATCAATCAATGCAGGTAGCAAAAGAGAATCTGGCAAGATTAAAAGAAGTTACTCGTATTAATAATGCATTCTGCGAAAAGGGTATAACTATAGTTCCTTATAAGGGCTTATTGCTGAGCTATCTGCTGCACGGAGACTATGCATCGCGAGAAAGCAGCGATATAGATATGCTTATCCTGCCAAAAGATTTCTTAGCGGCATCCCAAATATTGGCAACGTTAGGGTATAAGAGTGCAGAACAGTATAACCATGACTTTGAGGGTTATCTTGTTCATACCGACCGTGAGCTAAAGTTTAGACGGGAGATAGACAATAAACGTATAATAAAATTAGAGCTACAATGGAGGCCTCACCATAAGCTCATGGGTATACCTATAAGTTCTGAGCAACTGTTTGTCACACTCAGAAAAATTGAAGTGCCAGGTGGCACAACTAACACATTATCGCTAGAGAACGAGTTGCTAACATTAATCTCTCATCACGGAGTTGCAGAAATTTGGAGAAAGCTCAAGCTGGTTTTTGACCTGGCGTGCTTTATTGAAAAATATAGAGATGACATAGATTGGATTGAGTTTGAAAAGAAGCTTATCGACAGTAAACTGAAGCTATTTACTATTGCAGGCGTCAATATGGCGGAAGAAATATTTGGAGTTAAGTCATCAATGTTTGTCAATGAAAGGGCAGGCGTAAGTAATAACGTCGTTGCCGATGTGTTGAACTTTCCGCTGTTAAGCACCGAAAAAACTAACTTAAGGCACCTTTCCCGCCACCTAGAACTGATCGATGGTCTTCGGGAGCGGATTTTGTTCCTGAAGCGTTATGCTACGCTATGGCTGATGCCTAATATGCAGGATATAGGATGGGTGAGGCTTCCGAAGCGGTTGTTCCCATTATACTTCCTCATACGGCGTTTCCGTTTTCTGCGAACTATTGGTTCCGGAAAATAATTATTTTTGAACTAATGGATCAACAGATGCAATCTACAGCAGCAAGAAAAGTACTGATAAGATATAATACCGAATCCGACGGTAAGAGCCTTTGCTGGCGGCTGCTGATAGATGGTGAAGAGAAACTGGTAAATGCCATAAAGGTAGATAAGCCTTGTAAGACGAGCACTGACTGGCTGGAAGATAAGCAGTGCTTTAAACATCATATAACGGTAGATGAATGTAATGTGTCGATTGAGCCGGTGACCTTGCTGGCTACAATTTCTTAAACTGCTATATAACCAGCGCAAAAAGTTCCATCTCGTTACTCTTGCCTTTCAGTTCGATACTGCCGAGGCTCTTGTATTGCCATCTACGCAATCTGATTACGTCTTTGAGGTCTTTTGAGATAATGTACCTATGATTTAGCTCATTACAGCTATTTCGTATGCGGGCTGTGGTATTCATAGTGTCTCCGCTCATAGCCAGGTCTCGTTTTATAGTCCCTATCTCTCCCACGGTAACCTCTCCCAGGTGTATTCCTACTTTGAATTCCGGCACAATTCCATATCTGCGCTTGAACTTCTCTGCATTCTTCTGCAGCATCTTTCTCGCTTCGAGCAATGCATAAATACACTTTTGTGTATTCTTATCATTGTACATCCACGATACTACTATCTCATCTCCCACATATTGATATATACGCCCATCGTGTTCCAGCAACGCGGTAGATACGTGGTATATAAAGTCGCGTATAAAAAGAAAATAGCTGTTATGACCGAGTTTCTCTGCAATAGGTGTGGAATCTTGCAGGTCTAGAAACATGATGATACGTTTCTCGATTTGCGGCTTTATATACTTACCCAACAGGATATCCATAAATACTCCCGGCGAGTATTTCTCATTTATTTCTATGATGAGCTGCGTGAAGATAAATATGGCTATCCACGACATTGTATTCTCCCAAAGCCATGGCGTATGGCTGGAGTCTGCGTAAAAATTGTATAATGCTTGTACCAGTGTCAGATGAAGTACCGATAAGGAGTAGGTAAAGTGAATAAAGAAATTCATAAGAATGGAAGCCAACAGGAGAATGGCTGTTTTCAAAACCATATTGGCAAATAGCGGGTAGTTTCGAAACATCCTTTTGAGACGAAAAACGAGCAGGTACCCCATGCCTACACTCATGGAAAAAACGATGCACGATCTAAGCCATATAGATGAAGGGGTAAGCACCTGAAACGTAGAATCGTACTTAGACTCTACCGGCAGATCCATATATCTTATCCAAAAAAATAGATTGATAGCGGTCCATGCAAGTGCAATCAGTAGCACCAATTTATAGCGATACTTGCTGATAACAGATAGCTGTCTCCCTATTTGTTTTGGTAATATCATCCCCGGTTCTGTAGATATTGGTATATAGAATCTTGAGCGTTGTGTTGTGGTTCGGTACCTGCGCCGTTAATTTTTTCCTGTTCCATAGCAGATGTCAGTGCAACTGCCTTGTTCGTATCTTGCCACTGTAACTCAAAGTAGTCGACCAGCTCTTTGCGGCATTTCTTATCTTTTACAGGTACTATTACCTCTATGCGTCTGCGAAGGTTTCTGGTCATCCAATCGGCCGATCCCATTAATACAATAGGGTCTTCTGCACCAAAAATAAAAAGGCGGGTATGCTCCAGATACCTATCTACTATTCTCCTTATACTTACATTGTCGCTCACACCTGCGATCCCTGGTACGAGGCAGCAAATACTGCGTACAATCAGTTCGACCTGCACACCTGCCTGGCTGGCTTTGTAAAGCTGGTCTATCATATAAGGCTCTTCTAGATTATTTAGTTTTATACGAATAATTGCGGGATGACCTTTTTGCGCTTTTTTAATTTCACGTTTTATCAGGTCTTCAAAGCATTCTATCATATTGAACCTTGATACACACAGTGTATTGAAGCGCATAATGTCGGAGGGCAATACCTGAGTCTTAGCCTCCTGCAATACATGGAACAGATTCAGAAGCTCCAGCGTAATTGCTGTGTCGCTGGTAAACAGTGCATGGTCGGTATAGAACTGAGCAGTTGTTTCATTGAAGTTTCCTGTGCTGAGCAATCCATAAATCGTCTGCTCGCCTGCACCTCTTTCCTTTACTACTATGGCAGTCTTAGAATGGACCTTTATGCCAGGCAGGCTGTAAATGATGCGTACACCGGCTTCTTTCATTCTCTTGCTCCAGCGTATGTTGTTCTCTTCGTCAAACCTTGCCTTGAGCTCTACAAATGCT
The DNA here is from genome assembly GCA_004144175.1 of Sphingobacteriales bacterium. Taxonomy (GTDB): domain Bacteria; phylum Bacteroidota; class Bacteroidia; order Chitinophagales; family Chitinophagaceae; genus Polluticoccus. The sequence continues at coordinate 151,026 of SEFT01000001.1, forward strand.
GTTACCTTCTTTCCATTTCTGGCAGCCCCTATCAGCGCATTCATTATGTGCGAGTCGGCAGCCACGCGGTATATAGTTATATAAATCTCTTTCACATCCGGGTCTATAGCTGCCTGGTTGAAGAAAGATAATATGGGGTTGTAGGAATCGTAGGGAAGGTGAAGCAATATATCGCGTTGCTCTACCTCTTTAAATATGTTACCACAGTCCTCGAGTACAGCAGAAGACATCGGCTTTCTTGGCTCGTAGTGCAGCTCTTTATCCTTAATGGGTAGTTTTGCCAGGTCTTTCAGATTGTGATATCGCCCCCCCGCGAACATCTCTTCATAAGACACATCGAACAAGTTAGCTATGTAAAGCTGTATGTTCTTTGGCATATCCGGCTCATATAAAAATCTTGAAGGAGCTCCTATTGCACGCTTTTTAAGATGTTTCTCTATTTTCTTCAGCATGTCCTCTTCCACATCTTCTTCCAGGTGCAGTTCCGCATCGCGGTTGAATTTGATGCTATAAGCGCCCTGCACTTCGAACCCGGGAAATATACAGCTGATATTTTCCCGGATTATATCGTCTACGAAAATGATGTACCTCTTTTCATCTATATAAGAAAGCTCAAAGAAGCGAGGAACATTGTCGGCAGGTATATTTATGACGCTATGCGCAAGCTCATCCTTCCCTTCTTTTTTTAGTATCACAAAAAAATATAGCTCGTTATTGCCCGGAGCAAATTTTTCGTGTGGTGTATTTTCAAAAAATAGTGGCTGGATAAAAGCCAATACTTTGGACAGGAATATTTCCTTTATTTCTTTGAGGTGAGCCTGTTCAATTTTGTTATTATAATATAGTACTACATCTCGCTTGGCAAGCTCCGGTATCAATTGCTGCTTTAGAATACTTCCATACTCCTGTAGCTGGCGCTCTATTTCTGTTTGTATAGTTTCGGCGAGGTTATCGGCAATGGGCAGTCCCTTTCCTTTCTTGGTCGATTGGAGTTTAGACAATGCCAATATAGAGGGGTATCGCACTCTGAAAAATTCGTCCAGATTGGAAGAAAAGATCGATAGGAACTTAAAACGCTCCATAAGGGGTACGTCGGGCGACGCAGCCTCGTGCAACACTCTGTAATTGAAGCCCAGCCAGCTAAGGTCCCGGTTGTAATACATTGAGCTCATATTTATAGCGGCGGCACATTAGGCGTAGTTACAATAGTGGTAGAAGAGGGATGATGAAGCACAACAGCTAATGTAAAGGCTATTACAGAAACGATTATTCCTGTCATGAACACATTATACGCGATTCTTATCAGCATATACTTACGGCCCAATACTACCCCCAACTGATGTATATCTTGTATCAGCGATCCGTAGAGATAGTCTTTGTCTTTCATCATAGCTGCCATTGCCCACTGGTATTCTTCCATGGTCGACTTGTGGAAATTACCAAAGAACAAGAGGTTTGTCTTCTTGCTTATTATATCGGCCTTTGTAAATTTACCCTCTGTAATTTTTGGCCGGGTAGCTAGTATGGCTATAACTATGGTGATAACTGAGAAACTTAAAAAGATAATAGTAGGTATAGTAAGATGTTTATCTACTTCCAGTTTTCTTAATAGAACAGAGAGGATCACTGATATAATGATGGCGTTGACAGATATCAGGATGTTCGCTTTTCCGTCAGCCATGCTACTAAGCTCTAGATGGTTCTCTGAAGCTAAGCGTAGCATTGTTTGTATGCCACGGGTTATAAGGCCGCTCGTAGGGTTCTTTTTGCCGTCATCCTTTGTCTCTTCCTGATTGTGGAATAGCTGGTTTGCAGTATTGGAATTGGCCGTTTTAGAATACTTCTTCTTTACACGCTTTATATTTTCCTCTTTGCCTTCTTCCAGCAGCGATTTGCAGTAGCTGGTAAAATATTGATGTGTCTCCAATAGTTCCAGTGTATGTTTTTCCCACTCGAATGTTAGCGTATTGTAGTTGCGCAGTTCGTACTCCTTCTTAATGGCCTTATTGGTTTTGCGAAATTCTTTTGTGCCAAAATGGTACGTGTCGGCATCGCACATTATTTCTTGCAGCAGGTTCTTAGGCTCATGCGGCATTCGCGTTACATGAATGCACTCCGCTACCTTCTCTATTAGATCTTCATCCTGCGTTTCGTTCTGCATGAACTTACGCATGATCTCCACACTTTTTTCTTCATGCTTGTGCAATTCTGAAAAAAGATGGCCTGTGTCATGAAACCACGCGGCCACATATAGTACCTGCATATCCTGCTCAGATAACTTGTAGTGGGAGGCAATTTCCTGCGCTCTTCCTACTACGTTCCTTGTATGGTCTATATTGTGAAAGAGCAGATTTGGGTTTGGGTATTCATTAAACAGAACTGTGACGTAGTCAGCAGCTTTTTTATAAATGCCATTGCTGTTCATATTTGTAGCAATTAAAGTCGTTTAAAGTATTGTGTATTAAAGATTATTCCATTAAAGGTTGCCCTACTTATTGTTGTACTTGTAGATAAGGATATTGGCTACCCCTATCTCTGCCGCCTCGTTCGATATGATCATATCGCCCGATGGCGTAAAAGCAATGCCTTCGGGCTGCTTAAATATCTTAGAATCAAGCGGATGAATGCTTTTTGCCCTTCCGTTCCTATCGAGTACCAGGAAAAGATCGTTAACTGCTGATACCACATATAGTTCTCCGGTAATCGGGTGTATCGCCGCTGCAGATGGTTTCATTTTCAGAGACTTTTGCCCCATCATTTCCGCAATCTGCTTTACGTCAATAGAGAAGTCGCCGTTTGCATACTGTCCTGTTGCCGGATCGAAGGTGTAGGTACTGAGGGCTTTTTTCTTGTCTGATTCGCAGTCTTTACATATCAGCACCATTTTACTGATAGTAGGATCATAGTACAATATTTCAAACTCATTACCACTGCCTTGGGGGAAAAGATTTTCTCTTGCTACTACTGAGTCGGCTGTATAATGGCGAAACGCTATGATATTTCCACTACTTTCAAGCACATAGAAATTGCTGTCTAACTTTACGACATCTTCAAAGTCAGCTCCATCAAAAAACTTCCACTTTTCAATGTTTCTGGGGTTATTAGGAAATATTTTGTAAAGCCATCCTCGCTCGTCATTTATCGCAAAAATGCTGGTATCTTTTGGGTAAAACACTACCCCGGATATCTCATCCAATTCTATCGGGAGCTTTATTATATAGGGGGTTTGCAGATTATAACCTGGCGGGCTAGTGTGATGTACCTGTTTCTTGCTGCCGACACCAACACCTTCACAGCCCCATATTAGAACACACAGTAATCCGAGCGTTACATAAAGGCGTAAGAAGTTGATATTTGTCAGATTTGTCATTGTATGAGGCAGGTTAAGTGTATCAGCTATATACAAATCTGCTGCCTGCCTCTTCTTTTCTAGCTAATCAATACACAATTGACTCTCAATTGGCAATTGTCAGCTATATATGGGAAAAATAATCTACAACCAGGCTTGGCAGAATCCAAATGAAATCAGGTTTATTATTGAAGCTAAGTGTCTTACATTTAATTAGTATAAATCATTAATATTTATTGAGTGGATGTTACCTAGATTATAATGATCAACTGCTGCCTTTTATATGCCTTTTAATATTCCGTGGCAAATTTTAGTATGTTAATATTTATAACGCTTTGATGCGCTGTGCAACAATTAGAAGAGATGGTTTTGTATTTTCACGCCAGTAATTCTCAGTTTCTGACGTAGTGATAATTTCATAAGCAATGTTCTCTCGATTATTCGGATTTAAGAAAAACAAACCTGACATAGCTGACTTAAAAGAGGCGCCCGCAGATTGGTCTTTTTTAAAAACTGATATTCATTCTCATTTGATACCGGCAGTGGACGATGGTGCGCAGACAATAGAGGACAGCATTACCCTCATTAGATCGCTAAAAGACATGGGATTTAAAAATATCATCACTACCCCACATATTAAGACCGATCATTACCCGAACAATAGAAGCACCATCCTCGCAGGCCTTGAGCAATTGCACAGCGCGTTAAAGGACAGTAATATTGATATGCCCGTGGCAGCAGCTGCGGAATATTATATAGATGACTACTTCATGCGTATGCTCGCAGAGAAAGATCTTCTTACTATCCGCGATAACGAAATTTTGATAGAAATGTCGTTTGCATACGAACCTGTGAAATTTTTCGAGACATTATTTAAGATACAGACTGTAGGTTACAAACCTGTGCTAGCACACCCAGAACGCTATATGTTCTATCATGATCGTATGCATCTATATAAAGAGTTGAAAGACAGAGGATGTTTATTACAGCTGAATGCACTTGCGCTAACCGGGTACTATGGCAAACCTGTAAAGCAGGTAGCAAATATCCTTCTTCAACGAGGGCTATACGATTATTGCGGCACCGACATGCATCATACAAGACATGCTGAAAACCTTAAGCAGATGATGGCTACACCTGTATTCAAGACTTTGGCAAAATACCCTTTTCTAAATAGTCGGATGCCCCTATAGTACTTTTGAATAACCTATAACAGCCTAATAATTTGGATATTATCCAGAGCATACGAATTGTGTGGCGTTTCGCTCAATAATGAGTAATTTTATTACTCGATTTGCGTTAGGTGTGACTGACGATGGCGAAGCCATGTCTATAAATGAATTCTCGGGGTTGCATGCTTGAAACCTTAATATCTTCCAGAACACGTATAAAGTTACTGCTGCGGTTTTTTTTAAATCCCGGCGTTACTGCTTATTTGCGTGGATTGGCTGAAGAGTTTGATGAAAGCACCAATTCTGTGCGGGTCGAATTGAACCGTTTTGAAGAGGCAGGAATGCTTATTTCAAAAAATGAGGGGAATAAGAAATTTTATAAAGCCAACGATAAGCACCCGCTTATAAAAGACTTACATAGCATAATGCTAAAGTACATAGGTGTTGATACCATAGTTGAGCTACTGATAGAAAGGCTGGGAGATCTCGAAAAGATGTATCTCACAGGCGACTATGCAAAAGGCTATGACTCCGGTATCATCGATCTGGTGTTTGTAGGACAGGTAGATAAGGAATACCTGATAAATGTCATAAGTAAAGGTGAAAAGCTGATATCGAAAAAACTAAGGTTTCTTACCTATAATATGCAGGAATGGGAGAAAATAAAGCCTGGAGTCTCAGGTTCTGATAATTATCTTCTGATCTGGCAAAAATAGTTTTGACGTGCCTTGGTTTGTACTTTATACTAAATCTCGCAATGAGAAAAAAGTAGCAAGGTTGCTTGGCTTAAAAGGGGTTACTGTATACTGTCCCGTAAAAGAAGAAGTGAGACAGTGGAGCGATAGAAGAAAAAAGGTTTCCGAGCCGGTTTTTAGATCCTACGTTTTCGTCCTGCTTCAAAATTATAAAGCAGAGTCCATAGTCGTATTGGAAACGCCTGGCACTGTCCGTTTTTTATGGTGGCAAGGTAAACCCGGTATTGTCAGGGACGAGGAAATTAATGCCATCAAAAACTTTCTTGCGATGTATAAAGATGTGGAGGTGCTGGTAGAATTGCGGAAGGGGCAGACAGTTACTATCACAGAGGGGCCACTAAAAGAAAAAAAAGGTATCATATTGCAGGTAAAGGGAGACAAGGTATATCTAAGATTAGAGTCTTTGGGGGTAGATATGATAGCAAAAGTGCAGGCTCAGATACTTGCCAACGACAAAAATAATTGATACCATTCCCCACTACATAAATTGAATACATTATATAATGATAAAGCGTCACACACATAACCGGCCTGTCGAGGTATTGGCTATTTTGCTACTGCTGCCAATCATCTTTTTTACATCCTGCTCTTCGAGTAAAAGAGTAACCTATTTTCAGGATATACCTGACTCTTTGGTTCAGCCTTTGGCCAAAGCCCAATCTGCATTTGTGGAACCAACTATCAAAGTCGGCGATGTATTATCGATTTCCATAAGCACAATTGATGCTTCTGTATTGGGTACAGGCAGCTCAGTCAGCATGTCCGCATCTTCTGTTCCGCCAACCTATTTGGTAGACAAGCACGGTAATGTCGACCTGCCTGTAGTAGGAAGAATAGCTGTACAAAACCGTACGACTTCAGACGTAAAGGATATGATTTACGATAAAGCGATGAAGTACTATGTGAACCCGATAGTAAATGTTCGATTTGGCAACTTCAACGTTACGGTGCTTGGCGATGTTTTACGCCCCGGCACTTACACGTTCACTAATGAAAAAGTAACTGTAATGGATGCTATTGGCCAAGCAGGCGATATTGCCATTACCGGGCGCCGCGACAATGTATTATTGGTAAGAGAAGACAACGGACAAAAACTTTTTATCCGTTTAAACCTGAATACTGCAACTATTCTTCAATCTCCATATTTCTATCTTCGTTCTGGGGATGTACTTCAGGTGGAGGCTGTTAAAGCCAAGGTCAATTCTGCCACTATCGATATGTCTCAGGAGCGCTATTTATCTTATATTTTTTCAGGGCTTTCGCTGCTATTTAGCATTGCGAATATCGTGATCCAGATAAATAGAAATTAGACCCTTGGGTAAAGATCAGCAAGTGTATGAAAGAAACAATACAACCAATGTTTTCGGAGCAGGCAGGCAATAAACGAAACCCTGTTAATGTAGAGAAGCTGCTGTCAACAGCTGCGTCCTACTGGCCTTTGTTCCTTTTCTCTGTAGTACTGGCGCTATCCTTAGGCTACGTATACCTACGTTATAGCACACCGGTATACATGGTGAATGCCAAGCTACTGATAGAAGACCATCGTAAGGGAAGTGCAGACGTAGACCTCTTGCAGGGGTTGGGTATGAGGCCGCGAATAGCGAACGTGGATAATGAAATGGAGGTAATTAAAAGTATGGCGCTTATGGAGCGGGTTGTATCTGATCTGGACCTTAATATCCAGTATATTTCGAAAGGCGCAGTTACGTCGAGCTCGTTATATACTGACAAGCCAATAACGTTTTATCCCTTGTTTGATGACAATGACGTAAAGCAGGCGCATAAATACGAGGTTGAGCTAAAGGGCAACGCGGTAGCGATAAAGGAAGGGGGGAAGGCTTGGAATGCGAAGGTTGGAGATACAGTTAATTTAAGTGCAGGCCCATTCGCAATACTGAAGAATAGTAATAAAGGTAAGGATATAGACGGATTTGATATGGTAGTAAGTCCCGTTGAGCAGGTGGCTCTTGGCTTATCTCATGGGGTGATCGTTAATAACGCAAATAAGCTAGTCAGTATTATCAATTTGTCCGTAGCAGATGCTATACCCCAAAGGGGAGAAGATGTACTGAATAAGCTGATGGAGGTTTATAAGCAGTCAAATGTGGACGACCGTAACAGGATAGCTAATGGTACGATGGATTTCATCAATACCCGCCTTGTTTTGGTTGGTTCGGAGCTTACAGACATCGAGAAGGAAATAGAAGGGTTCAAAAGGGAAAATGAAATGACCGATCTTGAAGCGCAGTCAGCATTGCTTGTGAGCAGTACAGGCGATTATGCCCGGCAGCTAAGCGAGAAAGAACTGCAGCTTTCACTTGTAGAGGCGCTAGAGAAATACATCCGTGATAATGCTAATAGTAAGAGAATAGTTCCGGCGTCGCTGCTTGGGGGCGATCCGGTACTCGACGGCATATTTCAGAAATATAATGATCTGCAGGCACAGCGCGAGAAGCTGCTGCTTACCAACACCGAAAATAGCCCGTACATACAGAACTTAGATCAGCAGTTGGCGAGCCTTAGAGGAGATATGACCGCCAGCTTGGCCTCCTCCAAAAGGCAAGTGCAGGTATCTATAAATCAACTCAACAAGATGTCGGGCAGGCTTGATGCTCGCATAAGGCAGGTTCCGGCAAAACAGCGTGTATACCTCGAGTATTCACGACAGCAGGCGATAAAACAGGAGCTTTATCTTTTTCTTCTGAAAAAGCGGGAGGAGACTGCCATTTCAAAATCAGCTACTACATCCGATGCAAAGATCATAGATGTGGCAAGGCGTATCCCTCGTCCTGTATCACCTAACCGCAGAATGGTGTTTTTAAGCGCATTGGTATTTGGCCTGATAGTGCCCGCTGCAGGCTTGTTCATAAAAGATTTACTGAACATCAGGATAAGGTCGCGTGAAGATGTGTCGCAGGCTACAAACATGTCTGTATTGGCCGAGATAGGGCATAGCGATGGTGACAAGGCCGTGCCGGCGGCCCAGGATAGCAGAGGGCTTGTAGCGGAACAATTCAGAGGGCTGAGGACCAACCTCCAGTTTTTATTTACCGATGAGAATGAAAAGGTCATCATGGTCACATCAAGTATGAGTGGAGAAGGAAAGAGTTTTGTGGCGATAAATATGGCAGCGATAATGGCTATTTCCGGCAAAAAGGTATTGCTAATGGAGATGGACCTCCGTAAACCCAAGATATCAACTAACCTCGGTCTTGATAATAGCGTTGGCTTTTCTAACTATGCTATAGGGCAGGCAGATCTCAACAAAGTAATAGTGCCATCCGGCGTTGTAGATAATTTCTTTGTGTTGCCATCGGGCCCCGTGCCGCCCAACCCGGCAGAGCTTGTTATGCTACACCGTACGAAAGACCTGTTTGACACTTTGAAAGACACATTTGACTTTATTATAGTGGATACTGCTCCGGTAGGCTTAGTAACAGATGCGCAGTTGCTGAGCCGATACGCCGATGCTGTTCTCTATATAGTACGCGAAGGGTACACATACCGCCAGCAGGTAAAAACAGCTGATGAGATATATCGCAGCGGAAAGATGCCTAAAATGAATATCGTTATGAATGACGCTAAAATTAAGTCGGCAGGTTACGGCTATGGTTACGGATATTATGGTAACGGATATTTTGAAGAGTCGCCGGAGAAAAACCGTATAAGCAGCACATTTAGAAAGCTGCGCAAACGTTTTAGCAGGCACTGATATTAACGTGTAAATAAGAACAGCTGAACGTTTATAGAAAAATCACAGGTTGATGGATAAAATAGTCATAAGGTCATATAGGGGGGCAAAGCCAATAGATTGGCATGATCTGAAACGTTATAAGGATTTGCTATATTTTATGGTACTGCGCGATGTTACCGTTGTGTATAAGCAGACGGTAATGGGGTTTGCATGGGCCATCGTAAATCCACTCATATCCATGCTGGTATTTACAATTGTTTTTGGAAAGCTTGCAGGCGTTACAAGTGATGGCATACCATATCCACTTTTTAGTTTTTCTGCCCTAGTGCCCTGGACATATTTTTCTAATGCAATGAATGCTTCCAGCAGCAGCCTGATCTCCAGTTCAAGCTTATTGGGCAAAGTGTATTTTCCGCGTATTTATATACCGCTTACACCTGCACTATCAAAGCTTGTCGATTTTTCCATCTCCTTCCTGGTACTGCTCGTATTTCTGTTCATTTACAAACAAACTCCTGATGTTGAGATACTTGCCATGCCGCTCTTGATATTACTGCTGGTAGCAACAGTTGCGGGTATGGGTTTTTGGTTCTCTTCTCTGGCAGTGCAGTACCGGGATGTACGCTTTGCAATATCATTTTTGACACCCCTGCTGATGTATGCAGCGCCGGTAGTGTTTCCTGCATCACTTGTGATGGAAAAGGCTGGCTATAATATATATCTGCTTTATGGGCTGTACCCTATGACCGGCGTCATCGAGGGTTTTCGTGGTGCGCTGTTGGAAGAAAAGGCAGTGCCTTGGGACCTGCTATCGGTTTCAGCACTGAGCGCCACATTCATATTACTAACCGGGTGGCATTTTTTCAGACGGACAGAACGCTATTTTGCTGACGTTGCATAATACTTATTGAGAAAATTGGAAGAAGCAATAATAAAAGTAAGAGATCTTGCTAAAGCATACCGTGTAGGGTTAAGAGAGCAAAAAAGCGAGACCTTAAGCGGTGCGCTTGTATCATGGCTAAAAAGCCCGATAAAGAACTACACACGCTTACGCAACCTTTCCCGTATAGATTCAGATTCGAAAGACGACGATATACACTGGGCTGTAAACGACGTTTCTTTTGACGTAAACCGTGGCGATGTGTTAGGTATCATTGGGCGCAACGGCGCAGGAAAAAGTACACTGCTAAAGCTGCTATCGCGTATTACAGAACCCACAAAAGGCAGCATAGAGATACAGGGCCGTGTGGCATCCTTGCTGGAGGTGGGTACGGGATTTAGCCCGGACCTCACGGGTCGTGAAAACACCTACCTAAACGGCACTATTTTGGGAATGACACGAAAGGAGGTTGATAGGAAGTTTGATGAGATCGTTGCATTTAGTGGTGTAGAAAAGTTCATTGACACGCCTGTAAAACGTTATTCGAGCGGTATGAAGGTTAGGCTGGGCTTTGCCGTAGCTGCATTTCTGGATCCTGATATCCTTATACTTGACGAAGTACTTGCTGTAGGTGATGCCGAATTTCAAAAAAAATGCCTTGGCAAGATGCAAGATGTGGCTGATCAACAAGGAAGGACCGTTTTATTCGTAAGCCACAACATGACGGCAGTACAGTCCCTTTGTACCCGTGCTGTATGGTTACAGGACGGAGGTATTGCTGCTGCCGGCCCCGTAACCACTGTGGTGAATGACTACCTTCGCCTCTTTTCTACAAGTAATCTGAAACAGAGTTGGGCCATTAATGCAGCTCCGGGGAACGATGAAGCAAAGCTATTGAGCGCAACAATACATAAACATGAGGATCGGGAAACTTTTCAGCCAGGTGAAGCTGTTGAAATGGAATTTCAGTTTCTGAACATCGGAATAAACCGACAGGCCCGCTACGATATTACATTTCATTTGATTGACGAAATGAGTAACACTGTTTTTGTTGGAACTACTGTTTTTGAAAATATAGAAGAGCAAATCAATGGTGTCTTTAAAGCCAAAGTAAAAATACCTGAACACATTTTACATGAAGGCACATATACGGTTGGAAGACTTATATTTTTGCGTAATAAGGGGCGTGTGGTTTATGAACATAAAGACGTTTTGTCGTTTGAAATAATAAATACGGCTCAGGATCTTGGGAGAATTGGCAAAAAGGAAGGTATAATTAAACCTAGGCTTAACTGGCAAATACAACTACATAATGATTAACGTTACCAAGCCATTTTTACCACCCATTGAGGACTACCAGGCATATATTAAAGACATATGGCAGCGTAATTGGGTCACCAACAATGGGCCATTGGTAAATGAGTTGGAGCTGAAGCTTAAAGAATATTTGAAGCTCAAGCATATGCTATTTCTGAGTAATGGTACTATTGCCATCCAGATTGCCATTAAAGCGCTTGAGCTAAGAGGTGAAATCATTACTACTCCATTTAGCTATGTGGCCACTACTTCATCTATTATCTGGGAAGGTTGCACCCCTATATATGTTGATATAGATCCGCTTACATTTAATATAGATCCGTCTAAGATTGAAGCAGCGATCACATCGCACACATCAGCCATACTTGCCACCCACGTTTATGGTAATCCTTGCGATATCGATGCAATCAACGTATTAGCACGCAAGCACAACCTGAAAGTAATATATGATGCTGCTCACTGTTTTGGTACGACATACAAAGGCAAGAGCGTATTTGAATATGGTGATATAACTACCACCAGCTTTCATGCTACAAAAATCTATCATAGCATAGAGGGGGGGGCAGTGTTTACTAACGACCCCGAACTATTGAAGAAAATGTCATTCTTGCGAAATTTTGGGCATAATGGTCCTGACGTATTTACGGAAGTAGGTATCAATGGGAAAAACTCTGAGATGCATGCAGCAATGGGGCTCTGTATACTTAATTATATTGATGCCATTATGGATAAGCGAAAAAACCAATGGCTGCACTACAAAGAAATTTTGAAAGGTCTGAATGTACAATCTCTTGCACTATATGATGCAAATGGGTTTAACTATGCTTATTATCCGATAGTGTTCTCGGATGAAGAGCAATTGCTGAAAAGTGTAAATTCTTTGAATCTAAATTTAATATCTCCACGTCGTTATTTTTATCCTACTCTCAATAAACTGCCTTATAACAAAAATGCCGCAGAATGCAGTGTCGCAGAAGCGCTCTCTCCAAGAGTACTCTGTTTGCCGCTCTACGACTCACTTGCAGTATCCGAGCAGAATATGATAGCACGTATTTTACTACGGGTGCAAAATAATTAATCAGCTAATAAAATTCCTATGGCATTTTATACTAAGGAACAACTCCATTCATTAGGTTTCCGGTCATTCGGCGAAAACGTCAGTATTTCTGATAGGGCTTCCATTTATAAACCTAGCCAAATTTCAATAGGAGATAATGTCCGTATTGATGACTTTTGTATTCTTTCAGCTGGTGATGGAGGAATAGTAATAGGTGATCATGTCCATATCGCTTGTTATGTTTCTATCATTGGTAAAGGGAAGGTTACAATAAGTGATTTCGCCGGCATTTCGTCAAGATCAGCTATTTATTCAAGTAATGACGATTATAGCGGTGACTATCTTACTGGGCCTACGATACCGCCTGAGTTTACGAATGTGAAGCATAGTGATGTGATGATAGGGAAGCACGTAGTACTTGGTGTAAATGTTACAGTTCTTCCTGGCATAAGCATAGGTGAAGGGGCGGCTATCGGCGCCTATTCACTTGTGAATAAAAGTATAGAGCCGGGTATAATTGCTGTAGGTGTTCCGGCAAAAGAAATAAAGAAGCGTGGATCTGCGATATTCGATCTTGAGAAGCAACTTAAAGTGAAACATGAATTAGGAACACCATAATGCGTCAGAATAATACTGGAAAAGTCGTGGTGAGCATTTGCATGATAACCTACAACCATGCTAAATATATAGTAGAGGCTATTGAAGGAGTATTAATGCAAAAAACAGATTTTCGTATACAGCTTGTGATCGGCGAAGACAGCAGCCCTGATGATACAAGGGAAATATGTGAAACGTATGCTGCAAAATATCCTGATATTATAAGGTTGTTGCCGTCTGACAGACGATATGGAATGATCAATAACTTCTTCCGTACCATTGACGCATGTGACGGAGACTATATCGCTATATGTGATGGAGACGACTATTGGAACGATCCTTATAAGCTGCAAAAGCAGGTAGACGTTCTCCATACATCTCCCGACATCTCGGTTTGTGTGCATGCGACAAAAATGGTAAATGAAAAAGGACAGCTCGTAAGAACAATTGGTGATTATGACAAAGAAACATACTATTCCTTTAAGGATAATATTATTAGCGGGAATGGTGCAACTTCATCTATGTTGTTCCGGATGAAGGTATTGGATAAACATCAGTTGGGAGACATTTTAAAGAATAAGGCTCACCAAGTAGATTGGTCGCTTGATTTACTGTTACTAGATAAAGGGCGTGGCTGCTACTTACCAGATATAATGGGTGTCTACAGAAAACATAGCGGAGGTGTTACTTCCGACCGAGCTAATAACGATGCGATAAGTGTTCTCAATAATAGGTTGTTCGTTGTAAACAACCTGAAGCAATACGTAAGCCGGAAGCACAGGAAGTATCTCAACTCGTTTTTGGGTCTTTTACTCTTGAAGTCGAGCAAGATCAATAAAGAAAAGCGCACCTGGAACTTGATCTCAGGCGCTATGTATTTGCTTCGGTATCCCCATTTCCTTTTCAATATTTCCAAAGTCAAAAGGCGTTTTAATCCTTTTGTCTAAAATACAAGCATGAGAAAAATAGGATTACTTACAGGGTCCAGAGGAGAGTGGGGGTACATAAGGCCAATATTGCGTGAGATAGAGGAATCGCAGGACATGGGCTACCAACTGATAGTGACGCATATGCAACTATTGCCTGAGTTTGGCATGGCGGTAAATGAAATAGAGCGCGAGGGCTTTACCGTTCATGAGAAGTTGTATATGACATTGGATGGGTATAATAATATAACCATGACCAAGTCGCTCGGGCTTTTGCTTGTTGAGCTTACATCGACACTCGCGCGTTTAAAGCCTGATATTTTGTTGCTGGCCGGCGACCGTGGCGAACAACTGATGGGTGCCATTGCCGGCGGGCATATGGGTATACCCGTCGCACATATACAAGCCGGCGAACTGTCGGGCAATATAGATGGTATTGTAAGACATTCTATCACGAAGCTGGCTCATATACATTTTGCGGCAAACGAAGAGTTTGCAGAGCGCGTAAGAAAAATGGGTGAGCAGGATTTTCGGGTATTCAATACCGGGGCACCACAGCTGGATGAGCTTGTAAAAGGCGACTATACCCCCCTTGCTGAGTTGAATGCAAAGTTCAACCTGCAACCGGAAGAGGAGATACTGCTGGCAGTACAGCATCCTGTGACTGAGGAAGAAGAAGCTGCGGGTGCACATATACAAGAAACAATAGCAGCCCTGAAAAATATAGGGCTTAAGACGATGATGATATACCCCAATGCCGATGCTGGGAGTGCTGAAGTACGTAAAGAACTGCAAAAGCTAAAGGGTACCAACATACAGCTTTACCGTAATCTTCCCCGCCGAGACTACCTGGGACTTATGAGAAGTGCCAGGGCTATTGTAGGTAATTCAAGCAGTGGCATACTTGAGGCTCCGTCCTTTGGGCTGGCTTGTGTTAATATAGGCAGGCGCCAGAATGGCCGTCCACAGGCTGATAATGTCATCAATGTTGTGGAGTATAACAGACAAGGAATAGAAGATGCGATAAAGACGGCACTAAATCCCGGGTTCCAGCAAGTAGCCAGGGCTGCTGTCAATCCGTATGGAGACGGGCAAAGCACAAAGCGTATTGTGAATATACTAAGAACAATACCTATCGATTCGAGATTACTAAACAAAGAAATGGCTTACTGATACATGAACACTTCATTCTTAGATTTCGTTATCAATAGTACCTCAACGCTGAAGATGGCGCTCATTAAGATGACTGCCAGCTATAAAGGCCTGTTATTTGTCGTCGACGATGAATATAAACTGCTAGGCGCACTCGCCGATGGAGATGTAAGAAGGGCGCTGATAAATGATGTGACTTTGTCTATACCCATCGAGCAGATCATGAATCTTAACCCCATCACTGCAAAATCGGAAGCGGAGGCAACGCAGTTGCTGAAGTCGCGTCCACACCTGCTTGTAATACCTGTTGTTGATAGTAATGGTGTCCTTATGGGCGTATATTCCGGCTTCAATGGTGAGAAGTACATTGTTAACGATAATATAGAGCAGAATAATCCGGAAGCGGTTGAGCATATTCATGCACCTCGTAAAAAAGTGCTGGCAATTATACCTGCGCGCGGCGGATCAAAACGAATACCTCAAAAAAATCTTTCTAAGATAGGCGACGAGTCACTATTGGCGCGTGCCATAAAAGTGGCCAAGAAATCTTCCTATATCGATCACGTTACAGTTAGTACAGACAATGAGGAAATAGCCGCGGAAGCAAAGCATCATGGTATAGAAGTTCCCTGGCTGCGTCCACATGAATTGGCTACAGATACGGCAAAAAGTGTGGATGTAATGATACATGCCGTAGAGATGTTTGACAAAGAACAGGGATATGCACCAGACCTGGTCGTGCTTCTTGAGCCCACTGCACCTCTACGGACTTATGAAATGATAGATGATGCTATCTCGTATTTCTTAAATGAAAAAGGAGATAGCCTGGTTGCTGTAAATCAAATAAGGCACAATTTTCACCCCGAGGAGGTACTAAAGGACAAGGACGGTTTGTATGTTACCCCATACTTAGATAACCGGAACTTTGAAACAAGGAAGCTGCGCGGCGGTCAGGATAAGGCATATGTTCAAAACGGACTTATCTACATCGTAAAAACAGATGTCCTGCTTGGTCTGAAAAGTATTTATGGCAGCCATGTACTGAAGTATGAAACAAGCGCTGATCTTTTTTGCGATATAGATGAAAGTGAAGATCTGAAAATTGCCGCTCTTAAACTTAAGGCGCTATGATAAAAGCAATAGTAAACAGGTATAGTGAAGTAAAGAGGAAAAGGCTGATGTATGATCCCTTTTACTGGAGATATATACTTAACCTGCTGCCTTCTTTAAAGTTCAGTATCAATAAACCGAATCTGGATGATAAACAGGCAGCAATACTCGCCAAGCTAAATGAAGACGGGATAGCTATATTCCCATTTGATGAGTTATTTGGAGAGAACACGTTGTATGAAGAGCTTAAAGCCTTTTACACGTTGTATCAAAACGAACACGCGAACGAAATTGAAGCGCAAAAGCGGAACCGTGATAGCAATAAGTCGTACCTGCATACCATAAGGGAAAAATATAAAGTACTGGATATCGATAACCCCCTGTTAAAGGTGGTGCTCAATAACAAGTTGGCCGGTATTGTGGATAGCTATCTGGGGTTGCAATCTCATTTCAGGTACTGCGATATCTGGCAAACATTTGTAGCTGAAGGAGCGCCTGTGAGGTCGCAAAACTGGCATAGAGATCCCGAAGACCTCCGGCTGGTAAAAGTCTTCATCTACCTAAGTGACGTGGATGAAACGGCAGGCCCTTTTTTCTATGCAAAAGGATCTCATACAAAAGGCAGGAATTTTAAAGACCCGGCATGGTATAAAGAAGAAGGCAGAAATGCCAACCGAAGTTCGGATGAAGATGTAGAGAAGATCATCGCAAAAAAAGACTGGCTAACCGCTACAGGAAAGGAAGGTACTGTAATACTTGCCGACACCAGGGGCCTGCATAAGGGTGGCTTTGCTACGCATAAGGAAAGGATCATGTACAATGCTATGTTCGTATCCCCTTCCAGCTACTTCAAGCCAACTTTTACAATTGATGCAAAATGCCGGCCTAATGAGCTGCAGCGAAGAGCATTAGGCATTAAATAAAGAAACAGCCAAATAACATTTTCTCAATAATGAAAGATATCATAATTCAAAGCAGGAAGATAGGTAAGCACCACCCCTGTTTTATTATAGCTGAGGGCTGCGATAACCACCTCGGTAACATGGATACCGCTAAAGAAATGGTGCGCCATGCAAAGTCTGCTGGTGCAGATGCTATAAAGTTCCAGCACCATTTGCCCGACGAAGAAATGTTGCGTGATGGTGTGCCAATGAGCGCCAACTTTAACATGCCACTGTACGAGTTTCTTCAGCTTTATGCACTTACGCTTGATCAACACAGGGAGCTTAAAAGATATTGCGATGAATTGGGCATAATATATCTCTGCACGCCATTTAGCAAAAAGGCTGCGTTGGAGATAGCCGACCTGGTGCCAGCATTCAAGATCGGGTCCGGAGAGCTGACCGATATTCCGAGCCTTAAGGTTATTGCATCGCTTGGCAAGCCGGTGATACTATCTTCCGGTATGTCGGTATATGAAGAGATAGACGAAACGATAAATGCACTGAAGCCGATAAACGAGGATCTGCTGCTGATGAACTGCACCTCAGAATATCCGCCTAAGTATGAAGACATAAATCTGGGTGTTATAAAAAAGCTAGAAGAGCGGTACGATATACCTATCGGCCACTCCGACCATACACCTGATATATATACTTGCTTCGGCGCTGTGGCGATGGGAGCAAAATTGATCGAGAAACACATAATACTCGATCGAAAGCAGCCTGGCCCCGACCAGAGTGTATCCATTGAACCATTTGAACTATATCAGATGGTAAGTGGCATTCGCAAAATTGAAGCTGCTATGGGGGCTGAAAAGAAAATAAACGATCTGGAAAAGCCTATCCGTTCCTGGGCGCACCGCAGTATTGTAACCTTAAAAGACATACCTGCCGGTACCTTATTGACTGAAGAGTTAATATGGACCAAACGGCCGGGAACCGGTGTGCCTGCAAAACACATAGACTCTTTCATTGGCAAAAAAGTAACAAAAGATCTTACCAAGGATTATCTAATAACCTGGGATGACATCGAACGATAAGCCTATACTCTTATTAGCAGAAACGGGTTTCATAATCCGTAATCTGTTGCTGGGCTACTTTGCCGGTGAGGTTAGCAGGTGTCGCAAGTTGTTAGTTGCAGTACAACAACCCAACGACCCGGAGCTTCTTAAGCTGATAGAAGGTAAAAATATTGAGCTTATAGATTTCCCTTTTGAGCCATATTATAAAGAGCAAACCAACCTGCAAAGGTTGCTATCGTGGGACAATGTTATCTACAATGCCAAGCTTGTAGCAAAGGATAACAATTCGTTGAGATTGCAAACGAGGCTTTTTGAAGGGGCGAGCGCTACCGGGAAATTTGCCAGGGTTAATAATTTCTTTCAGGCCTGTGGTAAAGCAACTAGAGCAATCGGGCTGGCCAATGCCATTGAAGACATCTACCTGGAAAAGTATATCGGTAAAAAGCCTGTAGTAAACGAATGGGAAGGTCTGCTAAAAAAGTATGATCCCGCCGTTGTGTTTTCATCAATGCTTACACATAGCGTAAGATACCGATCCAGTACCGACTTGCCTATAATGGTAGCTGCCCACCGGCTTGGCATCAAAACCTGTACGCTGGTGCAGTCATGGGACAATCTGTCCAGCAAAACCTGTGTATTGCCACAGTGGCTGGACCGATATTATACATGGAGCGATAGCATGAGTGCAGAGCTGTTGAAGTATAATCCACGGGTAAATGCTGGGAGAGTGAAAGTAGTAGGTAGTCCGCAATATGACTTTCATTTGGATGAATCTTTGATACAACCACGCACAGATTATTTAAGTAATCTTGGGCTGGATTCCGCAAGGCCATACATACTGATAGGCACAGGTACAGCCAGATGGATGCCAGATGAAATGGAAAAGATGATAAATCTTTGCCTTGCACTGCACCGGCAGATGCCGGAAGTACAATGTGTCATCAGGCTGCATCCTAAAGACCCTGGTGAGCGTTGGCAGCCATACCGGCAAACAATGAAGGAGAATGGTATAGCACTGCAGTACACTTCTCCGAAGACACATATGGATCGTGGCGGATTCGTTCCGCCAAAAGATTTCTATCGCGACCAGGTAAACGTTATATACCATTCCGAAGTTGTGATCAATTCTTCTTCATCTATTACAGTAGATGCAGCCATACTACAGCGTCCAGTCATTTGTATAGCTTATGATCTATACGATGATGAACTGTTCCCTGAAGGAAGGTCACTTACTTACTCGCAGTCTGCACATTACTCAAAACTTACAGCAACGGGTGGTGTGAAGGTGGTGTATTCCGAAACAGATTGTGTCAATGCTATTGAGGCATATCTGAAGGATCCGCAAATGCACAAAGAAGAAAGAAAAAAAATTGTAGATACGGTGGCTGCAGATGTAAGCAAAAAAGCTGGTATTACACTGGCTCATGAAGTGCTGCAACTCGCAGATATTCAGTCATAATGTTAAGCAATCCAAAAAAAGACACGGAGTTTCGTCTGCACAATAACAGGCTATGCCTTTTTCATAAGGCATCAGACCATATTGACTATTGGAAAGAGTATTGGGAGCATGGTGCAGTCTCCGGCGATGGCGCGCCAACAAGATCTTCTCATCTGCTGGAGTTCAACGACCTTTTTAATAAGTATATATCTCCTAAGGACGAAAGGATAGTATTAGAAGCGGGTTGTGGTTCTGGCATGTATGTCAATGCATTTCATAGTCGAGGGAATAAAGTAGTTGGTATTGATTACGAAGCTCAGGTTATCAATAAACTGAAACATCAATTCCCTGATATTGACTATCGCCACGGTAATATCCTGGATCTGCAATTTGAAAATAATTCAATAGGCCATTACGTGTCGCTAGGTGTACTTGAGCATTTTGAGGACGGCGCCATACAACATAAGGCATTTGAAGAAGCATATAGAGTGGTAAATAAAGATGGCCTCGCCTTCATAAGCGTGCCATACCTAAACCCGGCAAGAAACCGTCATCTACAACAAATAGCCAAACAGGAAAATGGAAATAATGACTATAATTTCCATCAATATTACTACTCGGTAAACGACTTTTCCGCATTGCTTCGCCGGCATGGCTTCGAAGTAATAGAAACATTCGGCTACAGCTGCCAGGCCTTCCTGAACCGTGAAGTTCCGTTCTTCAGATGGAGTAGTTCAAAGATGCCCTGGCGCATAAAGAATGAATTGAACAAATTCCTGAATAATACAAAGTCAGACTTTATCAGGAACCAATACGCACACATGATGATGTATGTGTGCAAAAAGCATTGAGTGTGCGTATAGCTGTTTACTCCGGACAAATCCCCGGCACTACATTCATAGAAAGACTGATCGCAGGTATTGCAAGCCGAGGCAATACCGTGCTATTGTTTGGAAATAAAGAGCGTGATATTTCCTATCCGTCAAGTGTAAAAGTGTACGTCGTTCCTGAAGGTAGGTGGAACATGATACTATATGCAGTCAGATATATTATTATGCTGGCTATCACTCGCCCGTCTGATCTTTTGAGGCTTCTGACTATTGTAAAAAGTTATCGCAGAGGTAAATTCCGATACCTTTTGAAGGTACTGCCGGTAATGCTTCATCGCCCTGAAATATTCCATATACAATGGGCAAAATCATTGAAAGACTGGATATGGGTGAAAGAGTTTGGGATAAAGCTCGTTGTGAGCTTACGTGGATCTCATATAAACTATTCGCCGGTAGTAGATGATATGCTTGCAGATATATACAAACAACATTTTCCTGCGGTAAACGCCTTTCATGCTGTATCAACCGAAATTGGGAATAAGGCATCCGGGTACGGTGCACATAATGTACATACAATATACTCAGGATTGCCGTTGGATAGTCTCCCTTTTCAGAATGGCAGACAAAAGTCAAACAATAGGTTCGAGATTATAAGTGTTGGCCGGTGGCACTGGGTAAAAGGCTTTTCGTATGCTATCGATGCGATAAGTATTGTGGTGGCGAACGGCTTGGACGTTCACTATACTATTGTAGGAGGGCAGGCTACTGAAGAAGCATTGTTTCACATAAAAAGCCTTGGCCTCGAGAATTACATCTCTATAGTTGGTGAAGTGCCGCATAAAGATGTGCTCGTTCGTATTCAAAGTGCAGACCTGTTGCTGGTGCCAAGCATTGTAGAAGGTATTGCTAATGTAGCGTTGGAAGCAATGGCGGTAGGCACTGTGGTATTGTCCACCCAGTGTGGAGGGATAGCTGAAGTGATAAAAGATGGGCATAGCGGATTTCTGGTGCCGGTGAGAAATTCTAACATAATGGCAGAAAAGATAAAGTCCATTTCGTCTATGCCCGATACAAGTATAGACGTCATACGGCTTAATGCCAGAAAAAAAATAGAACACCAACATGACGCTGATAAAATGCTGGATGGTTTTATCAGCCTTTATCAAAGTGTACTATAGCATTACAGAATAGTGGAAGCGCGAAAGAAAGACAAGATAAGGATACTCTTTACACTCCCTAACCTTACAACGGCAGGTAGCGGGCGCGAAATGTTCAATGTTGTAGAGCAACTTGATAAGTCGGTTTTTGAGCCATGGATAGGTATACAAAAGCCGGGCGGGAGCTTATATGAAGAAATTGAGATGAAAGGATATCCCATCCTTGTAGCTCCTTTCCTTGTTTCCGAAAGTAGTGGCATCAAGGAAAAGCTAGTAAAGGCAAGGCAGTATGCTAAAGCTTTTATACCATATAATTTTCAGGTTTGGCAGTCCTTCAACTGGTCTTCTGATTTTACTGAGGCATTAGTAGCAAGGTGGGCAGGTGCACGTTATGTATATGTCAAGAAGAACATGAATTGGAACCGGCTTGCGTGGAAACTTAAAAGTCTGTTGTCATATGCCATCGTGGCTCGTAATAGTGACTTAGTACGCAATTATTTTTCGACTTGGTATTTTAAGGGAAAAGCATATTTAATTACCGGCGGCGTAGCGGCAGAACGATTTGCGCCGCAAGCGCGTAATAATGTGAGACAACAATTTGGAATACCCGAAGACGCCTATCTGGTTTGTTGCGTCGCACAACTTGTAAGAATAAAAGACCAGTTAACACTTATCAGAGCAGTGGCAGAAGTGCCGCATGCATACCTTGTGTTGGCTGGTGCAACAAGAGATGAAGCCTATCTCAAAGAGGTGAACGACTTGATAGCAGAATTAAAGATGCACAATCAGGTGAGGGTGCCCGGGCCCGTAGCTGATGTTAATGCATTGCTGAATGCATCAGATATATTCGTTTTGCCTACCGGTACGTTGTTAGGGCACGAAGAGGGCTGTCCCGTAGCGCTGCTGGAGGCAATGGCTGCTGGCGTTCCTTGTATTGCCAGCAATGTGGCGGGCAGTCGAGATTTAATAAATGATGACACTACGGGGCTGCTTTTTGACCCCGGTAACCATCAGCAGTTGGTGCATCAAATAAAGAGATACAAAGCTGACCCTGTATTTGCGCGCCAGATGGCGGTACGAGCTCGTGAGCAGGTCAAAGCCAAACATACGCTGCAAAAAGAAGGGGAGGCATTCGCAAACATGTATCTGAATATAGTAGGAAGACGATAAGGATGAGCGCCTTTTGCGACATATGGATAGGTAGCAAGGAAACTAAAGTCCAACCCCATTACTACAGAAACGGTAATCAGAATTGGACGCCTAAAAGCATGGCTGGCTTATCCTTCTGGCAAAGTATGCCAGAAGGAAGAAGTTTTGACTATCTGCAAGAATTTGGTAGCGCTACATATCATATGATTGTCCTTGGACAGTTTTATGAGCCAATCGATATGAGCAAACTGCTAGCAGTTTGCAGCAGCTATGTCGATGGCACATCAAAAGAATTTAATGATCCTGCCGGGCATTATCTGATATTCTTTACCGACCTGCGCGACAGTAGTTCTTATGTATTTACCAATAGGCTTGGTACCTATCATATGTACCATTCTACTGAAGCCGGGGTAAATGCTTTAGGTACCTATTATCTGGGTCTCGCAAAGACAACTCGCGACAAGCAGTTGGACTGGGAAGGTATTACCGGGTTCCTTGGTATGGGTTTCTTCCAGGATGATACAACTTATCTAAAAAATATAAAGGTCCTATTGCCTGCCAGTTGCTACAGGTTCGACAGGCAATTAAATCTCATCAGCCATAGCCGCTATTGGAACTGGAGCTATGATCCGAAGCCGCACACAATAAAAGAATACACCGAACAGCTGCATAATGCGATGACGTCGTCAATAAGTTATGCTATAAGCGGGAAGCGGGTAGCATTACCTATTTCGGGTGGCCTTGATTCGCGCACGCTGGCGGGTATAATGACAGCATCTGGCACACATGCTGCCAACAATATTTGGAGCTTCTCTTATGGCTATACTCCATCTTCGGTGGAGACAAGAATAGCCGGTAAGATTGCGTCCAGCCGGAATATACCGTTCGACAGCTACACGCTACCCAATTATCTTTTCGATAAAATGGAAGTAATAAAGGATGCTGTTGAAATGTTTCAGTATGTTGATGGTACCCGCCAGGCTAGCATGAAAGAACTGCTTGAAGAGAAGTCGGACCTTGTAATTGGGGGTCATTGGGGAGATGTTTGGCTGGACGACATGGGCATTACTGATAACAATGGTGCAGCGAGGGAGGAGGGCTTACAAGCCGCGTTTGGAAAAAAGATAATTAAGAAAGGAAGTGAATGGCTTCTGGATAATGTAAGCGGGCAGCACTTCGCAAATGGCAGGCAACATCTCGAAGACTATTTCCGGGATTTCGCGGACCAATACCGTCATATCGAAGACGCAGATTTTGTAATGAAGATATTCAAAACAGATCAGTGGTCTTTCCGCTGGACGCTGGCAAGTATCAGGATGTACCAGGCAGCGGTGTTCCCGGTACTGCCTTTTTACGACAAACGTGTTGTGGACCTTTTTTTGCAGATTCCAACTTCAGTGGTTGCAGGCAGACAACTGCAAATAGATTATCTGAAGCAGTATCACCCTGACCTTGCAAAGATCACCTGGCAAGAGTATGGCAATAACCTTTATTGGTATAAGCACTTCAATAATCGCAATATTGCATACAGGGCAATAGATAAAATCCGGCGTTCCATAAAAGGTGAACAACCAATAACGCGCAACTGGGAAATTTTTTATTTGAACGACAACGGTCGCAGGCAGCTCGAAAAAATACTGCTGCAGTCACCCTTCCGCGACGTTGTACCGGAAAGTACCAGTCGGGCATTGCTCAATGATTTATATAGACACCCGAATGCAGGCAATGGATATGCTATCTCCATGTTGCACACATTTGCGCGGTTTATAGAGGCTATTGCTTAGCACTTCTAATTTCACTTGCTTTTGTATACTGCAAACACAGGTAATATTGTCATTACACCGCAACAAGCGATGCCGCTTGCGGGCTTTGCCGACCGAACGCAAAACTATGAGGGGATATCCGACGACCTGGAGATAAACCTCCTAGCAATAAAACAGCAGGATCAGTTTTATCTACTGTATTCGGTAGATACCTTTTTTGTTCCCGAAGAGTTTGTAAAAGTGGTCATTGACAGGTTCGGTGCTCAATACCATATCGACGAATCGAATATTTGGATGTGCGCTTCACATACACATTTTGCTCCTTCTTTAGATTCTGAGAAACCAAGGTTGGGCGTATGCAATAGAGCATATTATGACCTTGTAAAAGATCGGTTGCTAAGCCTGACCGCAGATGTCTTACAAGGTACTTTTAGCGAGGTAAGCATAAACTATAGCAATGGCGATGCGGATATAAATGTGAATAGGAGAAAAAGATTGTTGCGTTTTAACAAGGGCAGGCTGACAAGAAAGACATTGCTGTTGCCAGACTACGAAGGCGCTAAAAATACTGCAATGCATCTTCTGACGATCACGGATGCAAACGGCTTAGTACTGGCTTACTTGTGGAGTTATGCCTGCCATCCGGTACATGCATTCAGTAAGAATAATGTGTCTGCAGAATATATAGGCGCAATAAGGAGTAACATGCGTAAACATACCGGGAAGAGCAACCTCGCTATAGTTTTTTTTCAGGGTTTTGCGGGTAATCTAAAGGCTGACATCACTGCTGTTACCGGTATGCGAAAGGCAGATTCGCTAAGGTATATGTTGCAGCTGTGGCCTACGCATGTGGCATTTCCTTCGGCACAGGCATACGGCGACTGGGTTGGTTTATTATGGATAAAGATGAATGCCATTATTATGCAGGCTGCAAAAATACCTGTTACAGGCAGGCTGACTTCGAAAATATACAAGATGCCACTCTCTGATATAATAGGCAACCGGCAGGATGCAGAAATAGTGTTCAAGAAGATATGCTTTGGAAATGTACTGGCCTTTGTAAGCATCAGTGCCGAGGTAGTGACAGAATATACATTATTGGTTAGACAACTGATGCAGGAACGAAATGTTGTAGACGTGGCGTATACAGAAGGAAGCCACACGTACCTGCCGGTAGATTATATGCTGCCGGAAAAAGGTTATGAAGTAGAAGGGTTCAAAACATTATTTGGCATAGAAGGCGATTTTAAACCATCACTTGACAGAAAGATCGCAGACGCTTTAACTGAACTTAATAATGCCTGATAAGCGTATCAGACTTTTAATGATTACAAATTCTCTTCCCTTGCCTTCTTCGGATTTTCTGAAGGACAAGGTTATTGGATTAAGCGATATGTTTGATCTCCATTTATTGTGCTGGGATACCACCTCTAATAAAGCAAAATTTATTCGTAAGTATCCGGGTGTAAATAAAAAGAACATACATGTTTACCCCAATCAAAAAGGGTTTGCCAATCAACTATGGGTATTACTTACGCATCTGATTCTCGTACTGACAAATCCATCGAAGTATATCAGATTGTTCAGGAGTATACAAAGAAATAGTACTGGTATAAAAAAGGCAATTCATGACTTTGTTGCATATGCGCCAATGGTGCAGATAAAACCCGATATTGTTCATTTCGAGTTTGGCACGTTGGCAGCCACGTTTAGAGACATAAAAGACTATTTTCAGGTAAAGGTAAGCAGCAGTTTTCGTGGCTACGATCTTAACTACGTAGCTCTTGACCGGCCCGACTATTACACTAAAGTATGGAGCTCATTTGATGGCTATCACTTCCTGGGCAATGATCTTCGTAGTCGTGCTGTTAAGCGTGGTTACAGACATAATAGGTTTGAAGCACTTATTTCCCCGGCTATTGATACGTCATTGTTTCAGCCCGAAGAGAAAAAAGCAAGTGAGAAGCTAATTATAATAAGTACAGGCAGACTGGTGTGGAAGAAAGGATATGAGTATGGAATACGTGCTGTGGCAAGGCTTAAAGAGAAGGGCATACCATTTGAATACAGGATAATAGGTGATGGAGAGCATCTGCAGGCAATACAGTTCACTATATATGAGCTTGGACTGGAGCATGATGTGATACTGCTGGGTAAGAAAAATAAAACGGAGATAAAGAAGCTATTGTCAGAGGGTGATGTCTTTTTACATCCTGCTATTTCAGAAGGCTTTTGTAATGCCGTATTAGAAGCCCAGGCGATGGGCCTGCCGGTCGTAACTACAGATGCTGACGGTCTGAGTGAAAACATAATGAACGGCATTACTGGCTTCGTTGTGCCGAAATGGGATGTAGCTGCCATGGCCGATAAATTGGAATGGTGTGCTGGACATCCTGCAGAAGCACAAGCTATGGGGCGTAAAGGAATAGAGCGCATAGCCAGCGAGTTCAGGCTGGAAGACCAATTGGACCAATTCAGGAATTTTTATCAAAAATTATATTATGGTGCCGATAACGGTTAGTGCCATATGGATAATAAAGAAAAATGAGCTCAGGTAAGAAAATAGATCTTGCATACTTCTACGATCCGCTATCTGCTGGCTCGATATCCTGGGAACTAGGCGAAAAAAGAGCGCTTGATTTACCGTTGCAGCATCTGGCATTTACCGTGCATTGCTTGCTTGCACAAACTACATCTGATTGGATACTCTTTTGGGACTTTGCACTTGGTGAACCAGATCTTGACCTTGTACAAGACCTCTCCGAGCGCCCTGTAGATGTATGGCATGCAGGCATCAGGCTTGGGCTTGGCGGCCTGCCAAAGGTGCTAAACTATGTGGATCCTGTATGGATGTATAATTGCGATGCTTCACCTGAAGTTACGCATACATCGTTCCGTATGAGCATGAGGGCATGCTTGATACGCACAGACATATTGCGTAAGACAGGCGGTATAAATGCCGGTTATGAATCTCTTGATATGACTGGTATTGCAATGGGGTATAGCATACTAAAGCAGGGAGGTATCATCCGTTACCACTCACAACTGGTAAAGTCCGATTATGACGACGATATAGATATACCTGAAAAAGATGAGTGGGTATTTGCCCGCCAGTTTTTTACAAAGAAATGGCAGCTCTGGTCGTTGTTTAATCATCCCGCTACTCGAAAAGCTTTTAAGATATGGTCGCAGCTGAAGCACATAAAACCGCTTTTGCTGAAGCCGCATCTACACCCGTCTGCGAAGCAAGGCGTGCAACAGTTACCGCATACCACAGTATCTGTGCTGGTACCAACCCTAGACAGGTACAGCTATCTGATAAACGAGCTGGAACAGCTGGACAAGCAAACAGTATTGCCGCTCGAGGTTCTGATAACTGACCAGACCGACAAAGACAAGCGCGTAAATATTGACTTTAGTAATTACAAGAAACTTAGTATCCGTTATTTTCCGCAGGACGAGAAAGGTCAGGTAGTGGCCTGGAACAAATTGTTGGAAGAAGCCAAAGGAGATTTTGTGCTCTTCCTGGGCGATGATGCGGATGGAATCACGCCGGACTTTATAGAAAAACTATTGCTTACACAACAAAGGTTTGACTGTGATATGGTAGCTTCTAACGTTACTGAGCTGGGTATCACCTATACTAAGTCCGATCCTTATTACCATATTAGTGATGTATTTCCTATAACGCTTATAAAACGATCGGTATTGTTACAGACCGGCTTTATGAATATGTTCTTTAACCGGAACATTCGTGCCGACGGTGAGCTTGCTATGCGCTGCCACCTCAATGGAACACTAATGATCTTTGACTCTTCAGCAACGATATATCACCACCGCGCACCAATGGGCGGACTTCGTGCGCACAAAGCCCGGGTAATTACAAATTATATTTCCAAAAACTCGATCAGCAAATTTTCGCTGCCTACTTCATCTGAAATATATCTTGTGAAGAAATACTTTAAAGATGAGCAGTACAGGAATAATATGAGGATCAAGTACATGTCGCAGCTTGCAGTTAATGGCGGCATCATAAGAAAGATAATGCGCGCTATTGTATTGCTGGTAAAGCTGCCGTACATACGTAAGACACATAAAGCAAATGTACTGGCTGCATACAAAGCAGCAAATGGGGAATGATGAGGGTATTGCACGTCATCGACAAATTGGATGTAGGAGGGGCGGAAAAGGTGTTTTTAGACTTGACACACTTGCTGGCCAACAGTACGATAGAGATCGGTGCATTACTGTTTGACGACTCCGGCGCGTTGACAAGTAAAATGGATGCAAGGGTTACATTGTATCGGTTAAAAAGAACGAATAAGTATTCCTTAATAAAGTTACTTGCGCTTCATAAGATATCTTCAAAGTATGATATTGTACATGCTCATATGCGGCATGTGTACCGATATGTACGTTTGGCACAATTGATATTTGGAGGTAAGTATAAGCTGGTACTACACGACCATTACGGCATTGATCAGGATATCCCAACCAGCGTTAAAGGTATTTTCAAGCCACGTTACTATATCGGCGTTTGTACTTCGCTTACCGATTGGGCAAAGTCAAAACTTGGAATACCATCGGATAATGTATATACGCTGGCCAATACAATAATACCTACGGCCACAAGTAAATATACCAGTAGTAGCAGAAGTGGTAATGCAATAATGGTTGCGAACATAAGCCGTGTAAAGAATATATCGTTTGCTATAGATCTTTGTGGCAGAACAAGCCGGCACCTGGACATATATGGCCAGAGCCGCGACGAAGCTTATAGAACGGAGTTGCAACGACAGATAGCAAATAATCCAAAAGTCAGGATCATTGATGACGTTACCGATTTCTCAGGTTTGTACAACAGGTATGATCTGGCTATTCACAGCTCTATGTCAGAGTCGGGCCCATTAGTGCTGCTCGAATACCTTGCAGCGGGCATACCCTTCATTGCATACAAAACCGGCGAAGTGGCTGCGACAGTTTATAATGACCTGCCAATGTTGTTTATGAATTCATTTAATATCGACGAGTGGATAAACAAAATAGAAGAAATAAGAGTGATAGAGGATTTACCTGAAAAAATGAGAATGGTATTTAATAAGTACTTCTCTACCGAAAAATATACCAGCGAGTGCCTGAGGATATACGAAAGAATAGACTGTTAGTGATATCCGATACGGCAGTGTGCAGGCAAGGCAACGAAACTCTGGCGTTCGAGCCGGTAGTAAGGGAGCTAAGCGCACTTAAGGGCAATTTCAGCGAGATCATTTGGCTCGGTTGTAAAGTACATGAAGATGCGACCGCACTAAAAGCGGTTGATAGCAAAAAAATAAGGGTTATAGTAATGCCCAGCGTCAGCCACAAGTCTCTGAATGCACTGCGGGTTTTATTGGCCTACCCTGCTTTCGTTTTTTATATACTCAGATATCTTCCTTCTGCCACACATGTACATACTCGTGCGCCGTCGCACCCTGCGCTGCTAGGCATCTTACTATCGTTTCTCGACCGTAAACGTATCTATTGGCATAAATATGCCGGAGACTGGGTGAGTCCGGATGCACCCTATACCTACCGGCTGCAACGCCAATGGCTTAATGCACTACGTTTTAAGAATATACGTGTAACGGTGAATGGTAGCTGGAAAAATGCACCTGCACATGTGTTTGCATTTGAGAATCCATGTATCACAGAGGCTGAACGTAAGTATGCTTCGTTAGCTGCAAGCAGCAAAGATTTCTCGTCGTCTTTATCTTTGCTGTTTGTTGGTAATATAAATGCCAATAAGGGAATAACAAATCTATTAACGGCAATTCGTGAACATAGATTAGACTCTCGCTTTACCGACCTGTACATTGTCGGAAGCGGACCGTTGCTGGGGGAAGTCAAAAGAAATGTGATTGAAATAGATAGCATACGAATCCATATTGCCGGGCATATTAGCCGACAGCTTATTGATCAGTACTATAAAAAATGCCATCTACTTATGCTGCCCAGCCAGTCTGAGGGGTTTCCGAAAGTGATAGCTGAAGCAGCAGCATATGGATGTATACCTGTAGTTACAGATATTTCAGCCATATCTCAATATATAACAGATGGCAGCAATGGATTTTTGTTAAGGGACAACAGGCCTGACACAATTGCACAGAAATTGAGTAGCATAGCGCTAAACAAAGAACTGAGCGCAGTGAGCAAGAACGCAATATTGTTTACTGAAAAGTTCACCTACGAGCATTTCACCGAGCGGATACAAACGGAAATATATACACAGTAATTTTTTGAGCTTGGAACTGGAGCTAACATTTGATAAAGAAGTACGCTATGCTAAAAGCATGCAATTTTGGCAATTTGCCATTTTGGTATTGCTGGCAATAGCATGCAGTATAAGCGAGATCCTTATAGCAGTCTGTTGGTCATTTATATTTATCACTACTATCGTAGCCTTTGCGAAAAACGATACATCAAATGTATGGTACTGCATAGCCGCCTCTCCTGCAATGGAGGTATGGGCACGTATGTCTAGGGCTCCTATGGTTCCGGATGAAATAGGGAAGTATTACCTGGTGCTTGCCACTACCGTATTATTATTACACAACCTGCGTAACAAAGTTCATTTCCCTGCTCATCGTGCAGGTAAGATATTATTGCTTGTGCTGTTACCGAGTGTAGTGGTACATTTGGCCACATTCAACTACGACAGGTGGGTGTTTAACGGATTGGGCATGATAGAGCTGGTATTGCTTCTGTCGCTTACTGCCATTGAACGCTGGGATGTTGAAAAATTCTGCAAAGCGCTTCAATACGCGTTCTATCCAATTATCGGGATGTTAGTTTTTACAACGATGAAGACGCCTACATACGACAATATAGACTTTCGCCTTAATGCAAACAACACAGGAGGCTTTGGAAGCAACCAGGTGGCCACGCTGCTGGGAGTAGGAATACTGTTATTAACCATATTGATGGTACTTAAACGTCCATTTGTTTCCTTTAAGCCACTTAACTATCTGCTGATTGCATATCTTTTGTTTAAAGGCATGCTTACCTTTTCAAGAGGCGGCATGTTTGTTCCCGCAGTAGCGGTTATAGTAATGTTTCTGCCGGGCATGATGACCAATGCCAGGTCGTTTCTACGGTACACACTACTGCTGGTTGCTCTTTTTGTCACGGGATTCCTTGTATTTCAAAAGGTAAACAGCATGACGGGCAATAATCTTTTGTATAGGTATCGGGGTGAAACAAGGGGAACATTGGATCGGACAAAAGAAAAGAGCTGGAATTCTGTTACGTCGGGAAGAGTAGATATTGTAGCTTCTGATTGGATGATCTTTAAGGACAATCCTATATTCGGTGTGGGTATTGGCAACTCAGGACCCGAGCGCTACAAATACGGAGTTGAACCAATTGTAGCACATACAGAATTTTCGCGTATGCTTAGCGAGCAGGGTATATGGGGCGCGGGTACTGCTATCGGGTTACTGGCATTTGCTTTTGCATGGGTACTGCGGCAACGTCTGAATACGTGGAGAGGAGTTACCGGTGCATTGTTTACATTAGCCATCCTCACTACATTCCACGCGGCAATGCGTACCAATACAGCTTCTGTGTTTTACGCGCTGGCTGCGATACCGGTTTATTATCGCAAACAAGAGCAGGGTGACGAAGAAGAATAATGTAGACATACTGTATATAGGCAACCGTTTGTCTAAGCATGGTTCTACACCTACTAACATTGATACGCTTGGCCCCCTGCTGGAAGCCGAGGGGTACCGTATGCGATGCGCCAGCAATAAGCTCAATATGTTTTTGCGAATGACAGATATGCTTTCTCATATTGTCCGCCATTCCAAAAACGTAAGGATGGTTCTTATTGATACTTACAGTACTAACGCCTTTTATTTTGCATGGATGTCTTCATGGCTGTGCAGGATGTTGCGAGTTCCTTATGTTCCGATATTACATGGGGGGAATTTGCCGCAACGAATAAATGATTTCCCGGTACTGGCATCGCAGCTGTTTGGGAATAGCTATACCAATATTGTCATATCAGGTTACCTCAAACAATGTCTGGATCATAAGGGGTTCAAGAATCAACTTATCCCTAACAATATTGAACTTACAGCATATCCGTTTTGTCAGCGAAGAAAAATTGGTCCGAAACTTTTTTGGCTTCGTGCCTTCCATAAAACGTATAACCCTAAGATGGCTATCGAAGTGCTGGCTATAGTATTAAAAAGTTATCCGGATGCAACACTTACAATGGTGGGGCCCGAGAAGGACGGAAGTATGGCAGAGTGTAAGAAGCTGGCTGGCCAACTTGCAATTACCGGCAATGTTAGTTTTACAGGAAAATTAAGCAAGAGCGACTGGGTTACTTTATCGAAGCAGCACGATATCTTTATCAACACAACAGATTTTGACAACCTGCCTGTCAGCGTTATCGAAGCTATGGCACTTGGTTTTCCGGTTGTCTCTACCAATGTAGGCGGTATGCCATTTTTAGTAAGCAATGGCGTAGATGGGGTTTTGACAAGAGTTGGTGATGCCAACGAAATGTCTGAGGCGATTATCGATCTATTGCGCAGCGAAGAAAAGGTATCACAAATGAGCCTCGCCGCCCGGCAGAAAGTTGAGAAATTTGACTGGCAGATTGTAAGGCATAAATGGCATAACCTGATCGACAGCCTGCCCAACTAACTTATCTTACGTTTGGACGTATTTAGCCAGATATTAAAAATAAAGGGATTTCCGCTAGAGGCGGCATGCGCTGAACTAAAGCGCATACAGGCTATGCATATAGAAAAATTCCTTGACTGGCAACAAAAGACGGCTTGGAATATTGCCAGGTACCATTACAATAATAATGACCTGTACAGGCAAAAGGTCGGCCCGCATTTTCCGCAGCATTGGCACGACTTGCCGATTATTACGAAAAAGGATTTGCAAAAACCGCTCTCGAAGATCGTTACAAGGGGCACAAATTTGTCTGATAGCTATGTAGGCAGTACTTCAGGCTCGTCAGGCACGCCCTTCTTCTTTGCAAAAGATAAATTTGCCCATGCGATGACGTGGGCCATTATTCGAGACCGGTATAGCATGTATAACCTGAGCGGACGCGATAAGCAAGCAAGGTTTTACGGCATACCCAAAGAATTTTCTGGTTACTGGAAAGAACGATTTAAGGATGCGATGATGAACCGTTTGCGCTTCCCGGTATTCGATCTTTCTGATGCGGCTATGGATCGCTTTCTGAATCTTTTCCGGCGCCATAGATTTGGCTATTTATATGGGTACACTAATTCGCTTGTTTTGTTTGCCAGGTTCCTCATTAGGAAAGGGATAGTACTGCATAATGAGTGCCCCAGCCTAAAAGTATGCATATCTACATCAGAAGTATGCACGCCGGAAGATCACACATTGCTGGAAAAAGGTTTTGGCTTGCGCCATATACGTGAGTACGGTGCATCAGAAACCTGCCTGATGGCGTTTGACGCACCTGATGGAAACTGGAGGGTAACGGAAGAAACGGTGTACACCGAAACGGCGGATGAAAACGGAAGACCAACTGTGGCAGGGATTAGCGGCAATATTTTATGTACATCTTTATTCAATAAGGCACTGCCGATGGTCCGTTACCAAATAGGTGATATTGCTGTGTTGAATGACCGCTCTGCTACGAATATATACCGGAGCCTTGACCAGCTTTTGGGTCGTACAAACGATACTGCAATACTGCCCAGCGGCAAAATAGCTGCAGGGCTTACATTCTATTATATATCGCGTAGCATACTAGAGTCAAGCGGTGTGCTTAAAGAATTCATTATAAGACAAACCAGGGTAGACCGGTTTGTCTTTGATATTGTTGCAGACCGCGATCTTACGGTAGCAGAAGTGGAGACCATCAAGAGTAAGATAGCAAGCTATCTGGAACCGGGGCTTCAACTTGTCATCAACCGCGTGCAGCAAATTGACCGTCCCGCGTCGGGGAAGCTAAAACATTTTTATTCAGAATTGGACCGGAATTGAAAAGGCTTGTAATTCTCACACAATATTTCCCTCCCGAAATGGGCGCACCTCAATCGCGACTTTATGAAACGGCTGTCGGGCTAAAGCAAAGAGGATGGGATGTGCTGGTTGTCACAGCAATGCCAAACTACCCTACGGGTAAGATTTTCGACAGGTATAGTGGCAAGTTGTTGATGCAAGATAAGGTAGATGGTATAGACATACTCAGGTATGCACTTTACGCATCCAACTCCAGGAAGTCATTGCCGCGCATCATCAGCATGATCTCCTTTAGTGTAATGGTAATGTTTTCGCTCGTCCGGCTCAGGCAATTCAAGCCAGACTATGTATTTACTGAGTCGCCACCTCTTACGCTAGGGCTTTCCGGGCTTATATTAGCCAGGCTATGCGGTGCCAGGCATGTTATGAACGTATCAGATCTATGGCCGCTATCTGCCTATAAACTGGGTGCTATTTCAAAAGGCTTTATTTATAACCGGCTCGAGGGGCTGGAGCGCTATTTGTACAAAAACTCTTATGCCTGCACAGGTCAGTCGCAACAGATCGTTTCACAATTAGCAGAAAGCGGTAGCCGGTATGCACATCTGTATCGCAATGGTGTAGATGTAAGTCGTTTCGATGATCAACGGCCTGAGCCGACTCCTAAGCATACGAGAAAGCTAAGGATAGTATATGCGGGTCTGCTGGGTGTTGCACAAGGCATTCTCGATCTGTGCCGGAACATTAATTTTGCAGAGCTGGGCGTTGAGTTTCATATATATGGCGAAGGTGCAGAAAAGACCGAACTTGAAACATTCCTATTACAACACAGCAACAGGGCTACGTATTTACACCAGTCAGTAAAGCGCAATGAAGTACCTATTACAATAATGCAGTACGATGCCACCATTATACCCCTTATCAAGCCTATTTTTGGTGCCATACCTTCGAAGATATACGAAGCAATGGCGGCAGGGTTGCCGATCATATTTACAGGTGGGGGCGAAGGTGCAGAAATAGTACAAGAGTATAGAACAGGATGGGTTTGCGAGCCTGCAGATTACTTTGCAATATCAAATATGGTACGGCAGATATCTGCAATGGAACAGGAAGAACTTGATATAATAAGGGAGAACTGTATATTGGCGGCCCGGCAAGTTTTTAACCGCGAAACACAGATCGAAAGACTGAATGAATTTCTTTTAAACGCCAATTGATGAAGCTTACCATAATAGCCGGTGCCCGCCCAAATTTCATGAAGATAGCGCCGCTGGTTCATGAGATACATCGTTTGCAACAGGAGGGTGCGGACATCTCTTACCGCCTGGTACATACAGGTCAGCATTATCATCCCGGCCTTAGCGATGTTTTCTTTAAAGAATTAGAGATACCTCATCCACATATTAACCTGGAAGTCGGCTCAGGATCCCAGGCCGAGCAGACAGCGCATATAATGATCAGATTTGAGAAGGAACTACTGCAGTATCCTGCTGATCTGGTTATAGTAGTAGGTGATGTGAATTCAACCATGGCTTGTACCATTGTAGCCAAAAAGCTGGACATCAGAGTAGCCCATGTAGAAGCAGGTATCAGGTCATTCGACCTTTCAATGCCAGAGGAAATAAACAGGATGGTAACGGATGCGATTTGCGATTATTTCTTTACCACGTCTGTAGTAGCTGGTGACAACCTTATTAAAGCAGGCATCAGGCGGGAACGAATATTTTTCGTGGGCAATATCATGATAGATACACTGGTGCGCAATTTGCCAAAACTAAAACAACCTGCATGGTTTTCTGCATATGGGCTGTCTAGCGCTAGTTACATGGTAATGACGCTTCATCGTCCGTCCAATGTAGACAATCCCAGGCAGCTTAGGGCGGTAATAGAAACTGTTGCAGAGGCCAGCGGCGACCGTCAAATACTTTTTCCCGTACACCCACGTACAAGAAAGGCAATAGAAGATATGGGCCTTGGTAACAGTAGTATGATACAATGCGACCCGCTTGGGTATCTGGAGTTTAACTATCTGGTAAAAAATTCTGGGGCAGTAATTACCGATTCGGGTGGCATCCAGGAGGAAACCACCTTTTTAGGTATACCTTGTATCACATTGAGAAAAAATACTGAACGCCCCGAAACCGTTACCACAGGCACTAACGTGCTGGTAGGGGACAATTTAGATATGCTTAAAACATATCTTGGCAAAGTCTTTGAGAATAGTTGGAAAAAAGGTTCGGTACCCGAATTATGGGATGGGAATACTGCCAATCGTATTATGACTGAAATTTTAAGGTTGCAGTACAGATAATTTATTTGGCAAAAATTGATTAATTTATATGTCATTACCGTTACAGGATATCATTGAATGGGATGTGTTAAACTGGTCGCAACTAGTACCTGCATGGACTCCGATAATAGATAGCCTGGACCGGAACAGTAAAATACTCGCAATAGGTGAGAGAAACGGGGGGTTAAGCACATGGCTTGCACTCGAGGGTTTTAATGTGATCTGCACAGACCGCACAGGCCCTGAGCCGCATGCAGCAGCACTGCACCGAAAGCATGGAGTAGCCCACAAGATACAATATGATAAACTTGATATTGTAGATTGTAACTGGCAACCCTGCCAATTCGACCTTATTATAGCAAAATCAGTTATCGGCGGTCTGAAAGCTGATCCTGCGAACAGATCGACCAGAACTTTTCAGGTTCAGCAACAGGCGGTAAATAACATTCACAACCTCTTGAAACCCGGCGGATATTTTCTGTCGGCCGAGAATATGGAAGGTTCTTTGTTGCTAAAACAAATAAGACGGATAAAAAATAAAGATAAAGGTTGGCGTCATTTCAGTTGGCGCGAAATGCCCGCGCTTTTTAAACCGTTTGCGGAGGTGAAAACAAAGGCCTTTGGGGTATTACCGACGCTGTTTTCAAGTCCTGTCGTCAATAGAGTAGTGTTTGGAATGAACAAGTATTTCTTACAGATACTTCCTTCTGCAACCAAGTATATTTCATTTACTATTGCTAGGAAGTAAAAAAATGGCCAGAGATCATATGATAGTACGTAAAACCACTGAAAGCATTAAAATACCATTTTCACCTCCTTATATCGATATGGATGTGATCCTCGAAGTTACAGAATCCTTACAGTCGGGCTGGATAACGACAGGACCAAAGGTTAAGGAGCTGGAACAGATGATTGCTACGATGACGGGCGTATCAAACGTTCTTTGTGTGAACTCCTGGACATCCGGAGCCATACTTACAATGAAGTGGCTGGGTTTAGGCGAAGGCGATGAAGTGATTGTGCCGGCATATACATATGCAGCAACAGCACTAAGCGTGATGCATGCCGGTGCTACACCGGTAATGGTAGATGTGCTCGACGACTTTACTATAGACCCCGATAAACTCAGGAATGCCATAACCCCGAGGACAAAAGCGATCATATCGGTAGATATAGCAGGCTGGCCATGCGATTATGATAGTATCAATGCGATCTTGCATGCGCCGGAGATAAAGTCACAATTCACATCTGCGAACGAGGTGCAAGCAACGTTCGGTCGGCCGGTACTCATCTCTGATGCTGCACACTCATTGGGTGCAATGTATCAGGGAAAAGCTGCTGCCTGCGCTTCGGATATTACCATATTCTCACTGCATGCAGTAAAAAATGTAACTACAGCTGAAGGTGGTGCTATATGTTTAAATCTACCGGCACCATTTGATAATGAGGAAATTTATAAGTGGTTAAGACTGAATGCACTTAATGGCCAAACAAAAGATGCATTCACTAAGAGCCAGGGCGGCGGTTGGAGGTACGACATCGTATCGGATGGGCTAAAAGTAAATATGCCCGATATATGTGCAGCTATAGGAGTAGCACAGCTAAAAAAATATGAGTCGCAGCTTATGCCCGAACGCAAGCGTGTTTTCGAGCACTACCTGTCATTCTTCAATATGAAAAATTGGGCAATTATACCTGCTTTTGAAGACGCAGACAGAACTTCTTCATATCATTTATTTTTGCTCCGTATAAAAAATATAACTGAGACACAACGCGATACAATTATTAAGAAACTGGCAGACAAAGACATCGCTACGAATGTGCATTTTATACCGATGCCAATGCTTACCTTGTTTAAGAATATGGGATATGACATAAATGATTATCCCCGATCGTATGCTAACTACACGTGCGAGATATCGCTACCTGTATACCCGCAACTAACCAATGAAGAATGTGTTTATCTGGAAGATGCTCTGGAGCAGGCATATAATGAAGTAATAAATGACGCGACTATTTGATATCGTTTTTTCGGCAGTAGGCTTGCTTGTGTTCAGCCCTTTACTGGTGCCTCTTGCGGTCTATATAAAACTTGACTCAAGGGGGCCTGTCTTTTATAGACAGGAGCGCGTGGGCCGATTTGGTCGTACGTTCTGGTTGTATAAATTCCGCTCTATGCAAGTTGATGCGGATAAGAAAGGGCCGCTCATTACAGTAGGAGATGCCGATAACCGTATCACACGTATAGGCCAGTTTATAAGGAAGTATAAGTTGGATGAGCTACCGCAACTTATCAATGTACTGAAGGGAGAGATGAGCATAGTAGGGCCGAGGCCCGAAGTCAAAAAATATGTGAAGCATTATACCGACGAACAGCGGAAAGTATTAGACATAAGACCCGGAATTACAGATATTGCTTCCATAGTTTATAAGAACGAAAACGAATTATTGCAAGCGCAGCGCGACCCCGAGAAGTATTATATTAAAGTAATAATGCCGCATAAGCTTACTTTGAATAAGGTGTATATTTCTGCGCCTAATCTCAAAAACTACTTCTACATCATTTATCTTACCGGGCGGGAAGTCTTCAGAGGAAAACCTAAAGCACCGGTTCCCGAACTTAAGCGATACGAACTAAACTAAAACAAAAACGCCTGAGCACAATGCTCAGGCGTTTTTGTTTTAGTATCTATCTTACTTTGCTTCCGTTGCTGTGTCTTTATTGTACGCGGTATTTGTACTCTTAAACTCGGGGACGATCTCTTTAATAAGTCCAACAGTCTCCAGTGTGTAGTGTTGCCTTGCGCTGCCAATTAGTTTATCTATCCTTTCTTTTACTAAGGCAAAGTCATACTCACGCACTTTGGCTATCATTATTTTATCGTGGTAGGTAGGTATTACGTTCTCACTATCGTTAAGTAGTTCTTCATACAGCTTTTCGCCCGGTCTA
Organism: Sphingobacteriales bacterium; assembly: GCA_004144175.1. Taxonomy (GTDB): domain Bacteria; phylum Bacteroidota; class Bacteroidia; order Chitinophagales; family Chitinophagaceae; genus Polluticoccus. The sequence continues at coordinate 190,577 of SEFT01000001.1, forward strand.
AGCCCACTGTATACGATCTTAATATCCACATCAGGCTCTTTGCCCGCCAGACGTATAATCTTGCGTGCGAGGTCTACGATCTTCACCGGCTGCCCCATATCGAATACATATATCTCTGCTCCCTGTCCCATTACACCCGCTTCGATTACCAGCTGGCAGGCTTCGGGTATAGTCATGAAATATCTCGTGATCTCGGGGTGTGTTACCGTGATAGGACCGCCCTGTTGCAATTGTTGTTTGAACCTCGGTATTACCGAGCCGTTAGAGCCGAGTACATTACCAAATCTTGTAGTTACAAAACGGGTAGGGTAACTCTTCGAGTCTGTCAAGCCTTCAAATGCGCTGCTCAACTGGCGATAATAACTCTGGGTAAATATCTCAGCTATACGCTTGGTGGCTCCCATGATATTGGTCGGGTTCACCGCTTTGTCGGTCGATACCATCACAAACTTCTCCACCCCCGCCGCAACTGATAGCTCTGCCAGTATCCGGGTGCCAAGCACATTGTTTAGGACTGCTACAGATGGATTATCTTCCATCAGTGGTACGTGCTTGTAGGCGGCTGCGTGGAATACCACGCTGGGGCTGTATACCTCAAAGAGATGTTCCATACGTACGCGGTCGCAGATGTCACCGATGTATGCCTTTATGGTAGCCTGAGGAAATTTCTCCTTAAGTTCCAGTGTCAGCTCGTGCATTGGCGTTTCTGCCTTATCGCACAGTACTATTACCGATGGGCGGTAAGAGATCAACTGGCGCACCAGTTCACTACCTATAGAGCCTGCGGCACCTGTTACCAGTATGGTTTTGCCTTTCAGCTCCGCGCTTATCTTCTGATTGTCTATGCGTATCACCTCCCTTTCCAGCAGGTCTTCGATATTGATGTCCTTAAGCTGGTCGGTATTGAGGCGGCCATGCAGCCATTTCTGCACTGGTGGCACCTGTTGTACTTTAATGCCAAACTTCAGGCAGGTATCTACCAGGTAGTTCAGCTTTTCCTTTGTTATATTATGGTTGGCTATGATCAGCCTTTCCACTCCCTCTTCCTTCAGGCGGGCAAAGCTTTCTTCCTGAGTGCTGTAGATAGGCACGCCATCCAGCAGTTTGCGGCTGCGGCTCAGCATATCATCCAAAAAGGCTACCACCTTAATATCTGAATCGGGAAAGTCGTTCAGTACTTTTTTAGTCTGTAGTCCGTACTCACCGGTATCGTAAATGGCTGCTTTGGTCGTCTCTTTCTCGGCCTGGTACAGGCGATAGAAGCGGAAACAATAGCGCACCATCAGGCGATAGGTGATGAGCACGAAGTTGGTGATAAAGAAGTTGATGACTACTACTGAGAGCGGTATCAGGTAGCCATCTTTAGAAAACTGCGTGAGGTAATTGATAAAGAAAAACGATACCGCAGCCAGTGAGTTAACGATGAGCAGGCGAAATGTATCTTCAATATTGGTATAGCGGATGATACCTGAATAAGCTTTTAGCAAATAGAAAAGCAGCGCATGCAGCACCAGCGATATCCCCAGCACGGCCGAGATATTGAACTCCGCCACTGCCTCCAGATCAAAATTGACCCTTAGAATAAAAGAAAAGAACAAGGAAAGCTGCACACAACCCAGATCCAACAAAAAAATCAGCCACCTCGGTAAAATCCGTACTCTGTATTGCATAGTGTAAAGTATTCTGACGTCCAACGTACGTCATTCAGGCTGCAAAGATAACGGTTTATAACTTCTACATGTTAAAAAAATGTGTTGTTCGTGGTCATAAAATATTTTTTCAATTATTAAAATTTTCGTTTTAAAGATTTTGCATATACTTTTACGGCACCCAACCATCCCCATTGCTGCCCGACTCCGCGCGGGCAGACAACCATATGAGACCTGATAGATTGATCACCGTTGCCATAGCAGATGACCACAAACTTATTCGAAAAGGGATTTGCACCATGATAGAATCCTTCAAGGGGTTCAATGTGGTGACCGAATCAGATGATGGCTCAGATCTGCTTCGAAAGCTTTCGGAAATGGAGGTATTGCCCGATATATCTATATTAGATGTAAGCATGAAGCAGCTTAATGGGTTCGATACGCTTACTGCCATAAAACAGAATTGGCCATCTATCAAGGTGTTGATGCTAAGCATGTACAGCAGCCGCTTTAATATTACACGGGCTTTTAAATTGGGCGCAAATGGCTATTTGCTTAAAGATAGTGACCCGTCAGAACTTCGTGACGCGCTGCGCAAAGTGCACAAGAACGACATCTATATATCGAAACAGATATCGCGCGAAGTACTGAAAAATATAAAAAATGAAAATATACAGTTGCCAAAGATCACAGACCGGGAAATGGAGTTCCTGGCGCTTTGCTGCACAGAACTGACCTATGCTGAAGTAGCCGAACAAATGGGCATCAGCCACCGTACAGTAGAAAGTTATAGAGACAGCCTTTTTGCAAAGTTGGGAGTATCCAGCAGAAGCAGCCTGGTGATACACGCACTGCAAAATGGCATGATACCAATAGGGTAGATATTCTTTAATAAGGAACGGCTGTCGATACCGACAGCCGTTCTTTTATCATGCTCTTTCTATTGCTTATTTATTCTCATCAGGACCAGTGATCATTTTGCGTGGGTTGCGGTCCAGCACTTCGTCTACCATGCCATAGTCTTTAGCCTCTTGAGCAGTCATCCAGTAATCGCGATCACTGTCTTTTTCCACTTTCGATACTTTTTGGCCGGAGTGGTTGGCTATGATCTCGTATAGCTCTTTCTTCAGCTTACCTATCTCACGCGCTGTTATTTCAATGTCGCTCGCCTGGCCTTCAGCACCGCCCAATGGCTGGTGTATCATAATGCGGCTATGCTTCAGCGCTGTGCGTTTTCCTTTAGTACCAGCACACATCAGTACTGCCGCCATCGATGCACCTATGCCGGTACAGATGGTAGATACATCAGGGTTGATGATCTGCATGGTATCATAGATACCAAGACCGGCGTATACGCTACCACCCGGGCTGTTGATGTACATCTGTACATCGCGGTTACGGTCGGTACTTTCCAGGAATAATAACTGTGCGGTTACGATATTAGCTACATAGTCATTGATGGCTTCACCCAGGAAGATGATGCGGTCCATCATCAAACGGGAAAACACGTCCATCGAAGCTACGTTCAGCGGACGTTCTTCTATAATGTATGGTGTGAGTGCCTGTGGGTGTTTGATCAATGAAGAAGTGTAGTTGTCAAAAGTAACACTACTGATGCCATGATGTTTCACAGCATATTTGCGAAATTCATTTGGATTCATAAATCGTATTTTTGAGAAATCGAGTTTTGGTTTGTATGACAATTCTTAATCCACAATAAATATAGTGCCATATAGTCACAAATTGCGATAAAACATTTTCATACAGCAATCAAAAAGTCATGTTCATACACAGTCAATTATGCAATGATGTTGGATATGGCAGTGAATGATGAGCGATAAATTTCAGAAAAATAGCTTTACACCCCATGCAGCTTACACTCAATATCGATATACCTGCTCTACCTCAACCTCTTAAATACAATAACAAGATATTATTGATAGGCTCCTGTTTTACCGAAAATATGGCAGACCGTATGGTGCAGCATAAGTTCCGTCTTATGACCAATCCACACGGCATCCTCTTCAACCCGCTGAGTGTAGCCTATAGCTTGGATAGCTATGTAAATAATAAGCAATACAAGAAAGAAGACCTTTTCCAGCTGAATGAACTATGGAATAGCTGGGACCATCACACCCGCTTTTCGCATATAGATGCAGACAAGGCGCTTGAAGGAATAAATGCAGCGCAACAACAGGCAGCAACTATGGTACGCGAAGCAGGATGGATCATTATTACGTTGGGCTCCGCCTTCCAGTATTACCTGAAGGACAATGACAAACCCGTAGCCAACAACCACCGTGCGCCTGCGCAGTGGTTCGAGAAAAAGCTGCTAACTATCGATACTATAGTCAGTGCGCTGGAACAAACCATCAATAAGATAAAAGCCGTAAATCCCAATGCGCAGATGCTCTTTACCATAAGTCCCGTACGGCATATACGCGACGGCGTGGTGGACAACAACCGAAGCAAGGCGAGGCTGATAGAAGCGGTGCATGAACTGTGCAGCCTTTTCGACCATGCGCACTACTTCCCGGCATACGAGCTGGTTATTGACATCCTGCGCGACTACCGCTTTTACGATATCGACTTTGTACACCCCAACTACCTGGCCACAAGCGTGGTGTGGGAGCATTTTGTAAAGTCTTGTATACACCCGGGCACACAGATGCTGATGAAGGAATTGCACGAGATAACCACCGCCCGCCAGCATCGTTCGCGTTTTCCGGAAACCGAAGCGCACCGGAAGTTCTTAGCCTCGTACGCTGAGAAGGCGCGGTCGTTGATGCAACGATACCCGGACCTTAACCTGAGAGAAGAATTAGCTTATTTTTCTGCGGATACTATATAGGATAAGGATAACCTGAATGGTTTATATGGAATAATTTATGCTATGTCTGGATTTTATTCCCGCAGCACTTTCATTTTCTATACCTTTGCACCCTCATTTTCCCATTCATGGATCGTAATTCAGTCACTGGATTTTTATTGCTTATCGGTTTACTTATAGGTTACGTAGTATATAATAATTACGAACAGAAGAAGTACCTGGAGCAAAAGCATACAGACTCTGTTGCTAATGCTAAAGTGCATCCGAAGCCTTTAGCGCCTGTTGCAGCAGCACCAGGTGTGACACCTGCTACAGACTCGCTCAACGACTCTATACAGAACTCACTGCCCGCAGCATACCGCGGACAGGCGCAGACTGTAGTGCTTCAGAACAAAGACCTGGCAGTAGGTTTTTCTACCAAAGGTGCTTACCCTGTAAGCGCGGAGCTGAAAAACTACCGTACATCTGATAAGAAACCGTTGTATCTGTTCAACGGTGCAGGCAACCAATTCAGTGCATTACTACCTGCTAACAATAATACAGTAGCTACATCTGACCTTTTCTATACCGCAAAACAAGACAGCACTACGAACGGTAGTCGCTCAATAACCTTCTCTGCTGATATGGGTGAGGGTAAAGCGGTACACCTTACCTACACGCTGCCTGTTGAAGGCTATATGATGAACTGCAATCTGCGCCTTACGGGCATGTCTGCAGCTACGTTGAGCACTACATGGCAAACACAGGCACTGCATACAGAGAAAGACCTGGAGACAGAGCGCAATAACGCACAGGTATACTATCACTTCCAGAATGGCGACGCCGACTATTTCAGCTTCATCCGCACGGAGAAAGAAAAACTGGAATCGCCGGTACATTGGATAGGCTACCGCCTACAATACTTCAGCACCGCGCTGGTATCTGAAAGCAAGAACTTTTCGAATGTTACCGTATCGGGCAATGCTACATCGCCTGACAAGAACGTAGTAGCAGTTAGTAAGAACACCTTTGACCTGCCACTGAGCGGTACAGAACCAACCGCTAATCTGCGCTGGTACATGGGGCCCAATCACTACAAAACACTCCGTAGCTATGGCATAGACCTCGACGAGATGGTGCCACTGGGTTATGGTATGATGGCCTTTGTAAAGTACATCAACAAAGGGCTTATCATCCCGATATTCAATATCCTTAGCGGATTTATCAGCAACTATGGTGTTATCATCATGCTAATGACGCTTATCATTCGCCTGATACTATCTTTCTTCACGTACAAGAGCTACCTGTCATCGGCCAAGATGCGCGTGCTGAAGCCCGAGATAGATGAGCTGAGAGCTAAACACGGCGACGACCAGCAGAAATTCAGCATGGAGCAGATGAAGCTCTTCCGCACCGCCGGTGTGAATCCACTGGGTGGTTGCTTGCCTACCTTATTCCAGTTGCCTATCCTGTTTGCGATGTATTATTTCTTCCCGTCGTCTATCGAACTGAGACAGGAAAAATTCCTTTGGGCTGATGATTTGTCAACCTACGATAGTATCGCTAATCTGCCATTTAATATACCTTTCTATGGCGACCACGTGAGTTTGTTCACACTGCTGATGACGGCTTCCAGCTTGTTCCTGGCGCTGTACAACCGCAACATGACTCCGCAAGACCCGAACAACCCGATGCTGAAATGGATGCCTTATATCTTCCCATTCATGCTGATAGGTGTATTTAATAAAATGGCTGCGGCACTTACCTTCTACTACTTCTTCTCGAATATGCTGAGCATTTTGCAGCAGTTCATTATACAGAAGTACATCATCAACGAAAAGACGATACACGCACAGATACAGGAAAATAAGAACAAACCAGCCACTCCATCGAAATGGGCACAAAAGCTGGAAGAGATACAGAAAGCACAAATGAACAGAACGAATCCTCCTAAGAAGAACTAATAAACAGAAACCGAGCAAATGGCCCGGTTTTTTGGTTTTTACAGGTATGCTATCACCCGACTATAACCAACTGACACCCCAACAGGCTGTTGCCATACAACGCAAGCTACGCGAGCGCATCAATTTACGACCACTTGATAAGCCGGTACATACCATAGGTGGTACCGATATATCTTTCAATAAGTATTCAGATACGGTTTATGCCGGTATTGTGGTGCTGAGTTATCCTGAACTACAGGTGATCCATACCGCTACCACCGTCGCAAAAGTCACATTCCCTTATGTCCCCGGCCTGCTGGCCTTCCGCGAAGTTCCTGCATTATTGGAAGTATGGAATAAGCTAGAGATAAAGCCGGACGTGCTGGTGCTGGATGGTCACGGTATAGCGCATCCGCGGCGCATGGGTATAGCTACACACTTTGGCGTGCTGGCCGATATCCCAACCATAGGCTGTGGCAAAAGCAGGCTTACGGGCCGGTTTGAGCCGCCTGCAGATGCACCGTTTTCTACTTCGGAATTGGTAGATAAAGGTGAAATGATAGGCACTGTGCTACGCACAAAAGCAAAATGTAATCCCGTATTTGTAAGCCCGGGGCACAATATAACCATGGCCGAAAGCGTTAACCTGATCAAGCATTGTACCCGCAGGTACCGCATACCCGAACCCACGCGGCTGGCCCATTTGCTGGTAAATGAGGTGCGATTGCAAGAAAAAAATGACAAAAGTGATACAACCAATTAAACTAACTCGTATATTAGTAGTGTAATAATTTAAAGAAAATCCAAATCTTTCGTTTCAATAGGGGTAAATAGTTCTTTGGTTTTCGCACCACGGAACGGAAATGAAAAAAAGCCTTACAGTCATGTAAGGCTTTCTGTTTTTTTAGAAATTTGTGCGATTATTACACCGTGTAATCCGCTACGCGACGGCACTCTGTCACGGATTTAAAACCTAATGAACTCGACGGCTAAAAATATCATCGTCACCCTGCTGAGTGCAATGATCTACATGATCTTTGCACTGTACGACAATTATCCTGTCGTTACCAGTGATACCGGTGCCTATATTGACATCGGCTACACGTTGGTACCGCCCGCCGACCGGCCTATATTATATGGCCTGTTCATAAGGGCTACTTCACTGGGCGCATCACTTTGGCTCACCTCTTTTGCGCAATGTGTGATACTGGCCTATGTAGTCAATTCGTTTATCAGGGGTATGGTACCGCGCATATTCAATCGTCATTTGCTGGCGGTCAATATCGTTATATCGCTGGGTACCATAGCTGGCTGGTATGTAGGGCAAATCATGCCCGATATATTTGTCTCTGTCATGGTGCTTTGCATTGTTCAGTATTTTCTGTTCAGCAACAGCAAGGCAAAGAATATAATACTACTGCTTATTGCCTTCCTAGCTATTGTGGTACACAATTCCAACTATGTCATCATCACGCTTTTTGTAACAGGGCTTTTTATTCTTTCTATCTTTTTTAAAGACCTTAAAGTATTCCGGGGAAAGGCTATCACTTTGTTAGCAATCGGCATTGTGGCATGGCTTACCCTTTGCTTCAGCAATCTTATAGGCGGCAAGGGCTTTAGTGCCGGCAGCGCAACGCACGTATTCGTAATGGGTAAGCTGAATGAAAGCGGTGTGCTCAAAACGTACCTGGATAAGGCCTGTGCGGACAATCAGTATAAGATATGCGCATACAAAGACAAGCTGCCACCGGTAGCATGGGAGTTCCATTGGGATGCCAGTAGCCCCGTGCAGCAAACGGGAGGATGGGATGCCAATAGGCAGGAGTACAACGCCATTATTAAAGACATCTGCTCGCGCCCTAAATACTGGCCATTCCTGGCTTACAAATCGCTGGAGGCCACGGCAAGGCAGCTTTCACTTACCAATATCGACGGCAGCTATTCATTGCCATGGACCAAGTTTGATGAGGAAAGCTCACCATATAAGATGATCGCCAAATACTACCCGCATGAGCTGAATGAATTCAAGATGTCGCGCCAGAATACGAAGACCTTCAACATTCCGCTATACAACAACATCTACGTGATCGTCATTATCCTGAGCAGTATCGCAGTATTGCTGTTTGTAAACCCATGGACAAGAGAAATGAAGTTGGTATATCTCTCCACCATTGCGCTCATCGTGCTCAATGCCTTTACAACGGCTACGCTATCGTCGGTAAATGAGCGTCTGAATTCACGCGTCATCTGGCTATTACCGTTCTTAAATTTGCTATTCATTTTCAGAGCAGCGTACCTACGCTATACGATACATAAGAAATCAGAACTAAATTAACCAGGCTGTCACTACATATCAAAAGCGCCGGGTGACATACCCGGCGCTTTCGCTTTATAAAGATTCGACTGATTACGCATCGATCCTTGCATACTTCGCATGCGACTCGATGAACTCACGGCGTGGCGCTACCTCGTCGCCCATCAGCATCGAGAATACACGGTCTGCTTCGGCAGCGCTTTCTATCGTTACTTGCTTCAGTATACGTGTTTCCGGGTTCATGGTGGTAGACCATAGCTGGTCTGCGTTCATCTCTCCAAGACCTTTATATCGCTGTATGTTTACGCTGTCTTCTTTACCATTTGCCAGGCGCTCTATGATGCCCTTACGCTCTTCTTCGTTCCATGCGTATGCCTGGTCTTTACCTTTCTTCACTAAGTAAAGCGGTGGTTGCGCCAGGTACACATATCCCTGCTCTACCAGCTCCTTCATATAGCGGAAGAAGAAGGTAAGGATAAGCGTAGCAATGTGCGAACCATCCACATCGGCATCGGTCATGATGATGATCTTATGATAGCGGAGCTTCACAATATTCAACGCTTTAGGGTCGTCCGGCGTACCTACAGATACACCCAGTGCGGTGAACATATTCTTGATCTCCTCGTTCTCGTATATCTTATACTCCTGCGCTTTTTCTACGTTCAATATCTTACCACGCAGCGGCAGTATCGCTTGGTAACTACGATCGCGGCCTTGCTTGGCAGTGCCACCGGCCGAGTCACCCTCTACCAGGTAGAGCTCGCAACGCTCCGGGTCACGGTCAGAGCAGTCAGCTAGCTTGCCCGGCATACCACCACCTGTCAGTACGCTTTTACGCTGCACCATCTCACGCGCTTTACGTGCAGCGGCACGTGCCTGTGCTGCAAGTATCACCTTGTCGATGATGAGCTTTGCTTCTTTCGGATGCTCTTCAAGGTAGGCCTCCAGTACGCGGCTTACGCATACATCTACCACACCCATTACATCGTTGTTACCCAGTTTGGTCTTGGTCTGTCCCTCAAACTGTGGCTCTGGTACTTTTACCGAGATAACAGCGCTAAGACCTTCACGGAAGTCATCACCTGTGATCTCTACCTTAGCTTTTTCAAACAGCTTGTTCTTATCGCCGTAGGCCTTGAACACACGGGTAATAGCACGGCGGAAGCCCGCTACGTGTGTACCACCTTCTATGGTATTGATGTTGTTAACGTAAGAGAAGATATGCTCGTTATAAGATGTATTGTATGACAAGGCTACATCTACCGCTACATTCGATTCTTCATCGTGGCTCTCCACAAATATCGGTGTACCCAGCAGCGGATCGCGCTTGCCGTTGCGGTCCAGCATTAGTACAAACTCAATGATACCACCTTCGCTGAAGAACCGCTCGGAGATAAAGTTTCCTTCTTCGTCCTTCTCGCGCTCGTCGGTCAATGTTATGGCAATGCCCTTATTGAGGTACGAAAGCTCGCGCAGACGTGCTGCCAGTATTTCGCGGTTATATACCTTATCCTTAAAGATGGTACCGTCGGGCCAGAAGTGCTGCTGCGTACCACGCTTGTCGGCAGTGCCTATTTCGCGTACCGAGTATTGAGGGATACCGCATTTGTACTCCTGCTCAAACACCTTTCCTTCGCGGAATACAGTAGTATGCATATGGCTGCTGAGTGCGTTCACGCAACTCACACCCACACCGTGCAGACCACCCGATACCTTATAGCTGTCTTTATCGAACTTACCACCCGCGTGCAGTACGGTCATTACGACCTCAAGGGCCGACTTGCCTTCTTTCGGGTGAATGCCCGTAGGGATACCACGGCCATCATCCAATACACTGATGGAATTATCTTCGTGAATAGTAACGCTGATATTTTTACAATGACCGGCCAGCGCCTCATCTATCGAGTTGTCCACTACCTCATACACCAAGTGGTGTAGCCCCTTCACGCCAATATCGCCAATGTACATCGCAGGGCGCTTACGCACTGCTTCCAAACCTTCTAAAACCTGGATACTACCCGCATCATAACCGGTAGGTGGTGCTTGTAAAACCTCGTTTTCTACGCTCATAAGTTAATTTAAAACCGCTCCGAAAAATCAGTCGGGCGGGATCTGTAAATCTACCCCAAAAACAGGTGGTAAAAAGAAATAATCTGTTTGTAAAAAAGACTATACAAAGATAATGAATATTACCCTCTTAGCCAAGCAAAAGCAGGCTCTTTCAAGCCCTTAAAACCGTTAAAAAAAGCCTTGAATATGCAGTTGTTAGAAACATGTGCAAAAAAGACTGGGAAGCCGCTTGCTATCGCAGTCTGAATCCATTATTCGGCAGCACTATAAGCCTTCCGGAACGCCTGTGCTACTTGCTGGTTGCTGCGGAATGCATGTATTACTAATGGGCGCTGCATAGCGCGTACGGAATCTGCTATTTGCTGTATCCTTGTGTGGTCTGCGTTATCCTTTACATCAAATACCGTATAGACTATGTTGAAGTCCTTTAGCCAACCTGCCTCCTGCCGGGCTAGCGCACGCGCTTCCGGGTCGCTCATATCGCTGAGCGACACCACTTGGCGGAAGTCTGTGGCCACTATATAGCCAAAGTACTCTTCCTTGGTAGGCATGGGTGCCAGGTAAACATCTCCGCCCAGCTTGTATATCTCGCCTCTTTCAAAGGTTTTGAGGTCATCTATCGAACGTTGTTTTATTTCGCTTTCCAGCTTTGTGCTAATGCCGCTTTCCTGTTCTATGATGCGGCGGGCTACATTCACACGGTCCTTACCCAGGTAGCAATGCACATAATATTTCCCCTTTGCATGCCTTACGATCTGGCGCAGGCTGTCTATCGAGGTCTGATTGTCACTTACCCAGGGCAGCATTGGTATGCTGATAACATCCATTCCCTGCCGTTGTGCTGCTTCTGTTTCCTCGTTCAGCAGCTTAGGCTCAAAGGGTACAACCGCCGGGTGCAATAAGGAGATAATGGCCGTATATCCTTCTTTCTTCAGTGCTGCTATCTTTTGCGCTTCGGGGTACGGGCCTATGGTAAACTGGGTGGAAATTTGTTTATCGGGGCGCTTGCTGTCTGCATTGATCAGGGCCGGATTGAGAAACAAAAACAGTGCAACTGCCGATAGAACTACAGGTGTCGCAATATGCATTGCTTTTTTACTCCGCTCATAGCCGGGGTCTGCCATGGCTATTGAGCTGAACCTGGCGAGTAGAAAGGAAAGTACGATCAGAATAGCGACAAACAGCAACACCGCCATGTTTTCCTGACGTTCGGGCCAATTGTGCCGGTGCGCATAGTCGGCTACCTGTCTTACGGGTACCATTAGTATAAAGGTGCCTAAGGCAAAGCCCCAGAACAGCCAGAAGGCTAATAGAATGAAGAGATTTCTCATTGGTAGTGATTGCGTGTATATGTGTGAAATGCCGGTGCTATCTAAAACAGCCGGAGCACATAGGGCAGAAATATAATGCTGCCAATGGCAACGGCTATGATGGCTGAAAACAAAACGGCCCCTGCTGCTATATCCTTTATAGTTTTAATGGCGGGCGAATAGTCAGTGGTGATAAGATTACAGACTTTTTCAATGGCAGAATTGACCATCTCCAGGCTAATGACAAGTGCAATACATCCCAGCACCCATAGCCATTCCTTAGGGTCTATCTTAAATGCGAACCCCAGCATTATTATAATGATCGCAATAAGGCCCTGTCTGCGCCCATTGCGTTCGGTACGGAAGAAGGACTGGATACCGTCCAGCGCGTACCTTACATTATCTATAAAATTAGCCATAATGTATGCCTGTTAACCGCCCTCTGTAAGCTCGTGCCTTATCTATTGAAAGATAACAAAATACAATAGCGGTCTGATTGCCAATAATGTTGTGTAAATATTAATCCCCTAACTTTGCGAAGTTGGCAAAACTAGCTGAAATATTAAAGATCAATGCTGATGCGCCTGTAGAGCGTATCCTCGGACAGCATGCCCAGGTGCTCCATCGCACACAGGTATCGGTGAGCCAGCATATACAGGTTGAGTCAATAAAAGTTAGTTTCCCTGAGAATGCCTGGCCCGAAGAGCATGCAAGGCTCAACCTCTTCCCGATAGGGGATGACCAGTTTTGCCTGCAACTGATGTACCTGCAATTCCTCAATAACGAACCCGGTAATGCGCTGATATGCTGGCTGGAGTTTCGCCCGGGCTTTTTCGAGCAGTACCCCATCAGTATGCTCACTGCCGAGCAGCCGTTCCGCTTCGATGAGGTTACAGAGCAGCAATTCAACATCTGCTCGCAGTCGACAGCCTTGCTGGAGCAGATGCAACGGGTACAAGCACCCACGCCTTTTATAGTAGCGCTGCAGCAAACGGAAATAACTATACACCTGCTGCGTCGTGCATTCGAGTGTATTGCATTGCCGTTTACCGTATGCCCGGTACCGGCCTGCCGCTTCCTGTCAAACGACAGCGAACGTGAAAAGATAATGGAAGCCTGCCGCGTAATAGGGCAAACGATAGACCAGCCAATGACCATCAAAGAGCTTTCGCGCAAGGTAGCTATGAATGAGTGTTACCTGAAGAAAGGCTTCAAAGCGCTGACGGGTAAGACCATCCACGAATACCAGCAGGAACTACGCATCAGCAAGGCCAAGCAATTGTTGAGCGAAGACGGATTGTCGGTATCAGACGTAGCCAATTCACTCGGCTATAGCAGTATATCACACTTCAGCACTGCCTTTAAGAAGGCTACGGGTATGAAGCCTTGTGAGTTGCTTCACTAATCATCAGCGGAAATATTTCCCGATCACCGGGAATCCCTTCAATTCCTGCTTTTCATTGAACATGATATATACCATATACATCAGGAATAAGAAAGTACCTGTCAAAATGTGTATCCATGCCGGCTCCAGCAGATATGTAACGCCCACCTGTATAAAGTAGTAGGCCATCATCACTACCAGGTACTTGAGCATCTTGGGTGTTTCGTAGGGTATGGGGTAATACTTTTGCCCGAGCACATATGATAACACCATCATTACCGTATAGCACAGCAAGGTGCCCCAGGCGCAGGCTGCGTAACCCCAGGTAGGTATAAATATCCAGTTGAAAACAAGCGTTACCACAGCGCCTACTATCATTATATAGGCGCCATACTGTGTGCGGTCGGTAAGCTTATACCATACGGTAAGGTTATAATAGATACCGAGGAAGATATTGGATAGCAGTAGCACAGGTACCAGCCCCAGTGCATTACGGTATTCCGGCCCTACAAAGTACTTCCATACATCGAGGTACAGCGTCACGTTCAGGAACATCAGTGCCAGTACGATCACAAACCACTTCATGACCCTTGCGTAAGTATCAGGGGCATTTTTGTCCTTAGCTATCGAAAAGAAAAATGGCTCCGCCGACATGCGGAATGCCTGTATCACCAGCGATATCATTACCGATAACCGAACCGCCGCACTGTAAATACCCATCAGCCGCAGTGAATTTTCGCTGGTGTCGGGGTAAAGCTTGGTAAACATCACCCTATTAAGCGAGTCATTGAATGTACCTGCAAAACCTGCGATCAGTATCGGGAAGCCATATGCCAGTACTTTGGTCAACAGCTCTTTATCCACTAATGGCTTATAGTCGCCTATCTCTTTGTAAAGCAGCAGCAGCGTAACTATTGCCTGGAGGATATTGGCAAAGAGAATAAAACCCAAACCCCAGTGCTGCTCGTAGAACTGTGCAAAGCTGCCACCTGGATTACTCTTAGCAATATTACCTCCCAAGCTGAACAAACCTACTATGGTGCCGACAAAGACAAGGATGCCCGCAACTTTGGTCAATGCATATTTACGCGGCCGGTTCTCCTTACGCAGGCGGGCATAGGGTAGTGCTGATAGTGCATCCAACCCGATGATGGCAGCACACCAGCCTATATATTCAGGATGGTTTGGTATCTCGGCAAACTGAGATAAGGGTCCGCGGAAGAGGAGCAGCAGAGCTGTAAAAAGCAATGTGCTCAGCAGCATCGATGTGAGCTGGGTGCGATATAATTTCCTAGGGTCTTCTGTAGTAGTGAACCTGAAGAAGGCAGTCTCCATACCATAGGTGTAGAGCACATTCATTACCGGTAGACAGAGGTATATAAAAGAATACCGACCAAACTCAAGCTGCCCTTTAGGGCCTACCAGCATATAAGTAAGGTAAGGAGTAAGCAGGTAAGTAAGCATGCGCCCGGCAATATTGCTTACTCCATACCACAACGTTTGCCCGGCAAGTTTCTTAAGTGAACTCATTTTCTCAGCTGCAGATATAAAAAATGGTTCAATTTACTTCGCTAAGCAAATTGAACCATCTATAAATTTTCATATTGATATTTAGCATCAATAATCCTGCCAACCAGGATTATTCAATTACCCACGTTTCCTTTCCTTCCAGCAGGTGGTCGAGGTTGCCTTTGCCTTTCAGGGCCAGGGCTTCTTCCAGTTGCAGCTGCATCAGGTTTTCGTAGGTGCCACGCTCATTGGCATAGAACACACCGAACGGACGTGGGAAGTGACCTTCAACCGCCGGGTTGTCGAACATGCGTACCAGTATCTGTGCTTTGAAGAAATCTGTTTCGTCATGTATCCACAGGTCGTCTATGCTATGGCCTTCGCTCAGGTTTACCAATTGTGGCTTGTAGCCATCCAGCTTGATGCCCTTATCCTTATTGGCGCCGAATACCAGCGGCTGCCCCTGCTCCAGGAACAGGCCTTCTTCCATTTTGGTACCCTTCTCGGTAAATACTTCAAAAGCAGCATCGTTAAAGATGTTACAGTTCTGGTAGATCTCGAGCAGCGATGCGCCCTGGTGGCCATTGGCACGCAGCAGCATGGCTTGCAGGTGCTTCGGGTCACGGTCCATACTGCGAGCGATGAACGAGGCATCAGCACCCAGCGCCAGCGCCAGCGGGTTGAACGGATGGTCCAGGCTACCCATCGGGGTCGACTTGGTTACCTTGCTCAACTCCGAGGTAGGCGAGTACTGGCCCTTGGTAAGGCCATATATCTGGTTATTAAATAATAGGATATTTACATTGAAGTTACGGCGCAGCAGGTGGATGGTATGGTTACCTCCGATGCTCAGGCTATCGCCATCACCCGTTACGATCCATACGCTCAGCTCCGGCCTTGTAGCCTTCAGCCCCGATGCAATAGCCGTAGCACGGCCATGTATCGAGTGCATCCCGAACGTATTCATATAATACGGAAAGCGGGAGCTGCAGCCGATGCCTGATATAATAACGATATCTTCACGCGGGATGCCCGTTTGAGGCAGTATGGTCTGTACTTGTTTTAATATAGAATAGTCGCCGCAACCGGGGCACCACCTTACTTCCTGATCAGTAGCAAAATCTTTGGCAGTCAGCGCCGGCTTTTGCGGCATAGCAACTTCACTCATAACACGTTGAAAAAAGTAGCGCAAAGGTACGGTAATATAGGCAGGGTAAGAAACTTACACCTATTGACATAGATTATTAGCAAATGTTTGACCTTTATAATGATGTTTAAAAATTTTGTAGCGGTGTTGTGCACTTTTCTGGCAACCAGCTGCCTCGCCCAAACAGGAAAAATTGTTGGAAGGGTAGTAGATGAAGAAGGAGAGCCAAGTAAAGGAGATAGCATTTATCTAATCAGTAAGAAACTCGTATGGGCTACATCTACGGACAACGACGGTGAATACACAATCTCAAATATCCGCACCGGAATTTACCAAATCAGATTAGCTAAAAAAGGTTACCGTGACCACGTTATTGACAGCATCTCCGTCAAAAAGAACCGCATGACAGAGTTGAATATAAGAACTGCCGATAAGATGATAGGAAAAGAAACAAGCCCTATTGTCTACACTTACAGAGAGCCGATAATCTTATGCGCTTTCAAGGATTATCCGGATATATCGGTTCGCTCTCAAGACCCTATCCCAAACACCGAGAAAAAGAAAAAGCGCAAAAACAAGCGAGAAAAACGACCCTAGCTGCTGGCATGTTTATGCACTTTATATTTGCATATTATGCAATCATCCCACCCAATAGGCATATTCGATTCCGGCTATGGCGGACTGACGGTATTCAAATCCATTGCTGAACAACTGTCTAATTATGACTATATCTACATGGGTGACAATGCACGGGCGCCCTATGGCAACCGTTCGTTCGAGACCGTCCATGAATACACACTGGAATGTGTTGAATGGTTTTTCAAACAGGGCTGTCCATTAGTAATTCTTGCATGTAATACCGCATCCGCCAAAGCCCTCCGCACCATACAGCAGCAAAATCTGCCATACATGGAAGACCCGACCCGAAGGGTACTTGGGGTCATCAGGCCTACCGCAGAGGTGATTGGTAATTATACGAAGACTGGTTCAGTAGGAGTGCTGGGCACCAGGGGTACGGTTACCTCCGGCTCTTACCCGATCGAGATAAATCATTTTTACCCCAGTGTGAAAGTGCGCCAGCTGGCCTGCCCGATGTGGGTGCCGCTGATTGAAAATAATGAGTACCAAAATGAGGGCGCTGACTACTTCGTCAAAAAATACCTCGACCAGCTCCTCACCCAGGATGCAGATATCGATACTATCCTTTTAGCCTGCACGCACTATCCTTTATTATTAGACAAAATTAGACAAATCCTTCCGACACATATTACAGCCGTCGCACAAGGCGACATCGTAGCCAGCAGCCTGGCCGATTACCTGCAGCGCCATCCCGAGATGGAGCAAAGGTTAACCAAAAACAGCGTCCGCAATTTTTACACTACCGACGACCCGGCGGGATTTGACGAGCAGGCCACCATCTTTTTTGGACAAGGTGTAAAATCAGCAGCTGTTGAGTTGTAGGCAATGTGAATTGATTATCAATGTTTTATTTCAGTATTTAGTATCATTATTTTACATTGATGTAAAATAATGCTGCGCGCGATTTTTCTTGGCAAACGTAATGTTCTAGCAACCGTCTTATATAAAAAGACTCCCCACCCGCTATGCGATTATATAAGTCAGCTCTACTTTCTATTTATACTCTCATCGGCCTAAGTGCATCCTATGGACAAGAGAAGTCTGAAGAACCAAGGCCGCGAAACAATACCATAAAGCTGGCTACAACTTCCGTGCATATTCCGCATAGACGAAAGGCTTTCGTCCGCTGAGCCAGATAGGTATATACTACGAGCGGAATATCGTACAGCCTGGTCAGCGGGAATCGGCTATTCACGCTGGCGGGAAGTACCAAATGGACTTGGATATGAGCTGAAGGTAGGTGGGCTTGCGTATAGGCAGGCATACGAAACGGCGGACATCTATTGTATGTACGATCGCAATTTAGGAAAGGCATATACGGTAAGTGCGGCTTGGGTGCTGCATATACACGTGGACTGAATGTGTACTTTTCCCGTATCGAGCAAACACCTTATGGGGAGGATTGGATGATACATTCGAAAGACGAAACCTTCTGGAGCCTGGTACCGCAATTGTCGTATAACTACAAACTTCTACATAATAGACTGCAAGTTGGGCCTGATCTTAAACTTCGCTATTACCTTAACGGTCTCCGTCCGCAGTACGATTTTGGAGCACATATCGGTTTTATGTTTTAGTCGTTTTGTATAATGTTTTGCTTCTGGTAAGGCTTTAATGAGCAAGGCACACCAAACCCATCCATCGGTATTATTTTACACTACATGATATCGGCAGCTTGTAGTGTCGCGCTCATCCTCGTGGCAGTCTGGGTATTTGGTGCGCCATAGCCACCTAAGGGCAACTCATTTTTTCGATAGAATTTTGCAGCAATACATATTTATTTAAATATTTTCCGCTTATTATTTGTCTGTGTCTGGGGCTATTATACATCCTCGATACTCGCCCGATAATTCGTAATCGATTTGGCACAGTAAGCAGGCATCATATTGTTGTTTAAAAAACGGGAGTATTCCTCAAATTATTAATCAACAAAAAAAGACATTAGCAAACATGGAGACTACAAATTCTTCAGACCGCCGCCTGCTGACAGGCCAATTTAGCGACAGAGAAAGTGCAGAACGTGCATACGGATCACTGAGCAGCCGCGGTTACACACACGATGATGTACACCTCATGATGTCTGAAGATGCGAAAAAAAGACATTTCGCAGACCATAAAGACACAGAGCTAGGCAACAAAGCGCTGGAAGGTGCAGGTACCGGATCTGCTATTGGTGGTACAGTAGGCGCTATCGTAGGTGCAGTAGCAGCGATAGGTACTGCAATTGCTATCCCCGGCCTGGGCCTGGTAATAGCTGGACCACTGGCTGCAGGACTGGCAGGTGCCGGTGCTGGCGGACTAACAGGCGGTATCGTAGGCGCACTTATAGGCGCAGGTATCCCCGAAGAGCGCGCTAAAGTTTACGAGCAAGGTATTAAAGACGGTCATATTGTAATGGGCGTACGCACCCGCAACGACGAAGACGCTGAATACCTGGAAAACGAATGGCGTAACTACAACGGTAAAGAAATTTACAGATAGTAATTATAGTAGCATTATAAAAAAGGCTCCATTCAGTATCTGAATGGAGCCTTTTTTATTAAAAATATTTCTACTGACTATCCTTCCGCTACGCTTTTCTCAAACACCTGATGCCCAAGGCTATTGCGTTTTTCCTGCGCTTCTTTTGCCGCTTTTACAAAAGCTACAAACAGCGGATGCGGGTTTTCTACCGTGCTCTTATACTCAGGGTGGTACTGTACTGCCACAAAAAATGGATGATCTTTCACCTCCATTACTTCTACCAGCCCGGTCTTTGGGTTTTTACCGGCAGGCAACATTCCTGCTTTTTCAAACGCCTCGAGGTACTCGTTGTTGAACTCGTAACGGTGGCGGTGACGCTCTGTTATATGCGTAGAGCTATATATAGATGCAGTCCTTGATCCCTGTACCAGTTCGCAGTCGTATGAGCCCAGGCGCATGGTTCCACCCTTCTGGGTTATCTGCTTTTGCTCTTCCATCATGGCAATAACGCCGTCGGTAGTGTCGGGGTTCATCTCGGTAGAGTGGGCATTTTTGATACCCAGCACGTTGCGGGCAAACTCTACGCAGGCCATTTGCATACCCAGGCATATACCAAAGAACGGGATATGATTCTCGCGGGCGTAGCGTATCGCATCTATTTTACCCTCTATACCGCGGCTGCCAAATCCAGGGGCTACCAGTATGGCGTCCAGGTTTTGCAGTTTCTCTATGGCATTTTCGGGTGTCAGGTATTCCGAGTGTATATTTCTTACCTCTACTTTACATTCATTCAATGCACCTGCATGTATGAAAGCTTCCAGTATCGACTTATAAGCATCCTGCAGCTCTACATATTTACCGATAAGGCCTACCGTCACTTTCGACTTCGGATAGCGCAGCTTATTCAGGAATTCTTTCCACTTGTTCAGCTCCGGCTCTTCGTTTAGCGGCAGTTGTAGTTTTTGCAGGCAGGTCACATCCAGCTTTTCGCGCATCATTTCCAGCGGCACGCTGTAGATCGTATCGGCATCCAGGGCTTCAATTACCGCATCTTGCGTCACATTACAGAACAGCGCAATCTTTCTCTTCAGGTCTTTATACAGCGGCTCTTCGGTACGGCATACGAGTATATCCGGGTTCAGGCCGTTCTCGCTCATCAGCTTTACCGAGTGCTGGGTAGGCTTGGTCTTCAGTTCTTTTGCCGCCTTCAGGTAAGGTATCAGCGTAAGGTGTACCACTATGCAATTTTCATTGCCCAGCTCCCACTTCAGCTGGCGTACTGCTTCTACATATGGCAGCGACTCAATATCACCTACTGTACCACCCAGCTCCGTTATCACGATATCGTACTGGTTATTCTGTCCCAGCAGGGTCATACGGCGTTTTATCTCGTCGGTAATGTGCGGGATCACCTGCACTGTCTTACCCAGGTAAGCACCTTCACGCTCCTTATTAATTACGTACTGATATACACGGCCCGTAGTTACGTTATTGGCCTGCGATGTATGCGTATTCAGGAAACGCTCATAGTGGCCAAGGTCAAGATCGGTCTCTGCACCATCTTCTGTTACATAGCACTCACCATGCTCATAAGGGTTCAGCGTACCCGGGTCCACGTTAATGTACGGGTCGAACTTTTGGATGGTTGTGCGAAAGCCGCGGGCCTGTAGCAATTTGGCCAGTGAAGCAGCAATAATTCCTTTTCCTAACGATGAAGTAACCCCTCCGGTTACAAAAATATACTTAGTCATAACGCTCCTGTTTATTCAAATGACCGGTAGCGCAGCAGATAAATATTACAATAAAATATTGGGGATTGCTGTAGCGGTCGTACAAAGGTACTAAGATTTTGCACACAGCCTTAATACACCTATTGTTAAAGATAATAATGTGGAAAAGTTGTGGGCGCCGGAAAGTAAATCAAAATTTAAAAGTCAAAGCTCAAAATGACATATTGATGTTGCTCCGCCCGTTACCTATTACTAGCAATTTTGCTTTCAATTCGAATTTTGACTTAAGAAAGGTTTCTATACTACGTGCGCCCCTATCCTGATTGCAAAGATCGCCAGACCTACCCTTGAGGTAATATTCAGCTTTTTAAAAAGTGCATCACGGTAGCCATCTATGGTACGAGGGCTCAAATGCATTAGTTCTGCTATCTCTTTGTATGTTTTCTCCATACAGCAATATTTTAAAAATTCCAGCTCCCGGTCCGTTAGCGGCTCGGTGTCCTCTTCCTGGTAAACCATATTCAGTAGCCGCCCGGTCACAATATCAGAATAATAAAATTCGTTGTATTTCAAATGGCGTATAGCATTTTGTAGCTCTGCCGGTTTTATATTCTTTAATACATACCCATTTGCGCCGCTTCTCAGCATTTTTATAATATTCTCTTCATGCTCGTACATCGACAATGCAAGTATCCTTAGCTCCGGCCACCGCCGCTTCAGTTCCCGGGCGGTAGTATAGCCATCCATAGTAGGCATATTTACATCTATTAACACAATATCAGGCAGTGTCTCCAACTTGCCTATCCTATCCACAAGGGCCTTGCCGTCATTGGCATCTGCTACCACTACTACACCGGGGAAGTTACTGATAATGCGTATAAGTCCTTCCCTCAGTATGGTATGGTCGTCAGCTAAGGCAACGGTTATCTGTGGCTCGTTCATGGTTTCACAGGTATTATAAGCGTGGCTATTGTACCCTTTTCGGCAATAGAGTTAAAGGCTATGTGACCGCCCAATAGCCTTGCGCGCAAGTTCATGTTCGACAGTCCAAGTCCCTTACTGCTATAATTATTAGTATCGAACCCCTGCCCGTCATCTGCGATCTCTACTGTCAGGCTATCAGAAGCATACAGCAGCCTGATGTCGATTTTCCTGGCCCTGCCATGTTTCAGCGCGTTGGTAATGCCCTCCTGTACTATGCGAAATACAAGTAGTTCCTGCTCCGGGTTCAGCGGATGATTATCCCCTGTTACGATCAGTGCAGTACCTGTTTTGCGTGATGAGTTGATATAGGACAATTCTTTCTCCAACGCCCCTTTAAGCCCCACGCGTGTCACATGATCGCCATTCAGTGTATGGCTGATGTTTCTCAAATCGTTCAGCGCTTTATTTATCAGTTCTGCTGTCTGCTCAAACACACTTTTCGATCTCAAGTCGCTGTTTTCTTCCAAAAGCTCGTGGAGGTTGAGGTTGCAGAGTGTTAGTATCTGGCCTACATTATCATGGATCTCTTCAGAAAAATAGCGGAATGATTGCTCCTGTACCTCCAGTTTTGTTTCCAGTAGTTGCGTATCGAAGCGGTGCTGTAGCTTCAGCTTTTCGGCAAAGAGGTGGTATTGTTTACGCTTGTGAACCACGATGGCTACAACAAATACTATTGCAAATAGGATAAGCAAAAAAGTACCTGCAAAAAATATGATGGCGTAGCGGTCGGGATTCATGTTTTCCTGGGCTTAGAGAAAGATAAGAAAACAACCCCAATGAAAAAATACAGCAGTATGTTAATGATGATCTGCCCGGCGCGGATGTATGGCACGTATGGGCTGCTCTGGTTGTAAAAGAACTCGTAATAACCCCAGAAAAAATAGCTGGATGCCCAATAGAAAAGTAGTATTACCCACAGCCGGAACACAGGGTCTCTGGTCAAGGTAATATTATCGCTTATCACAAACCGGTACAGCACATACATCGCCATAGAGATAAAACAAAAGCTCTCCAGCAGCAGTATATTGGAATTCAGCGCTGTTAAAGGTTCGAACAGTACAATATTCAGCACTGCTATAGCAAACCATAGAAGGGTAGCAATAGCAGCAGTTGATATACGGTATTTGCCAATCGTATGCAGGAAGAACAGGGTAATAAGCGATGCTTCGACAAAGCTAAAACTGTGATAGATCCAATTGGCATTGATGCCCTGCAGCTTGAGGTATTTATGACAGGTTTCGGTAGGTGCGGTAAAAACAATAAGTAAGAATATTGTTTTTACCGCAGTATTGAGTGAGGAATAGCTCCTGAATCCGGCCAGCAATGCCAGCCATATCATGGTAAGATATATATAGAAGAGTTGGGTCATTTAGCTGCCTGAGATGTTGTTATATTAGGCATTGATAAACCATCGGACTTAGGGCAAACAGGGCAAGGGTCACAGTGCTCAAGAACACCTGCATACTTGCCTCCATAAGGCAAAAATACATGTTTCCCATCTTCTCTTGATCCAGCAAGAACTAGGGTGAGAAATCTTTTTTGAGTACTTTTTCTTGCCAGAAATATCTGAATATTATTCCCGCCGCTGTCGATTGTTTCCTTAACTAGTGATTGCAATTGATTTACATCTACCAGCCAAGATGTTAGCTCGCTATCTGGTCGAGTAGATGAATATATTGGTAAAGGTGATTTTGTATAACTGTCAATATATGCTTGCCCTGAGTCTCTGAGAATGATTGCAGATGTTTTATCAAAAATGGCTTGCTTTTTATCAAAAACGACTTTGTCATTAATCTCATTATATCTAGCATATTTTTCAAGGAATGCTTTATCAAAATTTGTACTGTCATCAGTCTTGCTGCCGTCGTTTTTGCAGCCGGTATTAAGTAAAAATGCTGTAGTTAAACTTAGAGATAGAAGTGTTTTGCTTACCATGTCTGTGTGTGTTTAAGTGAAGAATGAGATATACTACAAAAGAAATGGATGCGCTAAACTATTCATATGTGAAAAACACCCTTTTTTTGATAAGGTGCAACATACAGGGCTAAACTTCCCGCTCTTCACTTTTAAGTTTTGGCTTAATTAAAGCTATTTTTGCCCTCAAATTCCTTGATTTTATGAAGTTTGACAGGACTGGTCTTTCCGACGAACAGCTCAAACAATTATATACCGAGATCGTACGCCCACGTATGATCGAAGAAAAGATGCTGGTGCTGCTGCGTCAGGGCCGCATCAGCAAATGGTTTAGCGGCATAGGCCAGGAGGCCATATCTATTGGTGCCACCATGGCGCTCGATAGCGATGAGTATGTAATGCCTTTGCACCGCAACCTGGGTGTATTTACCGCTCGTAAAATGCCTTTCGACAAGCTGTTCATGCAATGGCAGGGCCGTAAAGAAGGTTTTAGTAAAGGCCGCGAACGTTCATTCCACTTCGGTGCCAATGAGTACCATATATGTGGTATGATATCGCACCTTGGTCCGCAGCTGGCTATTGCCGATGGTATAGCGCTGGCCCATAAGCTGAAAAAAGAAAACAAGGTATCGGTAGCCTTCAGCGGAGACGGTGGTACCAGCGAGGGCGACTTCCATGAGGCACTCAACGTAGCTGCCGTATGGGGTCTGCCGGTTATATTTATTATAGAGAACAATGGCTATGGCCTGAGCACACCTGTTAACGAGCAATTCGTATGCAAGCAGCTGGCCGACCGTGCGGTAGGGTATGGCATGAAGGGCATGACCATCGATGGCAATAACCTGCTGGAAGTATACAAGACCATCAGCGAAGCACGCCAGTATTGCATTAAAGAACAAAAGCCGGTACTTATAGAGTGTATGACCTTCCGCATGCGCGGCCACGAAGAGGCCAGCGGCGTGAAGTACGTACCGAAAGAGCTGTTTGAAGAATGGGGCAAGAAAGACCCTGTTTCCAACTACGAAGCCTACCTGCTGAAAGAAAAAGTACTGAAGCAGGCAGACATTGACAGCATCCGCGCCGGTATACAAAAAGAAATAGAAGAAGGACTGGCTACCGGTTTTGCAGCACAGCCTATTACCCCCGATACAGACGAAGAAGTACGCGATGTATATGCACCACATAATGGTGCAGCTATACAGCCTGCAACATCTGCAAAGTCCGAAAAGAAGTTCATCCAAGCCATCAGCGACGGCCTGCGCCAGGCCATGGAGCGCCACGAGAACTTCGTGCTGATGGGGCAGGACATAGCCGAATACGGTGGTGCGTTCAAGGTGACCGAAGGTTTCGTACAGCAGTTTGGCAAGGGACGTGTGCGCAATACGCCGCTCTGCGAAAGCGCCATAGTAGGTACGGCACTTGGCCTTTCTATCAAAGGTTTCAAGTCGATGATGGAAATGCAGTTTGCCGACTTTGCTACGGTAGGCTTCAACCAGATCATCAACAACCTGGCTAAGATACACTACCGCTGGGGCCAGAATGCCGATGTAGTAGTACGTATGCCTACAGGCGGCGGCGTAGGTGCTGGGCCATTCCACTCGCAGAGCAACGAGGCCTGGTTTGTAAAGACCCCGGGGCTGAAGGTAGTTTATCCATCGACACCCGAAGATGCAAAAGGACTGATGATAGCGGCGATAGAAGACCCTAACCCGGTTATCTTCTTCGAGCACAAAGCTCTGTACCGCAGTGTAAGCGGACAAGTGCCCGACGATTATTATAGCATAGAAATAGGCAAAGCCCGCCTGGTACAGGAAGGGTCCGATATCAGCATTATTACCTACGGTGCCGGTGTGCATTGGGCCACGGAGTATGCCGCGCAGCATACTGATACATCGTTCGACATCCTCGACCTGCGCAGCCTGCTGCCGCTCGACTATGATGCCATCCGCGCATCGGTACAGCGTACAGGTAAAGTACTGCTGCTTCATGAAGATACGCTGATAGCCGGTATAGGTGGCGAGATAGCTGCATGGATATCTGAGAACTGTTTCGAGTACCTGGATGCACCGATCGTACGCTGCGCCAGCTTAGATACACCTGTGCCATTCGCCATAGAGCTGGAGCAAAACTTCCTGGCTAAAGGCAGGTTGCATGAGCGTGTTCAGAAGCTGACTGCATATTAATGAGATACATAACGGACGATTATCTTACTTATAAAACGCCCTTCCTATGTGGAGGGCGTTTACTATTTTTACAACCAACTGAATTGACATACCAGGATGCGCACACGTGTTTATAGCCTGCTATCTATTATTTGCGGAGCCTCATTATTTGGCTCCTGTGTTACCGGCGGATCTACAGGTAAGCCCATTGTACTCGGCGATACATCTACGATTGTCACCGAAACGGACTCGGCCTACCTGAAGGATTTTGTAGAAGATATAAAACCATCATCCGCAAGCTCTGCTCCGCCTGCGGATAGCAGTACTACGCCGATGGCATCTACTCTCGCACCGGATACTGCCGCAAAACAACCAACACAACCCGAGCAGCCGGTAGCAAAAACAGAAAAAGAAGAAACTGAAAAAGAGGAAGTAAGTGTCGGCGAAGAAGGCCTGGCTATCGTCTTCAAGAATGTGAGCGTGGTGATACCCGGCATCAAAGCCCGTAGCGGTAGTAGCCAAAAAGCTATAAGCAACGCAGCAAGCGTTACTTACCAGCTTACAAGAGGCACACTCAACAACAAACAGATAAAAGTAAGCGGTGGTACCGTCGAAAGCATCTCGCAAAAGGTGCAGAGTGTTATCGAGGTACGCAACAACCTGGGCACGCTAGAGCTATCGAACCTCACGGCAACATCGGGCTGGGAGAAGCTGAGGGGCGGCAAGAATGCATACACCATATCAGCCCTCACAGCATCGCAACTGCCTGAGCCACGTATATCGCCATCCTCGCTGCGCAGTGCCGTAAGCCGCGCTGCAAAAGCCCAGCGTATGAAGAAGGCTAAAGAGCAGCAGTGGCTCGCCGCTATCAAGAACGTACGCCGTGCAGATCAAAAGCCACTCCGCCTCTCCATGAAAAGTGTAACCTGGAAGATAGATGGCAAAGACGCCAGTGGTAAACGATACAGCAAGCAGGTAAGGATGGATATATAAGACCAGTAAAGCGGAGATTTAAGTCAAAAGGCAAAAGTGAAAAGCTAAAATTAGTAGCGAGAGACTACGCTTGACGGTGTTAGAGCGGCTAGCTAAAAGGTTTCAAAAGTAAAATGCTCCCACAAGGGAGCATTTTACTTATAACCAGACTTAGAATATTTATATAGCTAGCAGGCCGAAAAGCACGCTACTTCCAGCTTTTCACTTTTGCCTTTTGACTTAAATTTCAGCGATACACTTCAACTCAATAGCAATAGGCGTCGGCAGCGAATTGATCTCAACCGTCGTTCTGCAAGGCTGGTTGTCCTTGAAGTACTCTGCATACACACGGTTATACGTAGCAAAGTCGCGCTTCATGTTCACCAGGAATACCGTTACATCTACCAGCTTATCCCAGCTGCTGCCGCTTTCTTCCAGTACGATGCGCACATTGTCAAATACATTGCGGCACTGTGCTTCAAAGTCAAACTCCAGGAAGTTACCGTTCTTGTCCAGCTTCAGGCCGGGTATCTCGTCGGAGACCGTGCGTGGACCAATACCACTCAGGAACAACAGATTGCCCACACGGCGTGCATGAGGATACAAGCCCACAGGCTTCGGTGCTTTATCGGTAGATATACGTTCAGACATGTTCGTTTAATTCAAAAGTCAAAACCTGCCTGCCAGTAGGCAGGGTAAAAAGTCAAAAATAATTATTTACAATTACAGTTCTATGCACACATTCTTAGGCTCCGTAAAGAAGCGTAGCGCTTCCCAGCCGCCCTCGCGGCCTACGCCCGAGCTCTTGAAACCGCCAAATGGTGTGCGCAGGTCGCGCAGCAACCAGCAGTTCACCCAGATAATGCCACTGTGTACTTTAGCCGCCACACGGTTGGCGCGGCTTACGTCCTGCGTCCAGATGGTGGCGGAGAGACCATAGTCGCTGGTGTTGGCCAGCATCAGGGCTTCCTCTTCTGTCTTGAAGCTTTGCAGCGTTACCACGGGGCCAAATATCTCTTCCATATTGGTACGGCAGTTGGCGCCCAGTCCTTCTATTATTGTTGGCTCTATAAAGTATCCATCCGCGCAGCGTCCTTCCTGCTTCACGGCTTTGCCACCCAGCAGTATCTTACCTCCTTCCTGTTTGGCCAGCTCTATGCAGCTCATCACCTTGTCGAAGTGCATCTTGCTGACCACTGCACCCTGGCGGCTGTTCTCGTCCAGTGGATCGCCGACGATGAGCTTGCGGGCCTTGGCTATAAATTCTTCTTTGAACTTTTCGTAAATGCTTTCCTCTACCAGCACACGGCTGCCGCAGAGGCATATCTGTCCCTGGTTGGCAAACGACGACTGTAGGGTAGTGCGCATCATCTTATCCCAATCGCAGTCGGCAAAGATGATGTTTGGGTTCTTGCCGCCCAGCTCCAGCGATATCTTCTTGAACATCGGTGCAGCTGTAGCCGCTATCTCCTTACCCGCACGCGTACTGCCGGTAAACGATATCGCCTTTATCTCGGGGTGGCTCACGATGGCGCTACCGCAGTTGGGGCCATTACCATGCACTATGTTGAGCACACCCGCAGGCAGCCCCGCCTCGCGGCATATGATGCTGAGCAGGTAGCCTGTCATCGGTGTAACCTCGCTGGGCTTGGCCACTACGCAGTTGCCCGCAGCCAGCGCCGGCGCTATCTTCCAGGTAAAGAGGTAGAGCGGCAGGTTCCAGGGCGATATGCAGCCGACTACGCCTATGGGCTGGCGCAGGGTGTAGTTGATCGCCTTGTCTTCCATATTATGGCTCTCGGTGCTCATGTGCATGATGCCCGTAGCAAAGAAGCGGAAGTTGCTCGATGCGCGGGGGATATCCACCTTTTTGCTCAGCCACAGCGGCTTGCCATTGTCGTTAGTCTCGGCCAGCGCCAGTGCATCCAGGTTTTCGTCAATCAGTTCGGCTATGCGGTTGAGCACCTTAAAGCGGTCCTCGGCGGGTGTAGTGCTCCATGCCGGGAAGGCTGCTTTGGCAGCGCCTACGGCTTCTTCTACGTCTGCTATGTCGCTATCGGGTATTTGCCCGTAGACAGCGCCCGTAGCGGGGTTGATATTATCGATGTACTTACCATTGAGAGGAGCCTGTAGATCGCCGGCAATATAGTTGGCAATACGCTCCGGAGCCTGGAGATTCATATGGGCAAAGGTAGGAGGAAGTAGGAAAGTTTGAAAATACCGTTTAAAAACGGTTGTTTGAAGTGGAAAATAAGCTAATCTTAGCTTCACAATTCACATTATGAATGAGCAGATTAAAATAGTCGAAGTATCAAACATACCCGATTATATAACAGCTATAGAAAGTTTGAGCGAAGGATCAGATTTATGGTTTAGGGGGGTACCGAGCAACACATTTACGCTAACTCCGTCCATATACAGGAACAAATTTGATTCAGGTGATGAGAAAATACTTCAGACAAAATTTAAATCACGGGCAATTCCTTTTTTGAAAAATAGACCGGTAGAAAACTACTGGGAATGGTTGTTTCTGATGCAGCATTTTGGCTTACCTACAAGGCTTATGGACTGGTCAAGTAGTGCGCTAATTGCCCTAGGGTTCGCAATAATATTCAGAGAGTCTCACGTATCTACCCATGATGCAGGTGTATGGTGCTTAAAACCAATTGTATTAAATAAGTGTACAAAGATTGATATCGACCCTGAGGGCATAATACCAGACATAACGGCAGATGATGCTATATCTAAATTTTACGAAATAAAATCTCGGTATCAAGCAGATTATCCAATTGCGATTACAGGCCCTTTAAATAATGAACGAATCACAGCTCAGAAAGGAGTATTTACTTTATTTCCAGATAAAGCTAGTTTCAATTTAGAGGATTTAAGTAACGCACATGACTTTCTAAGTATCATTACAATTAAAAATCAATATATCGAGGACATAAAAGGACAACTATCTTCACTTGGCATAACAGAAACCGCCATTTATCCCGATCTAAACAATTTAGCATTAGAAATAAGAAATGAGTATTTAAAAAATAAAAGGTAATATATGTTTAGAATACTTAGAATCGGAGAGTATAAATCATTTGATATTGTTGGGTTATATAATAGTCTAGGTAAGATTGATTTAAATCCTATTTATCAACGCTATGGAAAGATATGGCCATTAGATAAAAAGCAATTGTTGATTGACACAATTCTAAATCAATTCGATATTCCGAAATTTTATTTCAACTATTTCGTAGAACAGGTTAATCGACTAAACTCTAATGGCACTCTCTACGCAGTAATCGATGGTAAACAGCGAGTAGAAACTATCATCGAGTTCATGGATGATAAATGGCCGCTATCTGATACATTCAAATTATATAGTGATGAGTCTCTTAGACTAGCTGGACAAAAGTACTCAGATATTATAAAAAAGTATCCCGCGATCGCATCGCAATTTGATGAGTATATTCTTGATATAGTTTACGTGGTTACAGATGAGGAGGATAAAATTGAAGAACTTTTTCTAAGATTAAATGGTGGTACGGCATTAACAAATGCAGAAAAAAGGAATGCAATCGGAGGATATTTAAACAGCAGAATTAGACAGATTGTTGAAAACAATACTTTCTTTACGCATAAACTAAGTTTTAACAATCCAAGGTTTCAGTACCAAGATATGCTAAGTAAATTACTATATATAGAGCATTCTGACGTAATGGAATCGTTGACGAATGTAAACTTAGAGAGATTTATTAGAGATAACGCAAAGGAAACGGGTTGGATAAATAGTGTTATAAATAATGTAGAAAAAATGCTAGGCTTGATGAGTAATATTTTTAACGACTACGATATTTTACTAAAACGAAAAGGTATTATTCCAGTTTACTACATTTTCATAAAACAAAACAATGACGTTACCCGAGAGTTTTTGTTTAAATTCTATCAAATGCGTGAAGAAAACAGGACTGCACCTAATCCTAATCCAGTATTATTGGAATTTGATAGGCTTAATCAGCAGGGTGTTATTAATGCAAGATCCATATACAGTCGATTAGATATAATATCTTTATATTACAGTGACTACGTCAGTTCTGGGGAAATAAGAAAAAATATTGATATTAATGTTTACAATGAAGGAACTGATGACGAAACCGAAGATGTCTAGCCCCGGCTATTCGTAGTCTTCCATCAAGGTAGCTGTCCTTAGATTGCATCTAAGGATTTGATGAAGGTTAGGGAAGCGCCTCATTGGAATTTGGAGCGTCTAGTACTTAGTATATCTCAACATCTTTCAGCGACTTACTCAATTTGATTAGAAACTTACCTACTGCATTAATCGGTTCGTTTTCTTTCGGCGCATGGCGGCTGGTGCAGTAATATCCATCCTTGGTATGGGCTTCAAATATCCACATCGCACCATCGAAAGTAATAATACAGCCGCTGCGTAATTTGTATGGTGAACTTAGCAATGCCGTTCTATTTAATAGCCTCTTAAAGTCGTTGAATAATTTGGGAGTTATTAAAATGGAGTCATTTATAATGGTAGCACCATTTCCAAATGTTGGTTCTGCATTATTATCTTTGATATGCTCACTGGCCACGGTCTTCGATTTTAACACCAGCTTATTACCATCTTTCTCGATTGTAATAACAATTGGCCTGTCAAAAGACCGCAACCATGTAAACCGGTAAATATCCCTGCCCAGGTAAGCGTTATATAATATTGGCTCTTTGGCAAACCTCAATTCTTCTGAAAACCATTCAAGTTCGAGTGTATCAGTTTTGATATTATAAACCTCTTTTAAAGAATCAAGTGGTATATCCATCTCTCTGCTAAAAGTCTCTTTATCAGGAATACAGCCCGGGTTAATGCCGTGCATACCATAGCTGAAAAAGTCTTTTTGCTCTCCAGTCCAATGGTCTTTAGGCTTCATGAATTTCGGATAGACAAGCCATAGCATCGTGTCTTGAAACATCGTACTGGGAAAATACCATATAGAAGGATGCATTGGATTTCCACGCTCATCGGCAACGGTTTTGTCGTTGGCATACTGCACAAGATTACCCTGCTCCTGCCCATAGCTAATGGACGATGAGAAAACAAGAAACAGGAAAATTGCAGCCACCTTCATTTTCGGAAAGTACAAAATAGGGAACTGCTATTTGCAACCGAATTGTAATATGCAATCAGTGCTTTTTGTATCCAGATTACGACGTATTGTCTGCTAAGTTTGCTACAAGTATGGTCGACTTGCAAGCAGTATGTTTAACTCTACCACCTAATTCCCCCGACACTCAGCAATTTATCATTAGCTATATCGTATTCGTATAACATCCTTTTATTACTGTCGATGTACAGCCATGCCTCGGTTACATACCGCTGTTCAAAGGAGTGCCCAAGCCGGTATATCAGGTAAGTGGCCGTATCAGCCTTTTCCGTCCGATCAAATATCCAGCTGAGGTGAATGGAGGTGTCCGTTTTTGCCGTCCTTACCAACTCGTTATTTCCATGTTCTATATAGTCGGCTATCAGGTTGTTGACCCAGTCAGGAGCCTTCGCATCTACGATGTATTCCGTCGAGTCTCGCAAATTGCCGCCCGCGGCGTTGGCCGACATTTCAGAACTCTGTAGCTCTCTTCCGCCACACGACATCAGTAATAATACACACAGTGCTAGTAATGAAGCTTTCATATTATAGAGGTTGTATGCCCGTTTTGCCACAACCCTGCTGCACATCGTTTTGCCCTGGCCGGTAGTGTTCGTTCATCTCCCATTACCAGCAAACCTTTTAAAATTATGCCCGCAATAGGCTGACTTAAAAGATAAGGTCTTTACAATCAGATGATGCTATAACAGGTCAAATGCCTGTGCAAAGCGCACGATGTCGTACTGGGTCTCAGCGCCAAGCTTTCTTTTTATATTTCGGCGATGCGTCTTTACCGTATCTTCCGAAAGCGATAGTTGTTTGGCTATCTCCGGACTGTTCTTTCCGATGGCTATTTGTTTGATGATCTCCTTTTCGCGCCGGGTGAGGGACGCAAAAAGATCTTTGTTGCGGCGCAGAAAATCGTTCTCATCCAGCAGTCGTTCTATTTTATTGAACACGCTGTGCTCTTCATCTATGGGTGAGGCCAGGGTAACGGTGAGCAAAGGCTGTCCTTCATCATCCCGCATAAAAATTCTGGTGGCCGTGAAGTATAGCTTCAGGTCTGGCGATGCCTTGGTACGCACTTGCTGAAAGTAGCTTACCACCTCATCATCGTTATTGCGTTGCAGCAAACCGAATATCAGGTTGACGTAGTAATCGATTTCTTCCTGTACAAAGAACCGGGTAAAGTAATCGCTGCCCATGTCTACTATTTCTTGCATGGTAACGCCCAGTATGTCAAGGCCATAGGGCGACATGTAAATAACCCGCTGCTCTGCTATATGATGTATGATGACTACAGCAGGCACATGCTGAAACCCCGCTATGCTGGAGGCAATCTCTCTGTCAATCTTTTCCTTAAGTGTCATATCCCTATGCTGCGGAACTACGTGACCATATGCCGGGCACATCATTAATAATTACTCACATGTAGGTATTGTTGCGACCCGGATATGTTAGTTCCTTTGCATGTCTAAGTTAACTAGCGTCATTTTAAGTTTCAAATATGAGATATCTAAACTTGAGGAGTCTATTGGTATTAGTAGCCGCTTCGGCCTTGTTCATGTCGGGTTGCGACAAGAAAGGCGAGGAACTGGTGAATGAGCACATACTCGACGGCTTTTATAAGTCAGCATCGGGAATGGAAATAAAGGTGGACGGCTCTACCGCAGTAGTTACACGCTTTGGCTCCTCTATACATACCTTACAAAAAGACCCGAAAGTTTTTAAGATCGGTGATCCATATATCAAGAACATTGTGAGAACCGGACCGGAACAATGGGTGGGGGATGTAATAAACTACGATTGGGACTTTGATGATAGCGTGCTGACCATAAAATACGACAATATGAAAATAAGGTTGGGTTTTGCGAGCGATGATATTTTTCTGGATGATGCAAAAGGTGATAAAATTTTTGAAAAATTCACACCATCTACCGGTGGTGGCGGCGGCACCGGCGGTACTGGTGGCGGTGGCGGCACAGGTGGTGGCGGCAATGGTGGCGGTGGCAACGGTACTGGCTCGGACACCTTGCACAAAGAAAAATATGAGGGAAAGAAATACGGAGAGGTTCCAATAGTATTTACTGTTCCCGCAGGATACAAATCTATAACCATCCGTACTGCAGAATTCGGACTGTACGACAGAAACTACGCAGACATGTTCGTGCGGAAGGGTACTGAGCCTGAAATTACTCATACGTATCCCCCTAACGTCTCTTCATATACCTGGGAAGCCGATCATGCAGGCATCAACCCGAACAGAGACCAGGAAGTCTACACGATCAGCAATCCGTCAGGCACGTACTATATCACCCTCTATGGCTACAATATGGATTTTACATCCTGGTTGGTGATAACAGGAACAAAATAATAAATGCTACCGGCCCCCACCCTAAAGCCGCAATGTATGTTGCGGCTTTTTTGTTTGCCTTGTGTTACCTCTGTTCAGCACAGGGGCTTATTAGCATTATCCGCTAACCGATCCTCGTATCGATTAAGCGAACTCAGAATCATATTTGACTGGACCTTTTTCTGCGTTATGCCTCCACCTGCACTAGTCGCGCACGACTAGTGCAATTTACCCATCAATATTTTAGTCTGCCCTTTTTCACACCCCCTTCTTACTGGCTTGCTACTGTACGTCAGCAGCAAGGGAGCAGCATAACGGCAGCACAGGAGCACCCTGAAAGCAGCACAGCAACAGCTACACAGCTACGTAACGGCAGCACAGCAACAGCATAGCAGCACCTTTACAGCACCGTGAGCCTATATCAAACCTGCATTAAACGGACATTTAACCTGTAGTGAACCGCGAAAAATGCAAAGACTGCCCGAACGTTATACAAACAACTGATTTTCCCTTGCGAATTATCATTTTTGTCTCTGGTACCATCTGGAAATTTGGGGGTGTGCATCGCATTCCATTTGAATATATGCTTCCGGGTAAAGGCGTGTAGCCGCGTCCACCAACGGCTGCCATTGGGTAGGCTATCAATGCTATAGCCTTTGCTTAACATTGATATAACAATAGATATTAAAAAACAGCTATTCAGATAGGGGTAAGTTTTATGTCAAACGTATATGTTTGTATATACGCAACTTACGGCAGTGAAAAACCTCCTTTTAATAGCTTTTCTGACATTGGCCTTTCTCAGGTCATGGTCGCAGGATCTTTCGTTTTACGTATATGCCCACCCCGACGACTGGCAGCTATTCATGGGCACCAACGCCTTCGACGATATAGCTGCGGGCTATACAAAGAAGGTGGTAATGATACAGCTAAGCGCGGCGGAGCAAGGTAACGGCACCAATCTGCAAACCTACTACAATGGCAGAAGCTACCTGCCCTTTTACCTGGCAAGGCTCAGCGGCAGCGAAAAGTCAGTGCAGTTTGCTTCCGATACCCGGTCGGCACACGGGCAGTGGAAGTCTAACATGGAAGTGGTAAATGGCCATAATATCCTTAAAAAAGTCTACAAGAACGTCGTCATGTACACGCTCTTTCTCTCAGACGATGGATCGCTGTCGCAAATGTACCATGATAATAAAGGTATTGGCGCGATAGATGGGTCAGCGACTTATACGTCTCGTGAAGATCTGGTGAAGACCATCGGTCAGATATTTTCATTCGAGTCGATAGGTTATGCAGCACATCGCCGTAACCTGTACATAACCGACCCTGATGCCTGCCAAAATCCGGGTGAAAACTCTGACCATAAGGTAGCTGCCCTGATAGCTGCTACAGCCAATACTACGCATGGGATGCACATGCAGGCCTACGAAACGTATTGCACGAAGGATAAGCCTGTAAACCTCACCGGCGAAGAGATTGCTAAAAAAGCTGCACTCTTTGCGCTTGCAGATCTTGGCCGGACCGAGAATAATATCTGGTCAACATTTGTGGTACATGACCGGGAAGACCATCATATCAACTGGCTTAGCAGGCAGTACGTACGCGACTTTGGGGAGAATGAGTTTTTCTACGCTACGCAGAATGTACCCTGTAACGAAAGGTCGCCGCAGAAACCGACAAAAGATGACCGGGTTATCACAGCTCCAACCACAAGGCATGTCTATCTTTCACCAAATCCGCTGACCATTCATTTCGATCTTACTTACGAAGTAGTTGTAGAAGGGCAAGTAAGGATAGATGTATTAGACTCTAGTGGACGCCCTATGGGTACAGTGCTGAATGAGCGGCAGCCGGCCGGTATGCACAGTTTAAGATATAACACCTTGTCGCTGATTGCAGGGCAATACATACTAATGCTGCAAACAGCAACCTATAACGAGGTAGTGAAGTTCATCAAAAACTAAAACACAAGTGAATCGGTTTACGAAATATGCCCTTACGCTAGCGATCACCGCCGGATGTGTAGCCTGCAAGGCGCAGGAGCTGCAGACGAGCTTTTACGTACTAGGCCAGCCCAACCAGTTTCAATTATTTATGAGTGGCGATGCAGGCAACGATATATATGCTACACGCGATATGAAAAACAGGGTAGTCTTTATACATCTTACATCGGGTGATGGCAGCTGTTCACCGGGAGCTATATTAAATACTCCTTACTACGAAGCCCGCGAGGCCGGTACCCGAAAGGCTATACAGCTAATGGCTACTTATGAGCATACACCCGGCGGCCAGGATTGGCCACTTTGGTTTGATGTGTGGGAGCATCGTGCCAATACGGAAAACCTTAGCTTTAATGGCCACAGCATACAGCGTAAGCAATATAAAAATGTGTATTGCTACTACCTGCGTCTGCCCGACGGCTGCGGCTCTAAAGGACTGCATGGTGAAAGCATGGCTTATCTTAGGGATGGCCATATCTCATCCGTAACGGCAATAGATGGCAGCACTACGTACCACAGCTGGGCCGACCTGACCGGCACGCTCAATGCCATTATGAACTATGAGATAAGCAAGTGCAGCGATACTGCCAAAGCCTGGCTACATGTCGCTGATACAGACACGTCCATCAATCCAGGTGATCACGCCGATAATATTGCCGCAGCACAAGCGGGTATGGAGGCCTTTTCGACAGTGGCCCAAAAACATGCTGTGCATATGCATCAGGAGTTCAGCACAGCAGCACTGCCCGAGAATGAGCCTGCTGATCAGATTGCCAAACGTGCAGCTATGTATGCAGCAGCCGACTATGCAGCTACAAGCTTATCTGAGCCATCCCGGTGGTCTTCTGCTGATCTTATATTTCTTTCAAGGGCCTACGCGCGTACCGTTTTTTACCACAATAAGTAGCAACATTGCTTAGCGCCTTGCTGCAAATAAAAAGCCGCGCTACTATACGTAGCACGGCTTTTTATTTGCAATGGACTCCTGTCTGGCAGATCACTACTGCTTAACGATTCTAACAACTTCACTGAAGCCGCCATCTGTATATTTAAGCATGTAGATACCCGCAGGGAATTTGCTGATATCAATACTTGTTGCCTTGCTATTAACAGCTTGCGTATGCAGGGTGCTGCCATTAAGACTGCTGATGGTTACATGACCGTCAACTGCGGTTTTGCCGTTGATGTCAAGAGTGATCATATTATGTGCAGGATTAGGGTATACCGACATGGTAACTGCGTTGCCGGCTACGTTTCCTACAGCTGTGGGGAAGGTGCGGAACGAGGTTGTATTCCAGTCGGATGTAGATGCAAAGCCCTGGTCTTCGCAAATGCTGCGTACATGGAAGTAATATACCTGTCCGTCCTTCATCGGGAAGGCCTGGAAGCTATTGGCCAGTATCTTGGTTCCCTTTCCTATCGGTGTTGGCGATTGAGATACTTCATAGTCGTATGCTATTGCTGTTGGTGCTTTTCCCCAATAAACTACGGCTCTGTCAGAAGTTACATAGTCAACAGCCAATACCGGCGGGCGGCAAATGGTGCGTGTGGTGAATGAATCAAGCACCCATTCAGTCCTTACGGTAGGGCTACAGTTCGATCTCAGAAAAACATAGTATTTGGTGCCCTCATCCAGATTAGTAAGGCTGGCAGTAGTACCGGTGGTATTTACTGTAGTTACAGGTAGGGGAGTGCCCGGAGCCATGTTGATTTTGCTAACAAAATAGTCAAAGTTGGTGCTGCCTGTCGAAGCATTCCATTTAAGATCAGCGGAATTTGGTGTAATGTTCTTTACTGAAATGGTCGGCTTGTCACAGTTAAGCGTTTTGAATTCTTTTTTTTGCCACTCTGACCAGCCAAGGGTGCCACCACAGTTTTGGCGCACGTGCAGGTAGTAGGTGGTGTTTGGTATAAGGCCTGTTGCGGTATAAGTTACACCGACGGTACCGGTACCCGTTGCCGGAGGTGTAGCCGAGGTCGTCACTGCATATTCGTAACCTATTGGCGTATTAAAGCCAGGCGTCCAACTCAAGTTGGCTGACGATACTGTAATACCTGTTGCTGGCTGTGGCGTAGGCACCGAGCAGCCTGCCCATACGGCAGCCGCCGTAAAGGAAATAGTTTCGGTAGTGCAGTTGTCGCGGTAAAAGTGTGCTTTCGCTACACCCGTATAGGTAGCTGTAAATATAGCGCACACACCGCCTGTAGCATCGGATGCCCATGTGATCACCGCTCCGCTAGCGTCCCTTACAGTTACCGATGTGCCAAGCGCAGGGGATGGGTTAGTACCGCCTATTAATGAGCAGTTTCCTACCATATAGGTACGTCCTGATACAATATTTATGTCAATAATGTTTTGTTTCCAGGTTCCCGTTTGAGTTACCGGTACATTGATAGTTGCCGGTGTGAATGTCGTCCAGAAATAAGCACTGCCAATTGGGCATTGCGCATTTGCAATTAAGGAAGCTGTTAAAGACAAAAAGAGTAAAATATATTTCATTTGCTTTTAAGATTATCAGCTAAAGTTAATGTTTTTTGCCTTATAGTATACTTTTATAGAAATAGGTCTGGGGTGAAAGAAGGGGTATATGCTATTCTATTGCGGCAAACTCTTATTGCTTTATTTATGTACAGACCTCAGCTAATAAGACTTAGCCTGCATCTTTTTTAAATCATTGCTATATCAAATAGTAAGATGATAAAAAGCCTGTTCTTATATAGAACAGGCTTGTGGGGGACAAAGAATGGCGCCTAAGATATAACCGCAAATGCCTGCGCCATATCGCTTTCGTCATAATAGTTTACATAAAACTCAACTTCGGAGCCCGCGGCCGGTGCCCACGAAACACTGCCTCCGGCGGTTACGCGTTCATTTACTTTTTGCACATCATTTTCGAAGATGGCGAAGTTTGCAGTTCCTTTCGCAATAGGCGACAGTTCCAGCTTTATATTGCTAACGCTGGTGAGCTTACCTGTAAATAAAGACCTCATGGTAGAAGTGTCATTCAAAAGCCTTGCGTCAATTACTTGAGTTGCCATAGTTTTTTTGTTTTGTGGTGATGAAAGTTGTTAATATGACAAATGTATATAAGTGGCTGTGGCCGGGTGCAGGTATTATAACGGATAGCTGCACCGTGAGAATGACCCGTGTAGATGATCGTATTAGTGAATTAGCAAGAAAGCGCAATCTTATCCAGGACAAGTTTCGTCGGTTCGTATCATCGCAATGCAAATCATACATTTGTGAAAACTTACGTATGGGTCTTGATTCAGTAGCATTGGTACTATTTATAGAAAACGAATTTGGCTTCAGGATGCTCGATTCCGAAGCTGAAGCAACGCATACGGTAGGTGATATGCAGGCTTTGGTATGGCGATACATTGGCAACCGCGGTATAATGACCGAAGAAGAGATGAAACTGAAGCTAAGGGATATTATTTCAAGTCAGCTTGCCATTGCACTCGAAGATATTTCCGCAGAAAAATCTTTTGTACGGGATTTCGGTATTAGCTGATAATGCCAGATTTTTACCTGTAGATATACACATTACAGAGTTGCCTGGCCGATTACTAAACAATAGGGAGGTGTGCAAATCCATATAAGCCATCGGTTTTTCCGCAGCTTTGCATAAACAATTATAGTTATAACAAAACCAACAAACTTCCCCCGGTATGCCGCCACGTCGGTGCACGTATAGCCGTACTCCCGGGCAAACGGGTACCATGGGGTATGATGTTTATCCGGTTATATAGAAATGCTGTATCGCGAAGAATCGATGCGGCTTGATTTCAGCCCATAGCTATGGCGCGCTGCTGACCGATTTTGTCTGGGATTTTTACGCCTTTCGGCTATTTGCAGATAGCGCTAAATACCACAAAGACAAGGCATGTCCGAAACAAGTAAGGTTCGGGCTTAGCGTAGGATGATACAGATAACTGAAAAATATATTGCCAATAGAAAGTGTATTATTCGCTTATCCTGATTAACTATCTGCTAAAATATTAACAACAATTATAGTTATATTATGATAAATTTTTCCATAACGTTTTAATAATCCAACCTTTAGCAGCGTTTACACGTCTTATTTTCCATATAACAACAGACTGCGCCCTCGTACGTACCCCACCGTTCCCCTTTACTATGCTGCTGTTATATTGCCGTCAGTTGATGCCGTGTTTATATGCATTAAAATATAGTTGTTGGCTGGCCTATTATTAACCAATTGTTATAAACGTAAAAAAATGAAGAAATTAATTCTACCACTCTTTTTATTTGCAAGTGTGTCGACGATGGCGCAGAATGCTATGCTTAAAAATGCAGCAAAAGGTGCTGTGTCGCTTACTGATGCAGAAAATATTTGTTTCGCCTCCGACGGTACCAATGTTGTGCTGATGGCTGGCGATAAAACAGGGCTGTACGCTATCGATATAACGGATAATAAAATAGCGAACGAGAAAGACAATACACTAACCGCACCCATTGCCAGCTTTGTAACATCTAAGCTAAATGCTGCTGCTGGGCAAGCCGTTTCCGTTGTGGATATGGAAGTAAACCCTGTATCCAAAGCAATATATGTGTTGGCTAAGGCAGGTGCCAATAAATATCTTATAAGGGTAGAGAGTAAAGGTGCGAAAGTATCATTAGTAGATCTTAGTAGTGTGAATTATAGTAAGCTGGCCTGGACGGGAACATTCGAGTTGAATGATATGGCTTACGGAAACAAAACGCTCTATGTTACATCGGGCAGCTTCTCGCTGGATGGGGAGATTGGTTGGATAGCACCACCTTTTACTCATAACGCGACTGTTACTAAGCGCTCTACTACCATGTTCAAGTCGAACTGGGGCAATAAATATGAGACGGCGGCGCCGTTAGAAGTAATTGCATTTGGAAATGTTGGAGGAAAGAATAGGCTGATGGGCGTGACCACCTGTGCACCGGGATTTTCTGTCGATGCATCCACACTGTCGGGTTCGGGATTGCTTAGTGTAACCGAAGATTTTAATGTTAATTCGGGTATGTCATCGAAGGCTGTATTTATGAGCCACGATAAGAAAGAATGGCTTTTCGACCTGCACGACAATAACCTGTACCGTATAGGTAAGAAGTACCTTGACGGCAGTCAGGTAACAGCTAATAAGCACAATCAGAATGCTGCAATGCTGCGCGATAACATGGGTAAGGTGGTTGCGACGCTTCCTGCCGATGACATGAAGCTAATGAGCACTACGGCAGTTACCTCGATCGCACAGTACGACAACTACCGCCTTATGGTGCTGGAGGCTGGTGCTACGGGAGCGTTGAAGATGGTACAAATGTCTTCAGAAAACCCACCGCCATTTACAAGTATTGGTGATGTAGCTACTGCTAAGCTGGATATGTATCCCAACCCTGCGTCACAAACGGTTACTATCAACATACCTGAGAATAGCAATAGCGCAACGCTGAACATCGTAGCTATAAACGGCAAAGTGGTGATGCAGCGCGAGCTGAACACACGTAACACAACACTGGACATCAGCACGCTTGCTAAAGGTATGTATGTAGTGAATATGATATTGGCCGATGGCAGCATGTCTTCAGGTAAGCTTACAATAAAATAGCCGGTGCGTACAATACGGTTTTTCTTGATTGTTGTGTTATTATTGGTTCGCCTGCACGTGATTGCAGGTGAACCAATAAATATTAAAGGCACGTCAATTCCGGTAATCACTGTTACGATCGCCGGCGAAGAGGCCGCGCGTATAAAGGGCCAACTGACAGAAAAAGCTGGTAGTATATTGGGCCTTTACATGATAGTTGACGGTGCAAGGGCATCTGTACCCGTAAGCGGCCGTTACTCGCTGGCTGGCCGGAAGCTGAGTTTTGAGCCTATCTATCCTTTAGGCGAAAATATGGAGTTTGAGGTAGTATGGAAGTCAGGTGATAAGGACAGTACGAGGAGATTTAATACATCGGGGCAAATGACACCTGTTGTTGCTGATGCGCGTGTAGTAACAGCTTACCCCACCAGCGACACCATACCGTACAATACACTCTTCTTCCACGTCCGGTTCAGCAGACCGATGATGAATGACCGTCAGTCTTACAAATATGTACAGGTATACGATGATGCCGGAAATGAACGGGAAAAGGCATGGCGACAAAAGTCATTCTGGCTCGATAGCGGCAGGGTGCTGGTATTAATGATACACCCTGGCCGGGTAAAGAACGGTATACACTATGAAGGGCCTTTGTTTGATTCGGGCAGGTATTACAAGCTGGTAGTTAATAAGGACATAAAAGATGCTAATGGGAACACCCTTATGGATAACTATGAGCAACGCTTTTTTGTAGCAGGAGAAGACCGGGTATCACCCGCTGCATTTATCGACAATATTCATATTCCGCGTGCCGGTTCTACCTTACCCTTAATCTTGTCATTTAGCGAAGGGATGGATTATGCATCTGTAATTGATGGTGCAAAGGTTTATGATGGGACAGGAGCAATAGTGCCTTGTAGTATAGAGTCAAAGCCGGGAGACAGAAGGTTCGCCATAGTGCCGGATAAGCAATGGGGA
Organism: Sphingobacteriales bacterium; assembly: GCA_004144175.1. Lineage (GTDB taxonomy): Bacteria > Bacteroidota > Bacteroidia > Chitinophagales > Chitinophagaceae > Polluticoccus. Next base: position 233,637 of record SEFT01000001.1, read on the forward strand.
AAAGGTGAATATAAGCTTGTACTGAAAAGTGCAGTCTATGACTTCGCTGCCAATCGCATCAATCGCCTGTTTGAAATAACCGACTCCCGCGAAATGGAGAAAGATAAAATAGAAATTAAATTTTCCTTTAAGGTTGACTAAATTACTGCTCTATTGAAACGAATAAAAAAACCGCACAGTGTCGTGCGGTTTTTTTATTCATTATTGTTTGTTGACCGGCGCTATTTAGCCCAGGGATCAAGCACTACCTTCACACAGTTGTCTTCTTTCTTTTTAAAGATATCGTAGCCATGCGCTATTTGCGATAATGGCAGGCGATGGGTAATGATGTCGTCCAGTACTACCTTGCCTTCCTTCACGTATTGCAGTAACTTATCAATATGCTTATGCGCAGGGGCTTGTCCACCTTTCATGATAATACCTTTGTCGAAAAGCTGGCCAAGTGGGAAGTTGTCGTATGTAGTAGGGTACACTCCTAATATAGATACGATGCCTCCACGGCGCACAGCACTCATACATGCCTCTACTACTTTAGGCGATCCTGCTTCAAAGTTGATAACTGCTTTTGCTTTTTCCAGCATATTTCGGGCAGGCTCAAAGCCTACTGCTTCGATGCATACATCGGCACCACGGCCTTGTGTCATAGCGCGTATCTGCTCTACAACCTCTTTTGCACCGTCTTCCCATAATATGGTTTCGCATTTGGCGGCTTGTTTTGCTTTATCCAGGCGGTATTGCAGTGTATCCACGATCACTACCCGGCCTGCGCCGCGCAGCCATGCGCTTTTAGCTGCCATAATGCCTACCGGCCCTGCACCAAAGATGGCTACTGTTTCTCCGCCTTTTACCTCACCCCAGTCTACGCCTGTATATCCCGTAGGGAATATATCGGTAAGAAACAGTACTTGCTCATCGCTCAGGTTATCGGGCACTACACGCGGGCCATAATCGGCATAAGGTACCCGAACGTATTCTGCCTGTCCGCCATCGTAACCTCCATAAAGATCGGTATAACCAAAGAGCGCGCCGCCTTTTTCAGTCAGTAGTCCGCCTTCAGGGCCATAGTGTTCGGGGTTACTGTTCTCGCAATGGCCGGGCAGGTGCTGGTTGCAGAAGAAACAAGTTCCGCAGGCAATAGGGAAAGGCACCACCACACGGTCGCCGCGTTTCAGATTCTTTACTTCCGAGCCTACCTCTTCAACAATACCCATGAACTCGTGACCCAATACCATGGGGCGAGGTTGCGGTATGCCACCACTGTATATGTGCAGGTCCGATCCGCAGATGGCAGTTGCGGTTACCTTCAGGATGATATCTCTTTTGTCTTTTAGCTTCGGGTCGTCCACCGTATCATACGATACATTCCGCGGCCCGTGAATTACTGCTGCTTTCATCGTTTTGATTTATTTATCTTTTTTAGCGGGTTCCTGTTGTTTTTTCATACTATCGGCCAGCATAGAGTCGGGTGTTACCGCGGCCATACCTACCTGCATTTTATTCTTCATGCCCGATACTATCATATCATCGCCGCTCATCAGTGCATCGTAACCATCTTTTGCTACATCTGCTGGGTCAGCCATTTGGTCTTTATCCTGAACTACTTTGGAGCTGTTCATATCGGCCTTGTTGAAGAAGTCGGTATCTGTTACACCCGGTAACAAAGCCGTTACGGTAATGCCTTTGTCCTTTACCTCGCTACGTATAGATTCAGTGAACGACTGCACAAATGCTTTAGTGCCATGGTATACAGCCTGCCATGGACCGGGCACTTTGCTAGCAATAGACGACAGGTTGAGGATCTTACCTTCGCCACGGGCTATAAAATCATTCAGGAATGGATGCGTCAGTGCAACCAGGCTGCTGACATTCAATTGGATAATGGCAAGTAGTCTTTGAAGGTCGGCATCGGCAAAATGTCCATACTGCCCCTGTCCGGCATTGTTCACAAGTACATCTACTGCAATGCCTTTCGCTCTTACCTCTGCATATAGCTCAGCCGCGCTTTCGGGGTTAAACAGGTCTTTAGCGATCGTAATTACTTCTACGCCAGATTGCTGTTTCAAAAGGCTTTGCGTTGTGTCCAGCTCCTGCTGGTCGCGGGCAACAATAATGAGTTTGTACCCGTCTTTTGCAAACAGCTTAGCAAGCTCCAGTCCGATACCGGACGTACCGCCGGTAATCAGTGCAGTTTTGTTCATGATAATTCTTTAAAGGTTATAATGCGGAAACAATAATTTTAAGAGCAATTACTTTCGATTCAATAACCCTATTGTTATCATAAAAACTATTCCTTAGACTGGCACGGCATAACGCGTTGGGGGGTTATTTCTCTAGCGACTGTAATAGCGCATTGAGTATATCATCTACATAGCCGAGCTGTACTTGTAAGGCATCATCAGTTTTTTTTCCACTTAATTTTTGCTCCAGAACAACTTCTCCCTTATAGGCGATTGCCATAAATGCATATAGGTCGTCACCCGACTCGGGAACAGGTGTCGCATATCCTGTAATGCCTATGCCCCAATCACTTGTGAACGTTTGGCAGATACCCAGCGCCATACCGCCCGCCATCTTTTTAGATACGCAATTGCACTTGAGCGCTTCAATAGGGTCTACGTGCAAGTGACGGCATTTCTGGCCAATGTTGTAGGCGGTAAGGCCGCCCTGGTAAAAATCGGTAGCCATCTCTGCCGAACCCAGTGCCGCTTGTAATAGCCCAGAGGTAACGCTTTCGGCTACGGCAATTGTTTCATGTTTTCTTTTCAAGTGGTCTTTTACCTGGCTGATCTTCTTATCGTCGAACATAAAATTAAGTGATATGGTGAATGTTATTTTCCTGTTTCCGAGTAGGGTGCGTCTACCGGCTTAGATTCAGGAGAGCCTTTTTGCCGCAACCATACCGATAGTAATACAATAGAGGCTACCGCCAGAAATTCGCTCTGCCAGTTTTGAAAAGACTCGAACCAGAAGTGACTGCCCTTTATATAGGTACTCGCGCTTTCAGCCGGAAGATTTTTTATTGCCTGTTCTTCATTATAGTCTTTCAGGCTACCAGCAAAATGTAGTGCAAATGACAACAGGAATAATAAGGCGAATGTGATCGATAAGGAGTTCTTATACAATGTAAGGAACACACCTCCTTTGCGAACGGGCCATGGTGCATCTGGTTTAGGGTTCGGCTCGCGGTCTACCTCTTCTTCACCGCTGCCCGGTTCGCCTTTCAGTTTCTTCGATTCTGATGAACCCTTCTGTCGTAATGATATGGTGAGTAGTACATACATGGCCATTTGCAGAAATTCACTTTCCCAGTTTTCGAATGTTGCAGATATAAAGTGTCCGCTGGTAGCGTATTTAGCTGCATCTATTTGTGGTTGCTGATGTTCTGCTAATTCGTTGTTGTGCTCCTTCCATCCTGTATAGAATTGGCCACCCAGGAAGATGAACATGAGTGAGAGAAGGACGATGCTAAGGCCATTTCTATACAGAAATGATTGATTATTCATACTGAACAATATGTGCACTAACAGGCATAATGATTGTGCCAACTTGTTTAAACGTTGGGCGAAATTTATCCGTTTTTAATAAACGACAAATAAACCTGATATATAAGCAATGGTATTGACCATGACAGCCAGAACATATTAGGAGATACCTCTGCGAAGCTACCCAGTGCGTCAAACCCAGGTAGCTTAAGGATATAGTTTTGGATGATAAAAGCAAACGTAACTAAATAGCTGCGCACCGCCCACTCGGAGTGGTCTTTAAATTTTTTTTGCTTTGCAGTTATGTAGGTCATGTATGTTGTGATGAACCAGGCAAGCAGCAGAAACCAAAGCGAGAACGTATACATCTTGCCAATCACCATAGTAGTTGTAAAGGTTAAGTACAAAGCCGACAGGATAGATAGGAGAATACAAACTATATATAGCCTGCCTGTCCATCGATGTGCGGTCAGGTACCTATTACGCAGGCTTTTGATAAACTGAAATGGGGCGGTAAGCAGTGCAATGCTGGCAGGCATTATATGGCCAAATAACGCCAGCCTCACACTGTAATATTTACCCAGCGCAGCGGGCGTCATATCCAACAGGTGATGATACTGACGCATAAAGTAGATGGTGGAAAGAATGAGGAATGCCGTAATGCTTATACGACGGTAGGAGATCGCCTTCATGAGTTTATGTTTTTCGTTTAGGGCAAAACTACCGGCATGTATGAGGCTGGCCTATAACGGAGAAATGATTCAGTCAGGGAATAAATTTTCCCTATGTCGGTACAAGCCTATGTTGCTGCCGCATCCTAACTTTATGCATAGAACCATACGCTATGACCAAGCAAGAGGAGCGGAAAATTCAAATAGACCTGGACTGTGGGCTTAATATATTTAACCTGGTAGCAGGTGGTAAATGGAAGGCTTGCATCCTGAAATATATCAGCAACGGTACTAAGAGGCCCCATGAACTGCATAAGGCCATGCCCTATGCTGCGCCCCGCGTGCTGAATATGCAGCTGAAAGAATTGCTGGAATACAAGCTTGTAGTAAAAGAGGTTTATCCGGAGCTGCCCTTGAGAGTCGAGTATGAGCTGACCGAAATGGCAGTCAGCCTTCTGCCGTTGATCGATGCTATGGAAGATTGGGGCATGCAGCATCGTAAGAGCATACTTGCTGCGTTTATGAACGAAGATACCCCCAAAGAACCAAGTTGCTCGTTGTCTACTATTGTGCCGCCTGCATCACAGGCATCATAATCGCAGTTTAAAGGTCAAGAAACAATTTTTTGGAACTGGTAGATAAACACCTACATTTGCAAAACATACCAATCAGTATGTTTTTATGTCTAAAGCGGCTAACACCAGGATCGAAATATTGGGCAAGGCCTTTGGGCTTGTGTACCGAAACGGATTTCAGGCTACCAGCGTGGATGATATTATTGCAACTACAAAGGTGACCAAAGGGGCTTTTTTTTATCACTTTAAGAACAAGGAAGATATGGGCCTGGCGATGATACAAGAGGTGATGTACCCCGGTATGCATCAAGTAATGGTAGAGCCGCTGATAAATGCAGAAAATCCTGTTGCAGAGATATACAGTATGATGAAACACCTGTTGATCCAGTCACCATTGTTCGATGTGAAGTATGGATGCCCTGCCGTGAACCTCATAGAAGAGATGTCACCACTGAATGAATCTTATAAAACAGCATTGCTAAAACTGGTGCAGGAGTGGCAGCTGGCTATTGAGAAATGTGTACGCAATGGGAAAGCTAACGGAGCAGTCAGGCAAGATGTAGACCCTAAGCAGGTAGCCTATTTTGTGACAGCGGGATATAATGGTATACGCAGCATGGGCAAAGTCTTAGGGCCGGGTTGTTACAAAGTTTATTTGCAAGAACTAAAAAAGTATCTGGGACAATTAAGATAAAAAATTTCAATAAAAACATACCAATTGGTATGTTTTAAATATAGGTTCTATGTACTACACATTATTGCTTGTCCACTCTTTACTACGATGGTTTGTGTTAATAAGCCTGGGTATGTCTGTATTTATGGCTGCCAGAGGCTACAAATACTACAGGCCATTTGCAACTACTGACAATTTGATACGCCACTTGACAGCTACTATTGCACATCTTCAATTAGTGGTAGGTATGGTGCTTTACTCGCAGAGTCCTGTGGTAAAATACTTTTTTTCCGGTGCTAGCTATACTCTGGAGTCATTGTTCTTTGCAGCAATTCATATCATTCTTATGCTCTGTGCTATAGTAGTCATCACTATAGGCTCAGCCATTGCTAAACGTGCCCCGCGCGACCGTGATAAGTTTCGCAATATGCTTATGTGGTACGGTCTCGCGCTGTTATCTATTCTCACTGCCATACCCTGGCCTTTCTCACCGCTGGCGCATCGTCCTCTACTAAGACCTTTTTAAAATACAATCAATATGTTCCATCTGTTCAAAACTAATCTGGGTCGCCTCCGTATCATTGGCTTACTCGAGGGGATATCCCTGCTTGCGCTGGTATTTATTGCAGTGCCTATGAAGTATATGTTGCATGATCCGTCGCTCACCAAAATGCTTGGACCTATACATGGCGCCTTATTTCTGTTGTTTGTATTCAATACGCTAAGTGTGGGCGTGGAACAGAAATGGAACTTCAGGCAAACGACATGGAAAGTACTGTTAGCCTGCATCATACCTTTCGGCACTTTCTACATCGACAGGGCCATCCTGAAGAAACAGCAGGCAACGATGGAGGGTTAATGTAAAGCTAATCTTGACACGTACGTGTCGTTATATATTCCTACATGTATTAGTTTTATATGGCATGAAGGAACAATATCGCATAACCATACCCAAACCCTGCAACGAAGCATGGGAAGATATGCAACCCGCTGATAAAGGGCGGCATTGCCTGCAATGCAGTAAGACGGTTGTTGATTTCAGTACAATGACCGATGTCGAAGTACTCGCATTCCTGCAACGGCATAAAGGGAAATTTGTATGCGGCAGACTCTCAAGCGTGTAGCTGGATACAACTTACCGTCCCGTTGTCCAAACATTCATTCCGATTATATATAGGCGGTTGTTGCTTGCATTGGGCCTGGCTATTGGTCTACAGCAAGCTGCCGATGCGCAGGACACATCTCATCTGAGAGGCAAGGTGAAGCTTGTTCAGCAGAAGAAGCCCGTTGTAGTGACAGGCACAGTAAAAGACAAGCATCGTAAACCAGTTGATGCAACGATATATGCTACGGCCAACGGGTTTGATACCGTTGTGGCTACAGATCCGCAGGGCGAATTTTCGATCATATTGCCTGATTGCGAAACCAAAGAAGACTTGGTAATCGAAGTGGCCACTTACGACTATGTTACCATGGTATACTCAAAAAAGGCACTACCAAAGGACCAACTAAAAGAGTACAGCAAACTGCCCAAAAGCAACCGTCTGCGAATAGTTCTTAAAAGGCCAAATATTAATATTGAATCCCGTATGAGCGCTTTGCATATAGGTGAAGTGATCGTAGATGAAGTAAATGCCTCAGATGGCCCCGTTACATCTCGTGCGCCATTAGTGGTGGTGCCGTCAACGGAACTAAAAGAAGCCAAGCCAACCTTTTGGCAACTCCTGAAGTTCTGGAAATAACACCCCAATCTATCTCTTATTAAAAATGTGTAAGCATCACCATGCCCAGCACTATAAGCATTATAATAAGGCTCAGCAGGCCAAGTGTGTGATATTTTTTAGTCGTGTTCTCTAATTTGTAGTGTACGCGCATAGTCTTTCTCTTTTAGATGGCTTATCTGATTTCCGGCACTTCATTGCAGTATTTCTGCTCAAAACAATTGCGGGGGTAAAGAGATATCATAAAAAATCTGTGCCGCGGTGGTGGCGGAATTGTTCATTCGCCGTTAGCAATTTTTCTATAATTGTGACGAAACAGTCATTTTTGATCGTCAATCTCTATTTTCTGCATTGTAAAACCTGTTTTAATGCACTATTTTCGTATCTGATGGACCAGGACGAGGTTTATATAGATTTTAGTTTCTTAGACGGCTTAAGCGTAACCGATGATAATTTCAAGCGGGAAGTGATCAATATTTTCCTCGCTAATGCCCCTGGCTCTGTAGAAAAGCTCGATGAAATAGTACGTGAGGAAGGTGAATGGGAAGAAATTTATAAGCAGGCACACTACCTTAAGTCCAGTTTCAGCGTTATCAAAATATCTCACATCAACGACCTGCTGCAAAAGATCGAGCAGCTTGCCAAAAAGGAAGTAAAACGTAAAGAAATTGAGATTTCTACCAAAGAACTGGTGGCTATATTCGAAAAGGCCTTACCATTGCTGATACATGAAAGAGACAGCCTTGGCGGTGCAGGCAACTCCCCGCTGGCTTGACTGGCTGGAGCACCACCTGCTCAGATGCCCTTTTAAAGAATGGACACAGCTTGACTGCCCCGGCTGCGGTTTTCAACGCTCGTTTATTGCATTGCTTAAAGGTGATTTTGCAGCCAGCTGGCATTTTTACCCGCCCGGCATATTCCTGCTTTTAACGCTTGTCGTATTGGTCATTCACCTTAAATTTGACCTGAAACACGGTGCGTTCATTTTGAAAATACTCTATATTGTGGCTGCTGTCGTAATGGGCACTAACTACATCTACAAAATCGTAAACCACCAGCTATTATGAATGAATCTTACAATCAACCCTCTGTATTTCCCGACATGCCGCAACAACCGCTGCCCAATGCTACTGCAGTATTGGTACTAGGTATTTTATCGATACCTACCTGTTGCTGCTATGGTATGGGCCTTATCTTAGGCATCATTGCCCTCGTACTGGCAGGCAAAGACCGCAAACGTTATCGCGAAGCACCGGGCATGTATACCAGCGGCTCGCTCAGCAACCTGAATGCCGGCCGTATTTGTGCTATCATAGGTGTGTCGCTTACTTCGGTTTATCTACTATCTATGGTGATAGCTATGATGATATTTGGCGTAGAAGTACTTTCTGACCCCGACGCTATGAGAGAAATTATTGAGCAGTATCAGAAGTAAAAGGGCATAGGGCCTGCTATATAAAATAACAATGGCTGTCATAAACTGGCAGCCATTGTTATGTATGTTCAAGGAACTGCTTACATACCACCCAGCCTGATGCCGATAGCAAACGGATGCTGATCCAGTGCATTTTCGTGCAGTGCCGTTACCTGGTAGCTGCCATAGAGCCTGAAGTACCCGCTAAGGCCTATCTCCGCAGTAAGGCAGGTGTTGAAGTCGGCGAAGTTGAATTTATCATGGTTCTTGTCCTTACCACGTTCGGTTGATTTTTGTTTGGTCCAAGAGTCGATGCGATAGCCGCCGGTAACCCCTACGCCATACACCAGCCATGTTTTACTGGAAACCCGGGTCTTGAAAGTAGCCATCAGGGGTACGCTCAGGTAAGTAATGCCCAGTTTATTCTTCGAGAAGTTGATGCTGTCCATAATAACACCGGGGTTTGGCTCGCTTACATAGCTGATGTTTTTATTGAAACGGAAATTATATATCTGCAGACCAAGGCCAGAGCTTAAATAAACTTTTTGATTTTTACCCTTTGCTACGCGCCACTTAGCCATTACGGGCCATATGTTTACGTTCACCGCTTTGGCTGTACGCTGGCTGAAGAGGTATTGATTCTTCGCTGTGTTCTCTACCTTCAGAAAATTCTTTGCTTCGGTAGAAGTATAGTCCGTTTTGTCATGGATAGAATTAATACCCAGGTCGAACATAACATACTCCATCTCGAAAGTTTTTTCTTCCTTCTTCTCATCGGTCTTTTCGATGCCTACCTCGTCGGGGCTTATCACGATGGCCATGCTCTTTTTTTCTTTTTCGGTTTTTTCTTGTGCTATGGCTGCGCCGGATAGTAGTGTTGCAGCAAGCAGGCTATAAATAAGTTTCATGTTTTGGTATGATTTAGAATTTTAAAACGAATAGTTCTTTCTTTCCGATTCTGAGGCTTACATCGGTGCCTTTTATTTTGTTTTTTATGTCTTTTGCCTGTTCCAACTTGGCAGAGATAGCGTCTTTTACATCGGCCACTCCCTGGCTTTCTTTCACATCCAGCAGGGCCAGTACATCTATACCCGATCTGCGTGTTTTAAGCTCTACGGTATTAGGTTCTGTTACTATCGGCTCTACAGGCAGTACTTCGGGCTGCGTATTTGTTTTCGGTTCCGGGTCTTGCAGGCGGAAAGTTTTTTCCATTTCTTTCGATGCTTGTGCTATGGTCTCCGGTTGAGGTGTTACAACTTTAGGCTCGGTAACGGGCTGGATTACTTTTTGCGTATTAGCTGGTACCTCATTGTTTTTCTTTTTTGTTTGTACAATCGCTGCGGGCTGACGCTTGATCGTGTTTTCAACGGTGACAGTTTTTACAGGTGATGAATGGATATCTTTTGGCTCCTTTACCTCGGAAGCTACCGCTACTAATGGCGCTACCTTGGCTGGTGTGTTGTCAACGACCAGAGGTTGCTGTGCAGGCTGTTTTAAAGCCCAGATGCCTATTATAGCTGCTATACCGGCCGCAGCGCCATAGGCCCACCAACCTTTGAAAGCTATGGTCTTCTTCTGCGGCTCTTCTTTCAGCAGCAGGTCTTTCTGCTGATATAACTGTGTAGTGTCAGGAGCAAACCGCACCGCACTGTATAGCTCTTGTTCCTTTTGCAGCTCGGGGTGCAGCGCAATGAACGCCTGCAAGCACACCTGCTCGGTTTCATTAAGCTCCCCGTCTGCATCCAGCAGCATATACTCCTCATAATTTTCCCAGGTCACCATAGCTTCTGTTTTTATTAAATAATGTGTTCAACACTTACAAGGTATTCCTTCAGGGTCTTCCGTGCCCGGTGCAGGTACACCTTCACCTGGCTGTCGGATAATCCTGTGATTTGCGCTATCTCTTCATAGCGGTAGCCTTCGTAGTCCTTTAGCAGTACCAGTGCGCGCGATTGCTCGTCCAGCCGTTCCAGTGCCCTGTCCAGTACGCGTTTCAGGTCAGAGTGCCCCGGGTGGTAGCTTTCGGCATATTCAGGTTCTTCGCTGTAGGTTACCCCGCCTTTACGCCTGAATATATCTACCGACTGCCTGTAGGCTACCTGAAAAAGAAAAGATTTCGCTTTTTCAGGGTCTACGCTTCCGCGTTTCTCCCACAGTACTGCAAAGCTGTTCTGAACCACATCGCCCGCGTCCTCCTGGTTACCCGTGCATTTGCAGGCAAACCGGAAAAGCGCATCAGCCCATTGCTTTACGCAGGCGTTGTATTCTTTAAGCTCCATTCAGTTATTAAATCGGTACAGTTTCAAAAAAGTTACAGCTTTAGTAAAAAATATTTTTCAGGCTGCTTTGGGTCTGAGGTACAATGTTTTAGCAAACTATAACCATAGTGCAGGTTAAGACGTACCTTTGCCGTTTATATATTATAGCGCAAATTATTAAGAATGAGACAAAAACCATCTTCGAACAACGGGAAGACAGGGTCCGGACGTGATTTTAAGGGTGGCGGCAAGGGTGCCGCAGGTAAAGGCTTTGGCGGGAAAAGGGACGATAAAGACCGGTCGGGCGGAGGCTATAGGTCTTCCGGAAGGGGAGAGGATGGACGTGATGGTGAGCGTCCTGCAAGGTTCAAGCGCGAGGACAAGCCGGAAGGCAAGGGCCGTTTCGGCGACCGTGAAGATGCAAAACGCCCATATAAAAGGGACGATAAGAAAGAAGGCTTCTTCGGAAAGCCCGACCGTGAAAAGCGCGGCGACGGCGATAAAGACCGTAAGCCATTCTTTAAGAAGGACGATAGCAGAGGCGACAAACGTCCGTACCAGAAAAGAGAAGAATCGGGTAGCAGGAGCGAAAGACCTGACCGTGAGCGTAAAAGCTATGGCGACAGAGAAGAGAAACGCCCGTACAAAAGAAGAGAAGACTCAGATAACAGAGGTGAAAGACCTGATCGTGAACGTAAGAGTTACGGCGACAGGGAAGAAAAGCGCCCATACAAGAGAGCTGAAGGCGATAGTGATAGAAAACCTTCGTTCCGCAAAAACGATGGAGAGCAGAGAGGCGGCTTTAGAGACCGTGACGAAAAACGCCCGTTCAAAAAAGAAGGCTTTAGGGATCGTGACGCAGAAGGTAGCGACCGCCCTAAAAAACGCTTTGAAGACCGTGACGATAAAAAGCCATACAAGAAGAACGATAAAGAAGGCAAAGACGGCGAAAAACCCAAACGCCCGGGTAGAGAGCGTTTTGAAGACCAAGACCTGAGCTTTGGTAAAGGGGCTGGCAGAAACAAAGAAGAAAGGAAACCACGCAGAAACGATATTGACCGGACGGAAGGAAAGGAAGGTGAGAACAATGAAGTAAAGCCGAAAATATCGCTGAAGAAAATAGAAAAGGCTCCTGAAGATTTTACCAAAGCATTCCCACTGGGCGACCGTAAAGTAAGCGGACCATTCCGTAAGCAGTTTGCCGAAGAGCAGGAAGCAGAAAAAGCTGGCAAGCCGATAAAGCGCGCGCGCAAGCCAAGGATGGAAGAAGGTGAGGATGTAAAGGAGATGACTCTGAACAAATACATTGCCCATAGCGGTACCTGCAGCCGTAGGGATGCTGCTGAAATGGTAAAGGCAGGCAAGGTGAAAATAAACGGCGAACTGGCGCTGGATCCCGGATACCGTGTGCAGCCTTATGATGTGGTGACCATAGCCGGTAAGAAGCTGACACCGCAAAAGAACAGGGTATATATACTATTGAACAAACCTAAAGGCTTCCTGACCACAACAGAAGACCCTGAAGACCGCAAGACGGTAATGGATCTGGTGAACCCTGAAGATGCAGGTGTAGAACGTTTGTTCCCAGTGGGCAGGCTCGATAGGAATACTACAGGCCTGATACTGCTGACAAATGATGGTGACTTGGCGCAAAAACTATCGCACCCCAGCTACGAGATAAAGAAGGTATACCAGGTAAGCCTGAATAAAGCGCTCACGAAAGTAGACTTCGAAAAAGTAGTAGCCGGTGTAGAACTGGAAGACGGCGTAGCCAATGTAGATGCACTGGCTTACCTGGATACTAAAGAAGAACTGGGACTGGAAATACATAGCGGCCGCAACCGCATCGTACGTCGCATATTCGAGTCACTGGGCTATGAGGTAGATAAACTGGACCGCGTAATGTATGCGGGCCTCACCAAGAAAAACCTGCCGCGCGGTAAATGGCGTTTCCTGGAAGAGAAAGAAGTGATACTGCTGAAGCATTTTAAATCGTAAGAACGGGTGCTGTTTACTGCGGATAGGATACATGATGGTAAAGGCTGGCTGCCGGAAAATACGATTATTGAAACAGATGATAACGGAACTATTCTCTCTGTTTATCAGTCGGAAAATAGAGAAGGTGTTACCGTACTGGAAGGTCTGCTGGCTCCGGGTTTTGTCAATGTGCATTGCCACCTGGAGCTATCGCACATGAAGGGTGTAGTACCAAAGCATACGGGGCTTATCGGCTTCCTGAAGCAGATACCTGCCTTGCGCAACAGCTTTAGCGATGAGCAAAAGCGGACTGCCCGTAAAGCTGCCTATGAAGAGCTTTACGTAAACGGTACGGTTGCAGTAGGCGATATAGCTAATACCAGTGATGCACTGGATGTACGTGCGCTGGGCAAAATGCACATACATACTTTTACAGAGGCGCTAGGCTTTAACCCTGCCCCTGAGCGGATGTATGGGTATGCACAGCAGGCTTTCGAGGCATATAATGGGCAAGAGGGTAACGGTAAGATGTTGCGGCAGTCGATGGTGCCACATGCGCCTTATTCGGTGTCGCAGCCGTTCTTTAGCCTTATCGACCAGCATCAGCCTGAATCTATCATATCAATACACAACCAGGAATGTTGCGCAGAGAATGAGTTTTACATATCGAAAGACGGCATGGTGCGCGACCTGCTGAGCGGTATGGGTATAGACGATTCTTTCTTTGTCCCATCAGGCAAGACATCGCTGCAAACCTACCTGGAGTGGATATCGCCCACGCACCCTGTCATCTTCATCCACAATACATTTACCACCAAAGAAGATATAGATACGGCCCGCAGGCTGATGCCGCAAACCTTCTGGTGCCTCTGCCCCAATGCTAATCTGTATATAGAAAATACGCTGCCCGATGTGCCGTTGTTTATAAAGGAAGGGCTGAATATATGTGTAGGTACAGATAGCCTCGCCTCCAACCATCAACTGAGTATTTTATCAGAGCTGACTACCTTGAAAAAAAACTTTTCCGAGTTAGACTGGGAAATACTACTGACCTGGGCGACACTGAATGGAGCTCGTGCCCTGCAAATGCAACATGTAATAGGCAGTATTGAGGTGGGTAAGCAACCTGGCTTGGTGCAGATAAGGGGACTTGGAAGCGACGTGCCTACTATTAAACGAATCATCTAAAGTGTGCGCTCTCAGGCGTCTGGAGCACTTGCATAAAGGAAATATAATCCACCCTCTAATGTGCTATCCAAACGCTTATTATTGCACAGGTAAATAATCATCTGTGCGCTGACTATTGAATGTTCCTAAATATTACCTAGGATAAAATAATGGCTATATTTTAGACTTCCAGATACTTCGTCTTATAAATGGCAGTTATTATTACACTACTTATTGCTGTCGGCTATCCATTCCTTTTGCGTTTTTGCTGAAACGTAAAGTAAAGACTGCTTCAATAAAAACCACCAAATTGCTCTTATGGATACATGCCGGGTCATTAATACTGACGTTTGCATCAGTCATCCTCTTTTTTAAGTATAACATATCCTTTCGGGGAATGTACACATCCCGCATCGTTGCGTGGGTTTTCCTTCTTACAGGAATGGCGACTTACATTGTCGGGCATAAGTCCCAGTTCAACAGAATTACTAAATGGTACTTCCTAACATTTTCTATTCTTCCCAGTATTACTTGCCTGATACTGCTCGTTCCCTTTTTAGGAATAGTTATCGTAGGGTCAATTTTATTTCGATTGAGTATGACAGGAGATACACAGTATCATAATGATCAGCATATCAGGGTCCAAAAAACATTTACCGGACTACTTGCACCTCCCCGTTTAGAAGTTTACAAGAAAGACGCCCTATTTGAAAAGACTATATATAGTCCCGAGGGGCGCTTTTTTGAAGTAGACAGTGTGAGGACTATGGTTAAAGGTGACGATCTGGTTATTTACCTTTATAACAATAAATCAGACGATACAGTAGCTCCAGTAATTATAAAAGCGAAGAGGTAATTTAACAGCAGGTTGGTGAAAGTAAGTTCTTGTAAATAAACTTCGGTTTTGCACGGCCTATTCGCATAGAAACGTGGGCCAGTAGCGTCAATAGATAGAAAGCCCGCAGTTATGACTGCGGGCTTTCTGTTATAAAAGTATAATACTGATTAAGGCTTCATTGGCTCGTCTCTCGACAGGTTAAATTCCCTTGTCACTTCTGTTTCCGGGCCGTTTACTTTGTTGCCGTCTTTATCTATCAGTGTTAGAGTGATGCTTGGTTTACCCATTGGTAGTCCTTTCAGGAAGTAAGGCTGCCAGTTGGTTACTACCATAGTAGTGTCTACACCATCACCTTTTATGTTTGCTTTTACTTTGTAGCCATCGGTAGCCAGGCTGCTGTTCCATACATAGAAGTCGAACAGCAGGTTGTCTACGTCTTTGCCCAGGTAGTCGCCTTTCGGGCGGCTATAGAATACCATCGGCGTAGTAGGGTTATCCATTTTTTGCAGCTTGCCGTCTCCATCTATTTTAAAGGTCATCACCGCCGCTGCGCCTTTGTTCTTCAGCGACAGGTGATAAGAGCGCGACAGAAATACCAGCAGGTGGTGCTCGGTGTTCTTAGCCAGCACAACTTCGTGCTTAGGCTCATATAGCGCTACGTAAGGCTTATTGTCAAGGATGAAGTGTATGTGCTGCCCTTTGTCAGAATTGTTGCAAACCTTGCTGTTAGAGTCGGTCGTCTGGTTTTTCAGTTGGTAGTTCTTTACATTGAATGCAAAGCTCACCTTTACCGAGTCGCCCTGCGGCATCGCTGTTACATTGCCAAACGACAGTTGTGCATTCGGAAAATCCTGTGCGTTGCCCACTTCCGTTACAAATATCGGGTTAGACACTTTCTGCTCCGCCGGCACTGTCTGTGCTGTCTCCGTAGTAGTCGTCTGTTCTGTTGTCTCGCTTCCAGAGTTACACGCAGTGAACAATACTGCCGATGCAAGGCCTAAACTAAGTACACTCTTCATTTTTGTCATGGGTCGCAAAATTTGCACCAAATGTAAGGGCAAATTCGATAGCGGAAGCAGCCCGTATTTTAGAAAATTTTAAACAAACCGTACAGGCAACTAAAGAGCGGAACTGTTACATTTGTTGTTCTAAAAAATCGGTACATGCCCGGGTATGAATTATTTGGCGCAGAAGAGCGCAAAGAGGTAAATGACGTATTGGAGACCGGCATACTGATGCGCTACGGCTTTGATGGCCCGCGTAAAGGTATCTGGAAGGCTAAGGAACTGGAGCAGGAGATAAATAAAACATTCAATGTAGCTCATTCTCAGTTGCTTAGCAGCGGTACCGCCGCGCTTACAGTAGCCTTGTCTGCACTGGGCATTGGTACGGGCGATGAGGTCATCATGCCTACTTTCACATTCGTAGCCAGCTTCGAGGCGGTTATCTCGGTTGGGGCCATACCAGTAATGTGCGATATAGATGAAACACTTACCCTCAACCCGAAAGCCGTAGAAGAAGCCATTACCCCACGTACCAAAGCGGTAATGCCTGTGCATATGTGCGGCAGTATGGCGCAACTGGATGAATTAAAAGCGATCTGTGATAAACATAACCTGGTGCTGCTGGAAGATGCCTGCCAGGCAATAGGTGCTACTTATAAGGGAAAGGCTGTGGGTACCATTGGCCACGCCGGTACTTTCTCTTTCGACTTTGTGAAGATCATTACTACTGCCGAAGGCGGTGCGGTGCTGACCAATAGCAAAGAAGTATATGAAAAATGCGACCAGTTCAGCGATCATGGGCACGACCATATAGGTAAAGACCGAGGAGCAGACCTGCATCCATACCTAGGGTATAACTTCCGGATATCGGAGCTGCATGCAGCCGTAGGTTTGGCGCAGATACGTAAGCTGAGCCAGTTCCTGGAAATGCAGAAGCGCAATAACCGCATTATATACGACGCACTGAAAGATGTTCCCGGGATCAGTTTCCGGGTAATACCTGACCCGGCGGGCGATACAGGCTCTTTCCTGTCGTTCTTCCTGCCTACGGAAGATATGGCGCGTACTGCCGCAGCCGAACTAGGAGCAGCAGGTATAACAGGTAACTTCTACTGGTACGACAACAACTGGCATTACATACGCAAATGGCAGCACCTTCAAAACGGTAGCTTTATGAGCCGCCTAAGCGAAGATCAGAAGAAGGGTGTAATGCACTATAGCAATATGGCCTACCCGGTGAGTGATGCGATTATGAGCCGTTGCATATCATCGTCTATCAGCCTGCTGTGGGACGAAGCGCAAGCCAAAGACCGCGGACAGAAGATAGCCGATATATTGAAGAAGGTAGTTGCTGCACACACCGTTAACGCTTAATTTCAACAAAAACCAACTATCTATAAAGCCATGCTTACTACTGCTGAGATACTGAAGCGTGTAAGAAGGATAGAAATAAAAACAAGAGGTCTTAGCAACCACATCTTTGCGGGCGAATATCACTCTGCCTTCAAAGGTCGTGGTATGTCGTTTAGCGAGGTGCGTGAGTATATACCAGGTGACGACGTAAAGAACATCGACTGGAATGTAACGGCACGGTTCTCGCATCCGTTCGTAAAGGTGTTTGAAGAAGAGCGTGAGCTGACGGTGATGCTGCTGGTAGATGTGAGTAACAGTTCGCTCTTCGGTACACAGAAGCGCCTGAAGCGCGAGCTTATAACAGAGATATGCGGCCTGCTGTCGTTCTCGGCCACAACCAATAACGATAAAGTAGGCGTAATCTTCTTTAGTGATAAAGTAGATAAGTATATACCGCCTAAAAAAGGACGTAGCCATATCCTGCGCATCATTCGCGAGCTGATAACGATTGAGCCGCAGCAAACAAAAGGCACGAACATACAGGCGGCGCTCGACAACCTGAATCATGGTGTGAAGAAGCGTTCGATAGCATTTCTCATCAGCGACTTTATCAGTGCGCCTTATGAGCAGTCATTGCAACTGGCCGCGCGTAAGCACGACTTGGTGGGCATACAAGTGTACGATAAGCACGACCGCACGTTGCCATCGGCGGGGTTAGTGCAGATAATGGATGCCGAGACGCTGCAGGAGGTATGGATAGATACGGAGGATAAGAGCGTGCGCGAAAAATATACCCTGGCCTTCGACCAGCTACGAAAGTATTGCAGCCAGGCATTTATGAAGAGCGGCGCATCGCTGATGCAGGTGCGCACCGACGATGACTATATAAAAATACTGCAAGGCTTTTTTAAAGGAAGATAGAACCCAATGAACGCTGCCAGAACACTACGAATTGCATGCTTACTGACGCTCCTGATTATAGGGGGCAAAGCTGCGTTTGCACAAACCGGTGCTACTGTCAACGCACGTATAGATGCTACCAAGATAACCGTTGGCGACCCCGCGCGCATCTTTATAGATGTGCAGCATGATGCTGCAACCAGCGAACTGCAATGGGCGGTAATACCTGATAGCTTCAACAACTTGGAGGTATTGGAGAAGGGGGGAATAGATACCGTAGGTAAAGGTGGTATGATAACCTACCGCCAGCGTATACAGGTTACAGGGTTCGACTCTGGTATGCATATGATACCATCGTTCGCATTTACGGTGATTCCGAAGTCGGGTAATCCATATGTTATTAAAACTGATTCTATAGAGCTGCTGGTGCAGACAGTGCCGGTTGATACTACTAAAGGCTTTCGCGACATAAAGGGCATCCGCGAGGTGCAAACAAGCTGGCTGGATTATATATGGTATATAGTAGCAGGCCTTGTGTTCCTGGCTATTGCGGGGTATGTTATCTGGTACTTCCGTACGCATCGCAAGACAGTTGCGCCTGCGGTGTTCAATAAAGTACAGGAAAGCCTGCAAGCCAAAGCACTGCGCCTGCTGGGCGAGCTGGATCGCGAGCAGCTGTGGCAGAATGGCAAGATCAAAGAATATTACACACGCCTTACCGATATACTGCGCCAGTATATAGAAGAACGCTTCAAGATGCCTGCTATGGAGCTTACCACCGATGAGCTGCTAAGTACTGCACGCGGCAATTACGAACTGCATCATCATATTTCGCTGCTGGGCCAGATACTGACTACAGCCGATATGGCTAAATTTGCGCGAGCCCAGCCTACTATGCAAGAGCATGTGATGGCTATGGAAAATGCACGCCAGTTTATAAAAGATACCGAGCCGGTAGATATACCAACAACGCCGCAGAAATCATGAATGCACTAGCCGAATTAAGATATATCAGTTTTGCGCATCCTCTTTATTTCGGGTTGTTATTGCTGATACCCCTGATGATATGGTGGGTATGGCAGGGTCGCAAGAAAGACAGCCCTTCTATGCGCCTTACGGCTATACCACAGCCTTTGCTGAAGGTACGCCGCTCGTGGAAGGTCCGTTTCCGCCCTGTACTGTTTTTGTTGCGGTTGGTCTGTGTGTTCTTATTAGTGATTGCATTAGCACGTCCACAGTCGAGCAATGTAACGGAGTCGATAGACAGCGATGGCATTGATATAGTATTGTCGATAGATGTATCGGGCAGTATGCTGGCCGAGGATCTGAAACCAAATCGCATTGAAGCTGCGAAGAAAGTAGCTATTGAATTTGTAAATCAGCGGCCAACCGACCGTATAGGGCTGGTGGTATTCTCGGGCGAGAGCTTTTCGCAGGTTCCTATTACCATTGATCACTCAGTACTAAAAGAGCAACTGAGCCAGATAAAAAGCGGTATGCTGGTTGATGGTACTGCCATAGGTATGGGGCTGGCAACTGGGGTGGACCGACTCCGCAATGCTAAAGGCAAAAGCCGCGTGCTAATACTGCTGACCGATGGTGTAAATAACACCGGCCTGGTAGACCCGAGCACTGCATTGGAAATAGCTAAGGCATATAAGGTAAGAGTATATACCGTAGGCGTTGGCACTCGTGGCGAAGCGCCATACCCGGTGCAGACACCTATGGGTATGCAAAAGCAAATGGCCCCTGTACAGATAGATGAAGAACTGCTACAAAAGATAGCCCAGGAAACAGGTGGCAAATACTTCCGCGCTACGAATAATAATTCGCTGTCGGCTGTGTATGATGAGATAGATAAGCTGGAGAAAACGAAGATAGAAGTGAGCTCTTACAAGCATTATGCAGAGCTCTTCTTCCCATTCGCTTTGGGCGCCATCATATGCCTGGCGCTCGAGATGCTGCTTCGCTATACGGTATTCCGCAGCATCACTTAAAAGTTATTTCATTGCTTCTTTTTCTTTCTGTAGCTGGAAGAGCTTGTCTCTAAGCCTTGCCGCTTCCATGAAGTCAAGGTCTTTAGCAGCTTTTTCCATGCCCTTGCGGGTCTGTGCGATAAGCTTATCCAGCTGCGCTGCTGACTTGTATTCTACTTCATCTTCTGCGGCAGCACTTACTGCTTCGGTCGTAGCATATTTGGCGTTCTCGTCGTAGCCCTTAATATCCAGCACCGATGTTTGTTTGAATATCTGCTCTTTCGACTTTATAACTGTCTTCGGTGTTATGCCATTGTCCAGGTTATATTTTACCTGCTTGTCGCGTCGGCGGCTAGTCTCGTCGATGGTGCGCTGCATGCTCTCTGTCATCTTATCAGCATAGAATATAACGAGGCCTTCCGCATTACGGGCGGCGCGCCCGGCCATCTGTGTCAGTGAGCGCTCATTGCGCAGGAAGCCCTCCTTGTCTGCATCTAGTATAGCCATAAGCGATACTTCGGGAAGGTCAAGACCCTCCCTCAATAAGTTAACGCCCACCAATACATCGATGACACCTAACCGTAGCTCGCGGAGTATTTCTACGCGCTCCAGCGTATCCACTTCAGAGTGGATATATTTGGACTTGATATTGATCCGCTTCAGGTATTTGTCGAGTTCTTCGGCCATGCGCTTGGTAAGGGTTGTCACCAGCACACGGTCGCCTCTCTTAATACGTTTGTCTACCTCGTCCAGTAGGTCGTCTATCTGGTTGATGCTGGGGCGTATCTCAATTGGCGGATCGAGCAGGCCGGTAGGTCTCACTACTTGTTCGGTTACAACGCCACCTGTTTGTTCCAGCTCATAGCTGCCTGGTGTGGCGCTTACAAATACTACCTGGTTCAGCAGTCCTTCAAACTCATGAAAGTTGAGCGGTCTGTTATCTAATGCCGATGGCAGCCTGAAGCCAAAGTCGACAAGGTTCAGTTTGCGCGACCTATCGCCGCCGTACATGCCGCTTATCTGCGGTACGGTCACGTGGCTTTCGTCTATCACCATCAGGTAATCGTCGGGGAAGTAATCGAGCAGGCAGAAAGAGCGTATGCCGGGTTTCCTCCGATCGAGGAAGCGCGAATAGTTCTCAATGCCACTGCAATACCCCAGCTCCTGTATCATTTCCAGGTCGTAGTTCACACGCTCTTTTATACGTTGCGCTTCCAGCGGTTTATTGATGCTCTTGAAATACTCAACTTGCGCATTCAGTTCATCCTGTATCTCATGGATGATCTGTGTTATCTGGTTCTTTGGTGCCAGGTAAAGACTCGCTGGGAATATTGCGGCGTTCTCCATTACGCCAATGCGTTTTCCTGTATCTACCTCGAAGGCTTCTATTTCTTCCACCTCATCGCCAAAGAAGGTGACACGATAGCCATAGTCCACATAAGGGAGGTTGATGTCTACTGTATCGCCCTTCACTCGGAACGTACCACGTGTAAAATCGCCCTGGCTGCGGTTATATAGCGACCCTACCAGCGTATGCAAAAAATGGTTGCGGCCAATATTATCGCCGGGTTTGAAGCGAATGATACCATTGGCATATTCGGTAGGGTTACCCATACCATATATGCACGATACTGATGCCACTACTATAATATCTCTGCGACCACTCAGCAGGCTAGATGTTGCCCGCAGACGCAGCTTTTCCAGTTCTTCATTTATCGACAGGTCTTTCTCTATATAAGTATCCGATGTAGGTATGTATGCCTCGGGCTGGTAATAGTCGTAGTACGAAACAAAATACTCCACCGCATTGTCTGGGAAGAATTGGCGGAACTCACCATATAGCTGTGCTACTAGTGTTTTGTTGTGCGTGAGTACCAGCGTAGGCCGCTGTACTTCCTGTATCACATTGGCCATTGTAAAGGTCTTACCCGAACCCGTTACGCCCAATAGCGTCTGAAACTGTTCTCCTCTCTTAATGCCTTCTGCCAATTCCTTAATGGCCGTAGGCTGGTCGCCTGCGGGGGAATAAGGACGTGCTATCTTAAAATCCATACTTAACAAATTTCTGTATTTTATTTCATAAACCGACAGGCAAAATGCAGGTTTTAGAAAAGCTTATAAAAGCAGAAAAGCTGTCCTATTTGGGACAGCTTTTCCGGATATAAAGATTAATACTTACTAGCTTTTCTTGCCAGGTTTGCTCAGGTAGTCTCTGATCTGTTTTGCAAAAGCATTGTTAGCTTCCAGCGCTTCTACCTTCTCGACATACTCAATGGTCTTAGCTTTATCACCTTTATTCAGGTTATACAGTGTCAGGTACTGGTATGCTTGCATCAGGTCGGGATTTTTCCTTTGATAACCTTCTACATTCAGGCCCAGCCATTTTTCGTAGTGTGCTACGGCAGTACCTTCTTTTGCTTCCGCATCTTTAGCGGCAGCCACGCGGCCCCTCCAGTAAGTGGCAGATGGCTGCGTAGGGTGTTTTGCTTCCATATCTTCAAATGCCTTAGCTGCCACATCATACTCTTTGCCGTAGTAGCTATATACACCCCAGTTGAAGTATTCGGTAGCAGTAGCAGCCGGTTTTTCGGCTACGATCTTGCCATACCATTTAGATGCGGTCAGGTAGTCTTCTGCGCTTTTGCGGCTAACGAAGTACTCTGCGATCTCTTTATAAGCGTCCGTTTTATCCTGAGAAGCATTAGCAGCAACGCCTTGCTCAAAGAAATAGTTAGCAGAGTCAGCGAGGCCATTAGCTAGCATTACTTTGCCTATGCTGATTTGATCCTGGAAGCCGATCTTCTTAGGATCCTGTACTGCACGATACAACCTTGAATACTCAAGTGCCTTTGCAGAGTCTTTAGTCTCCAGGTAGCTGAAGGCCAGGATGCCGGGGAGTGTTGGCCTTTTGCTGCCGCTGCTCATCAGGTCATTAGACACCTGTATGGCTTTAGCATAGTCCTTTGTCAGGTATAAGATACCGGCATAGAGGGCCATATCCTGCTCCGTTTTATCGGCGCGCTGCATATAGTCTTCCAGGTTTTGCTTCGACAGGTCCAGCTTATTTACACGGAAGTAAGCATCGGCCAGGTACCTGTATGGCAGCGGATTGGTCGGGTCAGCCGCTTTTGCTTTTTCATAAGCAGCCAGGGCATCTTCGTATTTTTTAGCATCATACCATAGCTTACCAATGCGGGTAAAGCCGAGCGAGTTCTTAGGATCTTTCTCCGTCAACTTTTCGAAGTTAGTCATAGCCTGACCGCCACCACTTGGCAGCTCCAGGTATGCATCACCCATTTCGAGCAGTATGTTAGCGCTTGGGTTTCTTACCATTACTTCTTTATACCAGTCGATAGCCTGTTGCTTGTTCGCGCCATCTGTATAGGTAAGGGCATCAGCAGCATATTTCAGTTGCTCCCATTCTTTTTTCTTTCCGCTTGTAGCCAGCGCTTGCGCCTGTTGCATAGCATCAGCCGAATTGCGCTTCAACGCTACGCGAACAGCTCCCGATTTATTAGCTATATCAGTAGGATACTTTGCGAACGTAGCCGCTGCTGCATCTAAATTGCCTAATTGCAGTTCTGACAAGCCCAGATAATAGTTTGCGATTGCATTACTACCAGCTAGCGGCGTCAGTGCTTTTTTAGCACTTTCGTAGCGCTCGTAGTTATACATCTTTACTCCTTCCTCCAGCGACTGCGCCTGCACACCTGCGGAGAGGGTCATAGCAGCCATAATTACGATTGGATGTTTCATCTTCATTTTTGTACCGGTGTTTGTAAGAACAGCGCTCTTCTGTGAGCCGCTGTCGATTATTTAGACCTTGATTATTACTATTGGTTTACTGCTGCTTCTCTAAAAATTATGTTACTTCTCAGCGGAAACAGTCTTGCCTGTTTAAATATCAACTGCCCGCGCTCGCGGCTCAGGAAGTTGGCAAATCCCGTGGCAAGGCCGGGATAAGTTTCTCTATGTATATAATAAAGGTTGCGGGTAAGCGAATACCAGTTGGGTGCTATATAAGCCTGGTAGGGTTGATATGGGCGATTCAGCGAATCGTTATACACCGCTATCACCTTTACATCGCCGATAAAAGCCAGTCCATCCGGATCTTCCATATCGCTGATGTAACTCATACCCACAAAGCCTATTGCTTCTTCGTTATCCTTCACATAGTCCACCACTGCTTTATTGCTTTTTGCAGCAAAGACGTTGGCACCGAGCTTCTGCCCCGGTATCAGCGAGTCGAGTACGTACCTTACCGTACTGGAACCTTGGTGGTCGAATACGACTGTGTACTTTTTATTGTACGTTCCGGTCAATATCCCTTTTATCTGGGCGGCGCTTAGGATGGTATCAGCGTTCTTCTTATTTACTATCAGCGCTACTGCATCTTTGGCTACTGCTAGTGAGGTAGGTACTACCTTTTTTTGCTCCAATACCTGTTTCTCGTTTGCATTCAACTCGCGTGTTACCAGTATCAGTCGTGCTTTGCCGTCCATAAAGTCCTTAATGCAATCCGACTCCGGTTTATACGTAGCCTTGATGTGTGCATCAGGGAAACTGCTGTCAAAAACCTTCAATTGTTCCTTAATGATCGGTTCGTAGGTCTCATCTACTGATATTTCGATGTTACCTGTACTAAGCGTATCGGTTGGTTTATGCGTATCGTCTTCGCAGGCAGTTAGTGAAACTGCTGCGATGATAGCCAAACATATGCTTTTAAACCTTTGCATTCCGGGCTGCAATTTTAGGCAATATTTTATAGAACGCATGAGATATATTAATGTTGTAACAACAATTTAACAGGCGGGTCAGGGCAGTGTGAAAATTACTCCCTGCCTCTATTGCCTAGGCTGGGGAAGTCACGGTCAATGTCTCTTCTTTTCATCTGTTTCATGTCCATGATGCCGCGCCAAATGCGGAAGCCGCCATACAAGAGCATCAGGCTACCCAGCACATAGGCGAAGCCCGTAGGTAGCTCCATAGCGCCGAAATATTTGATATAGATGACCGAAGCGCCTATCAACAGGTAGAAGATGCCCATGCCAATGTGCATAGTGGCCTTAAACCGCTGGTAGCCTTTATTAGATTCGTTTCTTTCGTCGTAACTCATAACCGGAAATTTTCGAGTTGCAAACTTAGGTTATTATCCTTAACCGCCGTTTTTAATGGATTTCTGTTATGATAAGACGGGAGAGCGTGAGAATTCCATATGGATAAAAACAAAAGAGACTGTTATAAAACAGTCTCTTTGTAAATCGCTAAAAATTAAAGTCTTACTTTTTAGCGGCTGCTTTCTTTGCAGGTGCTGCTGCCTTTTTAGGGGCTGCTTTCTTAGCCGCTGCCTTTTTAGGAGCCGCTTTCTTTGCTGCAGCTTTTTTAGGAGCTGCTTTTTTTGCTGCTGCTTTTTTAGGAGCAGCCGCTTTTTTGGCTGGTGCTGCTTTTTTAGCAGCTTTTTTTGCTGTTGCCATACTTATTGTGAATTTAAGGGTTAAAAAAAACCTTTATGGCAAAATCGCCGAGCGGGTTAGGCTTCGGCGATTGCTGATACTTCTTTTACTGATATCAGAGTCTTCGTACGGGTTTTACGAAACTCTACAATTCCGTCTGTTGTTGCGAAGATGGTAAAATCTCTACCAACACCTACGTTAACACCAGGATGATAAACCGTGCCACGCTGACGAACGATGATGTTGCCTGCGATAGCCGGCTGGCCACCGTATATTTTTACACCAAGACGTTTACTCTGCGAATCCCGGCCGTTCTTTACACTACCTTCACCTTTTTTATGTGCCATTTTGTATTAAACTGTTTTACTAATTTACAAAAATAAAATTAAGCGATATCGTTGATTTTTATCTTAGTCAGGTACTGACGGTGTCCGTTCGACTTCTGATAACCCTTGCGGCGTTTCTTCTTGAACACAATCACTTTGTCACCTTTCAGATGATCAACTATCTCAGCATGTACTTTCGGCATATTGGTAAAAGAGATGTTACCATCTTTACCACTCATCAGCACTTCTGAAAACTCAACTTTATCGCCTGCATTACCTTCAAGACGATGAACAAACAATTCCTGGTCTTTTCTAACCCTAAATTGTTGACCTGCTATATTTACAATCGCAAACATGACGCTCCTAAAATATTTGGCGCAAAGGTAACACTAAAGTTTTATTTTAAACAAATAAAATTGTGTTTTTTGTGAACCTACACCAAGTTATAAAAAATCCTGCCTATATACCAGTTACGATATCCACATCTGGGGATTATTCTTCATGCCGGCGGCACGTAAAAATGAAATGAAGAAATAACAGCTGCGATGTATGTATAAAACATTGTTGCTGCAAACCGTGTAATATAGTGCTACCTTTATGGCTTGACTTAGACTGGTGTAATGAAAATAAAATCATTTCTTGCCAAACCTTACGCCTCTATTGTACATAGCAAAATTCGTAAGGGTATGGCGACTGCTGTTACTGACCAGCAGGCAATACTACAGCATCTGCTAAAAGTGGCACGGGGCACTACCTTTGGTAAAGACCACAAGCTACAAGACGCAAACACTTACGAAGAATATAAGCAAGCCGTACCTATAAGAGATTACGAAGCCTTCAAAGGGTATATAGACCAGATAAAAGGCGGCGCACAAAATGTACTCTGGAAAGGAAGGCCCATCTACTTTGCCAAAACATCGGGCACTACCAGCGGGGTAAAGTATATACCCATAACAAAAGACTCCATACCCAACCATATAGGCACTGCACGCGATGCGCTGCTTTGCTATATGGCCGAAAGTGGCAACACCTCGTTTGCGGATGGCAGGATGATATTCCTGTCAGGATCGCCGGAGCTGGAAAGAGTAGGTAATATACCTACCGGCAGGCTGAGTGGTATTGTCAACCACTTTATACCGGGATACCTGCGCGGCAATCAGTTGCCATCTTACGAAACCAACTGTATAGAAGATTGGGAAGTGAAGCTGGGTAAAATTGTTGAGGAGACTATCAATAAAGACATGACACTGATAAGCGGCATACCGCCGTGGATGCAGATGTATTTTGACTGGCTGATGGAAAAAAGCGACGGAAAAAAGATAAAGCAACTCTTCCCGAACCTGCAAGTGCTGGTGCATGGTGGGGTTAACTTTGAACCTTACAGATCGCGGCTGATGGAAAGCGTGGGCGGACATGTAGATGCGATAGAAACGTTCCCTGCTTCGGAAGGTTTCTTTGCCTTCCAGGATACATTGGATAAAGAAGGGCTGTTGCTGAATACAAATTCGGGTATCTTCTTCGAATTTATACCGGCGGGTGAAATATTTAATGATAACCCTACACGCCTGTCATTGGCGGATGTGAAGGTAGGTGAGAACTATGCACTGATCGTGAACAGCAATGCCGGCCTGTGGGGCTATAATATTGGTGATACAGTTCGCTTTGTAAGCACAAATCCCTACCGCATATTGGTGACAGGCCGTATCAAGCATTATATATCAGCATTTGGGGAGCACGTAATAGGCGAGGAGGTAGATCAGGCGATGCTGCAGGCAGCTCAGGAGCAAGGTGTTCGTATCACAGAGTTTACCATCGCACCTATGATACAGGTGAGCGAAGGGCTCCCGTACCACGAATGGTTTGTAGAGTTTGAAAATGAGCCTGCGGATATGAATGCTTTTGCACGCTCGGTAGACAACAACCTGCGTAAAAAGAACATCTACTACGACGACCTGATAAATGGTAAGATATTGCGTCCGCTGAAGATCACACGGATGCAGAAGAGTGCTTTTATAGAATATATGAAATCGATTGGGCGCCTGGGCGGGCAAAACAAGGTGCCGCGCCTGAGTAACGACCGTAAGATAGCAGAGGCTATGCAGCACTGGATAGCTAAATAATGATACTATAGAGAGAGGGCCCGAAGATATCTTCGGGCCCTCTCTCTATTAAGGATACTTACTATTTCTTCTTCGGTTGCAGCAATGCCTGGTATTGGGTTGGCTGCTCGATAACCAGTAGCGCTTTTTCCAGGTCCTGATCTTTACGAAGCTGGCTTTCGATGCGGCCTCTCATATAATAATACCTGGAAGCGATCTCGCTTTCGAGAAATTCAGATACTTCTTCTTTGTGCTTCAGCAGGTCTTGTTTTTTGTCGTGCGAAACTTTGCTGGTAAGTGAAGTATACTCTGCCTTCATACCTTCAAAATACTTTTCGCGCGAGGCTATTTGCTTCAGCGAGTCGAGCGCTATTTCAGTTTCCGTTTTGTAAGAATAATCTTTATTCTCCAGCCATTTTGCAAACTGGTTGAACTCCTCGTTGCTTAGCGCGAAGCTACCCGCAGCCGGTATGGTTTGGTGTGCCTTTGCGTACTGGGTTGCATAGTCGAAGATGTAATTCTTGACATACAGAGTAGCTGCCAGTTTGCTTACATTTTCGTCTGTAACTTCCAGGTCCGGCGCTACGCCGCCGCCACTAAGTACGGTTCTTCCGGTTTTTGTTTTGTAAGCTTTCTTCAGCGAGTCAGGCACTTTACCGACGCTGCCATCCGCATTGCGATGCGAGTAATCGATAGCTTGTATGCAACGACCACTTGGAGTGTAGTACTTGGCGGTAGTAAGCTTTACGCGCGCATTGTAGCCAAGCGGACGAGTGATCTGCACAAGCCCCTTACCGTAAGACTGCTCACCAATCACAATGCCTCTGTCCAGATCTTGTATAGAACCCGCTACGATCTCAGAAGCTGAGGCCGAGGAACCATTTACCAATACGGTGAGCGGTATCTGGCTGTTCCAGGGGGTACCATTGGTCTTATATTCTTTATCCCATTCGGCAAGTTTTCCTTTTGTACTCACAATAAGCTGTCCGCGATCTACGAATAAATTACTCACGCTTACTGCCTCGTCCAGTAGTCCGCCCGGGTTGTTCCTCAGATCCAGCACTACACCTTTCAAATTAGGCTGTTGGCTCTTCAAGCTGTCAAGCGCACTGCGCACTAAACGGCTGCAACCAGGTGTAAATTGTGTAAGGCGCACGAATGCTACATCTTTATTTTTACCCACCAATGCGAAATAGGGCACACTTGAAAGCTCGATCTCCCCACGGGTAATCATTTTTTGCGATTCAGCACCGGTATAGGCATCCTTAATTTTTAACGTTACCTGGGTACCAGGCGCACCCTTTAATAGCAGGCTGATCTGGTCGATATTTTTTCCTTTAAGTACTTGGTCACCAATGGCAATTACCTGGTCGCCGGGGTGCAAACCTGCCTTTTGGGCAGGGCTAAATTCATATACATCTCCAACGTAGGTCAGGTCATCCCTTTGTCGCATAGTAGCACCAATGCCACCATACTTGCCGGTTGTTTGAAATTCGTATTCCTCTATATCTGATTCAGTTATGTAGTTGGTATAAGGATCAAGATCCTCCAGCATGGCATCAATGCCGGTCTTTATCAGTTTGCCAGGTTCTATCGGGTCAACGTATAATGTATTTAGTTCCTTGAACAGGCTCGTGAAGATGTCCATGTTCTTAGAGATCTCAAAATATGAGTCGGCAGGTGCTGCCTGGATACATATACCCAGTACACCTGTAGTAGCAATGCCCAGCAAAAATCCTTTGGCCTTTTTCAGTCGGGGAAAGTTCATTTGTCTATTTGAATGTTTTCTCTAAAAGCAATTTACGAAATAAACGATTGTGGCTCTTTTCATTAAAAAAATTTAACAACTTTGTGTCAGAAATCCTTGTATAAATCCGAAAATGATCTTACTTTGCAATAGAAATAGTGTGAAATGAAGAAACTTGTACTCTTATTTATTACTCTTATTGGCCTCGGATCTGCTGCTTCGGCACAGAAATATACCGTGCAAGATACCATTCGCCATACTGTATGGGGAGATTCCTGGAAGATGCACAATAATGTGATGAACGTTTCGACAGTGCCTAATGACAGTGTAACGCTGACCTGGTCTGTTACTGCAAACGACTTCCCGACATCTTGGAAGAATCCTGCTTATACAGGTATATGCGACAATGAATATTGCAGAAACGGTATGCCTACAGGTATGTATACAGCAAGGAAGTTTGCACCGAATACGAAGATGGATTTTTATCTTCAGTTCAATCCGGAGGACTTTACTGAAAATGGTACGCACTATGTAACGGTTGAATTCACAGACGGTACGACTATCAGGCATACTACCTTTATCGTTACCAAGCAACCTACAAGTGTAAATAACGTAAGCAAGCAGAACGATGGCATATCTATGTATCCCAACCCTGCTTCAAATGAACTGAACGTGATATTTGAGGCTAACAGCAATATCAAAAATCTTGCTGTATATAACCTGATAGGGAAACCTGTGATGGTATATAAGGTAACGGATAATAACAGCGCTAAACTGAACATCGAAAGCATTCCTTCAGGTGTATACTTCCTGCGCTTTATAGATGCACAAGGCCGTGTTTCTGCCATTCGCAAGTTTACGCACTATTAGTAGCATTTGTATAATATTATGATAGGTATCCCGCTGCAATGCAGCGGGATATTTTTTTGTGATGTCTTTTAAGTCTTATGTGTGGCTTATTTCGTAAGTTTATATAGCCGTCATTATAATTCTTATGTATTTAAGATCAACGATTTTCTTTATTGCTTTAATGATGCTCACTTGTAGTCTTGCAAATGCGCAAAAAGCTTTTAAGGAAGGTATACTTGTATATCATGTAACATTGGACCCGCCGGAGAATCAGGAAGGAGTTATTCAATATACAGGTACCTATACCATTACCATAAAGGACAAGCAAGTAAAGAAAGAACTGAAGATGGATAATGGGTTTGGGAACGTGATGCTGTTTAACGAAAAAGAACAGACTGTATATACGCTCAAAGAAATGCAGGGTAAGAAGTATGCGATACAAATAGAGTATACAAGCCTCGAACAGAAACGTGCAAGATTTGAAAATTTCTCGATAAAGGAAAAAGGTAAAGATGCTGATATTGCAGGCCTGCCGGTAAACCGTGGGATTGTAACTTATAAAGATGGTACTACAAAGGACTTGCAATTTTCGAAAGAATGGGAGCCTGAAGTGCTGTTGTTCGAGCAGCTACCTGGTATAAAAGTACTGCCGCTTATTTTCGTTAGCAGGACCGATGATGGAATGCAAATGCATTTTACGGCGCAGCAGGTACTTGCCCAACCTGTGGAAAGCAGCATATTTAAGATACCGCAGGACTATAAGGTGATGAGCAGCCAGGAATATCGGCAGCTCTCCAGATAAAATGAATAAAACTAGTGCTTATGAAATACCTGATCTTATCGATAACATTGCTGGTTTTTTGGAATGAAGTACCAGCAAAAACATACCGCAGTTGGGATGATGCGTTGGAGAACAGGCGTGAGGTGACAACCATCCGTATCAACAATAAGATAATGGAGGAGATACCTGATATATTTGACAAATTTCCTAACCTGGAAGAGCTGGTGCTGGAGAACAATAAAATCAAATCGCTTCCTCCTTCTCTTTTCCGCGCAAAAAAGCTCAAGAAACTTAGTCTTTACCGTAACAAGCTTAAATCTATACCTGATGAAATCGTAAGGTTGGAAAACCTCGAAGAGTTGTCTTTCTCATATAATGAGATAGCCAGTGCAGGAGATTCTGTTTTCTATTTGCCCAGGTTGCAAAAACTATATCTTACCGGTAACAAACTGGAAACAGTATCTGCCTCATTGAAAAATCTGGATAACCTTACTGTTCTGAAGCTTGGGCATAATCAGCTTGATAGCTTGCCGGGTGAACTTACTCAGTTATCGAAGCTGGAACTGCTAGAAGTAACCAATAATTACCTGGAAACCTTACCCGGCAATATTGGTCTATTGACGGAACTCAGATTCTTATACATTGGTCGCAACAGACTGGTCAATATACCGGCATCTATAGGTTATTGTCAGAAGCTGCAGGAACTGGATGCTGCCTGGTGCGGCGTAGTGCAACTCACCAGTGCACTATCGGAGATACGTACGCTGGAGAACGTGTATATAGATGAACGGACCATACCTTTTTATCCAAATCCGCGCAATGCTTTTAGGCAACGCATAACGGTAGTAGGCCGGGGAGAAAATGTTTACAGACCTTCACAAAACTAATTGTCTAAGCAAGCTGCCTTAAAAAAAGAGGCCGCTATAAGCGGCCTCTTTTTTTAAGTGCCAAATTTACCTACTAAGGCAATGTCAGGCCAGGATAGTTGTTTACATCTATCATTGGGATCTTAGCCGAGTAAGAAGTGTTAAGCACCTTGATGATCTCATTAGCCATAAGCGCATTACCTCTTGGTGTAAGATGTATACCATCGAGCGAATAAACACCACCGCTTATAAAGGTCGCTGTAAAGCCTACGCCATTGTACCTCACTCCGGTCTGTACCGATTTAAGGAATGCATCGATGTCCACAACAGGAGTCCGTTTGGCAGTGGCGAGCTCTGTAATAATTCTGTTGAAATTGGCTGTGTGATTTAATATGAAGTCTACTTCATTAGTATTAAGTATATACTTCATTGGTATAGGCTTAAGGCTACCCCATTTAGCGCATTTTATAGAGTCGCGCGGGGTACTCAACAGTACTAACTCACCATCTCTCAGCTTTCTGAGTGTGCCATTGCTTTCCTGTACTATGAAGTAATTGTCGCCTTCATCGAAACGAAGCGGAATATTCCGATCTCTGTA
This sequence comes from Sphingobacteriales bacterium, assembly GCA_004144175.1. GTDB lineage: Bacteria > Bacteroidota > Bacteroidia > Chitinophagales > Chitinophagaceae > Polluticoccus. The sequence goes on from SEFT01000001.1 coordinate 266,365, forward strand.
GTAGTTGTTTAGGCTTGTTGCCTCAGAAGCATTCAGCTTCAGGCCTTTGGCCGGTATGGTAGTAAAGAAAGGCATTGTGCGAATGTCCGGTATGTTCAGTGCTACTCCCTTTGCATTGCGGCGTGCCAATGCGGTCAGTATGCTATCATATGAAGTTCTGAATTCATTACCATCTGATATATACACCGGCGATTCGTCACCACCATTCATAGCGTAAAGCATCACGTCGTTGTTACCGAGCGATAACGTATAGAAAGAAGGCTGTACTCTCAGCGCTTCTTCCAGCGGAGTTGCAGTTTCAGGATTACGGAACATCCTGTTGGCCCATACATTGGATGAGAACTTGCCGTATCCGCGGCGTATGTAGTCTATCACACGCGCATACGGTATACCAAAGTTATTGAACGGTACGTCAGACGATATGTTGGTGGCGCTCTGTGCTGAATCCTTACCGCGCTCTTCAGGTACGGTTGTAGTGGCTGTATCACACGCGCCATACACATTGCGTAATAAAAGCTTCGGCATAGGATATCCTTTGTCGCCATTTGGCAGCAAAGGCTGGCGAAACGGACCACCGCCTACCTGCTCAAACTGTTTGGCAAGTATAGCAGGATAAGAATTTAACTGGCCTGACATGTATAGACTACCATCCCTAAACCCCGCAGTAGCAGAGTTACCGATAGCCAGATAACGAGAGACATCCAGATCGCCGGGGCTTGGTGGCTCCTGGTCGATCTCTGGTTTACAGGCGGCCAATGAGCAGGCCATCAAACCGATTATATATGCTTTCTTCATTTTTTTGTTTTTCAAAACTTGTTTTAGAAATCGAAAGTGAACCCTACTCCCGGCGTGAATGCAGTAATTCTATATATGCCGCTAAAGTTCTCCGCATCGAAGCTAGCCTTACGTGCATCCGTAGTCACAAATTCAGCAACCGCATTGAATGTTACACGCTCAAATGGCTTGTAAGATATGCCTGCTGTAAATACGCCACGGTCAGCATCGGGTAGTTCCGGCGTCACATAACCATTGCGTACAGGAGAACGATCCCATGCAGCGCCGATCATGCCGGCCAGTCTATCGCTGAAGTCGTAATTAGCGCCGCCACGTACAGCAAATGTTGTGCGGTAGTTGCGAGGCGAGCGTGTGTCTCTTATAGCAGGTTGCTCAAAATCAAAAGCAAGTTCTTTGTAAGCACCCCAGCCGGTCACGTTCACGTCAGCCGTGAGTGTCAGGTTATCGTTTGCTTTGAAACCGATACCAGCTGACACCACCTGTGGCAAAGGCAGTGTGGTAGAGAAGACAGTGTAAGGGAAGCTTGCAGAAACCGAAGGCGGTACGCTGAAACGCGCATAACCGCGGTTTACCTTCATATTAACCTGTGAGCGGTAAGTAAGACCTATTTGTACTCTTTCAGACGCCGTCCAATGTACACCCAGGTTGAATCCCCAGCCTTTACCATCGCCTTTGAACTCAACATTGCCGTCTGATAAATTTTCGTTAGTTAATGGTACTGCACGATGCATTTCCATATTGCCCATCGCATATATGAGGCCACCACCTACAGAGACGGCATCGCTTATTTTGTAGCTGATGGTAGGCTGTATGAAAACGCTCTTCAGCGTTATATCCTGCACCAGGTAACGGCCCGCCCAGTTGTTGCCCCAGTTGATGCCTGTGCCAAATGGAGTATAAACGCCAACTCCAATATGAGTACGGCTCTTGTAAGCTATTGGCGACCCGATGTATACATTGAACGGAATGAATGTCTGTTCTTCAGCATCTGCAGTATATGTGCCGGGCGACTGTACGTAACGTACTTTGGGCATGATGGCCAATGCGCTGGCATTTACCTGGAAGTTATCTATTTGCGCAAGGGCGCCGGGATTGTAAAATATAGTAGATACATCCCATGGAACGGCGGTGCCGGTGCCGCCCATAGCCAGTTGCCTGAGACCTTGTAAGTTAAGCTGGTAGCCTGCTCCGAACGATAGTGCCGATGACAGCAGCAAGGAGCCTGTAACCAATAAATGCTTCTTCATAAGTGTTGTTTTGTATGAATCGATCGTATGCTATACGGTAAAAATTGGCATTAAGATAGCGTGTATAACACTAAAAAGCAATAAGCAGATTTTTGCAGGAAAGAAAAAGCCTATACGGCTATGCCTACGGTGGCTATACTGATGCGTACACCGGGTGCATTTAGCAGCGCAAGAGCACAAGATTCGAGGGTGGCGCCGGTGGTAAGTACATCGTCTATGAGCAGCAGGTGTTTGCCTTTTATTTTTTCGGCATCCTTTACTGCAAAGGCTTCCTGTACGTTCGCGATGCGTTCTTCCCTTGATTTCTGTGTTTGGCTTTCGGTATTGCGGATGCGTTCAAGCGCATTGGGAAGGGTCGGTACGGCCAGTACATCGCTCATGCCCTCGGCTATGATGATACTTTGGTTGTAGCCCCGGAGTTTTTCCTTATCGGGGTGTAGTGGAACCGGTATAATGGCGTCTATACTGTTGGCCCAGCCGGTTTGCTTCAGGTCGTAAGCCAGCTGAAGGCCCAGGAATGTGCCGATTTCTTTACGGTCGTTATACTTTAGCTCATGTAGCAGATGCTGCAACAGGCCTTCGCCGGTAAAGTAGGCAAGCGATGTTGCCTTCTCAAAAGGGAAACGGCCTGCAAATCTTAATATAGTCTCGTTCTCGGGTAGGTGATGATAGGCTGTGCGTGGCAGGTAATAGACATTACAGTTAAGACATAATATGTCTTCCTCTGGCAGCAGCGGTTTGTTGCACCCGGCGCAGAGTCTTGGGAATAATAAATGAGTAAGTCCTTCGGCTATCTGTTGAAGCATATGGTAGTTTAGAAAAGCAAACGGTAAACGTCTTCTACCTTATTCACTGTTTTTATCTTTATGCTATAGTTTTCTTTGTTTAATCCTTTGGCATTAGCCTTGGGTATAAAGATGGCATCCATACCCAGCTTATCGGCTTCGGCAATGCGTTGGTCTATGCGGTTGACAGCGCGTATCTCACCCGACAGGCCTATCTCGCCCACCAAGCATATATTAGATGGCAGCGCTTTGTCCTCGTAAGATGATAACAGCGCACACACTACAGCCAGCTCTATGGACGGATCTTCGATCTTTAATCCGCCAGCAATATTTACAAACACGTCTTTAGCACCAAAATGAAATCCGCCTCTTTTTTCCAATACAGCCAGAAGCAGTTGCAGTCTGCGTAGATCGAGCCCGCTTACAGTACGTTGCGGCGTACCATATACAGCTTGTGTAGCCAATGCCTGCACTTCTATCATTAACGGACGGAGACCTTCCATAGTAGAAGCGATAGCTATACCGCTAAGCGGTTCGTCGTGCTGCGATAGTAATATTTCCGATGGATTGGAGACTGGGCGCATGCCCTGGCTTACCATTTCGTATATCCCCAGCTCCGATGTAGAACCAAAGCGGTTCTTGATAGTTCTCAATATTCGGTAGGCGTAGTGGCGGTCACCCTCGAACTGCAGCACCGTGTCTACCATATGCTCCAGTATCTTAGGGCCGGCTATGGAACCTTCTTTGGTAATATGCCCAATGATGCAAACAGGTGTGTTGGTAGCTTTAGCGAAGCGTTGCAACTCTGCCGCGCATTCGCGCACCTGCGACACACTGCCTGCTGCCGATTCTACATAGGGTGATTCCAGCGTCTGTATAGAATCGATAATGATGTACTGCGGACGTATCTTTTTTATCTCCTGAAATATAGTACCCGTATCGGTAGCAGTAAGTAGGTATAGGTTATTGTTCGTGATGCCGATACGCTCGGCGCGTAGCTTTATTTGTTGGGCGCTTTCCTCACCCGATACATATAGCGTAGTAATATTCTTCCATTGAAGGGCGCATTGCAGGAAGAGTGTAGATTTACCGATGCCCGGCTCTCCGGCAACAAGCGTTACGCAACCTGGTACTACACCACCACCCATTACCCTGTTCAGCTCCGCATCAGGTGTCATCATCCTGCGCTCTTCCGTAGTTGTTACTTCGTCTATCTTTTGCGCTTTCCTGTTTATCTTATCATCCTCATCATCCCATCTTGCATTCTTGTTTGCCTTATCGTCGCGTTGTATCACCTCTTCTACAAATGAGTTCCATGCACCGCATGAAGGGCACTTGCCGGTCCATTTTGGTGTTTCATATCCGCACTGCTGACAAAAAAATGCGCTCTTAACTTTTGCCATATGATTAGCCTAAGGTATTAAAAAGAAAAAAGAGCCATCGGAAGAATCCGGCGGCTCTTACTTACTAACCCATTAAATTCACAACTTGATACAAATGTAGCAAACACCCCTCGGTTAAAAAAATGGAATTAGTACAACCGCTTATTTATTTTTTATATATTTTAAAATAAATTAATTGATATTTGACTCGTCCGCCATGTGTAGTCGGTTTATGTGTATAATAAGCATACGTTAATTAAAGAACTTATGCATTGAATATTTTGCAATTCATAAAATTACGTTCTAAAATATTTTATCTTTTTATATCCAACTGTGAATTTTAGTGGAGGGTATGATATTTGAGCAACCTCTAGCTGTATTTTGCATTATCATTTCAACCAAAACATATTATGGAATTAACTGCTCCGACAGAGAAGGTAAAACGCGATTTTCTGCCTGAAGATTTCCAGGTAAAGACATGGGACGAACTTCAGCCCTATTTTGAAGATCTGAAAGGCCGTAGCATTAACAGCAAGGAAGAACTGGAAAAGTGGCTGAAAGACCTGAGCGAACTGGAAGCGGTAATAAGCGAAGATGCCAGCTGGCGTCAAATACGCATGACCTGCGATACGACGAATAAAGAGTTTGAAGACGCATTTACCTACTTCTGCCTGGAGATAGAGCCAAAGATGAAACCATACTTCTTTGAGCTGAATAATAAGCTGCTGGCATCACCGTACACAAAAGAGCTGGATAAGAGCATGTACTTCCCCTACCTGCGCAGCGTGGAGAATGCTGTGCAGCTGTACCGCGAGGAAAATGTGCCTATACAAGCTGAATTGAGTGTACTGGCCCAGAACTACGGCAGCATATCAGGCAAGATGACCGTAACCATCGATGGGCAGGAGTACACGCTACAGCAGGCAGCCCGTTTCCTGCAAAGCCCTGACCGCAACCTGCGCGAAAAAACTTTCAGAGCTGTAGCAGAGCGCCGCATGCAGGATAAAGATCAACTAAACGAACTATTTAATAAGCTGCTGGAACGCCGCCAACAGGTAGCGCTTAATGCAGGGTTTAAAAACTACCGCGATTATAAATTCCGCGAACTCGGTCGCTTCGACTATACACCCGAGGACTGCTTTGCATTTCACACTGCCGTGCGTGAGCACATAATGCCACTGCAAAAAATGCTGGTGGAGCATAGGCAAAGAAGGCTGGGGCTTGAAAGAATGAGGCCATGGGATACCGATGCAGAGCCTGTAGGTACAGAGCCGCTCCATCCGTTTGAAACAGGGCAGGAACTGGCTGATAAAGCAATCGAAACGTTCAGCCGACTGCGCCCATACTTTGCCAACTGTCTGAAGACGATGGTGCAAATGAATCGCTTGGACTTAGAAAGCAGGAAAGGGAAAGCGCCGGGCGGCTACAACTGCCCGCTGGCGGAGACTGGTGTGCCGTTCATCTTTATGAATGCAGCAGGCACCATGGGCGACCTTACTACTATGATGCACGAGGGTGGCCACGCGGTACACTCGTTCTTATCGCACCGGCTGCCACTGTCATCGTTTAAAGAGTACCCGATGGAGATAGCAGAACTGGCCAGCATGAGCATGGAGCTGTTCACTATGGAGTATTGGGATGTATTCTATAAAACAGAAGAAGAGCTGCGCCGTGCACAGGTAGAAGAGCTGGAGCGCGTGATAAGTGTACTGCCATGGATAGCCACAATTGACAAATTCCAACACTGGCTGTATACTAACCCCGGCCACAGCGATAAAGACCGCGAGCTGATATGGATGGAGATACTGAATGAGTTCTCTACCGGCATTACCGACTGGTCGGGCTTTGAGGAGTATCGCGCGCACTTCTGGCAAAAGCAATTACACCTGTTTGAAGTGCCGTTTTACTATATAGAATATGGTATAGCGCAGCTAGGTGCAGTAGCTATGTGGCGCCAGTACCGCAATAATAAAGAGCAGGCACTGGATAATTATATGGCTGCACTAAGCCAGGGATATACCAAAACGCTGAAGGAACTGTATGAAATAGCCGGTATCAAATTTGATTTTTCACCTGCATACATTAAGGAACTTTCTTCCTTTGTGAAGGAAGCACTGGTATCGATGGGTGTAAAAGGATAAATGAGTACTTATGTATAAGATAAAGGCTGTGTCAACGACACAGCCTTTATTATTTTTCTTCGGTGCTGAAAAGATAGCCCGCCTGCTCAAGTGTTTCGGGCTTGCCTACATCTATGAAGATATTGCCGGTATGATCAAAGGCTTTGATGACATTGGTCTTTGCGAAATGGAGATACACATCTATCATCGAGAACTTGCCCTGAAATGGCATCTGAAGAATAGACGGCGATAATACCTGCACACCGCTAAATGCAAATGGCTGCATCCAGGTTACTTCGCGCGATATGCGCTGCTCGCCGGTTTTGCTGTTAGACCAGCCGCAAAGTAATTTGTGCTCATCGAACAGCAAATGGCGCGACGAGTTACGGTTCATTACGGCAAGTGTAGCCATAGAATCGCTTTCCTTATGGGCTTCTATCATCTTGCCCAGGTCAAGATTGGTAAGGACATCGACATTCATTACTACAAATGGCTCACTGCCTTCAAAGTACCAGCCGGCCTTCTTTAAGCCGCCACCGGTTTCCAGTACAAAGTCGCGCTCGTCCGATATAGTTACCCAACTACCAAAGCCGCTGTTGTCAGCTATCACATCTTCTATCTGGTCGGCAAAGTGATGTACGTTAACAATGATATCCTCGATGCCAAACCGCTTGAGGTATCGTATGCTGTGCTCCAGCAGGGTCTTGTCATTAACCTCGGCCAATGCCTTAGGGTGGTGGTCTGTAAAGGGCTTAAGCCGGGTGCCAAGGCCGGCAGCGAATATCATTGCTTTCATCTGCTAAATCGTCTTAGTCTGATTATCACAAAAATTAATCCATAATCCTCTGTTCCCTATGTACTGTCAAAAATAAGTGTTGTATGGCAAAAGCTGCCAATGTAATGAGATGCGCCGTTTTTGTTTTTGAAAGCCGGTAATTGGCTGTTACTTTTGCTGCAAATTTTATTTCAATATGTCATTGATCGTAGTAGGCACCATGGCCTTCGATGCGCTGGAGACCCCTTTCGGTAAAGTAGACCGCATCATTGGCGGCTCGGCTACTTATGTAGCATGGTCGGCTTCCAATTTTTATAAAGACATCAAGCAAGTATCTATCATCGGCGGTGATTTTCCGCAGGATGAAATGGATAAGCTGGCAAAGCGCGGTGTGAACTTCGACGGAGTAGAAGTGGTGAAAGATGGTAAGAGCTTCTTCTGGAGTGGCCGCTACCATATGGATATGAACACGCGCGATACACTGGTGACTGACCTGAACGTACTGGCGCAGTTCAACCCAAAGTTGCCGGATGCTTATCAGGACTGCGAGTTCCTGATGCTGGGTAACCTGGCACCTGCCGTACAGATCAGCGTGATAAATCAGCTGAAGAAACGCCCGAAGCTGATCGTAATGGATACGATGAACTTCTGGATGGAAATAGCGCTGGATGAATTGAAGCAGGCGCTGACCATGGTAGATGTACTGATGGTGAACGACAGCGAAGCACGCCAGCTAAGCGGCGAATACTCGCTGGTAAAAGCGGCTGCCAAGATACAGGCGATGGGTCCTAAGTATATCATCATTAAGAAAGGTGAGCATGGTGCACTGCTGTTCCACGATAAGAATGTATTTTTTGCCCCGGCGCTGCCGCTCGAAGATGTATTTGACCCTACAGGTGCAGGCGATACCTTCGCAGGTGGCTTCATTGGCCATATAGCACGTACCAAAGACATCTCTTTCGAGAACATGAAGACAGCCATCATTGTTGGTTCGGCTATGGCTTCTTTCTGCGTAGAGAAATTTGGCCCATCGCGCCTGCAAGAACTGAAGATGGACGAGATAGAAGAGCGTATGGAAGAATTTGTAGAGCTGGTGAATTTTGATATTAATCTGGTGTAAAGATCTAAACGAACATTTATCTTTTGAAGAGCACTCTAGAGAGTGCTCTTATTATTTCTGCTAATTCAATGTATGACTACTATTCGAACCAGAAAACACTTATTCAAATTTTACGGCACTTTGTTATGTCTGCTTGTATTGTGTTTGGGTTTAGGCACACTATACTTAATAGCTTTTATCTCCATTTTTAATAGAGGACATGTACATCCGGTTAGTTATCTTCTTATGGCTGCTTCAATAGGTACGTATGCACTTGGTGCATACGCGCTACCAACGTACATAAGAGCCGCACCTACTATTGCAGTAGATCTAATGAAAATTACAATTAATAAGGAAAGTGTCTTTTGGGACGATATTGAAAATATCGTTTTTACCGGTAAGAAGCTGCACAAAATGCTATGGACTTGGCAGCGAATGGAAGGAATGACTCTTTTCTATAAAAATGGTAGTGCAATACATTTATACGATGACTACTACCATAATCTTTGGCAGATAAACGATTTATTAGTCAGCACGTACAAGGGAATAAAATTTCAGAATCAATTCCGGTATCGAACGTTCAACTGGAAGATGAGCATTTTGAAAAATTCAAGAATAGCCAGTTCGCTTCATTTCACGGGTTGCTCACATTGTTTTTCGGTTTTTTCTTCTTAGTAATAGCTATCGCAAGTGTCAATCTAAGTATGATATTTTTGGTTTTATTTGGTGCATTAATGTTTTTTATTCTTTCAATGCAAATGCATTTTTTCAAAGTTTCTGATAAATTCCTATTGGTTCAGAATCATAACTTTTTTTGGAGAAGGAAAATCTATCGGCTTGAAGATATTAAAGAAGCCGTTTTTGAAACGCAGTCAAAAATGCCAAATTCGTTAAGGATTATAACAAGAGATTTTAAGCAAGGCGTATATCCCGCAGCTACTTTGAGCGATAGGACCTGGTTAGGTTTGATGGACAAGTTGGAGTCAAAGAAAATCATTGTTCGGGATGAACTGGCAATAAGAGATTGACTTATCTAGTAGCTTGATTTTAAACTGCCGCACTCGTCTGCGTTTGCAACGTGAATGCCACGGTACGGCACCTGTGACACCACACTCGCGCAAGTAATAATCCGCTGTTTTAATTGCTAATTAATCATCCCCTCCCTTTCGTCATATTTCTTCAAGTTTCCAGAAAACTACCAAGGTGTTTTTAAAGTGCTGCGTCTATTGGTTGTAAGGGCTTATTGAAGCCTGCTATTATTTAACCAATAAACAATTTACTTTATGAAAAGGATCTTTATTCTTTTAGCTGTGGCACTGCTGATGTGCCTTCACTACACTATGTTTGCGCAGGCGCAAGTGCGCTATTTTCAATTTACTACCGAGTGCGGGCACGGCAACTGGCAGGACACCGCCTATGTTGCCGGTACTTCCGATACGGCGCTTATCAGAAGGGTGCTGGCCGAACTGGATAAGCCTAAAGGGCAACGGCAATTTGTGGCAGGTAAGATAGGCGGTGGGCATGGCTGGCACAATTGCAACGCAGGGCATTGGTTCAAGTGGCATTTTGTAACCAATGAGTGGAACCTTGTAGATATGGCCATGGAAGTATGCGACGGCTGCCCCTATAGCGATATAGATGCCGATACTGCTTACTGGCTGAACAATGTAGGCATCTATTGCGGCTGGGGCGGGCAACCAACTAAGGAGTTGATCATACCAACTGCTATAGAAGATAAAGCACCGTTACAATTGGCACTGGACATGTTTCCTAATCCTGCTACTAATGTTGTAACCATTAACAAGTCTACCGATGCTCCGGCTGTTGTGACGATTTGCAATGCGCTAGGACAAGGTGTGCTGAATGAAGAAATGAACGGGAGGTCGATGACTTTAAATGTAAGCTCACTACCGGTAGGTTGCTATCTCTTGAAGTTACAATTAGATGGTATCGCGACTGTAAAACAGCTGGTGATTCATAGATAAAATGCGAGGGGCGAATCAGTGGTCGGCAATATGCCGGCTGCTGATTTTTATATTGTTCCTGTACGCTTTACGTCTACTACTTTTATCTGTAGCCTTGTAGCGCCATTGTGTTCATTTTCTTCTACGGTGTAGAGTATATCGAAAGGCTCATTGGCTACGAGTTCGTATTTATCAGCCAGGCCAAAGCCAATGCCGTCAACGACATCGCGTTCGTTTTGATGTACTACAAACTTTAAGTGTTGTTCTTTTACTATGCGCGAATAACCACGCCAGTCGCGCACGTTGCGGGTGAGGAATACCGGACGGAGATTGGTAGGGCCGAATGGCTCGAATTGTTTGATGATATTGTAGAAGGCGGGCTTGATGTCGGCAAAGTTGATCTCTGCATCTATCTCTATCTCCGGTATCAGCATGTCAGGCGTGATGGTCCTGCTGACCACTTCTTCAAACTTTGCTGTAAATGCCTGTACCTGCTCTGGCTTCAGCGTCATACCTGCTGCATAGAAGTGGCCGCCGTAGTTCTCCAACAGATCGCGGCACTCATGTATAGCATCATAAATGTTGAACCCACTTACCGAGCGCGCAGAGCCCGTTACTTTATCGTTCGATAGTGTAAGCACAATTGTAGGCCGATAGTAATGATCAATAAGGCGCGATGCCACGATGCCTACCACGCCTTTGTGCCAGTGCGACTGATAGAGTACGGTAGCTTTCTTACCTATACCTGCTATGTCGCCTTGCAGTAGCGCCAGCGCTTCCTGTGTTATCGTCTTGTCGATTTCCTTACGGTCGTAGTTATCACTTTGCAGTGCATCTGCTAAAGCTATTATTTTCTCCGGGTCCGGCTCTATGAAAAGGTCTACTGCTTTACGTGCATCGTCCATACGCCCGGCAGCGTTTACACGCGGGCCTATCACAAATACCAGGTCCGATACGCAAAGCGTACGCGTTACTCCGGCCAGCTCTTTCAGTGTCTTTATACCCAGCGATGGATCTTCGTTTACTTTCTTTAGCCCATAGTATGCCAGCACACGGTTCTCGCCATCGAGCGGTACTATGTCGGCGGCTATACTGGTCGCCACCAGGTCGAGGAAGTAATAGGCCTCTTCCAGGTCTTTTTTCCAATGCATAGCAAGCGCCTGTATCAGCTTAAAGCCGATGCCGCAGCCGCTTAGCTCTTTATACGGGTATTTGCAGTCTACTTGTTTAGGGTTTAGTATGGCGTAGGCAACAGGCGGGTTGTTATCGGGCATGTGGTGGTCACATACGATCACATCGATGCCCAGCGACTGTGCATAGCCTATCAGCTCTGCCGATTTTATACCGCAGTCCAGCGTTATAAGCACCGTATAGCCATTAGCATGTGCATGGTCTATACCTGCCTTCGATACACCGTAGCCCTCGCGGTAGCGATGTGGTATATAGTAGGCGAGGTCACCGTCATAAAATTTCTTCAGGAAAGAGTAAACTACCGATACTGCTGTAGTACCATCCACATCATAGTCGCCATATACCATGATACGTTCGTGCCATTCAATGGCTTCGGTAATGCGCTCTACGGCACGTTTCATCCCCTTCATCAGGAAGGGGTCATGCAGGTGGCTAAGCTTCGGGCGGAAAAATGCTTTGGCCGACTCAAAATCTGCTATGCCGCGCACAGCCAGCAGCCTGCAAAGGGCAGGATGTATGCGCAGCTGTTCGCTTAGTTGTTGTGTATATTGTTCGTCAGCAGATTTTAAAGTCCAGCGTTTCTCAAGCCTCATTTTCCAAAGTCCAGTTGTTGCACCGACTTATGATAATCTGATACCCACGAGTCCAGACGGTCGCAGAATTGATCCTGTTCTATTTGTTCGAAGAAGTTTCCTTCACTCATGATCTTCTGCAGCAGTTGGTCTTGCGCCTGTATACAGCTCATCGCGGTATGGTAAGGTGTGTGGCTGAAGGATACCATCTCGTAAACAGAGATGAACTGATCCGGATAACGCTTACCCAGCTCTTTCTCGATCTTCTTGCGCTCGAGAAAAACAGGGTCAGCCACTTTGTCGCGCATCTCTACAAAGTTAAGCAATGCAAGTTGCGCAACGGCATCGCCATTAGGTTTTCTTTTTTGCTGATATGTTTTAAGAATGGTGGCCCAGTCGTCAGCATAAATATCCATAAGGCCCGATAGTACCGTACAGTCTTCAAAGCCTGCATTCATGCCCTGTCCGTAGAAAGGTACGATGGCATGTGCTGCATCGCCTATCAATGCACTCTTATCGCCATAGTGCCATGGATTGATATGTGTAGTAATGAGCGAAGAGGTGGGGTTGCCAAAGAAATCTTCCATCAGGGTAGGCATCATTGGCACTGCATTGGGGAAGTACTGCTCAAAGAACGCTTTTACGTCTGCTTCGGTCTTCAGCTTTTCAAACGAGATATCCCCTTCAAACGGCAGGAATAGCGTACAGGTGAAAGTGCCATCTGTATTAGGCAGCGCAATCATCATGAAGTTTTTGCGCGGCCAGATATGCAGGGCGTTCTTTTCCATACGCAGGTTGCCGGCTGCATCGGGCGGTATACTTAGCTCTTTGTAGCCATGCTCCAGGTAGTGATGAGCAGCGTTTACACGGTCCATTTGTGCATAGCTGCTGCGCAGGGCCGAGAAAGCGCCATCGGCACCAAACAGCAGGTCAGCCGTCACCGTTACATCTTTGCCTTCAGCATTCTGGAAGTACAGCGTGTTTGCAGGTACATCCACGCGCAGACAGCGATGGTCAAAATGTATGGTAGCCCCTTCCTGCTCGGCGAGGGTCATTAGTTTTTTATTCAGCTCGCCACGGCTTACCGAGTATATGGCTTCATTGTTCTTGCCATAGGCTTGTGAAGCGCTGGTGCCATCGGCCTGGTGCAGGAAGCGGCCATACATAGGTATTGCCAGTTCTTCCATCTTCTTACGCAGCCCGGCGATATCCAGCGCTTTCCAGCCGCGGGCGCTCATGGCCAGGTTGATAGACCTGCCCGCCGCTATTTTGTTGCTGCGCATATCAGGCCTGCGTTCATAAACATTTACCTCATATCCGCGCTTTCTCAGGATGATCGCTAATAAAGAACCTACCAGTCCTGCCCCTAATATAGTAACCGAGCGAGCCATAAACTTTTGATGATTTGAACGGCAAAATAGAAAAACTATCGCGAACGGCAGCTGATAATAGTCATATGGGTATAATACATAAACATTCTTTTTATGTTAAAGTTTGTATGCTGCTGTAGCCGCTATCTTAAAATGATGTGGAGTTTGTTACTTTTGGTGCCTATATATCAAATATTTCATGCGATTAGCATTCTGGAAGAAAAACGAAAAACCAAGGAAGAAGAAGTCTGTATTGAGGGAGTGGGTAGATGCTGCATTATTTGCAATCGTTGCCGCAACCATTATTCGTACCTTCTTTATAGAAGCATATACCATACCTACCGGCTCTATGGAAGGTAGCTTGCTGGTGAACGATTACCTGTTCGTAAGCAAGATGTCGTACGGAGCGCGTATACCGATGACGCCATTGTCATTCCCGCTGGTGCATAATACGATGCCTATAACAGGTGGTAAGTCTTACAGCGAGGCCGTGCAGTGGAAATACAAACGCCTGCCCGGCTTTGGCGATGTGGAGCGTTATGACGTAGTGGTGTTCAACTACCCCGCCGGTGACACGGTAGCACTGGAAGTACAGAATGAAAAGGATTATTATTCGCTGGTGCGCGAGTATGGTAATAACCGTGCGCTGGTAAATGGTTCGTATACCGTGATGCATCGTCCTGTAGATAAAAAAGAGAATTACATTAAAAGGTGTATAGGTGTACCGGGCGATAAGATCGAGATCATAGATGGTATTGTGCAGGTGAATGATAAACCGGGTACATTATTCCCGCATGCTAAGATGACCTATGAAGTGACGACCAAAGGTTTTGGGCTGTCTCCCGATCTGCTGGAAGAGCATGGTATAGAGGTATTCCAATCAAACGGTGTAGTATATTATGTGAACGTTGCCAACGATAAAGTGGCTGTGTTGAAAAGCCAGCCCAATGTAGTGTCCTTAAGGCCTGCTACCTTCCCCAAAGGATTTACCGCAGACTGGGCTTTCCCGCAGGATACGGTCAACTACAAGTGGAATCGCGACAACTTCGGTCCACTAATAGTGCCTAAAAAAGGGGCAACTGTTACACTGACACCGCAGAACATTTCGCTGTATCGTCGCATTATTTTCAACTACGAAAAGAATACGCTGGAAGAACGTAATGGCCAGTTCATTATTAATGGACAGGCAACCAATAACTACACCTTTAAGATGAACTATTACTGGATGATGGGTGATAACAGGCACAATTCGCTCGACTCGCGTTATTGGGGTTTTGTACCGGAAGACCACGTAGTAGGTAAAGCATGGTTTGTATGGCTTAGCTACGATCAGAAAGGTATGCGTTGGAACAGATTGCTTAGAGGCATATCAACGCTTGAAAAGTAATCATAGCGCAAACGACACACAATATGAAAAAAATACTGAGTGCAGCGATCATAGCCTTTATGCTAGCATCTTGCGGCGATGGTAAGAATGAATCTGTAAAAGACGATGATGCAGCCCTGGGCGGTAACGGTAATACTGTAGCCAATATGTCGCCGGGGCATAAGCTGTTCCTGAACAATTGCCTGCAGTGCCACAATATAAAGAGCGATAAGGTAGGGCCGAAGCTGGAAGGCGTAATGGCCCGTTGGAATAATGATACCACACAGATGTATGCATTCATTCGCAACTCGCAGGCGGTCATCAAAAGTGGCCACCCGAGAGCTGTGAAAGTATTTGACGAATACAACCAAACACTGATGACGCCTATGCCTCACCTTACGGATGCCGATATCGCTCAGATAATGGAATACATCAATAAAGGTGAAGAATAAATGAAGTCTTAATGATAGTTGAGCTGCTCCTTAAGGAGCAGCTTTTTCTTTTCTATGTCGTGCGTACTTTATGGCTGAATCTGCTTGTTTGGTGTAATTGTCGTTTGGTTGTAAAAAACATTGATTCCCAGGCTATTCGCCACAGAAAATGATGATTTCTCCCCTCCGGATTGTTCATAAACATCAGAAAATGTGTATTTTAGGCATAGCAATTGCATTACAGTATAAACACCGCGCTATAAGGCAATTGCGCGACGCCTTACTCACGAAGAAAAACTTAGACGGAAGAAAACTATCAAAAAGAATCAGTGCACATGAGAAAGTTGCGTTTAATAAAACCATGGCGTCTACGCACCATACGCCAAAGAACAAATGGAGAAGAAGGCTGCCGTATAATACAGGATATGATGGTACCCTGCAGCGGGCCAAGAAGTGAATCAACAGAAGGAATAATTTCAAGAGCAACTTTTGT
Organism: Sphingobacteriales bacterium; assembly: GCA_004144175.1. GTDB lineage: Bacteria > Bacteroidota > Bacteroidia > Chitinophagales > Chitinophagaceae > Polluticoccus. The sequence continues at coordinate 281,955 of SEFT01000001.1, forward strand.
TGACCTGAGAGTAACGGGCAATATCAAGATTAGCATAGCTAAGCCTACGGAAAATGCACCGCACTCGGATGCTGCGGTGCTGCCATCCAGTACCAGTAAATAATTCAATAAGAAGCCAGACAAGCATATTTATCCTCCGAAAGAACTACAAGTTATTTTGCTCGACTGCTATAATTTTCTGGTATTATAAACCAGCGGCTAGGAAATACTTTACCGCTTTTAAATTATGTTACACGTTCTAGTATAGTTTACAACAACGAGATTGAAAAGCTGAACGTCATGTTCAGCTTTTTTTGCTTACGCCTATCATTCCTCCCGATGCGTTACTTACTGTGCTAGTTATACACAAAAAAATCTGAAAATCAGATAGTCATATTAAAAATAGCTGGCACCTTTTTTTAATGGCAATCAATATCCTTTATTCTTCATACTGATATGCAACGACATATTTACGAATCCGGTATCATCGGCAATTGTGCCTTTATTGCACACGTCAACAAGGATACCAACGTTTCGTGGCTATGCTGGCCACGTTTCGATAGCAGTTTTGTATTCGGCAGCCTGCTCGATAAACAGAAAGGCGGAAACTTCTCTATCCTTCCCGAAGGGGAATATGTTTCCACACAACGCTATATTGAGAACACCAATGTGCTGACTACAGAGATTGAGTGCAGCGATGGGAAATATCGCATTACTGATTTTGCACCGCGCTTTCAGTTATACGAGCGGTACTACCGTCCACTAATGCTGGTACGTAAAATAGAGCCGATCGTTGGTTACCCAAAGATCAAGGTATCGTGTACGCCGGTAGGTGAATATGGAGCTAAGCAATTGCAAGCAGTACAAGGTAGCAATCACATTGAGTTCATTGGCCTGGAGCGCCCATTGCGCCTTACCACCAACATTTCGCTCAATCATATAATGAATGAGCAGTCATTGGTGCTTAACGAAACAAAGTACCTGGTGCTTACATATGGCCTTCCATTAGAAGCTCCGCTTACTACAACAGCAGAAGACTTCCTGATGCGTACCGTATCGTACTGGCGCGGATGGATCAAGAATACCGGTATCGGCAACATGTACCAGCAGCAGGTGATACGTTCATCCCTTGCGCTGAAGATACACCAGTACGAAGATACCGGAGCTATCATAGCTGCCAGCACTACCAGCTTGCCCGAATATGATGGTAGCGGACGTTGCTGGGATTATCGCTTCTGTTGGTTGCGTGATGCGTATTACATCCTGAATGCCTTTAATAATATCGGTCACTTTGAAGAGGCAGAGCAATACTTCCATTACATAGCTAACCTGACTGTAAGGCCGGATGGACGATATAATCCGCTGTATAAGATAACCGGTACGGCCGACTTTGACGAAAAGATATTAGACCTCGACGGCTACAGAGGCAATAAGCCGGTACGCGTAGGTAACCAAGCGGTGGAGCATATACAGAACGATACGTATGGACAAGTGCTGCTTTCTCTGTTACCACTTTATATAGATCGCCGTTTTATTTTCGAAGAGCGTCATGATTCATCAAAGTGGATCGCTAATATACTGGAGAAGATAGAACATACCATAGATGAACCGGATGCCGGTATATGGGAGTTCCGCCATTTTGCGCAACACCACTGTTACACCAATCTATTCCAATGGGCTGGCTGTATGGCTGCTATTAAGATGGCCAGGCATATAGGCGATGAAAAGCTGTTGCAAATGGCAGGTAAGCTACGCGATAAGGCAGTGGAGAAAATTGAAGCTTGCTACGATGCAGAACGCAAAGTGTACACACAGGCTGTAGGTGTAAAGGCCCTTGACGCAAGTACGCTTCAGCTTATTATGATGAACTACCTCGATCCGAATTCTGACCGTGCTAAAGATCATCTTAAGGCAGTCGAGGCCGAGTTGCGTGCAGATCATGGTTTATTCTATCGCTACCTCCATGCTGATGATTTCGGAAAGCCCAAAACTACGTTTCTGATTACAGCATTCTGGTATGTTGAAGCACTGGCATGCGTTGGCCGTGTAGACGAAGCCATTGAGCATTTCAATAGCCTGCTGAAATTTACAAACCACCTTGGCCTCTTGAGCGAAGACGTAGACGCAACGGATGGCAGCCAGTGGGGTAATTTCCCGCAGGCGTACAGCCACGTAGGGCTCATGAATGCTGCTTACCGCATAGGTAAGAAGCTGGACAAGCCAGGCTTTGTGTAAAAGTAACTTACAACAAAAGAGCACATAAACGAAGCGCCCTGCATATGCAGGGCGCTTCGTTTATGTATTATTCGTATTGCTACGTTCTTAGCTTGCTTCTTTCAGCAGCATGTCTTTATCCTGGTTAGTTGCAGCTTCTTCTGCATTGCACAGCTCTTTCAATAGCTTGCGTACGTCCTCATAAGATTTGAGGAAGTAGCTAGCTGCCGATATGTTAGTGCCCACCTTAATGGTAATCGCATCTTCAGGCATCGCTTTAAATGTATCCTCATCCGTATGGTCGTCGCCTATGGCTATTATAAAGTCATATTGATCGCGCTCCAGCCAGCGTTTTGCTGCCTTGCCTTTATTTACTGCAATGCTCTTTATCTCTATCACCTTATCGCCCTGTAGCATCTGTAGTCCACGGTCAGATATGAAGTGTTTTATGTCAGCCATCAGCTCATGCGCGCGTAATGTTCCGAGGCCTTCTTCGACACGGCGGTAGTGCCATGCCAGTGAGTAGCTCTTCTCTTCGATAAATGCCCCTGGTGTACGTCTTGAGTAAATGTCCATTACATGGTATATCTCTTGGCGCCAATCATTGGTCAGGTCTCTACGGCTACGCCATGGCTTGCCATGGTCTTTATACCATGCGCCGTGCTCGGCTATCATATCCATAGGCAGGTGCCCCAGCCAATTGTCAAGCGTGTGGTAGTCACGGCCACTCGTTATCACCACTGTATTATGCGGATCCTCAGCTAGTGTTTTCAACATGCCCAGCAGTTCTTCATCAGGCACTGCTGCATTTACTTGCTTATGGAATGGTACCAGTGTTCCATCATAGTCGAGCAGTATCAGGCGTTTCATGCCGTAGAAGTAGCGTATTCCTATCTTCTGCTGTATAGATGGGTTGATGATACGTGCCGATAGGGCAGTTTGATTTGCTTTCACTTCTGTAAGCTTATCCATAAAGTTTTTAACCCAGTTGAAAATATCGAATTTGGATACGGTTTGCTGCATAGCCACCATACGGCGCTTTTGCTCATCTTCGGGCATATTTAGTGCTTGGTATATCTTGTCTGCAAAGTCCCAAATGTCATATGGATTCACAATGACAGCATCAGAAAGCTCACGCGATGCACCAGCCATTTCGCTTAGTATCAGTACTCCTTTCTGATCGAGCTTACTGGCAATGTATTCCTTACTCACCAGATTCATTCCGTCACGCATTGGTGTCACTAGTGCAACATCGGCAGCTTTGTAAAGCGCTGATAACAGGTGCAACGGGAACGAGCGATAGAAGTGTTGTATAGGCTGCCAGCCCAGCGTACTGAATCTACCGTTGATTTCGCTCACCATCCGGTTCATCTCCTCCTTCAGTTCCTTGTACTTCTGCACGTTATCGCGCGATGGTACTACCAGCTGTATGAGTGTGACCTTACCACGCAGCTCGGGATGTTTCTCCAGGAATAGCTGGTATGCTTCGAGGCGGTGAATAATGCCTTTACTGTAGTCGAGGCGGTCAATACTGATGATGAGTTTGTTATGATTGATGAGCTGCTTAAGCTTACGTTCATTGCGCTTTGCTTGTTGGCTTTCAGCCAGCTCATTATACTTCTTGTAATCGATGCTGATTGGGAAGGCATCCACAGTTACGCGCCTGTCGCCAACAATCAGTTCATTCGCAATCGAGTTGGTGTTAGTGATGCGGCTTGCGGCACTGATGAAGTGCCTTACATCGTCGTAGGTATGAAAGCCAATTACGTCTGCACCGTACAAGCCTTGCAATAGTTCTTTTCTCCAGGGCAGGCTGCGGAATATCTCATACGATGGGAATGGTATATGCTGAAAAAAACCAATGCTTACCTCAGGTATCTCTTTTCGGATAAGCTCAGGCAGTAGCAGAAGTTGGTAATCGTGTATCCAGATTACATCATCCTTCGTAGCTACTTTCAGTATCTCGTCGGCAAATTTTTGGTTTACTTCCTTGTAAGATTCCCAATATTGGGGATTATACGTAGAGTACGTGGGGAAATAATGGAACAATGGCCAAAGTGTCTCATTAGAGAAACCTTCGTAAAAATCATTGATCTCCTGCTGTGTGAGGAAAACAGGATGAAGCCTCAGTTCCTTGAGGTCTTCTCTTACTTGGTCTTTTTGACCATCCTCTATCACAGCTCCCGGCCATCCTATCCATACGTTAGTGCCTTGTTTATAGACACTTCCGAGGCCGGTAGCCAAACCACCTTCACTATTTTGATAAGCCAGTTCTCCTTCATTTTCAGAAATCTTTACTGGTAAGCGGTTCGAAACTATTAAGACTCTTTTTTCAGGATTCATGATGTAACACGTTAGCAGGTATTCTGTTTAAAAATAGTATGCCATAACACCGTGATTTTTATACGTTTTTGACAAGGCGGTCTGAACAACAAATGCTGCTGTCTTTCATGCATTTTTGCATCGAAACGACCGAATTAAAAACTGCGCTCAAGCGAGCGCAGCAACGATATTGGAAGTCGATTTATAGAGATGTATAAAGTGCTTACCCGTATAGCTCAAGATGTATATCATTTTTATCATACCCCATTTCCAGTATACGATGCTTAGCTTCGTCTACCATATTGCGCCAGCCGCATAGCATAAAGTGCGCAGGCTGCCTGTTTTCGCAAAGAGCCTCGTAAACCTGGTGGACATAGCCTTTATAGGCACCCTCCCAATCTTCACGTGATAATGTGATGTGATATATAAGCTCCGGAATGTCTTGTTGTAAAGCCCTCATCTCGTCTTCGTAGATCAAGTCTTCGCGTGTGCGGCAGCCATATATTAGGTGCAGTGCCTTGTGCGGTACTTTGTATTCGTTTATATAATGCAAGATACTGCGGTAGGGAGCAATACCGGTACCTGTGCATATCATAAATATATCTTTATCGATCTCGGCAGGCAGTGTAAAGATTCCATGAGGGCCTCGTAATATTAACTCACTGCCGACCGCTACATTATTAAAGAAGTATCCTGAACCTAGCCCATCGTCTACCAGCACAATAACCAGTTCTATCAGGTTTCCGCCGTTGGGTGCCGATGCTATGCTATAGCTGCGCCATCTTTTGTTTCGCTGTTCATGTATCGGTAAGTCGAGTGTAACGAATTGGCCCGGTTTAAAAGCAAATAAGGGAGATTCTGGCAACTCCAGCCAATACCTTCGGGTATTATGATTTGCCTGCTCTATCCTGGTAACGATACCTTTTTGCCATTTTGGTAACATGCAATAAAATTAATGAATTATTGTGGCTGCCCGTATATACCTATTATATATGGTATCATTACTTCTTTTGCATTAAGGCTGAGTCTGCCTTGATGTTAGGTATGATGGGATTCTTACGCCACTGCTTGTAATTAGTGCGCACCCACATTTTCAACTCCAGGTCGCTGGCAGCACGTGCATACTCGGTATCCATAGGGTAGGCATTCATAAAATAGGCCAGGCTATCGGCTGTAAGACCGGTCAGTTCGCTTACGAGTTCCGGCGTGTATTTCGAATCTATATATCGCTGATCTTCCCAGTAGTTATAACTCCTCTGAAAATTGAAAATGGCCTTACTGCTTTTAGAGAATCGTTCGGCAATAAAGGATACCGGACTGAATACCGAACTTTTTTGCCGGGCAAGCGATCTTTTGTAGGTAGCACGACGCTCGATAGAGTCGATCTGGTAAGGAGAGTATTGATGCGGCCTGATAACCATTTCATTAAGCCGGAAACTAAGGCCAGACATCTCGACCCTAATACTGGTTGCACCTGTAGTTACCAGCTTTTGTACCGACTTATAACCTATGTAAGTGAATGCCAGCTCATCGCCTACTTTTGCAGGTACGGTAAATGTACCTGACTCGCTGGTATATACCGCCTGCTGGGTAAGCATATTGACCACTGTAACCGGAAAAAGCGCTTCGCCTGTTTTGGCATCTACCACTTTACCACTTATGCTTTGAGCACCAGTTTGGCCAACTAAGAAGCACAATAATATGATGAGGAAATATTTCAATATCTGTTTTATCTGCGTAAAGGTAGTTTTCGATAGGGCTATGGTCAAACTATCATACCTTTTTACCATTTATTTAAGAAAAACCTAAAACATAGCCTGTTCTGCATTGCTATATTATCAGATTGAATTTATTTTGCTGAAAATAGAGTTATATAATATGGCCAGTCCTAAATTTTACGAGCGTCTGCAGCAGGAATTGCAGGAGATAAAAGACGCAGGGTTATTCAAATCGGAACGCATTATAGAATCGGAGCAAGGTGCTGAAATAATAGTGAACGGCAAAAAAGTACTGAACTTTTGCGCTAACAACTACCTCGGCCTGTCTTCTCATCCTAAAGTGATAGAGGCGGCACACCGTGCGGTAGATGAGCGTGGATATGGAATGAGCTCCGTACGTTTCATATGCGGTACGCAGGACATCCATAAAGAACTGGAGCAGAAACTGGCAACATTCCTGGGTACGGAAGATACTATATTATATGTAGCGGCGTTCGATGCTAACGGTGGTGTATTCGAACCGTTGCTGGGCGAACAGGATGCTATCATATCCGATGAGCTGAACCACGCATCTATCATAGACGGTGTAAGGCTTTGTAAAGCACGCCGCGGCAGGTATAAGCACAATGACATGGCCGACCTGGAAGCACAGCTACAGGCACATGCCGATGCACGTACGCGCATCATCGTTACCGATTCGGTTTTCTCGATGGATGGAACGATTGCGCAACTGGATAAAATATGCGACCTGGCAGATAAATACAATGCGCTGGTAATGATAGACGAAAGTCACTCGTCGGGCTTTATGGGACGTACAGGCCGCGGTGTACACGAGCTATGCGGTGTAATGGGCCGTGTTGATATCATAACTGGTACACTGGGTAAGGCACTGGGTGGTGCATCGGGTGGTTTTACCAGCGGTAAAAAAGAGATCATCGAAATGTTGCGCCAGCGCAGCCGCCCATACCTGTTCTCTAACTCACTGGCACCATCTATCGTCGGCGCTTCTATAGCCGTGCTGGATATGCTAAGTGAAACTACAGAGCTGCGCGACAAACTGGAAGATAATACTACCTACTTCCGCAGCAAGATGACCGCAGCCGGATTTGATATAAAACCGGGCACGCATGCTATTGCGCCCATCATGCTGTACGAAGCTACACTGGCACAACAGTTTGCAGCGCGCCTGCTGGATGAAGGGATCTATGTTATCGGCTTCTTCTACCCGGTAGTAGGAAAAGGACAGGCACGTATCCGTGTACAGATATCAGCAGCGCACGACCGCCATCACCTCGACCATGCAATCAGCGCGTTTACCAAGATAGGTAAGGAGCTTGGCGTGATCAAAGCGGTAACTGCATAAACAACCTCGGAAAAAAACAAGCATAATAAAGAACGCCTTCCCATTCGGGAAGGCGTTCTGCTATCGGTCTAAGTCCTGTCTTATGTGTGTATGTGCTCTTTCTCTGTTATAATGATCGTCTCTTTTTCAGAGATACTTCTCGTAAAACCATCCTTTCTTCTTTTTACCCACCCTTTAAAGCGATAGCTCATCAGGCAAAGTACGGGTACAAGTATCAGTGTAAGGAAAGTGGCAAAGCTAAGGCCATATATCATGGTCCATGCAAGCGGACCCCAGAAAGCCGAGCTGGCACCACCTATATATATGTTCGGGCTAAACCGTGTAAACAACCCGGCAAAGTCGACGTTAAGGCCTACTGCCAGTGGTATAAGACCCAGTATAGCTGCTGTTGCAGTCAATAGTACAGGTGTCATACGGGTACGGCCTGCTTCTACTACTGCATCGTATATATCCATTCCTTCGCTCAGCATCAGATCCATAAACTCTACCAGCAGGATACCATTTCGCACCACGATACCTGCCAGTGCCACGATACCGATACCGCTCATTACAATAGAGAATGGTGTTTTGAAGATGGCAATACCAAGTAGTACACCTATCACACTGAATATTACCTCACTTAGGATAATGATCGTTTTGCTGAATGAGTTGAACTGCAACACAAGGATCAGGAATATCAAACAGATAGAGGCACCGAAGGCACCGCCAAGGAAGCCCATTGTCTCAGCTTGTTCTTCTTGTTGTCCACCCATTTTGATGTTAATAGTTGCTGGCGTTGCAAAGTTGCCCATTTCAGCCTGTACGGCAGCTACTACTTCGTTCTCGTTATAGCCGGATATTACGTTAGACGAAAGTGTGATGATACGTTTCAGGTCCTTACGTTTAACACCACCATAGGTAGTAGCATAGCGCACATTGGCAAATGAGCTGGTAGGCACCTGGCGGATCTGGCCACCCATACCCATGTCACGATACACGATCGGCATGTTACGTACGGCATCGATATTATCGCGCTGCTCTTCTTTCAGACGAAGCGTAATGGGGTAATCATCGTTCGCATCGCGGAAGCGGGAGATCTCTTTACCGAATACCGCAGTACGCAGGTTCATTACCACCTGTCCGGTAGTGATACCTTCATTATTCATACGCTCGCGGTTGATGTCGAAAACGATCTCGGGGTTGCGTGCCTGAAAGTCAGTTCGCAATTCTTCTACACCCGGTATCTGTTTGCCATCCAGGTAACGTTTCAGTTTTTCGGATGTCACTACAAGTGAGTCCAAGTTGTCGCCAGTCAACTCTATCACCACAGGTTTTGGCAATGGTGGGCCGGCGCTTTCTTTGTCCACTGTTACCTCTGCGCCCGGTATGCCTTTTACAGCTTCGCGTATGCGTTCCATCAACTCGGTAGTAGACTTACCATGTCTTTCTTCAAAGCCAACATATGCTACTGTTACTTTACCTTTATTCGGGAAGTTACCTACTTCACCACTATTCTGATCTACGGCATTGATCGTAACGTTCGATATTACCGATTTGACAACAGGATTTAATTTTCCTTTTATTGGGTCCTGACCTAACGCATCATTTACCCTTTTCTCCAGCTTCATCAATGCCTGGTTTGTATATGCCTGGTCGGTACCAACAGGTAAGCTCAGGTATACATATGTGAAGTTTGGCTCGTTGGCAGGGAAGAATACAACCGGTGGTTTGCGTATGCCTACTAATACGAATGATAGTATGAACAAGCTTACTGTTATCAATACCACTTTGCCCGGATTGGCCAATGAGCGTTTCAGCCATTTGGTATACCAGTCCTGAAAGGCAGGCCATGCTTTATTCTGGAAAGCATGTATCCATTTAGAGAAGACAAACTTCTCGAGCATGATAAAGCCGTAGATGAACATTACGAAGTTGCCAAACCCGAATGCACCGGCGAGGTAGCATAGCAAAGTGATGGCAATAAAGATGATAAGCAATACTTTGTCGCGCTTGTTGAAGCGTTTTTTAGTAGTGTGCTCATGCGGGTCGTGCGGCTTCATGAAGTCTACCGCAAATACCGGGTTGATAACATAAGCTACGAGTAGCGATGCCACCAGCGTAATTATAAGCGTGATAGGCAGGAAGAACATGAACTCACCAATAACGCTGTTCCAGAAGGCCAGCGGAATGAATGGCATCAGCGTAGTAGCCGTACCCGAAAGTACCGGCAGGAATACTTCACTTGTTGCCATCTTCGCAGCCTGCTTAATAGGCATCTTGCCATTGTCGTATATACGGTGTGTATTCTCTATCACCACAATGGCATCATCGACCACGATACCCAGCGCCAGCAGGAATGAGAACAGTACGATCATATTGAGCGTAAAGCCGATGGTAGGCAGGAACAGGAAGGCCAACGCACACGATAGAGGTACCGACATGGCCACGAACAAGGCATTGGTCACACCCATGAAGAACATCAGGATGATCGTTACCAGTACGAAACCAATAATGATGGTATTGATCAGGTCTGTAAGTGTGGTTCTTGTCTCTTCCGACTGGTCGCCCGTAGTTACAATGCTCAGGTCTTTAGGAAGCTCTTCTGCTTCCATTTCTTTCAGTAGTTCTTCAATCTTATCAGAAGCCTCAATAAGGTTTTCACCAGAAGCCTTAACTATGTTGAGCGTTATTACGTTCTTGCCATTAAGACGTGCATAGCTCTCCTGCTCTTCAAAGAAGTCGCGTACGTCAGCTATGTCGCGCACGTATACCGCGCCACCTTGCTGGTTCTTTACAATGATATTGCCGATCTGCTCTGCGTTCTTAAATTCATTACGTATACTCAGCAGTCGCTTCTGGTTGTTCATGGCCACCTGGCCCGGTGTAGCTGAAAGGTTCTCCGATGCTACGGTACGCTCGATATCATCGAATGTGATACCTGCTGCCTGCATCTTGAACATGTCTACATTTATTTGTATCTCACGCTCCAGCGCACCCACCATATCCACACGCTTTATCTCTTTCAGTTCTTCGATGCGGTCTTGTATACGGTCGGCATATTTTTTCAGCCTGTTAAGGTCGTAGTTGCCCGATATGTTCACATAAAGTATCGGCATCTCCGAAAGGTCGATGTCCTTAACTTCTGGCTCGTTAGGCAGGTTTTGGGGAAGCTCTGTACGGGCTTTATCCACCGCGTCTTTTACATCCTGCTTTGCCTTATCTATCTCTACATCGGTATTGAACTCAACGATAACCACCGAAAAATCCTGAAACGAGTTGCTGGTTACTTTCTTTACACCAGTCAGGTTCTTTACTTCTTTCTCGATTGGCTTGGTTACGATGTTCTCCATATTTTCAGGAGAAGTACCGGGGTATACCGTTTGCACGATGATCTGCGGTATCTTGATCTCCGGGAAGTTCTCTTTCGGGAGTGCCAGATAAGCCATAAGCCCCGCCAGCGTGATAATGATCGTCAGTATGTATACTGCGGTCCTGTTATCGATCGCCCAGCTCGACAGCTTGAACTCTTTAAATTTATCTTTCATCATTTACAGTGTTAGATGGTAAGTGATATGGTTTGTATTATTTGATGGCTACCAGCTCACCATTATCCAGGTCTTCATAACCTGCGGTGATGATCTTAGCGCCTGCGTTCAATCCGCTCACTATTTCTATCATGCCTTCTGATGTACGTCCCGTCTCTACGATCACCGCTTTTGCTTTGTTGCCTTCTACTATGTATAGCATATCGCCTTCAGCAGTTTTTTGTATCAGCGATATAGGTACTACAAGTGCGCTGCTTTTTTCGTAGTTAGCTATCTTCATTTCGCTCGACATGTTGGGATGCAGCTTCTTGTTGCCACCCAGGCGAACCTCTACTTTGAAAGAACGCGATACCGGATCGATAGCCTGAGATACATAGCTCAGTTTTGTGTTGATAGTCTCATTGATGTCAGGCAGCACCAGTGTTACAGGATCGCCCTGGCTTACTTTGCCCAGGTAGTTCTCACCTAGGTTGGCTTCTGCTTTCAGCTTGTCTTTGCTTACTACGCGTATGCCGCTATTGGGCGTTCCGGGGTTTGCCATATCTCCTTCCTTTATATTTACGGCGTCTATTACACCGCTGATGGGAGACTTGATACGATACATATCGCGCTGTGTAGCCATTGCCGCACGGCCTTTTACGGCAGATTCGTAATTTGCCTTAGCTTGCAGCAACTGTACCTCTGTACCAATTTTCTGCGCCCAAAGCTTTTGCTGTTTTTCGTAGATAGCTTTGGCCAGAGCAATATTGGGGTCCATAGCTCTTATCTGTTGCTCAACTGCAGCAGCATCAAGTGTGGCCAGGGTTTGCCCTTTCCCTACCCGCTGTCCTGGTTTTACAAGTACCCTTGTAACAACGCCAGGCATTTGCGGTGTAGCATTTACGTTTTCATCGCCCGTGATCTGTGATTGTACCTCGATGAATGCTGAGAAAGCCTGTGGCTGAAGCTCCATTACAGATACCGGGGTGGCTTTTTGAGGGCCGGTCTTTCCTGCTTTAGCTTCTAGGTCGCGGATCTTCACATCTATTTCCATGCGATCCTTCTTCAGTTTGGCCAGCTTTTCCTGATCGTTGCCGCCGCCTTCGCCGCCGCATGATGCCAGTATTGCACTTGTTATGAGTAAATAAACTGCGCGTTTCATATGAATGTTATATTGTGTTGTTTTGGATAGTTGTTGTATAATTAAAATTCACCTAAAGCTTTTTGCAGGTTGATCCTTGCCGTAGTCGCATCGTATAGCGCACCGAAGTAGTTCACCTGCGCTTCTTTAAGCGCTGATTCAGCATCGAGCACTTCCAGGCTCGATCCTACACCTTCTTTATATTTAATGCTGCTCATTCTGTATACTTCTTCTGCCAGGCGCATATTTGCCCTTTGGTTTTCGAGTGCGGCAATGCTGCTTTGCAGATTGATACGTGCAGATATTGTTTCCAGCTCCAGTCCCAGTTTTAGGTTTTGAAGATCATTGTCTGTTTTGTCAAGGGTAAATTGTGCCTGCTTCACCTTGTTCTTTCTCTGGAAGCCATCGAATATTGGCACTGTTAACTTGACACCAACCAAAGCATTTTTTTGCCATTCATCGGCAGCATCAAAAAGACGTCCCTGATTGTAGAGTGTATAGCCAAAGTTTCCGAATGCAGCCAAAGTAGGGAGGCCTCCTAGTTTATACCTTTTCAGATCGTAGCCCTGAAGGTCTTTCTGGAGTGTCAGCAATTGAAACTCTTTACGGTTTTTTACATCGAGGTCTCTGCCAATAAGGTCTGCATTCATTTGTTCCTCTATCAACGAATCTTCAAGTGTTACCGGGGTATTTAGCGGCATACCCATCTGAAACTTTAGCGCCATATATGCAATGCCTATTAGTTGATTAATGCGTATTTGTTCTGTTTTAAGATTGTTTAGTGAAACGGTTAGTCGGTCGACATCCAGTTTTTCTGCAACTCCGTTATCATAGGTCACACGTGTTTCATGCTCCATTTGTCCTATGCGGATTACATTTTGATCGAGTATCGTTTTCCTTTTCTCCGCTACAAGGATGTCGTAGTATGCCCTTGTCACATCATACCTTACATCCTGTTCAGTTTTCTCAACTGCTTTTGCTGACAGTTCTTCCACCTTCTCGCGTGCCTGTAATGCAACCATTACACTGGGATCAAAAAGGATTTGAGATGCTTCAATGATTGGATTAGTGGTCCATTTAGGCTGAAAAGCTAATGGTAAGGTGCCTACCGGTGTGTTTCTGAATACATCGGTTTGAGCATCATTTTTTACTGCCCCTTTAATTACCCCGCTTATGAAATCGGGTACCTGGAAAGCTGCTACTAGTGCGGCATAAGTTATACCAGCAGATGCATTTACCTTAGGTAACGCTAAACCTGCAACCTCTTTGTTTCTTGCTAGGTTAGATAGCTCATCCAAGCGTGCATTTTTGATCTTCGCCTGATTCTTAAGTGCGTAGTCAACAGCATCCTTCAATCTCAAAGCCGTAGGCTGCTGTGCCCTGGCTATTCCGGGCAGTAGTGTGATGATTAGTGATAAACTGTATAATAGTCGTCTCATTTTGAAACTTGCTTTAATTCCGGTTTTAAGTATTGTTCTTTAAATTTTTGATATAGTTTTTCACCCTTCGGTGTCATAATTCCGTAGATAAAGTGCTCGGCCAGTTCGTGCATGATGAATAGCAGGCTATGGCGGTCATTTACCAGCAGGTTTGGTTGCAACATCATCAGCGAGGTTTCCATCCGGAAACGCGCCATGATATCCGGGTTTACATCATGGCGGAAGAAACCTTCGTTGATGCCTTGTTGTATGGTGTCCCTCATCATATCTACATCTTGCTGCAACAGCTTCTGGCGGAAGGTGTCGAAAGCCTCAGGGAAGTAGCGTTGCAGCTCGAACATTGCTGATGGGTTGATCTCCTTATGATGCTCGTCCATCATTGCGGCTACCTTTACCATGGCTTCTACCGCATTCTGTGAGCCCTTCAGGATGTTGCTGCATTGTTCGGTTATCTGGCATTTATACCATGTCACCGTTTCTGCCACCACTTCCTGCTTATTGGCAAAGTGCTGATACAGGGTCTTTTTAGAAATACCCGCCCGGCGCGCTATATCGTCCATCGTCACCGTCTTAAAGCTATACTGGCGAAAGAGGTCAACGGCTGCACTGAGTATTTTCGTTAACGGTTCCATAAAGTCGGGGCAAAACTATGGAAACATTTTGCACTATAAATCGTTTCCTGAGTATATTATTCTTTTATGAGACCTATTACCAAATGGTATTGTTATTTTTAAATTGGCTACCATTGCATATTCGATGGCTTAGTTAGTCGGTTTAAGTCATTTTTCACCCGTTTTAGTATTTTTACAACCATGGGATTTATACAGGATTTTAAATCTTTTGCGGTAAAAGGAAATGTAATAGACCTGGCGGTTGGCGTAGTAATCGGTGCGGCCTTCGGCAAAATCGTCACAGCAGCAGTCGACGATATAATAATGCCCTTCATAGGGCGTGCGACCGGTGAAGGAAAGAAGTTTACGGATAAGTTCTATGTGCTGAAGGCAGGCAAGGAGGGTGATGTATACAAGTCGTTACAAGAGGCAAAAGCAGCAGCGGCTAACGTATTTGCCTATGGCGACTTTATTCAGACGATCGTAGATTTCCTTATCATAGCATTCTGCATCTTCTTATTTATCAAGATATTTAACCGCTTTAAAGCCAAAGAAGAAGCAAAAACAGTAGCTGCACTGCCAGCACCTACCCATACCGAAAAACTGCTGACGGAGATACGTGATCTGCTGAAGAAGTAGCCCTGAACTAAAGTTTTGCGCCATAAAACCAATTATTTCTGCATTTTTGTAAACCCGCACAGGCATTAATTAAAATATGGGCAAAGGCAAAATTTTAGAAGATCTATTACTCCGCAAAAAGGCGGGAAAGAGTGGTTTTGCCGTATTGGTAGACCCCGATAAGGTGTCGCCCGACGAAATGCCTGCTTTTGCTGCGCTATGCAATGAGGCAGGGGTAGACTATCTGCTGATGGGCGGCAGCCTGGTGCTGGACCATGAGATAGGCGATTGCGTGCAACGCTTTAAAGCTGAAAGCGATATACCTGTTATACTCTTCCCCGGTAGCCCTGCGCAGGTGACGCCGGAGGCGGACGCACTTCTGTATTTATCCCTGATCTCGGGTAGGAACCCGGAATTGTTAATAGGTCAGCATGTAGTGTCTGCTCCGGCGGTAAAAGCCAGTGGGCTGGAGGTGATATCCACGGGTTACATGGTCATCGACGGTGGTGTACCTACTACAGTGTCGTACATCAGCAACGCTGCACCAATACCTGCTAATAAACCGGAGATAGCGCTCTGCACTGCCTGGGCCGGCGAACTGCAAGGCAAGCATATAATATATATGGATGCAGGCAGCGGTGCGAAAACGCCGGTTTCGGAAGAAATGATAAAGAAAGTATCAAGGAATATAGAAATACCCCTGTTTGTAGGTGGCGGAATACTAACGCCTGAGAAAATCTATAAGAATTGCCAGGCTGGCGCTACTATCGTAGTGGTAGGCAATGCCATAGAAAAAGACCCCTCGCTGATACGCGATATGGCCAAAGCAACAAAAATGGCTATTTCTGCCGTTATTTGATTTGGTAGTTAAAAGAGTATATAATACCTTTGCACTCCCTTTGTTAAAAACAAGCCCGCTGAAAAGCAGGACAAAATGTATAGAATATGAAACGTACGTATCAACCATCACGCCGCCGTCGTAAAAGTGTTCACGGTTTCCGCCAGCGCATGCAAACAGCAAATGGTCGCAAAGTATTGGCTTCTCGCCGCGCTAAAGGTCGTCATAAGCTGACTGTGTCAGACGAAAGCCGCCTGAAGTAGTCGTCTAAAATTTAAAACATTTGGCCATTCGTTATACTTTTAAAGCATACGAGCGGCTCAAGCGCGAGCAGCATATTGATACGCTTTTCCGTACCGGAAAAGCGTTTTCTATTTCACCCGTCAGGTTCATATATCTGGCGGTACCCCGCTCCGCCGGATCGTCGCCTGTGCAGGCGGGCTTCTCCGTGCCTAAGAAGAAGTTTCGCAAGTCTGTAGACAGGCACCGCATCCGCCGCCTGATGGTAGAGTCGTGGAGGCTAAATAAGCATATACTATACGCCGCACTACCGACCGATAAACAATTACACCTGTTCCTTATCTATACAGGTATTGAAATGCCGGAGATAGGCCCAATCCAGCAATCAGTTATCTCTGCCATAGAGAAGCTTTCCAAACAATTTGCTGCCCCCGCCAATGCGTAAGTTATTTTCGATATCACTTATTTGGCTTATCCGGGCGTACCAGGCATTTATATCGCCTTTATTGGGTGCCAAATGTCGCTATACGCCTACCTGTTCGGCCTATGGGCTGGAAGCCGTGAAAAAGCATGGTCCATGGAAGGGTGGGCGATTGGCATTGAAGCGTTTCCTGTCCTGCCATCCCTGGGGTAAGAGTGGATATGACCCAGTGCCTTAAATTAAGTCAAAAGGCAAAAGTGAAAAGCAAAAGGTGTTCATAAATTTAAATAGGGCAGACCTACATGGGTTTTTGTTAAACCGATATTCTAAAATGGTTAATTTTAGACAATGTTCCTTTTGAAGGTTGTACTATTTATTTCTAGCTTGTTCATTTATATAGCTGCTACTGCTCAGAAGCGAACTAGCTATGAATCACTACAAAACTTTCTACAAGATAAAGTTTGGATAAGAAATGACTGTCTAATAGACATTTGTCGCAATTTTTTTTATACTAGGCAATCTCTTGAAGGCAACCATAAAAGTTCTTGTATTAATTGGACGGAGGTTTGTGATGTGAGCAATTTTGCAAATCATCGATTTATAACTATAGTTCCCAATGCATTGATACGTCCTGCTAAAAGAAGGATTATAGGTGAAAAAACAGTTTATTCTATTAAGTATAAAACGAGTTATGTAGTGTATCATGGTAAACGCAAAGAGCAATTCGTAGGCTCGTTGGTCATAGATTCAGATAGTAGCTTTACGATTGAGGGGCAAAATTTAGAATCGAACAAATCAGGAGTGACGTACAGGGCTATTGTACCTTCCAGAGCCCTTTGGGAATATCTCAGATGAGCTACCACTTTTAGCTTTTCACTTTTTACTTTTGACTTATTATGTTCTATAGCTTCAAAGGCTTTATTCCAGTTGTTCATCCAACTGCATTTGTGCATCCGCAGGCTGCGGTTACGGGCAATGTTATTATTGGTAAAGATGTATATATAGGCCCCGGCGCTGCTCTGCGTGGCGATTGGGGTGGTATTGTGATAGAAGACGGCTGTAATGTGCAGGAAAACTGTACGATACATATGTTTCCCGGTGTTACTGTATTGCTTAAGGAGGCCGCTCATATAGGTCATGGTGCCATCATACACGGTGCCACCATAGGCCGTAATGTGCTGGTAGGTATGAACGCGGTAATAATGGATGAAGTGGAAATAGGGGATGAATCTATTATCGGTGCTTTATCTTTCGTAGCTGCTAATACCAAAATACCCCCTCGCTCGCTCGTTGTCGGTAACCCGGGCAAGGTTATAAAGCAGGTGAGCGATGATATGATAGCCTGGAAGACAAAAGGCACACGGCTATACCAGTCGCTGCCGGCTGATAGCTACGAAACCCTGATAGCCTGTGAGCCTTTACATGTACTACCAGCTGACCGGCCCACTCAAGAGTCGCTATATGATACCTGGAACAAGATAAAGAATAGCTAATACAATAAATGACAAATGCCCCTCTTGGAGGGACATTTGTCATTCTAAAGATCTTGGGTAATCTGTATTTATGAAAGCTACTTAATTAACCTTCGTCAGAGTTAACCAGTTCATTAACGAATTTTGCTACTGAAGCAATACGTGCATGGTTCAGTGCATAGTGGATGAATTTACCGTCACGCTCGGTGATCACGATATTAGCACGGCGCAGGATAGCCAAGTGCTGAGAAGCTACCGACTGCTCAAGGCGCAACTTCACATAAATATCTGTAACATTCATTCTCCTGTTCTCTTCTAACAACTTAACGATCTGTTGGCGCAATTTGTGATTGATAGCCCTCAGTGTCATAGCTGCACTCTTAACTGCCATGTAATCCAATTTGATCTGCTCGTTAGATCCTTCATCCTTGCGAATTACCAGCGTGTTGGCTGACATTGTCGTTTCCATTTACTTTTAAATTTTACAGAGGTTATTAAATATTAATTATATGTTTTTCGATAGTAGATACTACCCTAATTGAAATGCAAACATACGCAAATAGGAAATATGATTCAACATTATATTCATAAAATTTGTTAAACCAGCGTTAAATCACATTTAAATATAGGTTTCGATAGTTTGTAGTTAATTGGTTTTAAGTTTATTATGTGTATAAACTGATTTTAAATAAAAAGGTTCGGAATAGTCCATTTTGACAATTCTATTACAATTGTATTCGTCATAAATGTAAGTACACCAATTACTTAAGTCCAGTCTATTTGCTGCTGTCTCCCTTACATGCTCTTTATTTACAATTATAGTTTCCTTCAGGTGCTCATCATATAGCACTAACCAGGTTTCGGCACTGTTATCCAGCAACTCTTCAAGCTGGCCTTCATTTACGTGCTGAGGCTCAACGATGCTTTCTAGCTTTTCATTATATGATGCTACGAAATATTCTTTATCGCGTGCCGGTACAATTACGCTGTAAATATCATGTGGATTTTTATTATCATGCAAATAGGGGAGCAGCATTAACAGCAATCGGTTGTGCATAAGTAGTGGGATGCCCAATGCATAACATAAGCCCTTGGCAGTGCTCATACCTATACGAAGGCCCGTGTAGGAACCTGGACCTCCGCAAAGCGCAATTGCCGACAAGTCTTTTAGTTGGATCCCAGCCTCTTCAAGTGCCGAAGCGATGTTCGCATTTATCACTGCGGCATGGTTGCGTGCTTCCGTATTGACCCTCGACGATAGCAGATTACCATCGCCACCAATGGCCACTACTGCTACATCTGTTGAGGTGTCAATATGTAAAATGTATTTCATCTTTTAAAATGGTGCGCAAATGTACGTAGCATATTACTTTTGCAGGCATGGAAAAGAAAATCATACGTACAGATAATGCACCTGCGCCAATAGGTCCATATAGCCAGGCAGTGCAGTTCGGCAATATGTTATTTGTGTCCGGACAAATAGCGCTAAACCCATCGAGCGGCCAGCTGGAAATGGCTGATATACAATCGGAGACAAAGCTGGTAATGGAGAATCTCAAAGCGATACTAACCGAAGCAGGCATGGATTTCTCTAACGTGCTGAAATCTACCATCTTCCTGATGGATATGGGACAATTTGCACAAGTAAACGAAGTGTATGGAGGCTATTTTCAACAAAACCCTCCGGCACGCGAAACAGTGCAAGTAGCAGGATTGCCTAAAGGCGTAAATGTAGAGATATCGGTAGTAGCAGCAAAATAGAATGAAAAAACGCAGCCTTGAGGCTGCGTTTTTTCGTTTATAACTATTTACTTGAAGTTTATTTATCTCCCTTCTTTACCTCTTTAGCCCACGGGTCTTTTAGCTGTACCGTGCGGTTAAAGACCAATTTTTCAGGTGTACTATCTGTATCGGCACAGAAGTAACCTTTCCGCAGAAACTGGAATCTGTCTCCCGGTTTTGCATCTGCCAATGCTGGCTCTATATAAGCAGCGGGTATTACCAGCCTAGAGTCGGGGTTGATATAGTCTTTAAAATCTCCCTCTTCCATAGCAGGGTTCTCTACCTTGAATAGGCGGTCGTACAAACGTACTTCTGCCGTCTTTGCATGCGGTACGCTTACCCAGTGCATGGTACCTTTTACATGGATGCCGCTGGTATCTTGCCCGCTGCGGCTTTCGGGTATGTAGGTACAGTGTATCTCGGTAACATTACCTGCTTCATCCTTTTTAAAGTCTTCGCATTTGATGATGTAGGCAGATTTTAGCCTTACCATCAGGCCAAGGCCCAGCCGGAAGAATTTCTTTGGAGGATTTTCCATAAAATCTTCGCGCTCTATCCATAGCTCGCGGGTGAATGGCATGATGCGAGTACCACCATTCGGGTCTTCCGGGTTGTTTTCTGCATTCAGCTCTTCTGTTTTTCCTTCGGGGAAGTTGGTAATGATCACCTTTACGGGGTCAAGCACCGCCATCACCCTATTGGCTATTTTATTCAGGTCTTCGCGTACGCAAAATTCCAGCAGTCCAAGGTCTGTCAGGTTGTCGCGTTTGGCGATGCCAACTGTATCAGAAAATTGCCTGAGCGCAACCGCTGTATAGCCACGCCTTCTCATGCCGCTTATGGTAGGCATACGAGGGTCGTCCCAGCCTGATACATGTTTCTCGTTTACGAGCTGCAACAGCTTACGCTTGCTCATAACGGTATAAGAAACGTTTCGGCGGGCAAATTCGTACTGTTTAGACGGAAATATCTCCAGTTTCTCAATAAACCAATCGTACAGTGCACGGTGCGGTACAAACTCCAGCGTGCATATAGAGTGCGTTATCTTCTCAATGCTATCGCTCTGTCCGTGGGCAAAATCGTACATCGGGTAGATACACCATTTGTCGCCCGTGCGGTGATGATGTTCATGTTTTATACGGTAGATAATCGGATCACGTAACAGCAGGTTGGGGCTGGCCATGTCTACCTTTGCGCGCAGTACTTTTTCGCCATCTTTATATTTACCGGCACGCATGTCTTCAAACAGCTGCATATTCTCTTCAATACTGCGGTCGCGGTAGGGGCTATTGGTGCCAGGCTCCACCAGCGAACCTTTCATGGCTGCTATCTGCTCCGATGTGCTGTCGTCTACATAAGCCAATCCTTTTTTTATCAGCGTTACAGCAAACGCATACAATTGATCAAAATAGTCGGATGCAAAAAATAAGTTATCCCATTGGAAGCCCAACCACTGTATATCTTTCTTGATGCTCTCTACATACTCTGTTTCTTCAGTAGTCGGGTTGGTGTCGTCGAAACGGAGATTACACTGACCATTGTAGCGCTTAGCCAGGCCAAAGTTGAGGCATATAGATGTAGCATGACCTATATGCAGGTAGCCATTAGGTTCGGGTGGGAAGCGCGTATGTATGCGTCCTCCGTTCTTGCCTTCGGCTATATCGGTTTCTATTATTTCTTCTAAGAAATTCAGGGATCTTTCCTCGCTCATTGCTTGAGATAATTTCAGGTGAGCAAAGGTAAGGTTTGTGATTGATTAGTTCTTGGGAGTATCGGCAGCCTGTTGTTTAGAAAAGTATATGTTCACTCCTGTGTTTAACGTCCAACTATAAGGGTATATGCCCCTGCTGTCGATTGGGTTCCTTGTCATGTCAGAAAGCATACGTTGAAAGGAGGGCCCAATAAACACGTCAGCAATTTGCCGATCTGGTAATTAGCGTTAACCCGGACTTCACCCCACACATTATGTGGCGGTATGCTGCGTATGCGTCCGCCAAGCGGACCGCGCATATTGTAAGTAAAGAGTGCTCCAATAGCAGGCTGTAGTGAAAGTTTTGGGGTTAAATTAAATTCGTAGCCTAACCTTAGTGGTAAGGCGGCGTAATAGAAGTTGTCGTGGTAGTTAATTTTAGAGAATTCGATAATCCCGGAAACGTAGCCTACTCCTCTGACTCCTGTCTTCATTATTCCGATGCCACTTTCTATTTGTAGCTTATTAATGCGATAGCCTATACCTGCAATAATCTGATAGCTGAGGACTTGCCTGGTTTTGTTGACATCAGGATCGGCGTCTTTGTAGTTTGATATTATGCTGCTGGCACCAATGCCTACAGACGGCTTTAGATAAAACCGGCTTTTAGCAAATGCCGGTACGGCTGAAAACAAAACAATCACCAGAAAATAAATTCTCTGTATTCCTTGAAAAGGTAGCATATAGGGAATATTTACAGCTATTAAGACGATAAAATAGCTGCTAACATCTGTGACGAAATGTTAAAATTAATTGCCGGGTGTATCGGCAGACTTTGTAGGCTCGGATAGGTAGAGGTTAATACCGGCATTTATCCCCCAAGTGTATGGATTTGCTTTATAGTCCGGAGCGGTATTAGCAGATTTCTTTCCAATGTCTGTAATCATATATTGGAAAGACGGACCGCCGAAAATATCGATGTTTTTATTTAGCCTGTAAGACCCATTTAATTGTGCCTCGCCAAACAAACCAAATGTTTTGATACCCCCTTTGTGGAAACTGCCAGGCAATTTGATTGTCTCTGTAGCTCCCTGTCCTTTTATTCTGTCAGTTGCACTAATGTTGTAGCTAAATGAGCCGCCAACTGCCGGTACTACAGAAAATTTCTTCGTCACATCCAGTTGATAGGTCATTCTGAGCGGAACGGTAACGTAGTGATTGGATGGCCGCCATTCCAGACTGATATTCGATGGGCTAGTTGCAGTTGACAAGCTGATATTAGAAGCAGTTCTACCCGTTTTCAGGTAACCAATGCCTGTTTCAAACCCTATCTTGTTTTTCTTGTAACCGATGCCAAGCGTTTTACTATAACCAATAACCGGTTGTGATTTCTTTAATGTAATCGGACCACTATTAGATTCCCTTATATTATTGAAACCTATACCCACAGAAGGCTTCAGGTACAATCTGCTTTGCGCCATGGCACAAATACCTGCCAGCATAAATACTGCTAAAAGTAAATTCCGTATAGTCATAAAATCCGGCCTTTTTGACGAAAGAAATTGGAAATGGTTTAACAAAATAACGGAAACTATAGGAAAAGTAGTATAAATTATTACTTTTATCGGCACTTTTGATATTATGACAGATAAGTTGCAAAGGCCTGTACGTGTGTTGGTTGCGAAAGTAGGCCTGGATGGACACGACCGCGGAGCTAAAGTGATAGCCACTGCGCTGCGCGATGCAGGGATGGAGATAATATATACAGGGTTAAGACAGACCCCTGAAATGGTTGTAAACACTGCATTGCAGGAAGATGTAGATGCCATAGGTATCAGCATACTTAGCGGTGCGCACATGACCGTGTTCCCAAAGGTAATGCAGCTAATGAAGGAAAAAGGGCTGGAAAATGTACTACTCACAGGCGGAGGTATTATACCCGACGAGGATATGACAGCCCTGAATGGTATGGGCGTAGGAAAACTTTTTGCGCCGGGAGCACCTACCAGCGAGATTGCGACGTATATTACCAACTGGGTGCGTGAGCACAGAAGCGAATTATTCTAGAAATTAAGAAGTTATAACAGTAGAACTTTTATGTACCAAACATTACTTACCGAATTGCAGGATGGCATCCAAACGATCACGATCAACCGTCCTGATAAGTTGAATGCCCTTAATAAAGACGTGATAGCTGAACTGGGAAAGGCTTTTGATGATGTATATAGCAACCCTGAGATCAAATCTGTAATACTTACCGGCGCAGGCGAAAAATCCTTCGTAGCAGGTGCAGATATTTCTGAGTTCACATCGTTGAACGGTGCCGGTGGTGCCGAACTGGCAAAACGTGGTCAGGATCTGGTTTTCGATAAGATCGAGAATTGCCCTAAACCTGTAGTAGCTGCCGTAAACGGTTTTGCACTGGGCGGTGGTTGCGAGCTGGCGATGTCTTGCCACTTCCGTATTGCAGCTGAAAATGCAAAATTCGGGCAGCCAGAAGTGAATCTGGGTCTTATACCTGGTTATGGCGGTACACAACGTCTTACCCAACTAATAGGTAAAGGCAAATCAATGGAACTCATGATGACAGCCGATATGATAGGTGCTGATGATGCAAAATCGCTTGGCCTGGTAAATCATGTATTGCCACTGGCAGAGTTGCTCGGCAAAGCTCGTGAGATACTTACAAAAATAAATACCAAGGCTCCGGTAGCTTTAGCCAAGGTGATAGCTTGCGTGAACGAAGCCGCTAAAGGCGACGCAGAAGGTTTCAGGAATGAGATTACCCGTTTCGGCGAATGCTTTGATACAGAAGACATGAAGGAGGGTACTGGGGCATTCTTAGAAAAAAGAAAAGCTACTTTTAAAGGAAAATAATTTTATTATCTTCAACTCAAAATCAGAGTCATGCGGAAGAATATTGCCCGTGGATTATTAGCTATATGCCTGAGTGCAGCCGCGTTTACAGCTAAAGCCCAACCGGCTATACCAAGAGAATATATAGAGTATCCGGGTTTTTCATTGGGTATGAATTTTGGCCTGGCAGACCTTTGGGGTGATGTAGGTACACAGGGTCTTCTGGACCACTACGCCAATGGCAAGTACTTCGATAAGCCAATGTTCATGGGTGGTATATTCGGACGTTATGTAAGCCACCCGTCTATTGGCTGGCGCCTGAATCTGAACTATGGTACCCTCTATGCCACCGACCAGTGGAATGAGAAAAAGGCTAAAAAGGCAAAGACCGTAGAAGAAGACGCATACCAGCGTTACCTCCGCAACCAAGATGTAAAGACTAATATCTGGGAGGGAAGTGTAATGATTGAAGTATTGCCGCTGCGCTTTAATTCTGAGAATCCTTCGGCAGATAACCGCCTGCAACCATATGCGATAGCAGGTATTGGGCTTTTCCATGCTAATCCATCCACTTCATATATAGACCCTTACTCAGGCCGCCGCAAGTGGGTAGAGATAAATGATCTTCGTCTGGAAGGCGAGGGTAATTCTTACAGCGAAGCAGTCCCTTCATTTGCACGGAAGACTAAGGAGTTCCAAATAGCCTTCCCTGTTGGTCTTGGTCTTCGTTATGATGTAAATAGCGAATTGGCTGTGGGCGTAGAGTATTCGTACCGTTTCACGATGACAGATCGCCTGGATGCTGTAAGTAGTGAATATCCTACAGACGCGTATTATGACAAATATTTATCGCCTGAAGATGCGGAGCTTGCTAAGGCATTAGTTGATAAAATGTGGGAGATAGACCCAAGTGTAGAGCGTAAAGCATGGGCTACAAGGGGTAATAAAGATGTGCTGGATGGATATTCTACTTTTTCTGTTATGTTAATTTACAAGCTTAACAAGAATAAGGAGCCATGGTGGTATTAATAATCTCTCGATATTAATTAATTTACAGAGCGGCTTGGAGACATGCCGCTCTTTTTTAGCGTGTAATTCGCGGATTTTTTGTTGTTTATATAAAAGGCGGATTTGTTTTTTGTCTTTTGTATGACAAATTGCGTAATAGTACTGGTATTTTCAATAGATAGGTTTTTATATGTTTGCGTATCTGGAAGGCGACTTAACTTATAAGTCACCGTCTTTAGTCTATATGAGTGTACATGGTGTGGGTTATGAGATAAACATAACACTACAGACATTCGCCAAAATGCAGCATTTGGAGAAATGCCGACTATATACCCATTTACAGATCCGGGAGGATGCCTGGGTGCTATATGGCTTTGCCGATGAGCAAGAGCGCGCCACATTCAGGCTATTACTCGGTATCAGCGGTGTTGGCGCTGCCACGGCGCGTATCATACTTTCGTCGCTCACTCCCGAAGAACTGGAGCGCGCGGTGGCGATGGATGATAGCAAGACGCTGGAAAGGGTAAAAGGGATAGGCGCAAAAACAGCCCAGCGTATTATATTAGAACTAAGCGGTAAACTACAGATACAAAAAAATAACACGACCGTATCTGCCGCCCGACACAATACAACAGAGGAAGATGCGTTATTTGCTTTGATAAATCTTGGAATAAGCAAACCTGTGGCGGAGAACGCTTTGCGTAAAGTGCAGCATGCATCCTCTCTTACTGTCGAAGAATTGATTAAACAGGCGTTACGAGTATTATAACCCCTAAGAAAAAACGAGATTGAAGCGGACGACCAATTTTGGATATAAATTATTGCTTTTCATAACGCTCGTAGTAGCTATTGCTAATGCTGCCGCAAAAGGTCGTGCGGATGACTATGACTTTTATGAGCCGGAACCACAACCAGATACCCCAGCAACTAATACGGTAGACACAGCCCGAAAATTACGTTTCCCGATTTACGATAACGACGGCAACCCTACAACCAGTAGTCCAACCAGTATCGACCTGAATGATCCGTCAAACGTAAACAGGTCGGTAGAGTACGACCCTAAAGAGAACAGATACTATTTCACAGAAAAAATGGGTGACCAGTTTCTGAGAAATCCGTCTTATCTCACGATGGACGAGTACCTGAAATATCAGGCGCAGCAAGATGAGCAGGCTTACTGGAAACGTCGCCTTGATGCTCTGACGTTGTTCAATAAAAAGCCACAACTTCCTACCATGTATAAGGAAGGTGTGTTTAACCGCATATTTGGCGGAGATAAGATATCAGTACGTCCGCAGGGTAATGTTGACGTTACCTTTGGCGGTAACTGGCAGCATATACAGAACCCGACCTTGCCTGCGCGCCAGCAGCGTTTTGGTGTGTTCGACTTCGATATGCAGATGAACGTAAACCTACTGGCAACTGTAGGTGATAAGTTGAAGCTGAACATCTCTAATAACACCAAGGCAACCTTCGACTACCAAAACGTACAAAAACTGGAGTACACAGGTAAGGAAGATGAAATAATAAAGAAAATAGAAGCTGGTAGTGTTAGCTTCCCGCTTAACAGTAGTCTTATTAGTGGTGTGCAATCGCTATTCGGTCTTAAAACACAACTACAGTTCGGTAAACTTTGGGTAACCAGCGTAATTTCTCAGCAACGTTCCAAGAGAAACAGCCTTACGATACAGGGCGGTTCGCAGACACAGCAGTTCGCGGTAAAGGCTGATGAATACGAAGAGAACCGACACTTTCTGCTTTCGCAATACTTCCGCAACAACTATAACAATGCGCTGAAGAACTATCCAATCGTAGCGTCTCAGGTTACTATAAATAAAATAGAGGTGTGGATTACCAACCGTACCGGTGCGGTGGAGGGCGTGCGTAATGTTATCGGTTTTATCGACCTTGGCGAAAATAACCCGTACCGTTCAACGCTAGCGGGTGCGTCAAGGCCCATTATAAACGGTCTGCCCGATAACCGTGCAAACCAACTTTACGACAGACTATTACAAGACCCTACAGCGCGTTTGCAAAGTGGTGTTACTACAGCCGCAGGCAGAATACTTGGTACCAACCCTACGCTAGAATTTTCAACTGCAACGGCTCGCAAGCTGAATACAACTGAATTTACATTCAACCCTCAGCTCGGTTATATATCGCTTAATACGCAATTGAACCCCGATGATATCCTTGCTGTTGCATACCGTTATACGTATAATGGACGAGTATTTCAGGTAGGTGAGTTTTCAGAAGATCTTCCGCCTTCAACCTCGCAAAATGCTACATCTACGTCTACCGATCAAAAGGTATTGTTCCTGAAATTGCTGAAGAGCACAGGTGCAAATCCGCAGATACCCATTTGGGACCTGATGATGAAAAACGTATATGCACTGGGTGGACTAGGCGTTTCTAAGGATGAGTTTAGACTTAACGTACTTTATCAAGACCCGGGTGGAGGGGAGAAAAGATACATTCCGGAAGGGCCGACGGCTGGTGTGCCACTGATCACGCTCCTCAACCTCGACCGGTTAAACTATCAAAATGACCCTGCACCCGATGGTATCTTCGACTTTGTTGAGGGTATTACCATCAATACCCAGCAGGGTAAGATCATATTCCCGGTGCTGGAGCCATTCGGACAAGATTTGCAACCTACGTTAGGGGGTAGTGTACAATTGGAGCGAAAATATCTGTACAATATCTTATACGATTCCACTAAGACCGTAGCGCGTCAGTTTCAGCAAAATAACCGTTATGTTATTCGCGGTTCCTATCGATCATCGTCATCGTCGGAAATATTTCTGGGTGGATTTAATATCCCTCAGGGATCAGTATCTGTATCGGCAGGTGGTCAGCGCTTAGCCGAGAATGTCGACTACCAAATAGACTATGGATTGGG
Source organism: Sphingobacteriales bacterium (assembly GCA_004144175.1). Lineage (GTDB taxonomy): Bacteria > Bacteroidota > Bacteroidia > Chitinophagales > Chitinophagaceae > Polluticoccus. The sequence goes on from SEFT01000001.1 coordinate 310,072, forward strand.
CCGTTTAAAAATACTCAATTCAGGTATCCTCAATTCAGGTATACCCATCAATGTGCAGTACGAGGATAATGCAACCTTTGGCTTTCAGCAGCAAAACTTTACCGGGGCGAGGTTCGATTACTACCTGAATAATAAAATGGCACTTGGTGGTACCTTCATGCGCCTATCCGAGCGGCCATTCACGCAAAAGACAACTTTCGGCGAAGATCCGATCAAAAACACAGTGCTTGGTCTCGATGCGAATTACCAGTCAGAGACTCCCGGCCTTACAAAGCTGATCGACAAACTCCCGCTTTATTCTACTACAGCGCCGTCTTTCGTAAGCGTTTCAGGTGAGGTTGCAGGGTTATTGCCCAGCCACCCTCGCCAGATTAATGTACTTGACCCAGAAGGTTCTGTTTATGTAGATGATTTCGAAGGTACCCGAGGTTCATACGATCTTAAGTTTCCGGCTATGGCCTGGACCTTAGCATCAACCCCGGCAGGCGCAACTGATAAAAATGGTAACTTGCTTTTTAAAGAGGCTACCCTCGTAAATGACCTGGAATATGGTATGAACAGGGCGAAGCTAGCGTGGTACTTCATAGAGCCGCAACTTATCGATCAATCGGGCGGTGTACCTGAATATGTAAAGAAGGACCCTAAGCAGCACTACATACGCCTGGTGCAACAGCAAGAAGTATTTCCACAAGCACAAAGAGGGCAACTACAGTCGGCATTGAGCACGCTCGACTTGGCATTTTACCCACGTGAGCGCGGTCCGTATAACTTTGATGGCATTGGTCTGATGCCCGATGGTGGACTAGACAAACCTGCCCAGCGTTGGGGGGGTATTATGCGCCCGATAGACAATAGCGACTTTGAACAGTCGAACGTAGAGTTCGTAGAGTTTTGGGTAATGGATCCTTTCATCGGTGACGCAAATGCAGCAGGAGGGTCTCTCTACCTCAACCTTGGTAATGTGTCAGAAGATGTACTAAAGGACTCAAAAAAGTTCTTTGAGAATGGTGTTACCTATCCTAAGAATCCATCAAATCTGGACAAAAGCCGCTGGGGATATACACCTAAGTTTCAACAACAGATAACCCGTGCTTTTGATACAGACCCTGCATCCCGTACTACGCAGGACGTAGGTTATGACGGCCTGGATAACGGTGAAGAAAGTGAGTTCTTTAAAAACTTTGTTGAAATAGCGAGAAATAAGGTTACAGACCCTGTTGCCTTGCAGCGCATTCAGAATGACCCGGCCAATGACGACTATAGATACTTCCGCGATGCCCAGTATGAGGAAAGCCAGGTAGGCATACTTACGCGGTACAAAAACTTCAATGGGCCGCACGGCAATTCTCCCGTAACCAATGCCAACTCGGCTGTATCTAATGCGGGTACTACTGTGCCTGAGTCGGAAGACATTAACCGCGACAACACGCTTACAGAAACAGAAGATTATTATCAGTATCGTATCGACTTTACGCCTAACATGCAGGTAGGGCAAAACTACCTCATTAATAAATCTGAAGTTGATGTAAAGCTACCTAATGGTGCCAGGGACCGTGAGATTTGGTATCAGTTCAAAATACCTATACGTGAATACAGTGGCAAGGTTGGTAACATATCCGATTTCCGTTCTATCCGCTTTATGCGTTTATTCCTGCACGGCTTTCAGGACAGCGTTATCATGCGTTTTGCACGCCTGGAGCTTGGCCGCAATAACTGGCGCCGTTATATGTTCTCGCTGCAGAATCCCGGCGAGAATATACCTGAAGAAGACCAGCAGAGCACAGAGTTTTCGGTGTCGTCGGTAAGCCTTGAAGAGAACAGTGGCAGGCAGCCTGTTAACTATGTGATACCGCCGGGCGTGAATCGTCAGGTTGCGCAAGTGTCAAACGCGCAAAGTGTTCAATTGAATGAACAGGCATTGTCGTTACAAGTATGTAACCTGAAAGATGGTGATGCCCGTGCTGTGTTCAAAGAGGTGAGTGTGGATATGCGCCAGTTCGGTGGTCTGCGGATGTTCATACACGCAGAGTCTCAGCCTAACCGGACGCCTATAAAGGATGGCGATATGCGTGCTATCATTCGTATAGGTAGCGACTTTACAAATAACTACTACGAGTACCAGATGCCGCTTGCTATTACGCTACCTAATAGCAATCGTGATGAGCAGGTGTGGCCGGAGCAGAACCGACTTGACCTTGTGTTGAATGACTTGGTTGCTGTTAAAACGCAACGCAATAGTCAGGGATTGCCCTCGTTCGTGCCGTATCAGTCGCAGGATAGTAAAGGAAATACCATTATAGTGGTAGGTAATCCAAATATTGGAGATGCAAAAACGATCATGCTAGGTGTCACCAATCCTAAGAGATCAAATCGAAATCCCGGCGACGATGGCTTGCCCAAATGTGTAGAGGTATGGTTTAATGAAATGCGTATGACCGGCCTTAATGAGAAGCCAGGTTACGCCGCCGCTGGTAAGGTAAGTATCCAGTTTGCAGATTTGGCAAATGTGAACCTGAGCGGTAGTATGCATACACAGGGATACGGGAATATTGATCAGAAGCTGAACCAGCGTTTTCGCGACAATTTTTATCAGTATAATGCCTCGACCAATATAAATCTGGGCAAATTAACACCTAGAAAGTGGGGCTTGCAATTACCTTTGTTTCTGGGCTATTCTCAGAATACAAGCAACCCGCAGTACGACCCTTATGACCTCGACGTAAAATTCGAAGACAAACTGAACAGCGCACCGGACGCCATCAGGCGCGACTCTATTAAGAAGGCAGCACAGGATTATACCTCAATCTCCAGCTTCAACTTATCGAACGTTCGTATTCTTGGTAACCCCGAAAAACAAAGCAAACCCAAAATATGGAGTGTTAAGAACTTTGACGTGAGCTATGCCTATAACAAGCAGTTCAAACGTAACCCTATCGTTGAAAGTGATGAACTTGTAGATCAGAAAGTTGGGCTGGGCTATGCCTATGCTATCAAAGCTCGCCCGATAGAGCCCTTTAAAAAAGCTATCAAATCGCGTTCACGCTGGATGTCGCTTATCAAGGATATAAACCTGAATCCGGTACCGGCTAATATATCGTTCCGTACCGACCTAAATAGGATATTCAATGAGACGCAGGTACGCAACATAGGCGATGCAGCATTTAAGATACAGCCCACTTACTTCAAGAATTTCACATGGGTACGTACTTATAATGTGCGTTGGGAGCTAACACGTTCGCTATCGTTCGACTACTCCGCTACTAACAACTCTCGTATCGATGAGCCATACGGTCGGATCAATACGCCTGAAAAACGTGACACATTATGGGAAAGAATTCAAACATTTGGCCGTAATACTTATTATACACAATCATTCAACGCTAGCTACAACTTACCGCTGCAAAAGCTGCCAATCACCGACTGGACCAGTGTGCGCTTTCAGTATGGAGCAAACTACAGCTGGACCGCTGCATCGCGACTTGCGGCAGGTTTAGGTAATACGATAGGTAATACCCAAACTAAACAGATAAATGGCGAAATGAACTTTGCCCAGCTGTACCAGAAGAATCGATGGCTGCGCGCTGTTAACCAGCCACGCTCTTCGCTCGACAGGATGAGGGAGCAGCAGAAGAAAGAAGACGAAGCAAAACAAAAGTCAACATTACGCCCTTCTAAACCTGGTGAAGACAAAGCATCGGCAGCAGGCGATAAGGCGATAGATCTGACGAAGGGCAAGGCGAGGAAAAATGATTCTACCAATATCGCAGAAAACACATCCAAGCTCACGAATGTGCAGCTAGACTCCGTTCGTAAGGCACAAAAGGCCGCAGAAGTAGCCAAGAAAGCCGCTGATAAGGCTAAACGTAAAAAGGACCGTATAGCTGCCCGCAATAAACGCCGTAATACTACACCTGAGGTTGGCACATGGGAGCGCTTCGGCGGCAGGATGCTTACAATGGTAAAACGTACCACATTAAACTATACGGAGAATTCAGGTACACTATTGCCGGGCTACATGGATAGTACGCGCATACTCGGTATCAATGACTACAGCGGTGCTCCCGGGTTCAACTTCATCTACGGTTATCAACCTGACCGCGCCTGGCTCGAAACACAGGCTTCAGCCAGCCGCTTAAGCCGCGATAGCTTATTCAATGCCCAGTTTCAGCAACAGTATTCTCAAAGCATCAATGCAAATGCTACGCTGGAGCCTATACAGGATTTCCGCATCGACGTAAGCCTGACGCAAACTTTCAGCAAAGCGTATAACGAACTATTTAAGGACACGTCGCTAGGGGGCAATGGTAGCTTTACGCATAATAACCCTTATGAAACAGGATCTTTCTCTGTGTCGTATATAGGCCTCAAAACCATGTTTAAGTCGTCGGGAGGTATTAATTCCAGCGTTTATCAGGATTTCCTTCGCAATCGTGAGGTCGTTTCCAGCCGACTTGGCGCAAGTAACCCATACGCAGGTAATATACCCGACCCGAACGATCCTGCTTATAAAAAAGGTTACAACCGCTATGCGCAGGATGTATTGGTGCCATCATTTCTGGCAGCATATACTGGTAAAAGTGCTAACGATGTAGCGATGATAGACAATAAGGCTACCCAGAATGTGCGCAGCAATCCGTTCCGCTACTTCTTGCCTATGCCTAACTGGCGTATTACTTATAATGGCCTTACTAAAATACCCGCCGTTAGTAAGATTATGACCAACCTGGTAGTGAACCACGGATATACCGGTACGATGGCTATGAATAGCTTCGTTTCTACGCTTTTTTATCAGGATATTTATAGCCTTGGGTTTCCATCGTTCCTCGACTCTAACTCGGGCAACTTTGTGCCATTCTTCCAGGTGCCGAATATCACTATATCAGAGCAGCTCAATCCGCTACTTGGCTTTGACGCAGCCTTCCGCAACAGGCTAACAGGGCGATTTGAATTCCGTAAAACACGTACTGTAAGCCTGAGCCTGGTAGACTACCAGATTAGTGAAACTAAGAGTACAGAATATGTGATAGGCGGCGGTTACCGCATCAGGGGGCTGATACTGCCGTTTGAGATATTTGGTGTACGCAAACTGAATAATGATCTGAACGTAAGAGTGGACATTGGCCTGCGTGACGATAAGACCAGCAACAACTATCTGGCGCAAAATATTTCAGTAGATACCCGTGGGCAGAAGGTGATAACTATATCTCCCTCGGTGGACTACATCGTAAATGACAAGCTTACCATACGCGCTTTCTACGACAGGCGGCAAAGCATACCGTATGTTACCACATCTTACCCGATAACAACCACGCGGGCAGGTATTACATTAAGGTTCATATTTGCACAGTAATAACAGTATGCCGGCAACTTCTTTGCCCCTTTCTTGTTATCTTTGTAAATCATATTAAAACCATAGTTATCAATGACTGTGCATTCGTTTCAGGAGCATTTCGACGAGAAAATAGATAACGAAGTTTCCATTGAGCCGCGCGACTGGATGCCGGATGATTATCGCAAGACACTCATTCGCCAGATATCGCAGCATGCCCATAGCGAAATAGTAGGTATGTTGCCCGAAGGTAACTGGATAACCCGTGCCCCCAGCCTGCGCCGCAAAGCAGTATTGCTTGCCAAAGTGCAGGATGAAGGCGGTCATGGCCTATATCTTTACTCGGCTGCCGAAACACTAGGCATCAGCCGCGACGAGATGCTGGATCAACTACATACCGGTAAAGCTAAATACTCTTCTATATTCAACTACCCAACTACTACATGGGCCGATATGGGTGCTATCGGCTGGCTGGTGGATGGTGCAGCCATTATGAACCAAGTGCCGCTTTGCCGTACATCGTATGGTCCTTATGCGCGTGCCATGGTGCGCGTATGTAAGGAAGAAAGCTTCCATCAGCGCCAGGGATACGAAATAATGCTTCAGCTATCGAAAGGCACTGAAGTGCAAAAGAAGCTGGCACAGGATGCGCTCAACCGTTGGTGGTGGCCATCACTCATGATGTTTGGCCCGCCCGATGATGTAAGCCCTAATACAGAGCAAAGCATGAGATGGCGCATCAAGCGTTTTACTAACGACGAACTTCGTCAGAAGTTTGTAGACGTTACGGTAGAACAGGCAAGGATCATAGGCCTAACTGTTCCGGATCCGGACCTAAAATGGAATGAAGAAACTGGTCATTACGACTTTGGTACACCTAACTGGGACGAATTCTGGAACGTGGTGAAAGGCAACGGCCCTTGCAATAAAGAGCGCCTGGAAACCCGTAAAAAAGCATGGGAAGAAGGTGCCTGGGTGCGGGAAGCAGCACTGGCCCATACCAAAAAGCGTAAAGAAAAAGCATCAAAAAAAGAAGCAGCATAATTTCGATTAGCTGATTAGCTGATGTGATGATTAGCTGATTGACTACGGTCAATTTCTAAGCAACACCAAGAGCCATCAGCTAATTTGCTAATCATCAAATCAGCTAATTACTAATGGTAACTGAGAATAAAAACGAATGGCCTTTGTGGGAAGTGTTTATCCGCAGTAAGGCAGGCCTTGATCATAAACATGCCGGCAGCCTCCATGCAGCCGATGCCGAAATGGCTATAGAGAATGCAAGGGATGTATACACCCGCCGTATGGAAGGTGTAAGCATATGGGTAGTAGAGAGCAACAATATCCATGCTTCTGACCCGGGTGAATCATCATCGATGTACGAACCGGCGACTGATAAAATATATCGCCACCCTACGTTTTACGACCTGCCGATAGAGCTGAAGCACATGTAGTCTGTTATCGCAGTTTTGTACTGCGTCAATACCTTTTCAATGAACATCCAACGCTTACTATATACATTACAGATAGCAGATAATGCACTGATACTTGGACACCGCATCAGCGAATGGTGCGGGCACGGGCCGGTACTGGAGCAGGACATAGCCCTGACCAATACTGCGCTTGACCATCTTGGGCAGGCGCGCAGCCTGTACCAGTATGCGGCACAGCAGTTCAACGCACTGACAGCTGAGGAAAAAGCCGAGGTGTTTTCGTCGGCACAGCTACAGCAGGTTATCAGCTCGGGAGCAGCTATTGACGAAGACGACCTGGCTTATCTGCGCGATGGCTGGGATTTCCGTAATGTACTGTTGGTAGAGCAGCCAAATAAAGACTGGGCATACACGGTGGCCCGTTCCTTCTTCTACGATACGTTTAGCTTCTTCTTCTATACAGCACTGCAAAAAAGCAGTGATGAACAATTAGCTGCTGTTGCTGAGAAATCGTTGAAGGAAGTGACCTACCACCTGCGCTGGAGCAGTGAGTGGATTATACGCCTGGGCGACGGTACGGAAGAAAGCCACCGCCGTATGCAGGATGCCATTAACGACAGATGGGCTTATATGGGCGAGTTGGTAAAGGTGGCGGCTTTAGACAAGCAAATGCTGGAAGCCGGCATTGGGGTAGACCTGGATGCCATTAAAGCGCAATACGAAGCGCGTGTGAAGATGGTATTGGACGAGGCTACACTAACTACGCCGCAAATAAACTGGATGCAGGAAGGTGGCAAAGAAGGTCGCCATACAGAGCACCTGGGCTATATACTGGCCGAAATGCAGTTTATGCAGCGTGCCTACCCTAATATGGAGTGGTAGAATAGTATCAGGAGAGAAATGAGTAGTATTACTAAAGAGCAGGTGTATGAATGGTTATCGGGCGTTACAGACCCTGAGGTGCCTGTGCTTACTATCCTCGATCTAGGTATTGTTCGCGGTGTGAAGATGTCTGAAATAAATGGTAGCCCTTCTGCTACTGTTGTTATTACTCCCACCTATAGTGGTTGCCCGGCTATGGATGTTATAGGTATGAACATCCGCATGGCGCTCATTAGCAGGGGCATCCGCCATGTTAATATTGAGATGCAGCTAAGCCCTGCCTGGACCACCGACTGGATGACTGAAGATGGAAAGCGTAAGCTGAATGAATACGGCATTGCTCCGCCATTAAGAAAAGCAGCTAACCCCCTCGGGCTTTTTGAGGAAGACAATATAGCCTGCCCGCGCTGCGGCTCTGAAGAAACCGAACTGGTTAGCCAATTCGGACCTACATCCTGCAAGTCTCTATACAAGTGTACTTCCTGCCACGAGCCATTTGAGCATTTCAAGTGCCACTAATTACTTTGTGTTATTTTAGCTCTATTACTACTTGAATATGAGCGCTGATAACAAATACATTTTTACTTCAGAAAGGCTGGGTTTTCGAGAATGGTGCGATGATGATGCCGAAGCAATGACTGCCATCAATACCGATCCGGAGGTTATGGAGTTCTTTCCATCCACACAATCGTCCGACCATACCAAAGACTTTATAAAGCGCATGAAGGCCCAGTATCAGGATAAGGGTTATTGCTACTTTGCCGTAGACCTGCTGGAAGCAGGTACCCTAATTGGCTTCATCGGTATATCTGAACAGAAATTTGAATCAGACTTTACGCCTTGCAATGATATAGGCTGGAGGCTGAAACCATCAGAGTGGTATAAGGGTTATGCTACAGAGGGGGCTAAACGATGCCTGGAATATGCCTTTGACGCCTTGGAGATGGAGAAAATTTACTCAATAGCACCCGCTGTTAACAAGAGGTCAGAAGCTGTAATGTCTAAAATAGATATGCGGAAAGTAATGGAATTTAACCACCCATTACTGGCAGATAATAGACGCCTTGAAAGGTGTGTGTTGTACGAAATAGAGCGAGGAGTTACTCCTGTATCTTAAGCTCTTGCAGCGCTTTATTGGCTGCTACCTGCCCAGCTTCTTTTTTATTGTATCCACTGCCGGTGGCAACTACCTTACCATCCAGTACTATCCCGATGGTAAATATCTTGCGCGCACCTTCGGTTTTTTCGTCTATCGTTTCAAACGACAGTGCGTGATTGTTCTTCTGTGCCCAGCTTAATAGTTGGTTCTTGTAGTTGGTATCGGTACTTTCCAGCAGGTCTATATCTATGTATGGTTTGATGATCTGTTTCAGGATGAAACGCCTTGTTTTGGCAAATCCCTGGTCAAGGTACACCGCGCCTATCAAAGCTTCCAGCGCATTGCCAAATATATGGCTGCGGCTAAGTCCGCGGTCATTCTGATTGTATTGCACCAGCTTTTGCAGTCCCATGCGCAGCGCTACGTTATTAAGCGTTTCTCTACGTACTATACGTGAGCGGAGCTCCGTAAGATAGCCTTCGGGTTGGTATGGATATTTTTTGAACAGGTATTCGGCGACAATAGAACCCAGGATTGCATCTCCCAGAAACTCAAGGCGCTCGTTGTTATTGGCCAGTTCTTCTATCTTGGAACGGTGCATCAATGCCAACTGGTAGTATGGCAGGTGCTTGGGCGTATACCCTAAAAGATGTTCGAGCTGTAGTAATAACTGCTTGTTGGGGTGGAAAAAGCGTATGAACCTGGATGTGAACCGCCGCAATGCTACTCCTCAATTTTTTTAAAGATGACAGAAGCATTGTGTCCGCCGAATCCGAATGTATTGCTCAAGGCTGCTCTTACCTTTCTCTTCTGTGCAGTATGGAAGGTGAAGTTCAGCTTCGGGTCAAACGAAGGATCGTCTGTAAAGTGATTGATCGTTGGAGGTACAATATCATTCACCGTAGCCAGTAAGCTGGCAATAGCTTCTACTGCGCCTGCAGCGCCTAATAAATGGCCTGTCATCGATTTGGTAGAGCTGATGTTAAGATTAAAAGCATGCTCACCAAATACACGCTGTATAGCTGCTGCCTCGCTGATGTCCCCTAATGGAGTAGAGGTGCCATGTACATTGATATAGTCAATGTCTTCGGGCTGCATACCTGCATCATCCAGGGCATTCTTCATTACATTGTACGCACCCAGTCCTTCGGGGTGTGGCGCTGTAAGGTGATAGGCGTCTGCACTCATACCGCCACCTGCTACTTCTGCCAGGATGGTGGCACCACGACGTTTGGCGTGTTCATACTCTTCTACGACGATACTACCTGCACCTTCGCCCATTACAAAACCATCCCGGTTAAGATCGAACGGGCGGCTGGCTGTTTTGGGGTCGTCATTACGTTCTGACAGGGCCTTCATGGCATTAAATCCACCAATGCCCGACTCTGTAACAACTGCTTCTGATCCGCCCATGATAATGGCATCTGCCTTGCCCATTCTTACATAGGTAAAGGCGTCTATTAATGCATTGGTAGATGAAGCGCAAGCACTAACGGTAGCAAAGTTTGGCCCCCGGAAACCATACTTCATAGAAATATGGCCGGATGCAATGTCGAGGATCATCTTGGGGATGAAAAAAGGGCTGAACCTCGGCGTACCATCGCCCTGGTAAAAGCCTTTCATTTCCTCGAGGAAGGTGATCATACCGCCAATACCCGATGCCCAGATAACACCTACACGGTCCTTATTAATTTCCGGGTCGTTAAGGCGTGCCTGCTGTACTGCCTGGTCGGCAGCTATCAGGGCAATTTGAGAAAAGCGGTCGAGCTTTCTGGCTTCTTTACGGTCGAAGTAATTTTCGGCACTGAAGTTCTTCAGCTCGCAGGCAAAACGTGTTTTGAACTTTGTCGCATCAAATTGTTTAATGAAATCGGCACCCGAAACACCATTCACCAATCCCTCCCAATATTCGGGTACGGTATTGCCTAATGGCGTAAGGGCACCGATACCGGTAACGACAACTCGTTTTAACGGTAAATTCATTGAAACAATTTCAGGATGACTGAATAAATGCGATTAAAATTACTTTACGTGTTCTTCGAGGTAAGAAACAGCCTGGCCAACGGTAGTGATGGTTTCTGCTTGCTCATCGGGAATAGAAATGTTGAATTCTTTTTCGAATTCCATGATCAGTTCTACTGTATCCAGAGAATCAGCACCAAGGTCGTTGGTAAAGCTAGCTTCAGGGGTTACTTCAGACTCATCAACACCCAATTTGTCCACAATGATTTTCTTTACGCGATTTGCAATTTCAGACATGGCTAATGCAATTTTTATTTTATGGTGCAAAAATATACTTTTTAGCAAAATCCTAAAGAGAATAATTATATTCTTTCTAAATCACTATTTTATAGCTGCTTTTAGTCTTTAGGTTTGTTAATGTACGGCTTTGTATTTTATTTCGTCTACTATTTGGCCATCCCGCATTATCAGCGTGCGGTCTGTCAGTTTTGCTAGGTCCTCGTTATGTGTTATCATCACAAAGGTTTGATTGAACTGGCGACTGAGGTCTACAAAAAGCTGGTGAATAGCCTTAGCATTTGTACTGTCCAGGTTACCCGTAGGCTCATCTGCCATAATGATAGATGGTTTATTCGCCAATGCACGCGCAATGGCCACTCTTTGTTGCTCGCCGCCCGATAGCTCAGAGGGTTTGTTTTCCACTCTGTCACCCAGTCCCACGGTATTCAGCATTTCTGTCGCCAGTTTAATGCCCTCTTTTCGTCCTTTGCCACTTATCCATAGCGGTACTGCTACGTTCTCAACAGCGCTAAACTCTGGCAGCAGGTGATGAAACTGGAATACGAAACCCAAATGACGGTTGCGGAACTGCGCTTGCTTCTTTGCCGGCATGCGGAAGAGATCTGTATTATCTATCATCACTGTTCCTGTATCCGGTTTATCCAACGCGCCTAGTAAATGCAGTAGCGTGCTTTTGCCTGCTCCCGAAGCGCCTGTTATAGACACAAATTCACCTTTGTTAACTTTCAGTGACACACCGTTAACTACTGTGAGATTGGAATACTTTTTGAATAAGTTCTCAGCAACAAGCATGATGTAAAAATGTCGTAAAAACATAAGCTTACCAAGGGAGCTGCATAAAAAACACAGAATTGTTAAATGCGCATTGGGGTAATGGAACAATAAGACAATAAAATTTGTATTTGTAATCTGAACACTTACATTTGCGGAACTGAAAATAATATAAAAAACTATATAATATGTTTTGGACACTAGAACTGGCATCACATCTGGAAGACGCACCCTGGCCTGCTACTAAGGATGAGCTGATTGACTACGCAATACGCTCGGGCGCACCGCTGGAAGTGGTGGAGAACCTACAGGAACTGGATGACGAAGGCGAGATATATGAAGGTATAGAGGACATTTGGCCGGACTATCCTACGCAAGAAGATTTCTTCTTTAATGAAGACGAATACTGATTGAAGAAAAATGAAAACCGGCAAATTAGCCGGTTTTTTTATGATTTTATAGAATACTCAAGTGCTGCGGGTAACAGCTGAACAGCCATAAAACAGGGAAGGGAGCATTGCTCCCTTCCCTGTTTTTGCTAATTCTATAAGTTATCTGTTCAGCTCTTCTTTCTTGAAGCGCAAATAGTATTTGACACCGGCGCTTATACCGTAAGAGCTGCTTCTGCTGCTTTTTACAGAGCTTAACAAGCCAGCATAAGTGCCTACTGCATCGGTCAACTTTTGATCGGTCTGCTCGTTGCTAAAGAGCTGCATCATATAGTAGCCGCCGACATTCAGCATCAGATCCTTCCTTATCTCATAGTTTACTGATGGCTGTACCAGAAACCCGATTGCTCCACTCTTATACGGTTTTTTGCCTGAAGGCATGTCAGGTTTGATCCCTGATCCGACGTTATACCCTTTTTGTCTTTGTTCTTCAAAATAAGCATTTACGTTACCCTTTGGATTTCTCTTGGTATAAGAATTCTTGGTAATGAGCCAACTAGTGCTGGATGGCGTATTAGAGTTATCATACACGGCCTTTACATTGTTATCGCCGATTATGTCATACTTGTAGATAGCCTCATAATCAAATGTTGCGTTTGTTTCATAGCTGTTTTGCATCTGTACGTTAAGCAAAAGGCCTGCGTCCAAATTGAAGCCGATCTGGTCGGTAAAATAAGTTTGGTACTTGCCCACAATTGGAATGCTAAAATTTGAGGCAGTGATTTTTTCAGTGATGGCGCCACTACCAACTATTTGCCTGAAAACTTCACCACGAGAGTCGGTAGACTCGTATTCAACATGAAAATCCTGTATGTAGAAATTGCCCTGATGTCGCATATACATCAATCCTCCGCCAAGGCCGAAATGCCTGGCATAGCCAAAGAAATATCCAAACTGTGCATTTATACCGAAGGCAGAAGTGTTGTAGTGTTGAAGATCGCCCACTTTAGTATTGACTGTGTTAGGATATAATGTAGCAAGATTTGTAGTCGAAAGCCCCGGGCTCCATGGACCCGCCATAATATTCGCGCTTATCTGCGCAGCAGGCTTAAAGGCAGCAAGATCGCCTAAAGAGCCTTGCCCAACTTGTGCTTTCACGTTGTTAATTGCCGCAAATACTGCTATAGTGAGAATGAACTTTTTCATCTTTAAAAGTTGACGGATTGTTAGTTCTTAATAAATTTCGTTACAGCTATACGAGTTCCGTTGCTATGGCATACTACTGTGTAAACACCGGCAGGTAACTCACCTATATCGAAAGTTGTTTTACCATTTGCCATGTCATTTTGTTTCAGAAGTCTGCCTGATAGATCCATGATGCCTGTAGTAACCTTAGTAAGCATTTTATCACTTATTTCAATTGTTACAAGTTGCGACGCAGGGTTTGGATACACCTTGGCAGTTACGGCTTCAAATGGCCTGATCTCCTGTATGGCTGTAGGTGCGTTATAATAATTTTTCTGGAAACAACCGTTTTTGGTCGTAATTACAAAATAGTGTCTGTTTGTGAAATCTGGAGAAGGCTCGTAATAATCTTGATTTGTTTCGGTTTCAAACAATACAGAATCTAATGAACCCTTTTGCTCATATCCCCACTGGTAAGATGCCAGAGAATTATCCAGACACAGGAATCTTTCATTATGGTAAATAACGCGCGGATTATGAGCCGTAGTTTCCGAAATGTTCACCGTCACTGAGTCAATACTTTCGCATACGAAATTGTCAACTTTTGCATAGAGATATACTTTGGCCTCTCCGGGATTGAAGAATGATACAAGACAATTCTTCTTGTCTGTACTGGTAGCGTGTACTATCGCATTAGTACCTATCCATGTGAAGTCGATTCCTGGAGGCGCAATTGTATCTGCCGAAAAATTCTGGAAGAATGTATTGCCACATGCTTGCGTAAGAGACCTGGTTGCTATACGTGCAACTTCCGGTCTTGGTTCTACAGAAAGAGAAACAGTATCGTCATTTTGACAACCATTGGCTGTTAGTGTATATATATAAGAGACATCCAACTTGCCAAGGGTATTGTTCCTTAACACTTCAGAGATACTGCCTGAGTCGCTGTTTGAAACCGGAATAATACCTTGGACCGGTAAACGTTTCCATTTGAACGTTGTATTGCTTGTCTGGCTTGTAGGTGTATAGCTCAAGCGAAGTCCGGCGCACATTGTTGGCAGCATCATTTCACTGCTCAGGAGTGGTGTTGGATTAACCGTAACAGTAAAAGAATCTTTGGTGCCAATGCAGCCATTTGCACTCGGGGTCATCACGATCTTGGCACTTATTGGTTCAATTTCAGCGTTGGTTGCTGTAAAAGCAGGAATAAAATCGGTGCCATTTTCACCAATGCCTACAGCCGGATTACTATTGATCCAGGTAAATGTGGCGCCGGTAACCGGACTAGCAATGAAAATTGTATCGACATCTTTTTGGTTGCAATATACCTGGGGATTAATTGTACGAACTGTAGGGGTTGGGTGAACTCTGATCGTGAAAACACTATCGATGCCCACGCAGCTGTTAGCAGTAGGCGTTACCCTTATAGCTGCAGTAAGGCTTGAGGTGCTGGTATTGGTAGCTACAAAGCTTGGTATGTCACCATTACCAGTTGCCGCTAACCCAATTGATGGTCGGTTGTTTACCCATGCAAATGTTGTACCTGCCACGGGACCTTTAAACCATACAGAGTCTGTGATAGCATTATTGCAAAGTACCTGGCTCCAAGTAGTGTCTATTGTTGGCGTTGGGTTTACCGTGATTAGGAACTGTTCTACAGCTCCTATGCAACCAGCTGCAGTAGGTGTTACGTTGATTGTTGCAATGACAGGAGCAAAGGTTGTGTTTTTTGCCCTGAAAGAAATATTGCGTGTGCCACTGTCTGCTAATCCTATCGAGGTATCAGAATTGGTCCAAAGATAAGTTGTTCCGCCTACCGAGCTTCCAAGGGTAACTATCGTAAGCGCACTATTACATCTGGCGATGTCAGGGAGTGTGGTAACGATCGGAGTCGGATTTACCTTGATGGTAAAGCTCTTCGGATTACCTGTGCAACCATTAGCTGAAGGTGTAACTGTGATAGTCGCAGTTACAGGCACATTCGTCGTGTTCGCAGCCGTAAACGAGTTGATGTCACCATTTCCATTAGCAGCCAGACCTATAGATGTAGTCGTATTGGTCCAGGTAAATGTAGTGCCGGATACCGGACCCGCAAAGCTGATCGTATTGGTAGCATCACCATTACATTTGGTCTGATTCGCTATGTTGTTTACTGTTGGTGTTGGATTGACCGTAATAGTGAAGTCGTCTGGAGAACCTGAACAGTTATTGGCAGTTGGTATTACTGTAATAGTAGCAACAAGCGGCGCGCTACTGCTGTTAGAAGCTGTGAACGCTCCAATATTGCCCGTGCCTGATGATGCCAGTCCTATTGAAGTACGGTCATTTGTCCAGTTAAAGGCAGTGCCCGTTACCGTACCGGTGAAATTTACAGGAGTAGTGCTTGCTCCTACACAAAGAGTTTGGTCTCCAGTTGGGTTTATCGTTGGCGTTGGGTTTACCGTTATGGTAAAAGTCTTTGTGGCACCTGCACATCCATTGGCTGTAGGGGTTACTACTATAGTGGATGTTACCGGCGTGACACCTGAATTGATAGTATTGAAGGATGCGATATCCCCGGTGCCGTTTGATGCAAGTCCAATAGTCGAATTGCTATTGGTCCATGTAAATACGGTTCCGCTTACAGCGCCGCTAAAATTTATATCATTAGTTGCTGCACCATTACATCGTGTCTGGTTAGCAATATTCGCTACTGTAGGTGTTGGGTTTACAGTTATGGTAAATGTCTCTGTTGCGCCATTGCAGGCGTTTGCCGACGGAGTAATAGTGATCGTTGCTGTAACGGGCGAATTGCCTGTGTTTACCGCAGTGAATGAAGATATATTACCTGAACCGCTGCCGGCAAGTCCGATTGTAGGTCTATTATTTGTCCAGTTGAATGTGGTGCCTGGTACTGACCCCGTAAAGTTAACTGCTGTTGTTGGCGCGGCGTTACAAATGGACTGATCTGCGATCACATTTGCATTTGGAGTTGGATTAACTGTGATAGTAAAGTTACCCGATGCTCCAGGACATCCATTTACTGATGGCGTTACTGTTATGGTAGCCGTAACCGGCGCTGTGCCTGTATTTACAGTGGCAAAAGAGCTAATGTTGCCGGTACCGTTCGATGGCAGGCCGATAGAAGGTGTATTGTTTACCCATGTGTAGGTTGTACCAGAGATACCACCGCTAAAATTTATATTGCCACTCGCAGCCCCGTTACATTTCGTAAGGCTGGTAAGAGGATTCATTGTAGGCGTTGGATTAACCCGTATAGTGAAATTGTCTACAGGGCCAGTACAACCATTTGCAGATGGTGTAATATTGATAGTGGACGTAACCGGCGTCAAGCCATTATTTGTAGCAGCAAAGACACCAATATTACCGGTCCCGCTGGCGGCCAGTCCAATAGTTGAATTATTATTTGCCCAGGCGAATGATGTACCTGCAACAGGGCCACTAAAAGTTACAGCTGCAGTATTTGCCCCATTACAAACAACCTGATTTGCAACGGCGTCTACCGTAGGTGTTGGATTTACAGTAATAGTAAATGTGTTTGGTGTTCCCACGCAGCTATTGGCCGTCGGTGTAATTGTAATGGTGGCTGTAATAGGTGCATTTGTGCTATTGGTAGCCTCAAATGAAGCAATGTTTCCGTTTCCGCTGGCAGCTAATCCTATAGAAGTGTCACTATTTGCCCATGCATAGCTGGTGCCACTTACAGGGCTACTGAATACCACAGATCCTGTTGCCGTACCATTACAACGAACTATGTTGTTGATTGTATTGACAGTTGTAGTTGGATTTACCTTAATGGTAAAAGTGCGGGAACTGCCTGTACAGTTGTTTGCAGAAGGCGTAACGGTTATAGTAGCTGTTACCGGCGATGTAGTATTATTAATAGCTGTGAACGCGGCAATGTCGCCAGTATTCCCAGATGAAAGGCCTATGCTGGTTGTAGTATTAGTCCATGTAAATGCTGTGCCTGTAACAGGTCCTGTAAAGTCGACTGGATTTGTCATAGAAGCGTTGCAAAGCACCTGGCTTGCCACAACATCCACTTTTGGTGTAGGGTTCACAAGAATATCAAATGTTCCGGGTGTTCCGGTACAGTTATTTGCTTTTGGTGTTACCGTAATAGTACCGGTTATCGGTGCGTTAGTAGTATTCCGGGCAGCAAACGGGTTGATATTACCAGCGCCACTGGACGACAGGTTGATGGCAGTATTGTTATTTGTCCAGGTATAGGTTGTGCCGCTAACTGGTCCGCTAAAACTTACCGCGCTGGTTGTAGCACCATTACAGAGTTCCTGGTCTGCTATGGTATTTACAGTAGGAGTTGGGTTTACAGTGATAGTAAAGTTTTTAGACAAGCCGTTACAACCATTAGCCACCGGGGTTACCGTAATAGTTGCAGTTATCGGTGCGTTTGTATTGTTATTTGCTGTAAATGAAGTGATATCGCCAGTGCCGTTAGCAGCAAGCCCGATTGCAGTATTGTCATTAGTCCAGTTATAGGTAGAGCCTGTTACTGCTCCACCAAATGTTACGGTATTTGTAGCTGCGCCGTTACATTTAGTTTGGTTTGCTATTGTATTCACTGTAGGTGTAGGCTTAACAGCGATAGTAAATACTTCTGACGTGCCAATGCAGCTATTAGCAGTAGGCACTGCAGTTATCGTAGCAGTTACAGTGCTATTGCCTGTATTAGTGCCGGGAAATGCTGCTATGTCGCCAGTACCACTCGCAGCCAGGCCAATAGAAGTCCTGTTATTCGTCCACGCAATCGAAGTTCCGGATACTGGTCCGCCAAAATTGACAGTAGTAGTCATGTCTCCATTGCAAACTGATTGTCCAGGTACCGCATTTATCGATGGGGTTGGATTGACCGTGATATTGAAGTTGTCTGGTGTGCCTGAGCAGCTGTTGGCTACGGGCGTAACCACTACAGTAGCTACAACTGGCATATTGCCGGTGTTTGTGGCAGAAAATGAAGAAATAGTTCCTGCTCCTGCCGCGGCTAAACCAATTGAAGGTGTATTATTGGTCCAGTTGTAAGTTGTTCCGCTTACAGTTCCGGCAAAGCTGATGGTTGCAGTTGTAGCACCATTGCAGCGTACCATATCTGCAGTTGCATTAACAGTTGGTGTTGGATTAACCCTGATGGTAAATGTTTTGGATGTACCGGTGCAAGAATTGGCGGAAGGGGTTACATTGATTGTAGAAACCACCGCGCTGGTAGATGCATTAGTGGCCGTGAAGGCGGCAATATCGCCAGTACCACTAGCGCCAAGACCTATGGATGTATTATTGTTTGTCCAGGAATAAGTGCTGCTACCTACAAAGCCTGTAAAGTTAACAGCAGTTGTCATATCTGTATTACAAACGGTTTGGTTTGGTATTGCATCTACCGTAGGGGTAGGGTTCACTGTTATTGTAAAATTGTCGGACGCTCCCGAGCAGCTATTGGCAGTGGGCGTTACACTAATGGTGGCAGTAGCCGGTGCATTTGTTGCATTAGTAACAGCAAAGGATGAAATATTTCCAGTTCCGCCTGCTGGCAAACCTATTGATATATTATTATTTACCCATGCGTAAGTAGTACCGCTAACGCTTCCTGAAAAGCTAATAGTGCCTGTAGATGCGCCGTTGCAACGTGCCAGGTCTGCTACTGCATTTATAGTAGGTGTAGGGTTTACCCTGATAGTAAATGTTTTGGATGTGCCGGCACATCCATTTGCTGTAGGTACTACAGTAATAGTAGCCGTTACAGGTGTTGTAGTTGTATTGGTAGCGGTAAATGCTGCAATATCACCAGTTCCACTTGCTGCCAGTCCTATAGAAGCATTATTATTGGTCCAGGAGTAGGTAGTGCTGCCTACAAATCCGGTAAAGTTAATAGGGTCTGTCATATCTCCATTACAAACTACCTGATTGGTAATGGTATTTACGGTTGGTGTTGGCTTAACAGTGATCGTAAAGTCGTCTGCTAACCCGGTACAGCCATTGGCAGTAGGGGTTACCGAAATATTACCTACGATATCTGTATTCATAGCGTTTGTGGTAGCAAAAGAGTTGATACGCGTACCTGTACCATTTGCTGCCAGCCCTATAGATGTATTGTCGTTGGTCCAGGCATATGTTGTGCCGCCAACTGTAGAGGTGAAGTTGATATGACCTGTAGTGCTACCATTACACCTCTCAATGTCGGGCAAGGCAGAAATTACAGGTATCGGTTTCACAGTCATCTTAATAATGTTGCTGGTAACCGGTGTAACAGAGAAACAAAGCTCACTGTTAACTATATCTACAGTGATGGTGTCATTATTATTAAGGCCTGCATCTGTGTAAGTATCGCTGTTGGTGCCTACTGCTACACCATTTTTCTTCCACTGATAATCCGGGGAAGCGCCTCCGTTAACCGGAGTAGCAGTAAATGTAACGCTGGTGGCATTACATATAGTATTGGCTACCGCATCGCTTGCTATTGTAACTGAAGGATGAAGTGAATCAGGAGCCATTACTGTTACGGTAGCTGCATTACTATTTGATTTGTCTCTGAAGCCCAGATAAGGAATTCCTGTTACATTGTTTATTGCCAATGATGTATAGTCTGCATTGCCCGGAGTAGCGCCCAAGTTGCCGGTAGAAACCCAGTTCGTACCGTCAAATTTCATAACATACGCTTTAGTCGTGGTAGAATATCCCAAGTAGGGCATATCATCAGGATCAATAGCAAGTGATAGATAACTAGCAGCTACTGAAGAGAAGCCTGCGGCCCCAACAGTAACCCAATCCGCACCATCGAACATCATTACCGTTGCTTTATTTGCATTGAACGCGTCCCGATACGCCAGATACGGCGTATTGCCACTATTGAAAGCAAGTGACAGATATGTAGCTTGCCCGGCAGATAATGCTGCTGATCCAACACCAACCCAGTTAGCTCCATCATAGATCTTAACAGTTGCAGCATTTCCATTTGCACCATCTCTATAGGCTATGTACGGCATATTAGCTCCGTCAATAGCCAGAGAAATGTTGTCAGCAACACCACCGCTAAGTGCAACCCCGCCTACAGCAACCCAGTTGGTACCGTTAAACATCATTACAGTTGCAAAACTGCTGTTGGCAACATCGCGATAAGCTACATAAGGAGTGCCGCTACCATCTATATCCATTGAGATAAACGTAGCCTGACCTGCGGAAAAACCTGTCACGCCGACAGTAACCCAGTTGGTTCCGTCAAACTTTTTGACAGTCAACCGATTCCCGGCCGCTCCATCTCTATATGCAACATATGGAACACCTGTATTGTCAATAGATAAAGAAATATTATCTGCGGCACCTGCTGAAAACCCAGATGAACCAACAGGTGTCCAACTGCCTGCATTCAGCATCATTACGCTTACTTTATTGCTATTGGCCGCATCTCTGTAAGCCATATAAGGGGTTCCGGTCAGAGAGGTAGCTAGCGAGGTATAAGAGATTTGTCCTGATGAGAACCCTCTTCCATCAACTACATTCCAGATTTGGCCATTAGCAATTCCGTCATCGCAGTCGAGGCTGTTCCGTACGTAGCCTGCCGGTTTCGACATAGACATGCTAGTTGTATTGATGTCACCCCAGCCGTCGTTATCACTGTCAAGATACCAGGGTTGGGCAAAAGCATCGTTTCCCTGAAATAAGGCTATGGTCGATAAGATAAATCCCGCTACTAATGATCGTGAGGGTACAAATCGTTTCATAATTTATATTAATTGTAAAGCTTAGTATATGTCTTAGCAAAAAATGCCACAGCCTAATGTGCAATTAAGCGCAGCAGTAGTCGATAATAATTAGAAAAAAAACATAAATATAT